>NZ_JAMQBK010000008.1:214136-232306 GCF_023701485.1 Aporhodopirellula aestuarii
GCACCCCAGGCTGTAACATGCCGTGCCTTCGGCACTAAAATGATCCGTCCGATACTGGCAAAATAATGCGCCCCATCAGGGCCGCGCTCATCCGCCGTCTCATGATCAGCAGCAAGACGACGACCAGGACGATACTCGCGCTCGGTAGGCTCGAGTCAGTGGCCATCCCTTTCACCGCGCGGCCGAGTTCGCCCCAATGCTTTCCACTGAATGCCCATTTCAGGGCGCCAGGAATCTCGGTAAAAGTCCTGGAACTGATCGGCGGCGAACTCCTCATCCATAAAAGTTGTTCATTGACAGAGGCGCGGATCTTTTTCACTTTGCTCAGATACTGCTGTCTGTCAGCCTCGAGCGATGCGAGGTCCCGATTCAGATTCGCGTACTGAGTCTTTAATTTCTCGAGGATATCTTTGGGCCTGCACATTCTGGAGGTTCAGATCTTGGGCTGCGTCTCCGGATACGGCGGCAGTCTGATTGCCAGACTGTGCCTCTGGGCTTGCGCAACGGCCGGGATTGCGAACAGCACGACTGCAACTGCAAAAAGGGCGTTGGGCAAAAATCTCAGGTTGTGGTTCATGATCATGGTCTCGTGACATTAGTGCTTTGTCAGGATTGAATTTAAGGTAGTGGACGAGGCTACGAGTCCTTCACAGTCGCAATCCATAGAGGGGCTCGTTGCCTCGCCCACTACGGCTAACCTGAAGTTTCAACTTTGACAATCCAATAGTGAGGTCTTGTGCATTCCGTCGCCCGCTCTTGCGAGGATCAGGATACTATCGCCCGTCACGATCGTTCATTGCTTTCCGCTGTTTGTTGTTCGCCGTCTCTGAGTAGATTCACGTCCAGCGGTCCCTGCTGGTCGTCTTGCTTCCAGAAGGAATGCCGCAGTGGGAGTGAGAATTGGATTCCCAGAGCTTCAAACTTGCGGAAGATCTCGAAATTCAACTTCTCGCTAAACTCTCGAAATTTCCAACGGTCCGGAGGTGTGAACCAATAGGTGAACTGGACGCTGAACGCACCGGGCATAAATTCGTGAAAGCACACGCGCGGCGGATGATTCGGATCCAGGCCTTCGTGATCCTGCAGTGCGTCCCGAATAATCGCGACGGCCTGCTCCACTTTCTCGCAAGGAGTATCCAACGGGATGTGAATCTCACCGACCCGGCGAATGTACGGCCGACGGGACACGTTCTGGATATCGTTTTCGGCAAGTTGATCATTTGGAATCGTGACCTGAGGCCCGCTCAACAAACGAATGCTAGTCAATCGGATGCCAATGTCTTCCACCACGCCGTCGTATTGTTTAAAAATGATCCGCTCGCCCACACGAAACGGCTTGTCGGAAAGGATCATGAGCGTACCGAACAGCGTTTTCAGCGTGTTCTGGGCTGATAGTGCGACCGCAACTCCGCCGATTCCAGCACTCGCCAGCAGCGTCGCGATGGGGATGCCCAAATATTGCCCCTCGACAAGGAAGAGAATCACTGCCACGACGAGACTCGCCAATTTGGACATGATCCTGATCAACTGGGCATTCAAGCCCGCCGGGTTGACGGAAGGAGAAGCAATGATGCTTGCCGCGACTCGATTACTGGCTCCGACGATGACCAGGATCGCGGCCAGCAACGCAGTCAGTTCGCAACTGAACTCAAGAATATAAAGAGGCGTACCGCGCATCGTCAGATATCGGTAGCCCACGTACTTGACAGCCAGTGGAATCAACATGGCGGCAATCGGAAAGACGATGGTTAACCAGTATCTGAAAAGACTCTTGTCCCGAGCGCGATTCGTGAGGGCGATGTGCGCTCGAAAAGTCAATGCCATCAGAGCGAGCCCGACCAGGAGCGTGACGAGCAGTCCAGGCCATTTCCAATTGGCGAGCCCCCACGTTCGCCCCAACCGCATGTTTTCCGGGAGCCGATCGACAACGCTCGCCAACGCGGGATGGCCCGGTGCGGATAGATACCACCGATAGAAGTCTTTGCTGACCGGCGTTCCCTCGGTGCGATACGGATTGGCTGCAATACTCTTAAAATAGCCTGGTGCGCGATCCACGGTGCCGGGTGAGAAAAGGTACTCCAGCCGATTGCGTCCTTGCTCCACTAAGGAAATCGTGATTCTGGTGTCCGGAATTCGATAGACAGGCAATTTCTCGCGTCCACCGGCGGCGACGATCTCCGCCATATCGGGAATCTGATCCCAAGGTGGCAACTCGACTCGATCCAAGATCTCTTTGAGGCATACGGCTGCCTCGCCGGCGCGGTCCGTGCGAACAAATGCTGGGAGCTCACTATCGTCAATGCAATCCAGGACCCGTTCGGCAATCGCGACATGCTCCTGGTTCGATCGATCGTAGTACCCCGGGGAACTGGTAATATGCTCGTGTAACTCGTTGCAGGCATCGATGAAGCTCCGCAACGTATCACGCGGACTTGAGGTATCGGCCGCCTTGATATCACCCGGTCCTTGTGCCGCCAAGTGAGGTGGTGCCCAGCCCAGGCAAAAGACCAATGTGATGAACGTAAGGGGACGGAGCGAGTCCACAAAGCGCCTGATCGTACTCCGGCGAAAGCTGTTACTTGCCATTTCGTTCTTGTTCCAAAGGCGTCTCACGGTCATTGCTAGGTGCTTCATTGCTGTGCTGCGACTTCGCGCATTGCTATTTGTTTTGCTTCGCTGGAACGTATGGGTCCGGGGTACCTGGCTTGATCGGTGGTTCTGCAGCCAGCGATTTTTCGTGCTCTACGAGGATTGGGCCCAATCCCCATCGGTACCACAGACGCCCCGCCATCTGCTGAGTGACGGGATACTCTTCCTTGGGATCGGCAAAGAGGTTGTAGAAGTGGGGCATCGGAAAGACATTCAATTTTCCTGTTCCCCGATCGCCTTCCAATTCCTTGAACAGCATCTTGTAGTTTCGCCACTTCACGCCGTGGACATCGTTTCCAACATACACAACAAAACCTTCACGTCCGGACTCCTCTGACTTTCCAAGCAGGAAATCAGAGACATCGATACCATCAATCACACGATCCTGCGGCACCTTGCCTCCTGCAATACTCGCAAAAGTCGTGAAGAGATCAAACTGGTGAACGATCTCGTTAGAGACTTTGCCGGCCGGCACCTTACCAGGCCAGCGGATGATAAACGGCACCCGCAACGAACCTTCCCTGCCCGTAAAATAGGAACCGCTCCAGGGCCCATTCCAGCCAGCGTAACCCGGTACCATTTCGCCTCCGTTGTCCGCTGTGAAAATGAAGATGGTGTTCTTCGCGATCTTGTTATGTTCGAGCGTATCGAGCAGTTCGCCGGTGTAGGCATCAATCTGCATCAACACATCGCCCCAATTGCCGTTTCCGCTTTTCCCTTCGAACTCTTTGCTAGGAAGATTTGGCATGTGCGTCTGCGTATACGGCAGGTACAGGAAGAACGGTTTGCCCGCCTTCGCCTGACGCCCAATGAAGTCCTTCGCATGGTCGGTAACTTCCCGGTCAATCTCTCGCCTTGCCGGAATGTCATACACCTTGACCGCTTTTACCGGAGAGCCTTTCCTGGCCGTGTAGATGTGCTCTTCCTTGATCATCGGATTCTTGCCGGTTTTCTCCGCCAGCTTTGCATACTTTTGGAAATCCTGCTGAGCGGGCCAGAGGCTTTCATCCGTTGAATTCGGAATCCCATACCACTCGTCAAATCCCTGGTCGGTAGGGTAACGCCCTTCCGACTGCCCAAGATGCCACTTGCCGAACATGGCGGTCGCATAGCCGGCATCGCTCAACATTTCCGGCATCGTGTATTCCCACTGAGTCAAACCGTAGTCGGCGACGGAAAGCGGCACCGAACCATTCCCCGTGCGTACGGCATAACGGCCTGTCATTAGCGCTGCACGACTGGGCGTGCACTGCGCCTCGACATTGAAATTCAACAAGCGCATCCCTTCAGTGGCTAACTTGTCGATGCGTGGCGTGGCACCACCTCGGAGAATACCCCCGCCGTAGCACCCCAGTTCTCCATAGCCGAAGTTGTCCATGTTGATCAAGATGATGTTGGGCTTAGAGGCCTCTTCTTGGGCCACCGCATTCTGCGTAACAGTCAGACCTGCAGCCAACAGACAGGACCAGGCGAGTATGTTTGTTTTCACTGTCTTCACTGCTTTCACTGTTTTCGGCGTTGTCGGTTTGATTGGGTTCTCTATGACTTTGAATGCTGTATGCGTGAGCTACTTCACAAGCTCCAGTTCGCTCGCGCGCCAGGTCTTGTTGAGCCAAGGCTTGAGCGGACCATACATGCGCAGAATGATGAACCAGCTTTTGCCCGGTATCGTTATTCTCTATTTCACTTGCTCGATCTTGCTCATCGGGAACGATTGGTCGAAGTAAGCTTGCTCGGGGCCGTAGAGCCTGAGGTAGACGAAGAAGGACTGGCCTTTGTTGGTCTGGACCCAATTCACTTCTTTGCCCTCGGGGGCGGTCGGTCCAAAGTACAGATCCACTGAGCCGTCGTCATTCTTGATCAGTCCTTCCGTGCGGGATGAACGATCCGACCGTTTGATTTCGTTGCGGATGATTAATCGGTTCTCGATGTCATAGACGGTAACCGACCAAAAGTTGGCTGCCGGAGGATTGGGCCCGACGTGGAGCTTGTAATGGTTGCCCCCCAGCAATGCATTGCCATCGGCATCGTAGTAACTGCCCAGATAGGCTGAACCCTTGCCTGCGACCCGTGAGACCATGCCGGCCGACGTGGTGGTCGCCTCAAAACCGTAGGATGCCCGCTCGTTGAACTGCGAGTAGGTCGGCATATCAATTTTCGGATTCATCCCCGCCATCGCGTCTTCAAATCCGGAATCCTTGCCATAGATCGATGTCGGGAACATCTCTCTGGTTTTGTTGAACGAGATCGCCTGCGACATGGCCATGCCCACGTCCAGGCCTTGCTGCAGAATCTCTTTCTGCAGAGCCGTCGGCTCAAAGGGTTTGCCTTTTTCGATGCCGAGGTCCTTCAGCCAAGCGTAGAAGAAGCGGTCGCGATCCGCCATCGGCTCCCGTTGTACGTACTCGTTGACCAACTCCCAAAATCGCATGTCGCGGGGCTGGGTGTTCAACTGGACCTCGTCACCCGGCTTCGGGGCGTACTTGATGAATTTGGTCTTCGGCGGATTCTTTGCCTCCGAAAGTTTGTAGGCCTGAACGGCCGTCCTCAGCTTCCTGGCTTCGTCTCCCGTCCCCAGGGCTCGGTAGAAGTAGAGCACCAGGAAGGTGCCTGACTGGACGATCTCGCCCTTGAAATCCTCGGGCGCCTGCTGCCCGGGACCCAGCAGCAACAGGGTTTCCGGTTTACCCGAACCGATTTCCTTGATCGGCTGCATCCAGGCGTCGTTGACCACGCCGTAGATTTCTCCCGCGGGAAGATCCAGTATTACAGGTCCTGTCTTTGACAGGTCCGACATCGCGATCGTGTAGGGTGTGGTCACGTTGGCGGTCATGTACGGATAGACGCCGTCGTAGCCGTCACACAAACTGAAGAAGACGTCGTCTTTGCTCATCTTCTGGTTACTCAATATCGCCGGATAAAGCGTATAGAAATTCATCATCGGCATTGCCCACGTCACCAGCTGCGTGGCCCGCTGCTGAAGAATCCGGCGATGTAAAAGCTCCGCCGTCTCTTTGGTAATGGTTTGGCCCTGAAATTCAAGTTTGCCCAGATAGGTTTCTTGAACGGTTTGAGCCGAAGCGGGCGACAGCATGGTGCATGCGATAACGGCAACCAAACCTGCGATGAATCGAGTTGGTTTTTCCATGGTTTTCTTTCTTACTAGTTGGTTCTGTACTTGTGTTTAGGATTAAGCGAGAAAGAACTGCACTAGCTACGCTCGCCAGAGCGTGGATCGTCCGCCGTCTGGCGACGGCAGCTACGCCAAATCCGACAGTTGTTTTCCGCTGGATCCTTACTAACTTTCAACTCTTGGTCCAGCAGATCGAAGTCGTTGAGGCCCCGTATCTTTTCGATGTCGCCTTCCAGTTGAAGACCACGAAGAATCCCTTGTCAGGACATGTTTTGATCTAGTTGCATTTTTTGCCTCCGGGCATTCTCGGGCTGAAGTAGATGTCCACCGAGCCATTGGCATTGACGTCAGGCTTGCCCGTGCTGCCGACGTTGATGTTTCCTCCTGGCCCCGAGCAGGCTTCGACGGAAGTTACTGTTGCGTTTTGCTCTTCACTCATTCTCGTTTGGAAAGATCGGCGTCCAGTCGCGTTTCATGTCGACCACCGTCCAGCCCTTCGTGGCGGCTTCAGCGAGGCCCTTGTCCAGACGGCCAATTTTGGATTCGCGGTCGTACGCCCATTCTCGTTCGGCGTCCGTGTGGTGGACGTAGAGGCAAAAACGCGGGCCACTTCCGGCAGCCGTCCATTGCAGCATTTGCAAGTCACCATCGGAATTGCCAAAGGCAGCGATGGGACGTCGACCGATATGCTGGTTAATTCCGACCGGCTTGTCTTCCTTGTCGTCGATGAAATTCAATTCCGGCAGGCGAACGAGGACCGGCTTTCCATCCCGCAGTTCAAACTTTGTCTTGATGCTGCTGCCGATCACTTGTTCCGGAGGGATGCCGTAAACACGCTCGGACCAGGGACGCATGAACTCAATGCCGCCGCCGGACACGATGAAGGTCTTAAAATCGTTTGCGCGCAGATAAGCCAGCAACTCCAGCATCGGCTGATAGACCATCTCCGTGTAGGGTCGCTTCGTGGTGGGATGCGTCGCCGTGGCAAGCCAGTCGGTAACGATTGCTTCAAACTCCTCCGTCGTCATTCCCGCATGCGTGGCCATCGCCATTTCCAGTAGCGCATGTTCTCCGCCCGCCAGCGCCGTTTTTAAGTCGCCATTGAGCACAGAAGAGAATGGCTCCTTTGTCTTCCACTCGGGGTGCTGCGGTGCGAGGGTCTTGATGCGATCGAAGATGAAGAACGCCTGAAAATACATCGGCTGTTCAGCCCACAGCGTTCCATCGTTGTCAAACGTGGCGATGCGTTCGTTCGCCGGAACAAAATCCGCGGAGCCTACTTTCGTCACGTTCTCGACAAAAGCGACGATGGATTCTTTGACCTTGCCGTCGTTCCAGGATGGCAACGGGTCCTGGGCGGATGCGAACGTGGTCATCAGACCTGCGGCGATCACAAAAAAGAAACTCTTCATCCTAAATCCTTTGATAAGCAAATCATAAAAACGGTGCCGCCGATGTCGGCGGCACCGTGGGTCTTTCCAAAGCCTTACTTCCCAGGAGCAGTCATGTTCCTAATCTGCTTTTCCAGGCTATCCAGACTCCAGTCGCCCGGTGCCTGACTGGGCGGATACTCCTTGAGCGTCATCAGGAACCGGCTGGCGATCTGCTGCAGGGGCACCAGCACGAATGCCCGATCGATCACCCAGTCGTGGTAGGTATTGGAATTCTCCTGAGACTTCTCGAATGGATCCCGTCGAAGATTGAACAGCAGCGGCAATCGCAGATGGACGAATGGCTCGCGCCACACATCCAATCGATGAGCACGGTTCTCGAGGTAGGTCGCTTTCCAATCCTGATAACGCATCGCGACCACTTCGCCAGCGTCGTTCACATAAATGAACTCCTGCCGCGGCGATTCCTCTTCCTTGCCGCTGAGATAGTCGAGCAGGTTGTGCCCATCAATGTGATTCTTGTAGGTGCGGCCATTGAACTCCGCCCCCTCAAGCAGTTTTTCTTTCACATCAGGCGCACCAGCAGCGGCAGCGAAGGTCGGCAACCAGTCTTCGTGCGATACGATGCCATTGAGCGTCACTCCCGCGGGGAATGTCCCCGGCCATTTGACGAAGCAAGGCACGCGATAGGAACCTTCCCAATTCGAGTTCTTCTCACCGCGGAAGGGCGTGGTGCCAGCGTCGGGCCAGGTGTTGTAGTGCGGTCCGTTGTCGGTGGAGTACTGAATGATGGTGTTCTCAGCGAGGCCCAATTCATCGATCAGGTCAAGCAGTTCGCCAACGTGCATATCGTGCTCGACCATGCCGTCGCCATACTCGTCTTGACCGGAGATGCCAATATGCTCGGGCTTCACATGCGTGCGGAAGTGCATCCGAGTACCGTTCCACCAGCAGAAGAACGGTTTGTCAGCCTTGGCCTGGCGAGTGATAAAGTCTTTGGCGGCGGCCATCGTTTCATCATCAATGGTTTCCATGCGTTTCTTGGTGAGCGGACCGATATCTTCGATGGTCTGGCCTCCCTGGCCATCGGCCGTGCACTTCAGCACGCCGCGCGGACCGAATTGTTCCAGGAATGTTTTCCCATTGGCCAGCTTGATCTTCGGATAGTCCCGGTTCTCCGGCTCTTCCTCAGCATTGAGGTGATAAAGACTGCCGAGGAACTCGTCAAAGCCGTGCATGGTCGGCAGATGCTCATCCCGATCGCCTTGGTGATTCTTGCCAAATTGACCCGTTGCATAGCCTTGGCTTTTCAACACAGTCGCCATCGTCACGTCGGTCTTCTGCCAACCTTCCTTTGCGCCGGGCATGCCAACTTTGGTCATGCCACTGCGGACCGGGACAGAACCGCTGATGAAAGCCGCGCGACCGGCCGTGCAACTCTGCTGAGCGTAGTAGTCGGTGAAGGCCACGCCTTCCCTCGCAATACGATCAATGTTCGGCGTCTTGTAGCCCATCATGCCGCGATTGTTGTGGCTGATGTTCCACGTGCCGATGTCATCGCCCCAAATGACAAGGATGTTAGGCTTCTTGTCCTGCGCGTTGGCCGGGGTCAATACTCCGAGGAACGCAGCAAACGCTGCTGTTAGCGATAAGCAGTAGATTCGAAGTGTTCGAAACTGATTCATGGTTTGTCTCTTTCTGGTAATGGATGGTCGGCGTTTCAACGTTCAATTTGTTCGGTAGTCTCAATGTCCTTTGCTGTAAGTTATTGGGAGTGGCTGGGGCTTCCAGCCGCGGTATCACTTGTCGCTTCCAACTGGGGCTGGAAGCCCTAGCCACAATGCTTCACCGACTCGAACTCGCTCGGTCGCCAGGTTTTGTCGATCCAGGTTTTTAGCGTGCGGTATAGACGATGCCCCCACCCCGCCCGACAAATCGGACGGGGGCATGTGAAAAAACTCGCTACTTCAAGGTGACCGTCACCTTGTTGATCTTGCCGGTGTACTTGCTACCGACTCGGTCGTACTCCTCAGACACCGTCGTTTCCATGTCGATGCCCACACCAGCGGATTCGTCGGCTGAAAAGACTGCGAACTCGGTCTTCGGAATCTTCGTTGAACCAACTGCTTTGCCGTTCACAAACAGAGTTGCCGTGCCTCCCTGCCCGGGTTTCTGACCCCCGTCGTAGGCAAAGTCCATTTTTACGGTGGACTTGCCCGTGGGCAGTTTGGCTGTTCCTGCAGCGACGGAATGTTCGAGGCCGAGATAGTTGTAGGTGTATCTCGGGATGCCGTCTTTCACATGCAGTGCCCAGCCGCCGAAGCGACCACCCTGAGCCAGGATGACACCGTTGGCAGGTTTGTCTCCGCTTTCCACTTCGGCGACGATTTCAAACGAAGTGTTTTTGACGTTAATGAAGTCGTTTTCGAGTAACCCGTCCATGCCTTCGTACAAGGTCAGGGTCTTGCGTCCGAACATCAAGTCAGGTCGTCCGGCCAGCTTCGGATTGAATAGCTCTTCGCGGCGATCATCCAGGGGCAACACATTGTATTTGACCGCTTCGCCAAGGAACGCCTGCTGCAGCTTTGCCAGTATCTCAGGATGCTGTTTGGCCAGATCCGTCGACATACTGAAGTCTTCTTCGACGTGGTACAATTCCCACGTGTCTTCTGTGAATCGAGTCTCGGGCTTTGCCCATGGCTTCACGTGCACCGTACCCGCGAACCAACCGTCAAAGTAGATACCGCGATTACCAAACATCTCAAAGTACTGGATCGTGTGTTGACTTGGTGCATTGGGATATTCCCAGGTGTACGCCATGCTGGTGCCTTCGATGGGACGCTGCGGCACGCCGTTAACAATCCGTGGTTGCGGTAATCCCGCCGCTTCCAATATTGTTGGCGCGACATCGATCACGTGATGCCATTGATTGCGGATTTCACCCTTTGCTTTGATACGGTCCGGCCACGAGACGACCATCGCGTTCCGTGTGCCGCCATAGTTGGAGGCAACCTGTTTGGTCCACGTGAACGGCGAATCGAAGGCAACTGCCCATCCGGCCGACATGTGCGGATACGTGGACGGGCCGCCCCAGTCGTCGTAATGCTTCATCATGAAGTCGATGTCCGAGCCCTGCGGTTCGGCGTTGAAGTAAGTCATCTCGTTATAAAGTCCGGTCATCCCGCCTTCGGCACTGGTGCCGTTGTCACCGGCGATGTAGAAGATCAATGTGTTGTCGAGTTCGCCCATGTCTTCAATCGCCTGAATGACGCGGCCCGTCTCGTGGTCCGTCATGTCGAGGAAGGCAGCAAAGACTTCGGCCTGACGAGCGTATAACTTTTGCTCTTTGGCAGAGAGATCGGCCCAGTCCTTGATGTCATCAGGCTTCTTCGCCAGCTTCGTACCGGCGGGAATGACGCCCAGCTTCTTCTGTTGCTCGAAGATCCGCTGGCGGATCACGTCCCAGCCTTCGTCGAAATGACCCTTTTGTTTGTCGATATACGATTTCGGCACGTGATGCGGCGCGTGCACGGCTCCCGGGGCGAAGTAGACGAAGAACGGTTTTTCCGGAGTCAACGCTTGCTGGAAACGCATCCACTCGATCGACTTCGTAGCCATGTCGTTCATGAAGTGATAGTCCGGATCTTCCGGCGTCTCGACGCGGTTTAAGTTGTGATAGACCGCGGGAGACCACTGGTTCGTTTCTCCACCCATGAAGCCATAGAACTCATCGAATCCAACAAAGTTTGGCCAACGCGTAAACGGTCCGGACGGGCTGATTTCCCAGACGGCCGTTTCATGGTGCTTGCCATAGGCTGCTGTGCTGTAGCCATTTTGCCGCAACGTTTCGGCTATGGTGGCGACGTCGTTGGGCAACATGCCCGTTGCGCCCGGGAACGACGTGGCGACCTCGCTAATCTTGGCCTGATTGCACGAATGGTGATTGCGACCCGTAATCAGCGCTTGCCTCGTGGGCGAGCAAAGTGCCGTCGTATGAAACTGGTTGTACAACAAACCATTCTTCGCCAGCTTGTCGAAGTGCGGCGTCGGCAGCACGCTGCCCGTTGCCCCGGTCCCACCAAAGCCCAGATCGTCCAGCAGGATTACAACTACGTTCGGAGCACCCTTCGGCGCTTTCACTTCAAAAACTGGCGGCGCCGTTGCGTCACGCGCATCTAAAGTTGTGATGGGCGGATACCACGGTCCCTTGATGGGCAGTTCCGTGCGATCGACTTGTGCTTGCTGAGCAAATGCTGACTGCGTTGCCAACGGCGATGATATCAGGCAGATCGCCATCAGCACCGTGTGGAAAAGGATGGAACGAGTATTCTTCATTTGGATTCCCTTGGTCATGCTTATAAAACTGGGTGACTGGATTCTTCGATGTTTTGCTAAAGCCTGTTACTTGGTTTCCGCGTCGGCTGGCGGTTATTCGCTGTCCTGCTGAATGCGGAACAACGTTGCTTGAACCGAGCGATCGTTGGCATAATGCACCATCATGGATGTTTCGTCTTTGGTCAGGTTCACCAGTCCCGCTTCATAGACCGGCTTTTCAGCGTCACCCACCATCCATGCGGCTCGCTGGGTGGTCTTGTCGACGGAACCGTAAACGGGTTCGGTAGTGTCGGTCACCGCGTTGTAGTAGTTGCCGCGAATGACACTGTCTTTGTTGATGGCCAGCTGGAAGATATTGTTTGAGCTCTTTTCCTCGCCCTGAACCATGGCGAACACTCCCAGTGGTTGCCATTCATCTTCTGAAGGTGCTTCGGCTCGCTTGCCAGATTCGGCGATGGTCTCGGCCTGCGCTGAGTACTCTTCGGTGGTGCCGACCACGTCGCCGTTGACGTAAACGGAGTTGTCCTGGTAGACGACGGTGCTGCCGTAGTCGTAGCTGACCGGTGCTGCGTAGGCGTATCCGCCGTAGTTGGCCAGGTTGGACCAAGTGACCGTCCTCCAGGCTACGGAAGTTGCCCAACGGGCGGCGTACCAGGCGCCGGGATACCTTGCGCACCAAGTGCGGGTAAAGCAGTGGTGATAGCCAACCGACCCGGCTCGCACGGCCACTCCCTGTCCGTGGACAACCGCCGCGGAGCGGAAGTAGGTTCCATGTCCATTGGCGGCGACGCCGGTTCGTCCTGCGACAACCCCGTTGGGTCCAACCGCAACCCCACCTCGAAAGGCGGCCATTCCGTTTGGCCCCGAAGCAAAGCCGCCGCGCGAAGCCGCCACGCCCGAACCGGCGGGGCCTCGAGTTCCGGAGATACTGCGGGAACCGCCGACTGTATTGCCGCCGGGGCCTTGGACTCCGCCGACCCGACCAACCTTTCCGTATTCCTGGCCGCCCGGGCCCGTCACTTTGACGCCGCCCACACCACGACCTGCCGTGACGCCGCCTGGACCGGTGGCGGTGCCGCCTCGTCCCGCGTAATCAATTGTGGCGCCACCGGGTGTTGTGTGACTTCCGCCACCGCGTGCGGTCTGGAACGATCCGCCGTTTGGCCCGACGCCGGCAAAATTACCACGCGAAGGAGAAGGCCGTTGACTTGCGACGGGGCTTCTGGGAATCGCGTGGGCCGCGCTGGAGAACCCGCCGCCCATCGACCGGGAACCCGATGAAAAACCGCCTCCTCCGCCAAGGCTGCGCCCACCGCCGCCACCGCCAAAGCTGCGACCTCCACCACCGCCTCTGCGCTGTGCCTCGGCGGTTGAATACGATGCGATCAGGATCAAACCCATCACCAGCGTGATTAAAGTACGTTTCATTGTTGATAGCCTCTAAAGATTTTGTGCGTTGTGGGAAAACCGGTTGTTAGCGAACACGAGTCACTTTGCTGGGCGGAAGATTGCCAAATTGCTCGCCGTTGATTGACAGATCCAGTGGTTGCCAGGTGAACGAGTTTCCGTCGATTCGCACCAAGATGTTTGTCGCCTCCAGTACATCCCCCGAAGTCAGCTCGGTTGTCGATTCAAAGACCCATTGCTTGCCATCCTGCAGGGCCACCCCTTCGCCGACGCCTCCGTTGGCTTCAAAGATCCATGTTCGCAGCAAGCCGGTTTCGGGATCGACACCAATCATCTGCATGCCGGTTACCGACTGTTCGTTTTCGCGAATGGTGAAGTGAGCTCGAATGAAAGCTTGGTCGCCAAACCATTCGTACGTCGTTTCCACTTCGGCGCTTCCTTGTTTTGATTTCCAGGTCCCAATGATCCACTCCAGGTCGAGCAGCGCGGCTCGCTCGTGCGGCCATTCTTCAATCTTCGCGAGCAGCCACTTGCCATCTTCGCGAGCACATTGAATTTCAAAACGTCTGTTGGCGGTGCCGCTGTCCGGATGAACGACGCGAATCCGTCCGTCCACGACCGCTGTGTCACGTGAAGGAAAGCGTATGGCATCGGAAAGCTTTTCAATCTTCACATTCGGGTGCTCGACATTGTGCCGCGCGATGGCATTTTGAATCGCTTCACGACTGCGAACGACGGCGCCATCCTCCGCAATCAACTCTGCGCCGGACGTCAGTAGCTGTGCTGCCGCTTCGGCGTTACCAGACTCAAAAGCACGGGTAAACGCTTCGATCGATTTCCGCACCATTTGTTCATCAGTGTCACGCGGCGCCTCGGCATCCTGAGCGTACAATTGTCCCGTGGAAGTTATCGCAAATGTTGCGACAAAAAACGCTAAAGATATGATGAATTTCATCTATGGTGTCCTTTGGATGAGCGTCGGAATAGTTTGGGGAAAGCGGATCCCGTGAACGGGAGGTTGGTCAGTCTACCAGTTCGATTTCACTGGGGCGCCAATCTTTGTCGTACCAGACCTGTGTTGGACCATAGATTCGCCACAACATGTTCCAACCTTTGGATGGATCCGTTTGAATCCAGTTCACGTTTCCGTCAGGCTTCTTGGGCCCGATGTAGACGTCGTAGGATTCATCCGCATTCTGAACAGTGGCCTTGTCGATACTGGTAACACCCGGGTAGGGATTATCGGTTTGCAACAGCGAGCGGGTTTGGTTGTCGTAAACAGTGATGTCCCAGAAACGCTTGGCCGGAACGTTGGCAGGAATGTGGATCTTGTAGGTCTTGTTGCCATCGAGGGCATTGCCTTCCGAATCACGCAGTCCCATCACATACTGGGATCCCGCGCCGACCGGTGGTTTGACCATCGCGGGCGTGATGCCGGTAGCGTAGAAGTGGAAGCGGACACGCGAATTGATCAGACTGACGCCGTCGTTGAGGAACTTGTGGCTGCCACCAGCGAAGCCTAGCTCCCAGCTTTTGCTGCCGGGCCAGATCACGGTGTCCGCGTCGCGGTTGCGGAAGAGGATAGTGCGTTGGGCGGCGGTGCCGACTGCGGCGGCCTCAGCGAGGATCTTCTTCATGCGGGCGTCCGGTTTGAAAGGCTTGCCCTTCTGGATGCCGATGGAGGCCAGCAACCCGAGGATCTCGGAACTCTCGGCCGAGTTCGGCTCTTCCTGGACCGTGATGTTGACCTCGTCGAAGAAGGTCTCATCCTGGGCGTGCAGGGTGTTGAAATCTTTCATCGCCGTGTTGATCCACTTCACTTCCTTCGGTTCGCTACCGAGGGGATAGAGACGGAAATGTTCCTTCATGTTCTTGACCACGGGAACCGGATCGAAGTCCGTCATGAAACCGCGCATCGCCAGCCAGTGGCCGTAGGTTTTCGACTTCTTGACGAAGTAGCCATCGGTCGGCAATTCGC
Organism: Aporhodopirellula aestuarii; assembly: GCF_023701485.1. Taxonomy (GTDB): domain Bacteria; phylum Planctomycetota; class Planctomycetia; order Pirellulales; family Pirellulaceae; genus Rhodopirellula; species Rhodopirellula aestuarii. The sequence continues at coordinate 229,030 of NZ_JAMQBK010000008.1, forward strand.
CTTGGTAGCCAGGCGGCACCAACAGGAACTTCCCGCCCTTGCCCTTGTCATCGCCAGCGTTGCCGAAATCGCAGACGTAATGGAACCACGCGTCGTCGATGATGCCCAACACGTTGGGCGGGGTCTCCATCACCATGGGACCGTCCTTCAGGTCGATCCACATGAAGGTGTAGACCACCGTGGTATTGCCCGTCAGAAGCAAGCCCCTGGAATCCAGACGCCCGCCCCAATAAATCATGGTCTCGTTGTCGGGGCCCCATTTTTGGATGCCTTTGCGAAATCCCTGCAGCGAAGCCGCGGGCGTGGTCATGATCATAGCCTCGACGGCACGCGAGAAGTCCATGTGATTCCACACCTTCTCCGCAGTCGCTTCGGTGGGGAATCCATCAACGAACTCCAAAGCCCCGAGGCGTGTTTCCGTCCGATCGGGGGTGACGACATTCGCCGGAATTTCGGTGGAGTATTTCAGTTTGGGTGGCTCTGCTTGAACGCTGGTTGTGAGACAGGTGAAAGTCAGCACTGCTAGGGTTGGCAGGATGTGTTTTCGTCGTGTGTTCATATTGTTGTGCCTGATTTTTGAGTGACCGTTCATTTCGATGGCTGTGGGTTGCAGCGTGGGTTAGGACGGCATGATGTAATTCATGAAAGTCTCCATGCGAATCATCACACGGCGTATCAGATGCGTTGCCTTCACTGAATCGGTGTAGATCGCTGCCGTTCCGGTCACGCCACCTGGCAACTCGTGAATGTCAATATCCGGCCCCGCGTCCTCAAGCGTAAGCACGACCCCGAAAGGCATTGCTTTCTGGCTGCTTGACGGTGCAGTGGCCACGGTTCCCGTCGGTTGAAGTTGTCCCTGGGGTGTGATGTAGGCAATCCGATCCACCGTTGCAGAAAACGTTCGGCCTGGGTAAAGCTCTAATACAACGTCTGCTTTCTGTCCCGGCTTCACATGGCGCAACCTGTTTTGATCGATGCCAACGGCAATTTGTGCACTGGATGAATCGACGAAAGCCATCCACGTGCGGACGGGGAACGCGGCCACGCGCTGACCGGGCTGCAGTGTCATCCCGATCACAAAACCGTCCGAAGGAGCAACGACGGTGGTTTGTGCAAGGTTGAATTGAGCGGTCGCCAATTGAGCTCGCAGCTGGGCAACTTGCGTGTTTTCGCCGTTGATCGTGGACGCAACCGCAAGTTCCGCTTTTTGTTTCGCCGCTTGGGACGCTTTTAATCGCTCCTGGGCCTCGATGACACTGGTGTTGACGCCGTCAATCGTGGACTCCAGTGCCAGTTCTGCCTGTTGACGCGAAGCCTCCGTTGCTTCGACCGACGCCATGGCCAATTCGACGTTCCGCTCCTTGGTTGCCGCGTCTTCCTCGGATGTCGCGTTGCTGGCAAGCAGCTTTTTGGCACGCACGCTTTCCGTTTGAGCCAACTCAAGTTGAGCCTGAGACTTCGCCACGTTGGCCTTCGCCGCGACGAGCGTTGAATTAAGGGAGGCGGCTTGTTGTTTCGCGGCGACGATCGCTGCTTCGGCTTGAGCGACGTTCGCATCCGCTTCCGCCAGGCCAGCGGGCAGCATCTTGGCTGTCTGCTCGGCTTCCTTGACGGCCGCCAACAGTCGATCCACTTCGATTTGATAGGGTTGTGGGTCAAGCCGAAACAACACGTCACCTTTGCTGATCGGCTTACTGCCCTGCGTGTTGACCTCGATCACTTCGCCGCTGACGTTGGGAACGATTTCGACCACCATACGGTAGACATTGACCACGCCCGAGGGTGCTCCCCACTGCATTGGAATGAACAAGACCACCGTCAGCATCAACATCCAAAGCAGCGGCGATAGTTTCCAGAACAAGTTGAAACGAACAATTTTCAACTTGACCAGAATGGCTAAGAACGCCACATAGATCAGGGTCAGAAATAGGATCACGACACGTCTCCTTTCGTCGAAGTGGCGGCGTTGCGAGACCCGGCGTTTTGAGCGTCCACCGGTTTGTAGTAAGCCCAGATGAACGCTACCGGTAGCAGTAGCCCCATGGTCATGACGCCCCACCATCCACAGACGCTGACGGCGTCGGCTTGCGGGTGGTTGCGCCCGCGGGCAATTCGCCCGGGCATCATCCCCAGCAAGACCCAAACGCCAACCAGCGTGAGGCCGAGAACCGCGAGGATGACGATCGCAAAGACATCAAGAAATCCCATGATTGCATTCCTCTCGTTGTTGATGGCCACCACACTCAAGCCACTGTTTCGCCTCATCGAGTTTCATGGGATCGCAGTGAACGACCTTGAAGTCACCGCGGGAGGTTTGCCACCACGCCACGACCGACCGGTGGCTGGAGCTACGAGTCTCCAGCAAGACACATACACTGCCATGCGCTCGCACCTGTTCATTAACCGCACGATCAAGAGTCACGCAAGCTTCGTTGTCAGACTCGCCTCCAGCCTTCACGTGAAGCAACTTGCCTGGGGATATGATTTCTAAGTCTGCAACCATGTGTCGTTCTCGTTGTTGATCGATGAAGGAATGGTGAGATGAAAACTTTGATGCGTTTCAATCGAGTTCAGCTGACCATGACTGAGGCTGCGTCGTTGATGGGTCGTTTTGATTGGCATTGTTCGCAATCTCTTGTCGCATGATTGGCACCTCTTTGGGTGCCTCAATGCCGAGGCGGACTTTGCCTCCCTGCACGCTCAGGATGACAACCGTGACGTTCTCGTTGATCACAATCGACTCATCTGTTTTTCGTGAGAGGACTAGCATGCGTAAACTCCATTTAGCATCTATTAGGTTTTTGAACTATCATTAAGAATTCTCGTTTGTGCCATCGCATGGCTCACAGTTGACGGAGAGGATCTTGTATCGGAGCTGGTAAAGGCTATTGAGCACGCCCATCAGGGCGGCTTGATCTTGGACTTTCCCGCTCAACGTCGTGACGGGCGACTGGTCTTCCGAGGAGCTTGCCACGATTTGCATCCCGCCTAACCGGCCGGACCATTCCTGGTTCAACTGTCCCTCGACGACAATCCGATAACAGGCGGCTTTACCCGGCTGAAGTTGCGGCCATTTCGTCTCGTCCACCATTTGTTTTCATTCACCTCTAGGGATCGCATTTTTCCGACTGATTCAGAGGCAATTATCCGGCGGCACGAGCGAAAGCACATCGCTCACAACGAGGGATAAAAGAGGGAGGCGCGAGCAAGTGACTGGGGATTGCACGAGGCTTTTCTCAGGGGCAAAGCCCCGGCAATTTGCCTAGCCCAGCCCAAC
>NZ_JAMQBK010000008.1:232325-291597 GCF_023701485.1 Aporhodopirellula aestuarii
GTTGGGCTGGGCTAGGCAAACCGCTGGGCCGTTGGCCCGAAAGTATCGCACACGACTTGTGGATAACAGGACGGCGTCAGCCCCAGGAGATTTGTGGGTTCCAACGTGAAAACCGCAGAGGGCGAATTTGCTTTCGTGGATGTGGCTTCCAGCCCCAGTTGCGGAAACCACTGCGGCTGGAAGCGACCGCCACGTCACTCCCCCTCCACCAAACCAAGCTCTTTCGCCTTCTGCACCGCTTCGCGGCGATTTTTCACGTGTAGCTTTTCAAAGATGTGCTTGACGTGCGTTTTCACCGTCCAAACTGAGACGCCCATCGATTTGGCAATCTCTTTGTCGTACAGTCGCTGTGCCAGCAACTCCAATGTGTCGCGTTCACGATTGGTCAGCGTCTCGATCAACGAGCCGTCTTCCGCTGTCGTTGGCTTCGCCAGTTCGCTGTGCTTTTGTTGATCCGGCTTGGGCATTTCAGTCAGTAATCGATCAACAAATTCCGCAACCACTTCATCGACCAACAAGCCTCGTAGCAGCTCCGCCATCGGTTGGCCCCATTCCACAAAAGAATGTATGTAGTCGCCGGGTTGTGCCAGTGCGACGGCTCTATGCAATGCTTCTAACGACTCCGCGTTTCTTCCGTTCCGATGCAAGACCAATGATTGCAACAACAATGCCTGGATCACATTCAGGGTGTTATGCGTGTTCTCACTGGTCTGTAAGTAGGCATCGAGTCGTTGCTCGGCTTCCCGCAAACTCGCTTTAGAATTCTTTGCCAATAACGCACGGCAGCCAGTAACACAGGGAACTTCATGCCAAAAAATCAGTGCTGGTTCCTCCGCCGGCGAGACTGATTTGAGCCAGCGAGCAACTGACCGACGTTCTCCGCGAACGATTGCCAATCTCGCTTCACATGAATGTAAAATTTCCGGTGAAAGCCGAAGCGAATCAACGAATTCGCTGAGCATCCGCAAGATTGCCTCCGTTTCGGCGCGATCCCCGCTCATCTCGTGACTCAAAGCCAACGCAGCCATCGCGTCCATGGCGGCCCTCGAATCCAAAACGTAACGACGGTCGACTGCCCTGCTCAGGCAAGCGACCGCAGCGCCTCGTTCGTTCTGCCACAAGTGAATCAGTCCCTGCATGTAGGCGCACCAACTCTCTGCATAGATCGATCCGCTGTCAGCCACAATTCGCTTCATTCGCGTCACCGCCGACGTGGCATCGTGAAGATTGGCCGAGATCATGTGAACCATCACGGTGGCAGCAATCGCTCGGACCTGCCGAGTGGAGTGCAGAGCGTGCGAATGGGCAAGAATCGACTGAAGCCGTTCGATCGCCTGGTCCTGCCGACCGTCCATTTGACTCGCCAGGGCAAGGATCATGTCAATCTCGCCGAGGACGAGGTGATGGTCGGCTGGAATGTGCTCGATCGCACGATCGAGGTAGAGCAAGCTTTCGGCGCAATGACCTGCGAAGAACTCGAGAGAACCGCGAAAGAAGTCGACTTCGCCACGCATCGCATTGGTCGACGCCTGATCTGAAGATTGCGGCTCAGAAATCAGCAGCTCTAGGCCATCAAGGACCGCCGAGACTTCCTCGAACTTGAGATGGAAGTACAGCACCCAAGTTCGAGCGAGTAGCAATTCCGGTCGCTCACAGATAACGAAATCGGGTAAAATTGCGAGCCACCGCTCAAGCTCGTAACACGCATCTCTTGTCAGTGTCTTGACCCGCAGATTGGCGACGATCTCAGCCGCCCGTTCGGTCTGCCCTGCAGCCAACGCTTGCCTGATGGCTTCATCGATCAGACCATGCTCGGAATACCAATCGCTGGCGCGTATGTGCAGGTCGCAAACCTCACTCACACTTCGATTGTTATCGAGTTGTTGCGCGAGCAGATTCTGAAAAATGTGGTGATGGCGAAACCAACGCCTCTGAGCGTCCAACGGAACGATGAACAGATTCTCTCGCCGCAAACGCTCGATAATCTGTGCACCCGTCATTGCGGAGTCCGTGGCATCGTCAGACGGTTGGCAGACCGCATCGATCAGTGGGGCGCAAAAGCGATCTAATATGGAAATCTTTTGAAGACATTCTCGTAATTTGAAAGGTTGTCGGCCAAGCACTTCATGCAACAAGTAGTCGTAGACTTGATGGACCCCGCCTTGCAAATTCGACACAAACGCATCCGGGTCCTCGCAATTTCGCATCAACATACCGACCAACTGCAGGCCGACGATCCAACCTTCCATGAGTTGCTCGATCCGGTCCAGCGCCCCTTCGCCTAGCGTCACACCCGTCGTCTGGCGCAGCACCTTGCTCACTTCGTCTCGGGTGAAACGGAGATCCTGTTGTCGAAGTTCCGTCAACCACCGATTCCCGCGTAGGGCAGCCAATGAAAACGGCGGATCATGCCGGGTGATCACCACTAGCCGCATCGGGCGCGGCGGATGCTGCAACAGATTCTCAAGCAGTCCGTGGACTTCGGCGCCGGCGATCAAGTGATAGTCATCAAGAACCAAAGCGAATGGCTCATCAATTGCATCGAGATCATTGCCCAACGCATCGACCAGTACGTTCACCGTCGGAAGTTCAGACGCGTGCAAAACTGTCGTCGTGTCGGGACAAGAACTCGGGAGCTGACCCTCCACCGCGGCCACCACATAAGTCAAGAATGACCGCAAATCGCTCTCGGCCTCGCTCAGTGAAAGCCATGCTGCGGGGCGCTCGTGGTGCTTTGCAAGCCAATCTGCCACCAACATGCTCTTTCCGTATCCGGCTGGCGCCGCAACCAGAATCACCGGCACATCGCACGCTTCATCCAACTTCTGTAGCAAGCGATCTCTGGAGACAAAGTCAGGTGGAACCGTGGGACGGTGAAACTTAGTGCCGAGAATCGATACACGCAGCGATTCGCTGTCCGAGGATGCCATCTCAACGCGTGTTTCGCCTTCACCCCAACGCTGGGCGCGAGCATACTCAGTCAATTCCGCGACGTTTGCCAAGTCCAATGTTTTGATGATGCGTCGCCGCGCCGTCTGGATTTTGCTCGCACTTGTCTCTCGAGCGGCGGCAATCTCCTTGACCGAATGGCCTTCGGCGATCATCCGTACGATCGACTCGTCACTTTCACTCAGTCCGCCGTCGCGGTCGTGCGAGTCCGATCGATTCAGCAGTCGAACGTATTCGGAAACAACGACGCCAGAAATCGCAGAACTTAAATAGATGTCATCGCCATGCACCGCGCGAACGGCATGCACCAGCTCTTCAGGGGCGCTTTCCTTCAAGACATAGCCGGCGGCCCCGGCGCGAAGCATTTTTTGAACAAAACGCTTGCCCGAGTGAATCGATAGCGGAATTACTTTCACACCCGGAAGCGTTGAAACGATTTGCCGTGTTGCCTCGATGCCATCGGTGCCTGGCATCGTGATGTCCATGACGATGACATCTGGCAAAAGTTCACCGGCCAATCGAATCGCTTCCACGCCGTCACCTGCCTCACCAACGACTTGGATGTCGTCTTCGTCATCCAACATCATCCGCAGCCCCTTGCGGAACATCGCATGATCGTCAACGACCAATACCGAAATCGTCATGAGTGGCTCTCTGGCTTGGTCGCGGATCTGTCCGAATGGACGCAAGGAACGATCAGTTTAGCGTGGCAGCCCTTCCCCGGTTCCGAGTCGATCTGCAACGAGCCACCGAGGTTCATCATCCGTTCTCGGATACTGAATAAACCGAAACCTCCTTCGGAGCTCGCTCGAAAAGCTTCCGAACCGGCGTCAAATCCATCGCCGTCGTCCGCGACCGTAATTTTGATGTGATTGCTGGTATGCTCCGAGGTGACAACGACATGACGAGCTTTGGCATGCTTCACCACGTTGATAAGCAGTTCGCGGACGCTGCGAAAGAGCAGTGCATTGACATCGTCGCTAACGGCATTTTCCGGCGCCGCGGGCTTGGCCTGAATGACGATTTGAGTCTTGAGGCCATAGCGATTCCCAATCTCCTCCTCCAACCATTCTTCGATCGCCTCATCGAGCCCGAGTTCATTGAGTGACGGTGAACTGAGATCGTAAACAAGGTGCCGGGTGTCTTGAGACGCTTTCAGAATCGTTAAGGAAAGTTCATCGAGCTTGGCACCCAGTTCCGGCGAACTCATTGACTTTCGTGCAAATGCCAGTTGAATTCGGGCGAGCGCAAGTGTCTGTCCAACGTCGTCGTGCAGGTCCGCAGCGATGCGCCGGCGTTCACGTTCTTCGGCAACGGTCAACTCCGACGCGAGTGCTTTGAGTCTCGTCTGGTGTTTTTGAAGAATCTCTTCCGCCTCCTTTCGTTCAGTGACTTCCTTCTGCAGTTGGGCGTTGTGGTCTCGAACGGACGAAGTGTAGCCCCGCACTCCCACGATCACCACTGCGCATAGACCCACTGCCAGCATCGCTTTGAACAAAGCGGTCTCGAACCAACGCGGATGGACAACGATCGCGATTGTCGCCCCTTCCTCATTCCAGACGCCGTATCCATTGCTACCCAACACATCAAACCGATAGCTTCCAGGAGGCAACGCCGTAAAATGGGCAACTCGCTGATTGTCAGCCTCGACCCAGTCGTCGGCATGCCCCGTCAGCCGGTACCGAAATTCAGCGGCATCGGGCTTGGCATGTGTCGCGGCGGTGTAATGGATTGCCAATCGGCGCGTCCCTGATTGAAATTCCACCGTGTCGTGGCCGGCTACCGCGACGCCATCAACGAGCACCTGTTCAATGTGCACCGGAGGAGCTTTCCGGATGACATTGATCGCGCCGGGAGGAATTTTGACCGTGTCGCGTTTCCGTGTGACCCACACCGATCCGTCGTAGGCTCGCGTCATCTTGGGGTAGCCCATCCCGAGCCGCTGTTGATCGATCGAAAGCGGCATCAAACGGCAATCGAGTTGATCAATCTTGCCGGCCACCAAGTCATCCAGGATTTGCTTGGAAACGAAAAAGACTTTGTCGAACGATCCTAGCCATAGGTTATCGTCGAGATCGTCTGTGATGGCAAAGAGACGGTTTGCCAGCAGGCCATCGCGAACTCGCCAATTTGTAAACTTTCCGTCCCTCATCCGGCACAAACCGCCACCAAGGGTCCCCAACCAGAAGTCGCCGTCTTCATCCAGGTAGTGAGAACTGAAATTGACGTTTGGCAAGTCATCAAGCAACGGATCGCTGACACGCTCTGTCCCGCGATACAAGCCGTCACTGGTCCCGACATAAAGATCGCCCGTGGCGTCTTCAGCAAACCAATGTACCGTAAGATCCTGGAAGGCTTCGATTTCGACAAAGCGATCTTCATCCAGTCGCGCGGCACCTCCATTTAGATAACCCACCCACACTACGCCGTGACGATCTTCATAAATCGCTCCGACAGGTTTCCTGCGAAGTCCATCGCGAAGCAAATACGTCGACAAAGTGTCGTCTGCCCAGTGAGTCACCCACTTCTCTTTTTGCCCGACCCAAAGCGACCCATCACGACCTGGTGCCAGCGCCAGAGAGCGAACGAGTTTGTAGTACCGATCCACGGTGAGCGTTTCCGGACCACTTCTCGCTGCAACATGCGACAGTCCCGCGTTGGATCCCAGCCAGACGCCGCCATCGGATGCGGAAATGACACAAGCCGCAACGTGGTCAAAAGAAACAGCCGAAGCGGGCTTCAATTGACGCAGGCAGTGAGGCGAACCGTTGGCGCCCAGCCACAAACTTCCCTCACGATCATCCGCGATACAACTGACACCGATACCAAACCAGGGCGGACTGTCTGTCTCGGGTTCACCCTGATGCAAACGTTTCAGCTTTCCGACCTTCCCGGCATACCAGATCACGCCCAAACGATCCTGATAGACAAGTCGAATGCTCGATTTCGGTAAAATACGACGGAGCACATCACCCTTGAAATGGATCAGCCCAGCCGTGTCGGTGCCTACCCAAAGGCTGCCATCGCGATCTGTAACCAACACATTCACGGCCGGGCTCATTGCTTCAAGCGAGAGCAACTCAATTTTCACGGCGGCGGAGGTTGCTTCGTCCCAGCGAAACAAACCATCCGGCCCGCCCATCCAGAGACTGCCTTCACGGTCTTCCGCCATCGCCAACACACGCCGCGGCGCGTTCTCGACGTGTTCAAACGCGGCTCCCGATTGCGATCGCCACGTGCCCGAATCGGTCCCCACCCATAACGCTCCGCCATGGTCCTGAAGAATCGAATGAATGCTTTTACCGGAAAGTTCGTTGATCGCCTTCGCCTTGCGCAGACGCCCAGCTTGAAACGCAACCAAACCGCCCTGGTCAGAGCCGACCCAAAGAGTGCCATCGCGGCTCTCAAACAACTGCGTGATTTGCTCCGAAGCTAGCTCTGGCGTGTTGTTCTGATCAAAGGTGGTGAACTGAACGCCGTCGAATCGACACAGACCGGCGCCGGTTCCAATCCACAAGTAACCGTCTTGGGTTTGCAGGATGTCGAACACTTGGTCCGAGGGAAGTCCATCATCAGGGCCCCAGGCGTCGCTGTGTAATCGATCAATTCGCCGATCATCCTGCAATCGACTAGAGGCTTCCTCGTTCTGCCCCAGGGTCGGCCGCGCAACCAAGACGAGCATCAGGCCAATCAGCGAGAGACGACAAAGCCACCGTAAGTCAGGCGATCGGGTTTGCCGAGATTCTCGCATTCAATAGCGCAGTTTCGTTGATTGAGTCGATTGAGATGGTGAAGACTTAGTGTATTCATCAGCTCATTCGCATACATGCAGAATTGATGTGCGGTTTGGATTATCTGCTTAGGCGACGGCAACGATCACCTGTCTTCGCCAAGCAACCGGAACAACATCGTAATGGGCGATGCATACCGTGATAACCCCCGCCCGCGCTACAGCGTCATGAACAGGCGTAAGCCCATGGCCCACGCGTCGTCGACGGTTCCGTTTGCCGATCGCGCCCACTGGACGTCGGGACTAAGAAAAACCTTCTCGGTCAGGGCGACACTGTAGAACGCTTCGACACCCTGGGCGTCATCGGAAAATATCAATCCGGGAATCGCGTCCGTCGTGGCGGAGTAGTACCATCCCAAACCGAACGAATCTTGACGGCGACCGCAGATCGGGCTGTTGCCGCCGATGCCCGCGCTCAAGAACCACTCAACCGGATTGGTATCGTCGTCGGCGATTCCCCAGCGCCCAAACACGCCCCAGCCCTGCGTCCCGGCTTTGTCGTAAGTGGTTAAGTAGTGATCGAAGTTGCCGTAGACAGACCACGAGCTGGAGGCTCGCGGCAGCGGCTGTGCAGTCGACACTGGCAATCGAGCGATCTGGCTCAGGTCCAGGACCTCGCGATTGCTCCATGTACCTCCCAACAGGACATGTCCTGGCCGGCCCATCAGCTGCGTTGGCAAACGGGTTTCCGATGCGATGGTCACCCCGTCCGAATACAGTTCGTCCAAATCGCCTCGCGTTGCATAGTCGTTGGGATCGATGACCGAGAATGAAAACACCGGCGTTCCCTCCTTCCCCAGAACGGTGAACCCTGCACCGTAAGTGACATAAGGCGACGTTCGGAACGCGATCGGATTGGTCGCTAGCGCAATGTTCATGAACTGCGTCTTACCGCGTCCATGAGCAAATGCATTTAACGTGCCGTCAAATGTGTTCAGTCGGCCAGCGAAAACAGCGAATCGTTCCGACAAAAACTGGGTCAGCAAAAAGTCGGTCAGCGCAGTGTCTTGGCCGTCGGCGGTGGGCAGGGTTCCATTCGTATTGGACGCAATCAGAAGCGAACCGGTATCGCCATTGATCGATTCACCAAACTGTGATTGCCCACGAATCTGAAGAAAAGTCCCTTGTGTTAGACCCAGTTTTCCAAAGTCAAAAAGTGCACCGTAGGTCGCCAGTCCGCCGTATCGTCCCTGTTGGCGAAGCCCGCCGTCGGTGACAGCTTGGTAGTACTGAACGAGGTCACCGGAAAACACGACTCCCTTTTCGGCGCAGCCACCCAGTAACGTTTTCAGACGGCATTCGTCGCAGCCGCCATCGCAACCGATGGAATCACAGGCACTGTAATCACCGCACAATTGTGCGTCGCATGGCTGATCGGCAACGGCAAATTCAGGTGCAACCGCAAGCAGAACGGTGAAAGAGAAAATGAGTGCCTGAAACCGCGATTCCATGGCGAGACCTTGCGTTCCGTGACAATTTCAGAGGTGTATCCGTACTCTGTAACCATCGTCGCGAGAGCCCCGTCTTCGCTGGAGAATACTCCGTCGAGAGGGATCAATCTCTCAAGCAGGACCGATTAAAGCAGTTATTACGATTCAAATACCTTTGGCATCGAGTCCCTTATTCGCTATTAGCGAGCTCGTGCGGCCGTTCGTTAAACACCGTCGTTTTGAATAGCTACAAGCGATTCATGAGAAGGACCACCTTGCATCAAATCCAAACTCGCCAACAAACGTCGCCGGTCCTCTTGTACGCGGCAGGTTCGTTAATCAACGTCGAGATACAGCATTCGAAGAGAGTCGTCACGAAGACTGCTGATTCCGCTGTACTCTTCACGATCTGCGGAATTGGCCCTACCGGCCAGTTCGCACCGTGAGAGTCTCCACCGGCCGTTCTTGGTCGGTCAATAAACGTCGTGTTTCGGGCGTTTTTCAAGTTTCGGTGATTTGGCCGAAATCTCTCTTTCGAACTCGGCCGTCCCGGATTCGCATGAGCCAGCGTCCGTCTCAACGGATTTTTCTCTGCGAACTATCGCGCTCTCTGTTCACAAAGTGGCTGTTTGTTACCACGCCGTTTGCTTCCGACCCACCGAGCCAGACGGTTCATGTTTGGCTCGGGTTAACAGCTTGAGAGTCTTTGATCGCTCTCCACATTTTGCGTTGCCGTTTCCGATCAAGTGTTTTGGCGAAAGGGCGGACTTCGCGTTCTAGGATCGCATCGCGGCCTTGGACGGTTCGCAGCAAGGCGAGGATCTGTTCTTGAATATCGGGGGCCAGATTGTCGAGCCACATGATGTGGGACATGCGGGTGGTGGAGATTTGGCCGTAGTGGGCCAGTTCACTTTGATTAATGATGACGCCGTCGCGAACGAGGTCGCGGCATGTGCGAGGCAACTTCAAGATCAAGCAAACCAGTTTTGGAATCACCCCTTACTCGAAAGCGTTCGGGGCCATTGGCGTTGCCGACGAACTGAAAATTTATAGCGATTCGTTCGTCGCTCCGACCTAGCACGTTGTCATGGACGACCTTCCAACTCGCCAGTAAAGTGCGGCCGAACGCCCGCGGTCGGCAATTCCAATCAACATCAGCGCCGACCGCGAAGCGTTCGGGTACAATGGAACCATCATGATCGCAGTTGACGGAGTTGAGAAAAGTTCGATTCGCAGGCACTACCAGCTCGGCACGCTGTTCTATCGCGTTCTATGGGGACAGCACATCCATCATGGACTTTGGAACGGCGATGAGTCTGCGTCCGTGGCCCAGTGTCAACTAACTGATACGCTTGCCGATCTTTCGCAGATTTCAACGGGCGACAAAATGGTCGACATCGGTTGCGGCATGGGAGGTTCGTCGATTCGGCTGGCCAAACTGCGTGGCGTTGATGCAACCGGCGTGACGCTCAGTCCTCTGCAGGCTCGATGGGCGTCGATGTCATCGCGTCTCAACCGCGTCGGCTCGCAAACTCGCTTCATCGCGCACGACGCCGAAACGGTACAGTTCGACGCAGATTTATTCGACATCGTGTGGAGTGTTGAGTGTACCGAACATCTTTTTAACAAGCCCGAGTTCTTTCGTCGTGCCGCTCAGTGGCTCAGGCCCGGAGGACGAATGGCGATTTGCGTGTGGTTCGAGGGAGAAGATATCAGCCGTTCGGATCATCGCCAGCAGTGCGAAGAAGTATGCGAGCGTTTCGTATGTCCTTCGCTGGCGACCCGCAACGACTACGCAGGATGGATGGCCGATCAAGGTTTGCAGATTCGACATAACGTCGATTGGACCGACCGTGTCACCAAGACTTGGGAAATCTGCAAACAACGCGTTCAGCGAACGGGAATTCGGCACCTGGCCAAGATTCTGGATCGCGAACAAGTCGACTTTATCGACGGCTTCGACGCACTGCTAAACGCTTACCGAAGCGGCGCGATGCAGTACGGAGCGATCGTCGCCGAAAAACCAATGACTAAGACCTGATACTTCAACACGCCACCAATAACCAAGGACCGTCGCATGGACGCGTCGATCAAACTGCCAGATGTTGACGCGTCCCCAACTCAGCCTGCCAGTCACAGGTCCGTCGTCCCTCGCGTCGCTGGAATCACGTTCGGATTCGGTAATCAGATTCTGGTCATCATCACGGTGTGGTTCCGCGCCTCCCGCGCCTCTGCGCGAAAGACAGAATATCTATTGAGAATAATCGAACGCGCTGATCTGGGGATTGGTCGGGGTAGTGGTTCGGTGAGATTGGACGCGGAGACGGTGAGACGCAGGGACGCAGAGATTGAGAGAAGGGTAGCTCTGCGCTGAACCAGGGAGGAGCCTCTGCGTCTCCCCGCCTCCCGCGACTCTGCGTCAAAGACAACGCGCCTGTCCTGTCATCTCACGGATTCTGACCGCTGTCCCCGCATATCAACTGATGAACGGATCGTGATCGCCTTTCCGGACGCAAATCAGGCTTCAGCGGCTGGTTCGCGTTGGATTGGGTTGGCATGGGGCTCATTGTTGTCGGTTGACGTAAACATAGTAGGCACCACAAATCTCGTTTCCGTCGGGATCGAAGAACGACGTTCTCAACTGCATGTTTCCCTCGTCGAGTTCAACTTCCGTGACGAATGACTCTTTGTCGGGCTGCGGACTGAGCTTCAATTTCTGATCACCCGCCTGCAGGGTCGCTGATGTGATGGGCAATGACTTCCCAGGCACAAATTCGCCGTCAGTTACACGGGTTTCCGGAAGACTGTCGGTCAGTTGCAATCCAGATTCTCGAGGCCAACGGCGCAGTTCGAGTCGGTACGTTCCCGCACGTGCGACGTGCAAGTGCCATGTCCCGTTCTTCAACACGCCGTCGCGGACCTGACGTTGCTGGTCAACAAACACATCCAGCCATTCGCAAGCGGACAGCAACATGGGATTTTCCGCATCGGATCCAATGATCACTCGCTGAGGCTTCCTCACATCGTCTTTGACGCCATCCCACCAATGGTCCAGGTGGGCGCGCATTTTCGCAACGACACCGGGGTGATCTGCGGCGACGTTGTGGTCCTGGTGTGGATCACTCTCGAGATCGAACAGCATCCGATTCTCCAACAGTCGCCAGCGTTTCCACAACACGGCAGCGCCGTTGCGTCTGGGAATCGCCGGGCTTTCGCGGGTGTAGTTCACCCTCGCGCCCGGCATGCGACTGTAATTGATGACGAGCATCCGATCGCCGAGACTGTCTTTTTCACCACGAAGAATGGGTGCCAAACTCTGGCCATCGAGTTCGCCGGGAAGATCAGCGACGCCGGCCAGATCGGCAAGCGTTGGCATGATGTCTTGAACATGAGACAACTCGGAGACGTCACGCGGATCGCCGAGCGACCCCGCTGGCCAACGGATGAAACAAGGGACGCGGTGTCCACCTTCCCAAAGCTGCGTCTTCTTGCCGCGCATTCCCGCGTTGAAGTAGTCCTGACCCATTGTGCTGCCATTGTCGGTCAGAAAGATGACGATCGTGTTGTCGAATACATCGGATTGCGTCAGTCGCTCGTCGAGCTTGCCGACGTTCTCGTCGATGTTGGCCCCCATCGCGAGGAAACTGACCAAGTCTTCCCGCTTGGAACTGTTCAGTTTCTCAACCACTTCGGGATTCTTTCGGATTGCCTGACGGATGGGTTCGCGAAACTTGTCAGGAACAAACCAAGGCCAGTGAGCGGCGTTCAAGGCGATGTAAGCAAAAAAAGGGCGTTCATCTTCTTTCGCAATCCACGACGCGGCTTCATCAAAAAAGACGTCGGTGCAATAGCCGTGATACTTCCTGCGCTGGCCGTTGCGAATGTAGGTGTCATCGAAGTAGTCGTTGTCCCAATAGTCGGGAACACTGTTGATGTGTGAGGAAGGAAACCACAACGCTTCATCAAAACCGCGATCTTCCGGTCGGAAAGGATAGTTGTCGCCAAGGTGCCATTTACCAAAGATTCCCGTCCGATATCCTGCATCCTGAAACACGTTGGCGATTGTCTTGACATCCGTCTTCAACAACGTTCGGCCACTGCTGACATTGCTTGCTCCGTTTCGAAAGGCATCCAGACCCGTCATCAACTGGCCGCGTGTCGGCGTACACATCGGTGCGACATGGAAGTCCGTCAGGCGAATTCCGTCGCGTGCGATCTTGTCGATGTTCGGAGTCTGAGTGATCGGATTTCCGTGACAAGAAAATTCACCGTAACCCTGATCATCGGTCATGATCACGATCACATTGGGGCGATCCGCAAACGCCGTTGAGGTGACAAGCAGCTGAAGGGCCAACAGGCAGAGCGAAGATTTCATCATCATGTTGTGAGTCTTGCCGAGCAGAATGTTTGACGCAAAGAACTGTTTCATCGTTTTAATATGCCTGTGCTCATCGGATCGTAGAGGATTTCCGCATGACGACTTTCATCATCGCGACGCTGCCGTGGCCGGCGGTTGACTAACAAGAGTCCGCTGAACTTCGACCACACGCGCGGCCTGGAGGTCGTTCATTTTTAAATAGCGATGACATCCGGCTTCATCAATTGTGAACGTTGTGAAGCCATCATTCGCAACGGACACAGATCCCGACGGCGACAGCCCAAAGTAGCCATCGCCGGGGCGGACGGCGTACAGCACGCTGGTCAGATCCCAGGTTGGACGATCATGGTCGGGACCGCTGTGCAGCAGGTACGACTCGCGAATGATATGATTCGGCGTGTAAGCAAAGTCTCGCGCAATGCTTCGTCTGGGATAGCGTGCGTGAATGCCGATATTGAAGTCGCTCCAGACGACGGGGACTTCGGCGGGCCAACGCTTTACAAAACGCTGCATCGATCCGACGTGATTGACGACGTTGGCCTCCAGGAAATGAGCGTTTCCCTTCACCGGTGCAAACGCTCCGGCCATGATCGACAACAGTTTGACCTTTTGACGAACGAGATCGACGCCAGCCAACGGGCTAATCTCATCCGCGGGCGAGTCCAGTAAATCGGCGAGATTGACTGCCAGGCCAACGGAGACTATCGAGATCGAATGCGGATCTGCGGCCGCAAGCACTTGCCGCAGTACCGCGACGGCGTCCGGCGCATCGGAGTTTTTGATCAAGTCATGCGGATATCGGAATTCGCCTTGATCCTTTTTGTCGACCAGCCCTACGTACTTACTCTCGCGTGGGTAATGTCCTTTGGTGACACCGATGGGAAGATCGGGCCGACCGTAGAACGTGTTGATCGCGTCGACCATCGGTCCGTTTTGCGGATGTGTCT
The DNA here is from genome assembly GCF_023701485.1 of Aporhodopirellula aestuarii. Lineage (GTDB taxonomy): Bacteria > Planctomycetota > Planctomycetia > Pirellulales > Pirellulaceae > Rhodopirellula > Rhodopirellula aestuarii. The sequence continues at coordinate 245,820 of NZ_JAMQBK010000008.1, forward strand.
TGGACACGGTTACGGCTTCGATCGAACATTCGCCGCGATCGGCCAAAACATGCAGCATGGCAAGCGCCAATGCATCGTCGACGTCGCCGGCGATATCGGTATCAAAAACAATCTTCGCGGGGGCATCCGCCCAACCGATGACCGGAAGCCATAGGGCGAGCGACACTGCAATAAGTCTCGTATTCATCACTTTGATTTCTCCCAATTGTATCGCAGGGTGTCAATCAGCACCGCGATGATAATCACCATGCCGGTGATGATCTGCTTGTTTGCGTCTTCGACCGACATACGGCTGAGTCCCGTTTGCAGCACCGCGATTACCAACACTCCCAGGAATGTGCTGATCGCGTTGCCGCGTCCTCCCATCAAGCTGGTCCCGCCGATCACACAGGCGGCGATTGCGGACAATTCGATTCCCGACCCCGCCCCCGGATCGGCGGCTTCCATTAGTGATGTTGGCGCCAGTCCGGCCAGTCCGCAGAGCAAACCGCTGATGACAAACACCCCGATCGCGTAGGGAGCCGTGCGGATGCCTGACATGCGAACGGCTTCCGCATTCGTTCCGATGGCGACGCAGTAACGGCCAAACACCGTGCGGCTGATCAAAAACTGCGCGGCGAACACGGCAATGATGGCGATCAAGAACGCGGGTGACAGGCCTATGGCCGGCAGCGGTTCACTGATCGTCGCGACGTCGGAACCGATTGTTAGCGTTTTAGAGTCGAGCAACCGCCGGGTTGCGCCGCGTGCGATCTGCAGCATGCCGAGTGAGACAATGAAAGACGGGATCCGGAACCAAATCCAGATCGCTCCGGTCACCCAGCCGCATGCCGCGGCGGTTGAAACACTTGCCAAAATCGCGAATCCCAACGACCAATCGTGCTTTGCCATCAAGACGCCCAGCACGGCTCCGGCAAACGCCATCACGCTGCCGACCGACAGATCGATTTGTCCAATGATCAGCACGAGTGTCATCCCGACAGCCAGCAGCGTTAACTCGGGAATCTGATTGGCGATCAGCCTCGCCGTGCCGATCTGAAAAAAGCTGTCCGTCTGCAAACTGAAGACCAGAATCAACAGTGCCAACGCCGTCAGCAAACCACCGTACTGCAATGCGGTTTGCTTGATTCGTTTCTTGATCATGCAACCGACTCCGCCTGTCGGTACCCCGCGAACGCCGCCTGCATGATTTGGTCCGTCGACCATGAGTCGCGATCAAAGTCGTCGATCCATCTTCCAGCAGAGATGACACCAATCCGGTCGCAGGTTTCCAACAGCTCGTCCAGATCACTACTGACGATAACGATCGCTTTGCCCGCCTGTGCCAGTGACTCGATCAGTCGGTAGATTCGTCGACGGGCAGCGACATCGATGCCTCGAGTCGGTTCATCAAAAAAGAAAACGTCGGCGTCGCGTACCAACCATTTTGAAATGGCGACTTTTTGCTGATTGCCACCGCTGAGTGTGGCGACGACTTGCTCGATGTCGTTGCACTTCGTTTCTAGCTGGCGGGCCATCTCTTGGGCCGCCTGTCGTTCGCGCTGATTGCGAATGATTCCCAGGGAGGCAAATCGCTTGCCGAGCGAACTGATTGACGTATTGGCTCGGATCGATTGACGCAACAGCAGGCCGTTCTGCTTGCGATCTTCAGTGACCATGGCCAGCCCCGCTGCGACGGCCTGACTGGGATGTGAAAAATGCGTGGGTTGGCGATCGCTGATTTGGACCGTCCCCTGCTCGGCTGAGTCGGCTCCAAAGATGGCACGCAACAACTCGGTCCGTCCCGATCCAACCAATCCAGCGATCCCCAGACGCTCGCCGTGGCGTACGGAGAAGGAAACGTCTTGAACCATTCCAGCCGTGATACCCTTGACTTGCATTGCCGTCTTGGCCGTTGCGAACGACTGAAACGAATGATGTTCGCTGGTGGACTCGCCAGTCATCAGATCGACCATCTGGTCGGTCGTCAGCGACGAGGTTTCTTGCGTGCAGACGCGCCGGCCGTCTCGTAACACCGTAACACGATCGGACAACTGGGCAACTTCATCCAACCGATGACTGATGTAGATGATGCCAATTCCTTGGTCACGCAAGCTTCGCAGTCGCTCGAATAGTCGCTGCGTTTCATCAGCACCCAGGGCCGCCGTCGGTTCATCCAGAATCAGCAATCGACACTGACGATCCAACGCCGTGGCGATTTCGACCATCTGTTGGCGACCAACACCCAGCGTGCCCATGACGGTATCGGTGGCAACATCGTTCAAACCGAAGTGATCGAGAACCTGCCGCGCCCGATCGGCAAGTTGGCGACTGCGGATGATCCCGAGAACGCTGGGCATTCGCGTCAGAAAGATGTTTTCCGCAACTGTCAGTGTGGTGACTTGATTCAGTTCCTGCTGAACAATTTGAATTCCGGCTCGCTCGGCCGTTTGTTTGTCACTTGGAAGATATGCCTCGCCCGCGATCGACATGTCGCCACCATCTCGGGTCAGCAACCCGGAGATGATTTTGCAAAGCGTGCTCTTTCCTGCTCCGTTAGCCCCCAGCAAGGCATGGATTTCCCCGCCGCGCACATCCAGCGAGACACTGTCGAGCACCGTTACGGGGCCGAAGCGTTTGGTGATGTCGGTTGCTGTCAACAGCGGCTTCATTTCGCGTCCAGCGTTTCTTTGGTAATCAAGTCGACCGGCGTTTCCACATCGGCGACTTCTGCATTCTCGTCCGCGATCAATTTCAACCCAGTCTCGATGCCGTAGACTGCCAATTGGTCGCCGTACTGGTCCGCGGTCGCAAGCACCTTGCCATCTCGGATCGCCGTTCGCACTGCGGCGATGTTGTCGAAGCCGACTATCGACAGGTCGTCGCTACGACCGACACTCTTGGCCGCCGCGACCGCGCCCAAGGCCATGCTGTCGTTGGCCGCCAGGATCGCCTTGATCTCCGTGTGTTCACTCAGCATCGACGAAGCAATCTCGTTTGCCTTCGCCATCTCCCATTCGGCCGACTGACTGTCCACAATCTTGACTCCTGCCTCATTCATTGCTTCTTCGAAACCGGCTTTCCTTGCCCGACCGTTCTCGGACGTTTGCAGCCCTTCCAAGATCGCCACCGAGTCACCCTCGGCGAGATGTGTTGCCAGATAGTCGCCGACCTGTTTCGCACCTGCGCGGTTGTCCGGCCCGACGAAAGGAATCTGCAGTCCTTCCTTACGTAACATTTCGGCATCCAGCTTGTTGTCGATGTTGACGACGATGATGCCCGCCTTGATGGCTCGGCGAAGCGATGGGATCAACGCCTGAGAATCTGCGGGCGCGATGACAATGACGTCCACATCGCTGGCAACCATCTCCTGCACCAAAGCAACTTGGCGACTCACATCGCGTTCATCTTTGATCCCGTTGACGACCAACTCGTATTGCCCACTCTGCTGATGATGCGTTTCCGCTCCCTTGGCCATCGTCGAAAAGAACTCGTTGGCGAGCGACTTCATGATCAACGCGACTTTGGGCTTCTCCGACGACTCCGAAGTCGGTTCGTCAGTGGTTGTGGACGCTTTGCATCCGATCAACAGGCAGAAACAGACGAGTCCTGCAGCGATCGATATTCGGTTTACTCTTTGCATGTTTGATTCCTTATGGCATTGATTTCATTTCGGTTGGCAAGGCTTTGCTGAGCGCCGAGCTTCGTTGCCGCCAGGGCACCGGCGATATTGGCGAACCGAGTCGACTGCAGCAAATCTGACGTTTTCGCCCACTCGACCGCGACGGCACCCGCGAAGGCGTCGCCAGCCGCGGTGGTGTCAACGGGTTGGATGGGTGTCGGTGCGACGTGGTGGAACGATTCCGCCGCAAGCAATACGGTCCCTTTCTCACCCATCGTCACGGCGACATTCTTGGCACCGCGAGCTTGAAGTTGCAGTGCCGCTGACTGGGCGTCTTCAAGAGATTTGATCTCGATTCCGGTGATGGCTGCGGCCTCACTTTCATTGGGGCAGACGAGATCCACATCAAGTAACTCGTCCGTCCAGTCCGCTGCGACCGGCGCGGGATCCAGAATGCAGCGCACGCCACATCGCTTGGCGATCCGAATCGCCGCCATCACGCTGGGTGTTGGAATTTCCAACTGCAACATCAACACATCGGCGGACTCGATGAGCTGTCGATGATCCTGCACGTCTGTTTCCGAGAGTTTCCCGTTGGCACCCGGAATCACCATGATCGCGTTTTGGCCTGAACGTTCTAACGCGATAATCGCCAGTCCGCTCGTGCAGTCGTCCGTTGGCAAGACAGCACGGCAGTCAACGTCATGTTTTTCAAGGTTGGTTCGCAGTCTTTCGGCGAACGCATCGCTACCGACACGACCGATCATCTGCACCCGTCCGCCGACCTTTGCGGCAGCAACCGCTTGATTGGCACCCTTACCGCCACAGATTTCAGACGCCGATTCCGCTTTGATGGTTTGTCCCGGTTTCGGGATTTCCTGACAGCGAACGACCAAGTCCATGTTGATGGAACCGCAAACGACGATACGCGGTGAGGGCGGGTTCTCGTGTGCGGATGTCAATTGCTGGCCCCTGCTGCTTGGCACGCCGGTGGCTGGCTGGAAAGTTGCACGAGTGCTTCCCGGGCACGGCCTTTTTGATCTTCCCGCAGAATCAAGTAGCGATCGCGAGCGTCGGCGGATTCTTCGAACGTGGTCAGACCGTCATCGGCTACATGCACTCGTCCAGTTGCCGATAGATCGAAGTAGCCGTGATCGGGGCGAACCGCCTGCAACACCGACGTCAAATCCCAAGTTGGGCGATCGTGCGGTGGCGGAATGTAGAGCGTATACGCCTCGGGCAGCGGATGATGCGGTACGTATTGATAGTCTCGCAAGATGCTCTCGTGCGGATAGGTCAGGTTCTTGCCGATCTCGAACCCGCTCCAGATGATCGGCGTCGGCCAATCTTGAACCAACGTTTTGGCCGCTGGAATGTCTTTGACGACGTTGTATTCCTTGTGGTCGTACAATTGGCCTTCTTTGTTGACGATTTGTCGGAAGGCTCCCGCCATGATCGACAGCAATCGGACCTTCTTCTTGACCAGTTCCAGGCCGCTGAGATCACTGTGTTTGTCAGCGGTCGACTTCAACAGGTTCGCTAGGTTTGTCGAGAAACCTACTTGCACAATCACCACGCTGCCGTCCTCTTGATCGGCGAGTGTTTCACGCAACACGTCAACGGCGTCGGGAGCATCGTTGCCGCTGCGCAAGTCGTGTTCGTAGCGGTCCTTTCCGTCATCTTTCTTGGCGGCCAAGACGTTGAAACTTCCCTGCTTGGGCGTGACGCCGCTGCGGCATACGCCGATCGGAATGTCGCCTCGTCCGTAGAACGTATTGACGACGTCAGCAAACGGCGCCGCCAATTCGTGGTCCTTCGTAATCGTGACTGCCTGCAACTCGCATTCGCCACGCGTTTGCAGTGCATGAATGACGCCCATTGCGAGTACGTCATCACAATCATTCCCTATGTCAGTGTCAAAAATCAGGGGAACCGCGTGGCTTTGGCCATCGCCGGCGACGGCTACCGCCGCTGTGAGAAAACAGGTGACAATCAGGGCAAGTCGTTTCATGAGTGTCTCACGCTTGAAATGGAGTTTCGAACAATGACACGCGTCTTGACGTCGTGCCGCCTCTTTCGTTTCCTGCTCGTTGAACCGACCGCTGCACGCAGCGCCAGCTCGGCAGCAAGCTGACCGATGCGGTCAACGTCCTGACGAACGGTTGTTAGCGGCACGCTCATCAAATCCGCATACGGACAATCGTCGAATGCAACAATGGATAAGTCGTCGGGAACGAGCCGGCTCGATTCCATTGCGGCGCGGAGTGCGCCCATCGCGTTCGGTGTGCTGAAAGCAAAGAAGGCTGTAATGTCAGGACGATCAACGAGCAACTTCTTTGCTGAGTCGAAACCGGATGCTTCGGTGAAGTTATTGCCCATGGTTAACGATGGATCAAACGCAACGCCAATTTCCTCGAGTGCTTCTGCGTGACCGCTCAACCGCTGCTCGTTGGGCAGTGTTCCCGGCAAGCCCTGCAAGACACCAATCACTCGGTGTCCCTGTGCGGTGAGCAAACGAGTCGCTTTCGCGGCCCCGACCCGATGCTCTGAAGTAACCTGCGCCAAGTTGCAATTGGGGAACGTACGATCAGCCAGGACGACTGGAGTTCCACGCTTATTGATTTCCTGCAAATGCTTGCTCTCGGTACCCACCGGGCAGACAACAAGTGCCTCAACCTGTCGGTCTTCGAGTTGGTGCAGCAACCGGATCTCATGTTCCGTTTGTTCGCGGCTATCCGCGACAATGACGCTGTAGCCCTCGGCCTCAGCAGACAAGGCAATCGACTGCGATATGGAAGCAAAGAACGGATTCGAAAGGTCCGGCACCACGACGCCCACCAACCCGGTTTTCTTCAGCCGAAGTGACCGTGCCGTTTGGCTGGGGCGAAACCCCAACTGATCAGCCGCCTCTTTGACGCGTGAAGCAGTCGCGTCGCTGATGCGGTAGGCCTTGGCGTGGCCGTTCAGCGATCTGGACGCCACCGAGACGCTGACACCGGCCTTTTCGGCTACTTGGCTAAGAGTCGTCACCACCGCTGGATTCCTTCGAGGTCCTCGTGCACAAACGATTGTGCTAGACTATCCTAGCAGGCGTTTTCGGGATTGCAACCCAGTTCGGAGGTATCGAAGCGGTGAGTACTGAGAGTGGTCCGACTCAACATGCGTCTCTTGTTAACGTCCACTAAACGTGGGGACGCTTCGCGGCTAAACCGTACGAATCGTAGTTAGGGATTCTGTCGCAACCTGCAGCGAGGGATCAGGAAAGAGGCCGGAGCGATGCTTCGCTTAGCTACGCTTTCGTTGCTGCCATCGGAGTTTGTCGTGCACGGTGAATCGGCTATGTGCGGTCATGGTTCGTCTTGGTGGATTGTCCTGGGTGAAGCGTGGACGCAGAGACGGTGAGACGCGGAGGAAATGAGATAGAAGTACCTACGCTTAACCGAGTCTGAGTCTCTGCGACTCCGCGCCTCTTGCGACTTTGCGTCAAGGTCATTACGCGTTTATTTAGAGTCGTCGAACGCGTTGGTTTGGAAATTGGACGCGGACGATGGTTTGTGAGAAGTGGACGCAGAGACGGTGAGACGCAGGGACGCAGAGGATGAAGATGAGTAAGCTCTGCGACGACCCGAGCCTGAATCATTGCGTCTCTCCGCCTCGAAAGAATCTGGATCGATTGGAGAGCCGGATGCGTGTGATCTGGACTGAGTCCGCCCGAAAAGCCGCACCCGGGATAGGCAGCTCAATCGTTGTTCTTCGCAGGGATCCGCTGCCTCAGGTTTCGAACTTTGGGGATATCGAGTGTAGAACATTTGTCCCAAATGTTCATCGGACATCCGAAACGTCCACTTTTGTCGTGTGGTCTGAACAGTTGGGACAACTGTTCTACATTGGTCTTTGCCAGTAGAGGAAGTCTCCTTGGCGTAGGTTTGCTTTTCGGGGGGTGTCGAAGATGTATCGCTGTAGATATTCAAATTGCTCGGGACTGCGAATGATGTGATAGAAAGCTTCAGGCTGCCAGTACACCCCGGAGTCGCCCGTTGCGGTGCGGATTAGAAATGCTGAGTACCGCATTCCATGTAGAACATTTGTCCCAAATGTTCATCGGACTGGCCAGTTCGCCTCTTCAGCGTGTGGTCTGAACAGTTGGGACAACTGTTCTACATTGGTCTTTGCCAGTAGAGGAACTCTCCTTGGCGTAGGTTTGCTTTTCGGGGATTGTCGAAGATGTATCGCTGTAGGTACTCAAATTTTTCGGGACTGCGAATGATGTGATCGAAGGGCTCCGGTTGCCAGAACACGCCGGAATCACCTGTCACGGCGCGGATCTGACGTGCTGAGTAACGCATCCAACTTTGACTCACCACTTCCAAAGTCGCTCCCGCACGAAACTGTACCATCGCGTGAACATGATTCGGCATCACAACGAACCGGTCAAGATCGTATTTCTCGTCGTTGTAAAACAACAGGGCGTTGCCCACCAACTCTGCCAGTTCTGGTCGCCGGAGCAAGCACTTGCCATGGCATTCATTCAGCGACCGGTGGAAGAAGCGATCTGAGAGTTTTTTAAACTCTCGGCGTTGAGCATCGCTGAGTGTTTCCAGCAATGCGTGGTGGTCTTTCGACTTACGGACCGCTGTCGAGACGGCAAGATCGAGTGGCAGTTCGTTTGCTTTGAGCCAGTGTTCGAGTTCTCGTTGCCAACGCAGCAGCACTTCTTTTGGCAACGAGTCGCCCGTGCGAAACGTGATGAACATCGCAGCACCGATTTGAAACCAATGAGGCAGGTTTCGTTCGGTGATCTCAAGATCCGCTTGCGGATCCAAGCTGCGGAAAACGGGACTCGTTTCGTCACGTGACATGCCGCAATTGTAGAACATTTGTCTCAAATGTTCATCTGTTATTTACAAGCATTGTTTTTCGTATGGCATGAACAGTTAGGAGATTTCTTCCTGTTTTTGAATGAACAGTTGGGACAACTGTTCTACATTTTGTTGGATCTGACATTCGGTTTTTAAGAATTGCTACATGGTATTCAGGATTCGTGTTTGACCAATCATGGATGGCCGAGCTGGCTCAGCACGCCGAAGAAACCGAACATCGGCTGGGGCAGATTGCGGCCGAGATGCGTCGGCGTTTGAAACCTGAACCGGAGGAAGCCGATGCAGTGACTATGGCCGTTGGCCAAACGGTACCGCACACGTATTTCCGACTAGGGCGTTGCCCTAGGCTATGATGACGAAGGCCTTTGGCCTAGCAATCCCATGGCCAACGGCCATTGGCACCGTAGCCTGGGGCAACGCCCCAGACGAATCACAACCCACAATGCATTTTGGCCAAGGGCCATATTCAAACCACCGGTCCACCCGACGGCAACCATGTGAATATGGCCGTTGGCCAAACGATACCGCACACATATTTCCGACTAGGGCGTTGCCCTAGGCTACGATGACGAAGGCCTTTGGCCTAAAACTAATGGCCAACGGCCCTTTGCTCCCTAGCCGGGGGCGACGATCAAACTGGCCGTTGGCCAAATTTAACCATCATGAATGATCCCAACGAATCCTTGCGAACCGCGCTCTGGCGATGCTGAAAACCTCGATCGAGGATGTGGAGCGTATCCCGCCTGAGGACATCCCAAAACTGCTTCATGAACTTCACGTCCACCAGATGGAATTGGAGATTCAAAATGAAGAATTGCGAGAAGCACAAATCCAAATCGCTCACGCTCGAGTTAATGCGGATCAGGTATAACGGCTCTGGTATCGGAACCGACGATCCATCGACAGAAGGAATGGGTGTGCGAACGATGATTTACCGCGCGCACCTGATCCATGGTGAACTCGATGTCCGTCCGCTCGATGGCGGCGGGACGGAAGTGTTGTGCATGGTCTTATCGATCTCATAACGCAATCTTCCACACAATGCGGTCTTGACACAGACCTATGCCATGCTCGATCGAGAATGACTAACAGAATCGTCGCGACTGGGGGGTAGGTTGAGAGAAATAGTCGGATCATCTTAAGGAATTTACTTACGCGCAAGACAGGATTATTCTTCTTTGCCGAACGAGTGGATCTCATGATCATACGTGCTCTCGCCCCTTGAGTGATATGCCACCGTTCGCTGTGGACCCGGCTCATGCGAGCGAGATTTGATCCTCCTTGAGCAAGCAGCGAAGATCGGCACACCGCTTGCGTTGAAAATGGACTTCGTCGAAGACTGTTTTCACTCGAGGAGTCGTATCATCAAGACTATTTGCGTTGTCGTAGGTATCGTCGTGCTGACGTTGGTTGCATGCACGCCCGACCCCAAGTCCGGCAAAGGGTTCACGTTACCCGAGGGTGACATCGAGCGAGGCCAACAAACGTTTGCCGAGCTCAACTGCCAAGCGTGCCATACCGTCGCAGGTGTGACATTTGATGACGTTGAGCCATCGCCCGATCACAAGATGGTCGCGCTCGGCGGAGCAAGGTCGAAAGTGCAAACTTATGGCGATCTGGTCACTTCGATCATCAACCCGTCTCACCGATTTGCGAAGGGATACGCCGAAGAGGACGTGGCGACCGGCGGTGAATCCAAGATGCGGTTGTACAACGATGAAATGACCGTGCAGCAATTGATCGACTTGGTGGCGTTCTTGGAATCACACTACTCCGTGGTTCGTTTCGACCCAACGCCCTATGGTCCCTACCACTAATGCCGTATGGACGTCGATTTGATTAATGCGGGATTTCAAAAGTAGCGGAACGGCGCAAGCCGTCCGGTAACGTGGGACCGGAAGGCGTACGCCGTCCCGCTAAGAAGAGCACTAAAACAATCGATGTCCCGACAGCATTCAAACGCGTTTTGGGACAGGACAGCTTGCGCCGATCCGCTAGGTCTTATAGCGGCAGAACGCGAGCCCTCCGGTTCAGGCTATCCCGAATTTCCGGTTAGACGAGTTAGCTCGCAACCCATGGAGAGCACGATAACGAAACGGAAATCCGCCGATGCAGGGACATCAAGAAACGACTATTATCTTTCACCCACGCGATCCTGACGATGAATGCCAGGACGGTGTTTTCGGGTGAATTTGTGATCCCGCGACCGATTTAATGGCACACCGAAATGGTCCCTTTTCGCACGTTTGTCACACCCGGAGTACACTTCTGCCGATACCGGCGATCCAGCTGCGCACAAGTCTTTGCCAAAGAAATGCGGGCCTCTGCTATCAAATCAGCTCGCAAGCAACTGCTAACGCAAAAGAGAGTTTCGCAGAAATCGAGAGTCACGTCGTCCGATGGAATCAGATACCGTCGTTGGGGGGCTTCTTTAGTGACCCACGATGAAACGGTGGTTCATGATTTCGTGAATATCCACGGGAAATCGCTCGCGATCGCGAGTGCGGTTCCAATCACGATAGTAAACGTCAATTGCTTTGAGCACGTCGCGGCGACTGACGATACCGATCAGGTTCCCGTCTTGGACAACCGGCAAGTGATGGAAACGATGGCTGGTGAAGATCGAGGTAAGCGTGAAGAGGTCGGTTTCGGGACCGACGCAGGTCGGGTGCTTTCGCATGATCGTTTCGGCAGTCTGCGGTGGACTTGGATTTCCGTAAAACAATTCGTTGCCGACATACTCCAAGCAATCGCCTTCAGAGACGAAGCCGAGTAAGCGTCGTTTGACGTCCTGATCGTCAACGACGGGCGCACTGGATCGTTTGTGTTCCAGCAAGAACGTGATAATATCGGCAAGTTGCATCTTTGGCCCGATCGTCTCAACTTGAGAGGTCATGATGTTCGAGGCGAGTGGCATTGGCTGCGTGTGCATGGCATCCTCCGAAGTTGGCAGAACGTAAACACTCGTTTACCGAGCAAACGTTGCGCCAGTGCTTGCTGTCGGCCAGTGGCAGACAGCGGCCACAGTGTCGCGAGCTTGTCGTTGTGGATGTCAGAGCCGATGCCGGCGAATTACGGCGAGAGGTTCTCATGCACTTCACCGCTGAAGTGATGAATCCATCCGACGCCGACGCGGTCGCCAGTACTGAAACGAGTGACGGACAAATGCTCGCTTGGTCGATGTACGACGAATCGCTGTATGCCGAACGGGCACTCCGAGCCGAGGCGATGGGCTACATCAACAAACAGCATGTCACCGACACGATCATCGACGCGATTCGCACGGTCCTCTCCGGCGAACTTTTCATCAGCAAAGAACTTTCCGTCAAGATGCTACAGCGAGTGGTCACTGGCAAGGAGTCCGTTGCCGTCTCACCCGTCGAATCACTGTCCGACCGCGAACTCGAAACGTTCCGCATGATCGGCCAGGGTGTGCCAACCAAAGAGATCGCGAAGGAAATGTGTCTGAGTCCCAAGACGATCGAAACCTATCGCGCTCGCATCAAAGAGAAGCTGGAAATCGACGACATCACCTCGCTAGCCAGTGATGCATCCGAGTTCGGCTTCAACGATTTTGTGTCGATGTTCAAGGTCGAATGGTATAACGCTCAACAGTGCGCTTAACCCGGAATCCAATTGCCACCAGTTTTCGCTGGCGGTGAGTTCCCAATGCGTAACCTGCGTGTCGGTGCCCATGAAGTCCTCATTGATGCGATCGACAAGGTCTGCTTCAAGTTTCTTGGTTTCCCCCCGCGGGGATCATCCAAACTCCGAACGGTACGCCTCGAAGACGGCAGGGGTGTTCAACCGTTCGACTGATTCGAGCATGATCGGTTCATCGGAGTCGGTAACGCAAACCGCGACAAACCGTTCGTCGGACTTCGGGCCGAAAACGCCTTCTGCATCCAGTTCGCACATGACTTCCATCGCCGCACGCAGCATTGCGTTGCGTTTGTCCGCAAATTCGACGCTATCGATGTCCTGGATCTGCCCGACGATGTCGTTCACCGCGTCGAACAATCCAAAGTCGTCTTGCTCGCTCCATTCGACGGCACCGTACCGGTAGTAGTTGTACATCCGGTCCGACGGATCGGCACTGATGGCACTGGTACGGTTAGCCACCGCAGAGATACTCGACACTCCATCGTCGGTGTAAACGGCATAACCATAGACGTCGTTAAAAGAATCCTTTAGCTGCTTGTAGTGTGCAGCGATCGCGGTCTTCAGTTCCGCTTTTAGCTTCGCGAGTTGTTCGACCATCTTCAAGTTCTCCTGTTCTGTGTTCGTTAGCTCAGGGCCTTTGCCGGATTATCCGTGTCGCCAGTTCTTGCACGTTCCCGCCGGCGTGTCGGCTAGTATGTACTCTAGCCGGAAATTCTGGTGGATTCGAATCGGATGCATGCGTTCTGCCACCAAAGTCTTAGCGGAACGGCGCGAGCCGTCCGGTGACTCGGGACCGGACGGCTTGCGCCGTACCGCTAAGAAGGGCACTAACACAATCAATGTCCCGAGGCGAAGTGATGTGGCCGTTTGCTGCGCAAACGAAGCCTACGGGAACGCTCGTTCGCGGGGGACGCCGATTGTATTACTGAAGGATTTCAAAAGTAGCGGAACGGCGCGAGCCGTCCGGTGACCTGGGACCGGACGTCTTGCGCCGTACCGCTAGGAAGAGCACTAACACAATCGATGTCCCGAGGCGAAGTGATGTGGCCGTTTGCTGCGCAAACGAAGTCTACGGGAACGCTCGTTCGCGGAGCGAACGGCCACATTATCACTTCACAGCCTTTCCGAGACTTAGAAAGCGGCTAAGGCCTGGGATACTCGGTCTCGGAGAGACCGAGCTACGTGGCGCTGGCCGGCTGGTATATGCAACTGCTTCGCAGCTGCGATGGGTCTCTTTGATTGCGCGTGATCAAGCAACGTGAACGCTCGGTCGAATCTTCATTTGTCACTCAATGTCTCACGCAAACTTCTTCGCGACATTCACCGTCACAGATTGTGTCTGATGTCCTCGGGGATGAGTGAGATCAGATAAACCAGTCCGATGATCAGGACGACGCAAGCGAGCATGAACGCAATCCACCGCACTGAGCGAATGTGACTTTCGTCCTGGAGCTTCATTGGTCCCGCGACACGCACGATCTGCTCGTACTCGGTTGTTAGCAAGCGGGGTTCGGAGCCGGGCATGAGCAGATACAGAATCCTCGCCCCCAGCGCCGTTCCGATCGGAAACAGTGGGAAGCACAGATAGGCCAAAACTTGCAGCGGGACTCGTGACCAGGCCGCGCCTCGGCGCACGCCCCACGCCACCAAGAAACAAACCGCCGTCACGATCCCCGATTGCACGCGAAAGAATATTACCAACCAGGGCACGTTGGCATTGGCCGCTTGAAACGGAACGACAAAAGCGACGAGGGTAATGATCAACGACAAGGCGAGCAACAAGAGCACGCTTCGCTTCAATGCGATCTCTGCCGGAAGATGTTCGCGACGAACGCGACGTGCGCTTTCCGTGGTGAACGAACTGGTTGCCAGCGGAAACCACGTTGCGACGATGCGTTCGACGGACGACCAGTCGGATGCCGTGGGACACCATGATTTTGGCAAGACCACGATCGGCAGTCCGCCAGGTTCTCGGCCGCGTAGGACGATGAACCGGTCGTCGCGTGTCACGGTTTTGAAAACGCTGGCAGCGAAGCGAGTCTCTTGGTCCACCGCGCGTACGAGCACGCCACCGTTATTTATCTCGATGTGAGTATGCTCGCGGTTCGCTTGCTGGCTGCTAAACCGGCGGCGTTGTAGTCGCCACCATATCAGAAAATAAAGAGCGACGAAGGCCACGAATGCGATCGGACCACGCGGCGGAATTGGGCGAAACGCGGAAAGAACGAGGGCGACCAACAGCAAGACGGCGCCGTGGACAACGATCCGCTTCGAAAGCGGAATGATCAGTCGACTGACCTGCGAGTGGTCCTGCCTTGAAAATTGGCCCGACAGATGGATGGTGTCGCTCTTTTCAGTGATTGCCAAGCATCGTTCCTTCGGTAGCACGAGCGGCGCGAAAAGGTCTTTGATCTGGGGGGACAGCTCTCATTCGTTGCCCTTCAGTCTCTGTTGTTCATTCGGCTGAATATTCAGTTCGGCACGCTTGGCCAATGTTGCTCTCCAACTGGGCGATAGCGATGCGACGGCCGCAAGTTGGGCTGCGTCGGTTCGGTTCGCTTTATCGTGGTGCAACAGTCTGTTGGCATTTGCGATCGTCCAGTTTGGTTCGGGACGCTTGATTAGTTTCAGTGGCATGCCGCGTTGCACATATCCCTCGACCAACACGCGGAAGTACCAGCCCGTGCGGCCGGTTTGCTGAACCTGGAGGGCGAGGTCTTGGATGCTCCAGCGCCGCGCGAGCTTCCAGCACGGTTGGCGTGGCTGAGACACCTGGACGGTTGCTTCACCGATCGTCCAATCGTCACCAATGCAAATTTCGTCCTCCGTTAGATCAGCGACGGTAAAATTTTCGCCAAAATCGCCGCCGGTCAAGTCAGGCATGTCGAGTGTTTCCCGCCAATACGGATAGTGGGCAAGCGGATAGACACAAACCGCCTTCGATGGTCCGCCGTGATAATCAAGATCGGCTTGACCGTCGCCTTCCAGGTTAGTGGTGCCTAGCCAAAGCGGTTCCGACACGGCCTCTTTTACGAAACCAGACCGCCACGGTTTACCGGGACTGTTTTCCGGCTCCATTTCTTTGGGCTTCCCGACTTGGATGGAGGCAACTCGAACCATGGTCTGAAGTTTACCAAAACGGGTATGCGAGTGAGCTGAACCGCAGCAATATCAATGCAAGTTGTCTCAAGGCGTTTCACACATCGGAACGATCGGGTTGGCGGAAGACAGCAATGCCGCGATCGTCACTTTTGCAAACGCTTCTTCCGTCGCGGCGTAGGCACGATCCAGTTCCGCGTGCAGCGGACACAGTGCCGTGTGCGATTGCAGATTCAACGGGCAATTGCAGATCCGCGCCATCGGTTCGACTGCGGCGACGACGTTGAGGATGGTGATTGCTTCGGCGGGTCGAGCCAAAAGATATCCACCATGCGTGCCGCAGCGTGACTCCACCAAGCCGGCCGCTGCCAAGTTTTGCATCACTCGGTGTAGATAGCGTCTTGGAATCTGCGTGATGCCGGCCACTTCATCGGCGGGCGAGGGCGTTTTGCCGCAGGCGGCCTGTCCGGCCAAGCAAGTGACCGCTCGCAAAGCGTATTCAGTGGTTTTGGAAAGCATGGTTGGTGTCGGTCTGGGCGGGAATTTTATGCACTGCCCTAATATACACCTTGACGTGTAGGATGCAATGTGTACCTTTTGGTGCAGATAAGAAAGTCGACGCTTTTCACAGCGTTGGAATCCTCCCCGATCAAGACCCCTCAACTGAGTTCCCCGCCCATGCTGAGCGAGAAAACGATTCGAATTGTCAAGGAAATCACGCCCCTGGTGGCTGCCAACGCAGAAACCATCACGCGCCGGTTTTACGAACGCATGTTCGAGGCCAATCCGGAAGTGAAGGTGTTTTTCAACCAAGCACACCAGCACACCGGCGGTCAACAGAAGGCACTCGCCGGGGCGATCTGTGCCTATTTCACGCACATCGACAACCCCGCCGTGCTGATGCCAGCGGTTGAACTGATCGCTCAAAAGCACGTGTCGCTGGGCATCAAAGCGGAGCACTATCCGATCGTCGGCAGCAACCTGCTCGGCGCCATCGGCGACGTGATGGGTGACGCGGCGACACCGGAAATCGTTGAAGCGGTTTCGGAGGCGTACGGATTTCTAGCCGACATCTTCATTGGTCGGGAAGACGCGATTTACGAAGAGCAGGCGTCGGCACCGGGCGGTTGGAACGGCACGCGAACGTTTGTGGTGGCAAAGAAGGTTCCCGAGAGCGACGTCGTGACTTCGTTCTACTTGAAACCTGAAGACGAAGGCCCGCTGCCTCCGTTCAAGCCCGGGCAGTACATCACGGTTCACATTGACCATCCGCACACGCCGACGTCTCCCCGCAACTACAGCCTGTCTGATTGCCCCAGCCAACCACACTACCGGATCAGCGTCAAACGCGAAGAGGCTCTCGCTTCCGACGCCCCGGACGGTTTGATTTCAACTCACTTGCACGACGGCATCGAAGAAGGCCACCGCATCGAACTTGGACCACCGTGTGGCGAGTTCACGATTGATCCGGCGACAGTTGGGAAACCGGTTGTGCTTATCGCTGGCGGTATCGGCGTAACGCCTCTGTTGTCAATGGCCAAATCCATCGTTCACGCCAATCCCAACGCGTCGATCTTCTTCATCCAGGCAGCTCGCAACAGCAAGGTGCAAGCCTTCGCGGATGAGCTTGGCAATCTGGCTGAACTAGGAGCGAACGTCCACACCAAGGTCCTTTACGACGCTCCGTTACCGGGCGATGTCGAAGACGGCAAATGTGACGTCGCGGGCTTTGTCACGACAGACTTGCTCCGCGAATGGACTCCGTTTTCCGACGCAGATTTCTACTTCTGCGGTCCCAAGCCGTTCATGCAAAACATCCATGCTTGTTTGCAGGAACTTGGTGTCGACGAGCACCGAGTCCGCTACGAGTTCTTCGGGCCAAAAGAAGAGTTAACCGTAGCCACGCTTGCCTAGAGCGTGGGAAAGACTTCCTAAATCAATCCATCTCCACACTCCCCTTCCATCCACGCTCTTGGCGAGCGTGGCTACGAGAGAGACCCAATAATGAAACGCCTTTGGCTCGGCTTTGCCGCTGTGATGATCCTTTCCTTTATGGTCCTTGGTTGGATCGGAACGCGCATCTACCAAGAGATGCCGCCGATTCCCGACAAGTATGTCACGTCTGATGGTGTGACACTGATCGACAGCGGAGAAGTCGGCGAGGGCCAGAATGTTTGGCAGTCGCTCGGCGGGATGCAGGTCGGTTCGATCTGGGGTCACGGTAGCTACGTCGCACCGGACTGGACCGCCGATTGGCTGCACCGTGAAGCGATATTCATTCTCGACAAATGGGCGACGGCGGAGTTCTCCAAGCCTTACGAGGATTTGGGGGAAGAATATCAAGGACAACTGGTGGGCCGTTTGTCGAAGTTGATGCACACCAATACGTTTGACGAATCAACTGGCGTGGTGACGATCGACCCGATCCGCGCCGAAGCGTTCGATTCCAACGTTGAACATTACGAGACGGTTTTCATCGATGGCAACGCCGACTACGCGATCCCGGCGAATACGATTTCGAGTAAGGAACGTGTTCGCAAGTTTTCTGCGTTCGTGTTTTGGACTTCATGGGCGGCCTCGACGACCCGTCCGAATGACATTGCCAGCTATACGAACAACTGGCCGCACGAGCCGTTAGTGGGCAACCGTCCGACCGGTGACAACATCGTGTGGACCGGCGTCAGTGTGATCATGTTGCTAGCGGGAATCTCCGGGATGGCATGGTGGTATGCTTCGCGGCGTGAAGAGGAAGAGAAGCCCGAAGGCATCGCCTCACACGATCCGCTCGCACGCTGGCAAGCCACGCCATCGCAAAAGGCAACGGTCAAATACTTTTGGGTTGTCGCCGCATTGATCTTTGCCCAAATGAGTCTTGGCATCGTGACGGCACACTACGGAGTCGAAGGCGAAGGATTCTATGGATTCCCGCTGGCCGAGTATCTGCCTTACAGCGTTTCGCGAACATGGCACGTCCAAATCGGATTGTTCTGGATCGCGACCGCATGGCTCGCCGCTGGGCTGTTCATTGGACCATTGGTCAGCAACCACGAACCGAAGTTTCAACGACTCGGCGTCAACGTGTTGTTCGGCGCCTTGTTGCTAGTCGTTGTCGGTTCGCTGGCTGGCGAATGGCTTAGTGTCAAGCACTTCATGAGCGACACGGTGTCGTTCTACCTCGGCCACCAAGGATACGAGTACGTCGAACTCGGCCGGGTTTGGCAGCTCGGGTTGATGGTCGGATTGCTGTTGTGGTTGGTTTTGATGCTGCGAGTGTTGTGGCCGGCTCTGCGAGGAATGACGTCATCCTCCCTCGGGGAGGAACGCGTGGAACGAACGGGGAGCGCGGGCACGCCACTGAGCGGCAGCCCTTCGCTCGCTACGATCGATTCTTCCGGAGGGAAGGTGAATTTGGTTGAAGCCGATTCTCAGCGTCACCTCGTGATTCTATTGGCCGTCGCTACCGGTGCGATTGCGTTGTTCTATGGAGCCGGTTTGACGTGGGGCCAACATTCGCACCTGACCATGGTCGAGTACTGGCGTTGGTGGGTCGTCCACTTGTGGGTCGAAGGGTTCTTCGAGGTCTTCGCTACCACGGTGATCGCGTTCGTTTTCATGCGGCTGGGATTGGTACGGCCGGGATTGGCTGCTGCGGCTGCCTTGCTGTCGGCGACGATCTTTCTGTCCGGCGGTATCATCGGCACGCTACACCACCTGTATTTTTCCGGCACGCCAACCGTCGCACTCGCCTGGGGCAGTGTGTTCAGTGCACTGGAAGTCGTACCGCTAACGCTGATCGGGTTCGACGCCATGGAGGACCTGCGGCGCAGCAAGGCGTCACCGTGGGTGCAACGCTACAAATGGCCGATCTACTTTTTCGTTTCGGTCGCGTTCTGGAACATGATCGGTGCGGGACTGTTCGGGTTCATGATCAACCCGCCGATCGCGCTGTATTACATGCAAGGCCTGAACACGACGCCGTTGCACGGCCACGCTGCATTGTTTGGCGTGTACGGGATGCTTGGCATCGGACTGATGTTGATGTGCCTGCGGGTGCTGATCCCAGGACGGCCGTGGAAAGACGGCATGTTGGCCTTCGGATTCTGGGGGATGAACGTCGGTTTGATGGCGATGTGCGTGCTGAGCCTATTGCCGGTCGGGTTGTTGCAAACCAAGGCATCGGTCGAGACAGGTTACTGGTTCGCTCGTAGTAGTGAATTCATGCAAACCGATTTGATGCAAACGCTGCGTTGGATGCGGGTGCCCGGCGACACGATTTTCTTCTTCGGAGCGGTCGCATTAGTTTGGTTCGTGTTCGGGCTATGGACTGGGCATTCGTTCTCCAAAAAGACAGACGGCTTCGATCCGCCCGAGCAAGACGGAGCGAACAAGTTCGACGAGCAAACAGAAACGGAGAAACGTGAATCTGTGTTGGCTTAAACAAACGAAAACCAACTCAGCTTTTCGTCGCCTCGATTTTCCACCTTCATGTCAATTTCCTTCCATTCAGAGAGAAGAACCATGCTTACCATTGATCCTGAACAAACCGTTGGCGATTTCGTTCGTCAGAAACCGGCCCGTGCCCGCGTCTTTGAATCGCTCAAGATTGATTACTGTTGCGGTGGCAAGGTCTCGCTCTCTCGGGCTTGCGAGAAACGTGGGATCGCCGTCGACGAAGTGCTCGCAAAGATTGAGCAATCCGACCAAGCGACCGAGCAAACACAGTTGGTCGACGTCGATGCCATGACGCTCACGCAACTTGCCGACCACATCGAAGTGACCCACCACGCTTACCTGCGTGAGGAGCTGCCGCGACTCGATTTCATGACCGAGAAAGTGTCACGAGTTCACGGCGACAAAGACGCTCGATTGTTCAAGATGCGAGAAGCGTTCGTGGCGCTCAAAGCCGAACTCGAACCGCACATGATGAAAGAGGAAAGAATTCTGTTTCCGATCGTGCGTCAGCTGGAGGCTTCTTCGGGGCGTCCTGAATTCCATTGCGGCAGCGTTGCCAATCCGATTCGCCAGATGGAGCACGAGCACGATCAAGCGGGCGACGCACTCGCGATGCTGAATGAATCCACCGACGGTTACACGCCTCCCGAGTGGGCCTGCAATACTTACCGAGCCATGCTCGATTCGTTGGCCAAGCTCGAAGCCGACATGCACCAGCACATCCACAAAGAAAACAACGTGCTGTTTCCAAAAGCCATTCAATTCGAACAAGCAACGTAGTGTCAAAAGTTGGGGCGTAAGCATGTCGCCTGCGTTTACCTGAAACACAATCCGGAAGCTCAGACCACTCTTTATTCCCAAAGGAAATTAACATGTTTCGCTATCTCACACTCATCCAGTTCACTGACCAAGGTGCTCGCAATGTCGACAAATCGGTGCAACGTGCATCTGATTTTGGAAAGTCCGTGAGTGATGCCGGCGGCAAGCTCATCTCACAAGTTTGGACCGTCGGCAAGTACGACGGTTGCGTCGTGTTTGAAACGCCCGACGAATCTACAAGTTCGGCGCTGCTGGTCAAGCTGGCCAAAGACGGGAATGTTCGCACGCAAACGATGCGATGCTACGACAATCAAGAATTCGCTGACATTCTGAAGGTGATTTCATGAGCGATCAATCCACGACCTACGTCGATCTCGCTGCCGAAGTCAAAATCCAAGATGGTGGCACGATCAGCAAGACGCTCTATCAAGACAGCTCCCTCAAAGTCGTTTTGTTTGGGTTCGATGCTGGTCAAGAGTTGTCTGAGCATACCGCGGCTGTCCCGGCAGTCCTGCAATTTCTCGACGGTGACGCGACCGTAACCTTGGGTGATAAGACCGTTGACGCTGCGGCAAGTACTTTCATTCACATGGCCGCGAATTTGTCGCACAGCATCACGGCCAATAAGCCCACCAAAATGCTGTTGCTGCTACTCAAAGGTGCCAAGGCTGATGGTTAAGTTGAGGAAAGGTACTGCCCACGTACACGAGGCGGGGAGACACGGAGTTGAACGACAATGCAGAGCTCTCGTTGCTCTGCACCCCCGCGTCTCCCCGGCTCTGCGCCTAATTCTCATCGTTGCGTTCGCGATCGGCATTGCGGCATCAACAATCGCTGAAGACTGGACCGGTTTTCGCGGCGATGGCAGCGGGATCACCGCGGCGGATCTGCCGACTCAGTGGTCGCCGGAGGAAGGAATTGCGTGGCAATCTGATATCCCGGGCTACGGGCAATCATCGCCCGTTGTATGGAAGACTCACGTCTACGTGACCAGCAGCGAAGGACCGTTCCAGCAGGATTGCCAAGTGCATGCCTTTGAGCTGCAAACAGGCAAGAAGCTATGGACGTCGCACATCGAGGCGACCACGAAGGTTGAGAACTACTTCCGCAACAGCCGCGCCGCTCCGACGTGCTGTGTCGATGCAAACGGAGTGTACTCGTTCTTTGCCAGTGGTGATGTGACGGCGATGTCGCATGACGGTCTGACGCGGTGGACGACTCCGGTCATCAAAACCTACGGCGAAGTTGACAACGAACGTGGTGTTGCCAGTTCACTCGCTCAAACCGATGACCACTTATTTGTATTGGTTGATCATCACGGGCCGTCGTACTTGATCGCGATCAACAAACATGACGGCGAGATTGCCTGGAAGGCTGATCGCGGCACGCGAGTTCCGTCCTGGTCCTCGCCGGTAGTTGCCAAGTTCGGTGGGCGCGACATCGTCATCACCAGTTCCGCCGATACGGTCGACGCTTACGATGCGGCGACCGGCGATTCGCTATGGCAGCATGATGGTTTGCAAGGCAACCATATCCCATCGGCTTCGGTCGTGGGTGACGAGGTCTTTGTTGGATCGACGACGATGTACGGCGGTGCGACGGATGAAGAGGCGACCGCTGGATCAAATTGCTGTATCAAGCTGACCAGCGACGGCGGCAATCCCGGCTACGAAGTTCGCTGGGGTGCCCAGCGTGCGAACTCGTATTACTCAACGCCGCTCGCATTTGCGGGTTACGTTTACTATGTCAACAAAATCGGTGTGTTGTACTGCATCGACCAAGCAACCGGCGAGCAGCGATTTGCTCGGCGAATCGGAAATCCGTGTTGGGCCTCCGCAGTTGGCATCACACGGACCGATGGCGAGCAACTCGTTTACTTTGTGTTAAAGAATGGATTCACGATCATTCTGCGACCTGGGAACGAGTACGACCAAGTTGCTCGCAACCAACTTTACGATACCCGTGCGATGATGGATGCCCGCGAGGCGGCCGAGAAACAACGCAAAGCCAACGCAGTACCGGCGGACCAAGCGTCCCCAAAGACAGGCCCTGAAAAAGTGTTCGCGGGGATGCCTGAAAGCCAACTGCATCAAATGTTTTCGTACGGCGATCCGATGGTTTACGGTGTCGCGGTGGCAAATGACCGTTTGCTCGTTCGCACCGGACAGCACCTTTTTTGTGTCTGTGAGTAAACGGCGGAAAATGACTGTGAACTAATTGCAACCTTTCGGAACTCTAATGGCCATCCATCACGCGAATCCTCTCGAAATCATTCATTTGCAACCGCTCGGATCCAAAATTGGCATCACCAAAACGCACACCTTGTTCAAAACCGACGCGATCGAGGCGATTCGTTTGGTGATGCCTGCCGGCAAAAAGCTCGCCGAACACAAAGCGCCCGGCGAGATCACGGTTCAATGTTTGAAGGGGTGCATCAAGTTTACAGCGAAGGGAGCTGAACACGAGATGAACGCCGGAGACATGCTTTATCTCGAAGTTTCCGAACCTCACGCCGTCGAAGCCGTCACAGACGCATCCGTGTTGTTGACCATTCTCCTGAGCAAAGCGAGCTAGCTATGTCTGAATTACGCACCCCCGCATTACAAACCGCATCTCCCGTCGGACTCTGGGTTGCTCAGTACCCACGGACTGCGGAAGTGTTTGATATGTTGCAGATCGATTACTGCTGTGACGGTCAAAAAACGCTCGAGAACGCGTGCTGGGAAAATGGATTGGAAGTGGTGCGGGTTCACTCGCTATTGAAGTATACCGTCGCCCAGGCGGGCAAAGATGCTCAACCTGATTGGATGCATGCTTCATTGAGTCAGCTTTGTGATCACATCGAACAGAAACACCATGCGTTATTGAAGGATTCGCTTCCGTTGCTAAGCGATTTGATGGCCGAGGTCGTTAATCTGCATGGCGATGACCACGAAGAATTGCGAGAGGTTCAGCAACACTTTATCACGTGGCGTGACGAAATATTAGCTGTCATGGTCGAAGAAGAGCGTTCGTTGTTTCCGGCGATCCGTCGCTTCGAAAATGATCTCGATCGCAGTCAATCACTCATCGACTCGATCCAGAAGATGATCCAACGGATCACGTTTAAACACGCTGATATTGGTGAAGCCCTGAAGAAGGCAAGAAGTGCCGCGAAGCATTTCTCGGCGCCCCAAGATGCTTGCGGAAAGTTCTCGCAGATGTATGGGCTGCTGCGTTGGATCGAAGCCGACGTCCGCCATCATGTCCACAAAGAAGAGTCGATCCTGTTTCCTCGCGTGAAAACCGCGGTCAATAGTTAACGAACTGTCTCAACTGAGGTGGTGACGAATGGTTCGTTGAACAAGCGAGCATAGACTGAACGGAGTCGCTTTTGTTGTTACGACCGGAACAGATGTTCACGAATGGCAAAGCCTGAATCTGACAGAAACGACTATGAAAGGACGCGTCTTTTTGGACGCAAGATGTTGGGCAAGACAACGCGGGTTAGCGAATGAATTGTTCGGCTCATTAGGATGGCGGAGTCGTGTTAGGGTGATTCATCATTCAGCTCGTGGACTGAAGGTCTACTGGACAGGTCAACCAGCCTTGCCGAACGCGTTCTCTGACCTGAAATCTTGGGTTATTCGAGCCGTCCGGTCTCACCCCCAAATTTCAATGCTTACAAGGCCCCAGTGTGTACCAGCACGTGCAAGTCCGGCTGGTATTAATTCACGGGGGTGTTTTTATATTCGAAAAGGCGTTGTACTGTTCATGTCAAACGTCAGAATCTTCCGTCGAGACCGTCTAACCGGCAGGATTTCAGATTGGTTCACGTACCGGGATGGAACATTACCAGTGTGCGACAACGAATCACGCAAAAACCGACCAGCAAGACGTTCTTCGATGGTTGAGCCCGTCCGCGGAGTCCGTCGCATTCTCTATTGGGGGCTAGCCGCCTTTTTTTTCACGCTTGCGATGGTGGGCGTCGTTTTGCCGGGCATTCCGACAACCCCGTTCCTGTTGCTGATGTGTTACTTCTTGCTTCGCGTCTCGCCTGGGTTGCACGCCAAGGCAATGGTTTGGCCGTTCGTCGGTGGTCCACTTCGGGATTGGCAGGAACAAGGCGGTGTTCGCCCCAATGTGAAACGCTTGGCTTATGCGATGGTCACGATTCTGGTCGGATCGACGCTGGTTTTTAGCAGCCTATCGCTGATGCTCAAATCGCTAATTCTAACTGCCGCTATCTACGGCATCTCTGTGGTCGCTCGTTTACCGGTCGCCCGCGGCGAACACGCTGCGTTTGAAGGTGAGATCGGGATTGAACACTCGCAGCAAGAGTGATCCCACCAAGACCGACGGTACGGTGGGAGGCTGCCGAACAATCGTGGAAGCTTGCGAACGATGTTCGGCAATGGCAGAGCGTGCGATCGAGCACACTGTCCGCATATGACCGCTTGTTTGACGGTTCGTTGGTGAGCACTAACCGTTTCTTTTTTGGGGTTTGGACGATGATCTTGTGGCAATGTTGCAACGTGTCTGCCAAAACCGTCGCCTCCCACGCCACTGGCACAGCGAATGCAAGTCTTGGTTTCGGCCTCAGACGTGTGAGAACTTGATTTCCACGACAATCTCCCCGCCACGAGCTAGGAAACCAATATGAGATTGCATTCAATACTTTTTGCCATCTTGCTGATCTCGCTTACGCAACATCCGGTACATGCGGATGAACACCAGTCCGCCGCAAAGACTCAACAAGTCGTCGTTCACCTTTCGCATTTCACGGACGATCTTCATCGTTGTTTCATGGCGTTGAAGATGGCGAATCTGATGCAGGAACACGGTGCGAAAGTAACCATTTTTTTGGACCTTGAGGGTGTCCGCTTGGCCGAACGTCGGCAGTTGCTCGACTTAACGTGGGGGCCAGACTCACCATCGCTTGCTGAACACTATCAGAACTTCACTGAAGGCGGCGGTAAGGTGGTTGTTTGTCCCCATTGCGCCAAGTCGGCTCGCATGGGCGACGGAGGGCTTAAACGCAACGCTGAAATCGCGACGATGCCATCGCTCGGGAAATTGCTCATCGACGCCGACAAAGTCATGGACTATTAGAACATGCCGTCGCTATCGCGATCAAGAAACGAAGCAATACTAAAACTAAGAATGCTTACACGGCCATGCGATGCTCAACCAACTCGATCATCTCCTCGAAGAAGTCCATGAACTTGAACGAGCCATCTCGGAAAAAGTTCAGCAAACGAAGAAGGAGCTGACGTATGAAATTGCCCACGGGCGTGCGGTTTTTGGCGAAGATGTGCGTCGCCGTCACAGGGCAATGGCCAAGCGAGTTTGGCGGACCATTCGTGAGTCTTCGTTTTTGACGATCGCGACTGCGCCGGTTATCTATTCACTGCTAATTCCGATTTCGCTGCTGGACCTACTTGTTAGCCTTTATCAGTGGATTTGCTTTCCGGTTTACCAGATTCCCCATCTTTCACGCAAGGAATACGTCGTCGTCGATAGGCAATCGTTGGCATATTTGAACGTGATCGAGAAGGTCAACTGTGTGTATTGCGGCAATTGCAATGGCGTGTTGGCCTTGGCACGCGAGGTCGCTTCAAGGACCGAGCAGTACTGGTGCCCCATCAAACACGCCCGACGCGCCAAAGGTTGTCACATCCGCACGTGCTTGTTCTGCGAGTTTGGTGACGCGGAAGGGTACGCTGAAAACTTGCAGGGGCTGCGGAAACAGTTCCAGGATTTGGAGAAAACTCAGCAGAACTACGACTGACGGTCGCAGGAATTTGGTTTGCCGATTGTCGTGGATCGCTCCGCCGATCCAACGTGGAATTGCTGGGGACGTTGTTTTTTTAGCCATTTTTGGCGGAACGGTGCAAGTCGCCGGGGCCGTACGATGGACGTCCATCCTACGTTTACATCTGTAATGCTTCAGTAACAATATCAATGTCTCGAGCTATCCACGACACTAATGAATCACCCCGTTGCTAAATTACTCAAACCTGTAGGGAAAGATGAGATGACCGGACAAAATAAGCTTGTGGCGGAATTGATTCGTGGGCTCAAACACGAACGAGACGAACTCAAGCTGCAAGCACACCTAGCGTCAATGGAAATTCGCGAGGAGCTGAACAGGCTTGGCGACAAGGTCGATGAACTCGATCACCAGTACGAGCCACTCAAGGACGCGGTCCAAACCTCAGCAGACGATGTCTTGGATTCACTAAAATTGGTCGCCTACGAAATCCGTGATGGCTTGAAGCGGATTCGTGAAGTGATGTGACTATGGATTAACGCGGCGAGCCAGGAAGCAAAGTGAACCGGAAAACGGGGCGTCATGCGGCAAGTGGCGTTGTCGAGCTAGTAAGTTATCTCACCTGAAATTTTGGGGTACTCGAATCGGATCGCTCGCATTCAATACCATCTTTTTTCTCGCTAACCGGGTGGTTTTTATAGCGGAGCGGCGCGAACCACCCGGTCTCACCACCATTTTTAATGCTGAAAAAGCCCTAGCAGGACAACCCCACTTTTCACGTAGTTCGGTCTCTCGGGACGTTGATTGTTTTGGTGCTTTTTTTAGCGGAACGGCGCAAGCCGTCCGGTCCCGAGTCACCGGACGGCTCGCGCCGTTCCGCTACTTTTGAAATGCCGCAGTAATGAAATCGACGTCTCGAGAGACTCTGCTACGTGGACGTCGAAAACTCCTGTACGTCTGCCAGAAAATGGGGCTGTCCGGCTCAGCATCGCATCCGCACGGTTGAAGCGTGGACTGCGCCTGTTTGTGCAATTGCTGTGGTCCCAAGCAACTGTTTCCATTGTTTGTCGTTGGGTCTAGCAACGTCGCTTACACGGAACGAATGCGGAATTGTCTCGACACTCAAACTGGCATCGTGATTGCGATGAAGTAGTTTTGGAAAATTCGATCAAAACACCGCGCATATTCAAACGATGACCCAATGCGTCTAACGATTGCTCATGATCTTGGCCATTGCTGCGTCTGTCGACGGTTGTTGGTTTCGGTGGCTTGGTCAGGGGCTTTGCTGCTCGGAGGAATCTGGCTCTATCCGTTCTTCGCCACCGCGATGGGGATCTTCGTAGGAGCCCTTTCCGGTTCGATTGTCCAGATCGCTTTGCTGGTTCTCATCACCGTCCTACCCATGCAAGGACTCTCCGGAGCCATGACGCCAATCGAATGCCAACCTGAATGGTTCAATCCGATCACGATGTTCTTTCCATACCAGCATTTCGTCAGTTTTTCGCAGTCAAGCATTTGCCGAAGGCCCGCTATCAATGATGTTTGGCAAGTCGAACCTGGAGTTGCGTCCGTGGCTTTCGCACGCCGTCGCTATTGCGTCTAAGGATTGATAGCGATAGTTGTGTGGTCTTGTGCCTGCACGTCTTGGCAATGATTTTGCAATCCAGACTAACGCCGAAATAGTTCATGAAATTTTGTCCAATTGTTCCTGCCTGCTTAAACATTTTGGGAGCCGAACTCGTTCCAATTGTTCGCTGCGAAAATTGGCATTGCTATTACGAGCGTTGGACAACAGGCGAGCCTGACGGCGTGATATGATCTTTCACCGTCGCAACCAGCTTTAACGATTTGGAAGAAGAAGACTCATGACAGGCGAGACCAACCTCCAAATGTTGCTGAAAAACATGCAGCCTGTGCTCCAAGGCGTCGAGTTCGTTTTTTGTACGATGGAACCGGCGACTGCCTCTGGTCTTCACGTTTCCCCCATTGGGCAATTTTTTGAACTCGAGGGGGTAACTCTAATTCTCGCAAAGGCGGAAGCAGAGGCAAATGGAATCGACTTCTCGTACGTCTGCCGGATGATTACCCTCAAGGTTCACTCCAGTCTCGAGGCGGTTGGTTTTCTTGCTGCCGTGACGGCCAGACTGGCACAGAGCCGAATCAGCGTGAATGTTGTCTCGGCCTATTATCATGATCACCTCTTTGTACCGACGGGAAGTGCCGACGAAGCGATGAAAGTTTTGGAAGACCTAGCCCGCCGAACGTCGTAACAGCTTCCCCGAGAGAGTGTCCGCGAATTTTCGGGATCAATCATCGATGCCGTGTTGTTCCGTCTTGCGATACTGCTCTCGATTGCGAACGCTGGGGTGACTTTCAACTTGTTCGCGTCTTCGGGCTACACGAATACGGTAAGGTGTTCGCGTTCAAACGCACGCAGCGCTAAGCAGATTGGGGATTGTGCTGTCCATGTGGTATGACGGTGAGTTACCAGCATGGGAGATCATTTCTCTTTCCGATTCTTCCTGGGCTTGATCTCTCGCAATTGCCAGACGGGGCCTTCGTCGATTGCGTCACGGTGGAGTTGGACCATCACGCCGCGAAGTCCTGCCAGCCGTTCGGGCTGTGATTCGGCTAGATCGTGTTGCTGCGCGAGATCAGTTTTGACGTTGTATAGTTCGAATGAAACTAGTTTGGCACTTTTGATCTTGGGCATGTCCTCTGCGCCAGCGGCATGTGTTTTCTCACGCGACTCGTCGTCAGAGTGACCGATCAGTACGTAGTCACCAAGTCGCATCGAAGCGGCAGGACTGGTGCGATAGAAGAATGTGAGAATGGGGGCCGTGCGTGTGAACGATTTGCCTTCCAGCAACGGTCGGAGGCTCACGCCGTCGATCTTCTTTGGTGGCAACTCCGCTCCCACAATATCACAGAGCGTTGGCAGCAGGTCGATTCCGCCCACGGGGCCGTGATGTTCCGAGCCGGGCGTGATCTTTCCTGGCCAACGCATGATCGCTGGCACTCGTACGCCACCTTCCCACGTAAAACTCTTTCGGCCTCGCAGCCCGACACAGGACTTGTCGGAGGTGGGGCCGTTATCCGATGCTAGGAAGACGATCGTGTTGTCACTCACGCCAAGGTCGTCGAGCGTTTTGAGAATGCTCCCCACGGCGGAATCGGTGTACTCCGTTATCGCTTTGTATGTCGCGCGATTATTATCATTTCCTCTTTCTGCGTACTTTTCCTTGAGGTTTGTCGGCGCATCATGAGGTGAGTGTGTTTCGCTGAATGCAACGTACGCAAAGAACGGTCGATCCTGAGTCCTCATCCATCCGTTCGCTTCATCGGCAACCACTTGCGCTGCCCAGCCATCGGTCTTCGGTACCGGTGTGCCGTTACGAATCAGGCTTCTCGGATTCCGTTTGACCAAGTTGTTGTCACATGCAAACCAGTAATCAAAACCTTGGTCCGCGGGGCCCGGTTGCTGGCTGTTTAGCGAGCTCAAGTGCCATTTTCCAAAAACTCCTGTCGCATAGCCTTGCGTTTTCAACACCTCAGCGATTGTGACTTCGGAATTTGGTAAATGCATCACCGAATCGGGAGCCAGATAACTGTACATGCCGACGCGAAAAGGGAATCGCCCGGTCAGCAACCCGGTCCGTGATGGAGAGCAATTCGGAGCCGGAGCGTAGTACTCGGTAAATCGCATCCCTTCGCTGGCCAGCTTGTCGACATTCGGTGTATCGACGTCGCCACCGAAGCAGCCGAAATCGGTCCAGCCGGTATCGTCGAAGTAGATAACGACGACGTTGGGTAGGGGCTGTGCATGAACGGAGGTTTGAGACGTGACGATGCCAAGCAGAGCTAGGAAGCCTGAAACGAATCGGTGCATGTATTTGGCCTAGATGGAAAGCTAGTGATTGTGCTTTTGTTCTACTGAAGTTGCGGCCCACGGAATGGCGAAAGCAGCTACTCATATTCGCTAGCGCGTGCCGGACTCTCATTGTATCTGTTCCGCAGCCTGCGCAGGGATGTCACCATCGTTATGACCGACGAGGGCACTGACCACATGCGCCGATCCGAACGATACTCAGTGAGGAAGATTGAGATCGAGGCGTGTGCTTTGACTGGCGTTTGCCTAACCGGAACTTGGAGGGATCAAACTTGAGTGCTCCGTCCAATACGATTGACTTTCGCACTAACCGGGTGATTTTTATAGCGGAGCGGCGCAAGCCGCCCGGTTATTCTCGAAGATCTTACTCACTACAACTATGCGGCTTGCGCGGCACCGCTAACAAAGAAGATGCCGTTAGAACCGCGGCTCGCGCCGTTGGCTGATTATAACAACGGCCCGCGATCCGTTCGATCTTCTCCCAAGTCTTAATGCTGACGATGCACTAGAACATCTCCCCAATGGCGACATCCAGCGCAGTCAGTAACGATTCATTTTCACCCTTCTCGCTTTTATTAGCGATGGAAACGTCTGAGATTGAGGATGCTTGCGTCGACGGAGTTGATTCACTCTCTTTTCCGACGATCTTCGCTCGATCCCGTTTGACGCCGGACGTTTCCGTATCAAGCGACCGCACTCGCGGTGCGTTCCGTGCCTCAGCGGTGTGAGGACGAACTGGTTCGCCTTGAGCCGATTCTTGCCGACTTGGCACGAACACTAATTGATTGATGACCATCAGGGCGTCCAAAGCGCTTACTCGCCCGTCACCGCTTACATCATAATAGTACTGTTCGTCGATTCCATTGTTAGTTCCGACTCCAAAGTCATTGTCTTGGTCGACTACAATCGAACTAATGTCCCCACCTGCAGCATTTAAATAATTAATGATGTTTAAGGCGTCGAGGGACGTGACGATGCCGCTGGCGTTGACGTCATGCCGATTGCGTGGGTTCTCAAGGCGGCTGCGTACCGTGTTGAGCGTGATCCTTGTGGGCAGGCTCTTAATGCCATTTTGATCTTGGACCGTAAAGTAAAGGGAGTCGATGCCGATAGTTCCGGGAGCGGGTGTGTAGCGGATTCTGCCATCGACCACCTCCGCCGAACCATGATGTGGACCATAGGATGCAACCGGTTCCGACCCTTGTACCGGTCCGTCAAGAATTATGATTGAAGTAAGATCCAGCGGCGTTTGAGAGACGAATTGCGATGCGATGTCCACCGTGACGCTTCGATTAATCGACGTGCCAGCAACAATCGTTTCACTGAAGGGACGTGCGACCAATTCCACGGTAGATTGATTGCTCAACGCATTCTGATCATCCATCACCGTGTAAACGAAGGAGTCATTGCCCATAAATGATTCAAACGGAACGTATGTCAACACACCATCGATCGTAAGAAGCTGCCCAAACTGGGGTGGTGTCGTGATCTCCATTGTCGAGGGGATGACTTCCCCATCGATGTCGAAGTCGTTACCGAGAGGATTGATCGGGCTGTTGCCTTCGATGTTGACGGCGATCAAATCGGCCTGGGTAACAGGAGCATCATTTGTGTTGATGACGTCAATCGCAAATTCGTCGGAGGCGGAGGTATTGCTCGGGTCGGACGCGGTGAGGTTGATGTTGATGGCCCCCACATCTTCGTTGGCTGGCGTTCCGCGAAACGTGCGGGTCGCAGGCGTGAACGTCAACCAATTCGGGAGTGACGAACCGTCGGCGAGTGTCGCGATGTAGGTGAGTACGTCGCCGTCGGCATCGCTGAACGTGTCGGCAGCGAACACAAATTGGAACTCGGTGTCTTCGGTGGCCGTTTGGTCGACAATGGGGCTCAGCAGGATTGGTGAGTCATTGGTGTTTTGAATTGTCAGCACAAAGTCTTGGGTGGCCGATTCGCGATCGGGGTCGCTCGCGGAAATCCTGACGTTAATCTCGCCCACATTGGCATTGAGAGGCGTGCCACTGAAAGTTCGGCTGCTCGCGTCAAACGATAACCAATTCGGCAGTGCACCGCCCCTAACCAAGGTCGCTGCATAGGTCAACGCATCATCGTCTGGATCGCTGAACGCATTTTCTGGAATCGTGAACGAATAGGCTGAGTCCTCCAGAACAAATTGGTCCGTGATTGGATTAGCAACGACGGGTCGTTGGTTTGGCGTTTCGTTATCTATTACGAAGATATTTCCCGTGGCGTCGGCATGCGATTCCGCGGAGGCGGTGACAGTGACAGTTTGAGCGCCGTCCAGATCGAAGTCGTCCACTCCGGTAATCGAGAACGGATCGGAGGTTGATTGGCCGGCAGCAATCGTGATCGTGGTGGGGACCGTTGCTTCGTCGCTGTCGCTGGTGCTGAGCGTCACCACGAGCGCTGACGTGGTGTCTGTGTTGCGACTGACCGTGGCGTTGGTGGTGCCGCCGTTTTCGAGAATCGAATTGGCACCGATCGAGATTGTGAGCGTCGCCAAGTCGTCATCGCTGATGTCAACGGTGTCGTTTCCAACAGCGTGTCCGATCGCAGCGGCATTGATGGTAACGGATTGCGTACCGTCAACAATCTCATCATTCACACCGGTGATCGTGAACGGTACCGAAGTTGCCTGACCTGCTAGGATGGTGATTGTCGCGGGAACCTTTGCCTCGCCGGTGTTACTGCTGGTCAAAGTGACGGCTAACGCGTCTGTCGTGTCAGTGTTACGGCTAACGATCGCGGTCGTCGTGCCGCCGTTTTCGCTGATCGACGCGTGCAGAATCAGTACGGTCAGTTCGGCCTCGTCGTTATCGGTCACGTCGACGGAGGCGACGCCATCGCTGTGCGCCGCGGCACTGGCGATCAGCGTCACGGATTGTATTCCGTCGACGACCGTGTCATCGACACCGGTGA
The DNA here is from genome assembly GCF_023701485.1 of Aporhodopirellula aestuarii. Classification (GTDB taxonomy): domain Bacteria; phylum Planctomycetota; class Planctomycetia; order Pirellulales; family Pirellulaceae; genus Rhodopirellula; species Rhodopirellula aestuarii. The sequence continues at coordinate 278,912 of NZ_JAMQBK010000008.1, forward strand.
TTGCAAACGGCGCGGACGTTAATTGGCCCGCTGGAATTGTAACGGTTGCTGGAACCGTTGCTTCGCTGGTGTCGTTGCTGCTGAGCGTCACGACGAGCTCGGAGGTCGTGTCCGTGTTGCGACTGACCGTGGCGGTCGTCGTGCCGCCGTTTTCGGAAATTGAAGATTCGTCGATAGTAAGATTCAACGTTGGGTCCGGTTGCGGCGAGTTGAACTCAAACCAGTTGACTTGGAAATTGAATCCCCCCATTTCAAGTCGAATCACACGCTCGGAACCGTCCCAATTGCTCAGGTCGACATCTTCGAGAGTGACCGTTTGCCAAGTCGACTGGCTACCGGTGAGCGGAACACTGACGGTTCCTAATTCCGTAAAGGTCGTGCTGGCGGCATCATCGGCAATCAACATGCGAACCGTTCGAGTCGTGTCGTTGCCGCTGGCGGCTAAACGGACATCGATGTCATAAGTTCCGGCGACGATATCGGCGGTGTACTCCAGCCAGTCATCAGGGTTGGGTTTGCCGACCGAATACTCAGCCCCGTCGTCGGTGGTGGCGTAGATGTCCACATCCACGTCGGTACGGAACTCGTTGCCTTCATTACCTGCCGTCGTGTCGAAGTAAGCGACACCACTGCCGCCACGGTCAAACGCTTCGGCCTCGATGCGCGTGCCATCCTGCACCGTTCGCTGCGTAAACGGAACTTGGCCTCCGATTTCAAAGTGGATGGTCAGCGGTGTGCCTGCCGTGCCAGTTAATCCGGCTCCGCTGTAGGGTGTTACAACCACAGTGTGTTGGCCGTGCTGAAGTGTTCCCGCGTTGAAGTCCCCTGCGACATCACCGAACAAGGCAAACGGTGCCACGCTTTCGGTCTTGTCAACCGTTGTCGCTCCCGAAAGAGCGAAGCCGATGCTTCCCACTGCAGGATTCGTCGTCGCGTGGATGTTCAAATTCATGGCTTCGCTTGCGGTGAGGTTGATCACCGCACCATCGGTCAGTTCGACGATATTCTCGTCCGTGTCGGCGTTGACCAACCAGACGCCTGTCACTTCAGGAGCCTGCACGATGCTGTATTCCAGTACATGCAGATTGGTTCCTGTTAGGGTGGGCGAGTCTGTGTTTTCCTGAAGGAAGATGGAAAGAACGTTGTCGTTCAGCAATCTCTCTTGATCAAGGAGTGGTGTACCAAGGAAGTCACGATGGTCTTCCAACAGAATGTCCCACTCGCTGTAGCCACCAGTCGCCAGCTTTTCAGCGCCAGCAATGATCAAAATATTGTTACCAGATGACGGCGAGAGATAGGCAGCATAGAGATTGTTATTACTGTCAAATCCAATGCTGGCGCGTGAGCCGACACGCCGATCGGTTGGCAACATGCTCTCCACCCATTCGCCAGTACTCGGATCGCGGTAATGGTGAAAGTAGGCGGAATCTCCTTTGAAGAACAGTCCGTCACCTGGCTCCCATTCGAATCCCGGTTCTTGGCGACGGTGATACATCAGGGCGTGGACACCGCCTTCCCCATCGACCGCTTGGCCTTGTTGATTGATCAATGCCTGGCGCAGATCGAGCGACTCGACAATGATTCCGGGAGAATTGATTGAGATGGTCGCCCCCAAATTTTGGCCATCGTTATTCTTCCAAGTACTTCCGTTGTCGTCACTATAAGCGTAGTTAATGTCGTGGTTGCTTCCTTGGGAGTCTTCACGCCACGTCCACGTCATGTGAATTCGACCGTTGGGATCCACGTCCACGCCGTTGAGATAAGCATTGCGAGTGGTACTCACGGAGTTATCGATCGGGTTGGTGTAGGTTCCTGCTCCCGAGATAATCGTTTGAGTCAAATCCCCTGAGGTATTGCCGTTTTCATCAACCCACCGATGGGGCAAAGCGGCTGATGAATCGTAGCGGACCAGTTCGATATCTCCGTTACCGCTTCCGCCCTTACGAAACGTCATCAACATGTTGTCGCCGTTATTGATGAAACGTGGATAGGTGACGTCTGTCAAACTTGCTGAGTTACTATTCAATGAATCACGCTCAGCGTTAAAAACGTGCCAGTTCGATCCCGTCGCTCTGCCGGTAGGTGTTGTTGCGTAACGCAAATCATCTTTATGCATATCATAAGCCAGGTGCAGTCGCCCATCGCTCGCAATCCCAAGTGAAATGACGTTGTGGGAGTCCCAAATGGCTTTGGCATTAACCATATCCAGACCGGTATCCATGACCTCCCACGTATTGCCCGATAGATCGCGCCGCGCGATATTGATCCCAATATCAGCACCCACTCCATCACCCGTACCACGGTTATACCACGTCGCAAACTGGTAGCCGTCATGGGTCAAAAGAGGTTCGGTCCTGTACGGGGATCCATTGGCATCTCGTGAAAACCGCGCGCTGTCAGGAAATACCAATGCCTGTGAGTCAAGCACCATGTCTGCGGTCAAATTCAGCGATGCGGCCAGCAATCGGCGGCTTTCCAGTGCCTCCAAACGCAGCGTCTTCCTGCGTCGAGATTTCAGTCTCGCACGACTGGATTTGGATCGATTACGACCGCCGAATTTACTGCGCAATCCTCCAAGAATTGACCGACTTCCAGCCATCACCTGTTCATTTGGGAGACCGTTCATCAATACCTCAATTGTCCTCGATATGCTTTTTTCGAATACTTGTATGCAATTAACGCTTAGGTAGCGCCGACGCGACGCCGCGATTAAAATTCTCGGCGCCCAGGTTGACGACGTTTCGCAGTTGCGTGTTGGTGAGCACCCCTTTCCACACGGCAACATCGTCAATCAATCCTTTCCAGAATTGATAGCGGTCGTCTGTGGGTGGTTTGTCGGGGCGTCTACCAATCGTGAAATTGCTCACGGATTGTTGCGATGTCATCGCGCCGTCCATGGCGACAAGGCTTCCGTTGGCGTAGAGTTTTAATCCGTCCGTACTACTTACGGTCATCGCGACATGAGTCCAGTTTTTCGGTGCTACCGTCTTGATGATGGAAGCGGCGTCCCTATTCCGATCAATTCCCGGAAACACAGCGGCAAGAAAACCATTATGGCCGACCATCAGGAACGCCCCTTTGTCACCGGAACGCTGCGTACCCGCGATGTACATCCGCTCGGTGGTTGAGTCAGGGAGGATCCACGCAGCGATCGTGAAATTGGACTTTGGTAAGGGGTCTGTGCCGGTGGCTATGAAGTCACCATCGCCGTCGAATTTGGCGGCTTGGCCCACTCGACCCGCGACGAAGTCTGTATCGCCACCAAGTTTTCCAGGGTGCGAACCGGTCGAATCGTTGGCGTCCCCGTCTAGCTTCCAATGTGCGATGATCGTGGCATCGTTTTGTAGAGCGGCCGGATCGTTCCGCGATGCTTCCAACCGGCGTCGCATCGCGTTAATGAATCGGTAATCGACGACTCTACGACGCGTTAATGTCTCGCCGCCTGCTTCAACGAATGCCGCTTGACCAGTCGTCATTCGAATTCTTTGCCTCGGCGTATCTTGATCCGGGGCGCATGAAAGATCCACAGAACCGGTCAAAACGATGACATCCGACGCGCCGTCACCGTGCACCTGCAAGGCGAACTCGGTGCCTAAGTCTTCGACGGCTGCGTTAGGCAATTGGATCGTGAACCCTTTGGCTTGCGGGCCTTCGACCCATGCAAGTAGTTTGCCAAACGCGAGGTAGCCCGAGTTGGAGGGGCTAGAGATTAGCAATGAAGGACGAGTATCCGAATCGTCATCTTCCGTTGCTCCGACCTGAATCAATCCTCCAACCGTAAAGTTCGCAGGCCCTTCCAGGATGACGATGACGCCCGTTTTGTATTTCAACTCGGCCAAGCCGGAGCAAAGCATCAGCTGTTGGCCCGCAGACATGCCTCCGCCGTTGGGAGCGTCGCCATCCCAGACGGCTTCGTCGCTCCAAACCAGCCGAGCAATTTCACTGTTAGTTGCGGCGATATCCGAACGATGCGGATCCCAGTTGTCAGTAGCGAGCCAGACTGCGAGCCCACAACAGATTAAGATCACTGCGGCAGAAGCCGAGACGAATGCGGGATGCCGGGACCACCGCATGACAGCCGCTTTGAATCCTTCCCCGTGGCTGACCGCCAGTTCGCTCAGGTCCAGCTTGGGAATGTCGAAGTCGCCCCACGGACCGAGTCCACGATGAATGCGTGACAATTCGGAGTGCTGCGCGACAAGGTCAACGTACAGCTCCTGGGCTGCAGTGGACTCAAGCAGCAAGGCGTTCAGCTCGTCGCGTTGGGCGGGCGTGAGTTCGCCATCGATCTGTGCAGCAAACAATGCATACAGGCGTTCGGAATGATCTGGGACGCGACTCACTGTCCTGCCTCCACGGCAATTCTGCGCTGGACGCAGGCGATCAACGCCAGACGGGCACGCTGAAGCAACTTGCTGACCGCATTCGGCGTCGTGCTCAACCGATCGGCAATCGATCCGACCGCGGTGTCTTGCTGATACCGCCACTGGATGACGGATTGTTGCCGGGGGGAGAGTTCTTGTAGGCAGAGCCGCAATTGGCGTTGGTGGTCGCCGAAAAACTCGAGACGCGTTTGCGAGACATCGGCCAACCGCTTGAGCACTTCCTCGCTGAAAACCAGCTTGTCACGCGACTGCGAACGCCGGTGATGGAGCACTTGGTGGTAGGCGATTTTGCAGGCCCAAGCCCAGAAGCTGGACTCTACTCGGAAATGATGCCGCTTCCGCCACAAAATCAGATTGGTTTCTTGCACCAGATCCAATGCCGTCTGATATTCCAGCCCCAGCGACTCGACGTAGGTCACTAACTGAACCTGATGCCGGTTCATCATCGCAACATACCGCTCAGTCTGAGCGTCTGAGTCGCATTCGTCGCCAGGATGGTCACCACGGGCGTCCAGCATTGAGCGTCCTCGGTTAGTAGAAGTAGAAGAGTGATCCGTGTGTCATAGAAGTCCCGGTCAAAGCGGAATCTGCCGTAGAATCTCGCAAGAATTCTGATCACGACTCTCGGCAGCGTTCTCGACATCAATGCCACTTCTGTTTTCAACACCGGTGCGGCTACCACGAGAAAGTGGCCGTTTAGAGACTCGCCATCTTCAAGCCCAAACACCGCACGAATGTCCCTTGAAAAGAAGGCCGGTGTGGGCCGCCCAAATGAGCGGATGTCAAATTTTTGAGCCCAGATCCGCTGAACCAATTACCGCCATCGGCTCCACGTGTTAGATGCGCAGATGAGAACGCAAACACCGCGCTGTTACATCCCGCCGCGGGCAAGAAATTTTGCGACTATTCCCGTGAGATTCGCCAATTTGGCTACGAAATGACAAGAACGCAGCTTGGCTGCGACCTCACCGTGATTTCTCAGCGAACGCGTTTTGTATCTTCACACGTAATGAGTGCGAAATTTGAACATCTTCCGTCTCTGGCATCCTGTGGAGGAGGAGGTCTTTCGAACTGTCTTTGTCCGCATGCGTGCGTGTGTTGACGGAAGCCGGCCGGCATTCTCACTTCTTGGCGGGGGATGGTGATGACTCGGAGAAGAGTTGCAATAGATTGATTGCTTCACCGAAATACTCGACGCAATGCATTCTGGCATCGACCGACAATCCGATACGTCACCCGCCTTGCCAGCCGATATAACGACCACGGCGTCGCTCAATGAGTCGACGCTGGACCTTTTTGTGGCTGACCAGGACAGCGAGATGTTTGAACGTTGAGTTGGCAAAGCGTCAGTATGAGTCCGTTGCGATGCGTTACCCCGAGTTCACGCTGCCTCCGCTTCTCGGTGAAGCGAGAAGTGCACGCGGACTGACTGGACAACGCCACGTTCTGGAAGACGTCTTGGAGCTTTCGCCTCCCACATCGTTGAGGCTCTCGGGACATTGGTAGTTTTAACGCTACTCTTAGCGGAACGGCGCGAGCCGTCCGGTCTCACCCCTGTTTTCACTGCGACAATAGCGCTCCCAAATCCTGCTTTATTGACGGAAACTTCACAACGACCACTGGCCCTTTCGTGTCACCGTTGGCTTGTCTGAGGGACCAACCTCTAGCATTGCCTTTGCCCCAAACGTGCGGGTGGGACGTCGACTTGATCACTGCGGGATCTCAAGAGTAGCGGAATGACGCGTGCCGTCCGGTAATGTGGGACCGGACGGCTCTACGTCATTCGACGTCTCTGCTGCACTGTTGGCAGTTGGCAGATTCCGCAAACAGACCCGAAAAAGAGGATTTGTCTGAGGGCATCCAACGGACCGGTACGCTGAATGGTCGTTTGGCTGGCGTTCTGATAAGTTGAATGCGGTTACTTTCGGTACGTCCACGCACAACTCGGCATCATGCTGCGAAACACTCTCATCTTTATTTGCGCGGTGTTGCTCACGCCGTTGGCAAGCATGACTTCGGCGAGCGCGCAAATCACCGTCAAGAAAACACTGTCGATCACAGGTACGGTCGAATCGGTCTCGGCGGCGGGATTGGTCGTGAAGGATGACAGCGGGAAGGCGCACACCGTACGCGTCCAGCCGGTCGACCAGGAAAATGTGGCGTTGGCGGATGGGCGTTTGCTCCGCTTTCCGGCCGAGATCCAGGTCATCGGCAACTATACGATTGATGATTTGAAAGCGGGACAGACGATCCAATTTCAAGGCCAGGTCAATCGCGTTGGCCGTACCGCGGGCGAGATCCAAAACATTTCGCTGGTCAGTGGCGCGGAGGCATCAAGCGGCATCCGGGTGATTGAGGAAGCGAGCGGCACGGGAGCCTTTTTCACTTGCGAAATCGTCTGTCAATTCACTCGCGTCAGCAACGGACGTCTGCTGGTCCAGGTCCCGGCCAACAACGGCTTCACGCGCAAGCAGGTTCTCTCGTTTCAGCTTGCCGACGACGCGACGGTCAGTTTCCAGAGCAACGACATTCGCCGCGCGGCTGCGGGTAGCAAAGTCGTGCGATTGGAAGCGGCACGACTCAACACAGGCGACCTTGTTGCCAAGGCGGTCGAAATCGAGATCGGCGGCGAGACAACCGCCCGCGCCAGCGTCGACGACAAATTATTGGCCAGATACCGACATCTTTCCGACGAGCCGCAACCGCCGCGTCTGGTTCGCTCGTCGCACTTCGCATTCATGACCGACGTCTCCGATCGGCAGGCGCGGATCATTCTCGACAAACTGGAAACGATGGCCGGGTTATTGACCAAGTACTTCGGCCGCGCCCCGACCGGCGTGGTCGAAGGCTTCGTCGTTCGCGACTTAAGCGGCTGGCCCAACGGGCTGTTGAAGGAGCCGGCGGGGATCGCAAAGATTGAGAGTGGCGCAGGGATCTGCTTCAACTCGTCGCTCGGATCTCAGCGGCGGGCGGTGTTGTACTCGTGCGACGATCATGGCGTGGTTCAACACGAATGCACGCATGGCTTTTGTTACCTCGCTTTCGGATCGACCGGACCAACCTGGTTGTCGGAGGGTGTGGCGGAAATGGGGCAGTATTGGAAAGCCGATCAACTGGCCGTCAACGTCAGCCCGACGGTGATGTCGTACCTGCAACGGGCCGAACCCAAAAAGAAGCTGCTGGAGATCGCCGTGCCCGGCCGAGTCGACGCGGGGACTTGGCAGGACTACGCGTGGCGTTGGGCGCTCTGCCACTTGCTAGCGAATAACCCTAACTACGCCGATCGCTTCAAACCGCTGGCCATCGCTTTGATGGAAAAACGCGAAGGCGTCAGTTTCGCCGCCGTTTACGGGCCGGTGGCACAGCAAATAGCGTTCGAGTACGACCTGTTCCTGAACACACTCGACAACGGTTACCGCGCCGATCTCTGTGCGTGGCAGTGGAATGAACGATTCGCAGCGCTGCAAGGCAGCCGGCGTATGCAAAAGAAAATCGCCGCGGCGTATGGCTGGCAGGCCAGTGGCGTGACATTGGAGAAAGCCGTGTCGTACGACATTGCGTCGGTAGGCACTTGGAAGATCGCGCAAGACGGCAGCGAATACGACGCCGACGGAGATAGCGATGGCCGCGGCAAATTGGTCGGAGTGATTTTTGACGACTTTCAGCTTTCCGACCCGATACCGATCGGCAAACTCAAACGCTTAGAGGCGGTATCCGACGGGCAACTCTATCTCCGCTGTCAAGACGACTGGAACAAGCTGGCGGACAACGAAGGAGAACTGACCGTCCACGTCCGCCGAACACCCGAATCGTGATTGCCAAACTGCCATGGCGTTAACGGTATGTGGCATCACCAAACAGGTTTCCGCTACGAGCAAAGGGATACGCTGTGCGTGCGTAGGACGGTCGGTCGGGTGATGAAGTTAGGCGTTTGGAACAACGCCGGTCCACGCCAAAACTCGGAGCAAAAAATTTTGTAGATTTGTTGTCCGTATTGGATGGACGCTTCACATCTCTAGCTCAGGGAACTCGAGACGCACTTCGCGTCGAAGACGATCCCGGACCTGGAGTCATGTGAAATGAATCGAAGCAACCGCGGCTTGTTGGCAAAGTTTTTCTCTGACCGCTCCCGATCACGTCGCAGGAAAGGCCACGACACGGCCAGCAAGAACCGTGTCATGATCCTGCAAAGCCTGGAAGAAAGACGAGTCATGACTGCCTCGCCCTTGACGGCGGGGGTTTCCAATGACACGCCCGCCGCCATCCATCTGGCATCCTTGATTGATCAAACCTTCGCCGCAAACTCGCTTAAGACAACATCCTTTAGCAACGATGAAGAACTTCTCAATCTGCTAGCGGTCCAGGCGGCCAGCCATTTTGGGGAAATCTCGTCGGCGATCGGCAGCAACTTGAGTGGGCTCGGAACGATCCCCGCAGTCGGCGATGAGATTCTCGCCGCCATCACGCCGGTGATTCGCTCGGCGAACAGCATCGGCAACGTTCAAGGCGATACCCGACAGTACTTACGCGCTCGTGGGATTGAAATCAATTCCGTCGCCACCGCTCAGGAAGTCTACGCGGGAACCCATGGCGACCTTTTGGTTCTGACCATGGATTTCACACAATCGCTCGCCAACCCACTGACCGTGTCGGCTGCTGGGAATCTGGGGTCGAATGATGGAATCCGATTGACGCTCGATGGCACTCTCACGGTCACTCCCGACGTGCACTATCAATTGACGTTTGGCCTCGATCATGAAGGGCGATTCTTTATTGTCGAGGGAGCAACGGTCCATGTCAACGTGACGGCCGATGGTGAACTTCATGGCACGGCCCACATCCCCAATCTCGCGGACGTCACCGCCCAGGCCACCTCGGCAGACAACCGGCATTTGTTCGTCAGTAGTTTGGATTTCTTGTTCAGCGATTTCGACGCAATTGCCAACGAACGCTTCTACTTGGCTGGGGTAGATGCAACGAACCTCGCAGGCTTGTTGGCTGATTCGAGAGCGGTTGATTTCGCAGCAACCGCGGACGCCGAGGTTCAGTTTCAACTCGACAACCCGCTATCACGCTTGCCAGCATTTCTTTCCAACCGATTGCAAGGTCTCTTCCCATCCCAACTTACTTGGTCTGCTGACGTGCATATCGATGCAGTCACCCAGGCATTTGATCTAGAAATCCAAAGCGAGTCGATCGCTGCGATCGCGTCGCTGCTCGGTTCAAACGATTCGCTGCAGGACGCGTTGTTTCAATTATTGATCGACGAAGTTGCCACACACAATCCATTACCGGATGCGGTGCAAACGATGCTGGGTACCAAAATCCCGATACTCGAGCAATCTCTGCTGGATCTACTGGATGTTCCCGAGGAAGCCCAGTTTTTGATCGCACCGGAAGCGTTCCGCGGCAAACCTTTGGCCGAAGTGGCCAGGAATGAGAACGGCAATCGATTTGATTTCGGCTTTGATCTGTTTGAACCGATCAACCTCACCCGTTTGCTCAGCGGCCAGTCTTATGAAATCCTCAGTCTGGATTTACACCAACGTTTTCAGGCCGATGGAACACCCATCACCGTCATGCCCGAGACGCTTCTGTTCAGCTATCTCGGAATCGCAAACGTCACGATGGAAGTCAACCTGATCCCCAGCATGTTCTTCGAGTTTGACGTTCAGATGGGAATTGACACCCAAGGGTTCTATGTCGAGGCGGATCCCGTCAACGGAGTGAGCGATCAGGCGAACATCACGTTCGGCGGTGGGATTACGGGACAAATTGTCGGGGAAGGGGACCTCTTCTTCGTTTTGGATCTCGTCCGGGTGACGGCCGAAATCGGGTTGGAGGCATTCGGAGGTTTCACCTTCATCACCGAAGCGAATTCGGACACGAAATTGCGTCAACTCACGCCGGCTAACTTGCTTGTGACGGCGGGGCTTGACCTCAACCTGGGATTGAAGGGCGAGGTCGGCCTGCTGGACTTCGGCATTCAGCGAAGTGTTCAACGCGAGATCGAGCGACCGCTCTACCGCTACGAAATCGGCACAATGGCTGATATTCAGGATCAGTTGAATTCGTTCAAGGAACAGTTTCAACGAGAAGGAAAGCTAGCCGTCTACGCGGGGGCTCCTTTGGACCCGCACATTGCAGCCGCAGCTGCGGTTCTGCTCTATCAGGACCTGCAAAGTATCGGCGGCACAGCGCGGGCGATGATCCAAGACCTGCGTGTGAATTTAACCAACACGGCCAAAATCCTGCACGGAAACATGAACGTGGGACTTGGGGAATTGGTGCGTGTCCTCAAGAATGATGTCGGAGCGTCGGTCGCCGATATCGGCAAGACACTCTTTCGCGAACTCAACGTGGGGGTCGGTGAGTTGACCGGTCTGTTGCGCCGTGAAGCCGCCGCCAGCGCCGGTCAGATTGCGCAGTTACTCAAAGAGCTCGGTTTTGGCCTCTCGGACATTGCGAGAAATCTTTTCAACCAAGCGGGTGCCTCACTTCAAGATGTGGCCGGTGCGCTCGGCAACCTCAGCCGTGACATCGGGCAAATCGCAGCAGCACTGAACACCCGAGCCGGTGCGACGTTGGATCAAATTGCCGCAACCTTATACCGTAACATCCCGTGGACGAACGCGGATCATGTCGCGCAGGGTCTGGGAAGCATTTCACGAGATGTCAGCGGCATCGCCAATGCGCTCAAGAATAACGTGTCGAGTAACCTCAACACGATTGCCTCCTCGATGTGGTCAATCTCTTGGACGACTACGAATCAAATCGCTCAGGGCTTAGGCAGCGTTTCGCGGGATGTCAGCGGAATCGCTAACGCGCTCAAGAACAGCGTGTCGAGTAACCTCAACACGATCGCCGCCTCGATGTATTCGATCTCTTGGACGACTACGAATCAAGTCGCTCAGGGCTTGGGCAGCGTTTCGCGGGATGTCAGTGGCATCGCTAACGCGCTCAAGAACAACGTGTCGAGTAACCTTAACACGATCGCTTCCTCGATGTGGTCGATCTCTTGGACGACATCGAACCAGATCGCGCAAGGCCTCGGCAGCGTATCGCGGGATGCTGCGGGAATCGCTCGTGCTTTGTCGAGTCAGTTGAACCTCAGTTATCGCAGCGTCGCAGATGTCATGTGGAACAGCATCTCTTGGACGAGCGCCAACGACGTCGCTCGCGGGATCGGTGCTTTGACAACGAACGTGAACTCGATTTCGGACGCGTTACAGAACGGGGCGAGACTAGCGGCATCGACCGTCTCCCAAGCAACCAGCAACGTGGCTCGAGCACTCGGACTGCCCTCGCCATCGGGTGGCAGCGTTCAAGTCGGTGGAATCTCGATCCGCTGGTAGTACCAGCCGAACCACGCTCGCTGTGCCGCTAAATGACTTAGCGGAACGGCGCGAGGCGTCCGGTCCAACACCGAGTTTGAACGCTGACAAAACACTCGCTGGACAGCGTTACTTCTTGGCGACTTCGCCTCTCACGTAGCGGAGCCTCTCCGAGGCGGTGAATCTATTCGTCGGGGGCGAAGCAATGTGGCCGTTTGCTCCGCAAACGAAGCATACGGAAACGCTCGTTCGCGGAGCGAACGGCCACACTAATAACTTCATAACCTCTCCGAGGATCCGGCAGCGAGCATCAAGCGTAATTCTCGGTCTCGGAGAGACCGAGCTACGTGAAAAATAACGCGGTCCAGTTAGTGAATTATCCAGCCTGGAATCTCAGGTTGCTCGAATCGGAAGGCAAGCGTCGTATCGCTAAGCAGGTAGGCAGGAATAATTGGGGGAAATCCTATGAGCCATTTGAGCTTTAGCCTGGAGTGCAAAATCGCTGGAATGCTAAATGGTTGCGAAGACGCGGAGATATAAAGCCGCGGAAGAATTGCTTCCATTCCTAGTCGCAATAGCGACGGCACGTGCAAGCGCCGGACGTGAGTCCGGGGGCGACGTCGCCCGCCGCAAACACCAAGTCGCGAAGCGATGACAGATGCCGCTCCCGATGGTTCATTCGTGCGTCCACCCGTGTTTTGTGTCGTCGCGTTGCGACTTGCTTCGCTTTGTTTTCCCAAACCACGGACTCACGTCCGTGGCTTTTGGATCTCGTCACTATCGTGACTAACCATTCGCGAATTACTTGATCCAGCTAAACGCGAAAGGGATAGCGACACGTCTTGTCCAGAACAAAATTGTGACAGTCCAGTGATAGCCTCGGTTGAAAGTAGGAACCATGATTAGCAACAATTGACCGATATACCGAAAAACTCCAGCCTACGTGCTTAAGCAGGTATGCAGGAAT
>NZ_JAMQBK010000008.1:291654-330529 GCF_023701485.1 Aporhodopirellula aestuarii
CTTCTATGTACCTGCTGAGAAGGCGTTTCGGAACGTTGCGAGCCATCCAGTTCCATACTCGTTTACACTACTGATAAAAGACTAGCCTTCTGTGCGACCATGAGACAGGATAATGTTTGGTTGGCACGGTGTCGGTCGCTGTGGGTGACCGCGAAAATTCCGAATGTCTTGATAAGCCAATTCTGGCGAAAGAGTACTTCAATGAAGGCGTTTGCAACTCTCGCGCGGTTCGGCCGCGTGTTGCTGATCGTAAGCCTTGCCAGCATGCTGGCGGATCAGTCTGTTGGGCAGAATCAGGACGGGGCAAATGGTGTGGGCTCCACCCAGCCCGTGACCGTTGAGGACGCGACTGAAGCCAAACGGAACGAGCGACGCGAATTCCAAACGCAGGAGCTGATGCTGGCCAAGTCTGGCACCTGGATGTTCAAGCCTGGTGAGACGCCCCGAATCGTGTGGCGAGACGTGGAAACCGTGCGACGGCTTGGGTGCAGCGAATCGTTGCGCGTCCGCTGGTTCGACAAGGAATTGAATGAATCGCCCGAGCCGAATGCGTCCGGTCGCTGGCTCGCCTGGATCGAAGGGACTGCCCCCAATGGCACACCGCTGCGTCGATCCCTCACGTTTTACGGGTTGCCCACGCAGCTTCTTGGGGCCTTCGCGGCGGACCTGACTGTCGCGTTTCCCAACTTCCCTGGCCCGGATGCGCCGGCGGTGCTGCACGAGCATGAGTCCGAAATCGTTCACTTGGCAAACAAAATCCTTGTGCGGGCGGTACTCGGCAGCGAACAAGGAGCCATCCTGGTAGCCGGGCTGACCGAGTCCGAACCGCTGGGACGCCCGGCGCGATACATCGAATCGACGACGGTACAAAACGACGACTGTCATCTCGCGTTAAAGCTGAAACTGCAGGAATTGCAGGGAGAGACACGTCGACTGCGTCCGCCCCGACACCGTAACGAGCCCGCAACGATGCTCGGGGACGGTTCGCCCTCCCAAGCCGGTGTGGCTGCCGACGCCAAAGACAGAATTGATGCTGTTTGCCGCGAATGGGCCGAAGACAGCGGTGAGCCGTTTGTGACGCTTGTCGCCCGCCGCGGTGTGATCATCACTCACGAAGCTTTTGGCGAGGACGTCAGCGGCCAGCCGATCGACCGTGACTACCGCTGCTGGGTCGCCTCGATTACCAAGACGGTCACCGCGATCTTGTTTAGCCAGTTTCTCGACCAAGGACTGATCGACCTGGATGATTCGCTGGCCATGGCGTTTCCAGATTACACCAACGACAACCCGCACGTCCCCACGTTCCGGCAATGTTTCACCCACACCAGCGGATTGTCAGGACACGGCGAATTGGGCGACATGCACACGCCGCATCTGGAGAACGTTGTGCTCAACGGGATCGACGTGAATGAGCCGGGTGTCGGGTATGCCTACTGCGGGTTGGGTTTTGAGTTGGTCGCGAAAGCGATGGAAATCGTCGCCGGCAAAAGCGCCGTTAGACTCTACGACGAGCATCTTTTCCAACCGCTTGAGTTCGGTGACGTTCGGATGGGAAACGCAAGCTCCGACGGTGAGTTCACGGCGTGGGAGCTGGGCGTCTTGGCCCAGTGGATGGCCAATCGCGGTAGTTATGGGACGCGTGAGTTCATTCGCCCGGAAACGTTTGAGCAGCTTTTGCCGCAACCGTTGGCTCTGGCCGACCAAGGAAACACGGTTGAGGAGGGGATTGGTATTCACTGGCAACGGCACCTCAAGCCTGGAGCACCGCCGGCCTCCAAACGCGACGAAGACCTGCTGTTTGGACGGCACTCCTTGGGACACGGATCCTTTTCGGGTTGCATCTTCTTCGTCGATCCAGATCAGCAGCTGATCATCGTTCAGGTGCGCAAGAATAGCGGTCCGCGGAGTGCGGAGTGGTCGTCAAAATTTTTCCAAACCGTCGCCGCGGTTGCGGTCGAGTAGCGAGGCGAACGGATTGGTGGTTCGTGAAAGGTTTTTGTCGGACAACGGTTCTATTTACGAGCTCGGTCTCTCGGGACATTGATTTAAGTACAGCGGAATTTCCAATGTAGCGGAACGGCGCGAGCCGTCCGGTGACGCGGGACCGGACGGCTTGCGCCGTGCCGCTAAAGAAAGCACCTAAACAATCACTGTCCCCCCGTGACCCCCGGCTGTATCCCGTCTTCCGGTTCTGACATCCCCTCGGCCACGCTCACACGAATCCGACGCACGGCTGGGTTTTTGTTTCCTGTCCTACGGAGCCGTGGACTCGTTGACTGATTCGTCGGGACGGACAACCGATTCGGATGCCGATCCACCATTCTTTGCTTTGACGGGATTGAAGCGGGCATGCAACGACTCCCAGTCGAGGACGAGCTTGCCGCCTGTTGACTCGTGTTGCTTTGCCCAGTTCATCAACAAATCCAGACAGGCGTGATCGATGTAATCAAGCTCCGAAAATTCGATATGAAGTTCAGCACGAGCTGGAACCTTCTCTAATTCGCGTGCCAGCACGGGAAGTCGAACGAAAGTGGCGGCACCCTGCAGTGAGAGAGTCACCTTACGTGAGCCCGGTTCGTGCGCTAGCTCGGTGGCCAGGTGAGAGAACGTATACAGGAGTTTGGCAGCGGCGAGTCCGATGCCCACGAGCACGCCGGTCAACAGATCGGTAATGACGATGGTGCTGACGGTGGCGGCGTAAATGGCGACTTCCCCACGTCCGTACTTGCCGAGGTCGCGAATGGACTTGGGGTTGACCAGCTTGTAGCCGGTATACACCAGAATCGCCGCTAAGCTTGCCGTCGGGATCAAACGCAACACAAAGGCCAAGCCGGCGACGAAAATCAGTAGCCAGAGTCCGTGTAGGATCGCGGACACGCGAGTGCGTGCACCCGCTTGAACGTTGGCCGAACTGCGAACAATCACTCCGGTCAGCGGGAGCGCACCTAAGAAACCGCAAACAACATTCCCAACGCCCTGTGCAAACAACTCGCGGTCGTATCGAGTACGACGACCTTGATGCATTTGATCAACCGCGGTCGCACACAAGAGTGTTTCGGCACTGGCAACAACCGCGATCATCAGTCCGGCCTGAAACACGGCCACCCAGGGTGCGCCGTTCAGCACGGAGAGACTCGGGAATCGAACTTCGCTCCACAGGTTGTTGGGGATTTCGACGTACAGCACTGGCACGGCAAGCAGGGCCGCGATCAAGGTCGCCAATACCACGGCGATCAACGGTGCCGGCACGACTTTCAGGGGCTTCGGCGCGAAACCCTGCCAAAGCAGGATGACCGCGATCGTTAGGATGCCAAGGTAGGCTGCCAAGTGGTGGTTCTTTTGATGGCTGATCAGAAGTTCAAGCGACGTCGTCGCTTCGGCCTGTAGCGGCAAAATCTCAGCGATGTTGTTTTGCTGCAATGCGATGGCGGCGGCACCGCTTTGGCGAATCGCCAAGGCGGCGGCCTCATTGATCTTGGTCGATTTTGCACTCGGAACGGAATCCTTTTCGCACTCCTGCAATCGTTGATTGACTGCAATGAGATCCTGAGTGATTTGTGCTTGCTCGGAGGCAAGGTCTGCCAATTCGAGCGACGCGAGTTCGCCAAAGGAATCTGAGGATTCGCGTTCTCGCGCGTCGAATGGATGAGGCACACGTTCGGCCACTTGTTCGTGCAGGTTCACTTGGCGACGGCGGAGGTCACCAACGGTACGCAACATTTCAGTGCGGAATATCCGATCTTCACGACCATTGAGTTCGGGGATCGCCAATCCCTTCCAGATCGCTTGGGGGATCGTTATCAGGTTCTGGAGTCCACTGCCTTTCGGCTTGTCGTCCACCATCACATGAAACTGACTCGCGAAGATTAGAACGCCGATTCCGGCCAGCATTCCTTTGATGACGGCGGGTGACACGGCGCGAAACCATTGGCCGAGTTTCAGAATGCCGGCGACGGCTTGGAGCAGTCCCGCAATCAAGACGATCGTGCCCAGCATCTCCAAGCCGAATCGCTGGACCACCTCGTAGACAATCACCGTCAGTCCAGCTGCTGGCCCACTGACTTGCAACGGACAGCCGGCCAGCGTGCCGACAACCAAGCCGCCGACGATGCCGCTAATCAGGCCCGCCGCCACCGGGACTCCCGAGGCGATCGCGATGCCCATGCACAATGGCAACGCGACCAGAAACACGACGATGGAGGCCAGGAAATCGTGCTTGATGTTCGAGCCGAGCTCGTTCAACTGATCCGTTTCTTGTTGGCTAATCATCTTGCGTCACTTTGCGATCTTGAATGGTCGCGTCTGGGGCAATCAGGATATGCGTCGGGTTTAGATCGATGGCAACCTGGCGGAGACATCCCTCGCGTCAGCGGTGGCCTGTTCCACAGGCAAATACTGTCCCTTCGCGGCGTTGTAACCGAACACCTGTCCGGTTTCGAATTTGTAAACCCAGCCGTGTAGCTTGAGTTCGCCGCGTGCCAGAGCCGCGGCCACCGAGGGATGCGTCCGCAAATTCTCGAGTTGCACGAGCACGTTCTCTTCGACCGTCGCGGTTAGACGGGGAGCTTCGTCCGTGATGTGCTTGTAGTTCTCCTTCATGATCCGTGACGTGGCTTCGGCATGCGTTAACCAGGAACTGACTGCTGGTAACTCGGTGACCATTTCTGGGTGCAGCAATCCGTTCATCGCTCCGCAATGGGAGTGACCGCAGACGATCACGTCTTTCACTTTCAACGCAGCTACGGCGAATTCGATCGTGGCCGCTTCTCCACCCAGGGCGGCACCGTAGGGAGGCACGATGTTGCCCGCGTTGCGCATGATGAAGAGCTCACCAGGTTGCGTCTGGGTCAGCAGGCTGGGGTCGATGCGTGAGTCGGAACAGGTAATGAACAATGCCAGCGGTTGCTGCCCCTGGGCCAGTCGTTCAAAAAGAACCTTGTGGGAATCGAAGTAGTTTTCCTGAAAGGCGTGGATGCCATCGACGAGTTTTTGCATGGAGCTGAGTTCTTGGAAGAAGGGAGAAGCGGTCATCGTGGTTGCAGCGCGGCCCAGGCTTCACACCCGAACTTGCCGCTACCACCGAAAGTTAAGTGGCGGCAGCCTTAACCAGTATCTTAAGGGATTGTAAGACAAGCGGGGGTTGCCAACTCCGTCCGCGCTGAAAGATGAAGATAGCCGTGTTCATTTCGCAAAGGGGGCATTTGTGCACAGCGTCGTTTTCCACGTAGCTCGGTCTCTCGGGACGTTGATTGTTTTCGTGCCTTTTTTAGCGGAACGGCGCGAGCCGTCCGGTCCCGAGTCACCGGACGGCTCGCGCCGTTCCGCTACGTTTGAAATCCTTCAGTAATACAATCGACGTCCCCCGAGACCGAGAATTGCCTGCGTTGTTCGCTTTCGAAGCCTCGGAGAGGCTCCGCTACGTGGGAGGCGAAAACTCCAATACGACTTCTCGAACGGGGCACTGTCCAAATATTTTCCCACTACGGCGCTGCGTTCGCCAGAAAGCGGTACACCGTCTGGTAATTATGGCTGTAGAAAAAAAACACGGCGGCAAGGATTGCTGCTCACGCCGCTACCGAGTCGGTTCCGTTTCGCCCTGCTGTCGTTCGCGAAGACGGGCATTCGCTTCTCGAAGGAGTCTCTTCCTCACGCTTGCCAGTTTCTCCGTTAACGGCAACCTCATGTTCTCCAAAATCTTGATCGCTGATTGCGGGTCACAATTGTGCCGCAGCTCGATGACCGCGATTTGCAGGCGCGCGTTGTTCGCGTACTTCGATGACCGCGATGCGAGAAACCGAAGCGGTAGAAGTCGTTCAGTATGTCGATCTGTTTTGGAAAGTAAGTTGATATACGCAACAAGGGTTGAATCAGGAACAGCAGCGACGCAAGAGTTTTCGCGAAGGCGGTCAAAGCAAGTGACTGCCTGCTCGATGCGATTGGCACGAATGGCTCGGGCAAAAGACTCGAACGCGCTCGCACACGCATTGCGTTTGGGTCGAGTCGATTCCCCGTTGGTCTGACGACCAAGCGGCAAACCACTACCGCCCTCTTTGTACCGCTGGTTTCGAGCCGCCGCAGTCGACGGTGGCAGGATGCCTCCAAGACGAAGTTGATCGACCGCCCGATACGGAGCGGTTTGGAAAAGGGGCAACCCTTTGGAACCACGAGGCAAAGCGTCGTCCTTGGTGCTGAGTGGGCCGATCCCTAATCGTGAGAAGAGATCCCAGCCTTCGCAGTCGACTAAACCATGTTTGAGCATGAAGATCGCAAAGGGGATCCCGACCGACATCCCTAGCAGGTGAAGCATGGGCGTGGACATGCTGAACCCTGTCCACGTCACTTGCAGAAATTCGACCGCAAAGTAGAAGAACGCCACGACACTGATTGGGACATCGATCGTGCCATGGAACAGCCAATTCCAGACATAGAAGAAGTGAATGTCATTTTCGGGAGCCCAGATCACCGCCACGGCGAGCAACGCGAAGATAACACCGGAGGCACCGAGCGCGCCGCCCGCGCCATCGGTGAACAAGTACATCGGGATTTGCCCGATCGCTCCGTCCGCGAGGGCGAGACCCAAATAGAGCAAACCAAATTTATGCCAGCCCAATTTGCCTTCGATGATGAGCCCGAAGCACCATAAGAAGATCATGTTCCCGATCAAGTGGGACCAGGACCCGTGCATGAACGCACTGGTTACCCACTGGAGCGGATTGATTTGGTCAAATTCTAGAATCAGCCAGTCATACCCGCCGCAGTCACCCATTCCGGTGAGAAGAAACAACGCGGTATTCGTGGCGATGATACCGATCGTGGCCACCGGATAATGGTAGACAGGCGCGTCAGTACCGTAGGGTAGAAACATTGGTAGCCACAGGATCGAATCAGGATTTCCACTTCCAGCTACCCAGGCGTCAATTCCGCGAACATGGGGCGCGACATCCAAGTGAAGAATCGCCCCAGCTTGAAAGGAGTTTGGGATGGCCTAGTTCGATTGCCAGGCGACGCGAGATGATTCCTCACGCGTTCGGTTTCGAGGTTTTTCGAACGAGAGCGGACCGGTTGCGCGTGCGATAGGTAATTTGAAACCTTAAGTTGCTCGAACCGTAGGGCTCGCGACCTATCGCTAAAAGAACGAGCGGAACGGCGCAGTAGTTAAATCGACTTTCCGAGAGACCGAGCTATAAGACACGTGACTCCGGGAGAATCTTAGGGCAGGTAGGGCCAGTAGGTGAGTTTGTCGTTTTGATGAGCCACGAATCTGGCTTCACCATCCTGCGAAACGACCACCGCGATGGCGCGATTGAGGCCCTCAACGAGTCGATAGGCGGATCGGTGTCGGGTGCCCGCTGAATCGGCCCGCTCGAGTGTGGATCGATGCGCTTCGATGTCGAGGGCTCGATGGATCTCTTGAACCGGCTTGTCGCCGAGAATCTCGCCACCGAATCCGATCAATCGGAAACTGTGGTCGAGCACCAAAGCTCCATCGACACACATCATGCTCGCGAGAAGATGACCAAACTCGATTAAGCGATCATCGATACGCCTGAGCTCCGCGTCTCGAAATTGTTGGTAGTCATTCCAAGTCAGCAACGCGAGCTGCATCGTCTTGGCGACGTCGAGTGAGCGGGCCATGAGTTGTCGCATCAAGTTGTGATAGACCAACGTCGAATCGTCCGGTTGGAACTTGACGCGAAAACGCAGCCATCGATCGGCCGTGCCGTCGTCGTGGGACCCCTGAGGAAGGAAGACGAGCATGCCTCCGTGTCGCTGGCTGCGGACGATCCGAAGCACGCGGCGGACGACTCCTTGCGCGACGTCTTGGACAAACGTGTCACAAATTTGTGGCATTGGCACATCGCGTTTGGGTTCGGGCAGGCTTTTTAGCAACGATTCCCGCACATCCGCAAAACGTTCTCCGATCCAGGAGGAGCGGAAAGGATCAAAGCCATCGGTAAGCAGTTGTCCCTGGGTCGTTTCAAGCACTCGGGAGTAGCCTGACGCGGCCACGAGATGTCCGGGCCGTACGGCCTGAACAACGAGATGGGGTGGCAGCTGTACACCTTCGAAGCGACTGCCTTCGACGCGGTTAACCCATTCTGTGCCGGTGACCACCATTCCCCAAATCGATAATTTTTCGTCGTCGTCCTTATTGACAGCCAACAGGGCTCGATAAAAGTCGGCCGCACCGGAAAGCTTGCGCAGGTTGTGCGGCGTCATCGGGACCGATTCGTCGAATCCTAACGTGTGGGGGCGGGTTTCATCGGTCAAGCACGACCTGAGTTCGGCCGGGGTGGCGTAAATGATCCGGCAACGAACGGGATCGTCTTCCTCTCGCAACAAACTCGCTTGGTAGGAGACATCCAAGAGCGTCGTCAACGCCGGCGGATCGGGGAGAAGTTCCTCGGCAAATCCTCGCAAACTCCATTGTTTCGCGAGAACTTTGGCCATCTCAGCCGGATACGACGAAATCTGATTCATGAGCGGTGGTATCGGTTGGATTTTGCGGCGAATTTGCTTGGGGGGCGTCATCCCAGACACCACGCGTTGAACCCAATCGGTTGCCGCGAAGGCAACATCGCACCTTCTCCCTGCAAAGTAGCAACCAGAATATCGATGGAGAAGCACGGCCGGTATCCGCCATCGTACGCTCCGCATATCGCGACGCTTGGTACAGCCAAAAAGGGGCGACTTGAGCCATGCCAAGTTTTACGGCTGATGATGTTCGCGCGGTGCCGGGTCGCCTTGCCCGGTTGTGCTCCTTAGCCGTGGAAAGGTTCGAGTGGTTCGAGCGGTGCGTCAATGTTGAACGTCAATCGAATCGCGTGAGACAATGCAGGGCTTGGGCTTGTCAGGTAAAATGTTTGGCTCCACATCTCAACCCGCCAAGAATGTGATCACCATGATTCATCGTTTCGTACGTCAAACCGTTCCCAGGATTCTTGTACTACTCATTTTAGTGGGCAGTCTTGGCAGATGTTCCGGACAGAGCCCGGAAGCGGATCCATCGGGATCGCCCGGCGACACGACCGCTCCGATGGCATTCCGGGAATCTCCGAGTGAACACGATGCTCGGATGCAGTGGTGGCGTGAAGCTCGCTTCGGAATGTTTGTGCACTGGGGGCTGTATTCTGGGTTGGCGGGCACCTGGGAAGGCAAGCCGGTGGCCAAACGTGGGGGCATGGAGTGGATCCAGCAACGCGTGAAGGCGGATACCGACACGTACGCCAAAGCGGCGATTCCCAAATTCAAACCCACGGCCGATTTTGCTCGCCAGTGGGCGAGATTGGCAAAAGACGCCGGATGCAAATATTTGGTCTTCACGACCAAGCACCACGATGGTTTTGGGTTGTTCGATTCGGACGCCGGTGATTTCAATGCCGGGCACGTTCTGCAACGCGACCTCGCCAAAGAAATCGTTGAAGCGTGTCGCGCAGAGGGTTTGAAGGTGGGCTTTTACCACTCGGTAATTGATTGGCACCATGACCAGTACGAGTACGCGTTGTCGAAACAACTTCCGCATCCGCTCAAGGGCAAACCCTACCCGAACGGATCGCGTGATCACACGAAGTATCAAGACTATCTTCATCGCCAAGTCGACGAACTCCTGTCCAACTACGGGCCCGTCGATGTGCTTTGGTGGGATTACAGTTCGATCGATTTTCAAGGTGATCAAGCGTGGCGTTCGAGCGAGCTGATCGATCTTGTCCGTTCGAAACAACCAAACGTCGTCATGAACAATCGGCTGTTTCGAATCCGAGAAGCCGGATGGGCTGGCATGGGAACGGCCGGTTTCACTCCGCAGCTCGATACCAAGTACGGTGACTTCATCACACCCGAGCAGCACATTCCTGCCACCGGAATGCCCGGGGTGGACTGGGAAACTTGCATGACCCTCAACACGACATGGGGGTACAGCGAGCATGACCACGCGTGGAAGTCTGACGAAATGCTGATTCGAAACCTGGTCGACATTGCCAGCAAGGGAGGCAACTATCTTCTCAACATTGGGCCCAAAGGCGATGGCAGCGTTCCGAAAGAGAGCATCGGCTCGCTACAGGCGATCGGTGATTGGATGAGGACCAACGGTGAAGCGATCTATGCGACGCAAGCGAGTCCGTTTGAAAAGCTCGAGTGGGGACGTTGCACGCAAAAGCAACTTGAAGGCGATACGACGCGTCTGTATCTGCACGTGTTTGATTGGCCCGAAAACGGCAAACTCGTGGTGCCTGGATTGGCGAACAAGGCAATCAATGCGGTGATGTTGGCGAGCAATAAAACATTGCCCGTCACCAGCGAAGAGGGGCAAGTCACCATCAGCCTTCCCGCAAAAACGCCTGACAAAATCACAACAGTTGTTGTACTCGACATTAAAGGCACGCCGCAGATTGTTGAGCCTCCGGTGCCTTCGGTGGTGCAGAAACGCGATGGGACTTTTGTCTTAACGGCGACGCAGGCGGTGTTGCACGGTGAATTAAAGATCGAGGGGAAGTACCACGTCAAAAATGTTGGCTATTGGCTGAACCCGGCTGACAAACTCGAGTGGCACATTGAGGTCAGCAAACCTGGGGAATTTACCGTGTCCGCAGAGGTTGCCTCTGAGAAGAGCGGGGAAGTGGTCATCACGGTTGGAACCGAAACGCTGACAGCAAAAGCTCCGGCAACGGGTGACTACGGCAACTTCAAGACAGTGCGACTTGGTACACTTGAGCTGCCGATGGGCAAGCAAACGTTGCAAATGGTCGGCGTCAAGAAAGACTGGCACCCCATGAATGTGACGAAGTTGACATTGTCGCCGGTCGAGTGAAATGGCGAGCCCAGCGTCCATTGAGGAATCGTGTTAATGCTGTTCGGGAAGCCGAGGATTGCCGGAATCGTTTGCGCCGGTGGTGTCGATTTCATCGTTGAAGGCCAATATCACGGGGCGGATGATGACGAAGTAGAAGATCGCGAACACGGAGATGAACCCGGCGGCGAGTAAGCTGGATCGGATGGTGAGTTCCAGTCCGTTTGGTTCGGGGACTGCGTTATTTCGCCACCCCAGGACGAGGCTGGCGACGAACACGTAGGGAAAAGTTAGTCCGAGAAACCATTTCACGGCTCGAACGCGATCGATTCGCTTTGCAATCGCATCCGAGAGGTGACGGCGTGCGTTTAAGTCGGTTCTCATTCGATTCAACATCGATGGGCGCTACAGCTGCAGACGGGTTGATCAAGTATGGGTGTTGAATGGAATTGAGGTCGAGTATAGGCGGAATTGTCTGTACGTGGTTTCCGCGGACTGCTTAAGGAAATGATGGAGGGTGATGATGGCGATGTGGGTGGCTTTGTTTCGTGGCGTGAACGTCGGCGGAAAGAATTTGATGCCGATGGCCGAGTTGACGCGGGTGCTCGAGTCGCTCGCGTGCACCCATGTTCGCACTTACATTCAAAGCGGGAACGTGGTGTTCGGTTCGCGGATGAGCAACCGCGAGAAATTGACTGAGCGTGTGATCGATGCGGTCGAGGAAACGTTCGGCTTTCGGTCCCCTCTGATTTTGTTGACCACCGATGAGTTTTTAGAGGCTCTGAAAAAGAACCCGTTTTTGGAGGCCGTGGCGGTACCCAAGAGTTTGCACTTCTACTTTTTGGCAGAAAAGCCCAAGACACCCGATCTGGATGGAATCGAGCAGTTGGCGATTTCGACTGAGTCGTTCTGCTTAACTGACCGAGTGTTTTATTTGCACGCGCCGGATGGTGTTGGCACGTCGAAATTGGCAGCTCGGGCGGAACGCAAACTTGGCGTGGTCGCGACGGCGCGGAACTACGCGACGGTCGACAAGATTCGTGCGATGATCGAAGCCGCGTGATTAGGATCGAGATGGAAGTTACGGTGGGTCATAGCCACCGGGGTTCCAGGGATGGCAGCGTGCGATTCGTTTGATCGCGGCCCACGTGCCGCGGATGAGGCCGTGCTTTTGAATCGCACCGATTGCGTAGGAACTGCATGTCGGTGTGAACCGGCAATTGGGGCCGAGCAGCGGGCTGATGAAAATTTGATAGCCCCGGATCAGGGTGACGAGTAGGAAAACCAAGCCGGCACGCGGCCACTGCAGCGGTGACCAAGCGGTCGGTTTGGTATCATCTGGTTTTTCGTCACTGTCCATCACTCAATCGTCTCATGAATCGACCTGAAATAGAACCCGGACCGCCCCAAAATGTTGACACGGCTGAAAAACGCGAACTCGTGATCGGTACCGAAACCGATGTTTCGCTAGTCGACCCGTCCGTGTTCATTGCACCCGGGGCTGTCGTCGTGGGCGAAGTGAGAATCGCTGCCGAAGCGAGCATTTGGTATGGCGCGGTGATGCGGGGCGACGCCGAACGGATCGAAATCGGTCCCCGGACGAATGTTCAAGATCAGTGTGTGTTGCACGGCGATCCTGGCATGCCGTGTATTCTTGGGGCTGATGTAACAGTCGGGCATTCCGCGGTTGTGCACGGGGCGACAGTGGAGGACGAAGCGTTGATCGGGATCGGTGCGATCGTGCTCAACGGAGCTCGGATCGGCCGTGGTGCGATTGTGGCGGCGGGGGCACTGGTGACCGAAGGGAGTGAGATACCGGCGGGCATGTTGGCGGTCGGAAGTCCCGCGAAACCGATCAAGCCGGTGGCGGAAGCGCTAGCGAAACGGTGTCGAGATAACACTCAGCACTACGTTCGCATGGCGGCCAAATACAAGGCCAAGTACGACGCCAAGTAGCGGTTCAGTCGTGGTGGCACGGATGTTTGGAAGCTCCGTGTATGGCCAACGAGATTGTGTTTGATGCGGCGCTATTGGAAGCAAAACCGCTGGCTTTTGGTTTGCCTTCGTGAGAGTTGGGCGTGAAGACCTAGCAAGAGCCCTCCCCGGCCGCTTTCGCGTCCGACCCTCCCGCACGCGGGAGGGTGAAGTCATGAAGCGTATGGGTTACTTGGTTGGCTCGGCTCGTGGGAAGGCGGCGGGTTGGCCGTACCACGGTGGATGGTATCCCGACCGCACGGCCAACAAGACCGCTTTGCCGTGTTGGTGTTCCGGGCCGTGGGTGTAGTCCCATTCGAGGCGTTCTTCATATCGAAGAATCCGCAGTTTGGACTTTACGTCGATCGCCATCGCCGCGAGCTGATTGGGGCGAAAGTAATTGATGACCGCACCCGCCGTTTCGCTAACCGGCGAGGTGCTCGTGTTGCCGGGCGGCAGACCGCTGCCAGGATCCTCGGTGGTGTGGACTTGGACGTACAAAAACCCAGTCGAGCTAAGGCTATCGCACATCCGTTGCCAAACCGTTTCCGCATCTGAGGCGGGGACGTGATCGAGCACGGTGGTGGCGATTACGGCGTCGTAGTAATCACGCGGGAAGTCAATTTTTCGGACGTCTTCCAAACGTGTTCGGACGCGATCGGCGAGGTTTCGTTGGGCAGCGCGTTCCGCGATCCGGGCGAGCCCTCGTTCGCTCAAGTCGACCGATTCGACATGATATCCCGCTGAGGCGAGGGCCAGCGAATCACGTCCGGCCCCGGCGCCGAGATCGATTGCTCGGAGTCCGCCAGAGGGGGCGACGTCGACCTGCGAAAGATACGCGGCCAGCGCCGCCGACGGCTCGAGCCCGTATGCGATATCATCACGGTTATAGGCGTCGTAAAAAAAATCGGTTTGTGGGGAAGAACTCACGTCGGCTCACTGGGGGTCGAACGGGAACACGGCCGGACTGGCGTACGATCGCAAGATTTTTGTTTGGATAATGTGGATTTCAGGCAAGATACACGATCGGCGAACGAATCACAGGCAGCGTCCCCGCATTCCGCACCGGGCACCGTGTTCGATTTGAACCCCTCGGACCGGATCCGCACGATCACCGACTCACTCTGACTGCGAACGATGGCATGACTCGATGAATGAATCAACTGGGAACCCCGCGTCGTCTGTGACTCAAACATCCCAAACTCCAACGGCACCGAATCCATCGAAGCTGCGATCGCGATTCACCTCGATCGGTCGGTTCGGTTTAGTCGCGTTTTGTTTGCTCAGCACATTCGCATTCTTGACATCCGGGATGAGTTCGCTTCCGCCAAGCGACACTGATGTCGATCCGACGTCAACTGACGAGACCTCAGTGGCTGCACCAGTTTCGTACGCAGCATTGACGAAAGATCCCGAGCGGATGGCAATCCAAGCGGAACTTAGCCGATTGTGGGAGGAACAGATTGAGGCGTCGGGTTTGGCGGTCGCGCCGGCGGCGAATTGGTTGACGGTGTGTCGTCGGTTGTCGCTCGCCATGGTCGGATCGGGGCTGTCGCTCGAAGAGATTCGCAATCTCGAATCGTTGCCGGAGAACGAACGAATCGTGAGTCATCGCGAAGCGTTGTTGGTCGATCCGCGGTTTCATGATTATTGGGGCGAGCGATTCACGCGATTTTACGTTGGTGCCGACAATGGGCCGTTTCTCGTCTATCGACGTCGGCGATTTCGAACATGGTTGTCGGAACAGTTTGCCGCGCAAACACCGTACGACGTTTTGGTCCGTCGGCTGATCACCGCCAACGGATTATGGACGGATCGCCCCGAGGTCAATTTCTATACGGTGACGTTTGACAGTGGAAACGGGCAACCGGATCCGATCCGGATGGCCGCGAGAACTTGCCGAGCGTTCTTAGGCATTCGCATCGATTGTTTGCAATGTCACGATGATTTCCTCGGGAACGTCTCGATGGGGAATCCTGAGTGGATGGGTGGCGATGGTGATTTCCGAGAAGGAACCCAGCAAGATTTCCATTCCCTGGCCGCGTTCTTTACCGCGGCAAAGAACAAAGGGCTGCGGGGGCTGCAAAGCCGCAATGCGTACTATCAATACCAGTATCTCAACGAAACCGAAGAACAAGACGTTGCACCAAATGTTCCGTTCATGAGAGAGTTGCTGGAACGGCCCGCGAAAGACAAACCGGTCAAATCAGATGCCGGCGAAAATGGCCCGTCGGGGTCGAGCGACGCGGTCACCTTGATCGCGGCGAGGAACGATGCAGAAGATCAAACGGGCGAATCAAACGAGCCGCTGGGCAGCGAAGCTCAGGTCGCGAACGACAACAAGCGGGCATCCCGCGAGGACCAACGTGAGCGGTTGGCTCGGTGGATCACTCACCCGAACAACGTGCAGTTTTCGCGTGCGTTTGTCACGCGGGTTTGGACGTTGATGTTCGGATGCCCGCCCTCGGGTGCAGTGGACGATTTACCGCTCAACGAAGACCCGAGCCCGCTGATCTTGAAGTTATCGCGTGAGTTCATCGAGTCTGGATATGACATCCGGCATCTGATCCGGATGATTACCGACACACCCGCCTTTCGTGTCGACAGTCAATCACCCGACGGTGACGATGCGTTCGAGATAACCGCGCGGCATGAACGATCGATGGCGGTCTTCCCGATCGTGCGGCTGCGTGCCGAACAGGTCGCGGGAGCTGCGATTCAGTCGGGACGTGTCAAAACGCTCGACCGAGAGACTTCGTTGTTTTTGCAGTTTCAACAGTTTCAAGAAGGCAAAGATTTCTTGCGTCGTTACGGCGATCTCGGCGAAGACGAGTTTGACAATGACACTGCGACGATTACCCAGCGTTTGACGATGCTGAACGGTAAATTGACGAGCGAGGTATCGAAATGGAATCCGATCTTAAACACGTCGTCACACGTCGGAATGTTTGCCGCCGATAACGCCAAGGTTGTTGAGTCGTTGTATCTGGCGACTCTCAATCGCTATCCATCTCCTGCAGAAAGCGACCACTTTGTCAAGCGGATCGAAGAGGGGAACGGACGTAGGAACGCGATCATCGATATCGTTTGGGTGTTGCTCAACAGCAGCGAATTTGCGTGGAACCATTGATTTCTCTGAAAGACAAAGCCATGAATTTTAGTAGCCATTCGATCTGCAATCCGTTTGAGCATTTCTCGCGGCGTCAGTGTCTTGGGGCAGGCGGTGGTCTGTTGCTATCGGGTTTGGCGCGTCGGTTGGCGGTCGCGGCGGAACAGGCGAAGGACGCTGGCAAGCCTCCGATGAGCGTGATTTTGTTGTGGCTCGAAGGAGGTCCGAGTCAACTCGAGACGTTTGATCCGCATCCGGGCGTGATCGCGGGCGGAGACACCCAAGCGATCGCAACGAGCGTGAAGGGGCTGCAGATCGCCGACACGCTTCCTCAGACGGCCGAACAGATGCATTTGGCGACGTTGATCCGTAGTGTCGTCGGTAAAGAGGGGGATCACGAGCGAGCGGTGTATAACATCAAAACCGGTTATCGCCCCGATCCGACGTTAATCCACCCTTCGATCGGTGCCGTGCTATGTGACGCCGATGATTCGGGGGCAGATATCCCGCGTCACATTTCGATCTTGCCGGGTCGATCACCCGCACGCGGTGGTTTTCTCGGTGCGAAGTTCGATGCGTTCAAGACGGGGGATCCGCGTTCGTCGGTTCCCGATGTCAGGGCGCGCGTTGATGATGAACGTTATCAGCGGCGGCTCGCGGATTTGTCGGAGGTGCTCGAACCGCAATTCACTCGGCGTCGTTTGATCGACATGCAGACCAACCGGACGTTGCACATGGAGAGTACCGAGGCGGCGCGGCGGATGATGTCGAGTGATCAATTGACCGCGTTCGATGTGACGCAAGAGCCGGCTGAATCGCTCGCCGCGTTTGGTGACGATCAGTTTGGACGCGGTTGTTTGGCGGCGGCCCGGCTGATCGAAGTCGGTGTGCGGTGCGTGGAAGTGACGCTCGGTGGTTGGGATAGTCACGTCAATAATCATTCGCTTCAATCGACCGCCGCCGCGAGGCTCGATCCCGCTTTGGCGGCGTTGATGACGCGGCTCGAAGAACGCGGTTTGTTAGATTCGACGTTGGTCGTTTGTGGCGGGGAGTTTGGACGGACGCCGCGGATCAACACGGCAGGCGGACGGGATCACTGGCCGCACGGATTCAGCATCATGCTCGCCGGCGGCCGGTTTCGCAAAGGGTATGTCCACGGTGCGACGTCCGATGCGGTGGACAAGAAAACGGCGGAAGGGCACGTCGGCGATCCGGTAGAGATCGCGGATATTCATGCCACCATTCACGCGGCGCTCGGTTTGGATCCAACGCACGAATACTCCACTCCGATCGGCCGACCGATGGCCCGTGCGGAAGGACGCGTGTTGAGCGAGTGTCTGGACTCGTAAGCGAGATTCCTTTAGCGACGTCGCCGTTGGATCAGGAATTCAACCGCGTGCGGTGCAAGTGCGTTTGCAAGAACGAGCGAAGTTTCACGCTGCGGGCGTGCTCGACTTCGGTGAGCCGAAGCGTGAGCGTGACTCGTTCGGAATCGCTGAGATTGACCGTGCCGCTGTCGTCTTGAGTTTCCAGCCAATCGAGTGACAAGAGTTGATTCAGATCGATCGCGGTCTTGGGGCCGCTAAGTTTGAGGTGAACCCCATCGGGACGTTTCGTTTCGAGCTCAGCCCATAACGGGAGCGAGTCGTTGGAGTCACCCGTTTCGAGTTTGATGCCGACGCGATCGGGGGCGGGGTAGTCGAGCGATTTCTCTCCGGCGACTTTGGCCAACAAGTCCAGTGCGGAATCGACGAGTTCGAGGGGCCAGTTCGGTGCCGAGTTTTCTGGGAAGCCTTTGGCGAGCGTGTGCCACCGACGACCAAGAGCTTTCCAAGGTTGCGATGCGGGAACTGCCGAAGGGAGCGAGGCCACCGCGGAGTTGGTTTCGGCGACAGGTTTCGCCGGTTCTAACGAAGGCGTCTGAGTTTCGACGATTTCGATCGGCGGCTGCGGCGGAGTCTCTTCAATAGGGGCCGGCACGCGACGCGGGACGGGTGTTGGGAATTCACCCGGGGCGAGCGGTTTGGCGGTGCGGGTGCCGTGGAGGGCGTCAGCCAGGAAAGCGGCGGTCACGGAGACCGGACGTAGCGACTGGCTTGCATCTTGCGTGGCGGTCGCGGCGAGCCCTTCGGGGGTGCCTTCGAAGATGACACTGCCGCCGTGCACACCGGCGCCAGGGCCCATGTCGATCACCCAATCGGCACACTTGATGACGTCCAAATTGTGTTCAATCACGATCACTGTGTTGCCGATTTCCACGAGCTGCTGCATGACGTGGAGCAGTTTTTCGATATCGCCAAAATGCAGGCCGGTCGTGGGCTCGTCGAGCAGGTAGAGCGTGTGTCCGGTCGCGGGACGTGCCAGTTCGGCGGCAAGTTTGACGCGTTGGGCTTCGCCACCCGAAAGTGTCGGTGCGGACTGGCCGAGCGTGACGTATTCAAGACCGACGTCGCAGAGGGTTTGGATCACGCGGTGGATTCGTGGTTGGTAGGCGAACAGATCGGCCGCTTCACCGCAGGGCATCTCGAGCACATCGGCAATGCTGCGTCCGTGCAGTTTGACTTCGAGGACGTCTTCGTTGTACCGCCGCGCCCCGCACTCTTCGCAGGGGATCCAAACGTCGGGCAAGAAGTGCATTTCGATTTTTCGTTGCCCCGTTCCTTCGCAAGTTTCGCATCGTCCGCCGGAAACGTTGAAGCTGAACGTACGCGGCGTGAAGCGACGTTCACGCGCCGCGGACAGGCTGGCGAACTCGCCGCGGATCAAATCAAACACGCCGGTGTAGGTCGCCGGGTTGCTGCTCGGTGAGTTGCCGAGCGGTGATTGATCGACCCGGATGACTTTGTTGATGTACCGCAGCCCACCAATCTCGTCGTGTCGTCCAGATTGAATACGGGCACGGTGCAGTCGCCGCGCGAGTACCGGGTACACGATGCCGTTAATGAGCGAGCTTTTGCCGCTGCCGCTCGGTCCCGTGATGGCGGTCATCACGCCCAGCGGAATGTCGATGTCGACGTTGTTGAGGTTGTTTTCGCGGGCACCGCGGACGGTCAGGAAATCAACCATCGGTTTGCCCGCATCCGAATAAACCGGACGGCGGACTGCGGGCAGTTCGATCTGTTTTTCGCCGGAAAGGTATGGTTCCGTGACGGACGTTTCGCGAGGAACAATCCGGGATGGCGGGCCTTCGGCGACGATATTACCCCCGTGTCGACCGGCTCGCGGACCGAAATCACACAGGTAGTCACTACCCGCGATCACGTCATGATCGTGCTCAACGACCAGCAGCGTGTTGCCTTGGTCGCGGAGGCGGTGGAGTGCCGAAAGCAATCGCAAGTTGTCTCGCGGGTGCAGCCCGATTGTGGGTTCGTCGAGCACATAAAGCACACCGCAAAGACCACTGCCGAGTTGCGCTGCCAATCGAATCCGTTGGGCTTCGCCACCCGAAAGCGTCGAGGCTCCCCGGTGCAACGTCAGGTAATCCAATCCGACATCGCGCAGAAAGCGGACTCGTGACTCAACTTCACGGACGAGTTCCCCAGCGATTTTGCGTTCGCGTTTGTCCATTTCCCACGCGTCGACTTCTTCGGCGAGTCGATCGAGAGGCATGTGAACGAGATCACCGATCGTGTGCCCGCGGAACTTCACCGCCGCCGAATCGTCTCGCAAGCGAGAGCCGTTGCAAACGCTGCAATCGATTTCGGCGACAAAGGTTTCGAGTTTTGCACGCAGCCCCGGGGTCAACCGTGACGCTTCTTCGAGTGCCGGGTAAAAACCTTTGAACTGGTATCGGAACAGGATGTCGCTTGGATGCCCTTTGCCGGTCGCTTTGGCGACCTCATCGGATTCCGCCGTGTCGCCGCGGCGGACTTCGATCCAGCGCGGTCCGAGGCCGTGGAAGAGCATCCGTTTTTGAGACAAAGTCAAACGCTCGATCGGTTGATTGATCGGGATGCCGGTCGATCTCGACAAGGCTTTCAACATCCACCGGCTGACCGCTTGATCGGTCTTGGGCCATAGCAACGCGCCGCCGTCGGCGAGTGTTTGTTGCGGCGTGCCCATCAAGGCGGCGGGATTGGTTCCCGTTTGCGTGCCGAGGCCTTGGCAGCCGGGGCACCAACCGACGGAAGAGTTGAACGAGAAATGGTGGGGTGTGACTTGATTGAACGAACGACCGCAACAACCGCAAACGAGGTGTTGGCTGTGCCGGATCGTTTCCCATTCGGGTTCGTCGCGGTCGGAATCGGCGATCGCGATTTCGATCACGCCGGCACCGAGTGACAATGCTTGCTCGACGCTGTCGCTGATCCGCGAAGCCTCGTCTTTGCTGATCTTCACGCGGTCGACCACCACCGCGACACTCTGCACGCGACGGGAATCGAGCGGTTTGGCTTCGTCCAGATCGATGGTTTCGTCATCGATGCGAACGCGTGCGTAGCCGCTTGATTTGAGTGTCGCCCAGGTTTCCATCGACGCTTCGCCCGCAGCGACTTCGATCGGGGCCAGCACGAGAGCCCGCGTGCCGTCGGGCATTTGCAGAACTTTCTCGATGATTTGATCGGAGGTCTGCGTTCCAATTGGGAGCTCACAATCGGGGCAGTGCATCGTGCCCAGTTTCGCAAACAGAATGCGAAGGTAATCGTAGACCTCAGTGACCGTTCCCACGGTACTGCGCGGCGAATGACCGAGGTTCTTTTGTTCCAACGCCACCGCGGGCGACAATCCTTCGATCCGCTCGGCCTTGGGCTTTTGAACTTGGCCGATGAATTGTCTTGCGTAGCTGGACAGAGACTCGACGTAGCGGCGTTGGCCTTCGGCGTAGATCGTGTCCATCGCCAACGAGCTTTTGCCGCTGCCACTCGGGCCACAGAACACCGTCATCGCGTCGCGCGGGATCGCGACGTTGACGTGTCGCAGGTTATGCTCGCAGGCACCTTCGACGACGACGTGCGTGCGAGCTTTGGGTGGCGGAGCGACGACGTCACGGATCGCTTTGGCGAGTCGTTTGGGTTTCTCTCGTTTGATCCCGAGCACCCCAGCCAAGGCTTCTCCAGTGTAACTGTTGGCAGCTCGTGCGACGTCCGCCGGTCGTCCTTGGGCGACGATTTCACCACCGCCACGACCGCCTTCGACACCCATGTCGATGACCCAGTCGGCGGTTTTGATCACGTCGAGGTTGTGTTCGACGATCACGACCGAGTTGCCGCGATCGGCGAGACGGTTGATCACCCCGAGTAGCAATTCGATGTCGGCAAAGTGCAGACCGGTCGTGGGTTCATCAAGCACGTACAACGTGTTGCCGGTGTCGCGTCGGCTGAGTTCTTTGGCGAGTTTGATGCGTTGGGCCTCGCCTCCCGAAAGCGTCGGAGACGGTTGGCCGAGTTTCAAATACTCGAGACCAACATCGACGAGCGTTTGCAGTTTCTCGGCGATCTTGGGGATGTTTTCGAACAGGCTGAGTGCTTCGGAGATGTCCATGTCGAGGACATCGGCGATCGATTTGCCTTTGAATTTGACCGCCAACGTTTCGCGGTTGTAACGTTCCCCGCCGCAAACCGGGCACGTGACCCAAATGTCGGCGAGGAAATCCATTTCGAGTTTGTTGGCACCGTTGCCGTCACAAGCACTACAGCGTCCGCCTTCGACATTGAAGCTGAACCGTCCGACGGTGTAACCGCGAGTTTTCGCGTCGGGCAGTTTCGCGAACAGATTGCGGATTTCGTCGAAGACTTTGACGTAGGTTGCCGGGTTGCTGCGAGGCGTGCGCCCGATTGGCGATTGGTCGATGGCGATCGTTTTGTCGAGATGCTCGATCCCTTCGATCGAATCGTGTTCGCCGGGTTCGGATTCAGCTCCGTTGAGATCTCGACGGAGGGCCGGTTCGAGGATGCCACCGATCAACGAACTCTTGCCGCTGCCCGAGACGCCGGTAACGCAAACGACGATTCCAAGAGGAATGACTGCGTCGACGTTTTTGAGGTTGTGATACTGGGCACCGCGAATCGTCAGCGTTTTCGATTCGTCGATGTCGCGAGGTTTTTCCGGCGGCACGATCGCGCGGCGTCCCGACAAGAACGCACCCGTGACACTTTCCGATGATTTACAAACGTCTTCAATCGAACCGGACGCGACCACGTGGCCGCCTTTGACCCCGGGACCGGGGCCGAAGTCGACGATCATGTCGGAGGCCCGCATCGTGTCTTCGTCGTGTTCGACGACGATCAGCGTGTTGCCTGCGTCACGTAAGCGGGTGAGTGTTTCGATCAATCGGTCGTTATCGCGGGAGTGCAACCCGATCGAAGGTTCGTCGAGAATGTAGAGCACCCCCGAGAGCCCCGATCCGATCTGCCCGGCAAGTCGAATCCGTTGTGACTCGCCTCCCGAAAGCGTCGGGGCGGTTCGTCCGAGCGTGAGATAATCCAGACCCACGCCAAGCAGAAAGCCGATCCGGCCGCGGATTTCTTTGAGGGCTTCTGAGGCGATGCGTGCGTCGGTCGGCGATAAGTCGATGTCGCGGAAAAACTCGGCAAGTTCTTCGATTGCCAAATCGCAAAGCTGCGGCAGGGTTTTCGAGTGAGCCGGAATTTCGCTCGGCACGCCGTCACCGTTGCGCTCGCTCGTCGGCGGGAGATCGCCAAAGGATTTGCTGGTGATACGAACGGCGGATGCTTGTGCGTTGAGGCGACGGCCGTGGCAATCCGGGCAGTCGATCGTGCTCATGTGTTTTTCGAATTGCCGCAGTTGCAGCTTATTGCGACCGGTTCGATAGCGGTCCAGCAATTCTGGGATCAGGCCTTCAAACTCGACGATGTACTTTTTGGCTTTCTTGCCCGTGATGGCAGACGTATCGAGCGATTCGTCGGCGCCCCACAACCAAACGTGTCGAGCTTTCTCGGGTAGTTCATCCCAACTCGATTCCAGCATCGTGCCGGTGTTGAGCTCGAGAGCTTCGTCGATCGCATCGGCAAATCCCATGTAGATTTGCCGGCGATAGCGACCCACGTCGCCCCATTTGCCGAGCAACGGAATCGCTCCGCCGCGGATTGATTTCGACGCGTCGGGAACGAGCAACTCGGGCACGAACGTGTACAGGCGGCCAATGCCATCGCAGGACGTGCACATTCCCTGCGGGCTGTTGAAGCTGAACAGTTGCGGCGTGGGGGCACGGAAACTTGTTCCACACTGCGGGCACGAGTATCGTGAGGAGAACAAGTGATCTGTTTTCGGCGGTCCGACTTCATCAATGTCGGTGCTCGTGATCGAAGCGATCAAGGTCGCATCACCCAGCTTTAAAGCCAGTTCAACCGCTTCGCTGGCCCGGGCCCGATCGAGTGACGCGTCGATCTTTCGCGGCAAAATGATCCGGTCGATGACGACTTCGACGTCGTGGCGGACCGCACGATCGAGCGGCGGAGGATCGGACAAGCGGATTGTGTCCCCGTCGACGCGGGCGCGGTTGAAGCCTTGTTTTCGCAAATCTTCAAAGAGATCTTTGAACTCGCCTTTTTGACCGCGAACGAGCGGGGCGAGAATCCACAGCGATACGTCGTTGCCATCGCCCTCGACGTCGGCATCTTCGACACAGCCGAGGATGCGGCTCAAAATCGCGTCCGCGGTCTGGGCTTGGATCGGCGTTTCGCAGTACGGGCAATAGCCGGTGCCAACGCGGGCGAACAGCACGCGGAGGAAGTCATGGATTTCCGTGATCGTACCGACGGTACTTCGCGGGTTGTTGCCCGTTGACTTTTGGCTGATCGAAATCGAGGGGCTCAGTCCCGTGACGAGATCGACATCGGGTTTGGGCATTTGCCCCATGAATTGTCGAGCCGAGTTGCTAAGGCTCTCGACGTATCGACGTTGACCTTCGGCGTAGAGCGTGTCGAACGCGAGCGAACTCTTGCCGCTGCCCGAAACGCCTGAGAAGCAAATCAGTTGGCCGCGAGGCAGCGAAAGATCGATGTCTCGCAAATTGTGTTCGCGGGCACCTTTGACCGTGATTTCTCGCGTGCTCGGATCCACCACGCGCGGCGACACATCGCGACCGTTCGGCAAATCACCGGTGGTCGAAATCGCACAATCCTTTGGGGCACGGTCGGTCAAAGCGAGAAATCAAACGAATGAGGTGCGATCAAGAGACGGGCATTCCGGTTGCCGCTCAGAGGAGGTCAGGTGGGCAGGGCGAGGCGGTATGCGGCGAGGCGGTGCGAGGCGAATCAGGTCCATCGTCGCGTCGGGGCAAGTGGGTGCGTATCGAGCGAAGTCTGCGGCGACCAATACGAACCGAGCCGCTCGGACGTCGCAGATCAACCATTGGAACATCTCCCGCCGTGTTTGCAAACAAACTCAGCTGCCGAGAGATCTCCGGCTGCATCAGTTGAGTTCCTCCGGCAACGAACCGGAATCGCGGAGGTGACGTTGCAGGTAGTTGGCACGTTCGATGTGTCGATCGCTCGTGGTCAGCATCCGACCTTGCAGTTTTTGCAAGTGGGCCGGTTGGGTGTGGATGAACAATTTGTTGATCGTTGCGACTTCGACGTCGTCGATCAGTCCCAAGTTCACGCCCATTCGCACTTTTGACAAATAGTGCATCGTCTCTTCGCTGCTGATCTTCCTCGCCGTGCTGAGGATGCCGAGCGCGCGGCTGACGTCGTCGAGCAAATCCTGTTCGCCTTTTTCCATCAGGAAGTCGCGGGCTTTGCGTTCATAGTCGATGATCCGAGGGACAACTTCTTCACCAACCATCGTCAACAGTTCGCGTTCGGTATGGCCGAGCGTCACCTGATTACTGACTTGGTAAAAGTCGCCCGTGTACTGCGAGCCTTCCCCGTAGAGTCCCCGCACGGTGACGTTGATCCGCTGCATGCTCCGGAAGACCTTTTCGATCTGTTGCGTGATGACCAGACCGGGCAAGTGCAACATCACGCTGACGCGGAGGCCCGTGCCGACGTTGGTCGGGCAAGCGGTCAGGTAACCGAAACGAGGGTGAAACGCGTACAGCAACTCACCTTCGATCGCGTCATCGAGTTTGTCCATTTGTTCCCAGGCACTGATCAGGTCCAGCCCACTGTGCATGACCTGGAGTCGCAAATGGTCTTCCTCGTTGATCATCACCGAATACTGCTCGCCGGGATCGATTGCGACGGCACGACTGCCCTCGGCTTCGGCGATCTCGCGGCTGATCAATTGTCGTTCGACCAGGAATTGCCGATCGACTTCGGCCAACGAATCGATATCGACGTATTGGATGTCATCCCAACCGGCGAGGGCTTCGAGCCGCGTGCGAACTTGGCGTTCGATTTTGCGTCGATCGTCATCGCTGCATTTCTTGATAAACGGAAATCCGGCGAGGTTTCGTGCCAATCGGATCCGGCTGCTGATCACGATGTCCGATTCGGGGCCGGTTCCTTTGAGCCATTCACCGCTGTTTTTGACTAAGACGGAGAGGTCCGTGGCTTGTTTCATAATCCGCCCCCTTCGCCAGATGCCGATTCCTCAGAGTCGGCGTCGTCATTTTCGGACGGGGGCACGTAACCTGGGTGCTTGGGGTCGCCTTGGATTTCGTTGATTTTGTCGCGGATTTGCGAAGCCGTTTCGTAGTCTTCGTTTTGCACGGCCGCCTCCATCGCCTTCCGCAGGCTGATCAATTCCGCTTGGGCGTCGACGTTCGCCGCCGCGCGAGAGGGCCGTTTGCCGGTGTGTTCGAGGGAATCGTGGATGTTGATTAGCAGGGGCGTGAGGTCAGATTCGAAGTGGGTGTAGTCCATCGGGCATCCGAGCCGTCCCGAATTACGGAACTCGAAAAACGTGATGCCGCACGACGGGCATTCTTTCTTGTCGAGTTTCTGCAGTTCTTCTTTGGTTTGCCCGAGTTGCAATTGTTTGGCGAGAGCCCCGGTGATCGTTTTGATCGGGCTAGGCGCTTCCTTTTGAAGCACTGTACGGGCGTGGTGCTCGCACAGATGCAGAATCTGCGGGCCACCCGGTTGGGTAAGCTCGGTAATATGGAAGGTGGCGGGTTTGTCGCAATACTGACATTTCATGGGGATCTCGATGCGTAGGTTGTCGGTATTACGTTCCGGGGCGTCGGCAGGTTTTCATCATTGGCGAAGAAACGTTCAGGGATTCTATCGCTGCCCCTAGGAGTGTCAACGCGAGCGAAATGAACCGTAATTGTTCCCGGTTGTCGTTTTCCCTTAGTCTGCCCAAACTATTGCCGCTGCTTCGGTTCTCTCGCAAAAACAAACATGCATCACCCGGCCCCTGACGAATTTGCTGATCTCGCTCGCCGTTACGATTTTGTGCCGGTGTTTCGAAAATTGTTGTCTGACGCCCTGACACCTGTCACGGCGTTCACGCTGCTCGATGACGGCGGGCCCGCGTTTTTGATCGAGAGCGTGATCGGCGGCGAGAAAGTCGGCCGGTACAGCTTTCTGGGTGCCAAACCGCTCGCGAGATTCACCGCCAAAGGCAAACGAATCTGGCAAACGGAGTCGTCCACCGGGAAGGTGGTCGAATCGACGAGCGACGATCCACTCGACGAATTCCGAAAACATTTTAGCGATCGGACCGCGACACTCGATGCGTTGCCGCCGTTTATCGGAGGCGCCATCGGTTACGCCGGGTACGACGTCGTTCGCTACGTCGAAGATTTGCCGGACACGACCGAAGATGACCGCGAGCTGCCTGATTTGGACTTCGCGTTTTACCACACGCTGTGCGTTTTTGATCACGTCGACAAAACCATCACGATCGTTTCGCTCGCCGATTGTCGGGCGATCACCGAAGACGGCGGCGACATCGACGCGGCGTACTCCGCCGCGGCCAGTGAAGTCGACAGCACGATCGAGAAACTCAATCAACCGCTTCCCCATCAGTGTCAGGAAATTCTCGAAGCTGACCAGCGTCATCGATTGCCGGTCGAGTCCAACTTCACGCGAGAAACCTTTTGCGACGCGGTGCGGAAGTGCGTCGAGTACATCCGCGCCGGCGATATCTTCCAGGTCGTGCCGAGCCAGCGATTGACGGTTCACAGCGACGTGGATCCGTTGGCGGTGTATCGGTCGCTGCGTGTGGTCAATCCCTCGCCGTTTATGTTTTTTGTCCGTAGTCCGGATTGCGTTTTGGTCGGTTGCAGCCCCGAGATCATGTGCCGGGTCAAGGACGGCATGGTGACCGTCCGTCCGCTCGCGGGCACGCGGCCGCGCGGGGCGACCGAAGCGGAGGACATCGCTCTCGAACACGAACTGCTCGCTGACCCCAAAGAGCGTGCCGAACACGTGATGTTGGTCGATCTCGGTCGCAACGACATCGGGCGGGTCGCTGAGTTTGGAACGGTCGAGTTGACCGAAGTGATGGTGATCGAACGCTATTCACACGTGATGCACATTAGCAGCGAAGTGCGGGGCAGGCTCCGCGAAGGGCTCGATGCGTTCGACGCGTTGAAGGCCTGTTTGCCGGCTGGCACGGTTTCAGGAGCGCCGAAGGTCCGGGCGATGGAAGTGATCGACGAAATTGAGCCTCATCGACGTGGCCCCTACGGCGGCGCGGTTGGCTACATCGACTATCGCGGGAACATGGATACGTGTTTGGCGCTTCGGACGATCGTCTTCCAAAACAACACTTATCACGTCCAGGCAGGATGCGGCGTGGTCGCAGACAGCGATCCAGATAAAGAATACGAGGAAACGCTCAATAAGGCCCGCGCGTTGATCGCGGCGATTGAATGGACGATCGCCCGAACGCAAAACGGATCGTAACGCGTAGCCGAGTATCTCGGAGGCTCGCAGC
Source organism: Aporhodopirellula aestuarii (assembly GCF_023701485.1). Classification (GTDB taxonomy): domain Bacteria; phylum Planctomycetota; class Planctomycetia; order Pirellulales; family Pirellulaceae; genus Rhodopirellula; species Rhodopirellula aestuarii. Next base: position 319,311 of record NZ_JAMQBK010000008.1, read on the forward strand.
ACAACACCACCGTACCTGAATTTGCCCAAATTCAGGCTTTCGATGTCAGGCCACTCCGGTTACGTCTGATAAAGGTACGCGATTCAAATGATCGCGTGGATCGGTTCGACTTCTTCGACACCGACCAGTTTTTGATCCAAGCCGCTGTAGAAATACGAGAGGTGGTTGGGATCAAGGCCCATCTGGTGCAAGATCGTCGCGTGCAGGTTTTTGACATGCAGCGGGTTGTCGACCGCGACGCTGCCCAGTTCATCGGTGGTTCCGTAACTGATCCCGCCTTTGATGCCACCGCCCGCCATCCACATCGTGAATCCGTACGAATTGTGATCACGACCGCTGCCTTTGGCGTATTCCGCGGTTGGTTGGCGGCCGAATTCGCCGCCCCATACGACGAGGGTTTCGTCGAGCAGTCCGGTGCGTTTGAGGTCGGTTAGGAGCGCGGCAATCGGTTGATCGGTGGCACCGGCGTGTTTGTTGTGGTTGACTTCCAAATCGCCGTGGGCGTCCCAGTTGTCATCGTTATGCGCGCCGCCTGAGTAGAGCTGGATGAAACGCACGCCGCGTTGGACGAGTCGCCGGGCGAGCAAGCAGCGCGTGCCGAAGTCGGCGGTCTTCGACTGGTCGATTCCGTAAAGGGCTCGCGTTTCGGCGGTTTCGTCGGACAAATCGACCGCTTCGGGAGCCGCTGATTGCATGTTGTAGGCGAGTTCGTAGCTGCTGATCCGTGACGCGAGCGACTCTTCGTTGCCGTGGCTGGTCAGATGCCGTTGGTTGGCGATTTGAATCGAATCGATAATGCGACGCTGCGCGGCGGGAGTCAGATCGCTGGGCGGGGCCAGATCCAGGATCGGGGCTCCCTTGGTGCGGAACACGGTGCCTTGGTAAGTCGCCGGCATGTACCCGCTCGACCAGTTTTTGGCGCCGCTGATCGGGCCGCCGGTCGGATCGAGCATCACGACGAAACCCGGAAGGTTTTGGTTTTCACTGCCGAGTCCATACGTCAGCCACGAACCCAGTGCAGGGTTGCCCGACAGGATTTTGCCGCTGTTCATCATCAACATCGCCGAACCGTGGATTGGTGAATCGGCGGTCATCGAATGCAGGAACGCGATGTCGTCGACATGCCGAGCGATGTTGGGGAACAGCGTGGAGACGTGTTTGCCGCATTCTCCGTATTGATGGAAATCCCAGCGAGGTTCGACGATCCGTCCGCCGGCTTTGTGGCCGCCACGGCCGAAGGTTTTGACGTCAACCGTTTTGCCGTCCATGCCTTTCATGGCGGGTTTGTAGTCGAACGTGTCAATATGGCTCGGCCCGCCGTACATGAACAGGAAAATGACCGATTTCGCTTTGGGGGCAAAGTGCGGCGGTTTGACGGCCATCGGCCCCGCCGATTGCGCCGGATCCGCGGGCCCGCCGGGCGTGTTCGCTGACGCGGAGCTAAAAAAGCCGTCACGGCCGAGCATCCCGCTCAGCGCCGCCGCACCAAATCCCGCACCGGCTTCCCAAATGAATTCGCGGCGAGTGCGACCACAGAATGATTTCGAAGTCATGGCAGGTGTGGGGGAGGGAGCGGTGGGCGTGCTTTGGTGCAATACGGTGGAGGGCAGTAGATAGTCTACAAGGTTTTTGCGGAGGAAGTTTTGGGAGCTGGGAGCTGGGCGCTGGGAGCTGGGCGCCTGTGCTTGCACAACTCCCCCGTCCCCCGTCCCCTTACTCCCAGCTCCCCTACTCCCAGCTCCCCAGCTCCCAGCTCCCCCTACTCAAAACTCGGCAGTTTATGAAATCGGCTGCGGGGGGTAGAATGAAAGCGGTGACGTGCCCCATCCTCACCCTCACGCCCGCATCTGAAGAAATCGATGACTGATCCAGCTCCCAACGCATCCTCCGTTTCTCCGCAGATGCCCGTGCTTCCCGCCCAACCAGAGGGCGCCGGGGATGCGGCAACCGCTGTTGCGAGCGACGCCACCTTGCCACTGGCTCCGTACAAGACGCTCAGCGAACCGGTGTTGCGTGAACGGATCGAAGCGGTCCGGAAGGAATTCGGCGAAGAACTGCTGATTCTCGGCCACCACTACCAGCAAGATGACGTGATCGCCCACACCGACTTGCGCGGTGATAGCTACCAGTTGTCAGAGATGGCGGCGAGCAGCGGGAAATGCCGAACGATCGTTTTCTGTGGTGTCCACTTCATGGCCGAAACCGCTGACATTTTGGCCAACCGGCCCGATCGGGTGGAAGCTCGCGGCGGACGTCGCGTCGATGTCTTGCTGCCCGATATGGCTGCGGGATGTTCGATGGCGGACATGGCCGGGATTCGGCAAGTCGAAGCCGCTTGGGCGGACATGGGCGAAGTGATCGATACCGAACAAGTCATCCCAGTGACGTACATCAACAGTGCCGCCAGCCTGAAAGCGTTCTGTGGGCGTCATGGTGGGATCGTTTGCACCAGCAGCAACGCCCGCGCCGTGCTCGAATGGGCATTCGAACGTGGCCAGAAAGTGTTCTTCTTCCCCGACCAACACCTCGGACGAAACACTGCGCTCGGGATGGGGATCACCGAAGAAGAAATGCCGGTGTGGGATCCGTACGCTTTGGAGATGGGCGGCAACTCGGACGAGCAAATCGAAAACGCCCGCGTGATTTTGTGGAAGGGCCACTGCAGCGTCCATCAAATGTTCCGCCCCGAACACGTCGCCAAGTTCCGCGCCGAGCATCCGGGGATCAAGATTTTGGTCCACCCGGAATGTCCGCGAGACGTCAACGACATTGCCGACATCAGCGGCAGTACGGGCAAAATTATCAACACGGTGAAATCGGCCGAGCCGGGAACGAAATGGGCGATCGGTACCGAATTGCATCTCGTCAATCGCCTTAAAGCTGAACACCCCGAGCAAGAGATTCACTTCCTCAGCCCGGTGGTTTGCATGTGTGCAACGATGTACCGAATCGATCTGCCGCATCTTTGCTGGACGCTCGAAAACCTTCGCGACGGAAATCTGGTCAATCAAATCCGCGTCGAAGATGAAACGATGAAGTGGAGCTTGATCGCGTTGGAACGAATGTTGGCGGTTAAGTGAGCGAAACGCCGGAGCAGATCGACTCAGCGAACGGCGACCGCCAGCCCTGTTGTGACTTAGGCTCGGCGATGTTGCCGATCGCCGCGATTGCGGGAATGCTCGCAGTATTGATTGGCGCGTTTGGAGCCCATGGTTTACCGGATTGGTTGGCCCGCTATTCGATGGACGATGAAACGCTCACCCGGCGATTGGCCCAGTTCGATACCGGTGCCCGTTACCACTTGGCTCATGCGATCGTGTTGCTGGTCATGGTTGCGTTGCCTCTTCGACACGGGCGTTTATTCTCGTGCAGTTTTGCGTTGATTGTGGCGGGGATCTTTTTTTTCTCCGGCAGTCTTTATTTGCTTGTCTTGACCAACACCACGTGGCTGGGAGCGATCACTCCGATTGGCGGTGTGTGCTGGATCGTAGGTTGGTGTCTGTTGGCCTTGCTGAAGGTTTTGCCGCGGACAATTCGCTGAATCGGTCGGTCCGGTTTGGCTTCCATGATGATTTTGAAATGCCGGAACTGCGCTTCGCTTGTTCCGGCCTACGTTTGTTGGGCAGTTTCGGCGGGTGAAGTAGGCCGGATCACGGAGCGTAGCGACGCTGCTCCGGCGACGGCCTGGATGCGGCAACGATAGTAATTTTGGACTGCCGGAACGTCCCTGCACTTGTTCCGGCCTGCGTCTGGTTGGGCCGGGATTTCATTGTTCACGGATTGCAGCCAATGTGGCCCACCGAGGCCACTCGCAGCATTGAGGGTTACTGGCATGAGAATGCCCACCCGAACTTCAAGAGCTGATACAACCATTGCCGGGGCCTCAAATGCGCCGGTTCACAGCCAAGCCGACACCAAAGCCCCGAAGGCCCGATACAACTCCGCAATCACTGGGCACGTCTTTCTATGTGGCCGAACGCTCCGCGGTCGGTAGGTTAGCGATTCCGACCGCGGAGCGTTCGGCCACTCTCTTTTGGCCTGAGCGAAGTAGGCCGGATCAAGGAGCGTAGCGACGCTGCTCCGGCAACGTCATGGGTGCGGCTATGATGATAAATATTGGATTGCCGGAACTTCGCTTCGCTTGGTCCGGCCTACTTGAGCTGCGGGACGAGGAAATTTGTTTTTTCCGGTAGCCGTTTGTTCTCGCGATCGCGGCACGCTTTTGCTCGGCAAGATTACCCCGGTCGGGGGCGTGGGCGGGATCGCCGGTTGGTTTTCGCTTTTTTTAGAACGCATTGGTGTCGCTTCGGTTGAGGCGGGCGAATCAAACTGTCGACGTCAGCATGGAAATTCCGGGCCTTCGAGCCTTGTGTCCGTCGACCCGTCGCGTAAAAAGTTTGCACCCCGACCGCTCGTCGAGACTCAAACGAGTTCGTACAATTTGGCCTTATGGAAACGATGACCGAAGATCCACCGCTGACATTCCCGTCAATTTGGCGTCACAAACACTTGTTGGATCTCGAGCGACTGCGGTCGGACGAGCTTCACGCGATTTTGAAGACGGCCCAAACGCTCAAAGAGTTGACCGACGGGTGTCGGCGAAAATTGTCTCTGTTGTCGGGCAAAACGTGTGCGAACCTGTTTTTTGAAAACAGCACGCGGACCCGAAACAGCTTCTCATTGGCTGCCAAACGGCTCGGTGCGGACACTGTTGAATTCAGCAGTTCGGGTAGCAGCGTCGCGAAAGGCGAAACGTTCGTCGACACGGCCAAGACCATCGAAGCGATGGGGGTCGATTGGGTGGTGACACGCCACTCCACGCCGGGCACGCCACACCTGCTCGCACGCGAACTCAAGTGCAGTGTTCTCAACGCGGGCGACGGCCCGCACGAGCATCCGACGCAAGGTTTGCTCGACATCCTGACGATTCTGCAGCACCGCGGACCGTCGAACTGGACCAGTGACGAGGTCGATCCGAGCGAGTTGTTGGCTGGGATGACGATCGCGATGGTCGGCGATATCGCTCACAGCCGAACGGCCCGGAGCAACATCTGGGGGCTGAAAGCGCTCGGTGCCAAGGTCATCATCTGTGGCCCGCCGACTTTGGTCAGCCATCGCTGGGAAGAGATCGGTTTCGAAGTCGCCCACCGTTTAGATGACATTGTTCAACACTGCGACGTTTTGAATCTGTTGCGGATCCAGTTTGAGCGGCAGTCCACGCGTCCATTCCCGAGTGTCCGTGAGTATGCGGCGTTGTATGCGATGAACGGCGACCGGATGCGGCGAGCAAAAGATAACATCCTGATCATGGCACCCGGACCGATTAATCGTGGTGTCGAGATCACGCCTGAAGTCGCTGACGGTCCACACTCCGTGATCCTCGAACAGGTTACCAACGGCATCGCAGTGCGGATGGCCGCACTCTGGTTGCTGGCCGGTGCAAACGATCAATTGTGAACGGATCAATGGTGAACTAGCCATTCCGAATGGAACTGACCCGAACGAACCGAACCGAACACGCTAACCCATCTCATTGCCGCCCATGTCATTCCGCACCCCGACGCCCTACCAACCGATCGTGATCGACGGTGGGCGAGTGATCGACCCGGCTCACGGCGTCGACCGCATCGCTCGATTGCTGATCGTTGATGGTCACATCGCGGCGATTGATCCGAGCGATGGGGATGTGCCCGGTGACGCGCACTGGATCGATGCCCGCGAACGCATTGTCACGCCAGGGTTCGTGGATCTCGGTGCGGAACTCCGGCAGCCTGGCCGCGAGGAAGACGAAACGATTCAATCGGGCAGCGACGCGGCATTGGCAGGCGGTTACACGTCGGTGCTCTGCTGCAGCAACACGAACCCTGTCATCGACTCCGCCGCCGCGGTGGAGTTGGTCACGCAGATTGCACAACGTGTCGGTGGCGTTCGCGTTTATCCGATTGCGTGTTTGAGTAAGGCCCGCGAAGCCGAACAGATGGCCGAATTGGCGATTCTCGCCGAAGCCGGAGCGATCGGATTCAGCGATTCGCCGCGACCAATGCCCAACGACGCCTTGCTCAAACGGGCGCTCGATTATTGCCGGATGTTTGACCTGCCGATCTTTGATCGCCCAGAAGTTCCGGGGTTGGCCGAAGGCGGTGTGATGCACGACGGGCAAGTTTCGTTGGTCCTCGGATTAAAAGGGTTGCCGACCGAAGCCGAGGATCTCGCGGTTGCTCGGGACGTCCGTTTGGCCGAAGCGACGAAGGGTCGATTGCATGTCGGTCCGGTCAGCACGATGGGCGCGATCGACATGATCGGTCGAGTGAAAAACCGTGGTATCGGAATCACCGCCTCGGTCTGCCCGCACAACCTTCACGGCAGCGACGCGTTGTTGCGTTCGTTCGATTCGCGTTTCAAAGTCCATCCGCCGATGCGGAGCCCGGCCCACGTCGAGTCGTTGCAACAAGCGGTTGCCGACGGCACGATCGATGCGATTCAAACCGGCCACATGCCGCGAGCGGGCGAGAAAAAAGGCAACGATCTCGACGAAGCTCCGTTCGGCGCAGCGACGTTGGAAACGACGGTTTCCGCCGTCATCACCGACATGGTTCGCACCGACATTTTGTCGTGGTCGCGTGCCATCGAATGCCTATCGACGAACCCTGCCAAGATCGCCAAATTGTCCGCCGGAACGCTCGGAATCGGTGCCCCGGCCGATGTCACGATCCTCAACCCGGAGTCATCGTATACCGTTCACGCGAGCGAATTTCTTTCGAAGTGTCAAAGCACTCCGATGGAAAATCGCGAGTTGTACGGTCGCGTGACGCACACCATCGTTGGTGGTCGGTTGTTGTTCGTTTGTGTGGAAGAGTCGGCGATCGTCGCCTAATGACCGGTCACGAATTCCCCAAGTCGTTGCGGGTTTGCAAAGGCGACAACTTCACACGTGTACTCCGCCGTGGCGGATGCGCTGCCGATGGAACGCTCGTCGTTTTTGCGCTGCCTCGTGGTGCCGATTGCCTCGGCGAACCGACACGGCTGGGCGTAACGATTCCCAAAAAGACCGGCAACGCTGTCGTTCGCAACCAGTGGAAACGTTTGATCCGGGAATCATTCCGGACGCAACGATCGCTGATCCCCGACGGCTATGACCTCGTCGTGCGACCAAAGAAAGACGCGGTGCTGAAATGGTCTGTGATTCAGCGAGGCCTGCCTCGACTCGCGGTCAAAGCGATTCGGCGGATTAAGAAGTCGTCATGACTTTCGATTTTGCCGCGAGGGGATTTTGATTTTGATGTCGCTGCGATCGCCGCGCGACTCCTTCGCTCACGATCTCGGGAGACCGTTTCTTCGCATGAATGCGATGCATCAGGTTTTCGTATCCGTCGACCATCGACACGAGTGATCCAGTATTCATCACCAGTTCGCGGCCGTTGTGACCCATCGTCGAACGTGAGCGGGGATCGTTCAGTAATTGATCGATGGCTGCGACGAATCCGTCGAGGTCTTCGCTTTCGACGAGCAAGCCGGTTTGGTTCGGGATGACCGTTTCGCGGATCGAACCGACGTCCGTGGAAACGACGGGGGTCGCACACGCGAGTGCCTCCAAGATCGATACCGGTGAGGCTTCATTGAGCGAACACAAGGTGAAGACGTCCATCGCCGCGAGCAAACGCGGCGTATCCGAACGATTACCGAGCAAGTGCACCCGATCGGTTAAGCCGAGGCGTTCACGAAGCGGTTCGATCGTCTCCCGCTCGGGGCCTTCGCCGATAATCAACGTGTGCAGGTTCGGATGTTGTTCTTGAAGCCGTGCCGCGGCTTGCACCAACATCGCGTGGTTCTTTTCATGCCGTAGCGCCGCGACGAGTCCGATTACTTGAGCTTCGGGGAGCAAACCGAGTTCAGCGAAGACGGATTCACGTGCGTTGGGATCGGGACGGAAACGGTCGCAATCGACACCATTTCGGATCACGTTGACTTTGGACGCGGGGAATTTTTCAAATTCCCGCAAAAACTCACCGTGTGAATCGGCAACACCAATGAACGCATCGGTGATCGGAGTTAACAATCGGTTGAGTTTTCCGACGCCATCGGGCCATCCGGTCGAATGGAGTGCGCAAGCGATCACAGGGACACCCGCCAATTTTGCGGCGAGTCGTCCCCAAAACATCTTGTCGCCGGCTCCGACGGTGATCACCACATCGGCGCCGCGTTTCCGCAGCAATTTGGCGAGACGTGGAACCACCGCGATGTCGTATTTTCCACCAATCAGATTCGAGTGCACCGGGAACTCGTCCGCGATTTCTTTGCCGAGCGGACCGGGCTCTTTGAGACAGATCACCTCGGGGCGGACGCGATCAGGATCCATCCGCCGCATCAGATTGACGAGCAACGTCTCCGCACCGCCGACCGGCATCGAAGTGATGATGAAACAACATTTGAGAGCTTGGCTCGATACAGTCATACGGCGAAAAGGTTAGGCGTGAATTGTTGGTTGCTGGAGTAGAGAAGAATCCACGAAGAGTGAGTCTCCGTTCGCCAATGCGACGGCTCCTGCTGAGGAGACCACGTCGGCCTCGTCTTGGCGTTCGCTCAAATTCTGCTCAACCAAAATGTCCTCAGTGGGGAGCGAAGGCATGTACCGGAGTTTGCGTTCGTCAAAGCTCAGCCAATTGCGGAGCCGGATGAAGTCGGGGTCACCGTGGATGCGGCGGATGTGGAACGGATCGTCGCCCACCAAGTTGTAAGCGCCGAACGCACTACAGACGCCGCGGATCCCACAACGACGTGCAACTTCGAACACGGCGGGACGCATTTGCTCAGGCATGCCGAACGGAACGGCAAAATAGTCGATCGGCTCGCCGATCATCATTTCGAGATCCATCTTCGCATCGACAATCTCGGATTCGAGTTCCTGATACGTCGTGATCGTGTTGAAGTCGACGTGGTTCGCGGTGTGCAAGCCGATTTCGATTCCACCCTTTGCCGCGGCGCGGAGTTGTTCGATCGTATTGGTCGCGAGTGGGCATCCGGCTTCTACGTCATGTGCAAACGGTCGTCCGTGACGGACGTGTTCGGTTGCGACAAAATACGTACATGGAATTCGGTTTCGGATTAGCCATGGGATGGCCGATTGCATGTTCTCCGCGTAACCATCGTCAAACGTGATGCAGACGGCAGGACGTGGTGAGCAGTTTTCTTGGAGCCGTTTTTGCGCTTCGCCGAGCGAGATGATTTCGTAATGTTCTCGGCAATATTCGACGTGACGAATGAATTGGTCGGTCGAGATCGTCCAATCGTTGGGATGGCAGTCGGCGACTCGGTGGTAGAACAATACCGAGATCGGTGCCTGATTTGCTGCGGCGAGGTCCCGCATCCGCTTGGACCTTCGGTGACGGCTAAGCGTGTAGCGGGTGCCCAAGGCGAGGGTGCGGAGGAAATTCACGGGGCGAGACGTTTGGCTTAGGGGGATGAACGGTCGGCAGAACGAGGGGAGGCCGACCGGCGAGAGCCACAACCAAGGCTATCTATTTTGTAAGTCACGCCTGCCCCCCGAGAGGATTCCCTGTCAGACTGAGGGTCTCCTATGCGCGAATTGGAGGCCGGTTTTGCGAGTCGGGACGATTGTGTCGATCACGCGAGAACCTGCTACGAAAACCGTCTTTTTCCATCCTCTAAAAATGCCCGTGTCCCCCCATTCGAATGCTCCCCGAATCGTCGTCATCGGCGCCGGCGCCGCCGGCATGATGGCGGCTGCTGTCGCGGCCCGGCGGCAGTGTGATGTCACGCTGTTGGAAAAGAATCGCAAGACGGGAGTCAAAATATTGATGTCGGGCGGAACCCGATGCAATCTCACCCACGATACCGACGCGCGGGGAATCACCGAAGCGTTCGGCCACGCGAAACGATTTCTGCAACCGAGCGTCGGCAAATTTCCACCGACGGATGTGATCAAACATTTCGAGCGGCTCGGCGTGGGGACCAAACGCGAAGTAACCGGAAAGATCTTTCCCAGCAGCAATCGGGCCCTCGATGTCCGCGACGCGATGCACCGCGACATGCTCGATGCGGGCGTGCGGTTAGAAACCGAATCCGCCGTCCGCGGCATCCGCCCATCCGAGAGTGGCGGTTGGATCGTTTCGACAACCTCTCCCCAAGGCGAACATGAACTGACGGCAGATAAAGTGATTGTTACCGCGGGCGGGCGCAGTTGGCCGGGGTGTGGTACGACGGGAGACGCATACGAATGGTTGGCGAACCTCGGTCACTCGATCGTACCGACGCGTCCTGCCCTCGTGCCTTTGGTCGGCGGGACGGATGCGACTCGGGCACTTTCGGGGATCACGCTCGAAGATGTCGTCGCCGAGGTACACGACAACGCGACCGCATCATCCAAACGCCCGCTCGTTCGACGTCGGGCATCGTGGTTGTTCACACACTTCGGCTTTTCTGGACCCGCAGCAATGGATGTCAGCGGTGTGATGACGGCCGCGGAATCCATGCGCGATCGGAGATTGCAATTAGACATTCTTCCTGAAATCACCGAAGCGGAATTGCGAGAACGATTCTCTCGTCGAAGCGGTCCGGATGCCAAACAGACCGTCTACTCGACGATCGCCGCCTGGTTGCCTTCGCGGTTAGCGACCGAGCTGGTCGTTTCCTGTGGTGCGAGGACATCGGATGGCGACAAAACGCTCGCCGAATTCTCGACCGCTTCGATGAAGCAACTGATAGATTGTCTCAAGCGTTGGACGTTACCGGTCTACGACACCCGGGGGTTTGCTAAGGCGGAAGTGACCGCGGGAGGCGTTTCGCTAAAAGACGTCGACCCACGAACGATGCACAGTCGCCGGGCTAATGGTTTGTACATCGCCGGGGAAGTCTTGGACGTCGACGGATGGATCGGCGGATACAATTTCCAAGCCGCATTTAGCACAGGCCGTGCGGCAGCCCTCGCGGCGACCGAGCCCGCCGAAGGCTAAGCAGGCATGCAGGAATCTTCTGGCGAAATTGCCGCGAAATGTAGGCCGGACCGAGGCTTTGCGGGTTCCGGCATTCACTTGCTCAGTTGTGCCGGAACTGCGTCGCTGACGCTCCTTGGTCCGGCCTACGTCGAACAGATCACGTTCAGCGGAATTGTCGTTATACCGAATCAGTTCCATTTGCTTGCTTAACGCCTATCCCGTTACCTTTCCGATCGACAAGTTTCCAGCAATGCTTTCATTTCCTGC
>NZ_JAMQBK010000080.1 GCF_023701485.1 Aporhodopirellula aestuarii
TCAAAGCCTTACTGGTTATCCGCCGGCATGGGATGACGCAACGGAGGAAGGTAGGCCGGTCGTTCCGTCGACGGTACCGACGAAGCCGTCACCGTAGTAAGACGCAGTAACGACGATCCGGCTAACGATCGCGTTGTTAAAGTCGTCAAGTTCTTCGGACGGAACCCACAGTTCGACATCATCGCGGTCCCCCACCGTCTGGATATCGTATCGCGTCACGAAATCATCGTCGACATCGAATTCCGTCACAAAACCGCAGTGACCGGAAGCGTCATCCTTCGTGTTCCAATTGTTTGCAATTGCTGAAGCGTATTTGAAGTTCAATACGGGATAGAAGATCGGTTGATGTGCGAGACGAGGAGGGTACGCGGCCCATCCGGATTCGGCGATCAGTTCGAGTTCAGCTAAGCCAACTGGACGGTAGAGTCGCATGATGTTTTCAGTCGGAGAACGCTTGGGTTATGCGGGCAACGGCTAACGAGGAAAAGGATTGAATGACGAACGAATCAACCAACACGAACGACGCTGGAACTACGGTAGATGCCGTTGCTCCGTATCAACCCATTGTTATGGCGTCAGCGTTGCCGGAGCCGTATTACGATCAAGATGGAATCACGATTTATCACGGCGATTGTCGAGACGTGTTGCCGATGATTGAAGCGGATTTGGTGTTGACCGATCCGCCGTATGGCGTGACACAGCAGGAGTGGGACAGTATCGAATCAGTCAGAGACGTTGTGGCATCGGCACCGCTGGCAGTGTTCACGACAGGCGAGCGGCTGTTGGCGTCGTTGGTTGAGGCGTTGCCGAAACAGTATCGGCACATTTGGGTATGGGATCGCGTGAACCACAACACGGATTTTTTGAACGCCGCAAGGCGACCAATGCGGGCGCACGAATTGATTGCCGTGTTTTCGCGGGAAACACAGTACACGTTTGAGCCGGTGAAGTGGAAGGGCCACCAAGTCAGCAGAAAAACGCAAGGTGACAACGGCCACGGAACGTATGGCTTCGCTGGGAAGGGAAAAGACATTGGGAAGGTAAAGACGGACATGCACCCGAGGTCAATCATCTCGGTAAAGGGGCAGAAAACGTCTGGCGTAAATCACCCAACGGAGAAGCCGGTGGCGTTGTATGAATACCTGATCCAGTCGTACCCTGCTGAAATCACGGTTGACCCATACATGGGTAGCGGAACCACGTTGGTTGCGGCCCGAAATTGTGGACGCCGGTGCATCGGCATCGAGCGAGAGTTAGAGCATTGCGAAACAGCGGTGAGACGGTTAGCACAACGAGTGCTGTTCTGATCGCCATAACGTCAGCAATCACCGAGCGGCATCGGTGATCGTAACTTCAATTCACGCGCCGAATGCCGCTTCGGTGCATTGCATTGTTCTACGGCAAATCCGATGAAACAACTAAATATCACGTTCAGCAATCCGATTGATTTCTATTTGCTGGAAAAAATTGCGGAACTCGACATCGACGGGAAGCCAACAATTTACGCGCATGCTCAAGGCATCATCGTTGTGCTGCGTGGCGCGGAAGATTGGGATTATATTTCTTGGGAGGTTGACGCTGCGGACAAAGTAAACATCTACGGAGACTATCCAGAATTTGGAATGAGTCGCGGAAACGACAAGCGGCTGAAAGATGCCGTCACTTGTCCGTAGAACAATAGATTCAACCCTACTCAGTAGGGTCGTATTCGGTAGATGCCGTGATACGGGCCAAGTGAGTGGGGGCAGTTGAGTAATATCACCCAACTCGCTAGCGTGTTAGGTGATACTACTCTTTTTAATCAGTCGAGGCAATGCGGCCGCACGAAGGATCATTCTGATGACACTTTCTATGTTTGAAATGACCGTGGCGTCTGTAGAAGGATTGGGTGAAGGCGATCGGGATTGGTTCCCAAAATGGTTGCGTCGATACGCCATGACGTTCCCGAAAGGCCTCACTGACGAACTGCCTGTCAATCGCGATACCGCTTTGCGATTTTCTCGCAGCTTGTTGGAATCCGGTGCCCCGGCGTGGCAGCGTTGGCAGGCGGTAAGGTCACTCGAATGTTACCGTGACTTGGTGCTAGGACGCTCCGAACCAGATTTGTCAAAGATCATCGCGAAGCTCGCGCAGATGGGCAGGCAAGAACGCAATCGAGAGTTGCACCTGCCGCCGACTGAGCAAGAGCTTGCCCAAATTCGTGGCAAGGTGGATTCGGCAGAACCGGTGCTGATCCAGACAATGCGGGGGGACATGCGCGTCCTTCACTATTCGATGGCCACGGAGAAGGCATACGTGCGGTGGGTGAAGCGATTCATGGGGCACGTCGGGTCGATTGATCTGGCGTTATTCAATGAGAGAGACATCGAATCGTTCTTGACGAAGTTGGCGGTCGACGATCACGTGGCTGCCAGCACTCAGACGCAGGCGCAATCGTCATTGTTGTTTCTCTATGAATGCATTCTTGGAAAGCGAATCGGCTTTCTCAACGCGGTGCGTGTCAAACGTCCCGAGACGATGCCTGTGTGGTTCAGCCGCGAAGAGATAGGGCGACTGTTGGAGCAATTGACCGGGGTGCACCGAATCATGTTCTTGCTGATGTACGGGGCGGGCCTGCGTCACAAGGAATGCCGCCGATTGCGAATTAAGGACGTCTGGTTTGATGAGGGGCGTTTGTTAGTGCGTGATGGCAAGGGACAAAAGGATCGGATGACGTTCTTACCCAAGCAAGCGGTTGCCGACTTGCAGCGTCAGATCGCCTGGGCGACGCAGCGTCATCAGCAGGATTTGGAGGAGGGGTTTGACAAGGTGTATCTTCCGTTTGCGTTATCACGTAAATACCCTAATGCCGGGCGAGAGGTAGGGTGGCGTTGGGTGTTCCCTTCGCGGCAACGGTCACATGATAAGCGGAGTGGGAATGTATGGCGGCATCATATCAGTGAAGAACAGTTTGCGAAGGCGATCAAAGCAGCGCAAAAAGCAGCTGGTATCACCAAGAATGGGGTGCCGCATTCTCTTCGGCATAGCTTTGCGACTCATTTGGTTGAGGACGGAACGGATTTGCCAACGGTCCAGAAGCTGATGGGTCACAAGGATATCGAAACAACGATGAAATACGTGCATGTGGAGGTCGGATTCGAAAGCGGGCTGTTGAGCCCGATTGATCGCCTCGCATAGGACGAGAGCCATATGAGCAGTCTGCGCCTCTGTGCACTAAACCCGATGTTTGACGACGCTCGACATGTCGATGGTGCATCGAATGAGAAGGCTCAATCAGTACTGGTCACGCCGCTTTCGCTACGTCGAGGATTGCTAGCTTAACCGCGATCGCTTGCGACTCACGGATTTCGCGAGTGAACGAACTGGCTGCCTCCGAGTCAAGGTGCGGCACTCCGGGCGAATGAACCTACGGTCCCCTCGGTGGCACCGAGAGATGGTCCTAGTTGACTTAGTCCAGGTTGCTAATTGTGGAGTAGACGAGCCCTAGGGTCAATCTTTTTCTTAGCCGCTTGCCGGTTTTCCAGGTTCGCATGTTTATTTGCGACGCCGTGTGTCTAGGCGTTTCATGACTCTCTATCTCAACTGTCGTTTACCACCGCGGCTGATCGGCAGCGTTGGGAGATTGCTCCACCTGATAAGCGTGATTTCGAACCGACTAGCCGGTGCTGGGTTTCATCTCCGACTCCGGATTCCAAAATTATCGTCATCGTAAGATCGTTGTTTTGCAAAGTGGATTGTCCGCTCGGATGCATGGCTATCCGAGGAGGCAGCGGGCTGTTGCCGAACTACTTTTGGACCTCGGTCCTATACATAGGACGGTCGCTCTGGAGTCGTGATCGGGCGTCGCCATGATGGATTCATGGCAACGATCCAGGAACGCATTGACGATCTCGAGTCCCACAAAGACGCCCTCATTGTTGAGATGGCGACGGGAACGTTTGCGAAGCGAACCCGGCAGCGTTTCAAGGAGCTCGAGAATTTCGAGCCGGCCAAAATCATTGCGGTCATCGATCAGCGGATCGCTGAGTTGCGTGCCCAAGCCGACCCGATGTACGGCACCCTCGCCGCGGGACGACGCCGTGCGAGGTTGCAGCGATGATCGATGCGACCGATGTACTCCGCGGTCCCGATCCGCGTAAGAAGTCCCCGGAAACGCTCGCACAGCGTTCTCGACGGGCACTCGATCGAGTCATCATGACGGTCGCTCCGGTCCACGGCCAGCGTCGCCTCGCCGCTCGTGAGCGTGCGAAGTTGGAGGCTCAGTCGTCGGAGTTCCTTCGCAAGCGGATCCGGGCGCTCGAAAACAGCACGCTGGGGCACCCCTCGGTCGCACCCAACGAGCAGACGGATAAGAAGTGGATCGGCAACCGGCAATCCAACGACGATCAGCTGCAGGAGTCGCTCGTCGACATGCAGTTCCGGTCGCGGGAACGGCTAGACTAACCAACACGAAACCCGCAACCACCACTACACTGACGGCTAGCGTAGGCCAGTCCGTGCACCGGTTTGTTTGTTCGTGTAGCGTATGAACCATGTCCGTTGAAATCGCGTTCGGCTTCAACGCACACAACCGCATCAAGGCACGACGCCGTTCAGCGAACTTCCCCGTCAAATTGCGAAGTCAACCAGAGGTAGAAATCGGTGAGTGATCGAATCCAACTTCCGGCGATCAAAGACTTCAAACCTTTCTTGGGCTACAGCCCGGAGGATTTCGAAGCTGCGAAGGAATTTTATGGGGACATCGGCTTCGAGAAACTCTGGGACGGCGGCAATGCTTGCTGTTTCGATACTGGCATCGGACACATGTTTCTGGTCACGCTTCATCATGGTCTTGATCGATCCACCGCGGGCATGATGCAACTGTGGGTCGAAAGCGTGGATAGCTGGTACGATTACCTCCGACCGATGGAACTCGACCAAAAGTTCCCCGGGGTCAAGATAGCCGCACCAACCGTCGCAGAATGGGGTTGGCGGATCTTGTACGTCTGGGATCCAGGCGGCTGGCTGTTGCACATCGCCGAACCACACAGTGACGAGAACAGAGCGTTCTTTAACAATGCGTCATGGCTTGCAAAATGACGTAGCTGGTGAGACGTCGAATCACAAGGGACTGATCGCTTCATCGACTACGGGAACCACGAAGGTTGATTCTGCGCACATACCAACCACTAAGTTCACCGAAAAACCTTTTCTCCCGGCTCAATGCCGCATTTCTTTGCGATAGTTGCCAGCAGTCATTCCAACTCGTTCGCGGAAGAGGTTGGCGAGGTGCTGTACCGATCGGAAGTTGCATCGATCCGCGATTTGCGAAAGGGTCAAATCCGTCTCCGTTAAGTCCGCTTTCACAATCGCGAGTCGGGCCTGCATGATCGCTACGGTCGCTGAGCGTCCAACCGTAGCACGGAGCGACCGGTCGAGTGTGCTACGTGACACCGCAAGGTAATTGGCGACGTCCTCCGCTGTGATCGCTTTGCGTGCGTTATCTCGAATGTATCGAAGTGCGGTGGCGGCATCGGAATCTTCTACGGCAGTCACATCAGTCGACTGTCGCGTTACGATCCCGCGAGGCGCGATTAGCGTGCGAGCGGGAACGGTCTTTCCTCGCATTAATTGCTCAAGTGCCTCTGCGGCTTGGTATCCAACAGCCACGGCGTTGACATCCACGCTGCTGAGCGGAGGCGACGAGACCCGGCAGTACAAATCGTCATTATCGATGCCCAATACAGCAGCTTCCTCAGGAATTCTGAGGCCGAGACGCCGAGCGGCATCGAGAACAAAGTGCGCGTGTTCGTCGTCACAAGCGAGGATGGCGACTGGACGAGGTAACGCGGTAAGCCAACTGGTAAGCTCCGTCATCTCTCGTTGACTCCAACCGGTGTTTTGCGATGCTTTTTTTGGGAAGGGAAATAGGCTGCACGACATGCCCGCCTCACTGATCCGATTGAGAAAACGATTACGCCGCACGCTCATCCAACTGTATTTGTCACCGAACAAGTCGCACCAGCCAAAGTAACGAAAACCACGTTCTTGAAAGTGTGTGATCGCCGCGTCGATGATGCGTTCATTGTCCACGCCGACTAAAGGAAGACTTGCTTTCGGAGCACCACCACGCACATCGATCGTCGGCAACCCCGTTGCGATAACGGCTTTCGCCATGCGAGTCGAATCACAACGCACAATGATTCCCTCACCGGCCCACGTTTTCAGCCAACTGGGTGGCGTATCGTCGATGTTGCGTGGCTCTAGCCGCAAAGACCAAGCTCCATGTTCGGCGGCGTACCGAGCAACACCTTCAATGATTTGCCGGCCGTGGCCTCGCGACGTTTCCACCAACACCGCAATTTGCGCAATCTTTTTCATCTTGAATTGTCTCTCGCTATCAAGGTCTAAGAAGACACTCTAGCCGATCGATAGCATCCAGCCAGTTCTGCTGGGAAATAACGGTGGTTGGATTGCCGAGTGGCCCCAAGATGAAGGATGGGATGACAACAACAGCACCGACTTCGTCTATCGAAGACTGGTTTTATCCCGGCGTACTTTAGCCCATTTGATTTACCGGCACCGCATTGGGAACCCAAAAGCTCGATGGCGAAATTCTGCAACTGTTTATTTATTCCTGTCACTTGTGTCAGGGGTGTCAGCTGCTATCATCGCTTAGACAATGACTCTTATTGCAGCAGAACTCGACTGGCAAACTGGTGTTTCTATGGTCCGCAGGGCGATGAATTTCTTAGCGGGGATGAGTTGCTTCCTACTTGCAACTCAGACTGTTCTACTTGGGAATGACGCTCGGTTGGAACAACCGCCCGTTTTGGCGTTTTCGTCAACGGTTGAAACCGATTCGTTTCGTCCTGGCGTTAAGATTTTCACAGATCGAACTTACACGTGTCCGGCTGTTCCCGACGCCTTGATTGGGATGGCATTCATCCGAACTGTGATCAATGGATATCATGTTGTATGTCAGCATCCCGGAGTTGTTTACGCACTCACTCCCGCCGCCAATCGCAAAATGGCAGCAACCCAAGAAGACTACCTGGTAGAGCAGGGATTTACGGAAGTTGCGGGGAGTGAGTTCCAACTGTTTGGAACGAACGCAATCGACAAGGTGAAGGTGTTTCGGAAGTCGTTAGCCGTCGGAGACCAGTTGGTGGTCGCCAAATGGGCAGTGCTATTAGCTCCACGCGGAATCGAAATTACTCAATGGAAGCCACGGCCATGGTCTGAGAATGATGGGGAACTGCTCCACAACGGCATCCAACTTCCTCGGCTGTGGCCGCCGAGAAATATGGCGCAACAGGGCGACGGCCCGTTGCCGGTTCCCTACCTGGATTACCCACCCGGTGAGTTGCCAATCGACATGGGTCGGCAATTGTTTGTCGATGATTTCTTGATCGACAGTACCACCTTGCAGCGAACTTGGCACAAAGCACGTAAGTATGACGGCAATCCCGTGATGGAGCCTGACACCGATCTTGAATTGGGGAAACAGAGTGGACACGCTCCCATGGCGGCTCCGTTTAGTGGCGGTGTTTGGTATGACCCAACCGATCAAATTTATAAGATGTGGTATTGTGCTGGCTGGTTTGACGGGACTGCCTACGCGGTTAGCCGCGACGGAATCTCGTGGAGTCGGCCTGAGCTAGATGTCGAACCAGGGACCAATCGTGTGATCCCACGTCGCGGGCGTCGTGACTCCGCGGCCTTGATTCTAGATCCGTTTGCCACTCAACAAGAACCACGATTCAAGATGCTTGTCTGGGGACGACCGCAAGCGGGAGAGTTGTTTACATCTTCCGATGGCATCCACTGGAGCGAGCCTGTGTCGACAGGTCCGATGGGCGACCGAAGCACCATCTTCTTCAACCCGTTTAGGAAAAAGTGGGTTTACAGCATCCGTTCCTCATGGCGTGGCCGAACACGCAACTACAGTGAGCATGACGACCTTCTGAGTGGTGCCTCGGTTGCCAACCAAGTGCAATGGACGCGAGCGGACAACCTTGATCTACCTGATTCCCATGGGTTCTATGCGTTTCCTGATCGCGTAAAAAAGCCAATCTCGCCTGAGTTATACAACCTCGATGCGGTTGCTTATGAATCACTGATGTTGGGTGCGTTTGCAATTTACCAGGGGCCTTCCAATTCGGATTGTGAGGAAGAAGGAGTCCCCAAACTGACGGAGATCCATCTCGGGTTCAGTCGTGATGGATTTCATTGGCAACGGCCAGAAGATCGCACGCCGTTTATCGCGGCCAGTCGGAAGGAAGGCACGTGGGACCGTGGGTATTTGCATTCGAACGCTGCTGTCTGTTTGGTCGTTGGAGACGAGTTGTGGTTTCATTACACCGGATTTGCTGGTGATCCAGCCCGGAAGAGACTCGATATCTCGGCAAACGGTATGTATGCCAATGCTTCGACGGGGATTGCCAAACTGCGGCGTGACGGGTTCGCCAGCATGGATGCTGGAACCAACGGCGGCACATTGACCACCAAGCCGGTTCGGTTTAGAGGGAAGCGGTTGTTTGTCAATGTCGACTGCCCCGATGGAAGCCTTCGCGTCGAAGTGCTCGATGAAAACAGTCGTCCACTTGAAAAATTCTCCGCAGCGCGGTGCAGTGCGTTAACGGTCGACAGCACCTTGTCCGAAGTGACTTGGAAAGGTGTCAACGATCTGTCCAGTTTGACTGGCACGCCGGTCCGTTTCCGATTTCATCTGAACAATGGGCGATTGTATTCTTTTTGGGTTTCTCCAAATGCATCGGGTGCCAGCAACGGGTACGTTGCCGGTGGTGGGCCAGCTTTTGACGGTGCAATCGACATTGTTGGGAAAGATGATTGAAGCAGCATGAACATGGATTTAGCGGGGCCTTTCGGTCCGCCGTTCGTGGCACTGATTGCCACGATTTTGCTGCCTTGAGTTGTGCTTACGGCTGACCGCCTGCGATTTGGCCTCTTGCCGGCCGGCTACGGTCTAACTGTACGATTTAATTACGAATCATCGCCAACAATTTTCGTCAGGTGATCGGATGATGCGCAAACGGATGGTCTATTTCTCGGTTGTTGCCGGGTTGCTGTTGGTGGGTACGTTAACGTGGAATCTCACCGCTCGGGCGGCCTACGAGTCCGCCGAATACAAAGTCATCGAATCCGACGGCGACTTTGAAATCCGCGAGTACCCGGACCTCATACTGGCGGCGACGACCGCAAAACTCGACGCTCAAGGTCGCGACGGAAGCTTCATGAAGCTCTTTCGCTACATCTCTGGCGCGAACGATTCAGAACAAAAGATTTCCATGACGACTCCGGTATTCATGGAGAAAGACCAAACGGACGCGGAATCCCGAATGGGATTTGTCATGCCGAAGGAAGTCGCCGTTGAGGGCGTTCCGACACCAACCGGCGAAGGCGTGGCGATCCGGAAACGAGCGGGAGGACGCTTCGCCGTCTATCGATTCTCCGGCCGACTCGATGAAAAACTTGCCAAGGAGTCAGAAACGAAGCTGCGTGAGTGGATGAAAACAAAAGGCCTCACCGCAGCTCCCGATTCGCCCGGTTCCAGTAACATCGAATCCGCCGCCTATGATCCGCCCTTCACGCCCGGCCCGCTACGTCGTAACGAAATCCTAATTCGATTGAAATGAACCGTCCTTCCGATCAAACGCATTAAGCGAAGCGAACTCTCCTTCGAAAGCACGAGTCAACCCACGCCTTCATATGTGACGCAACGTTCTCACAATACACGAGGGCTCCGGGATCGACATCGATCTCATCGGAGCCTTCATGAAACGTTTGCAAATTTTTGCATGACCGAATCAGCCTGCTGCGTTACGGCTAAAGCTCACTTGGAGATCATCGTGTGATCCTTCCACGACGAGTTCTGTCGTGAAATTTTCTTCAGGTGGCGGTGCATCTTTCATTGCTTTTGCCATCGCTGCTCCCACCGCACCCTTGTCGCCTGATCCGACGAAGGTCAGCTCAGCCGGCTTGGGATGATCGTTGGTGATACTCACTCGGACATCGAACTGGCCCGTTCGCAAATTTGAGGTGGGTGGGACCGTGAATTGACCGGCAATAATAGGTGCCATCGCGGTTGGTGAGTCAACACCGGGTTTGGGCACCAAACTGATCTTTCCTTTCTCAACTGGCGTCCCGTCAACCGCAACGGTTCCGGACAACGTGATTCCGGATGGACCGCATGCGACGAAAGTACACAAGAAACACAATAGGGAAATCGAACGCAAACTGATGGCAAGTGACGGTTTTGAAGGCATTTGCATGAATGGGAAAACGGGTGGAGAAATTGGAAAATGTGGTGACGAGTATGCCACCGGCTAACTCTCATCGAGCGAGTGATCTTGTTGAACAAGACGCTGCCGAAAGAAAGTGCGAATCGATGTGTAGGTGGAACATCCTCTCGGGACTATCTCCCATACACGCACGCATTCAGAACGTACGATGACATCGAACCGCCCGCCCAACTTCAGAGTCGTGTGTTTCGAATGGACTCGGTGAGCAAACGGATCGAAAACGTCATCGCGCGGTTCCAGAATCCAAACCCGTAGGCTTGGATAAACATCCGGTTGAAACTCTGTGAACTGACGTTTCAGCTACATGGTTTCTGGTTTACTTCTCTCGTTTGTTGACTTCGTGCCCCGCCTTCGTCAACATCGCTGTCAACACGTCCTGAGCGACCGAGTAGGTAACGAAGTCGATCGAGCCATCAGCCATGACGAAATGAGATCCGCCTGGGTGATAGCTAAAGAAAAAGTGTTCGTCGTTATCGGGTCGGTTTCCGAGGCCACCCGTCGCATCGTCATCATCGAGTGGCCCGCCCAATCCGTCGGAGTTGACTGGGAATCCGTAGTAAGGAACGAAGCCGTCGCCTTGCTCGTCAGGCGAGTCGTAGCACAAAACGGAATGCCCCACACCGAACGGGACACCTGTGAAGGTCGTCAACCAGCCACCAGATTGCACAACGCCGGATTTTGCGGGGAACAAGCCTCGTTCTCCGATCAACAGCGTGTTACTGGTTCCGTCCAAGATCGAGGCAAATCGAACGGGTCCGAACGCGGAACCTTGGCTATGGAACATCCCGTCGGCCGTGTACTTAAACACTGACGGAAAGCCATTGAATCCGGCTGCACTCGTTCCGTGATATTGATTAGATGACCGGCCGTAATGGCCGCCGTTGCCGAAATAATTTGTCCCGGCACTCCTCGCGATCACGGAACTACCGAATCCAACGTTCACCGGAGTTTGCGACAGCGGATCACTGGGGCAATTCATGAGGTTGACCTCAGTTAAAATGGCATCGGCATCGAAGGTTGGACCGTAGATTTCCAACTTATCGGAATCGAGGTCAGGCTGCTCAACGAAAGGCATAACGCTGCGCAGCCAAGTCCGGCCCACACCGACGAAATTGTCGTTGTCTGCCGAAGCAGGGAACTGCTTGAAACTGCTTTCGTAGTTATGGAGGCCGAGCGCCAATTGACGCATATTGTTGCTACACGACATCCGACGAGCGGCTTCGCGTGCGGACTGCACGGCGGGCAAGAGCAGCCCTACCAGAACTCCGATGATGGCGATAACGACGAGCAATTCGACGAGTGTAAAACCAAGGCGGGGGGCAAACTTAACGTTCCTGTTTGTGCTCACAGCAATTCCTTATGAGGGGGGCAAACGGAGGGATGAGGGTGGGAGTTATCCAAACGGATCAACAACGCACGTTCTCAAAACGCTGCATGACTCTGATGTCATGTAGCGGTGAGCTTGATGAGATGATTCAAGAACGGTTGCGTCATCGAGGAACGACCGAAAGCAACGCGTGGACCACTCCTGCCCATCAAACAATCAGAACCTCAGTCACCCGGTTCGCATCCCATGTTTCTGCGGTAACCAACGTGCCTTAACGTGTCGCTAGCGATTGGCATCGCGTCCAAACGTCGCAACCGAAGGGCTAGTCTATATCTGGTTACAAATCCTGCATTTTGCGCACAACGCTATCTGCTCACGCGAGATGCTAAGTCTGTCAGCCCCGCCTGCTCATTTTTAACGCGGACTTGCTCAATTCGCATGCGGTCGACACCGAATCTGAGAACGTCAAATAGAATGGACCGCTATCCGTCCGGCGAAATCCCTAGACCTCACAAACACGCCTGCCCCCCTATTCGCAATACAGGGACACACACCGCATTGCAACTTCTGAATTCAAGATGCTGTACAAGATGTGAACTCGTGAACGCATACACACATTTTCACTACGACGGCATTCCATCACTGTTAACCATTCGCTTGCACTGTCAACGAGGTGTTGCGGGGCTGCTTTACTCCGCGAAACTGAACAAACGTTCTTCGCAAGCACGCAATCCTGCCAATGTGATGCGACACGATCAAACACAGTACAGCTAGTCACGTGGATCGATCATGTGACGCAGATGCTTTACAAGCATCTTTGTCACCATTTGTACACGCGGCATCAGCCAAAGCCTGCATTCACGATCAACCCTGCCCAAATTCAATGCCAACCGTTTGATACCCACGAGAGATCGCAACACCAACGGCGAGTTTGATTGCAACGCGTAACTCGCTGTAACGCATGTAGCGAGGAGAGTGATGAATTGCGATCGACAGTTCAGCCGCGGAAAATCGGTGCGGGGATCTGCACCGCCTCCAAACTCTTGAACGGATAAAACGTTTCAACATTGAATCCGAGGACCCACCGTCGAAAAACAAAATGTTTCGGTATCGCATTGATCGTCACGCGCGTTTCAGTGCGATGCTCACAGGCAAGGGCGATCATCGATGACAAGAGAGTCGAAACGTCGCGATATCCTGAGGGACATACCGCATCTCGACAGGTCCCCGATGCATGCCCATGTATCCCAACCACACTCGATGTCAATCGGATCGGATGGGTAATAGAAGTTGGATTGTGAGATGTCGGGGATCATTTTGATCATTCAGAAGACTTCACCAAAGTCGAAAGCATTTTTGTAAACGACGTAGGTTCACTTCCAACCAAAGGCCCTCAATTTGGCAGGTAGGAACCGGCCCTGCACCCCATATCGATTTTAAAAAAGCTCTCACTCGACAGTGCCAGTTGTTGGCAAACGTATTGGAGTTTTCGCCGCTCACGTAGCTGAGTCTTTCCGAGGCTCCGGAAGCGAGTAACCACGGGAATTCTCGGTCTCGGAAGACGCCGGGTGATTTAGTGCGCCGTTCCGCTAATTCTGAAACCTCGCAGTAGTTCAACCGAGGCTTCGAGAGACCGAGCTACGTAAAAAGTGATGCTGTCCAGCTAATGGCATCACCAGACCGCAAGCCACCGTTCCAACGGTTCGACCGGCACCAATGCCTTAACCGCTAGAGCGAATTCCCCCAATCATTCCTGGGATCCTGCGTTTTCCGGGACAAGCCGAAGTTTTGACGATCCGGTCGCCCTGGACGGGCCACCGCACCTCCATTTCCGGTTAGGATCTATGATATGGAATCGCTCCCCCAACACATCTACTTCATGCGATCCCATTCAAGTTGCTCGACACGGTAGGGTATTCAAGATGCAACGCTTTCCATTGATCGAAGAGGCCGATGCCCCGCCAGAGGTCCGCCAAACCTTCCGTGACTTCCAAGTCGGAATGGGGTTTCCTGAAGTGCCGAATTTCATTCGGATTCAGGGAACGTCGCCTGGAATGGTGACGGGCACGTGGGAACTTGCCAAAAACATTCTGCTGAGGGGGAAGCTGCCTCGATCCACGAAGGAACTTATCTTCGTGGCAATTGCGGTGGATCGTGAATGCGGTTATTGCCGAGACGCACACACGGCGTGTTGTCAAATGCTGGGCGTGGAAAACAACATTATCTGGGCGGTGATGAAAGGACTCACCGAGGAGCTTCCAAACCCCATTCGTGAAATCATTCAATTTGCGATTAAGTGTGCTGACGGTCCCCACAATCTGAACCAAGAGGACTTTGCCCGGCTCCGTCGCCAAAACTTAGACAGTGAGCAAATCCTCGAAGTGATCGCGACGGCGGCCATGGCGATATACTCAATCACCATTGCCGACGCGACGTTGCTCGATACTGATGAGATGTTCAAAGCAAAATAGCTTTCGACGCACGCCTAGCAGCGTGTTGATTTTCGCAT
>NZ_JAMQBK010000081.1 GCF_023701485.1 Aporhodopirellula aestuarii
AAGCGAGCCAGAACCTTCGCCAGTGATAACAGCGGCCTTTCTGGTGCCAAAATGCTGCTAAGCAGGTACATGGAAGTGATTCGGTATAACGACAATTCCGCTGATCGTGATCGGTTCGGCGTAGGCCGGACCAAGGAGCCTAAGCGACGCTGTTCCGGCACGACTGAGCAAGTGAATGCCGGAACTCGCGAAGCCTCGGTCCGGCCTACAGTTCGCGGCACGTTTCGCCAGATGATTCCTGCATACCTGCATACCTGCTTACGACGCTTCCAAGCCCAGCCGATTCATAAAATGTCCGTTGGCCGTTTCAACACACAACATTGTGCCGCATCAAATCATGGACTTGCTGAAATCAAGAGGGATCAGCATCTCTCCTCCAGCGGAACTGACAGCATTTCGATATCGGAAACCACCTTTGCACAACGGGATGAACGCCGATTTAAGTCCCGCCCTCGCTAAACGAACACTACCCCTGCACAAGGGCGGGCCATTGGCGAGCTTTGAGAAGTGATCGGTTTGTTTTGCAAAACCCTTTCACCTTGCCTTCTCTTTCAGCTGCCAGAATCGCTTTCGCATCTCGCTCAACTTCACGGCATACTCAGGATTGCTGACGAGATCTTGTTCCTCGATCGGGTCGTTCTTTAAGTCGAACAGTTGCTCACGGTCGAACTCGGGCCAGTACATGTACTTCCAATTTTTGCGAACGAGTGCCTCGGACGCGGGGATGAATTCGGTGCTTTTGAGCATCGGATGCTCATAGAAGAACTCGTCACGCCACGCCGGTTTTTCGTCCGACAGGTAGAGCGGTCCGATGTCAGATCCCTGCATCGTCTCTGGCGACTCGATACCGACTGCGGAAAGGATCGTCGGTGCGAGGTCAACGTTTAACGTCATGTCGTCGTTGGTGCTGCCCCGCTTGCTGGCCGCCATACGAGGATCACGGATGATCAATGGGACTCGAATACTTTCCTCGTGTGGATACCACTTGTCGGCGAGCCCGTGTTCGGCGTGATAATACCCATTGTCCGTGGTGAAGATGACCAGCGTGTTGTCGAGGGTCCCCTGTTTCTCCAATTCACCGATTAGCCGACCGCATGTCGAATCGACCTCCGTCGCCAGGCGATAATAGTTCTTCATCATCGTCTGATACTTTTCGGGCGTGTCAAACCGCCAGTGCCATCGGTTTCGGCCTTCGTTTTTTTCATTCCCCACGAACTCAGGCAAACGTTCGAAGGATTCCTGGGTGGCGTTGACGGGGACGGGAATCGTGACGTCTTCGTACAAGTCCATACTCTCGGGTTGCGGCAAAAACTGCAGCGGGTTGTGATCCTCGGCATGCGTCGCAAAGAATGCAACCGTCAAACAGAAAGGCTTGTTATCCGGTCGAGTTCGGAGAAACTCCATCGCATCGTTTTCGTTCTTCTGCGTCACATGAATTTTTGATCCGTCGTCCTCTTCAATCCAGTGTGTTCCAGAATAGGCCCGAGCAAAATCGAACCGGTCAGCGGGAATCCTTCCGTTATGCCACTTGCCAACATGACCGACGAAATACCCGTTCTCACGAAGTAGGCCGGGCAGTGTCTCATCCCAAGCGGTGTCCCACGGCTTGAATGAACGGTTACCGTGCCGCGACATCCATTGGCCGGTGAAAAGCGATGCACGGCTGACTCCACAAATCGCGGTTGTCACATAGTTGTGCGTGAATCGAACACTTTGTCTGGCGAGTTGATCCAAGTTGGGTGTTTTGACGATCGGATTGCCAGCGACACCGAGCGTGTCATGCCGCCAATCGTCGGCATAGAGAAGCAGAATGTTCATCTGATTCAGCGCCTTGGTGCCCTCGTCTGCGTCGCATGGTTGCAGGTCGCAATTGACTAATGCGGTAAAGAAACAGAGCAACAGAGAAAAATGGGTCAGTTTAAACATTTTGGGCTTTATGGGTTACGAATCGATCGTATGAGTATGGGTACTTCATACAAAGTGAATGAAACAATGATAGAGAATTGGGGAGACGACTTCAGTTGTGGCAGCGGGGCAGGAATGTCTTTGCTGAGAGATTCGTGTTCTCGATTGGATCGTGTTGGTGATCGCATTCAAAGTGATCACCAACCGATCCAGTTTATTCATCACTCTCCCCGCTTGTACATCAGCAAAAAGAGTGCATGCGACGTAGAACACGAGCTCAGTCAGCCAACTCTTTGACTTGGATATTTCTGAACAGGATCGTCCCGGCTTTCCCCTTGTGAACCTGCAGTGCAAAGAATCCGTCGGCATAGGTCTCGTCACCCACCCAGTGCGCACACGGAACACCGTTGAGCCAAGTTTTGACCACGTCACCTTGGGCGGATATCGTCACACGATTCCATCCCGTGGCGTCTTCGGCTGCCCGAGCTTTTTTATGTTCTTTCAACCACAACGGGTAGAAGTATCCGCCGCAGCTTTGTCCATAGATACCGCCGGACCAGTGTCGGCCGTTCTTACCCTGTCCTTCAATTTCAACTTGAGGTCCGTACACGGTCTCTGAAGTTGCCCCTGGCGTTTCTCCCGGTTTCGATTTCGACCGAAACTGGACGCCCGTGTTCCCATCGACTTCCATCTTCAGGTCGCAAGTAAAGATGAAGTTCTTGTAGTCCGATCTTTCAGTGCAGAGATACGTGCTGTTGGATCCCGGCACGCACGTTCCAATGATCAGGCCTTCTTTGACTTCGAATGTGCAGGTTCCTCCTTTCGCAATCCATCCGGTCAAATCGGTGCCGTTGAATAGAGGCGTGAAACCTTCTGACAAATCAGGCTCGCCGTCAGTGTTGAGCAACATCTCTTCGGGTTTGGGCGCGTTTGGTTGCTTGGAATACAGTTTTGCCCATTCTTGTTGTTGCGGATCGAGTTCCTGCCCAACGGCATCGTCACTCACGCAAGCCAAGCAAACCAGTGTCACTGGAATCAACAATCGAATGCTCATTGCGTTTTGCCTCGTTAACAGTTTCATTTTTGTTCCCTGGTTGTAGATGATCTTGAAAAGCATCGTTTCTGTTGTTCACCGGCCACATCATTTTCGATCAGTTCCCAAACATCGTGAACGGTGGCAAACACTATACTCGCCCATGCGTTTGTGTAATTCCGTCGTCAGCGTATTGACGATTTTAGTTTGTTCGAGCTTTTCCGAAACGTTCACATTCTCATCGGGATCGCGTTGGTGGTCGTAGAGCATTCGTCGCGTTTGTTTGCCACCGGGACGCGTGTGTAGACTAAGGCGATGGCGGTCGGTGCGGATCGTGTCGCCCGCTTGAAACCGCTCAATCACCACGGACTTACCGGTTCGTTTTGAATTCTTGCAGGAAAACAAATCTCTGTCCTTCCAAGTCATCCGGCGATGGTACTTATGATCATTTCGCAAGGATGTGGGCGGCAGCCTTTGGTTTGGGTAGTTGCACTCGCAATTCGGTTCCGTCGGTGGTAACCGTCGCGTCCACTGTTCTGGTCACTCCGTCGTTCGTGACGGTGATTTGATAGTCGCCCAAGAAACCGCGTTGCTGACTGTTGCCATCGTCGTCGGTGTGAGTCACTTCGTCGGTCCACCACTGGTTGGCGACCAGGTCGACAAACACCTCCCCCGCGGGCTTGATTGTCCAATCTGCACGCCACAGCGCCGCGGCGGGTTTCCAATGCATTTTTTCCCAGAATCCCCACTGCACGATTGCCACAAAGTTTGGATGGCTAAATGAGGCAATCATCACATCGCGGAAATAGTCCGCCTGCAACGCTTCGTCGTCACCGGCGTCCACATCGAATTCACTGAGTTGTAGCTTTGGCGCGATCTCGCCAAATTCGTCATAGACTTTCAGCAACTCTTCGGGAGGAGTCAGCGAGGCCAACCCGAAGTGAGCCATGAAGCCCACGATATCAGCCGGCTGGCCTTGTTCGTTGAGATAGCGAATGATCTCTTTGTATGGTTCGCGTTTGTAACCGTCCGGAAGGATCTTGCCCTCATTGATCGCGTGGGTCGCGTTCGGTGCGAGGCGACGAGCTTCGGCCATGATCTCCGCGTAGATTTTGGGGCTGCCATACTCTTTTTCGTAGGTGTGTTTTCCCCAGCCGATGATGTGATTGATGGTGTCCCACTCGGTGACAAACTCGCTGGTTGCAGGTAGCACGTCATTCATGTGCGCCCAGAGCCACTCGCGATGAGCCTTCGGATCACCGACGAATTCCTTTTCGATTGAATTAAAATCCATCGGAGCCCAAGCAACGTAGTGTCCTCGCACGTTGATGTTGTTACTACGCAACCAAGGAAGAGATTCTTCGAAAAAGATTCGGCGTTTTCGACGTGCCCCCGCGTTATCTCCCTTGAGCCCTTTCCATACGTGAGGCCGCAGTTCCGATTCAAAGGTTACCCGATCAAAATATCTCTTAACAACCTCGCGGTACTTTAGAGCTTCATCCCAGGTGACGATAATCTTTTTCTTAGGATTGACCGGGAAGTCCTCTTTGGCTGCCCCGATTACCTCAGAGTTGATCGTGTTTCCGAACCCGAACGCATGCTTCTGCATCGCGACATGAACGCTTGCGTCCGAAATAGGTTGCCCCTCGGAATCAACAACCGTGATGGCGAGATCACCCTTGCGGATTTTCTCGATCCGCGCGAGTGCTTCTTTTCGCCACTGG
Organism: Aporhodopirellula aestuarii; assembly: GCF_023701485.1. GTDB lineage: Bacteria > Planctomycetota > Planctomycetia > Pirellulales > Pirellulaceae > Rhodopirellula > Rhodopirellula aestuarii. The sequence goes on from NZ_JAMQBK010000081.1 coordinate 4,663, forward strand.
GCATCTTCCTGGCGGCCATCGTACATGATCGTTGACCGGGGTAGCGTGCCGATGTCGTACGCAGATCCGTAGTTAATCAGCCGCAAATCGGCGATCTGCACCCTTGGGCCAGCTTCGCCCAAATTGAATCGCAGGCAAGCTTCGGACGAATCAAAATCACCTGTTGCCACAAACGAACGAACGTGCTGTACCCACTCTTTGTACGCAGACAAGTTGTATTGATAGGATGTTGATTCCGGCTTTGCATCAACGAAAAGGTAGGCGTTGTTGGGTTGGCCGCCGGCACCAGGACGTCGCATCCAAAATGAAATCAGCACGACGTCGCCCTTGCTAACCGTTCCGTGAACTGGAACCCGTACTCGCATGTTTTCGGGGTCGCTGAAACGCGTGTCTGATTCGATACTGTAAGCATTGGCGAACGGCATCTCTTCGACCGAGATCCACTTGCCGTTTGCTTCCACATGCTGCGATTGAAAATCGATCGGTTTCTCGGGGCCGAACGTCGTGAGATCGTGCCCACCAGGCGGCGGAGTGATCGCAGTACCTGTCGCAACCGACTGTTCTGCGGTGCTAATTCCTGCCAACGCGACCAGCAAAAATGCAATACTGAGGGCCTGCCGAATCAACGGTAATTGGTGTGATGTGAGCCGAGCGGTGAATGTCATAGTGCTGTTGAATAGGTTGCTAGAGTTATTTGATGCCTTCCTGAAGGCAGGCGAATGGACTGCTTCTTTTGAACCACCGCGGTTCGATTTAGCGGGTGTGGTTGATATCCATCGAGGTCATGTGCTTGGCCGTTAAGCATGATGGACTTGATGGATTCCGCCGCTAACACGAATTCACCGGTGCAGTTTGCTGGGATGATCAGTTCGATCGCGTAGTTATCATCGCCGATCCGCTGCCAGCGAATGCTTGTCGGGCCCTGGATCGAATCGAAGTGGTACTCGGCATCATCCACCTGGCTGATGAATTGCGGTTCGAAAAGGATGTTCTTGAATCCCGGCTTTGTCAGATCGCAGCGAATCCCAGCGATGTATCGCGTCAGGTAGTTGTCGACGTAGCCCAAGAAGTGATGGATGCGGGAACCGCCGCCGGTCCAGTGTTCCCATACTGTCGTAGCGTCATTCGCCAACATCTTGCCGTACCCCGGAAAGGTATCGGTGGAAAGCACATCATGAGCGAGCTCGGCATGCCCGGATTGTGGCATGACTTCCCACGCAGCTTGACCCGTGAAGATGCCTCCATAGACATGCAGGTCGCGATCAACCGTGATGTCCTGAATCAACCGCTTCAAGACTGCTTCGCAGTGTTCTGGCTTGGCGATGCGGCAATACAGTGCCATCGCGTTGGGGCCCTGACGATACCCTGACGGTTTTGTGCCTGTGAAAACGGTTTGATTGGCATCAAAACAGTGCGTGTAGAGTGCCTGGCGAACTTCTTCGGCTTGCGACTTGAAATCCATAGCGTCCTCCATCTTGCCCAGAACCTCCGCCATGTGCGCCATCCGCTGTAGCACCAGAAAGAAGTTCATGGTGGCGTAGACTTCCACACCCTCTTCGCCTTTATTGCCATGCGGTGACGTCCAGTCGCCGTAACCGTCTTTGAAGATGCCCCGTTGTCCCGGCACACCGTTGTGTTTCCACACGCCTTCGGTAAAAAGTGAAAGCCTGTCCCAATTGCGCTCGAAGATTCGGGTATCACCGTAAGTTTGATACATGTACCAAGAGACATGAACACAGGCGGCTGACCACAGCGGCGAACGGCCACGCTTGCGAGCGTTGCTGTTGCAAGGCGCGATCGCAGCCATGCTGCCTTCGTCATCCTGGGTATCGAGCATGTCGCCGACAAACTTGGTCATCAAAGCGGCCAAGTCATAATTGGCCATCCCGTATTCCATGCCGGTAGTAGCATCACCCATCCAACCATTCTTTTCACGGTGCGGGCAGTCGGTGGGGATGCTATGCAGATTGGATGTCAACGAGCGACGGCAAATCATGTGCAGTTGGTTCAGCATCGCATCGGACGTTTGGAATGTCGACACATCGGTCACGTCCGAGTTGACTTGGCAGACCTCGACATCATCGGCGGTCAAGGGCTTGTCGTGTCCCTTGATCAACGCATAGCGAAACCCTTTATATGAAAAGTGACATTCAACAACTTCACCCGGTTCGCCTTTGGCAACGTAAGCATTTTGCTGGTAACCGCCGGGCTGGCTGTGTGTGAGTGGATCCGAGTCTTCACCGTAGTAAATGGTGATGGGGGTACCTTTGGGGGCATCTACCTTGACGCGCAGCCAGCCCGCCAAGTTGGTGCCGGCATCAACGAGGAAACTTCCTCGACCGCCTGGTTTAACGCCGACGGGCCGAAACGTTTTCACCACACGGATCGGCTCACAGAGTTGCGATTTCAAGTCACCTTCGGGCGCAGGAGCCGAATGTACCGAGTCCCAACCGGCGTCATCAAATTCGGGTGTATTCCAACCAGGAATTTCCTTCGTTGCGTCGTACACTTCGCCCATGTGGGGGCAATCGTATTGAATGGGACCGCCGGTGACTTTCCAACTCAGGTCGCTGACCACGTTGTCCGTCGTCCCATCTTCATAGTCAATCTTGATCAGGCACTTCAGCTTCGGTTGGCCAATGTAGCCGCCCTTCTTGTAGAAGCCCCAGTGATCCAGAGCGAGCATCCCATAGTTGCCGCGTCCCAGCATCACTCCGATCGCATTGTCACCGTCGCGAACCAGGTCGGTTACATCGTGCGCGACATACAGTACCGTTCGGTTGTACTGGGTCCAACCGGGATCCAGCACATGGTCGCTGACGCGGGATCCATTGAGGAACAATTCATGATACCCCAGGCCGCAAATGAAGACCTTGGCACTAGCGATCGGTTTCTTCGCGGCGAATGTTTTGCGCAGCAGCGGCGCGGGATCGTATCGGTTATCGCCATGAAAATACATACGCTCGAACATATTCATTCGGGCACCGAAGTACGAAGGAAGATAGAATTCCTGGCATTTCAATTCGACCTCTTTACGCTTCCACCACGCATCTTGCCAAGTGTCGTGTTCTTTCCAAGCGATCCACTGAGAATCCGTCCAATCACCATCGATTAGCAGTCCCGTAGCAAACTTGGCCATTTGGCTCCATTTTGATGGTTTGTCGTCTCGGCCCCAAACGCGAACTTTCCAGTAGTAATCCGTGGCGGATGACAGAGGTTTTCCGTGGTATGCGATGTGGACGCTGCCGTCGTGCTGAGCCTTGCCAGAATCAAAGACATTGCCTTTGTTTTCTGCGATCAAGGATTCACTGGACGCCACGATTAATTGATAAGCGGTTTGGACGACATCGTTTTTTTCTGAAGTGACCTGCCAGAAGAAACGCGGATCAGGCATATCGATACCTTGCGGATCGGTCAGGTATTCGCACTTCAGTTCGGTCGGTTCGATGTCTGCGAACTGGCTCGAATCATGAAGAGACGAACTCCCTGCTTTTTCAACGTCCTGTGGCCGCGCATCATCCGACCGCGTGATGCCCAAAAAAGCGATCACGAGGAAGAATACGTAAATCTTTGGCGTGGTGGGGGGCATTGATTTTGGATGGGTGAATGTGGTGACTTAATTGGTGCGATTAGGATGCAATCGTTCAATCGTTAGCGGTAGGAGTACTTTTTGACCTTCATGCACGCCTTCGTCTGACGACTATACGGATAAGAATTCCATCACGGTTTCGTTTGATTTCGATTCAACATTTCTTGGTGCTTCTTAAGTTTGGCACGTTGGGCATACGTGACGGGTTTCCAGTTTGCGGGCAGCCGCCCTTGCGGTTTCACTTGTATCGCGTCATCCGGGATCTTTGAGCTTTCACGCTTGATAAGCGGAAGATCATCGGGCAAACGTTTAAGATAGAACTCTTTGAATTGAATCTTCATCGGCGGCCCGACATGGACCTGCACCGCCAAGGCTCCTTCCAACGCACGTCCCGATTCATCGAGATCAATTACATCCACTGTCTTCTGGTCGTCGATCCAGTGACGTAGATGGTTGCCTTCGGCAAGGATTCGATACTGGTGCCATTGGTCGGGTGCAAAACTGACAACGGGCTTTGATTGAGTAATCCATGGCTGCCCCTCGGTGTCGATCACAACCGTCTTGCCCTGTCGCGCAAGAATGCGACGCCCCTGCTCTTCGTAGAGCATTCCGTTGTACGCGGGTTGCTTCGCTACGATATCGCACTGGTAGCCAGAAACCCGATGTGGCCCGAGGTCGGGCCGAACCTTGCCTCGATACTGCAGTCCGCTGTTGCCCGCTTCACTCACACGAACCATGACTTGTAATTCGAAATTCTTTAACGGTTGACCCTGCCAGACGATGAAGCGGTTCGCGGTCAACGTTCCGTCGGCGACGCCCGTCAACGCACCGTCTTCTACGGTCCATTCGTCGCCGCCTTTCCAGTCGTCCAAATTCGTGCCATTGAACACACTAACGAATCCTGCCGGTGCTTCCGCGTTCGACCCCGTCCCTTCGGAATGCGTGACGGGTTTGGACGCTATCCATTCCAATTCATGCTGGCCAGCTTTTAGATTGAAGCTTTGGGCGTCACCGACCGCTTCTCCGTTGAAGCGAAGATTTGCGATTGGATCAGGCAGACGTGTCTCCGCGACACAGTTGGGTGGAATCTCAATCTGCCAGGTGACCGAACTGCCTTTCTTTTCCCACCTGCTTTTGACGGTTCCGTAGGAAGTCCGAAGCGTTCCACTGGCATGATCCAAATCGGTGGGAATGTGCGGAGCGAGCAACAACTGTCGCATTCCAGGATGCTCCGGATGCGATTGGATGCCGGCGATGTCGTTGAGCAACCATGCCGAGGGGTGATTCATTGCGTGATGGTCTAACGACTGCACCAACTGACGACTGCGAGAGTCGTTGCGAAACCTTTCAAAGATCGTTGTCGCGTCGTAGTCACGGATACTCTGCGCGATGCCCGGATAACTTGGATTGCGAAGCATCTCGAGCGCTAAGTCAACGTTGCCAGACTTAGTCAATTCCGGATAAATGTTGTATGACATGAATCCGCCGTCAAACTGCTTGCCGTTCTCTCGGTAAACCTTCTCAAGCGATGCTGCCAACGCCGGACGTTTCGAGGCATCCACAATGCCGAACGACAACGCAAGACTGTCGTGAGTTCCATTGCCGAACGTGTTTTGTTCCTCGTCGTAGTATCTGTTGACAACTGATTTCGCGATGCGTTTGGCGAGATCACGACTCCAATTGGCGTCCTTTGTATTCCCAAGTGCTGCCGCGAGATCGGCAAAGCGATCCGCCGCTGCGTAGAAATTCAGCGCCGCGATAAGCTGGGGATCGGCTGGCGTTCGATCGATCCCGATTGGCGGAGCGTGATCCCCGTAGCGGTAGATGTGCGGGATCAACTGAGGGGAATTTTCTTCAAAGAAACGCGGGAAGTCACGCATTTCCTGATAGTGATCTTTTGCCGAGCCTAGATCACCGCTGAGTTGGTAGTGATGCCAAGCGGTGAACAGCGGCGATACCGACCAAGTGAAGTCAAGCGTTTTCCTGGTGGAACGTTTTCCAACACCGATCCGGCCAGGGATTCCCAGTGGATCCATCGGAGGCGTGTAAAACAGTCGGGCCTGTTGCCGGTAAAAAGAGCCCGAATCGAGCGTGTAAAGTCCTGTTGCCCATGACGAGTGCAGATCACCGCCCCACAAGCACTTCTCACGATGGGGACAATCTTCCAGAATGGAATGCATGTTGTTGAGGTGCGTTTGAACGCCCATCTGAAAGATCCGATCGAGCAACGGATCCGATGATGAGAAGGTGGCGATCACGGGCGTGTCCGTGTGAACCACCAACCCTTTGATTTGTCCCGGCGATGGCGGTTGGCTGAGTCCCGTCATCTCAGCGTAACGAAAACCGTGGTAACTGAAATAGGGACGCCACTGATGCGGCTTGCCATCCGCGATAATGCGGTGGTGCTGGGGTGCGGCATGACAATTCCAATGCGACTTGGGCACGTTGTCGAGGTGTGTGTTGTCTTCCGCGAGCATCTCGCTGCAACGCAAGCGAATCACTGTGCCGGACGGTTCATTGAATTGCAGACCGATTCCTCCGCTGATGTTTTGTCCTAAGTCGACAACCCAAGTTTTTTCGCCAACTTGCCATGTTTTAACGGGATCGATTTCACGTACGATGCGGATGGGAGGAAAGTCCTGTGCAACCAATTTGGGTGACAATGGCTTGACTTTCTGGACCGGTTGCCAACCATCAGGCGTTCCGGGCGTCTTCCATTCTTCGTGCCATTTGCGATAGTCGATGTAGTCGCCACGGAAAACGCTCGATTCGGTGAGCCCCGACTCTTTCCAATGCCAGCTACCATCCGAGATCACCTGTTGGTGGGTGCCATCGGTGTAGCGGATATCGATGTACGCACGCAGACCCGGCTTTCCGTAGCGAAAACGCGCGTGCGAAAACATGCGAGTGTTGTTGTACCAACCATCGCCCAGCAAAACGGCAATTGCGTTGTCGCCCGCTTTGACCTGATCGGTGATGTCGAAAGTTTGATAGTGAGCAAACTGTTCGTAGTCCGTCTGGCCCGGATCGAGAACATGATCGCCGACCTTACTTCCGTTGAGATATGGTTCGTGATAGCCGAGGCCGCACACATACAGCTTTGCAGCGACAATCTCCTTGCTGACGGTGAAGTCCTTCTTGTACCACGTGGCCGCCAGTGGAGCGTGAGGCGAAATCTTGGCTTGCCCCAGTGGGCGTTCGCCGTGCTTGCAAACCACCTTTGCCCGCGTGCTCTCACCATCGATCTCGACAACCCAGTCACCGCTTGTACCGATGATCTGTTCGCTGCCGTCGGCGAATACGACCCGCATGCCGAAACTGATCGGAGTCGATCTTTTAGCACCCGTCAGAGTGACGACGATCGTGTTGTCGGCCTTCATTTGAAAGCCTAAGTCCTTGTAGTGGACCGTCGGTGGGCCTTCCGGGCCGCTGAGTCCCTTGGTTTCGTTGACCAGAACCGAGATTGCACCCTCGTCGACATGACTCCACCACGTTCCGGCGTAGACAACCTTTTTGTTGGGGAGCGTGAAGCTGTGTCGATAGGTGATCGTGTCTGCTTCGCTCGCATTCATCGACGCCGCGATCCAGTCGCCCATCACATCGGCGGGACCGTATTCGTCTTGTTGCTCACGATCACAGGAAATCCAGGTCGCACCCTGCCAATCTTGATCCCTTAGCAACCCGGCATCAAACCATGAGGTCTCGGACCAGGGAAGGTTCTCGCCGCGGTCATCTTTGATGCGGACACGCCAGTAAACGCGTCGCTTTGCAGCGGGAGGCTTTCCTTCATAGGCAATCGCGTGTGATCGCACGTCTTGGACCCAACCAGTATCCCAAAGGTCAGGCTGAGTCAACTTGCCGAGTGAGGTCGCCGCCTGAATCTGATACGCGGTCTGCGAAATGTCTTTGCGTACGTCATCCAACCGCCACGACAAAAGTGGTTCGTCGTGATCAACCGCCAGCGGCGTGACGCGATGATCACACTTCAAGCCAACGACACCGGCGATTCCGTTTTCCGGTAACGCGGCAGTCATCATCAAGAGCAGGAGGATGTGAATTCTTGCTGTCATGTTCAAGCTAATAATCGTCTAAGTGTTGTGTGTTGCTGCGTCACATCGAGGTTCGGTGCAAGCTAAAGTTAAATCGTAAACTCACCCTCCCTCGGGAAGGGTCGAGCCGAGCGCGGGGAGGGCGTCCAGTCGCTGCCTCGTCTTCCCCGTCCTAACGTCAGGCGAACGAGTTGGTTTGATCCACTTGATGTTTAAAGGTTTATTTCGAATGCGTGTGTCCCCGCATCCAGCGTTTGACTTGGTTGCCCATTGGGGAACTCGACGGTTGCCGTTGTGTTTGGGGGGACGACGACCTCCATCTTGAGTTTGCCATCACGTAATTGCCAACCACTAATGGCTTTTCCGTAGTTGGTTTCGAGTTCAGCACGTGCTGACGTGAGCGGCCCGCCTATCAACGGACGGACGAAGAAATGTTTGTAACCGGGATGCTCCGGATCGGGCGCTAACCCCGCCACGCGTTCATACATGAACTGGCCGATCGCACCGTAGGCATAGTGGTTGTACGAGTTCATGCTCGCATCCCCGAACCCGTCAGCGCGGCTGTAACTATTCCATCGTTCCCACATCGTGGTCGCGCCTTGGTTGATCGAAAAAAACCACGACGGATAGCTTTCCTTGAACAACAACTCAAAACAAATCTCCGCGTGTCCGATTTCGTCGAAAACGGGGGCAAGCAATGGTGTGCCAAGAAATCCGGTTTGCAGATGCCGGCCTGCTTCCTCAAATTTTTCTAACAGCAAATGTTTAACCGCCGGGCGTTGTTCGGGATCGACCAAGTCGTAGCCCAACCCCATCAGGCACGCCGTTTGTGTCTGCGCGCCCGAAGTCGCCTCACCGTTAGGAAAATATTCCGCTGTGAACGCGGATCGAATGTCAGCGTGCAACTTGCGATATCGTTCCGCGTCATCCGACTTGCCGAGCGCCATCGCGGTCCAGTGCAGAATTCTTGCGTCACGACCGAAGTACGCTGTCGCGATCAGATCTTGTGCGGTGTCACCTTTGCGATCCAGTTTCGCATAGGGCTGCAACCAATCACCGAATCCCGTCAACGTGGGAATCAAGTCATTGGAACGACTCTCGTAGACGCTCACCCATTTCTTCATCGCCTCATAGTTGTCTTCCAGAATCCGGATGTCGCCGGTTCGTTCGTAGACTTCCCAAGGAGCCGTCACGACCACATCTGCCCAGCCTGGGCTGGAGTATCCAAAGTTAGTCGCGGGAACAGTATGCGGGATCTCGCCGTCGTCGGTCTGTTCATCTCGTACGCTTTGCAACCACCGAGCCCAAAACGAATACACGTCGTAGTTGAAGAACGACGTTGGCAAAAATGCCTGAGCGTCACCCGTCCAACCCAACCGTTCGTCACGCTGCGGGCAATCAGTGGGAATATCGAGGAAATTGCTGATTTGGCCCCAGCGGATATTGCTTTGCAGTTGGTTCAGCTTGTCATGCGAGGACGTGAAGCTACCCTTGGATGAAAAGTCGGTATGAATCACGTTGGCGACAACTGCATCGGTTGTCAGCTCGTCACCCTTGGCCAGACCACTCAATTCAACGTAGCGATAACCAAAGAACGACAGTGACGGTTGATAGGTGATCGTCCCGGTCTCGGCTGCGACGTAAGTGGCTTGCGATCGAGCGGAGCGATAGTTCGTTGTGTAAAGCGTCCCATCCTGCTGAAGCATTTCAGCGAATCGAATCTGGACTGTTTCGCCTTTCGTCACCGGCATCGTGATAGTCGGCACGCCAACTTGGTTTTGGCCGAAGTCGAAGACGTACTTGCCCGGTTCCGGCTGGGTCAGCGCAACCGCTTGCAGTTTTTTCATGATTTGAACGGGCGGCAACCGCTTGGGAACCACCAACGGATTGGTGCCCAATCCAGTCGGCTTCACCGGCTTCCAATCCGTATCGTCGAAACCGACCTCGGTCCATCGGCCGAGTGTCTTCGAGGCGTCGTAGTCCTCCCCGTGATAGAACCCCCCGGCTCGAATCGGCCCTTGATCGGTTGCCCGCCAACTGTCGTCGGTCACGATCTTTTCGACGCTGCCGTCTGCGTAGGTGAGCTCCAACTGCGCCAGCAGTTTCGGCGTCAACCCGGTTAATTCGCTGCGTTTACGCAGTAACAACTTGCCCGCATACCAGCCTTCGCCTAGCAACGCGCCGATCGCGTTCTCGCCGTCGTTGACCAAATCGGTCACATCGTAAGTCAACGACTCAACGCGTTTGGCATACATCGTGTATCCCGGCGACAGCATGTCGTTGCCGACTCGCTTGCCATTGATTCGGAATTCATAGATCCCCAGAGCCGACGCATACAAGCGAGCTCGAACAATCTGCTTTGGTGATTCGAATTCTCGACGCAAGTAGTACGCTGGGTGAGCTTTGATTTGGGGGTATGGATCAAACGCGCGGTTTTCGGCCAATTCCTTTTGCTTGCGAACGCTATTGATTTCGTAGTCGACCCACAGAGATTTGTCGTCTCCGGGGGCCGGGTCGCCGCCGAGTCGGGCGGGAACAACTCGGATCGGCGTTGAACCTCGTTGGATTGCCCTTCGGACGTTCTCGGTGACATCTCTAACCTTTGCGCCCCCTGCGGTGCGATTGCCAAACTCCGCCTTGAAGATCTTCACATCGTCGGGCTTGCGACTTCCGCGATCCAGCTCGATCCATTGAGCGTCCCAGTCATCCTGTCCGAGCAATCCCATTTCGACCGTGGCTTCCTCGCTCCACTTGGACTCCCGATCTTGGTCGTCCCAGAACTTGACTCGCCACACGATTTGTTGCCGTGATTGAAATGCGGGACCTTCGTATTTCACCCACACCGATTGATCCGACTCCACTTTGCCGGAATCCCAAATGGGCTCGGCGTCTTCACCGGACGCGGATCGCGGGTGCACGACGATTCGATATGCAGATTGTGCTTTGACGCCCGCGTCGACAGGCAGTTTCCATGAGAATACTGGCGAAGGGTCGTAAAAGCCGATTGGATCGACAAAGTTCTCACCGACGTTAAGCGAGTCCGGCTGTCTATCGGCGGCGTCAACGAAAGCGGTGCTGATCCAAAGCGATAACACAGCGAGCGAAACTCTTATTAGATTGAAGTACTGCACGGTGGGGGCCTATTTCTTCATATTGACGTTGGTGTTCTCGATTCGTCGCGCTGCGTCGAGTTGTACTGAGAGACGTGAGATGCGTTCGCTCTGATCAGGGGAGCCCGCGAGATTCTTGTCTGGCGTGCTAGTGTGCTGATGGTCGTAGAGTTCCCGCGCGACCACGCGTTTCGTGCCGGCCTGGATCCATTCGGTGTATCGATAGCGATCGTTTCGCATGCTGTATCCCATTGTCGAGCCACGTGGGTACTGGGTCAGAGCGAATGGCTTGAAATCCTGATTCGGATTTTGCAACAACGGCTGCAGACTTTCACCGTCGCAAGACTCGGGGACTTCACCACCGGTCATTGACGCCACCGTGGGGAAGATGTCGATCATTTCCACCAAGGCTTTGGTGCGTCGACCACGCGCGTGGCCCGGCGCAGAAATGATCAGCGGCACGTGTGCGTCCAGCTCGAAGTTCGTGTGTTTGCACCACAGCCCGTAGTCACCTAGTTTGTAGCCGTGATCTCCCCACAGAACGACGATCGTGTTATCACGAAGACCGAGCCGATCGAGTTCCGCCATCACTTTGCCGACTTGTGCGTCCGCAAAGCTCACCGACGCCGCGTAGCCATGCATCAGCTCGCGAGTCATCTCGTCAGACAGTTCCCCTTCCTGCGGAATTCCTTGATAACCGCGTAGTTCACCCCAGATGGTGAAAGCGAGATCCGGCGATCCTTCGGGACGCTGACGACTGGGCACGGTGAACTGGTCTGGCTCATAAAGATCCCAGTAGCGTTTGGGGGCCGCGAACGGCAGGTGTGGTTTGGCGAAACCGACACACATGAAAAATGGCTTGTCTTTATTCTCTTGCAAGGAAGCGATCGCTTGATTGGCAACGATGCCATCACGATAACCTTCATCCTCTGTGACAAAACATTCCGTCGGTGGCCCCTTAGCTGCAAGACGGGTTTGATTGACATCCAGTTTTTGTTCTTTGGCGTCTTCAACACGCCGCGCGATCGCCGCCAACGTCTCGGGATCGGCATACTTTTCGCTGGGTGGTTCCGGGATTTCCGACCAAGACGTTTTGTCATCACGCAGGTGGTGGTACACCTTTCCAAATGACGCGGTCACGTAACCACGCTGCTGGAAGTAGAGTGGCAACGTCATCGCGGTCTTGTTCACCTTGCGAAGCGGAGTGAACAGATCAACGATTCCGGTGTGATCCGGATACTGTCCGCTCATCATGCTGATGCGAGACGGTGCGCAAAGAGCTTGCTGGCAATAAGCCCGTTCGTACAACACCCCTTCGGATGCCAATGTATCGATCGACGGACTTTGAATCGAGTTTACCCCGTAGCAACCAAGCTCCGGACGGAGGTCATCAATATAGAAAACCAAAACGTTTTTGATGTCATCTGCCGTCTGGATGTTCTGAGGCTCTGCAAACGCTTGCGAGGTCAGAATCACCGCGAATGCTGCGGTTAGTGACCGAAAACGAGTGAGTGCGTGCGTCAACCTCAGTCGGCTATGCCTATTATGGAGGTGTCCCAAGCCGAAACGTTTTGCAGAAGCGTTCGGTACATTCATTAGAATCTGGAGAAACGCGAACAGTGTGCTGGAAATCATAGTGCTTCTCGATCCGATGAGACTTTAATGCAGTTGATCGACAATGGAGGCAGCAATATCTGTCGCCCGTCGATCTCAATGTCGTCCAAGACCTCATCACTCATCGCGTATGTTTTCATGGCATCGATTGAGTCGAATTTCTGTGCCTGATGTTTTGTGGGTCGAAGATCGGCGACGCCGTCGACGACAACGTCAAAGGGAACGACTTGCGGTGTCTTGTTGATCGCGAACAAGGTCACGATGCCGTCTTTGACAACGGCGGAAGCGGTAACTGCATCAATCCCATCGGCAATCGTGGATGATTCCATGCTGGTCTTGCAAATCTCACTCCCCTCAAACACTCGCCGAACGACTTCATATGCCGCCCCATAACTGGTTCGGGAATGCGTGCCGGTCGCACGCTCATACTCGATCAGCTTATGACTGGCATTGATCTGGAAGTAGCTCGCGATCGCAAAGAGTTCTGGATTCTCGAAGAATCCAAGGTAGACATCTGCCATCGCGAGGACACTTAAGGCGTTGTCACCACAACTGACCGACCACTCTGTCACCCAGATCGGCAACCCGGGGAAAACTTTGCGTAACGTCTGTCCCGTCTGGACCATGTGCTCACGAGCACCTAGTGTTCGTGCGGCTCCATCAGCGGAATTCTCGAATCCCATGTGTTTGTGAAGCGTGATCGCGTCATAGTAGTGATGATCTTTGACCGCCATATTCCAAGGGTTGGATTCCGCCGTCCGCCAGTGGACTGGAATGGAAACCAACAGATTGGGCGATGCTGCTTTGAGTGCGGCGGCGTGTGCTTTGGAAACCTTGATATACTTGTCTACGTCCTCGATCGCACGACTGCGCTGCGTTTTCCAGAATGGCTCGTTACCCAGTTCGACCCATCTCACGTCGAATCCCTTGTCGCGACGATCTTCCAGTCGCCTGACCGCTTTCTCTGGGCTGTCGTAGTTCACGTTGAACGTTAACACGACATCGAAGCCCAATTGCTGATGCAGCTTATGAAAGCCCTCAAATCCGTATTTCAACTCGGGGTGGTTTTTCACAGACGAATCGTAGGGCGTCACATAATCATCCGTGATCCGACGGCCATCGCTTTCCCAGTCATAGAAATTGGCCCAGACTCCATGCGGAAATCGCAGCGACGAAGGATTCATCGTACTGATGAGTTTTTGAGCGTCGGGATGGTTGTACCCAATTTTGCCGTACAAATTCTCCGGCCAATTGCAGTTGAGTCCCAACAACATGTTGTTAACCTTCCGCGTTTGCCTAGTGTCGACCGACAAAGTTGCGTGTAACTCAGAAGGTATCTCGAACGGGTACGTCACTTGCGCTAACGTTGGAGACACAATTCCTAAGAAGGCAGTCAGAGTTGATAAAACAAAGAGACTAAGACGCAGACTGATACCGCGAACTGGCGTGTCGACGAGGCGAATGGGTAGAGTGGATCTTGTTATCATCGGGAGTGATTCGATTGTGGAATAATCAATGTGGTAGGTTTCATGTTTGTTTGGCTGCTCGTTTCGAGTGGCCGAAGATGTTTACTGATCACTGTCAATTTTCAGTTCGGAAATCTCCGGCGGCCCCGAGCACGATTCAATCTGAAGGCGAAGTCTGCTGGTCGTGACTGGTTCAAAAACATGCTGCTTGCCATTCCCGCAGGAGTCGCCTGATGCAAGATCGTGCCATTGATCTTCTTTCCAGGCCTGAACGCGATAGTTTGTGATGTGGTTGCCAACCTCATTGATCTGAACACGATTGAATGTTTGCGGCTTAATCCAATCAGCCTCCAACCATTGCGGATGATCGGACGCGGCCTCCCACGCAGTTTCCGGATTTTCGTCATTGCTTTTGAACGCCTCATGAAAGGGGAGCTTTTCACTCTCTACATGCATGCTCGACGCACTCATGCGGGCAATCGTCGCGAGATTTGCAGGCCGTTCAATAGGTTCGGGATATGTCGTGTCAGGAACCGCGGAGACGGAAAACTCGTACGTTCCGGAACCGACCTCATAGATCACATAGTTCCCGACCGCGTCGCTCAGTTCCTCGCCGCAAAAGAGGACGCCTTCGGCTTGTTCCGCGAGGATATCACCTTCTCGCACGTGCGCCTTGCTGACGGCGGGGATGTAAACTTTGGCGGAGCAATTAACCGGAATTTCAATGCAGTAGTTGGCTGAAGACTTGGTACGAGTCCAGTTCACCGTGATCCTGCCATAGCCGGACAGAAACTTCGTTTTGGCAAATGTCAAATCGCCGACGGGCGTGGGCTTGATAAGGAAGTGACGCATCCCGGGTCTTTCAGGATCCGGGCGAATTCCGCCAAAGCCCTTGATGAAGTACCCACCGATCCCGGTGTAACAAGTATGGATTCGGCTATCACCCAACGACGACCAGCGTTCGGGCCATACCGTTTCATCTTGCGCAATGAAGTAGCCGTAGCTGGGATGAGCTTCGTCGCATAACAACTCGTAGACGAGGTCCATGCGCTCACCGTATTCAGTGAAATAGCGGGTGTAGAGTGCTTGTCCTGAGCTTCCGCAATCGTAGTACGGGAATTCATAAAGCACTTCGTCGACTAAGCGGTCATACACTTTCTGTCGTTCTGATTCAGGAGGAACGCCCGCAATGAGTGCGAACGCCTGGTTCACTTGTTGACCGTTTCCGTAGTCACCAGTTTCTGAGTCGTAGGACAGCGTATGAGTGGCTCGACGTTGTACGTTCAACCGGTCCGAATAAGTTTCCGCGTCGACATTCTTCCCCAAGGCGGTAGCAATCTTCACGGCTCGATCGAGCATGAAGGCATACAAACAATTATTGAAGTGAGCCGCCTCCGGTGAATTGCTACTGTCCCAGAAATTTCCCTTTGGGGTGCACCAATCACCGAGCCCGGGGAATTGCCGTTCACCATGTTCGCCGATGATGAGCGCACCGCCGGTGGCGTAGTTGGAGTTTTCGAACAACCAGGTCATCCACTGTTCCATGGATGCGTAATTGTCTTCCAAAATCTTTTTGTCGCCGAGCATCTGATAGGTCGCCCAGATCGTGATCGGGCTGTTGGCTTTCCACATCAAAAAGGGCCGATCTTGTTCGTTGATGACCGCACGTATTCTCCCATCGGGGAACTGAGCGTCTCGCATGAACTGTGTGTATTGATCCATGTAGGCTCCGCTTTCAAAATTCGGCAGAGCGTCACCGTATATCGCCGCAACGGTAACCTCGCCCCATCCGCGACGTTCGCGATGAGGACAGTCCATCAAGATGCCGTCCAGCGTATTGGCGATATACGTGTCGATGTTCATTTCGTAAATGCGGTTGAGCAATTTGTTTGAACACTCAAACGCGCTGGTCCGTTTTCGATTACTCGTGATGACATATCCCGTGATGTCGTCCAACGTCGGCGCGGCTTCGAGACCGCTTACGGTGATCCAGCGTCCGCCGGCAAGATTGAAACGGTTTGTAAATAATCCTTCCCCGGTTTTGTCGAAGACGTATTCGCTCTTCTGGTTCCAGTTGCAGCGTTTTTCCTTTTGATCCGTAATTTCAAACAACACTTTCTGCCCAACTTTTCCGCCACGAAGGTGAATTTGAAAGTGGCCGGAATAGTTTCGTCCCATGTCGATCACAAAAGCCTCATCCTCAAGCGGCGTGACACTGCACGGTGTGATTGTTTCGTATTTGACTTGGGGTTCGACCATCTGAGCGCTCAAGGTCGCAGGAATGTCGCCTTCCCAGACTGTCGCTTGGTCCCACTGCGTGTCGTCGCAGTTCGGCTGATTCCAATCCGAGATCCCATTGCGGGCATCGATGCGTTCGCCACCGAAATCGAGGATGTTCCAGTCCCCGATGTACTCACTGTGGCTCTTACGACATTTCCACGTCTCATCCGTCACGAGTGTTTTGGTTTCTGTGGCACTGCCAATCTCGATCTGGGCCTTGAAAGCAAAAGGCGGAGTCCGGTATTCGGTAACTCGCCGCCACCGAACCCATCCGGCTGCGTGCCAGATCGCGACCACGTTCTTGCCCGGTTTCAAATAGTCACGAAGATCGTAAGTCAGATAAGGAATCCGTTTCTTCATGAACGTTTGTGCCGGGTTCATCACACCGTCGCCGACCTTGCGTCCGTTGACATAAAGTTCGTGATAGCCGAATGAAGCAACGTAGGCGAACGCGGTCGAAGGGCTTTGAGACAAAGAGAACGTTTTGCGGAACCAGTTGTGGTCGGTTTCGAGTTGATCCTCCTTGTGAATCCAGGAGCCTAGCCAGTCGTTTGAATTCAGTAGGCCGATCGTGAAACGTGCAGGTGCGCTCCAATCGCTAGTTGCTCCTGCCGCGTCCCGAACTCTTACCTTCCAGTAACAGGTCATTCCAGACGTAAGCCGCTCGCCCGCGAAAACGATGTTTTGAGAATCGGATTGCTCGACCAGCCCACTGTCCCACAGATCACCTTGATTGGCGTTGAGTTTCGTGAGACTGCTCGCGACGACGACTCGGTATCCCGTCTGTCGCTGATTTCGCTCGGCCAGCGTATCGACGAGCTTCCAACTGAGCCTTGGACACGTATTGTCGATTCCTAATGGGTTAGTCCGATACTCGCAACGCAAATCCACCGGGGCCACGGCAGCAAAACCGTTGGTAGACGCAAAGACAAGCGTCATCCAAAGTATCGATTGATACGTGCGTCGATCGAAGGATGGTAGGGCGTTCATGAGTAGGGATGCGATCAGATTCAATTGATCAGAAATGTTGGCGAAAAAGGCCGCGAGTAAACGATGAAAGAGAAACGAGTTTGGTTTCGGTTATTCCTCGTTTTCTTTAAACAGAGAAGCGAACTCTTGATGGATCTCCGGATGTAGCTTTGCGAGATTCGTCGTCTCACCGGGATCGGATGACAGGTCGAATAATTGGGTCGGTTGGTCCAGACCGTAGCGACCGGCTTTCCAATTGCCACGGCGAGCCGCTTGAAAGACTTCGCCGACAACGCCCGAGTTCGGGTCGCCGACTTGCTTGCCAAATTCCCAGTACAACGTTCGTTCCGGAATCGGGTTTGGCTCGTCACTGAGCAGCGGATAGATCGACGTTCCGTTCGTTTTGACTCGAGGAACCGAAAGCAGTGAAACGCCGGCGATGTCGGCAAACGTGGGCAGCACGTCGGCAAAAGCCCACGGCGTTTCGTCAACTCGGCCGGTTTTGATCCTTGCCGGCCAGTGAGCAATCATTGGTACGTGAATGCCGCCGTCGAACAGGTCTCGTTTCATGCCCTTGAAAGGTGCGGCGGCCTCGAAGAAGTCGGGATCGCCACCGCCCTCATCGTGAGGGCCATTGTCCGATGTGAAAATGATGAGCGTGTTGTCAACGATGCCGCGCTTGTGCAACGTGCCAACGATCTTGCCAACATAGGCGTCTAAGGCAGTGACCATGCCGGCGAGTGTTGCACGCGGCCGATCGACCGGCTCGGGATAGTACCACGCGTACTGGTCTGATGGTTCGCCGGTCGACATTCCCGCGTACGGAGTTTCATCAAACTGCGATTCGTACGGTTTGACAAATTCGTCCGGCGCGGCGAGTTCGGCGTGTGGGGATGAAAACGCGAGCATCACAAAGAACGGATTCTCGTGATCTTCGCTGATGTAGTCGATCGCCTCTTGGGCAAACAGCTCTTGCGCGTAAGCCCCCTTCTTACCGCCCTCGTTCTCGGTGATGCGTAGTTTCCGACCGTCGTGCCATAAAATCGTCGGGTACTGCCGGTGGCCTTCGAGAATCGAATACATGCCGAACCACGTATCAAACCCCATTGCCAAAGGATCGGTCACGCCCATTTGTGATCCGATGGAATACTTGCCAAACAAGGCGGTGTCGTACCCCGCATGCTTGAGCACGTGCGCCATCGTGACGTCGATATCGGCCAACTGAACTTTGTTGGAATTGTTCTGCATCAACCGTCCATCACGTCCCGTGAATAGCGAAACACGAGAAGGCGAACAAACAGTGTTGCCCGCGTACGCGTTCGTGAACCGGATTCCGTCCGCAGCGAGACGATCGAGATGGGGCGTCTTGATCGGCGTGTTGCCATACGCACCGATTTGATTGAACCCCAAGTCGTCAGCCAAGACGAAAATGATGTTGGGAGCTTCAGGCGTTGTAGGTTCAGTCGCTTTCGAGAGCGAGAGCGCCGCGAGACCGAGCGAACAGAAAATGATGCAGCGGAACAGGTGCTTGGAACGCGGACGAGTTCGAGAGAATGTCAAAGGGAACTCTCCAGGTTTTTGGTGCGGATGATTGGTTTGAGATGGAAGTCGATGACGTGTAGCGGTGAGGGGACTCCGTCGACCGGACCGGTCTCGGTGGTTCGAATGACTTTGGTGGGAGCGGCCTGGACGTAGACGGAAAGAATTCTTTCGTTTTCCCATCGTGCAACGTCCACCAAGGGTTCTCCGAAAGTTGTTTGTTCGGGAGCAGCAAGTCGTTCCCACTGCCACTTGCTTTGCGACGCATTCGGGATTCCGCGAGCAATGAACAATTGATAGCCGTCGTTGACTTCGTCGGTGTACACCAAAACTAACACGCCGTCTTTGTCTCCAACGAGCTTCGGGCGTTGTCCCGAAAACGGTAAGACTTCCAGATTCCACCGTCCATTGACGCCACGCCAATAGTGGTGATAACGATGCTCGAAGCGGCCTGCTTGTAGCTGTCTCACAATCACGTGGACGCTGCCATCATCGAACGCGTAGTGAGTGTTTTGGTTCGCAATACCGCTTTCCGGAGCGATGGGAAAGACGACCAATCCAGGTGTATTGAGATGAAGAGGATTCGTACCAGTCACGCCGATGAATTTTCCATTTGAGTTGCGCCACGTTTTTCCGATGTCGTCACTGTAGGCGTAACACAGGTCATGTTGATTTCGCGGATCAGTCCTCTCAAAACGGTCTCGCCAAACCCAAGTGGCATGAAGTCGTTGGTTTGAAAACGACAACGAGTTCATGTAGGGACATCGATATGGGCTGGTGCGACCGTTGTGTTCATAAACACCAATATCACGCGCGATGAACTTCCCCATTCCCGGCACCCATTCGTGGGAATCGCCGTCGTATCGTTCGATCACGCCATCACCATTTCCCGATGTCACCGCCCGGTAATACAGCATCAGGTCGCCATCAGGGGAAGAGAAAAAGCGTGGATACGTCACTTTTGAGGACGTCTCGATCGATCCCAATTTATGCTGAACCGGCCCAAACAGACTTTTCTCCCAAGCAAACGATTCCGGTCGGTTGGCCACGTGCTGTTTCGACACACGATAATTCAGCGGAGTCGCGTGATGATCAAATGCCAAGTGGATGGTTCCATCCTTGCTGGAAATGCCGATGACCACTGTGTTGTGAGAATCGTTCGACTCAAATCGATGATCGTCAAAACGAATCACTGACCAATCCGAATCAGGCAGCTTTCGTCGCGCCAAACACACCTGTCGGTTCGCGTCGACATAGGCGACGTATTGGTAGCCTCGGTGAGAGACGATCGGTTGTTGCTGGTGGGAGCGACCGTTGACGGTACCACCAAAACGAGCAGCCGGACCGTCGGCAAACGTCAACGCGTGAGCATCCACGATCGTGTTCTCGATTTTCTGGAAATCGCCAGCGAGTACGCTGCGGGGGAACAACACCGCTGCCACGTAAAAGGAGCCCAAGACGATTGCGCGAGCGGCGACGTGCATGCGAAAGTATTTAGTAAGAGTTTCCATTGTTTGATGAATGCGCTATGGTTCCAACGTTTTGCGGATCGCGAAGTCGAGTTTGACCGGACCTAACAATCCGGATTCGAGCAGCGGTGAATCTTGAGTGTGGAACTTCCACGTAGTGAATGTCTTCGCCTTTGTCGCTGGGCGCTGCGTGCTGTTCTCCAACCACGCGGGGATTTCCACGATCAATCCCTCACCGGGCTTCACGTTCGGCTCGTAGCGTTCGACCGACTCGAATCGTTCGTCACCGATCAGCCGATTGACCCACAAGTTGGTGACGCGAATCTCCAGTTGATTTTTGCCGGGTTGAACCAGCCCCGTAACCTCGACGTTGAAAGGTGGTTTCCACAACGTTCCGACATCTTCACCATTGAAGATGACTTCGGCGAACAGTTTGACGTCGCCAAGATCCAGTCGAACCAATCGATCCCTTCCAATTCGGTCTGCCGGAACATCGAAGTTTTTGCGGTAGATAGCGGTTCCCGAGAAATACTTTAGTTCCGGATCGCTGTGCTCCGTCCACGAAACCAAACGGTCCAAAACGACGTTCTCAGGTCCCCAGACGCGAGGACATTGCAACTTCCAATCCGTTGAGAGATCGATCGCCTCGGGTATCGTCGGGACTTCCAACGAGTTGCGATTTCCATCCGAATAGACCAACTCGTACGTGCCCGGTTCCCAGGCGTGTAGAGCGATGCTTTCGCTCGAAATTGCCAATGTTGCCGGTTCCGCCGAGGCAGGAATCGGATTGGTCACACGATTCAAAACGAGCATTTCGTTTTGGTTCACTACCGTTGAGAACTTCTCCTGACCGACGGAATAATTCACCCGCAGTTGCTTCAGAGATCCAGGGGCGGGATCGAGGCCAAAAAGATCCCATTTCACTTCGACATTGATCGCGTTGTTGGCGATCTTGGATCTTACTCGCTCGGTCACGTCGACGTGACGACTAGCATCGCCATTCAGATCGCCATAGGTCGCGCGGTGGATGACGAGTGATTCGGCCCGTTTTTCTCCGTTCGAAAAAGGAGTCGAGCCATTATGCAGGATGTCGACGACGGAGCGATTTTTCGATGGTTCATCAAAGACTACAAAAATGGCTTCGGCCGAATCCAAGAACAGTTGCACGCGGGTGCGTCCATCGTCGGTGGGTTCATAAACGGGAGCCTGCTTGATTCCCCCCGTTTGAGCGTTCCATAGTTGCGGTGTTCGACCATCGACGCGAAACGTGACTTCGACCTGCCTCGCGACTTCCTGTTGGTTTGAAATCAGATAAACATCCACGTCGTCGATTGAACGGTGAATCCATTCGTAACCAACCCCCGAATACAAAGTCGTCGCAATCGGCTGCACCGAATGAAACTCAACGTCGGGTGGAACGTCCAGCGATGCGAGGATCTTCTGAAGCGAACCGGGCCAGTAAACCTTTCCTTGTCCGACGACGTTTTCGCGTACTTCATTTCCGTCGCACTCACCCCAGAGAGCGTTCGCCGTTTGCTGGAGCACCCGATCACTATCCGGATAGTTCTGCAGTCCCGGGGCGCGTTGTGGTTTGGCCCAAACAAGGTGACCGCCGCTCTTCAATAGTTGGTGTGCCTTTTCAAACACCTGCTGTCGGACCGGTCCTTCGGGCATCACTAGAACGCGGTACTGCATGCGTCCGGGCAAAACGATGCGACCATCCTGGACGGTCAGTTGCATGAATTTGTCGCAGGAGATTGTGTCGTAGTCGTATCCGTCCGGAACCGCCGGTTGCATGTCGTTGCGGTTCGGACATGCCTGCGGCGCATTCTCGCCTGGAAAGTAGCAAAGGTCCGCCTGGAAACTACCTTGTTGCAGCAGATATTGACTGCGTGTCAGATATTCGTTCCAGGCTTTCCCTTGTTCGTACCACGTGTTGTTGCGGTTATTCTGGAACCCCCATGGCCCCATCGTCATCCCGGGGAGAACATCGTTGGCCCACGGTTGATGCACGAAGGTGTGAAAGATGAAACGGTTAACGCCCTGGCAGAAAAAGTAATCGCCCTGTGCTTTCAAACGGTACGGATGCTGAACAAAGGCTGCGGTAGCGCGTCCCGCCGTGAAGGCTTCCGCTCCAACGATTCGACGCCCGTTGGTATGGGCGGCTGACGCTGCCATCTTGGACGATCCAAAGTGCAACCCCGGCGGAGTTCGCGCCCACCATTCGCCCATCGGAATATCCGCAACATCAGCGACGGCAAAGTTATCGAGGTTACCCGGTTTCCCATACGGTTCGATCGACAACTTGAGTCCGCTACGGTGGCATCGATCGGCGAAGTGCTGGTAGTAGTTCTCGGTCAGCAGATCTGCAATCACACGGCGAAAATCCCAAAGGAAACGCTCACTGACATCCATGTTCGTGACCACTCGTCCGGTCAGTACAGGCAAGTAGTTTTTGAGATCATATCCCATTCGTTTTTGGAACTCGATCTCAAGACCCTTGGTCCAGTTCTGCTCCATCACCTCATAGCTATCGACGAGAATGTTGTTGAGCACCTTCCCTGCCAGAGGACCGGCGTCATCAAGCACTTTTTGAACGCAATTCTCCCAGTGCAAATCGACAGCAGCTTTGCTGAGCTTGTCGCACTCGTAGCCGCGTCCTTCCTGAGGAGCGGGGCGGTTACGAACGGCGGTGGGTGTGTAAGCAAAACGCACGACGGTCCAATCACCGTGGGGAACGTCCCACATGATCTTTCCCTCGGCAGTCATCTTGTCGCCTAGGTCGACGATTGTGTCGGTGCTGATCACGTCGCCTGGATCAACGGTGCGAGTATCACTCTGGATGTGGTTATCGCGTTCGAATCCCGCTTTTGCTTGCCAGTTGTCGATACGAAACCCAGGTTTTCCTTGCGACTCGGAGTGTGGCGTGGGAAACGCGAGGACAGCGATGTCGCGTGAGTAGTTGTCGCGATCAGTTGGCCTTTCTAGTTTAATCGTCACTGGTCGCGGTCCGGCGACTCGTTGCTCGGTCCACGCCACCTTCATCATTGACGCTTCGGGCGTGATCCACGGACCTCCACTGCTCGACCATCCCGCACAATTATGAAAGCACACTTCCAAACCGAGTCGATCGGCTTCCTCGATTGCGTGTTGCATCAGCCGACGCCAATCATCACTCAGGTACTTGACCGGCCCCGGTGACATTCGGCGTTCGATTTGGAATGCCTGAAATCCACCGATGCCGGTTCGCTTCATCGCTTCCAAATCAGCAGTGATGCCTTCGCTCGACACATACCCGTTCATCCAGTGCCACCATGTGTGTGGTTTGGCAGAGTTCGGTGGCGATTGGAAATGTTCTCGCAGCGAATCGGTCGCGGATAGACTCCAACTGTTAGCACAGATCGAAACGAACACCAATAGTTGCGACAGAATTAGTTTTGCGTGAAATCGGTGTCCGAAACTCATGCTAAATACCTTGTTTGAGAAGCATGTGTTTGATGTCATTTGGCGTTGAATCTCGATTCCCGATCTGGTTGGCACCGGTGATCCACCAATAGACCATCCCCGCGTCAGAGCAATCGAAATGGTTCGTTTGGAATTTGACGACTCCATCTTGTTCGGCGTAGGCGAGTTGTTGCCAGATCCACTGCAGGTTCTTGTCGTCATAGTCCTTCACCCAATCCCAGCGTTTGATAGCCGTTTTTAAGCCGACGTTTTGATCTCCGATTTGATGTTCGTTGACGCCGAAATCAAGGATCTGTTGCCATGAGAAAAAGTCGCCCGCGTTGTCGTTCGCCGGGTGATGGGAAATGACATGAACGTGTCGGCGACGCGTTGGATCGGCGGCCTCGAGCGCGAAACCGATGACATCGGGCTCTCCAGCTTCGATGATCCATAGCGGGTCGTTCGAAGTGGATTGATTGATCGCGTCTCGCAAATCGTTCACAGCCGCTCGTCGATCGGTGCGGCAATTGAATGTGCCCATAAGATTCGGAAACGGACCGAATTGCTTCACACCGTCATGGCAGATTTGAGTCAACACTTTTTGGCGTCGCAGTTCGTCTTCTGCGGAGATGCGAGCGGTTGGTTTCAAGTCACACGAATGAGACAAATGCACGAGCCGATCGCTCAGTCCTGACCCTTTGAGCAATCCAAAAATCACCGCGGTGGCGCCGATGTCGTCCGGGTCGGGCGAGTTTCCGTCTGCAACGACCGCGAGTCGACCGGCAGGAGGACGGATCGCATCTTCAACCGAGTCCGCAGCGAAATTCGTCAAAATTTGTGGTGCTTCCGCTGCCACATCGAAACCATTGATAGCTTCCGTTACTTCCTGTGGAGCGGGCTCGGATTTTCCGACACCGCGTTGTGCTGAATCATCCGCCTTTGCATCTCGGATAGCTGGAACCTTGATAAGCTTGCCGACTTTCAAACACACGTCGCGGCTAAGTCCAGAAAACTCGAGTGGCGAGTCCTTGCTCGGATGACCGATCGTCCAGGTCTTCCGTTGTGCGACCGGCAATTGCGAGTCAAAAACCAGCCGGTTGTGCCACGTGCTCGTGACCTGGATCGAAAGCGCGTTTTCACCTGCCCGGACGCGGTCGGTAATGTCCAGGCGATAGGGAGCTGACCAAATTGTGCCGGCATCGATTCCGTTGACGTTGACTTTCGCAATGTTGCCGACACGTCCCAAATCGAGTCGCCAAAATTCATTCTCGCGTTTTTCTCCGACGGTGAAATGAGTGGCGTAGGTCGCAGTCCCAGAGAAGTGACGCACCACTGGCTCGTCGAGCTCCGACCAAGGCTGGATTCGATCCAGGGCGATCAAATCTGGTGTATCCCAACCGTCTGGAAAACGGAGACTCCAGCCTGTCTGCAGCGGAATTGCATGTGTGCCGCTAACCGTGACCGAACTTGTCTGTCCGTCGCCGCGGGTCATCTCATAGGTACCGTCGTTGTAAGCGATCAGGTTCTCGCCCTTACGATCAAGTTCGACGGTCTGCGGCGAAGGATCAACCCACGGCTGAGTGACTCCATAACGATCGATCCCAAATGCGGGAAAACCAGCGGTGGTGTCAACGCGAGACACGTCGGTCGCATCGAGCAACTTAGCACCACCACGAGAGATTTGGGTCAGTTTCGCGATAGACGGCTTACGCGTTTTTGGTTCTGGCCGGAAGACGACGAAAATCGACCCGGCGGCCGGCAAGTGAATGGGAATCGCGGTTCCCGCAGCAGTTGAGTCAAACATCAGCGCCGGCGTGCATGATCCATCGAGCGGGTTCCAGAACTCCGGACGCCCCTCCGCTCGAAACAGCAACGTCGCGTTCAGCGGCTCCGTTTGCCCGGCCGTTACGAAATAAATATCGGTGTCGTCGGATCGACGATGGCACCATCGCTCCGGCAACGTTCCGCTGACGTCCGGCCGGATATTTGATGCTTCAAGTGTGTCCTGTAGAGAGTCGCCCCACAGCAGGCGGCCTTGGCCGATTCTGCGATCACCGCGATCGCCGTGATCATTGCCCCAAAGCTCGTCAACGAGATTTTCGAATGCCACATCGGCGCTAGTGCCACCGCTCAGCGAAGGGTTCATCACGGGCGGCGGCCCGATGACGACGCCCCCGCTCTGAACCAGCGTCTTGATGCGTTGCAGCGTTCTGGATGTCAGTCGTCGGCATTGCTCCGGCGCCAACCACAATACCTTCCAACGCGTGCCCTCGGGAACAACAAAGTGATCATCTTCGAACGCTAGCCGATTCAATAGCACATCCGCGTTCAGATAATCGAAATGATACCCTGACGGGAAAGGTGAATCTTGACGTGGTTTGTGATCGAGATCATCGCCGAGGTACCACAGCACATCGGCAACCGGTCGGCCCTGTTCGAGCATGTGGCTGCAACGGGCGAGGTAGTCCGTGAAGTACGGCATGTGATGCCACCACGTTTGGCCACGTAGAAACGGCGTTCCAATCGTGCCACCGAAAGACGTTCCAGGCTGTCGATTTAGAGGGTTATGGGTGTACGTGTGAAAGACGAGATGCGTGATGCCAAGGGCGAAACTGCGGTCGGCGAAGTGTTTTAGAGAAAACGGATGCTCTCGCCAATTCATGGGTGCCGATGTGAATGTCTCCGCTGCAACGCGACGCTTGCCATAGATGTGTGCGGCCGAAGCGGTCGGCGCGATCGGCTTCGTTTCTAACCCACCCTCATGCGGATCGTTGGGTTTCCAGACCTCGCACATCGGGATGTCGGCTGACTTGAAGTACTGCAGGATGTCACCCGGCGACACATCGCCGACGGCGGTTTCGAACGATAGTTCGAGACCGCGTTCTCTGCCGAGTTCCGCCAGTCGACCGTAGTAATTGTCAACGATTAAGTCGCTAATCGTCGCCCGCCAATCTCGCAGAAACCGTTCGCTCGTTCGATGATCCTGCACCACCCAACCTGCCAGTGCTGGCAACCACTTTCGCAACGCATAACCTCGGCGTGCTTCGAACTCGGATTCCATCGCGGGCGTCCAGGTCTGCGTGTAGCATTCCCAACTATCGATCAACATTCCCTGCAACCGACCGTCGTCCGCCGGGCCGCCGGGCTTGGATACTCGACCGATGTACCCAGCGAAGTGCTGTTCAGCACCGGCCGCTGAGAGCTTGTCACATTCAAACCCGGTCGCTTCCGGCGGCGCTGGCTTGTTCGTCACGCCCGTGTTGACATGACCAAATCGGACGACCGTCCAGTCTCCATCCGGCGCTTCCCACGTCAGATTTCCTGAGGTATCTGTGTTCTCACTCAGGTCAATCACGTCTTCAAGGCGCAGCCAAGCTGACGATGCCTGTTTGGGTGGGGGCCTTCGCTCGAGGCTTCGCAGGGCGTAGCCGGCCTGAGCTTGCCAATCATGAAGTTTCGCTGTTGAGGAAAGTTTCAAGTGGGAAATTTCCATCGGGCGGCCGTTGTGAAACGTCATGCGATAGCGAGTGGATTTCGCATCGGGGACCGCCAACACATAATGGACTTCGGGTTGTCGATCCTGCCAGTTCCCACGAGGCACCACGTGCGTGACCAAATCATTCCACGCGTCTTCTTCAAACGCTGCGATGTTGATGGAGGAGTCTGGGGCGAATGATACCCGCTTCATCAAGTTCTCGATCGGCGGCAACTGAATCGATCGCAAGGTGACTGGCTGGTCGAATTCGACTTCGATCCACGTGGGCGAAGAATCAGCCGACGCGTTCAAAACAGCTGGAATTTGAACTTTGATGTCGTTGCCCGCGAAGAGCCCCTCCCAATCCGCATTTGGCAGATTGCTCGTAATCTGATTCGGATGGAGGGGCTGTCCCGAATCATCCGCCACGGTTGGGAAGGCGACCACGGCGATGTCTCGATAATCACGCCATTCTTCGTGGCTTGGTTCCGGTTGCGCGAGCTTGATTGTTATCGGTCGACCACCGGTAACGTTCACGCGACTGTAGATCAAATGCCGCATCGCTTTGTCGGGCGAAATCCACGGGCCACCGGACATCGCCCATCCCGGACAATTCTGCATGGTAAATTTCAGCCCCAACCGTTTCGCTTCATCGGCGGCATGACCGAGCAACGCATCCCAGGTTTTACTGAGCGTTTGAACCTGTGGCTGGACCCCGGGCCAAGGTCGCCCGCGACCATGAAACAATTGAATTCCGCTTATGCCGGCTGCCCCAACTGCTTCCATATCCGTTGTTAAGGCTTCTCGATCAACGTTGCCGCCAATCAAATGGAACCAGGTCTCAGGATACGAATTCTTCGATGGCGATACGAACCCACGCTCCAGCGCCAACGCATGTTGTGGTTCGGCCCAACTTGACACCATGACAACAGCGGTGAACAGCCCGATGAATAACAATCGGCCTATCACGGTAAGAATTTCGCATTCTTTGAACGGCAATAGCGACATGAACCCTTTTCGATACGACTGAGGTGAAACGCATTGATCGCCCACCATTCCATGAATGTTAGATAACAGAGACTTGGCACTGGACGGTTGCATTAGGCTTGGACAACTTCACGACGATCGGAATCGCTTCGGCGCCGGGGACCATGTTGAAGACCCGCCCCTTTTCAGTTGCTTTGATCGACATCGGAGCATCCGATTCGACGACAACGGTGCCTTGCGGCTTGACGATTTCGATTCGTGTCTCGGAGACTTGCCGGACTTCCTCACCCGACGGCGAAACGATCGGAAGCACCAACGACGCCTCGGTTCCCTTCACTGCCTGAGGCGAAACAGAAGCCGAGATATGTGCCTGAGTGCCGTTGAACTGATAACGAAGTTCGCACGCCGAAGCGTCGCCGGCGAGCTTGTTGCGCGACTCGTCTTGCAGCGAAGTTTCGACCTGAATGTCGATCTGCTGCCCGTCGTCTTTGGCGGACACTTCGGCAGTCAGATCGTACAAGTTCGTAAACCAACCGCCCTGGTCTCGACTTTCGACGCGAGTCGTCAGAGGGAAATCCTCGCCGGGCTGCGGCTGCATGTTCAGCGGCTCGACCATCTCGTAGCGTGCCATGCTCGATGCGAGCAGCAGGCCGACTTTTTCGTGATAGAGCACCGCGAGCGAACCGCCGGTGGGTTGCTGCAAGAGCCCAGATTTCTTGGTCTTGTAGATCGAATCGTACGCCGAAACGGTCGCTCGCCACGGACCGCGGGCCGCCAACCACACATTCAGTTCAGGAAAGTGATTGATTCCGTCTGCCGTCTGACGCGGCAGAGGCGTGCTGCTGTCGACCTTGGGCATCGCGTGCATTTTGTCCTGCACCAGTGCCATCACTTTGGCGTGAGCGAACGTGTGGTGCATGCAGGGTTGAACGCCATGGGAAACGTAATGCGGTCCGCCGTGCAAAAGCCCGTCGGCGGTGCATCGCTGCAACAACTCAGCATTCTTAATCGCGGCAGTCCCGAACGCCGGGTTATAGCCCGCCATCAAGCTGAACGCTGGCTGGCACCCGTCCGACGTGCGGCTACCCCAGTAGCTCCACTTCTGTGAACGGGTGCCCCAGCTGTTATCCCACGCGCCATCAGGCAACATAAATTCCAGGTGACCGTTTAAAGTCTCGACGGCGAGATCAAGCATTTCCTTGTCATCGACCTCGAGTGCGTAAAGAACAACACCGTTGAGCGATTCTTCGACGTTGTAACCAAGGTCCACCGGCAGCAATCCGCGACCGCTGCGGTTGTCATTCGGTTTTCCTTCGCCCCACAGCAGCGTGTTCGGCTCCGTGAAGAACTCCTTGACACGTTTGGCGAACTGTTCGCTTCGCTGCGTGTATTTCGAGTTATTCAACAGTCGACCAAACAGGTGGAAACCGTAAACCCCGGTCATCCCGTAGTTCAGGTTCGTGAAATCGATCGTCTTGAAATCGCGATAGAGATAACCACCAACGGCTTCGTCAAGTCGCTTTGTCCAGGCGGCTCTCCGCGCCTCGTCCAATACTTCCCCATGGTAATGCAGTGCTTCGGCGAGCGCGATCGCACCAAAGATGGTCGTGCCTCGCCAAGCTTTCGGATTGATGTCGTTGGTCCAACTTCCATCGGGTTGGCTGACATTGTTCTCGGCCCAGTCATAAACGTTGATCGCCGCGTCGAGGTATTTCTGTTCGCCGGTCACGTGCGCCAGATGCAAAAACGGATACAACGCGTCGCTGCAGCGACCGTGAATATGGCTGCATGACGGGCAGAGAAGCGCGCCATGACGACTCGGATCGCTGGGATCGTTCACCTGCCGTCGGATCATGCCGTCGCACCAATCTAACAGGAGGCTGTTCGTCAGCTCATGGAAGCGAGCGTTGTCATACGAGGGTTCGGTGCCACCACTTTGTTCGGCCGCATGACCAACGAATGGGTTCAGAACAACACCCGACACCAGGGAAACTCCCGTGAAACTCGCAAGTGCCGACTGAAAAAATTGACGTCGATTTGTGCCGGTATGTTTTTTCATTGAGTTACTCATTGGGCTGCCTCCTCGTTCATCCAAGCGTGAATCATCCCTTCCAGTTTTTGCACCGTGGCCGGGTGTTGTGTGGACAGGTCGTTGCGGTCATCTGGGTCGTGTTTCAAGTGATAAAGTTCGCTACCAGACGGGCGAGCGATCAATTTGTGCCAACCATCAATCACCACGCGAGCAACCAAACCGCTGCCCAAGTCTTCGAGTTGATCCAAATCGCTGTCGTGTTCATACACGTCAACAAACACACGGTTGCGTTCCTGCAACGCCTCGGGATCACGTAGATCGAGCCCGGTCATTTCCGCAGGCGGTTGGATACCACAGGCATGCAAGATGGTCGTTGCGATGTCAATATTGCTAGCCAGCGTTGTTTTGTCGCGCGCGGGTTCGATGGTGCCTTCGTGAGTGACAAAAATCGGCGTGCGGATTCCCGCTTCGACTGGCTCCCGCTTCGAGCGAATGCTGGCATTCGTACGCTCAGGATTTTGAACCCAGCCGTTATCACACGTGAAAACGAAAATGGTGTTCTTGTAGATATTCTTCTGCTTCAAGTAATCCACTATCTGGCCACAACCTTCATCGAGCCATTCCACGTTAGCCCAGTAGCGTGCCGTCGGCTCGTCTGGGGCGATATCCTTGTACTTATTGAAGAGTCGATCCGGTGCGTTGTGAGGTGCGTGCGGCAGAAAGACGCCGTACCAGATGAAGAACGGCTGCTCGTTCTCATTGGCTTTGTCGACAAAATCATAGATCGGCTGCATCGTCTCACGGCCAATCCTCAAACCAACGTCACCGTGGCGTCCGCCGCGAGAGTGATTACCATGGGTCATCGCATCGGTAAAACCGTGATCGAGCGGATTGCCTTCCCACCATTTGCCGGTCTGCAGCGTCGCGTAACCGCTCTTCTTTAGTTCCTTTACGAACGAAGGAAACTCACGCATCGGCGCGGTCATTCGATTGCGGAACTCGGTGGAGATCGCACGGTACTTTGCCTCTTTACGATTGGTTCCCGCAGGCAACATCGGATCGTTTCCGCGGATGCCGATTTGGTGCGGGTACATCCCCGTCACAAGACTGGCGAGCGACGGCCGACACAGTGGAGCGGTGACGTATCCCCGCTCATAAACCAATCCACGTTTCGCTAATTCATCGAGGGCTGGAGTTTGGATATGGGGATGCCCCATCAACCCATAATCATTCCAACCTTGGTCATCACTCAACAGAAAGACAACATTGGGACGATCAGCATCGACGGACGTGGCGCTCAAAAGTGCCAGGAAACAGAATACGGCAAAACGGTTCATCATCATCCAGAGGTTGCGAGGCAGGTTGAAACTGAGCTTCTATTTTCGAGGGTTCTTTGCAGACTTTTTTCGAGGAACCCAAGTCTCGGGGGCTTCGAGCATCAAAGGCGGATGAAACACCGTCAACGCGTCGCCTTGATCCTCAATCCAACGGTTCAATTCTGAAGTCAGCTCGTGCTGAACGGACGAAAGCTCTTCACGGCCGGCCAAATTGCTCAGTTCATTCGGGTCGTTTTGCAGATCATACAACTCGTACTTGGGACGGCCGTAATAGCGGGCGACCACGGCGGCGGCGTGCGCATCGGTCTTCGCAGCTTCTGTCCATTCTTTGAAGTAGTCACCCGACGTCTCTCGCAACAGCAGATCGATATACGAGGTGAACGCAAAATCGGGATGCGGATTCCAAATCAACTTATAGCGGCCCGTTCTCACGCTGCGACTCAGGTACACGTTCATCAACAGATCACCACTGTGCGTCGTGAAAATCTGGTCGCGATGCGAATCGCTTTGCCCACTCAGCACCGAGGCGAAAGAACGGCCATCCAGGCCCTCGGGAACTTCACCACCTGCGATGTCAATCAGCGTTGGCAGGATATCGACCCAGCTAACCATCGCGTCGGTACGAGATCCGTGTTGAACCCGACCGGACCGCGCCACGATTAAGGGTACACGAATACCTTCGTCGTAAAGCGTCCACTTACCAAAGGGATACTGAGCCCCGTGATCGCTCGAAAACAAAAACACGCTGTCATCGGACAGATGCTTGTCCGTCAACTCGCGAAGTTCACCCAAATACGCATCCAGATCCTTGACCTCTTGCAAGTATCGCGAACGCTGGACTCGCGTGCGTGGAGTATCTAGCAACTGCGGCGGCATCGTCATCGAATCGGGATCGACAGTCGATTCGCTGGGCCAAGGCACGTGCGGATCCGAGACGCCAACAAAGAGGGCCAGCGGCCGTTTGTCGGTTCGGTTTTCGAGAAAGCCTTTGACCGTCACCTGCAAGTCGGGAATATTCTGTTTCAGGTCATAGACGTCAAAGTGGTAGTCGGGGGCACTACGCAAATGCGCAACTTTGCCAAAGGCAGCGGTTTGGTAGCCAAGGTCACCTAGCACCTTTGGAAGACGCAGAACATCTTCACGCGGGTAGCTGTGATTTTCCTCAGCCCCATTTCGCGCAGGCATCAATCCGGTCAACAGCGCCGCCCGACTGACCGCACACGATGGGCTGGCGACAAATGCGCGGTCGAATGTCATGCCATCGGCGGCCAACTGATCAATCGCAGGCGTCTGAATATTCGTGCCGCCGTAGACCGGCAGATCTCTCGCCGACAGATCGTCCGCCAAATAGACAACGATATCCGGCAACGGTTGCTCATCGCATAGCGCTGGCATCGCAAAACCCACCACCACGCAGCCCGCGATAAGTCGACCTGCGAGCCTAATCATTAGTTTATTCATTCAGCCGGTAAGATTTGATAGAAAGCCGTTCGCTCGCCTGGACGAGCATTACCCCCCCTTTAAAACCCGAGTTCGCGCACAAAAATTGCACGGATTCCATCAAGAAAACAAACATTTGCTGGTTTTCACCGCGGAGCCACGGATGCCACTCGATCTGGCAAATCAAACGCTGCCGAAGTGGCACCCAGACAATGAGCCCGGCTGCACGCCATCATTTGAAAACTTTCACCATGCCCGGGGTCTCCGGTGCCGACACCCTCTCTCAATAACCCTCTCTCAAAACAGGTGTTTCCTGAACTCAGCCCTCACCGAGAGACGACCCATCGCCTAGTTTTTCGAAGACGATGACAGAATCCCCATGAACGATGAGACCGGAGTGCTCGCGGGCTTCAGTTGCTTCGCAAAGCCAAGTGAGCCGACAGCGGCAACTGCGGGCCTCCAATGACTGTGTCCTCACCGCTAGCCCGCGGCTAGAGCATTTTGACGAATGATGCGCAATGTAGGGCCGGTTCCTGCCGGCCGATTTGAATTCGTCCGGCGGGAACCGGACCTACATGATTTGTAAAAATGCTCTAGCGCAGTCGGCTTATTAAATCAACAGCCCGCTTGCGCCGCACAGCTGAGAAAGCACTATTGGCTTGCGACTGGCCTACAGAAAAGAATCATATTGAGGTGGGAAGTTCGCCCCTTTCCTTGGTCCGCATTGCCGGGGATACGCAGCCCTTCGTTCTTTACAAGACGCTTTGTGTAAAGCTGCAGTTTTCCTCGATTCAGAAGAACTTGGTCATCGGTTTTCTGGAACCCTTTCAGCCAATTTGGTAGCGGCGCCTTGGGATCGTGCGCTACGAAGAGCTCGAGGTCCTGTCCAGCGGTTGCAACGATGTAGTCGGCGGCCCAGTAAGCACTGTCATTTTTGGCCGTACGTATGACTTGGCAGTTCGTTAAGTAGCCGGGAACCTCCTTGATGTAGATCCTGGCTTCATCAGAATAGGGAAGCATTTCGTGTTGATAAGGAGTTTCTATTCCGCCAGCACCATTGCCCGTGTAGGCAAACATCGAGAACAAGCGATCGCCTTCAGTCGCTTCAGCAAGCGCAACCGGAGGAGCGTTTCTCAGCTTGGAAAGCTCCGCAAGCTTGTCCGCATCGATGTCGGGGCGTGATGGAAGCGACGTCTCAAAAACGGGCGGAAGCGTATTCAGGATACCACCGTGAATCGCGACCGGGTTTGATTTCAGCCGCAGTGTTGCGGACGCTAGGCCGTCGCGTCTCGCCACAACAGTGACTTCGCCGGCTTGCAAAGTCGATCGGATACTGACGCGATTGACCCCGCACTCGGTGTCGAGATATCGATGGTTAATACTGTCTTCCTTACCACTGTTATAGCCACCACGCCAAATCCCTGGACCAGACACATCAAAATCGACGCGAGCCTGATCGGTAGGGCAACGTCGGCCTTGCGCATCGACAACTTCAAAGTCGACCAGAGCAATATCCGAACCGTCTGCACGCCATCCACCAGGGGCTGTTATTGGCGTAAGCCGAATCGCGACGGGCTCTCCCGCGGTTTGTTTGACTTGCGATGCGACCTCGTCACCATCGCGAAACGCAACCACTTTGATCTCGCCCGGTTCGAACGCGACGTCATGCCAGGTAAACAAGGTGTCGAAACTGCGTTGCCCCTCGCCGAGGCTTTTGCCGTTAACAAACAACTCCGCTCGATCCGCTTTCGAAACCGCGTACATCGGCTTCACCGATCCCGGCGGGTAGTTCCAATGCCCGATTAAATGGACGCGGTCTTCGTGATCCCACGTTGCCTGCAATGCCCAATACGCTTCCTTGGGCAACCGCACGGCGTCGACTTCACCGGTCGCCCGGGCGCAATCGGTTCGTTGCCGCGTTCCGTGTGTCCCGTCTGAGAAGATCCAGTTCGCACCTCCCGAGTGATCAGGCTTGCTTCCAAACAAAGTCCACCACTCTTCGATCGCGTTGGTTGCAAAACCTTCCGATGTGAGGTTGTAGGTATTCAATTCAGCGAGCTTGCCGAGGCTGCCAAAATCCGGTGGAGAGTATTTGTCCCAAACACGGCGAGGTGTCTCGGTCCGGTCATACTCAGTTTCCACGACGGGCAATGATGGGAACGCGCGTGTTCGTCCCACCGTTCCCAATTCCAAGTCGATGCTTTCAACCATTTCGGGCGTCGACATACGGAAGCCAAAATAGCGTTGTCCGCGAGGATCCCATTTTTGGGTGATCGCTTTCATTTCGGCGGCATGGCTTGGGCTAACGCTATAGTTGCCGCCTTCCCAGACACAGATAGCGGGATGATTGCGATAGTAGATGATCATGTCGCGGAACGCCGCGGTGCGAATCTGCCAGGCTTCGCCGTGACAATCTTTCTCGCCGTCGACACCCGGCATGATGGTCACAAAGCCATATTTGTCGCTGCTTTCAACCCCGACGGCCGGCCCCGCACAGTGCCCCCAGCGGATCAGATTGCCACCGGCCTCTTCCATTAACTTCAGAGTGTAGTCGTGCATCCAGTTCGGAATGCCGGCTCCCAATCCGGCCCACCCCGCAATCGGCTTCTGGCCCCATCCGTGCAGTTTGAGAGGATGACCGTTGATCCAAAAACCCGTGTCCCTGTCAAAACGATAGTTGCGAAAACCGAACGGGCTGGTGCTTTTGTCACGTTTAATTCCATCCACACTCACCGCGACCTCCACCGTGTAGACATACGGATAGTCGGGTTCCCACAAGTGCGGGTCGGTGACGTTCAGCGATGACTCCACCTTAGCTCTCTCGCCCGCTGCGATCTTGGCTATCGTCTCAGTGCAAGCAACGATTTCGCCATCGTGTCCACGCAACGAAAACGTCACAGTCGCATCGGCGTCCACCTGCTGTGCGTTTTCCACTTCTGCGGTAAGGCCAACGGTCGCTCGATCTTTGCTGAGCGATTCAGTCCATGAGTAAACGCCCTCAGTCCCCAGCTTTCCATACAGTGGTAACGTCACATGGACCGGATCAAGCACGTGAAGATAGACGTTGCGATAGATTCCTCCGTGAGGTGGATGCCAGTTCTGATGGTGCCAAGGCGTGGTGCCGGCGTAGAGCTCCGGTTCGACCGTATTGTTTGCCTTGACGGCCAACACGTTCTTCCCGGTCTTGCTGAGGTACGGGGTCAGGTCAAACCCAAACGGAATGAAACCAGTCTTGTCTTGACCGAGGTGATGCCCGTTGAGATAGACATCGGCGATCTGTCGGACGCCCTCGAACTCGATAACGATTTGCTTGCCCGCCGTGTCCGCTGGCAGCGAGAACTCTTTGCGATACCACGCCGTTCCCTGCCACAGGTCAGTTTCGCCTTGGTGACCGCCGGTGCCAAAATCGTCGAACGTGTCGATGTCGTTCCATGTGTGAGGACAGCTAACGGTGGTCCATTCACTGTCGTCAAACGTTGGCGACTCAGCCCCCTTGGCATCATCGCGAACGAAACGCCAACCCGCGTTGAGGTTCATTTTTCTCGGCGTGGCTTGGATTCCCTGTGACTCGTCTGCACGGACATCGCACCCCAGCAACGATGCCAAAAAGACGAGGGTCAAGAATGCCAATCCGCGTGCCGGTGGCGGGCATGAACGAAACAACGCTGGGGACGCGGCGAAGAAGGCAACCTTGCCAAACCGATCAGGACCGAGATTAGGGGCGGACATATCAATCTCAATTAAAGGTGCAATGTCGAGCTAACGGGCGTTCGAATCTCAGTTTCGAAACGAACACTTCTCGCAACGGTGGGAAGAGGGAGCAAAGTTGTCGAGCGAGACTTTCATGAGCGCCATCAGCATCCCTAGCAGGCATTTCGATTGAGCCGATCGCCATGTCGCATGTGATAATCTCACGTCAGGTGAGCGAGAGGATTACAAAGCAAGCTGCCGATTATTCGTGACACCGAAGTCACTCAAATCTCGACGGACGCAATCGAACGCAAGAACGATACGAAACCAAGATTTATCGACAGGCGGGCGACATCGTCGACCGATTGGCAGCTGCGTCGTGGGATGGCTGCCGTTGGAACAGCCGCTAAAGATTCCTGATCTAACACAATCAAATCGCCCTTGCGATTCCGGATGCATGCGGGATACGTGCCCAATACAACCCCAGAGCTCGCTCCGACGAAGCGAGCGCGGATCTTCCGGAGTTAATAACACGCTATGTGGAGATAGCAGAGAAACGGACTGGAGCAATGCACCCGCACAACGCTCGTGGACTACTCCGAAATTTCTTCATCAGCCGAAGAAAAATCTTCGTCGCTGACGAGCGGAACTGGGTTGTCTTCGACGTACTTTTCCAGTTCACTTTTTTCGAATGGCACCGTCTCGCCACCGTCACCGCAACCGACGAACGCCATCGACACCGACAAAACACCTACCAACGACAAAAAACGCTTCATGTTAAACATCTCAACTGATAACTAACTGGTAAAAACAAAGCCGCCCACGGGGCGGGCGGCCAACCAAAATCACGGACCCACACGGGTCCGTGTGAACTGAAATCAAACAGAACGTCGATCAGAACTCTGTGTCGATCGTTTCTTTCATCGCCCTGGTGCCAAGACTACCCCACAGCCCGAAGGGACTTTGCGTGCCCGCCTTCAAAGCGGGGCCTCGCCAGCCAACATGGAAGCTGTTTTGGTCACCGGCTTCAATCGAATCAGTGATGAACTTGACTGCACCATCACCCATGAGCACGTGAACGCCGCCCTGGTGACGACTGCTCGCCGATGCAACCGCATCACTGATCCCGAGCGAGCCGCCACAGTACGGTTTGTTTGGCGGAACGGTCGTATTGAAACCTGTAAACAGAAGACGACCAAACGCCCACTTATAGCCGCGTCGAACCTCGACATTCGGACCGATGCTTGCGTTGAACGTAATGTCTACCAAACTATTGCTCCAAAACTGAGGTCGCGTTGTATCGATCTGGCCTTGGCATGCGTTGTTTGTTCCCTGTGCGCCGGTCCAACCATGCGACATGAGACCCGAGTCATGAACCGCAGGATGCGTGCGGTTGTCCCGGTCACCCAGATCGGTTGCGATCTCGCCCGCCATGATGGTGTTTGATAAACCATCCAGGATATCTCGGAACTTCGACTTCCGTCGAAATCCATAAAATCCGCGATCCGAAATACGCTTCCGCTGCATATCCCGCGAATGGTTGGCGGGGGGCGGTACATTATTGTTTCCGTTGACTCCACCGTGAACATAAAGCGCAGAGTCGCCCATACAAGCCGCGTAGTTAGTTCGTGCAGCTGCTGGCAAGCCCATACCGGGGTCGCTCGGGCAGCGGAAGCCGGGCAGTTCTGTTACCCATGGATCATATGGCTGTCCTGAGTGATCCTGCAGGCGACGTCTGGGGGTCGGGCCCATCGCCTGAAAGACATCACCAGTGGTCGCTGAATTCTGATCAGAGTCATATGGGTTGCTAATCTGCTCCCATAGTGCCTGCTGCTCGATAAACGGCAACAGCCCCACCAAATAGCTGTTTTCGAAAGCGTTGGTTGCTCTCGGGATATCAGCCGCCGTCTGAGCTAGCCCGGTGGCTGAGCTACCAGTTGTTCCACCGCCCTGCATAGGAAGCTGCTTGTAGGCGGAGTGGTAGTTGTGCACTGCCAAACCAATTTGCTTGAAGTTGTTGCTGCAGCTCATGCGGCGAGCCGCTTCGCGTGCCGCTTGGACGGCCGGCAGTAGCAGCCCAACGAGAACGCCAATGATGGCGATGACCACCAAGAGCTCAACGAGGGTAAAACCGGTACGCAAACGTTTCATTTCGAGATCCTGAGACGAGAAAGAAGAAAATTAAAAAGCGAGACGGCGCGGCTGTTTTCCGCTAAATCACGCCTGTGTTAGTATTAATCCGATTACACAGACGCCTTTTTGCGCACAATTTCCCGAAATCTATATTCCGATCGTCCAAATGACGTTTTTATTTATAGAAACCGTCCAAAAGTATCGCAAAAATTAATTGTCAAATTGGGTTTCTTATGTCAGGGGATGGGTGGCACTTGGAGTCACGGGCTGACGTCATGCGCTCCCCATCGCGAATCTCGACGAATGGACAAAGCTATCAATCAGGATCCTTCCCAAGACGAGTTCGTCCGGCTGTTGGCGAGCCACTCTAGCCGGCTGATGTCCTTCATCCGAATCATCACAATGAATCGGCAGGACGATGCTGAAGAGGTGTTCCAGCGAACATGCGTCATCCTGTGGCAGAAATACTCGCAATTTGATGGCGAGAACTTTCTGGCATGGGCTTGTCGGATCGCGCGCTATGAGATGCTCAAGCATCGAGATTCGCAAAGACGTGTTAAGGTTTTCGGCGACGAGACCATTGAGTATCTGTCAGCCGATGCGTACCTCGTCGCACGTGAAGTAGGAGACCGCCGGACGGCCTTAGGTACTTGTCTGAAAAAATTGGACGATGCCGACAAAGAACTGATCAAGCACAGGTATTACGACGGATTAAGCGTGAAAGAGATCGCTGAACAATTAGGACGGTCAAGCTACGCCGTCTACCGTGAACTGAGTCGCATCCACGGCATGCTGTCGAGATGTATCGAACGAACGTTAGCAGAGGAAATCTAGTGGCACCGGACAACGACGACTTGTCGACACTACGCCGGCTGATTCTGAAATCGCAACAAGAATCATTGAGCGACTCGGAATCCGAGCAGGCCAATCGAATCGCACAATCCAAGGCGGGATCGAAAGAAGCGGTCGCGATGATCGATCAGCTATGCGCGTTCAGCGAATTCAGCTCGCTCGACTCACCGTCGTTGGCGAAAGATGTTTTTGATGTTTTACGCGAACAGCCTGATCCCCCAGTTAAGGCAGCCGTCCGACGGGTGCCAACGGCGCTCAGAAACGTCGTCGCGGTCAGCCCCAGCGCACCGAGCACAGCCAGCTCGCCGAAGTCTTCGAACTATCTTTGGATCCTGTCGCTTGTCGCAAGCAATATTTTGGTCGCATCATTGGCGTGGTCATTGGCCGGCAGCCTGTCGAAGAGACAACCGGTAGGGGACATCGTCACACAGGCAGTTTCACCGCAGTTGGTGTCCATGACGGCGTGTGTGTGGAGTTCTTCGGATGATTCCGTTCCGGCGATCGGTCAACCGATTCCGACCGGCGAGGTCTTGAGCCTCGTCGAAGGGATCGCGGAAGTGCGGTTCGGTGACGATGCCACACGTGGTGCGGTCGTGCGTATCGAGGGGCCCGCTAGCGTCCAAATCCGCGACAATGGCGAACTGAGGCTCCTCCGCGGATCGTTAACTCTCGATTCATTCGGGTCGGACGCCGAAACTCTCACGATCGACACAACGATCGGACGTGTCCTCGTTGCCGGCCAAAGTTCAATCGGACTGGTTTCCGACGATATCGTTAGCGAAGTGCACGTGTTCACGGGGTCTGCGTTGCTCAATCCTCGCGGCGTTACGTTTGAGACAGAGCAGATCCGCTTGATCGAATCGGAAGCCGTTCGAGTCTTTTCAACAACCGACATGGGATCGCAACTCGTTCGCTTTGCCGCATCAAAGTCGAGCTTCGTTTCAGCCCGATCAGCGGGTTTTGATGCGTTGAAAATCGGCGACGATTACGTCAAAGCCGTCAAGCAATCCGAACCGGGTGTGTATTGGCGGTTCGAGCAACTCCACGGTGAAAACCCCTTCTATATCGAGAACGAGGGAAGCATCCCAGGCATGAATGCCGTCATTGTCGGTAACCCCACGTGGCGGCAATATGGAAACAACCGTGTTGCCGAAGTCGGAACCGCGAGAGCATCCGCGTTTCGTGCTCTGGAGACGTGGCCCGAAGAACCGTTGGGCGAGTACAGCGTCGAACTGTGGGTCAAGCCTCAGCTTTACCACCACGGCGAGGTGATTTGCTTGCACGAGCAAGAAGAACTCGAAGATGGTAGGCATCAACATACAATGATGCTGGAGGTGACTACCAAGCACCACTTTACGCATCGCTTGAGCGACTCCGCTCCCAACCGATTTCGTTTTGTCCATCGTCAACTCGGCGCACCTCAGCCGATCAGCGCAACCAGTCTCTTCGCTGAACAACCCTACGAACCGCGAGTGTGGCAGCACGTTGTCGCGCAGAAAAAAGGTGATCGCCAATTGCTGTGGGTGAACGGGCAAATCGCCGCCGAGCGAATTAACCCTGTTCCACTCTCTAAGAACGTTCAGATCCTTGTCGGCCAGGTGTACCCGAATTCCGAATACCGCCGATTCGCTGGCCAAATCGACGAAATTGCGATCTACGATCGAGCTTTGTCTTCTCAAGAGATCCGAACGCACATCAGAGCAGCGGGGCGTTCGATCGCGCCGAAACGAGAGGCAACCGACAAAGACAGCGGAACGACATCGCCGTAAAAACAGCCCTTTGTCGCCGACGGCTCTTTTAGTCGTCCGAACGCAGACTGCCCCACCAATTCGCATTGGGTTGCCAGTCAGGTCGCAGCATGGCGGCGTGTGCCTTTTGGAGATTCGCCTTCAGTGTCGTTTGGTCCTGAATCGCCCTTGTTTCGGCATTTGCGGGATCAAATTGCGGATCAAAGACCGGGATCCCCGTATTCACGCTTTTAAGCCAGTCATTGAGCTCCCCCAACAATTTTGCTGTCGTGACAGGCATCGAAAGCGCCAAGTCGCTCGTTTCACCGGCATCTTCAGCAAGGTTATCGAGCTCATTGTGATAATCTGCGTAGTAGTGAGTGAGCTTCCATGGGCCTTTGCGGATGATCGAAACCAGTTCGCCACCCTGGTTTTCGCAGTGCGGATAGTGCCAAAACAACGGTCGTTGTTTCATTGGCTTGCCCTCCATCGCTGAAACGAGACTGACGCCGTCAACATGCTGATCGGGCAACATGTTTAATCCGCACAGATCAAGGATTGTCGGAAAGAGATCCGCACCGGTCACGGGCGTGTCGCTTACACCGCCCCCTTCGAATCGTTCTGGATAACGAATGTAGAAGGGTTCACGAATTCCAGCTTCCCACTGGCGTCCCTTTCCGCCACGAAGCGGCAGGTTGCTTGTTGAGAATCCGTCCCCCGAAGACACACCATTGTCGCCTGAATAGGCGACAATCGTCGAGCGACTCAATCCGCACTCATCAATTGTGGCCAACACGCTTCCGACCGCGTTGTCCAGCGATTCCATCATACCCGCATAGACAGGGTGATCCTGAACCTGACGAACCGGCATCGTCCGATCGATTTTGCATCTAGGTTGTGGGTTTGCTTTGGTCGCTGCGACCTTGCGATACTTCTCCCACAAATTTTTCATTGACTGGATCGGCCCGTGCACGGAATAGAACGAGAGCATCGCAAAGAACGGTTCGTCTTGATGGTTACGAACGAACTCGGATGTTTCATTCGCCAAACGCAATGGCAACGACTCCCCATCGGGACCGTCTTCCAACAGCGCGTTGTGGCACGGCGCGAAATAACCTCCCGGCGGCGTACCACGATCGATACCGCCAATATTGACTCGTACCCATATTCGGTCGGCACCGACCCTTCGCCTCCGAGGTGCCATCTGCCAGCAAAAAAGGTTCGATAATCGGCCGCGTTCCTTGCCTCGGCAATGGTGGTGTCTGAGTGCGGAAGGTTCCGTACATAGTCAGGCACGCATAGCCGATCACCTATCGATCTGTTTAACCCGGCTGCTGCACCGATCCAATCCGTGACACCGAGGCGGGCGGTGAACTTTCCGGTGTGAATCCTCGCACGGGAAGGACTGCAAACCTGGCAGTTGGCATAGCCATTGGTGAATCGCACGCCGCCTTTTGCCAATGATCAATATGCGGGGTTTGTTAGAACGAACTACCTTCGATCGCAATGTCATACTTCCCAAGATCGTCCACCAAAATGAACAATACGTTAGGTTGCTTCGGCCGATCCGTGGAAGGCAGTTTAGCCCACGAGACGGATGCGGTCAGCAGAGTGACCAAGCAAAACAGAGAGCGGTAGAACATAGAACACATCGCTTTTGAGGGTTAAAAGAATGCAGCCAACACCGGACTGCATTCGCATACCAGCGGTGGTCAACAGGTCACAAAACAAAAGCGCGAGGCAGTCGCCAGGTGCGTCTTTGGTCGGGACAAACAATAGGTGCTGGTCCCGACGACACGCCATAGCCGCTTGGGCCGATTCGAATGAATTTGCGAAGTGAAATCCCCGCGAATGGACCTCGAATCGTCAGGTCACAACATTGATACGAAGAGATCGATCTCACGCGTCAAACTTGCCACCCAAAGCATTTCAGGGAATGTTCGGAAACAACTTCGGCATTCCCAATTTTAGCGGAAGGGCGCGAGCGGGCTGTTGATTTACTAGCCCGCGATTTATTAACCCGCAGCGCAAGCAAGGGATTCCGTTCCTGCACTCGCTTGCGCGTCGGGCTAGTATTGATCCCCCGCAGCAGTCAAATTCGCCTCAATCCACAGGCCGCGAGCCCTCCGGAGACACACCGGGCAGCTCGCGTCGCTCCGCTAACAACGAACTTAATTCCGAACGTGTCCTCAATCTTGTGGAATCATCATCGCACTTTGTTTCTCGTTGTATTCGTCTCGTTCTTCCTGAGTCAAAACCTTTGCCTCTGGATTTGGGGCAATTTGCCTGTTGCCATCGTCTGAGCAACCAGTCATCCCAACGCAAACCGCGGAGGAAAACAGCGCGACCAACGCAGCCAATAGACTCGATCTCATCTTGAAATTCCTGTTGTTTAATCTAGGACTCGACGAGAGCGTCTCGTCGAGTCCTGGTGATTGAGATGTCGGAACACGATCCGGACAGGACGGTGCTCACGCGGAACCACATTCGTTACCTAGAACTCTGTATCAATGATCTCACGTGATGCTCGCGTTCCGAGCGATCCCCAAAGACCATAAAGACTTTTTCCACCGATGTTGGTATCGGGACCGGCGCGTGTGGGCGTGGGCGAGGTTTGATTCCCTGCCTCGATCGAGTCAGTAATGAATTTAACCGCCCCGTCGCTCATCAAGACATGAACGCCGCCCTGGTGGTTACTGCTCATGCCGAAGACACCGGCGTCGTCGGAGTTGTTTGCGCAAATCAAACTATTTGGAGGCTTGATCGTAAAACAACTTGTCTGACAGGGGATATGCGACGCCCAACGATACCCACGTGCCTTGCCCGCGAATGCTGGGTTGTCTGCGACATCAACGGTGGCGGTCGAGAGCCAAAATTGCGGACGTGCGGGGTCGACGAAGGAGTCACAGCGTGTGATGTACCCTTCGGCACCCTGCCCGGTTCGGGCGCTCGTGCGGACGTCGCGGTCGCCGAGGTAGGTTGCAATTTCACCCATGGCGATTGTGTTGGACAATCCATCAAGGATATCGCGAAACCCGGTGAACTCGTGGGTTTTGAAAACGCCACGCTGCCCCGCTTGCGACGCCCTGGCCCCGCCCCATGAGAACCAACCCGCGCCAGCTACATCAACCGCGAGCGTCGTCCCGCGATTGCCATAAAGGGCGAGCAGGGGTGAATCACCTTGACACAACGCATAGTTCGTTCGCCCCTGAGCGGGAAGCCCTGTGCCAGGATCGCTCGGACAACGCAATGTTTGCATCTCGGTGAGATAGGGTGTGTAAAGCTCGCCATCGACTTCTTGAGGCGTTGGCCCCATTGCCGGATACAGCTCCCCCGTTTCGACAGTTCCGTTCTGGTTGTGATCTACAAACAGGGGATTCGAAATTTGCTCCCACAGCGCCTGCTGCTCCATAAACGGAGTGAGTCCGACAAGCGCGCTGAGTTGCATCGCATTGTGATCGAAGAACGACCCAAAAACGTTTGCCCCGCCAGCGAGAGGCCCATCAACAGTCCCCGACTTTGTCCCCACGCCCTGCATGGGCAAACGATTGTATGCGGAGTGATAGTTGTGAAGAGCCAAGCCGAGTTGCTTGAAGTTGTTGCTACAACTCATCCGACGGGCTGCTTCACGGGCAGCCTGCACGGCGGGAAGAAGGAGGCCTACCAGGACTCCAATAATTGCGATCACAACCAAGAGTTCGACCAGCGTAAAGCCGCGTCGACACTGTTTTGCATCTAATTTCATAGTGGTCAC
The DNA here is from genome assembly GCF_023701485.1 of Aporhodopirellula aestuarii. Taxonomy (GTDB): domain Bacteria; phylum Planctomycetota; class Planctomycetia; order Pirellulales; family Pirellulaceae; genus Rhodopirellula; species Rhodopirellula aestuarii. The sequence continues at coordinate 49,619 of NZ_JAMQBK010000081.1, forward strand.
CTCGTATGAGAACAAATGATCTACTTGTTGGGATGAACGGGTTCACACTCCACTACAAGCGGAGCCCCAACGATTCTCTGATTGTATCAGTCGGTATTTGCATTTCATTTCACAATTGCGGCAATCAACTTCGATATTTCATCTCGCGACGCCCCCTGACTTGAAAGACATCAGATGTGGACAGAAACGAACGCAATTGCACGCAACGCACAGCCATCATAAGTTGATGCACGACAAGTTGCAAAGCCAACGCTGGTCTCCCTCTCATCATCCCAACTCGCATTCGCATATTTGCTTTATTGTCTTTCAGGGAGATCGAACAGTAGTTGGATTTCCGCAACACTTATGAGACGTGGTTCCGGGACTTGGACTTCCAGTTGCGACAAGCCTGCCTGAAGACGGAGTCCGTTCGTGGTCACGGGCTTTGAGAACCGGACCGTCTTAGGTGATGCTGTCGCTTCAAACTTTCCTGTTGTTACTGAATACCATGTTCCTGCCTCGTCACGAGCGAATATTTCATATCCTTTGACTCTGGTCGGGGACTTGTCCTGTCGCGGCGTTAGGATGATGCCGTTAAGGGTGCAGGGACGATGCAACCTTACTTCGAGCCAATGAGGCGGTTGCGCCACTGGAGTCCATCGCGTGTGCCACATCGTTTGATCATTTCCATCGATCGCGTTCGATGCTTCGTAACCGCTTTGCATGCTACTGGCTCGGATGCTCTCCACTGCTGACTGAGTTTTGGATAGCTTTTTAATCAGCGATCTCACTTGCTCTTCAGTAACGCTCTGCGAAGGAGCAAAGCTCTCGCTGGTCATGTAGGCCTGGAGAGAGACCAACAGTTGCTTCGCGGCGGGACGATTATCCAGGTCGTTTGTGAGATCGACCGAAGTCACAAGGATTTGGCCGTCATCTAATTTGGCTTCCCAGGCCAATGCAAGTTTTTTGGGGCGAAACCAATTAGGTACGACTTGGATCACCGGTTCGACGGTGCGAGGAAGATCTTCCATCGGCATCGCGGCCGATTTCGAGAGAATGTCCCACCACTGCCAATTGCAGTGGAATTCGGTAGGGAACTCTTTTAGGCCAGCGTGATCAGGATCGCAAAAAACTCCGAGAGTGTGCGGGGCTTGTCCATTCGTCCAAGCCCAATTCCAAAATATTGGAGACATTCCGATTTTCACATCGGTGGCCACCTGGTCTGGCGGGATTGTCAAAAGGACTTTCTTACCCTGCTTTGCTGCGTCAACGGCAAGGCTGAGGCTGTTGGTCATTGTAAACGGGGAGGCATTGCGTTTTTGATCCGTATCGCGATGGGACGGATACACCCAGAAGTCCCAATCGTTGGACGCGACGATGTCGCTGTCAGGGATTGTGACTTCAAGCGTGAGCTTGGTTGCAGTAGCGATGTCATTGAGCGGACACCGGATGGTTCCGATCGAATACAGATCGCCAGGGATTTGGCCCTCAAGACTCCATTTTCCGCTGGCGATTAATCCTCCGTCACTCTGCGTGGCGTGTCGAATTTGCCACATTGCGCTGCCAGCCAATGGGAGCTTTCCAAAATGCGATATTTCAACTTCGGCGACAAACGTTTCGCCCTGCTTCCACACTCGTTTGGGCATCCTCGCGAGGGGCACAACCGGCCCGCAGAACTTCCTGAATTCCGCTGAATCCATGTAAGGCTTTGGATCCCAAAATGGGTCCAGCATCCCCACAACCGCCGTTCCTTGTCCGGGGAAGTCTCGGAGGTCCAACAACTGAAACCCACCAAAAGGATGAGTCCGAAGCGCCGATTCGATTTCTTCCTTGTACGTCAGGACCTGCCATCGCCCTGAGGCCATGAGGAAGTCACGAGACTGATGCAGCATCCCTGCGTCGCGAAGGAAATCGCGGAAGATTTCAAAGTTCTTCGGTCTCAGTGCGCCCGTGTACTTCGATATCTCGTCAAAGTTTGGGTAGGCGCACCATTGACCGATTTCGTGAGCGACAACAACTGCCGACTGCTTGGAGACGAACTCATCGTAGTCGGTGATTGTTTCGGGGTGGCGCGCATTGATACGACTATTTAGTTGCTGGCCCCATTGTTGAATTCGCGGGTGAGGCGTGACATGGAATTCATTGGCCGTGATCATCGGCCATCCCGCTCCGGATGTCACCAGCACGCGATCATCCTGTTGCTTGAAGTGTTCCACCCACGGCGATAGGAATTTACCGCCGTTCGATTCGCCAGCGGGCTCATTGCCCGCGCAAAATAGAACGAAAGACGGATGATTACCGTACTCAGAGAGCACACGATCGGCTTCCCGATAAATCCATTGATCGATCGGATCCCCACGGCCTAACGCTACGCTCTGGTTTGGCCACGACGAGCATTCGACCTGCAAATAGAAACCCAATTCATCTGCCGCTCGAAACGCAGCCTCGGGCGGACACCATGAGTGAAAACGAATGTGATTGAGCCCATGTTGCTTGCATATCTGGATGATGCGCCGCCATGCGGCAACATCGGTCGGCGGATATCCGGTGAGCGGAAAGATGCAGCATTCCAATGTGCCGCGAAGGAAAATCGGTCGACCGTTGAGAATCAACTGGCCATTGCTGGTTTTGATTTGGCGATACCCAAAGCTGCCGCGCCATTCGCTTGAGACATCTGACGCATTCACATCGGGCTGGATTGATCGCGCAGGTTCGAGGCGGTCACCTTCAACGACCTTTACCGTCAGCTCACAAAGTTGTGGATCGAACTCGTCCCACAGCGACGGCGCAGACTCGAAGCGGATGGTTTGCCTGATCTTCGGTGTGCCCGGTTCAATCTCTACGACCACATCCTGGTTTGCGATTACCTTCCCACCTTGTGCGACGATGATTTCGATTTTTCGTGACCGAGTGCTATTCTCATGGTTTGAGAAAATGATATCTGCGTGCACGACACCGCCGTCCAGGTTTGGGTGTATGTCAACTCGATTGATGTCGATTTGTGGATGAGCGTTCAGTGCAAGTTCACCAACAATTCCGTGCCAAGCTGATTGCGTATGGTCGGACACACTGTGCGAATTGATGCCAACATCGATGGCTTCGATTGAATTGTCTACTTCGATGGCGAGCACGTGGTCGCCAGGAGGTAAGAGGTCGGTCAGATCGAATCGATGCGCTACGCCGAGTGACTCACCATGGCCGGCGGGCTTTCCGTCGACACTGACGCGAGTCAGCCAGTGTGGACGCTCCAGTTTGAGCACCACGCGATGTCCTGACCAATGCTGAGGAATACTGACGGACCGTAGGTAAGTTGCTTTACCGACATAACGTCGATCAGGCTGTAGCCAAAATGGCATCTTGAAATTGCTGGAGGTTCGATACGGCGCGTATTCAGGTCGGTCCCAAATTTCATCACGACTCCCTGCAATCCACTCAGTCCCGGGCCCAGGGACATGGCCGATTCCCGAATCACGCAGTGCACCGGGCAAGCGGACGTCACTTCGGTCGTGAGCATCAGCAAGTTTGACCTGCCAGATACCAGCAAGGTCAATCCGATTGATCGGTTTTGTTTCAGCTACGCAATTTGCGTGCGAAGCGTAAAAAAGCCCCAAGCATGCGATGAGAGTGCAGACACACCTATTCGCAGACGGGAATGGATCGAAAGGAGGCATGGCCATAGTGACTTTTGGGTGGGGCTCACGAGAGAGCAAGTCGACAGACATCGGCGACAGACTGTCGCCGGCGGGTCTAGGTGGGAGGCTTGCTGCAACTTTTGCACGTCCGATGTATGCGGCAGGCCGTTTCACCGATCACTCGGTGGGATAGACACCACTATTGTCGAGTGATATCGAAAAACAATCCGATATTTCGTCAACGGCCTTCCATTATGCATCGAGGGGTTTTGCTGGCGTGTCCGAGGAATGTTCTCGCTATCAATGATTCTGAATCTTCTTCCACCGCTAATTTCATCCGTCGTAATGCGGCTTGACGCTTTAGCGCCGCCGCCAGAAAGCATATTGCCATTTTTTGGAAAAGTTCTTGGGTGTCTCGTGCGTGTACATTGAATGGGACGCGTGCCTTAAGAAAGCACATACGCGTTGTGGCTTGAGCATGCCAGAACGCTGCGAATGCAAGCGACTGCAGAGTTAATTGAATCGCAGCGATGATCGCCTCCAGCACAACATCGTCTCTTAATGCGACAACCAGGCGACATACAAAAGCGGTACCTTTGAGCTTCTGCAATCGACGCTGATCTCGTCGAGCAAAGAGGCTTCGTCTGTAACCAAGGTGTAATCAGGATGCATCAATTATCTGTTGGAGTTCTTGCTTCATTCGCTCCGCAACACGCTGATGATCTGAAAGAACATTCGTCGTCTCGCCAGGATCGTTTCCCAAGTCATACAACGCATATCTCGGGATTTGCGTCGTCTTCATGTCTAGGTCGCTGTTTAGCATTTTGCGTGAATCACAACGGACCAATTTCCATTTGCCTTTACGGTATCCGAAACTACCCCAACCGTTGTCTTGTTGGAGCAAGAATGATCGCCCAACCGCATCGGTTTCTCCCAACAGTGCTGGCATTAAATTGATACTGTCGCGAAGTGCTCCGGTTGGGACCTTTGCACCGACCCAGGCTGCGAAACTGGCAGCTAGATCAATCGTGCAGATGACTTGATTGCTCTCATCGACAGGTACGGTTCCAGGCATCGAGACTATGAAGGGTGTTCGAGTCGCACCTTCGTAGACGTTGTATTTGCCTCCTCGGAAGTCCCCGTTGGGATCGTGATCGCCGAGCAGTTCATCGGATCGATCTTTGTAGTCGTCAATTAAGACGGGTCCGTTGTCACTACAGAACACAACTAAGGTCCGTTCAATGAGCTTGAGGTGCTTGAGTGATGCCATGATTTGCCCAACGGTCCAATCGAGTTCGGCAATCGCATCACCTCGGGGCCCCATTTTGGACACGCCTTGAAACTGCTCGTCGACAATACGCGGTGCATGGAGCGAGTGCGGGGTAACGAGCAAGAAGAACGGAGTGCCCGCGTGTTTGCTCAGCCAAACTTTGGACTCGGATACCCATCGTTTCGCGAGATCTTCGTCGCGATACAACGCCGCTTTTCCGCCAGTGAAATAGCCGATCCTTCCAATGCCGTTGTGAATCGTTCCATGATGGCTGCCGACCGTGGTCATTCGCAAAGCCGCCGGATTTGATCGGGCATCCTGGTGTTCGGGCGAAGGCCTTTGATTACCGACCCAGAGGGGATCGTTTGAATCGAGGTTTTCAACGTGGTGATTGCGCACCAAAACAGGCGGCACGCGATCATTCGTCGTCGGAAGAATGAGCGCGTCGTCAAAACCAATCTCCAATGGACCGGGGGACAACGTCCCGTTCCAGTCTGGCCCACCGGGTTTCTCACCCAGGCCGAGATGCCACTTTCCGATGATGCCGGTGCGGTACCCCGCGTCGTTCAAGACCGAGGCGATGGTAGGAGTTTCCGCTGGGATCAACGCGGGAGAATTTGGCGGAGCAATACCTGAGCCGGGGACTCGAAAGGCGTGCACGCCAGTCAGTAGTGAAAAGCGGGTCGGCGTGCAGGTGCCTGCCGAGCAGTACCCCTGAGTGAAACGCAAACCTTTCGCAGCCAGTTTATCGATTTCGGGAGTGGAAACCCCCGTTCCTCCGTAACAGCCCACATCGCCGTAACCTAAATCATCCGCCATGATCACGACGATATTCGGCAGTTCACCCGTCACATGCTGGGCGTAAACCGATGGAGCAGCGGCGATTGAGGCAGCCAGCAAGCCTATCGCTGCAAAAACAAGTAGCGGGTCGAAGCATCGGAGTCGGATCATGGCGTTAAATTTGATACGGGAGAACTAACATTTCAAACAAGATACACGCACCATCCCGTCTTACCACGAAGGCGACTGCGGTAGCCATTTGAGAACATACCGGATCGGTGCTCCTTTAAGTTTGAGCTATTCAGCTGGGAAACGTCAAAGAGATCGAATGTCGGCGCACACCTCAAACAGTTTGTCTTGCTGGAGCCTATGTCTTCCTCTAGCGGTCGAGGCAGAAGGCAAATCGCAAATGCTCACCGCATGCATACGATCAGCGCCATCATCGTGTTGTTCGCGTCTACTACCGCGACTAAGCCTGCATGAACTCAACGTGCCCTTCGACAACCGATATAAAATTCTCGTACTATCTCACCCAAAACCTATCTGCAAAACTCGTCAACCGGCGCATTGAATCGCCCCGCATCGAGGACACGGGACAACTAACACACGGCGCAGCGGGCCGCCACGTTTCTGACCCGACGTTGCAGCGACTATTTGCGACAAAATTGATCAGAATTTCGTTTTTTCATCTTGGTCACACCCGGCAAGGTTGTGGAGAACCGGAACGATGACGCGATTCGTATCGACTCGCTAGACGACGCCGCTGGCGGTGGCTCACTCGTACAGATTCTACGGGTTGTAAGCGGAGCCTCCCTGCTTTTGGCGGAGAATGAGTGGGGTTCCTGCAATTTGGGAGGGGGTGTATTCCGATTGATCACCGTATCGGAACTTTCGGTTTCAGGGGGGGGGCGCTATGACTGATCTATTAGGAATCTGTTTTTCACATGCCAGCATCCAAACCGACGAAAAAAACCTCGCCTTTTGAGATCGCCCGAGAAGCACTTGGGCACGTGGGGAAATTCCAAACCCCTCCGACGCCTTCAGTCTACGAAGTTTGGTATCGGTACGTGGAAGGGGTCGATGACATTATCGCCAACCTTGCTCATGCGGTCGAAGACGTCAACGCGGTCAGCGTCGACATGCTGGAGCAATTGCACGAGCAGTATTGCCGAAACATCGACGACTCCAATGCGGAGTTGAGCGATAATCTCGCCCACGAGATTTCGTCGCTCCAGTCGATCATCGAGTCTCAAATGCACGCCGGCGTGCAGCTTGGCAACGAGCTCGACGAAGCATGTGGGACACTCAAAGAGACGACACCGACGGCTGAGAGCGTTGCGGAATGCGCGCAGAAAATGTTGTCGAGCAACAACACGATGCAGGACCAAATCCGTCAACTGCAGACCCAGTTGCAGGCATCCCAAGCGAAAGTCGAATCCCTGCAAGCGGAATTAAGCGAAACGCAATTGGTGGCGATGACGGATCCGCTGACCAACCTCGGTAACCGTCGGCATTTCGATGTCCAGGTTCACCAAGCCTTGATGCTCGCCAAGTCAGAAGATCTATTCTCGTTCTTGCTGCTCGTCGATCTCGACCACTTCAAATACATCAACGACACCTTCGGTCACGAATCTGGTGACAAGGTGATCCGATACGTCGCCTCCCAACTCACGCAGCTTTGTCCGGAGTCGCCAATCTCCCGCCTCGGTGGTGATGAGTTCGCGATCATTTTGCGCAACGATGACTTCTCGGAGGCGACGGACATTGCCGCTGAGATCCGACAGTACTTTGCCTCGACACCTCTGAAGCTAAGCGGCAGCGGCGAAGATCTCGGCAAGATTGAACTGTCGATCGGTGGCGCCCGTCTGCGTCAGGACGATGACGGACGGAGCTGGTTTATTCGCGCCGACAAGTTGCTATACCAAGCCAAAAACTCAGGACGCAACAGTGTGATGTTGGAACATTCACGCGGGGGAGTGTGACCGGTTTTGAAGGATACTTCCCAGAGGGACAGCGTCAGTTTGAATTAGCCGATCGGGGTTGGCCGCGGTTTTCGAAGGGAGAACCGTGGCTAACGCCAAAGCGGCTAATGACATCGACCATGCGGCGAATCACGGTACATCTGTTATAGAGTGGCGCTGTCCAGCTAGTTGTATTCGTAGAGCTTAGTAAGGCGACAGCACTCGCCGCGGGCCACCAATGACTGTGCCCTCACCGTTACGCCCGCGGCTAGCGCCGTCGGCTCATTTAGTCAACAGCCCACACGCGCCCTGCCGCTAGAAGGTCCAGCGGAACGGCGCGAGCGGTTTGGTCCTAACTCGACGAAATCCAACGAACACGGTCATGCACTTATCATGCTGAGCATGCCCTTGTCGTTCTACAACAGTTTCGCCATCGCGGCGTCGATTGCCGATGGGTCCGTCGAGGCTTCTTCCGATCCTTTACCAACCTGTTGAGCGGCAACCAAGCGGTCTAAGACATCGTCATCGATCGATTCGCTTGAATCCGAACCACCGACCCATTTGTCTTCTTGCTCGAACAGATCAAACGTTTCCACAGCGAGTTCGTCCGCGGATCGCGATTCGTGCGATGACGGCGAGTCCGTCACCGGGGCGATCGGTTCACCGCTGGCAACCGGTGCCGAGTTTGACGTAACCGTCAGAGGCAATGGTTCACTAACGCTACCGGAAGTGTCTCGGCGATTCAGTTCATTAATGACTTGCAACGCATCGAGTTCCGTGATGATTCGGTTCCCCGAAACGTCGAAGTACCCTGCTCCATATTCCACACCGTTGAACAGGTACGTGTTCGGTGGGATCGGATCATCCGTCTCGACGGTGACATTCGCTGCCGTCGGGATCGTACCACTGGCCCCGGCGAAGCGGTTGAGATGGTTGATCACCAGCAAGGCATCCAGAGCCGAAACTTCCCCGTCGTCGTTCACGTCGTAACGCAGGTCTGGGTTCTGTAGACGGCTCGAGACCACTTGCAAGCTGACCGTAGCCAATCCACTTCGTCGTCCTCTGGAATCAGCGACCGAGTATTGGAACGAATCTCGTCCGGTGAATCCGGCCGCCGGCGTGTAACGGATCGTGCCATCCGCCAACGGTGTGATGGTTCCAGCGGATGGACCAGATTCAATCTGGATGCTCGTCGGATCGATCGTGTCGGTCGTGGCCGGATTGCCGTCGGTTTCTTCAGGGTCCTCATCATTGGCAAGAACATTGATGATGATGGACTCACCCACATAGGCGAAGCCATTATCATTCCGCACGATCGGAGCAGCATTCGGGCTGATCGTTACGAGACCGCCCTCGCTAAGAGCACCGAGATCGTCACGAACACTGTATTCAAAGGAATCGAGTCCCTGGAACGAGGTGAACGGGGTGTAGACGATCGTGCCATCCGGATTGACGGTCACTTCACCAAACGCAGGCTGGCTGGTGATTTCCAGTGAGCTCGGTTGGATGGTGCCATCGATATCTTCATCATTACCGAGGACGTCAATCGTCGTCGAACCGGTGGTGTTGAGCGTCGGCGTGTCCGGATTCAGGATCGGAGCGTCATTCACCCCTTTCACGTTCACCGTGACCAGAACACTGTTGCTTTGGCGAACCGGTGTAACGCTACGTCCGGCGCGATCAGTAATGGCATAGGCAAACGAATCGGCGACCACAGGTGAATCAGGACGTAGAGATTGCAATTCCCGTGAATCGACGCGATCGGTCGGATCGTACGTCACAATCCCCGTAACCGGATCGAATGTCACGAGGGCCCCACGGAGACTTCGCTGGACCAGCGGCATCGACAATTGCAACACATCCGGATCGGCGTCGAAGCGGTCAATATCGATGTCATTCGCGAGCAGCACCGACGCAGGAATTGTCAGAATGTCGTCTTCGGTGGTCTGCGGCAGCTGTTCTCCCACAGCCAACGGGAAGTCGTTCACTGGCGAGACGACAATTTGCAATGTCACCGACGCACTTTCGGCTCCTTCGGAGTCGAACGCGACGACTTGCAAGTTGGCCACACCGTTCGCGTTCGCCGCTGGCGTGAAACTCAGGATTCCGGTTGTTGAAATCTTCGGCTGTCCCTCGGTCGTGAACAATGCCGCGTCACTGGCGGAAACCGGTGTGACACGGAACTGCACCACCTGCGAGGCTTCGTCGGCGGGTCCCGCAGCGACGCTGGTCGCCCATGTCGCGGTGTATGGACCTCGGTCTTCGTCAACCGTAACGGTTCCTCCTGGCAAGAACGATGGTGCGTCATTGACGGGGTTGACGTTAATCGTGAAGGTCCGAATATCGGACGCGAACACGTCGCCGTTTCCGACATTATTTGGACCTTCATCGAACAGTTGCACGGTGAATGTCGCTGCCCCGTTCGCATTCGGTGCGAGCGTGTAGTTCAACGATGCGGTTCCGTTATCGTTCACCGTCGCCGTAGGTTGCACGGTGAACAATCCGGTATCACCACTGACATACATGATCTCGAAGAAGAGCGGCTGACCGTCAGCGGTTGATGTTCCATTTTCGTCGTCCGCACCGGGAGGTCCGGCCTGGACGTTGGTTGCCCAGTCTTCAATCGTGACCACACCGCGGCCATTACCGTCATTCGAGTCTTCATCACTGGTGACATCACCAGCACCGCTAAACTGCGGGGCATCGTTGACGGGTTTGACTTCGAAGGTGACAGTGCCCGACGCGACTTGCGGCTCACTCAAGGGGACGCCACCGGTTCCCACTGGCACGGTGACCCCGTCGTCGGTGACGGTGTAGATGAAGTTATCCGGACCGACGTAGTTTTCTCGCGGAGTGTATCGGAAGTACGGACTACCCACGGTGGGTGTTACCAGAACGAGCGTTCCACCCTGCGCGGTCGTCAGCGGAATCGGCTGAGTCAATTGCAGCGTCTGATTGCCACCGGGAACGATGTCTGCGGCTTCATTGGCAGGACCGACCTGGAAGACGTCGAGCAGCCCCACATTCGTTCCGTCGCCGTTGAGCAAGACGTCAATCGAACCACCTTCGGATACTTCGAAGTTGAGCGGATTCGTTTCGGGGGTATCGAATTCAGGAGCGATGACGGGCCGATCGTTGACCGGCTGAACGTCGATGGTCAGCGTAGCAGGAAGCGAGGACTGCAAGTCGCCCCGAGTGCTGTTGTCGGCACCGTCGTCATTGAGCACGATCGCAAATTCGAACGTACCGTACACATCCGCTGCCGGTTTGAATCGCAACTGACCCTGCAAGTTGACCGTTGGGAAGATTTCGAAGAACTGTTCGAAGTCCGCATCATCGAACGTCAGGCTCGTTTCAGTAAAGTTGAGCGTCTGACCCGTTCGTGAACTGGTCTCATCGAAGGCACTTTGTGCAGGACCGGCGGAGATGCCAAAGGCAAACCCGTTGATAATTTGCAGCGGTCCATCCTCGGCGACTTCATAACGTAGATCCAAAGTCGAAAACTCAGGTCGATCGTTAACCGGGTTCAGGCTGAGCTCAACCCGAGAGGATGCGGTACGACGATTCTGAATCAACGAGTTCGTACCGGTCGAATAGGTTTCACCATCGCCTGGGTTATCGTCTCGTACGGTGTACTCAAACGTGTCAACCGCTCCATTGATGTTGTTGAAGTCGGTCGGTGGCGTGTAGAGCAAACCGATCAACAGCGGGTTGCCGTTGCCATCCACTTCAGTCGTCGAGAACCTTGGTGTCAACGATCCGCCCAGCGAAGTCTGACTTGGGAAATCAAACAGTTCGAGCTGCTGAGGTCCACCGGTTGGCACTTCGGCCGTACCGACGAGGGTTTCGTTGGCAGGTCCGACGTCATAGATATCGAGCAGACCGAGGCGGGTGTAAGGCCCGACCACCACGCTGCTGGCGATGTCGGCCGGCAATTGTCGAGCACGATCGATCGGGATGAAGTAATTTCCCGTTTGAACCTGTTCGGTATCGCCGGCGACCGGCCGCGTGTTGTCCTCTCGCAAGGTGTAGCGAATGGTCGCCTGATCTTGGAAACCATCGCCATCGGTATCGAATCCGGTCGTGACCGAGAAACCTTCGTCGCTATAGCGACCATCGATCGCATCCGTGCACGTCAGTGCAGCGAGTTCGGCAGGAGTGAGGTAGTTCGGGTCATTCGGATCGTCGGAGACATTATTAATCACGCACTGAGTGGTTCCCGCAATCGATGGGTCGATCCGTGGCGGATCATTGACCGGACGAACGTTGATCGTGACTCGTTGCGGCGCCGATTTGACCGTGGGCTCGGCAACCTCAAACGCAACAATCTCATAGACCAACTGCCCAAACTGATCCGGAGCCGGGAAGACCGTCAGCGAACCTTCGGTATCACCGGGGTTATAGTTGATTACCGGATCACTACTCATGATCGATGGATCACCCGAAACCAAACGCGGAGCCTCGAAGTCAACTTGCTGCGTTTGAACTTCGTCGAATGCACCGCCAGGTCCCGCGAAGATACGCGACACGAACTGCGGGATGGTCGTCGAAGAATTGTCGTCTCGCTCCAGCACGTCGATCGAAATTTGGCTATCGAAGGTCGGCGCGTCGTTGACGGCTCCAACGGTAATCGTCAACGTTCCCGATTGAGTTGACACTTCCGCCGGAAGATTCGAAACGTTCGCAGGACTTGTCACCGTTGTCAGACCATCGTCGATGATCTTGTAACTCAACAGCTCACGTGCAGAGAACGGCAACTGTTCGTTGTAGTCCGTCGGCGGCGTGTAGTAGATGTTGTCAAAGTACCGCAGCGTTGTGCCGTTGACGGTCTCCTCTGCAATCGAGAATCGGAAGATTCCGCCAGCATCGCTGACCAAACAAGCTTCATTCGGGCCACATGGATCCAGCGTTCCGATCGACGCCGGATCTGCCGATACCAACGCGGTATTGGTTTGCAGATTCAACGTACCGCCGGCCACGCTAAATTCGATGATACGTAGACCCGCGATCTGCTCGGCTTCGTTGAATGGAGCTCCCAGTCGCGGATCGAAATCACCAGGGGCCGCGGGCAGTTCACCCGCGACGGCTTGGCTGAGAACTTGGATCGAAACCCGAGCCCGGTCAGCCGGCAACCCAAATGCTCCGATCTCCGCTGTTGCACCGAATCCGATGGAACGGAGTTGTTCTTGCAATGCGATGGCGACTTCATCGGCCGTATTTGCGGTCGTGAACGCAACGGCAACATCCGCACCCGTGGAAGGTATTCCCGAGGTGTTGAACTCGACAACCGATTCATCGCCACCGGCATCGCGGATGCGAATCCGGTGACCATCCATCAACTGTGAACCGTCAGGCACGACGATATTCGTTCCGTTGATTTCTATGCTACTGGCCGCACGGTCGAGAGTGATTGACTGAGCATCGCTCAGTTGAACGCTTCCCGATTGTAAATTCGCACCAACACCGAGCCCCTGCAGCGCGGTCGCAAGTTCCGCGAGTACGGTACTGAGCGAACCGATCGGGTCGTATGCGATCGCGATCGTACTGCCCGCAGCTGGAATACCATTGACGTTAAATTCGATCACGAAAGCTTCTGCGTTGTCGTTGGTGATCGTGACCGTTTCGCCATCAATCATCTGAGCGAGAGGAGGCAGGATCAGATTCGTACCGTCGAACTGAATCGCCGACGCCGGATCGTTGATCACGACAGAAGTAACGTCATTGACCGTCACGTCCCAGACCACGAATGTTACCGGTGTGGCAGAGACCGCTGAGGCGTTCGGATCCGTCGCATCGTTGAGTGCAGCCGTCAACCGAGCGGTCAAATCAGCAACGTTGTCCGTCGACACATATGGAATGAAGACGTAAGACGAATCGCTAGCTGAACCGGTTCCGAACTCAACGGTGGTGGTTCCACCCGTGGAGTTCTCGATCAAAAGCAATTCGCCGTTTTGCAACATCCCGCCGCTTGGCAAGACGACGTCACTGCCGATCACGCGAATGGCCGACGTGCCGGACTGGGCGGCAATCGACGCCGCACCATTGACCCGCACGCGGAACACCGTTTGAGCCGTTGCGGCGGCATCACCGCCAAACCCTTCGGAACGCATTGTGGACGAGAGAGCTTCGGCGATCTGCTGCGACGAATCCGCACTAGTGATTGCAATCGGAATCACCCCGCTGGCAACACTTCCCGTCGTTGTGAATTCGAAGACATGGTCCACTCCGGCGGCGTCGCGGACCACGACGCGTTCACCATCAGCGAGGTCAGCTCCAGATGGGATCGTAACGACCTGCGAAGGTCCATCGACGTCGAGAGATGTCGGGCGAACCACTTCGTCGACCAAATTGGCATCGTTGAATGCAACTTGGTTACCGGTTGCTGTTCCGCCGAACCCGATCGCCCGCAAGGCTTGTTCGAGCCTCGTGGCGATATCCGTTGCCACGTCACCGGCCGTGTAACGCACGACCCGGTCAATGCCCAGGGACGCAACACCGGAGGTATTGAACTCGACCGCAACACGCTGACCGTTGACTGCCGTCAAGATCAAGACTTCTCCATTGATCAAATCATCGGCATCCGGCAATGTGACGCCGAAGTTCGACACCTGAATTTGCGAAGATGCCGTCGGTGAACCGCTAAGCACTTCTGCTGCAGTGATGGTTAACGGGGTGTCCTCGGCGGTTCGATGCAGTCGATCGTAGGCAACCGGAGCGTCGTTCACGGGCGCGACAAAGATCGTCGAAGTGATTGTTGACGTTCGTCCGTTGACCACGCGTGTTCCGCGATCATTAACATCAAACACATCGGTGACATCGGTGCCTTCGTCGATACCACTGTCCATCACGGTGTACGTGAAAGTGATTTCGCCGTAGACGTCATCCGCAGGTGTGAATGTGATCATGCCCGTGGACGGATCCAGCGAAATGGAACCACGGCTGAGCGTTTCGGGGCTGGCATTGTCCATCCCCACCGCGACAACTCGAATGCTGGCATCGTTGCCGATTAGCGGGTCGGTTTCGTCCAACGCACCGGCAGGTCCCGTCGCATCGTTGTCGAGCAAGTAAGAGCTTGGGAAAACCAATACCGTGTCTTCGGTCGGGGTTGGTCGCGTGTTGGCATTCGGGAAGAAGCTCAGGTAGCGACTATTTGCAGCTCCCGTCGCGTCGGTCAAGCCGACGCAGTCGGCGGCCAATTCAGGGGCATCGTTCCGCGGGGTGACGCGAATCGTCGCCGTCGCTGTCGCTGCGGTCGCCGTGACGGGTTTCCGCAAGAATTGATTTCGTTGACCACCACTGACGAAATACGGTGATGCACTGAGATCGTCGGCACCCAAGTTGAGTCCAGCGAGATTATCACTGAGTTCCGTCGGCAACAATGAAATGCCATCGTCCATCAACGTAAACGTGAACTCATCGAGCAACAACGCATTGAGAGCGCCGACGTCACTGTTGAAGTCATCCGCCGGTGTGTAGAGCACTCGCGTGATCCACTGAGGATTGGCAACGCTATTGAACTCCGCGACCAACGTACCACCACGACTCGTCGTGATCGTGTCGACGGCTCCGCCAGCGGTGATCGTACCGTTGACCGTTGCGATCGAACGGATCAGGATGTTTTGGTTCGATTCATTCTGTGGAGTCGTCGTTTGGTTAGGATCGAAGTCCGGGATCGCCGACGAAACCAAATCTGCCGCATCGATGATCAACGTCGGATCAGGTCCGTCGCTGGTAGGTTCAAACGTCACAAACGTTTCGTTGCTCGCTCCGGGATCGTCATTGTCTGGGAGGACGTTGATCGTCACCGTTTCGTACTGGACGTTGTCCGTATTGACTCCCGACGCGTTCTGTTGCGTGGACAAGCGATATCGGAAGGTGTCCACACCATAGAAGTCTTTGGCAGGCGTGTAGGTGAACGCTCCGTTCAGATCATCTCCCGCTGCCAAGTCAACCATTATCTGGCCACCTTGCGGGGTGCGATAAACGAGCATCGTATCAGGGAACGTAGCTCCAGATTCATCAACAAGCAGTCGCGGCAGGTCGAGGAAATAACGAACCGGCAGAATCTGATTGCCCAGATTGTCGTTCGTCAGCAACGTCTTCCGGTTGATCTCCAATGCCGGATTGGACGCGCTCAAAGTAGCATCCACACGCAACGGGGTGTCCTCGATTGCGATGAATTGATCTCCGACGCCAGATGGCAACGGAATTTCAACGCGTCGGACGCTGACGAGGTAATCCTCGACTTCGCCACCGATGGCGACACCGGTTGGACTAGTATTGCCGGAATTGCTTAAACGGACACGCATCCAGGTATCGATGTCCGCCACGTCGCTAGGCGTCACAATACTCAGCGTGTTAAGACCATCGACAACTGGCTGATTGAACAGCACCTGTTCGGTGGTCCCAACATCAAAGACACCGTTGCCATTGAAGTCGACCCAAGCATCGATCAATCCACCGCCGGTAACGAACACTTCCACGTTGGTACCAACGGGATCAGCCGGATTGAGGAATCCGAATACTTGACTCGACTGCGAAGCATCGAAGGTTTTTCCATTATCCGCGTATCGTCCGAAGAAGTACGCCGGCGGATTGGATCCACCCTGATTGAACGTAATCACGGAAACTCCGTCTTCATCGTCGATCGCGGTCAAATTGACCTTCGCGGAGTTAGCGGAATCGATTTCCGACAGGATACTGCCACCAAACTCGTCGAGCCCAGACTCGATCGCATTCAACAAGGCTTCGGCGACCTGTTCGGTCGTGAACGAAGTCTGAATCAGAACCGGAACGCTGCCGGGTCGTGGGTTGGACGCCGGATCAACGAACTCATAGGTCCGCGTTCGGCTAGACGTGCGAAGCACCAACAGTTGCCCCGGAATGGGCACCGCCGAAAACGCAATCGATAGCGACGAGGGGTCAGAATTATCGACGGTGAAAGTTGCCGAAGACAGAACCGATTGGGTCGCAAATGCAAACTCACGTGGTCGTGCGCCACCGACCGAAACCGAATTCAACTCGATCTGGTCTGGTTCCGCCGGATCGATCGAGGCGGTGAGGTCGGCCGCAGGACCGGTGACGTTCAACTCGATGGCGGCCAGCAAGGACGCGGCCACATCGTTGACACCATCGCCGGTTGCAATCTCAACCGCGAAACCAGGACCACTCGGGGTCGATCCCGCGTTGACAAATTCAAATTGATAAGACGTCGAACTGGAGAAACTACCAGGATTTGCCGGATCAGGTGTGCGAACGGTCAATGTCATCACATCGCCGATGCGTGGCATCGCGGTAACGGTGATCCGTCCGAATGTAGGCGTGACGGCCTCCGCGGCAATCGACGTCGCACCGACCGTCAACAACATGTCGTCGGACACGCCGATGCCGGAACCCACAGGTTGGCCATCGGCTTCGGTGTCAACATATCGTCCCAAACGGCTTGACGAACTGCCGGTCACGGCATGCCGTGCACCGTTGCCAGGAACATAGCCTGGATCGGTCGTATTCAACCCAGGCGTCGGGCTTTGTAGGAACGTGCCGTATTCTTGCGGTGCATCGCCGAAGTCGAATTGGACATCCGGCATGATGATCGTGAAGCGAGTTTCGTTGTTCGGTCGAGTCGGATTGACCGGATTTCCAGCCAAGTCGGAGATCGCCGAAATCGTTTCTGCGGTCGTTTCCACCGCGCCGACGCCACCCCGCGTGACAACGTTTTGGGTTCCAGCCAACAGCAACACGCCACCGCCTGGTGAGAACACCTCGACACCGATCCCGGCTTCGCTGATCGCTTGTTGTACCTTCGTCGCCACCGACACGGCGGGGAACGAATCGCTAGGCGTGAATTCGACAGGAATCGCCCCACCACTGACGCCACCGACAACCAGGGCATCGCCGACCACCGCAGCCCCGGGAACGATATCAATCGTTGTGAACTCGCTGTTCTGTCCCGATCCGGTCTCGCCGAGAGTGATCACGGCACCGGTGCGTTGAACATTCAATTCGTTTTCAAACGCGAGATCCACGGCAGCTTCGAGTGCCTGAGCGATCGCAGTCGAATCAGCAATTGGATTCACCACGACGGTGATGTTCGCCGAAGTGAGTTGTGGGTCGTTGGTGAACAAGAACGTTTCCGCCTTGCTGCCGACGGTAACCGTGACAGTCGTTCCATCAATGGTGGCCCCGGTCTGTGTATCCGGTACCGTCACACTCAGCGAACGGGTAACACCCGGTGTGCCGGTGAGCGACATTTGCGAGTTCAGCAGATCGATCACGTCCCCTTCGAGACCGCCAACGGAGACCAAGCCGTCCCCGATCGCAACCGCACTGCTCAAATCGATATTCGAATTTCGAAGTGCAGCCGCAATTGCCAGTGCGATCTGGTCAGGCGTGTCCGTGCGGCTGAATTCGATTCGGCGCCGCGATGCCGTTTGGTCGGCAGGATCGAACGAGTCGTTGGAGTCGAACTCGAACGTGATCGCCATGTCGTCGCGGGTGTACGTGAACTGTGCACCGTCAACGATCGAATCCACCGTGCCCGTCTTGATCAAACCTGAGGAAATGTTGGACATGTTGATCACGTGACCCGGCAACGTGGTCGTCGGCGGAACCGTTGTTGATTGAACCGCTGGCAAGGTCCCCAACTGTATCGAATCGTTTCCGACCGCCGCCGGAGCAATACCCAACAGGCTGGCATAGTTGGTCGCCGTTGGCGAACTATTGGAGAACTGCGTCGGATCGAGAACACGCAAGATCGCGTCACGAACCTCGGTGACCGTGCCGGTGGCCGACAATGGGATGGCAACGTTGGCACTTGCCACCGTACCAGTCGTGTTGATCTCAAATGTGATCGTCGTCAGACCGTTTCGCGATGTGATCGAGAACGTGTCGGTATCCCGGAAACCATTCTTGGTATCGGTCACGACGAACGTGTCATTCTGCGGTACACCGAGTGTGTAACCGCTATCGAATTCGAGTACCGTTTCGCGGCCGGTGTCATCGGTCACGACAACCTGATCACCATCGGAAATCGAACCTCCCGATTGCAGTTCAACGATCCTTCGAACTTGGTTGTTGAGTGTGATCTCATAAACCGAGTCTTGATTCCAAACTCCGGCCAACGGTGTCAATCGGATCGTGCGACTGTTTTCGCTGTAACCGAACGTGAAGTCTCGATCAGGCAGCAACTGTTCGCCATTCTCGGTCATCAAAACCGTATCAACATTGATCGTCGAAGCGTCCAAACCGGTTCCCGCTTCGTCAATCAATTGGATTTCGAAGTACTCAACGAACTGGTCACTGTTGACTAAGCGAACGAACGATTGTTGTGGATCGGTATCACCGGTGGTATTCGGATCCGTTGCCGAACCCGCTGCGTCTTCGTCAGGGGCATCGAACGGGTTGTTCAATACCGCATTGGGTGCCCGGTCGTCTGCACGGTCGATGGCACCTCGGTCGATGTATGGGTTTGACCCCACGCCACCCCCGGCGTTCCCGGTGGCCGCATCGACGCGGCGTTGGCCGTAGATGTCAAACTCGGGAGCGTCGATCGGCGACGCCGCAATTCCGACGGGAGCCTTTACCGTCTGGACCAAATCGGGGCGGTCACCCAGCGAAGCGATCGAACTGTCGATCAACGAACTGCCCGCCGCAGGAATGTAGATCGAACGACTGGCGTCTTGGAATACCTCGACACCATTGGGAACGACAACCGAACTACCGCTAAGCGGCAACGTGCTGTTGACGGTGTTTTGTGAGAACAGGTTACCGCTGACCCGTGTTCCCGAGGCCGTCGTCGTATCAACGTCGAACCCGGTATTGACGCCGACAACGACGTTGTTGAGTAACGTCGGAGCAGCCCGACCGGTGACCGAGACACCGACACCGCCGCCATCACCGACGATCGTGTTATTGACCACTCGGCTGAACAAGCTAGGCGTACCCAGTTCGGCGTTTCCGAAATCACCGCCATTGATCTGGATTCCGGTCGTTCCGGATCGCTCGATCACGTTGTTGACAATCACGGCACCGGGAATCAAACCGGTCGTGTTCGCATTTCGCAACAAACGGGCATTGCCAGGCAGCGACGAGTCATTGCCGAGTCTTCCCGATTCCGAAGCGACCACCGATGAGATCCCCACGTCGGCTGAATCGCGAATGAAGTTTCCTTCGATGATGATCTGACCTTGATCGTCAACGCGGTTCTCGTCCGTGATACCGAACTGGTAATCCACCAACAACACGTCGCGTGCTGGCACACCAGGGTCACCGGTAGGTCGGATCGACATGAAGTAATCACCGAACTGTTTGTCGGTCAAACTCTGCGGCGCGATCTCGTTTGCCGGTGCTTCCGTTGTGAAATAGGGAAGCACGCTGCTGATGACGACGTCGTAGTACCCCGACTCGGTCGGCGTGAACTGCAACGACGCTCCCGCCCGCGTCTCACCAACAGCCACGACTGGCTGATCCAAGCTCGATCGGGCCGAATTGGGATCCGATGTGATATTGAATTCACCCGTCGCGCGATCGTAAGCCGACGTCAATTGATTGTAGGTGAACAAGGTCCCTGTTGGCACGACCGCGACCACAGGCAATTCGAGTCCCGCTCCAACCTTGAACAGTCCCGTCGTGTCGAGATCGATATCGATCCCTTCCCCGGCTTCGAGATACACCCGCACCACGTCGCGGTCGAACGATGGGGTCGTACCGACGATCGTTCCATCATCAGTTTCGTCCACGGACAGGCCTAAGTGAATGGAGTCACCGATCTTGCCGACCGCAAACAGTGTGTCCCCACTGACGTACCCAGGAACGGCCGCCTGCTCCATCTCGAAACCATAGATGGCATAGTCGACAGCGCTGTTGGGATCAGAACTGTCGTGATCAATCACCGCTATCCGGCGACTGGTGAATCGCCCCGAAAAGGACTCTTCCTTAACGAGGTCGAGAGTGAGTGTTCGATTCGAACCTGGGTTGACGAGGATTTCCCCTGACAACGCTCGCCGGTTCCCCAGTTCATCCAGAGCGTAATTATTTCCAAACAGTTCAATGCGACTGGAAGTTGAATTGCCACTGTCACGTGAATCTCCCGTTGCGGCAAGGATCGCGAGCACATCTCGGGCCTGCGCCGAGTTGATCGCGTCACGGATCGAAGTGGCAACCGCCGCTGCTGTATCAACGGGATCGAACGGAACGGGCACGTTCCCCGACCCGGGTGTCACACCCGTCGCATAGCGACTGTCAAACTCAAACGTCAGACGTTGCGATCCGTCGTCGATCACAAAGGTGTCTCCGTCAAGGAGATCGCGGCCCGCTGGGGCAACAATCGTCACCGCGCCATTTACCAACCGATCATTGCTGTCAAAGGAACGACCTGCCGAGACATCCTCATCCAAGTACAAATTAATCGGATCATAATCCTCGGGATCGCCATACCCATCCGCGGTACGAATCTCGAGTGAATAGCGACCGACGAGCAGTTCATCGGGGTGCTCCGGCTGGACGGCGTCGCCACGCGTGTCCGGGATGTAAGCCGGATCCATGATATACGTGCTATTGCCTGTCGGACCGCCGCCTTCATAGAGCACTGCCTCACCACGTTCAGCCATGCCGATAATGATGTCATCGATGTAGACACCCTCGACCACATTGTCGCTGGCTCCCGCCGACGACGAGGCCGTGAACGATGTTGACGTTGAAAGTCCAAATTCGTCTCCAGGCAGAACTGCGTTGAACCCATAGGGTCCTGAATCAAGCACCCTCACGATGGGGTCGACACCGGTAATGCTTGACAATGCCGAGTCGGCCGGATCCAAAGCCTCCGGAATATAGATTCGTATACGGTCCCCACCATAGAGCTTGTACTCTTCGATACCCGCCGTGGTGCGATAGTCAGTCAACTGCGCCGCGATGGTTCCTATCGAGAACGCCAACCCTCGACGCAATTCCTCAGCCACTTCATTCGAATCCATCGCCGCATGGGTCAGCACGGGAACCGCCCGCGGAATGAATTCTTCCGTGACACCATTGATAATTTGCGTCAATGTCTGTTGTTTCGCCTCCCACGAGACGATCTTGGATGCCGGTTGAGTCGCCGTTTTCCGCTGGACCGCTATCGATCCCGCCTCGACGATCAACAGTTCGCGTCCCGAAGTGCCATGAAATTGGGAAACCAAACTCGGATCGAGTACCGCGAGGAGCTTCTGCGCGATTTCCTGCGGCGTATCCAAGGTCGTGTAGACAACTTTGTTGGCTGCCGGCGTGGGATCAGTACTGAACGTGTATTGGATTCCCGCGACATCCAAAGGAGCGTCTTTGCGATAGATCGTGATCGACTCGCCATCGATCAAGTTCGCACCCGATGGCAGGGTGATCGGCACGCCATAAGTATCGAACTCAACGGTGCCTTGAGCAGTCACCGTCGGGTTAGTGATAACCAATGCCGACGAGTCAAAAATCGCGAGTCCAAACCCGTCGCTGGTGAACGAGTTGATTGCGGCAACTTGAGGCGCATCGGTTTGCAATCGCGTAACGATGCGGTCAGAAACCTCAGCCGCCGTCAAGCCTTCATTGAAGAACACTTGGATCGAGATCGTGTTCGGGTTCCCGTCATCGGGATCGGGTGCCAAATCGACCCCTTCGCGGACAAAGGTCACCGTGACGGTTCGACCACCGCCTACCACCTGGAGTTGCTCTCCGGTGCGAAGTTCAGACCCCGCGGGGACGTCAATGATCGTGACCGGTTCGAGTTGGTACTCGACACCGCTGTCAGGCACCGTCGTCGCGATGTTTTCGGCGACGACTCGGAAACGATTGTTGCTTCCGTTCACGGTGGACGCAAATTGCGAAAGTAACGTGATTAAATTCGTGCGCACGTCCGCAGCGGATTGAGTGCTGTCGAACGGCAGCACGTTGGGAGCCGAAAGGGCGGCCGTTGTGTTAGTGTTCGAATCGAGGAGCGTTACCTGCCCGTTGTTGATGAACAGCGAAAGTGCGGGATCAATGCCGATCAACTGGAACGTGTCACGGTCATTCAATTGAGCCCCCGTCGGAACCGTGATATCTCGTGCATCCCGGTCCGTAACGACGATATTGCTATTCTCATTGAGAGTGGCCACGGTAACCGAATTGCCATAAACGATGAGGCTTCGGCCGTTGCGTCCGATATCAATGTTGTTGGGCAGAGCGACGTTCGCGAGCGAAGCCGCAACCGATGCTGCCGACGACCCGCCGGTGTAGGTAACCGATCCAGGCGACGACCCCGCCGTTGAGTTGTTGAAGATCACTCGCGTGGTAACACCATCGACCGTCACGTCGATTTCCTCACCGTTGATCAGACCCCCAATCGTATTGGGGAGGGTGATCTGAACTGCTTGAATCGCACGCGAAGTAAAGAGATTCGGTCGCTGCGACAGCGTCACGTCGGGCAAGTCATCGTTGTTGGCGTCGTCGACCAAGACTCGCAACGTGTCGCCTTCACGGATCGGATCGAGCCCTGGCAGAGCGTTGGTATTGATTGCCGCCTCAAGAGCGTCAGTCAACTCCGTGATCGTGCTGGCGTCAGTGAACGAAATCGTCGCGTTTTGCGGGTAGGGAGCTAAGAGTGCAGCTGCAACTCCATCTCCATCATCGAAAGCAACCGCGAAGACGTTTCCGTCATACCGCAAAATGAGCAGCTCATCGTCGTTGATTTCGCTTCCAGTTTTCAGATCGATACGGGTCCGTACTTGATCTTCGGGGATTGTCGTGATCACAACCGCGGTCGGTGCCGCCTCAACCGTGATGAGGACGTCTGGATCAACGAACACGACATTCCCGTCGAGATCAATGAACGCCGCTCCCACCGGCAATGCAGCGGTAATGCGAGACGCAATCGTCGCGCGAGATTCACCGGACAGGGCGATAATTTGCAGATCCCCACTGGGATCCAGCGGGTCGATTGCGCGAACATATCGCAACGTAAAGGTGGAACCGAGTGACGGAAGGTCTACTGTCACTCGTTCGCCGATCGGAGCTTCGTCACCGTCGGGAATCAGCATCACAGGGAATTCACCTTGGAACTCCACCGGATTGGACTGACCGCCCTGCATCATCGCGTCGATTTGGATGTCCGTCGCTGATAACAGACTGAGTTTGCCGCTGTCGTCGACCCGTGGCCGCGTGGGGCCGGGAACTGCTGCGGCGACCGCGGCAGCCACTTGGCTGGCCGTTGCCGCCGGATTAATCAACACTTCAATTTCGGTCGCACCCGGTGTCAAAGCATTGACAAATTTGACCGTCGCGGTGGAGGTTAGATTGATCGTATCAGCCGGATCGACGTAGGTGACCGTAAAGGAATCACCGTCCGCAAGCAGTGCCCCAGCGGGCAGTACCACGTCACGTCCGAGGATCGTTTGCAGCGTCGAGACGCTGCCGTCGTCGTTGCGGATCAACGTATTGGCGTTGTCCACAAGCAGTTCGCCATCGACGCCTACCAATTCGATCGATCCAAAGTGGCTTCGCATCGATCCAGCGGTGCTGAAGTCAAATCGGATGCGGGCATCGCGACTGCCGGCCAGTGGAGAAAGGTCGACACGAACCTGACGCCATTGGTCTTCGGGATTGTCGTCGAAGACCGTTTGAACATCGATCCCGCTCGTCACATGTTCATCGTACTCGTCATCAAGGGCTACCGAACGGAAATTATTGTTGGTTGCGAGCAGCTGCCACTGGCCATCATCGCCGGCGGCGAAAGCACGGAAGCTATCGTTTTGCAGGCGGTTGGGGAGGTAGTCGTCATTGTCTTCGACTTCGATGTAGTAGGAGAAATACAACGTCGGCTTATCTGCCGCGCTGTATTCACTCAGATCGATCGGTTCCGAAATGACCGAACCATGACTACCGCCCGGGGCAACCTGACCAAGATTGTCGTCCTCGGCCCGAGCGATGGTATTTTGGTCTGCGCCGGCAACCTCAAAGCCGAAATAGAGACTTGAGCCACCGGAACCGTTGAGGCGGCTGTCGTCATAAGGATTCACGGTACCATGACCCGCATTGCCAGCGCGATCACCGGTTGTGTGCCACGGATTGATTTCGAGGTTGCTAAACGCCAAACCACTCGGCTGCAGATTGAGCTGGACGCCGAAGTCGCCTGCCAAGGTCCGCAGACGGATCGCCGATCGGCCGTTGTAGAAAATATTTGCGGGCTCAGTCGTCGGTAATCCCGCGTCATCCGTCTCTAATGTGAACGCGTAAATCCAACCGTCAGATGTCGTCGCAAACAGAATGTCTGCATAGGCTCCGTCCTCAACGACTTGAGGACCGAGCGACAATCCGGTGAACACCGGGTAAGCTTCTCCGGTATCAGGATCCACTCGCAAATCGGTGAACACCCCTGGGGTTAATCCGCCGTCAAGAGCCAAGTGCTCAGGGTCAGCGACGAGGCGACCGTGGTTGGTCGTTGAAATCACACTGTTGTATCCCTCGGCGGGGGTTCCGATCGGTGCGGGCCCTCGCCTGTTGGGATTGAATACGTGGATACCGCCGTCGTCGGTTACGCCGACGAGGTCGCCATTCATATTGTTGTTAATCGCCGCGATGCCGGTGATGTTACCACCGTCTCCACCGGTCGTATCATCAATAAATCCGGTATCGATAATTCCGTACTCACGCTCGTCCGAGGCAGGACCCATCGAGGTGTTGTACACCGTATTGTCGGGATAATTTTGATCCGCCGTGTCAAGAAGACTGCCGCGTGAAGTGATCTCTCCGCTAGCGCCAGCAGCTTGATACAGGATGTTGGTTCTCAACTCGATCGGAATGTTATTTCTTCCTGACGAGTCGCGATTACCCACCAACCAGAATCGCTCGTTGTTGTCGGTGATCGCGCTGCGGTTGATCGACCCACCCTGGAAATTGTTGGCATTGCGAGCAAAGGTCATCGCGTTGATGACCAATTGTGCGTTGGCATCAACCTCGGTGCTGGCACCGGCCGCATTGTTTTGCCGGAATACGATCCCGTCATCACCCTCTTGAGTGGTCGCCGAATTCACGGGGCTGACGTTGATGAAGTTTCCGGTGTTGGCACTGGTTACATTGCCCGATGGTGTGCTATACGTCAGCAATTCACCGTCGTCGCGGATGGCAATATCCCGCGTCGCAGGGCCGTAGCCACCGATGCCTCGTTCCAACGTTCCGGTGAAGGGGTTGAAACTCACCAGCGTGCTGTTGTTGTTGCCCGATCCACCGATAAGATTGACAAACAATCGGATATCGTCGAGCGAGTACGGCACAGCCGAGGCGTTAGTGAATAACGGTTCGATGACGGGTCTTTCTGCCGTGTAATCATCGTCTCGCGTTCCGGTAAAGGGAGTCAAGCCTTCGTCGAGGTTATCACGACTGATTCTTCGGACCGAGTTGATCGGCATCAATCGAACGTTCGGGTCGACTGGATCAGCCAGAAAGAATTGTCCCAGCATTTCGGGAACTGCGGCCTCGTTGCTAACGGCAACGTAGTAAGTGCCTTCGGGCAACTCGACAGGACCGATATAAGCATCCCGAATACTAGCGGAACCCGCTGCGAGATTGGTCATGTCGACGCCTTCGAGCGGTCGACCTTGGTCATCGGTAATGTTGCTATCACGTCCCACCAGAATCAGTCGTCCGGCGGCATCGTAGACCGACAAAACGGTGTTGACCCGTGAGAGTTCCGATCCGGCGTAATCGATGTCAAACGTCGTCGTGACGTATCGGTTTTCGCTATCAAAGACGTCCGGTTCGATTTGCTGAGCGACGAGATCGACCCGGTAGACATCAACGTCCTCGATTCGTTGATCGAGCTGCGTATTGGTCAGGTTTCCGATCTCACCGGTCACGATCAGCGAACCGCGGTCGCTGGTCAGCAAGTTGCCGAGGTTCTGAGCATCGGCGGGATTGGCACTCAGTCGTGTGTTGACCGTTTCTCGCGTACTCTCGTCACCACTATTTTGATCCCCAGGTGTGGGATCGATGTAAACCACTGATTCGCCAACGTCTCCAACCAGCGGACTGTGTAACGGCGATCCGGTCACCGATATCGCCGTGGTTGCGTAACGTATATCTGCTCCTCGAACGGTGGATCCAGCGACCTCGTCGGTCGCCCTGAGTCGAATCCCAAGTTCATACTGCCCCATCGTCTTGGCATTAGCACTGCGGACCCGCACAAAATAGTCCGTGCTTTCGTCCACGTTACCTGGCAACACGACGCGGAAACCCGCATCGAGGACATTGGGCGATTCCACGTTACCGCTCGTCAGCGCCGTCGGTAGCGATCGCACATCTTCTTGACGAACACCATCTTGAAGTGCCGAGTTGACATAAATCGTCTGCGCACCGATCGCTTCTGCCAACGAGTTATCACTACTCGCAATGATTTCGCCGGCACTATTGACGAGTTCGATAACGGTATCGAGTCCCGACGATGTTTCATCGATGTCAAAATACACCGCCGTCGCACCGGACGCATGGAACCGGTAGGTGTCAACGTCCTCTTCGGTCGCGAGAGTACCGCGAACCAGGAAACCGAGGCGATCGACCTCGTCTCCTGCGGTTTCGCCCACTGCGAGGTTTCCGAGAATTTGAGCATTGTTGGGATCTCGGTTGGTCGTGATCGCCCCCGGTTCAGCCCGTTCGCTTTCGTAGACATAGGCCACATTGCGATCATTGGCATAAGCCTCCAATTGCAAGCCCACCCAATCGCCAGCGGCCGCGCTGATGATTTCGTTACCCGCTGCGTCGACGGGCAAGCCGCTGTTGTTGGTATCACGTTGCGAACGGCCATCAGGCGTGAACCCGGCTCCGATGCTGCTGTCATCGAGACTCGTCAGCACGACTGGGAACCCGGGCGTTCCGAGCACCTGCAACGTACCACCGATTCGATCGTCGATATCAAGCGGACGGCCACCACCAACAAGCGTGCCGTTAGGACCGAACTTCACAACGAGAGACTGATCTGCATCGCTACGCAGCCGCAAGGCACCAAAGTAATGGTGTGTCAGCGAATAGATCGGACCTTCGACAACATGAACAATGTCGGTATCGTCCCAAACACTGTCCGTTGTCACGATCTCGCTGCGGACTCGCATCCCGTTGATCGCATTGTTGACCAATTCGTTGTCCAGCAATAACGGTCCCTGATTATCAGGACGACTTGCGAAACGATCGATCAATCCGGTCGAGCGGCCTGGATCAGTGATCGCCTGGAACGTCAACGCGTCTGGGTTGATACTGATCGCGGCACCTTCGCCATCGGCGATCACGTTTCCGATCAAGATCGGCTGAGCACCTCGCACGAAAATCGTCGAAGCATCGTTGAAACCTCGCCCGACGCGGGTCGCGAATGGGCCCGTGTCCGCGCCGATTCCATCGGTGTCTTTTCCATCGGCATTGGACACGAAGGTCGAATTCACAACGCGGGCATCCGCCTGCAAAATTTCCAACGCGTTGAACTGGGTCAGTCCGCCGGACACGGGCGATTCGCCACCACCGTATCGGACATCGACATTGTCCAAACTCGCCGTCACACCTTGCCGCAACACGATTCCGGACCAATGACCGGCCGCGCCAACGCTGGCGCCGTCGTTATTGGTATCAAACGTTCCGCCGATCCCGTACTCGTCGTCGCTGCGAGACGTAAAGATAATGGGGCTGCTCTCGGTACCTTCGGCATAGAAATCGGCGCCGAAGGTGGCTTCGATGCGTGCGGTTCCCAACTTCACGATGGTGCCCGGATCGATCGTCAAACGGGCATCGAATCGCGCCAACAGCTTCGCACCGTTATCGGCATTGGCGCCCAGTCTTCTACCAAGGAACGATCCCTCTTCATCGAGGGACCGTCCATCGTCGAGAATAGAGGTTTCCCCTAATCGCAGCTCAGCGATCAGGAAGTAATCGCCACTGTTCGGATCGAGTCGATAGACGTTCGTTCCCACGAATTCGCCCGGAGCGACCGGAATCGACGTTAGCATGATCGCGCCGTCTTGGCCCACCACAACCATTTCGGTCGCGGCGCTGGCGCGTGTCTCACCACCGAAGGCGTCGACAAAGGTGATCCGATAATCGTAGGCACGGTTCTGCTCAAGGGCTCCCTGACCGGGAACTTCAACAACATTGAGGCTGCCCGCGTCCGGGGCCGATTGAATTTTCGGTGCACCCGCTTGCGTTTGGCCGCTGTCGACGAACGTCCCCGTACGGCGGTCGAGTTGGTCGACGAGTTGGTATGTGGTCACACCCGCTGTTGTCGTACCGCGATAGAGTTTGCGTCCAACATATTCCGCCGTCGCCGAGGGTAGATTGCGGAGGGTGACTGATCCCAACCCGTCGGTAGCGTCGATGACGCTGACGTTGCTAGTCGGCACACTGACCAACGACTCATGGCCTTCGATCGTGACAAACGAAAGTACGTAGTGATATTGACCGGCGGCGAGGTTTCCGGTCGTCGATGGGGTCAGCGTGACGCTGCCGACGCTCGGACGAGTCTCCAACAAAATCGGACCACCCGGCGCCCCGGCGATGGTTAACACGTCACTCACGACGTGAACGATATCGGTGTCATCGAAGCGAGCACTTTGTGTCAACGCTTCGGCTTCTGTTGACGAACCGACTCGGACAAACAAACCATTGGTCGTGTTGTCCGTCAAATAGTTACCGACGATTTCAGGACCAACACGATCGTAGTCGCTGGTATACAGTCCGCCGTTTTGGTGCAGGGGTGCGTGAAAATTATCTTCACGGAAACTATTCGGATCGGCACTCATCGCAGCCTGTGCGCTGAATGAGATATTGTTGTAGATCAGCGTTGGACGGCTTTCATTCATTTGAATCGGCGAAACCACCTCGGCAAGTAGGCCGGGGCGTCCACCGCCGTAACGCATGTCGGCGTGAGAAACGTAGTCCAGGAATATCCCCCGGCGTTCCCATACTTTGCGGCCTTCGGCATAGTCGACGTCGTTCCGCAAATCGATCCCTGCCCAGTCACCACGGGCGGGCGATGTGTTGATCGGGTTGCTGTCGATCCCGACGCTTTGGTCGTTGAAACTGGTAAATACCACCGATGCGAGCGGAGTGCCGAGCACTTGAATCGCCGCGAGTTCACGGTTGGCATCCACCGATTCACTACCGACACCAATCTTGGCATCACGGAGCTTAAGCAGCGCTCCGGCATCGACCATCACTGTCACGCCGCGTGGAACGTTAAACGTCTCACCATCGGAGAGCACATTGTTACCTGCACCTCCACGACCAAACTCGTACGCTCGATTGTCTTTCTGCGCATTGAACGCTTCATCGACCGTTGGAGTCGCAGGATTGTCCACGGCTGTGACAATGCCATCGGCCCCGGCGGACGGCAACAGCCGCACGATATCGCCAGGTTTTGCAACGGCGAGTGCTTTGGCCACGGTTCCAAACGGCGAAGTGATTGCACCGTTATTGGAATCACTGCCATCAACGTCCTTGGTCACAAAGAGTGTTCGAACTTTAGTCGTGTCCGTCGTGGCGGGTGCGGTGCGGAACCAGAAATTGAAATCGCCGCCGGCTTCCCCATCGGCGTCGCCGTCGAGCCGGGTACCGTTGCGATCGACCAACGCATTGTCGCTCGCGACGCCGATCGATGAATCAAACGTCATCCGCAGTTCATAACGCCCCTCGCTGCGGCCATCGTTGCCGGTTCCCGCAGCTTCGCCATCGTACGCGTCATTGCCTGTGCTGGTGATACCGACGACATAATCGCCCGCGCTCAAGTCAACGCGAACAAACGAATCATTGCCGTATGAGTCATCGTTTCTTGCGATCAGTTCGTAGTTCGATGTGCCACCTTGTCCTGGGGTCACACGATACAACTGAATTAACGTGTCGAGCAGACTGACGTCATCAAGTCGTTGAGCGAACGTTTCGAGCGACAACCGACCGAGAATCGCGTCGGCGGGAATATCAGCATCCGCCGGCGAATCAATCGTAAACGAATAGAAATCAACGTCGCTGCTTTCGGGTCGATGGAGTGCTTGGCCGAGCGTGATGTCGCTTTGGCTAAGGAAATCCGGTTCGCTCGGTAGCGACGGGAACCCGGCGACGCCCGCGGTTCCGTTGCCCGTGCTGGAGCTACCATCGTTGGTGTATCCTTCGCTGTCTGGTTCGTCCGGACTGCTACCGCCGGCCGCGACACCATCTGGCAACTCGAACAGGTTGCCGATTCCGAGCAAGCTACCAATCCCTCGCAGCCCCTCGACAAACCAACTCGGGCGTGAATCGGGCGACAGACCGTACCCGTCATACCAACCTTCATCCGCTTCAAGTACCAAGATGCCGCGTGAAGGATCACGTTCATTCACGCGGTACAGGCTGTACGGAGTACCTTCACCTGCGCCGGTGTCGACGCTCTGTTGGATGGCTCGCAGGTCTCCCGTCGCGATCTGTAGTCCCGAATTTTCAGTCTCGACAAACCGTATGCCGAGGTGCTGTTCGTAAAGATCAAAGATTTCACGGGCGCGCTGTTTTTGCGCCGGCGTGATCGCGTTGTCCAACGCGACACCGTCTGGATCTAAACCATAGAGCTGTGCGAAGTTGTATGGGTAGATATTGATCCCGCTGGTGGTGTCGATCGGTTCGACCGTACTCGCGTCGCGACGATACTCTCGCGACCCCGGTGCGTCATACGCACCCGGCCACGGGGGCACGTAAGCCCCGGTGTTTTGAATCGAACCGCCCTGCACCAACACACTTTGAATTCCGCCAGCGGGGTCGAAACGGATTTCTTCCGTCTTCACCGTTGGGGTGGGTCCGGCCACGGTATCGTCGATGACAACGACACCGCTGTTATCAAACGTGTCATTGGAAGGTACCGTGATCGGGCTACCACCGCTATCGAGAACGCTCGCTCCTTCCCCTGCAACTTCTAACACCGTCGGCGCACTTGGTAATGCATCGCCGCTGCCGACCCGCAAGCGGAACGTTCCCACACCATCGGTTCTTCCCGTCAACACCGACAGATCGGCAGAGAATTGCAAAATTGCCAACGCCTGCGTCGGATCATAGATGACCGTATCGGGCTTCAGAGCGATGTCATCCTTGTTGTCGACCGTGTCCTGGGTCATGAACAACTGATAGAACTCAGGACGAACAACCGGCAGGGTTGATGTCGTTTGGTCGGGACCCGGTGTCGTGCTATTGGTGATCGTTCCGGCGTTCGGATTCGACAACGGATCGTTATTAAAATAAACGTGAATCTCGTTGCGTGCCTGCGCGCGACTGCCCGCAACCCCCGAAACCGGTTGTGGAACAACCGCAACAACGCGAGGACCAACTTCGACTTCGAAGTCGATATTCAGCGAAGGAGTTGGAGAATTAACCTGATCGGCCGGCAAGATCGCGTTGCCGTCCGTATCACGCAGCGCCGTGATGTTGGTGTTGATCGATCCGCCATTGGCGAACACGTCGTTATTGTTGACGTCGTCGTAGCCGGCGATTTGGATCCGATACCGATCATCGGGCAAGGCTTCGACAAAACGTGAAACAACGACACGGTCACCGACCTCATCGTCGGCAAAGCCTTGGAACCCAGGCTGAATCAAGAATTCGTTTCCATCATCGAAGGTTCCGTCCCCACCGGAACCAATGATCCGAATTCCCTCCAGCGTCGACCCATCGAGTCGGGACGTTCCGTCAAAACGGAAGGTCAACTCGCGCGGTGCCGAATCCAGCCGGTTTTGGACGCTCGACCCATCCAGGCGGATTTGTGAGTCCGCTCCCGCTTCGACGCTAACCAACCGTGGACCGCTGATGATCTCTGCAGCGAGCAGTTCACGACGCTCAAGGGTTTGATGCTGTAACCGACGGGACATGTCGGAGGATTTACGACGCAGAGCGGCCTGATTTCGCCGAACATCTCGACGGGAAACAGTACGAGACGCTCGCGAAAGTGGGTTTCGTCGGTGGGTCATGGTTTGACCGAAGCCTTGGAAGAAAAAATCGGTGGGGTAATAGCAGACGGAACTCGGACGGCGAAGGAATTCCCTTCAACCGTCCCTGGACGATTAGTAGACCAGTTTAGTCTGTCTCAAAACTATCAGAAAATAGATCCAGTAACGCAGAGTCATTCGCTTGTCCGGTCGTTTCCGATTCGGAAGCTTGTGACGATGACAGGTTCGATGCCAACGTGTCGGCAACTTCCTCCGCCTTCAATTGCCCCCCTGATTGGAGGTCCATGCCGAAGGTCAACAGCTTATCGAGCGATGCGGAGGCATCAATCGGCCCCTCTTCTTCAGCCGTTCGCAGCACGGTGTTTGCCGAACCGAGATTGGCTGTTGAACCACTCGCAAATGCCTGGGTCGATGCCAGCGAACTCTCGATGCCGCCGGCGACATTGGACGTCACCGTGGTCACCGAGGATGCTGATTGCGTCGCGAGCGGTTCACTCGAACCGTTGTTGCCGTTGGCATCACGACGGTTGAGCTCTTCGATGACCTGCAGCACGTCGACCGAGCTGATAAATCCGTCACCGTTGACGTCGTAGTAGTCCGGCGGCGAACTCGTCAATTCCGAGACGCTGAAGGCACTCGTATCGGCGCCGCGTGCATTCATCAGGTTCAAAATTCGCAGAGCATCCACGGCGGTGATGAATCCGTCGGCACTGACGTCGAACTTATTAATCGGGTTCTGATAACTCGATTGATTGAAAGTGATGTTCACGGTGATCGGGCCGCTGAGTCGTCCTGTGTTGTCGATCAAACGATACGTGAACGTATCCGTCTGACCGGCAACCGGAATCGAATTGCCGGTCTTGGTCGTCGTGAACGAGAACGCACCGTCTTCGCGTCCCAGCAGATCGACCGCTCCCGTTCCGCCAACCGGTTGGGTCAACGATCCTGGAGCGATTCGGATCGACGAACCCGGATCGGGATCGAAGTCATTGCGGAGCAGTCCGAGCGACGGATCCGTAATTCGCAACGTTCCTCCCACAGGCACGGAATAGGCATCCGGGCTTGCGACGCCGCTCGGCGTGACATTGCCCCGCGGAGCATCCTCAGTTGCCAACACGACGAAGTCAAAGGAGTGTGAGTTTACAAACGTTCCATCGGACGCTTCGATCTCGATTTGAACAGATCCGGATTGATCAGGCTTCGGAGTGATCTGCAGCGTGTCACCGAGGAACTGAATCGACTGGACCAACGGGTGCGCGGCGATTTGGGCCGCCGTCGGGTTGCTGATCGAACCGAGTCGGCGAACGCGATACGTCAACACATCGTTGTCTGGATCGAAGAACAATCCATCACCGTCAACGGTCGGACGCCTCAGATTTGCTTGCCCGACGCCGTCCTCAAGAATCTGCAGCGGCTGCAAGCTGCCTGCGACAACCGGTGGGTCATCCGATCCAAGCACGGTGACGGTAATTTCTTGAACCACATCGGGACTCAACGAATCCGTGGCACGAACAAACAAGGTCGTGGTTCCGAATGCGAACGGTTTGAAATTCAGCGTCAGCTGGCTGCCGTTCGTGGTCGCGGTAAACAGATCCGTGTTCTCCACAGTCGGCTGCGGGAACGTAAGCGAATCGTCATCGGCATCCACAAACCACGACGTCAAGTCGAAGGTGGCGGTTTCGTCGGCCGCCTTGCGTTCATCGAACTCGAGAGTGGTTTGCCCTTCTTGGCCTCGGACCCCAAAGAACTCAGGCTGATTGTTCACACCACCGACATTAATGAAGGCGGTCGCCGTCGACTCCGCACCGAGTGAGTCAACAACAATGTAGGTGAACCGGTCGATGCCGCTGAAGTTCAATCGCGGCGTGTACTCCAAGTTATTTCCGACCAGAGCGATCCGGCCGCCACCACCTTCGGTACGTCGCGATTGGACGATCGCACCGTTTTCGATGGACGTGAACTGCCCCGCTTTCAAACTGATGGTTTGATTTTGCGGCGGTTGCGTCTCGTCGAGTGGCCCGGCCGTATCGTTATCCAGAATACCAGCAACGCTTTGTCCGTTGATCACCGTAGGACCATTGATCGGGATGATCAAAATCGGATCGCTGTTCGAAACCCGTTCGGTTGTTTGATACGTCTCGTTGTTCACCCGAGGGTTATCGTTGATCGCGTTGATCGTGATTTCCACCCGGCCGCTCACGTCGGCCGTTTGGCTGACGATCGTTCCTGGAAGAGTGCTCTTCAACCGATCCGCCACCGTGTAGGTGAACGTGTCCGCTGTCAGACCATTGTAATCCTGTGGTGGTGTGTAAAGGATTGTGCGACCATTCGAACTGATCGTCAACGATCCGCCCTGAGTCGTCCGGAATGGCGTCGTCACAGTACCGGCGGACAAGAAGAACAGATCTTGTTCGTCAGGTTCGGTACCCGGTCCTGCCGAGTAGAACGGATCGATCAGTTGGCTCGCGGTAAACACGACCGGTCCGAGACTAGTTTGATCGGCTTGGCTGACAACATTGTCTTCATTGATGGTGGTCGTCGTAACCACATCATCTTCGACGACACCGTCCTGCAGCGTTGGTCGATCGTTTACTGGTGTGACCGTGATCGTTGCGACGATCGGCGTCGGGCTCACCAATTGGTTCTGAGGAGCTGACGGGACAACGTCCGTTGCCAGAACGCTAAACGTTACCTGGCCTGAGAAGTCATCATCGGCATCGAAAGTAAACGTTCCGTTGCGTTGAACCTCGAGTGTTCCGGCGAATTGACCTGACTCGTCAAACAATTGCCGCACACCGATATCATCCGCATAGATCTGAACCCCACCCGGCGTTGCGGTCGTGACACCGACCAGCAGTCCGTTGTTGTTGGTGAACGCGTCCGTACCGGTGTCGTCGCCCGCCTGTAGGAAATCACCCTCACGGACGGTGTACTGCGGACTCGGGTTCCCGATCGCTGGAGGTTGGCCACCGACCAAACGAACGAGATAGTCTTCGACTTCTCCGCTGAGTGCCAATCCGACCGGCGAGCCGGTGCCGTTGGTGGACACCCGGAAACGTGCGTACGTGTTGGCCGATTGACCGGCGAGTAGCTTGGTCGTCGTTGCCGGAATCGTTACCGGGAACGTGTGAGTCGTCGTGCCCTCACCGAAGATGGCGGGGTTTACCGTTCCATCGAATGCCAAATCGGGTGAGATCACCAGCTCGCCCGGATCATCCCAATCACCGTCGGCGTTGAAGTCGATCCAGCCCTCGAGGATACCGGCACCGGTCACGGTCACGCTTACTTGAGTCGTTAGGCTCGCGTTAAAGAGTCCCTCTGGGTTCGCGGTACTCGTGAACGTGACACCGTCTTCGTCGTCACCGCTGACTTCGAACGTGACCGAACCTGGCGTTGCCCCTTCCACGGTCCTCGTGGATGCCGGATTCAACGGACTCAGAGCAATCGCTTCCTCGATGCCCGTCGCAATTGCCGTCCGTGTCAGCAATGCACTGTCGGCCGCCGTCAGGATGCGATTTCCGGTGTAACCCGGAACCCAGATGTTGTAGTTGTCTTCGTCGAAGATGCCGTCGGTATCGAATTCGAACGTGGCAATCGCGGCCCCCGTATCGATCGTGAACGTCTCTCCATCGAAACGCGTGACGTCGAATAGGTTGTTCGGATTGATGTCAATCTTGACCACGCCATCTTCGAGCCGTGGGACAAACAGTGATCCCCCGCCGCTGACAGAAATGGTGAAGTCGTCACCATCCGCGGTCCGCACCGAAAGGGCATCCACTTCCGCATCCACACTGGTCCCCAAGACAGGTCCCACACCAATGATGTGACGAGCACCGTTGTCAGCAAGTCGTGTCGGATAGCGTCCCGCAACCAATCCGACCGGATCGGGAGCGTCACCAAAGTCCAAGGCGATGTCGGACAGGTTAATCGTGAACTGCGTCGTCCGATCATCACGATTGGGTTGCAGCGGGTTGCCAACGACATCTTTGATCGCGGGCAGATAGTAGTTGCTGACCGGACCACTGATAATCGAAGCGTTCTCAACGAACAGCGTGTTTCCGCCGCGGTCCTCCGCTACCAACGTGGTCGTCGGCAATTCGCCAACAACGTTGACGCTGTTGAGTTGACGAAGCATGACCTGTTTCACTGCTTCGGGGCTAAACAACGGCGAGATCGCAATCGGGATCGCTCCGCCGGGAACACCCGTCACGTTCAAGGTCGGTGCGTCTGAGATATCCACTTGAGTTCCCGGCAAATCGTTCAAGATCACGCCGCCGGTTGGGATACCGTTTTCATCGAGTTCGGCGATCGGGTAGACGGTTCCGTCTTCACCCGGTGTAAACCGTAACCCGCCACTGTTATTGCGAATCGCTGCCGCCAAAGCTTCGGCGATATCACCCGGAGTGCTGGTCGGCTGGAACGCGACCTGAACATTACCCGGCTCCACGCCCCCACCGTTATCGACCGAATCGAATTCGAAGGAAACCGACACATCGCCTTGGCGGATCCGAAGAATCTCACCGTCACTGACGATCCCGCGAACGATATCGATCGCCGGCGTGCCGCTGACGCCGGGTAATCCCGCGTTGCTCACGCGGTCTTGATCGGTACGTCCCAGCGAAACCTGCGTTCCGTTGACGACAGTTGCGGTCAAACCGGTAGCCGCTGCGCGGATGGCCGCCGCAAACTTCGTCGCCAAAACATCCGGGTCATCCGCGGTGCTGTAGTTGACCACGTTCGCACCGACAACGGCTTGGGCAGGTGGCACAAAACCACCAATTCCGAACTGGAAGACGATATCGTTACCGTCGTCATCGGCAATCACAAAGATGCCGCCGTTGGTGATGCTATTACCGCCGAGGACCGGCATCGACAACAACAGCGGTCCGAACACTTCGACCGTGCTGCTGCCACTGACGCCCGGTTCGCCGCGTATTTCGAGCGAACTGTCAATGGTCACCGACAAGGTCAACGGATTATCCGAACTGACGTTCACCGCAACCTGTCCTGGCGCGACCGGACTACTTCCCGGCAGCAACCCGTCGATCAAGGTGATCGCGTTGCCGGCATCGTCGACAGGATTCAGTGCCGCAGTAACCTTGTCCGCGAGTTCGGAAGATGTATCGGTGAGTGAATAAAGGATCGCCCGGTTGCCGGGTGTTACCCCATCACCGTTCGGATTTTCCGCGGTACTCAGATCGAATTCGAACGTGACTCGTTCTTCAAAGGTCGCGGTCTCCGTCAAACCGATACCATTGAATTCGGAAATGATTCGAGCGGTCTTTTCGGCAGGAACGGTCAGATAAATGAACTCATCTTGAGCCACCGGGCTGACATCGATTCCGCGAGCCTGGATCGCCTGAGCAATTCGGCGAGCCAATTCATCTCGCGAAACAAAATACTCACGCAAGACGCCATTTTCGTCTGCGATCGTTTCCGTAACGTCAATCGGGAAATTACCCGGTGTGACTTCAGCAGGATCCGCATCGCTGGTGTCGAACTCAAAATTATAGAGTTCAGGCAGCAGATCGCCTTCGCGGAGTTCCAGCGTGAACACGGTGCTATCGATCTGCGCCACAATCGTGCCGACTTCAAATCCGGCTGGGAACGCATTGTTAATTGCGATCGCCGTGGACGGTGGCTCAGGAGCTTTGGCAACACGAATGATGTCCCCATCGAGCAGCGGACGCGACAAACCGAGCACACGCAACTGACCCGACGAGGCAGCGACCAACCCGTTCGCTGGCAGGTCGAGATATACCGTTTCACCATCGACCGTTGGGGTCAATCCGAGGCCGGCTTCCTCGACCGTCTCGCGGATTAATTCGGCGATCTCTCCTCCAGTCAGATTACCCAGCGTGGTGTCGAGGAAAATCTGCGTCGCGTCACTGTTGTCGAGCTGAGCATCCAAGGTGAACTCGAACACCTTTTCGCTATTGCCATTGCTGACCGTGAACGAGTCACCGTCCACAATACCGTTGATTCCGGTTCCGACGGTTGGCACTTGCAACGCCAGCGTCCGAGCATCTTGGCCGAGTCCGGTACCTGAAGTATCGACGACATAACCAGCCGGTGCACCGAGTACAACACGATTGGCATCAATCTTCACTTCAAAGTCAAACGCCGCAGCCCGATTCGACGGCAGATCACCTGTTTCATTCGTCTTGCGACGCTCTTGAGTGATCGCGGTTTGAATGCTTTGAGCGATCAGGTTGAGGTACTCTTGACGTTCCTGCCGTCCTGTCGGGGTTTCCTTGGCCGGCAAACTTTCCAATTGGAGAGAAATGCCTCGGGAAGGCGACGGGGCAGCGCCGGTCGAGAAGGAAGTCGGCTTGCTCGTAATCGAGACCGCGGGTCCGCTGGTTGCGGTCGTGATAATCAACGTGGTGAGATCATCATCGGCAACATCGACAACCACATTGATGCCGTTGTTTGCAAGCGTCTGCTGGATGACTCGGTAAAGTTCGAAAATACTTCCTTCAACCGGATCAGCAGGATTAAACGTGACGGCGATCGCGCCGCCGGTTGCGGAACCATTCTCTTCGACAAACTGGAACAAGAAATTATCGTTGCCAACTCTTAGTCCGACTTGTTGACCGACCAGCGACTCCGTAGGCAACGAAACACGCCGCGAACCGGGCAACAGAACGCCATCGTTATCGAATTCGAAGACGACCGCGTCGTTGATACCGTCGGAGATCAGGAAGATATCTCCATCGCTCAATCCGCCCACTTCGGTGCCAACCGTGGGCACGATCAATGTCGGCGTTTCAGGCAAGAACAATTGGTAGCCCGAATCGAATTCGAACACCACGGTACCGCCATCGGAGTCCGTGATTCGAATTTGATCACCGTCGGTGACTTCACTCGGATCTGGCGCGATTAAGACGGTACGGTCACGGTTATTCAACGCGATCCGATACGAACGATCATCACGCCACACACCCGCCAACGGGATCAGGGTGATCGTGTTGCTCGTTTCGTCATATCGGAACGTGTAATCGATACCTTCCTCGAGCAGTTCATCGTTCTCGAACACGGTCAGGTTGGCACCTTCCCGGCGGAGGCCTGGAATCTCGGCAACCTTCAACGTGCTGTCATCGATTCCGATGCCGGTGAACGGATTGGATCCGTCTCCGGTATCCACCAACTGGATGCGGAAGTCACCCAGCACGCCTACACCACGTTGGATGTAGGACACCGAAGTATCACGGTCGAGCCCAGCGGCGTCGTTATCTCGCGGATTCAATGCGATCGCGATGGGCCCAATAAAATCAGCGAGTTCCGAGCTACCACGATCCTTGAAGATCGATTGTCCCGATCCACCCGACGTCACGAAGTTCGGATTATCAGCTCGCAGGACTCCATTGACGTCACGATTCGGTGCCAGAACGTTGCTGATCGGAAGACCGACGGCGGTTTTCACCGACGAGAACGAACTCCGCTCGTTCAGGCTGCTCGTCGCACTATCGATGACACGAGAGCCAGGCGCCGGGAGGAAGTTGTTTCCTTGCGAATCAACCAGCAAAACACCAGTCGGATCGATAAAGAAATTGAAGTCACCCGATTGCAACGTCACGTTCGTCGCGCCAACCACGTCGTCGGTCGACAACGAAGTATCAACGATGTCAAACGGCCCGGTCGGGTCGACCGGCCACGTCACGTCGAATCGGATTTCGCTGTTGCGAGATTCGTCGTGCTGGAACACGTTGCCGTTAACAACGACCTCTTGCGGTTTGATGAAGTCATTCCCGGCGACCCGCACCCGTTTTCCGAAACCGAAGAAGTTCGTCTCGTCAACAAGGATGCTTTGGTGCAGGTTCGACAACACGTTGTTGAGCAAGGTCGGGGAAGCACCACCGGTGACCCAGATCCCGCTTTCAGCGATCAGCTGATCCGCATTCTCGGCAAACTCGACTCGGTTGTTGTTGTCTGAGTTCGGACGGAAGTCGTTCGTGCTCAGCTTCAATCCGGCGGCCATCGCTTGCGGACTCAGTTCGATTTCCGCGATGTTTTCAAACAGAACATACAGCTCGGTCGACGCAAAACCGTCCGTTAGTGTGTTGTTGGGGCTGAGCGTTGACGAGTTATTTTCAACACGATCATGTCCGAAACCCAACGGGAAGTCCGTGTCATTCCCTTGAGATTGAATCGGGAATAGCGTGCGAGTCTGCCCCGGCCGTCGGCTCGGGTCGGACAGGTTCACGATGCCCAAGTTGTCACCGCTTTGACCACCCAACGCCGTGGCGCGGCCACGAGCAATCGGGCCGCTGCGTCCACCAGGACCGTTACCGTTTTCATTGTTGGGCAGTGCAGGGATGTCCGCACCGGAAATCGGATCTTGCAATCCGGTCACGGCGCTGGCGATCGCGTCCATGATTTCAGGAACGTTGTAATTAGCGATCAACGGGACGTTGTAGTTGCCGTTGCCCAGGACGATGCCGGTAACACTGTTCGTAAATTCGAACGTTAGTTGGTTTCCGACGGTTGTTGGTGTGCCGCCACTGACCGGGAAATTAGGCCAATTGCCCGCAAAATCCGCGATCTGCGTGACCGTAAACGTCGTGCCGACCAAATCGCTACCGACCGTGCCACCCCGCCGGCTTTGACCTTCGTTGCCGTCGTCAAGACTCATTACGAATTGGCGAGGGGTGTAAACCTCAATGCCGATTTCGTAGTCACCCGTGGTAGTACCACCCGTTCGTCCGGAGAGGCTGTTGGGGTCATAACCCGCATTGCCCACGGAACTGACACCAATGAAATAGGTTCCTGTCTTCAAAGCGGTGAAATCAACGAACGGGTCGCGACCATTCAAGTTATCCGTCACCGTACCTGCTCGACCGGCACCGGCAAATGCAGTTGATCGCGGATCGAGATAATCCGGCGCCGCACCATTGTCGGCAACCTTGGTTTCGTTGGGTGCACCGAAGTTCAAGACTTGTGACTCACCGAACTCATCGAAGATCCGGATAATCGTATCCGGACCATTTTCGATCGTATCGATGTCAACGATCAAGCGATCACCAACGATCAATTCCACCTTATAGAGGTCGACATCGTTGGCATCCTCCACTCCGGCAAGAGCGGCAGGGAATTCTTGGGTTGGGAACTCGAGGCTGAGGAATAATTGATCACTGGCGTCGATCGTCTGCCCACCGGTCAGGTTAACCAACAGTTGCGTATCGGTGAAGGAGACATCCACACCCACGGTTGACGCGTCGCTGACGTCGACACCTCGAAGGTTGCTGAAATCCCCTTCGAAAACGTATCCGTTGAAACTGCCGTCGGCGACCACACCGGAACCGGTGTAATTCACCGAGATCGACGCATTATTGACGTCGATGTTGGCGTTAACCGTCGTGGTCGGTGCACCGTCGGTCGCGAAGTTAGCAATGTTGCCAAACTCGACGCCGACACCGACCACGGCACTGCGTGCATCGGTCACGTTGGAACTGTCAAACACGGTTCGGAAGGTGATCGTTTGATCGGTCAGACCCTGTGGAATGTTGTAACCGATCGCCGCGTTTTGGATGTAAGGACCTGCGTGATCACGTCCGACATAGGTCGTCGTCGCATCAGCAAGAACGTCGTTGTTGTCCAGTTTCGCGTCGTCAGGGAACAACGACTGCGTCCCATCGGAACCGTAGACGGTGTTGTTAACCACGCGAGCAAACGGCTGTGCCGCTTCGGCAACCGGTGCCGGACCGACCGAGAAATCAGTGATACCGCCGCCACTGCTTCCATAGGCGGTGGTGAAGTAAATATTACTAACACCTTGCAAGTAGACCGCGGCGTTCGGGAATGATTCCGGGTTAGCGGCAAATTGTTCTTCGAAACCGCTACGCTGCACCATCGAAGGGCCGAGATACGCAGTAACCACTTCGGCCATATCATTGGTCACAAGGATACTGCCTTGGATGGCCTGTTCAATTGCGAGCATCAACTCGAACGACGAATACGGATAAACCGTTCCGGGTGCGTTGTTATAAGCTGCTGCACTGGATTGATGCCGATAGTAGATCGGCACGTGACCGTCAATGAATCCATTTCCACCCGCGGTTCCGCTACCGCCCGCGACGACGGGTGCCCCACCAATGTCTTCAAATTCGAAGACGACCCGCGTTCCGGCGGCGTCAATCGCCATCGTGTATCCGTCATTGACGTTCAATGACAAAGCATCGATGACAAACGGTCGCGTTTCGCCTTCGACCTTAATGCCCGACATCCGAGCTTGATCGATCGTGTTGTTACGAATCACCACGCCCGACATCAACCCGCCGTCGACGGAGTTGTTCAGCGTCGGCAGGTTCCGAGCGACACCGGCAGCAGGATTACCGACTGGGGGCAGTTGTAAGAATGGATGCGGTGAGTCGGTGCTCTGAGCGATACCGAATAACTCATTGAAGAAATCGACTTCCGACGGATCGCCGCGATAGTATTCCATGTCGGTACCACGATCGCCGGCTTCCGAATAGATACCGATGGCGTGGACATCGCTGATCACATTGTTCTCAATGATGACCTGGCCCTGAGTCCGCGTGTAATTGACGTCACCTGATCCGTTGTGCAAGACCGCAGGCATGAGGATGCGTCGGTTGCCTTGCGCGGTGAGTTCAAAGTCCAGCGTATCAGTGACTTGCGGTGCGTCGCTGTACGACGCCAACTCCGTGAACGAACCATTGACGGCACCAAACAGGTTCAACCGATTTCCGGTCATCGTTTCATCATCGAGTCCGGACGCGGAGGCAGCTTCCACATCCAACCGATTGGTCGCGTTGATCGCCGTGCGAATCCGCATTGCGAGTTCCGCTGGTGTGTCCGCGGTGCTAAATATCAACCGTTGGTTCGTGAACCGGGTCGACCCGTTGTTGTCGAACTCGAAGACTTGCGTCGTCTTGCCATCATTGATTTCGAAGATATCGCCGTCTTGGACCTGGGACCCGGCGGGCACGACGAGTGTGATTTCTTGAGCGTGACGGTCGTTGGTATCGAACGATCGCGTCAAACCTTGTGCGTTACCGGTAGGCGTGGTGAACGACGTCGCACGACGCATTTCGAGTTGGTACTCGCCGGTCGGCCCTTCGGCTTCACCGACGAACGTGGTGGCTCCCGGCGTGGAGTTGAACACCGTCTCGCCACGTTCGGCAAAACCAACGATAAAGTCGTCCAGATACAAACCTTCGGCTTCGTCAACGACGACCCCATCGCTCTCATATTCGAACTCAAAACGAATATCAGTGTGGCCGGCAAAATCGCTCAGCGAGATTACCTTCTGACGCCATTGCGAATCACTGATAAAATCAGGATCCGGGTCGGCGGTCGGATCTAACGTCAAGTTCGGCTGGGTCTCATCGAACGTGATGCCAGCGGGGTTTTCCGCACTAGTGATCTTCAGCGTGAGCGAATCGATCGGGTTGCCGAGACCATCGAGCGGGCTATCCCAGAGATAGTTGAAGTAGAACCGCGGCAGGTCTTCGGCGGCGTATCCGACTAGGTCGAACGCGTTGCTGAGCAATTGACCGCGAGTTTCGACGTTGCGATCGAAGTGGATGCTTTCGTTGGCGCCGTCGCCGATAACTTGATCCGCCGCTGAAACGTGCATCACGTAACGCCCCGTTGCCGCCTCGCCGGTGCGCGGGAACGTCAGCGTACCGTTCGGGGCGGTAACGATTTGAGTGTTCGCCTCCAAAATGCCGATGAAGTACACACCCTGGTCAAGGATGCCATCGAAGAAAGGGTCACTGCTGATCGAGAAGAACGTATCACCCGCACTGCCCGTTTGTCCTTCCGTCGTCAACGAGTTAAACACACGTCCGGGAGGATTGAGCAGAACACGCGAAGCATCCAGGATGACCAGGTCGACATCCACGCTGCCGAGAGTCGGATCACCAAAAATTGATTGGAAGGGGTTTTCACCTTCGTCGACATCGATGATCACGCGAGTGTTGTTTTCCGTGATCGTCAATTGATAGAAGTCGGCGGAATCGCCGTTCATCGACGCTTCGATCGAAACGTGAGGAATCGTCTGTGCGGTGAAGTCGTCGGTACCACCAATTTGCGGGTTGCTCGAAATCGACCAATCCAATGTATTCAGATCCAACGCACCGGCAGGCCCCGCGGTGCCTTCGGTGATTCTCTGAATTCGCGTGTACGGCGACTCAACGTTTGTATCATCAGTCGTGTTGAACTCACCGCGGAATTCGCTGTAGAAAGTCTGGTTGCGACCGGTCAGCCCGAAATTCGTCT
This sequence comes from Aporhodopirellula aestuarii, assembly GCF_023701485.1. Classification (GTDB taxonomy): domain Bacteria; phylum Planctomycetota; class Planctomycetia; order Pirellulales; family Pirellulaceae; genus Rhodopirellula; species Rhodopirellula aestuarii. The sequence goes on from NZ_JAMQBK010000081.1 coordinate 94,416, forward strand.
TGTCAAAGTTGTCGTTGACGCCGTGGCCGATGTCGTTGGCACGCTCAGTGGTCGTGGTGAACCCACCGCCGATGATCGCAGCATCGGAGAACAATTCGTCTTCACGCGGGCCACCAAAGACACTGTCGCCCGTCGCGGCACTATCAATCCGGTCTTCGAAGATCCGTTGGATCGAGTTAATCGGCTCCCGACGAACCGCCACATCGCTGAGTTGCTCAGGCAATCTTTCTCCCGCGGTAATGGCGACGTAGTACGCACCTTCGGGAAGCGAAACAGGACCGATCAGTGGATCGCTTGCCGAGATCGAACCACGGTCGAGGCGTTCGGCGAAATTGCCGTTCTCACCGAATGGGCTCGATTGATCTTCGGCCACGTTGCTATCGGCACCGAACAATACCAATTGCGGGAGTGCAGGCCCGAACTCGCCGTCAGGATCATAGAACACACTGATATTGGTATCCGGACGTGTCAGCCCCGAGGCGTAGTCGACGTCAAAAATCGTCGACATGTAATTGGTATTCAAACCTTCGGTGCCGACCAGGGCCGCGATGTCGACTTGGTAGAAGTCCACATCGAGCCCATCGCTGATTGATCCGGCAACGCTGATGACGGGACGTTTACCGTCGAGCAGGTTTCCGACGTTCTGCGGTTGTTGCGCCGGTGCACGATTATCGTTTTGCAGAGAAACGGATTCGAGTACGTCGTTGGACGAGGCGATTCCGAACGGTGAATCATCGCCCACGACGGATTCGTTCTCACCGGCTTCACCCATCAAGGGTGACTCACCCGGTAATCCGCGGACGTGAATCCCGTTGTTAGCCCAGCGGATATCGGTGTAGCGAATGACGCTGCCGGGATACTCTTGCGCTTCTTGCAAGCGAACTTGGACCAGGTAGGTGCCGTGACTGCCGCCGGCATTCGGATCGTTCGGGTTAGTCGATGCACTGCGAACACGGAAATAGTACGTACTGCGACTGTCGTTTCCGGTCGAATCGCCAGGCAATACGACTCGGAAACCGGCGTCGCGTGAGTTGATGCTGCCGATATCGAGGTAGTCACCGAACACATTCTTTTCGGTGTAAGTGTCGGCACGCGATTGCAACGGACTCACCAAACCGGCTACCGAAGGATCTGAGATGACCACGTCTCCGGCAATCGAATTGTCGCTACGTGCGAGCAACACGCCCTCGGCGTTGAGCAATTCCACAACGGTATCGAGGCCAAAGGACGTGCTGTCGATATCGAACCAAACCTCGGAACCGGCGCTGCCATCGAAGCTGTACGTATCGACGTCGGTCGGACCCGATAGGTAACCGCTGACCTCGAAACCGAGCCGACGATTTTCATCACCGAGATTCAAATCGGCCGCGAGATCACCCAAGAACTGAGCCTGATTCACGTCGCCGTTTCGTCCCGGAGCCACGTCGGTGGTGAGTTCTTCTTCCAGAATGAAATCGACGTTACGGTCGTTGCTGTATTGGTCCAGCAAAACGCTGCGCCAATCATTCGTCTCGGGACGTGATCCGTAGGAATCTCCGTTGGTGTCCGTGAAATGCGTTCCGTCGATCGCGAGACCCGCACCCACCGTATCGTCTTTGAAACTCGTCAGAACAACCGGAGCTCCCGGCAAACCGACGATGTGAATGGTGCCGCCGAGCCGTTGGTCGCTATCGCTCGTTTCTCCCGTCGCGGTAAACCCGGTACCGAGCGTGGCACTGTTCGGCGTGCCCGCACCACTGAGTTTGACCACCAAAGATTCGTTGGCGCGGCTTTGCAATCGCAGGCCGCCGGAGCTTTGGATATTGCCAACAGTCACACTCTTATTGAGCACGTGAACGATGTCGGTGTCGTCCCAAATCGACTCCACGAGAAGCTCGCCACCGCGGATGACCAAGCCGCTGATTTGCTTGTCTTCATCATCATCGGCGGGAACGACTTCGAATCGGTTCAAGCGAACCAACGGACCGTGGTTGTCGTCGAATTCGGAGAACGTATCCACACTGCCCGTTTGACGACCGGTGTCTCGCAACAGATCGGCGACCATCGAGTCGACATCGATACCGATCGCGGCACCCCGGTTGTCCTTGAATTCGTTCGCGACAATCACCGGTTGGCTACCGCGAACAAAGATCACCGAAGGATCCACCGCGAGTCGACCACCACGGCCGGGACGACCCGAACCATCCTGTCCGTCTTCGTTGAACTCGAATCGCGTGTTCGTGATGCGACCATCGGCCTGTTGCAGTTCGAGTGGGGCAAACCCGCGACTCTCACCACCGGTCACCAAACTGATACCACCGGCGTATGAAACGACGGAGTGGTCCAAACTGACGTAAGCATTCGCGCCGGCGTAGATACCCGACCAATCACCTCGCTCGGCGATTTCATTTCCGTTCAGGGTGTTGGCATCATTGTTGGTATCAAACGTCCCGCCGGTTCCATAGCGATCGTCGAGCGAACTGGTGAAGATCACCGGTTGCGACAGCGTGCCTTCGGCGAGCAACTGGGTACCGTGTCCGAGTTCGATTCGAGCGCCCTGAAGCTTAACCACCATTCCCGGATCAATGACCAATGACGCATCGAGTCGACCACGTCGGCCCACGCGATTGAGATCCAACAGACCTTCGGATGACGCGCCACCATCGGTGTACGTCGAACTGAGACCATCGAGGCTGGCGATCAAGTGATAACCACCACTGATCAGGGCTCCGGTGGCGTCGAATTCGGCTCGATACAAGCGACGTGAAACGTAGTCGGTGCCATCAGGGATTCGTGGCAATCCTGCCAATTGAATGCTTGCTCCGGCGAGCGTTTCTCCGGTCGCGGCCGACAGACGCAAGGCGGCGGAGACGTCCGTCGCCGCCGACTCGAACCCGTTTCCGTCGACGAACGTCATCAGGTACTCAACCGTCGACGTTCCGTTGGGGATCGCACCGCCCGTCAAAATCTGAGCAGAAGCTTGTGCCAAAGAAGGTCGGATTCCGTCTTGGATTGCACCACCGGGATCACCCGCGATCACGAGATTCTCAGCGATGAAGTGCACGACGCTGGTGTCATCGAATCGTGCCGATGACATGAGTTGCGTTGGGGCCGAATTCGGGGTCACAACGGTGCGGATGAACAGCCCGTTGAGACTGTTATTTGTTAGCACGTTGTTGTGGATGTCCGGTCCGACCCGGCTGTAATCAGGCGTGAAGCTGCCTGCTTGCTGGAATGCGGGCGTACTAAACGTGGTCTCTTGGAAACTGTCCGGAGCCGCACTCATCGCGGCGTCCGCACTCCGAGTGATCTCGTTGAAAGAAATGTTCGGACGCAGATTGATCAACTGAATCGGGTTAACCAATTGTTGCACCGAATCGACCCGAATATCGCTACTCCCGCCGTAACGGATTTCGGCATGATTGACCGTATGCAAGAAGATGCCTTCATCTTCCAAATCGAGTCGGCCCAATGCTTGATCGATATCGCGACGGAAAACGATCCCGCCCCAGTCACCGGGTTTGGGCGCGATGGAAGTCCCGGCACCGGCAGCGTCGGCGGCGCGATCGCGGGTGCTGGTGAAAATGACGCTTCCATCGTCATAGCCGAGACCGGCGTCGTTGACTTCGCCAATCAGGGAGGCGCCGGTGTCGGTAAAGCTTACCAAACGCGGCGTTCCGAGAACTTGCAACGCACCGCCGCTGCGGTCGATCTGGGTGCTGCTGCTTCCGACGCTGATGCGGGATGAACGCAGTTTAAAAATCGCGCCGGCATCGATCATGGTCGTGACCCCGGCGGGGATTTCCATGTCGCGGCCGTCTTCGAGCGTCCGACCACCGACTTCGCTCAATCCAAATTCATAAGCGAAGTTATCCGCCTCGGTCACAATGTTTTGATCCGAGCCACCGTTGCCCACGATCCGGACGATGTCGCCCCGAAGCGTTGAGTCGAAGGCGTTGACGACGGCGGGATTGTTGATGTTATTGAACGGCAAATCGATACTACCGTCCGCATTGGTCGCGGCGAGCTTGTCAACAAAGATCATTCGTCCGAACGATTCAACGCCGCGGAAACTATTGCTGAAGCTCACCGAACGCTCACCATCGAGCGTGATGCTGTCCGCATTCACCGTTGCGACAACACCCGTCGCGTCTTGCCGGCCATTGATCGCCGTCGCCAACAATTCGGCAAGGTTCTCAGGAGGCGAATCGTTTCCAGGCGTGCTGCTGTAACGGACAACCACGTTACCCGGTCGTGCCGAACCACCGCCAAACGGCAGGAACTCATACGTGCGGGTGTCGCCGTTGGCACCCGTGATCGTCATCGTCTGGCCCGGCGTGATCGATTCACCACCGAGTGTGAACTGCATCGTGCGTAGTTCCGGACGGGTCTGGAACCAGAAATTGTTCGCTCCGCGAGGCACGCCATCACCATCACCGTCGATCGGTGTTCCTGGAACTCCTGGACGTGTTCCGTCCCGGTCTCGAATCACATCGACCTCATCGACCTGCGGCTCGAACTTGATCCGCAATTCATAATCGCCCTGCGTCAATCCACCAAAGCCGCTGTCCTTCACCATCGGGTCATAGGTATCGTTGCCACTGGCGGCAACACCGATGTAATAGACGCCCTCACCGAGCGACGCGGTCAGGAACGAATCTTCGCTGAAGTAATCGTCATTACGGCTGAGTTGATGGAGACCACCGCCGGACAAAATGATCGGCGTTGTGCGGAGGTTCAGACCGCTGATGTCGGTCGTTATCGAACCCTTCACGAGCTCGAGTTGGAAGAGGCTGCTGGCAAACGCGTCATTTTCGATGGCCGCGATCAGTTGGCCGACTTCGACAGCGTCGACAAACCGGCCCCGACGTGGCATATCGATCAGAATCGCATTGTTGACGAATCCGCCGGCACCATCATCAAGCCTTAGCACGCGGACTTGATCGTCGCCGGCATCACGGTCGCTCTCAATGAATTCGATACGCGCACCGTTGCCGCCTGTGCCGACTTGCGTGGCTTCGACACGGAGCTGCAAGGAAGGCCCGATCTTCAAATCGGTCGACGCACTGGCGCGAACCTCTTCGAATAGCGTGACGGTTGTATCGAGGGCGCTGGAGTCCGACAGCCGCTCGGCAAACGTCTCGACACTGAGTTGACCGATCCGATTGGCATCGTCCAAATCGATTACGAATCGATACAGGTCGACGTCGACGCTATCCGGCCGGTGTACGTATTGTCCGTGCAAGACATCGACGTTCGATGGGAAAACAGGTTCCCAATCTGGAAGGGAGAAATCGTCGAGATTATCGGGTAGATAGACCAAACTACCTTCCGTCGTTGGCACATCCGCGGGCAGCGTGATCGGATCAATTAGATCATTGAGGAAGCCCCGGAATTCAGGATGTTCTTCAGCAAACCGTTGATAATCCGGCGAATTCGGATCGGTCGTTGGTGCTGTGATTGCAGGCCCAAGGACACCGTCGGTCGGTCGGCGAAGCAACGCCTCATCATTAAACGCATTGAGCGCCATCAGCACTCGCGGAGCCTGATCGGGAGCGGCTAAAAGTCCCAGCAACAGCCCCACACCGGCTGCCGCCTTGCGGGTGAAGTCCTCGCCGTAATCGAATCCAAAGTTCGCTTGGTTGCTGAACACGATCGACGCGTTGGAGCTGCCCGCGGTCGCGTTGTCATTGATCGCCGGGTCGACTCGCACCGACGCTTGCAATTGCGGAACCGCGGTAAAACGCAGATCGTCGGGCAGCGAAGCGGCCGTCAACAGATCGCTAGTCTCACCCAAAGCAAACGTGATCCCTTGGTCCGCGGTCTCAGTGAACTGCACACCGATTTTGTTGCTCCACAACTGCAGCACTTCACGGATCCGCAGCTTCTGCGTCGGAGTGATCTGATTGAGCGAAGAGGTCGTTCCGTTCTGGAAATAGACGCCTTTGAAATTGTACGGGATCTCGGTGATACCAGACTGCAAGTCGGCACCGAACGCGTCATTGATATGTTCGATCAACAACCGGTGCCCCGGATCGTCATCCCCACCGGGCAACTCAATATTGACCTGCTGTGGCGAGATCGACTCACGGATCACAAGGCTCGTTAGCGTATCGGCATCAAACGTTCCGATGTCCAATGACGTGCTGAGCGTGTCTCCGAGTCCGACCAGCGTGATCGGATCACCGCCGACCAAACGCTGGGGCAACTGCGTCGATAAGAAAGAACTGTTGACCGAGATCGAGATCAGACTGCTGATAATCGCATCGCCCTCGACCGCAGCGACCAAGTCACTAACCAAGGGAGTGCTGCCGCCGTAGTTGACGACGATCACACCCGACGTGTCTTGCGAAACCGACAAACCGGCGGTCCCGGTGTTCACAAAGCGGACCTGTTGGCCCGACGCGTTTTCGCCGACTTGACGCGAGACAAATTCAAACGACCCACTGTTCACGCCGAGCGAAACGGTTGCCGTCGGCGCCGTCAGCATTTCCGATGGTTCAACGATCAGGTCTAACTTCGAATCGACCGCCGTTCCGATCCGCAACCGGAAAGTGCCGCCGCCGACGGGAACTCCAGGCAGGTTGTTGATGTCGGATTCGAAAATCAAGCGAGCCGTGTGCGTGGTCGCGTCGTAGATCACTTCCTCAGGAAGATAGAACTCGTCGTCGGTCGTCCGCACCGAATCTTGCGTCAGCAATAACTGGTAGAAGCGTGGGTTCTCCGCTGAGCGTTCGGTCGGATTCCCCGCCGCGTCGTCCTCGACGAACAAAGGATCTTCGTTGAAATAGACAACGATCTCGTCACGATTTTGAGTCAACGACCCGTCCGCGTTTCGGATCACCGGCTGCGGCACGACCGCTTCGATCAGTGCACCGAGGTCGAGCCGGAAATTGACCGTCTCGACGCGTTCGCCGACCACCGAGGGCTGAATCAGCTCACCCTGGACGTTACGCAAGCCAACAATCGGAACAGGCGTCGCGTTCGGGTCGTCATAGCCGTAGATGGTGATTCGATAATTGTCATCGGGCAGCGAATCGGCAAATCGCACGACGACTTCATTCTCGTTCGGATCACCGAGCGACACGAGCCCCGGTGTGATTCGGACATCGTCGGTCGTCCCAAACAAGCCGTCACGACCGCTCCGGGTGAGCTGGATCGAATCGAGCGTGTTGGCGTCAAGCTGCTGATCTTGATCAAACCGGAACGTCAAAACCCGTGGGGCAATTTGCCGAACCGCCCCGTTGTCGAGCAACTCGCCCTCATTGGGTTGGACCCCGATCAGTTCGGGACCGGCGAGCAATTGCCGGGCCTCAAGCGTTTCGAGCAAATGCCGACGTCGTTGTTGACGTGTGACGCTCGAACGCCGGCCCTCTCGATTTGAGCGGCGGGCGCGCGTGGGTTGATCGGACGACGCTTGAGGGGTCGTGGAAACAGGAGAAGACGACGAATTTCGCTGACGCGAGGTCATAGACCGAACCTTCTAGGCAGAGCGGACGGCAAGTCGGTTGTTACAGGCGAAAATGCATGAAAAAACCGCAATACCATTGCACTTGATGTGAATCTCGGAGCTTCGCACGACCTCAGTTCGATCTCACCAGAGGGTTATTTTTTCAATAACCCACAAGCGGAAACCGGCCTAAAAGCGGACGAAGATCAGTCGTGAATGACAAGGCTGAACGCCCATCAGCACTCCACTCGGGGGTCAGGAAAGGATCCCTATCCGTCATAGGAGCTAAGGCGTACAGTTCGCCGAGTATAGTTAGGGCTAGCGGTGTCGCAAATTTTTGCTGCACCGCTACTTACCGCAACGAACACGTTGGCGAACGGATGTACCAGTCGCAACGACGCTGGCGCCGAGATACTCCCCGTCACTCACCCTGCCATCAGGTGGCAAAAGTGAATCTGACAAGCCTCAGAGACGTTTCAACGCGCATAACCGGCACGATTCCGCGCCCACTTGGACGCTCGAATACGCAGAAAGTTCCACAAAGCATGCATGTGGCCCCTCTTCGACGGAGGTGAATGTCTGTCGATCCGCCGAAATTGCGGACCGATCCCCCTCTGCGGGCTTCCCCGCCGGTGAATAGCGGCCACGTCAAGTCAGAAGTGAGCAACTACCTCATTCTGAGCATGGGACTCTTGGTCCCGAGTGGGTAATACGCCACAGCGATTGCCCCGAAAATTAGGTCGATGCGTTCCAGACATCGTTCGGTGGCGGAAGAAACGACCGATGTCGGTTGGTTTTTTCCCGTCGGCCTCGCGGGGCTCGACGGCGGAATTCATTCGACAGCCTCCGTCTCTTGACCGGGCTGTCGGTGATTCCCGCATGGCGGCTGACCAAGCCGCAACGCCAAATCTTTGACTCGCACAATGGTGACCTGAAGCGTCAAATCCGCTGGATCACCGCGGGTGCTTGCCTGCTATTCTCCAACTTCGAACCCTGATTCCTGCAGTTGTTCGCTGATCGCGTCAGAGAATGCGTCGCCGAGGGTGATCGCTCCGGGCGCAGCGGGCTGGGCAGCCCGCTGTTGCTCCAAAGCGAACGCGTCCCGCTTCTTGCTCGCTTCGGCGAGTTGCTGCTTGATCTCGGCCCGGCGTTTGGCCATTTCCTCGATACGGCTCATCCGCTCCTGGACCGAAAGACCGCGAAGTTCTTCGGGCAATTCCTCGTCTTTCAACTCTTGGACCACGCTCGCATCTTCCAAGTAGGTGTCGACGAGATCCCGGCCGACGTTGCGATACAACGAACTCGACTTGATCGCCGCTCGGCTACTCAATCCCCGCCCCGCGTTCGAGTCTTGCATGGCTTGGTTGGTAGCGTAACTCTGGCGTTTGGACTTGGAACCGTACCACAGGTAGGTCTTATTGAGTTCGGCGTTAAGCTCGATGATGATTTTGTCGTGCGGTGTTTTGATGTGCACGACCTTTTCGTCTTGGTTGATATTCAGAAATTTGCCTTCGGCGAGCTTAGCCCCTTCTTGCCATTTACCTCGCACCCCCTGGTCATAATTTCCACAATGGATTGTGTTGACCACGACGCCGTCACCGATCGCCTTTTTGCACGCCGATCGGTAATCGACTGGCCCCTGATCGAATGGCTCGTTGCCGGCAATGAAGATCGCCTTGTAGGCGTTCGGCTCGCTACTCCAATCGAGACGCTTGATCGCTTCGGTGATCACGGACCCGCAATACTCATCCCCGCCACTGGTGCTCAATGCGAACAGCGCCTCGGAAACTTTGTCGAGGTCATCGGTTAGCGGCACGACCTGACGGATGTAATCTTCCGAAGCTGGTAGACGAGAATTGCCATATTCAAAGATCGACACTCGCAACAAAGGCGTTTTGCCGCTTTTCTTCGCTTTCGCAAATTCCTGAACGATGTTCCACAATTGGTTTCTCGCCTGATTGATCAGCCCATCCATCGAATTGGAGGTATCCAGCAGGATCGTGACGTCGACGGCGGGACGCTGGCCGGTGAACGGTTCCTTGGCATCGGACGAGGTCACCGTGGCGGTCGTATTGGAACCGGTTTCGATCGTGATTTTCACGCCTTGCGCCGACACCAGACTGAGTCCAGTTCCGCCCCAAAAGAGACACGTGGGCAACAACAACAGACCGAGTTTTTGCAAGATTTTCATCGTAGTTCTTTGCGTGAGAGAAGAGACGTCACGGGAACGCTGGCCAGCGTCGTGGCCCGAATTCATTCTAGCGGTCGACTCTCGCCGGGGCGAAAAAACTTGCCCGATCGATCGACTTTTCAACCACCATCCTTGCGGACATTCATCTCGATCCATTCCTTGGCCGAATTGGCCCGGTGACTGGAAACGGTCTTTTGTGCGACCGACTCTTGGGCCGCGCGGATGCGGCGCGAAACCAAAGCGCTCTCGATCGCTTCATTGTCGCTCATCCCCATCCTTTTCATGACGCTCTTCATGTAATCGCCAGCGAAGAGCTGCATCACCGCGTCATCCAACGAAGTGCAAAAGCTCACTCGGCATTGGCAGGGCAGGTCTTGTACAAATTCGTTGATGACCCGATCGTCTTCCTCGGCGAGTGGATGGTGTTCGGTAACGATGCACTCGACCCTGCTGGCTTCATTGAACTGCGATCCCGTCGCGATCCGAGGTGACAAGTCGTTCGTGCGAACCGCCATCGCGGGCACCTGACCGCTGTAGTTGGTCAGCAAGCGTTCAATCTTGGCGTGCGTCTCGTCAAAATGCGACACGACCAAGATCGCTACCGCGTCGCCCTGCCCTTTTTCGTTCACCGCCGCGAGGATGCCGTTGAGTTTGCCCGCTTCTGTCATCCAGATCAAATCCGGTGGCGTCTGCAACTTGGACGAGTTCGAACCGCCAAACAGAAAGTCAAAAAGTCCCATCGTCGGCTCCGATCACTGATGATTCAAAACACCGCGATTTGTTCGCGAATGACGCAATCTTTAATTTGAAGTCAAGTTCTGACGCAGCGACGATTCGTAGTCGCGAATGATCGAGTCGTAATCGACTCGAATCTTCTTGGGAACGTCGACGCCTGACAGCGAGTCGCGAATAACGGCGAGCGCATTGCCGATCGTACTCGCGTCTGTCGCGTTCTCGGTCAACAACAGCCTACCCGATTTTGGTTGCCGATCGGAAACGTCGAGCAGCGCAAATGAGTTTTCGCCTAAACGGAGTTGCCGCAGTAGTTGATTCACTTCTCGCGGTTGAATCACCGACACGAGGGAGGATGGTAATTGATTCAGAGCGTCTCCGACCGATCGATCTGATGTGGCGAACACGAGATGTGCCGGTCCCATCGTGGGCGACGCGATCATCGGCAACACGGACGTCCAAGTTGGCATCCAAGTACGTAGACTCCCATCGTCCGATGGCGGCAGAGCGATCAGGACAAACCGAGCCGTTTTCAAACCGTCCGATCCGCGAGTTCCCGACGCAGCGAACACGGAATCGATTTGAAAACTGCGTCCCAGCAATGGTGACGGAGGAGGCGGTGGCATCGGCACGAACTGTCGAACGAGCTTCGGTTCGAACCGTGGCCGGGATTCAAATTCGACGTCACTCTGTTGTCCTGCGCGTGGCGGTTGAAAACTGGCAGATTTGAGTTCAAGGCTTAGCGACCATTCGTCTTGCCCGCTATCCATCGCCAAAGGCACAGGCAGCTCGACGCGTCGCACGAGACTCGTCGCCGGATGGATCCAAAACACAAACCGCTCACGATCCGACGTCACAGCGATGCGTTGCAGCGAGACACCGTCGATCGCTTCCGAATCGAGCCACTCGAACTGCGATTCCGGTTCGAACAGTTTTTCCATCGGCCGATCGGCGAGTAACCACTCGAGCTGCGGAGGTGGACCGGCCAAACCAGCCGACAAACGCGAACGCAAGACTTCGTCGGCGAGTACTCGCTCCAGCCGCAGTCGATCGGCAGATGCGGATTGCCACTGTTGTTTCAGAACTTGCGCGTCGAAATGAGAACTCTCGGGTTCGTCGAACCACGCGATCATATCGATCCGCTCGCTGGCACCGGATGACGCATTCGAGACCACGTTCACACGTATCCGCGCCATGTACGCGTCGACATTGAGTTCACGTTGGTCCAAATGAACTCTCAGCGGCGCGGATTGCGTTTCGCGGGAAGTCGCGTTTCGGCCAGCGGCGAAGGATCGCGATCCAGACGCCCGGATCACGACTTCGCCATCGTCCTCGTAGTAGGAACAGACTTGGTATCTCTGAAAGACTTCTCGCAAACGACTTTTGGCGTCAATACGTGGACGGGTTTGCTCGGATTGCGAGTTCGACGTGCTATTTTCCCGAGTCGTTGATGCCGACGGCTGACAACCGACCACGGAGAGCGAGACAGCAATGGTGGTCGCGGCGAACAACAGGTGGAAATTCACGATTTCGTTTCATCCTTCGAAAGTAGCGGCTGCAGTTTCATGGGCTTGCATAGCAAACTTTTTTCGGAGGCCGCACGTCCACATTTTCGACAGACCAACGTCGCTCCCGCTATCTGATCTGCCAAAAGCGGTAAAGCGTTCTCCAACGTGCGACGGTCCCATTTACAGATCGATTTTTTCGGCAATTTCTTGGTCATCGGCACTTGTTCGAGTTTACGGAAAAGCAGCGACACTGCGGGTTACGGGGCATACCGGGGTTACTTGGCTTGCCCCGCTGATCACGGTTGCACGCCCCCTGCGCGGCCATGTTTAGGTCTTCGGCGCGTCTCTCATAGAGCGTCTGGGTGTGACCAGACGATAGCAGAAAAGGTATTTCATGGACGAAATTCACCTAGAGCGATGGATCGCGATATGCTGCGACGCCGCCCCCACGGGCAATCTCATTACCGTAAATCGACCGGCCGTATTCTCGTCGCGGCACTGGCGTTGAATTTGGCGTCAACATCGGGACCGGCGATCGGTGAAGGCTGGACGTCGACTACCACCACCACTCCAACCGAATCAGGTGGACATGCGGTTTGGCAGCCACGACCGCTAGCGCTTCCGGCAACTTCTGACACTGCCACCCCATGGAGCCCGCCGCCACGAGTTGCGTCTGCGCCGATTCCCCAGGCGACCACGATCGTTATCCAACCACCTGCTCCTGCGCCACCACCGACTGCGCCGGAACCCGAGCCTGAGCCACCCACACCGGCTGAAATCCGGCAGCAGAAACTGCTGCAAAAACGGGCTGTCGAAAAGCGATCCGAATATGACGCCGCCCAGCTTCCTGACCGGCCGCTACCACCGACGGACGAAATCAATCTCGGATCTCGAAAATCACAACTTGCCGCAGCGGCCGTTGGACAACTTCGGATCGCACACTGGGCGGCGCAGCGTGGCGCCACCGAATCGGCCAAACAGGCCGCTATCGAAACGCTCCGCACAATCGCTGCACTTCGTGACGCTCAAAACGGCGACAACGCCTACACCCAAGAACTCAACACGGCTTTCGTCGCGATCCGTGAATCCATGGATTTTTCGGGCCGTTACGGCCCCGTCGATACCGCCGCTATCGGTCGTCTGATCGACGTGCATCAAACTCCGGTCCTCAAGGGTGTTGCCACCACACACTTAACGTCGGCACGCGCCGTGGACGCCTACCTGCAATTTGCGCAGCGCCGGCTCGTCAACGCCACCTCGGGTGGCCCGTTGGCTGCCGAAGCGGCGATGATTTTGGCCGATTTGGAATCGATCGCTGCGAATGCGGGACGATCCATCGATTCGCTGCCGGAGTTTTCACCCCTGCATTCTGCCGAACTGGGGTTGACGTACCGCCGAGCCGCGGTCGAGATCGCTCCCGAAAACGCAGCGGCAGCCGCAGACCTTGGCCGAACTTTGTTGAAACGCTCTATCCCAAACGCCGCGAAAGAACTGTTGCTGCAAAGCGTACGGGTTGCTCCGACACGCCAACGTGTCGAATCGTTGCTCGAAGCCGCGGCGAAATCCGGTGACTTCGTTTTGGTTGATCAGTGCGAAAAACAACTCGCGACGCAACAACTCCCCAGCGAACTGCCGGTCCAGATGATGTCGCCGCAAGCCTTCGCGCGAACCGGTCAGATGTTGCCTAACACGACGATGCCATCGTCAGTCGCATCGACATCGGTGCCGATGAATCAGGCCACCCCGTCCCAGCAATACCGGGTCGCAACTCGACCCGCCTACGGGAACATTCCCGGCAACCGTCAGCCGATGTCTTCGCCCGGGTATGGCAATCAAATCGTTGACCCGACGCTGCCTGACAACTGGACATCCAAGCCTTCGGCATCACCCGCGCCGACGCAGCCCGCACGTCGCCTGTTTTGGTAATCACATGATGCGAACACCACCCTCTTTCCTTTTGTGTATTTCGGGTCAGATCGTTACGCCACGTCGCGGCGTCGTCGGTCTGCTCTCGCTGGTATGCGCGGTGGCGGTTTCCACCGGCTTGTCCGACAGCAAAGCGGTTTCCGCTCAAGAGCTCATCGCTCCCGGCACGCCAGCTTCCGAGTTGCCCGCGCCGCGTTCGAATCAGCCCAAGGAGCCGACACCCAATCCGTTCTTTCAACAGGATTCGCGTCCAAAGGCGACGAAAGCCAAAGCGGCCGACGCCGCAGTGGACCCGATGGAAGAATATCGCCGCTCGCTCGAAGAGCACATTTTGCGAAAAGAGAAGGCAAAGGCCGAGGCGCGTGCACGTTTTGAATCACGTTCACTCGATCTGATTCCGAGACTGACTCCGACGAAACCGAAAACGAACCAACGAGGTACCAGCGACCTTACCGGAGACGATGATTTGTTGCCGACACCTCGCCGAGGATCGGCCGACGAAATTGCATCACCGAGCGATCTCCTCGATCCGCCCGATCGCGACTTGGACGATCTGCTGTTGCCGCTCCAGCCCCGGGATCGCGACATTTCGGACCTCCCCGATCGCAAGCTCCCTCCACCGCTGTCACGAGATAGCGAAAACTCGAACGAACGCCCCAGTCGATTGGGCGGCGACCGGTCAGGACCATCCACACCGAATTCGGATCCGCCATCGAAGTCCAACGATTCATCACGCGGCTGGAACCGCGACCGCGATTCCGATGACGATTCGGCAGACTCCCGTCGCACCAACTCCGGGAACAACGTAGATCGCAACGATCATTCGCAGTCGGTTCTCGAAACACCCATCGACCCAAACTCCACCAGTTCGACGCACTGGACCGGGCTAGTTGAAAACGAAATGGCTCGGTGGCCGATGCCGGCGAGCTTTCGACCAAACATGCCGGTTTCGCAAGTCACGTGCTCGTCATGTGGCGGGTGCGTGGACCGGCACGGCGTTGGCGTGTGCGATAAGGTCGGCGTCTACGTGGGGGTGGGAACTCGTGAGAAACCCGCATGCCAGTGCTGGAGATGCCCTCAAAGTGCCCCGTTCAACCTCTACGGCCCCGGTGGCTACGCCGGTCCAGCACGATCGGCACCGTTACCCGAGTACCGATTGCGGGCCGGCGACCAAGTTCAGATGACGTTTCTGATCAAAACGATTCGAACCGTTGGGTCCTACCGGTTGGTCGTTGGTGACGAGTTGTTGATCGAATCCGATGCCGATGAAAACTTGACCCGCGGCACGCTCGAACGTGGTTTGGAAATTCAACCCGACGGGACGCTGACGCTGCGGTTTATTGGGCAGGTTCACGCCGCCGGCCAAACGATTGAACAACTGCGAGACTTACTCAACGAACGTTACGAAGAGTACTATCCGGACCCGTCGATCGACGTCACACCGGTCCGAACCGGGAACGTCGCCCGACAAATTCGCGAAGCGATCAGCGGCTCGGAAGGTTTCAACCCGCAACAAACCGTGCAAACCGTGACCCCGGAAGGAACACTTCGTCTGCCGCGTCTGGGTGCGATCCCGACGCAAGGTTTGACGATGGCCGAACTCAAACGCGAGATCAACCTTCGATACGAATCGCTCGGCGCCGGTCTCGAAGTCGAAGTCATGCTTGAGGAGCAGGCTCCGCACTACGTTTACGTCCTCGGCGAAGTCGCCACACCGGGCCGTTTCGAAATCGATGCCCCGACGACCGTGTTGGGCTCGCTCAGCCTCGCGGGCAGCTACGTGCCGGGTGCGAACCTTCGTCAGGTCGTTGTGTTCCGCCGCGGTCCGAACTGGGAATTGCTCTCCACGGTGCTTGACCTGCGTGCCGCCTTGCTCGCCAAAGCGTCGCGACCTGCGGACGAGATTTGGGTCCAAGACGGGGACGTGATCATCGTACCGCCTGCCCCGATCCGGTTGTTCGATCGATTTGTGACCCAGGTCTTCACCGAAGGGGTCTACGGCATCGTGCCATTCGGCGGGGTCTCGTTCTCTTTTGGCAACAACAACTGATCGCCAGCCTTCGGCGGGTGCCCGCTCGCCGAAGGCAACGGTGTTCTCCGGTTTTCCAAACTTGCCACCGAGACTATCCTTCCTGGTACGTCTGACGTGTCACCCTCTTTCGGTTTGGACCCTCGAAGTTACCCCATGGCCGCTAAAACACTGCCTTTCGATCGCCCTTTGATCGACCGCATCATTTCCGACCACCCGACCCCGTTCGTCCTTTATCACGAAGACGGCATTCGCCAACGTGTTCGGGATCTGACCGCGGCATTCGCCTGGAACGAAGGTTTCCAGCAGTATTTCGCGGTCAAAGCGACCCCGAATCCGCACATCGTCGCGTTAATGGCCGAAGAGGGCAGCGGCGCCGACTGCAGCAGCGTGGCGGAACTGATCACCTGCGAACGGCTCGGCATCACCGGCCACGACGTGATGTTCACGTCCAACAACACAACCACCGAGGAATTCGCGATCGCCGCCCGACTCGGTGCGATCATCAACCTCGACACGCCGCATCACATCGACCAACTGTTGCAACTTGAACAGATGCCTGAAATGGTTTCGTTCCGGTTCAACCCCGGTCCCGAACGCCAGGGCAACGTCATCATCGGCGATCCCAAGGAAGCAAAGTTCGGATGCACGCGCGAACAGATTTTCGAAGGCTACGCGAGATGTGCCGAACTCGGCGTGACGCGTTTTGGACTTCACGCGATGGTCGTTTCCAATGAACTCAACGTGGACGCATTGCTGCAAACCGCGGAGATGCTGTTCGACTTGGCGGTTCAAATCCACGAACAAACCGGCGTCGCCGTCGAATGCATTAACCTCGGCGGTGGCATCGGCGTTGCCTATCGTCCCGAACAAGACGAAATCGACATCGCCGAATTTGGACGTGGCGTGCAGGCGTTGTACGAAGCGAAACTGACACCCTCGGCCCTTCCACCCGTTCGGCTAATGATGGAGAACGGGCGTGCTATGACCGGCCCGTTCGGCTTCTTGATCACGGAAGTCATCAACCAAAAAACGTCCTACAAAAATTACGTCGGTGTCGACGCTTGCATGAGCAACCTGATGCGACCGGGCATGTACGGCGCCTACCACCACATCAGTGTCCTCGGCAAAGAAAACGCCCCCGCCGAAAAAACCGTCGACGTGGTCGGTTCGCTCTGTGAGAACAACGACAAGTTCGCGATCGATCGTGAACTTCCTCAAACCGAAGTCGGAGACATCCTTGTCATTCATGACGCGGGTGCTCACGGCCACTCGATGGGCTTCCAGTACAACGGCCGATTACGTTCGGCTGAAATCCTCTTTAACAACGCGGGCGATGTCCGCGAAATTCGCCGAGCAGAAAACTTCGACGATTACTTCGCAACGGTGGATTTCGCCAGCGTCCAATGCAACCGAAAGCAAACCGCCCCAGCCCTGTAGGGCGGCCCGCTTTTTGCACGACTCGCCAGCACGCGGTTGCCAACCGGTAAACGCGTGACGTTCCCTTCCTCCTCAAACCGAGCCCCCACTCCCACCATGCCGAAACTCACTGTCGAAAATGTTGGTACGTTTGACGTCCCCGCTGGCAAACGATTGGTCCAAGCGTTAACTCAAGATGCCGGAACCGACCAACTGCACGCGTGTGGTGGTTCGGCCCGATGCACGACCTGCCGTGTCGAATTCATCGAAGGTGAACCGGACAAGATGACCGTCGCGGAACAGGAAACTCTGCGTGCACGCGAAATCACCGACCCCGGTGTTCGACTGAGTTGCCAGATCGCCTGCGATCATGACATGTCGGTGCGTCTGATCAGCCGTCTCGAAGGCAGCGGTCGGAAAGACCAAGGCGGCGCCGTCGCCGACGAGATCGAACCGACACCGCAATGGACGACAAAGTAAATCCACTTCGTTTGAATTGATTCGAATCGCTCGACGACTTACTGACGAGTGATTCACAATCAGAAACGCATCAAACGCTGTTACGAAATCGCAAACAAACTCAGCGTTTCGTGGACGTCCGTAAGCAGCACAAACTCACCGCCGGATGACCATTTGAACGACACGTGATTGTCGCTTTGGTCGGTGTCGTCATCTGACCAGATCGTCAGCTAACTGCCCGAGTGATCGTGAATCCGTCAGAGAACTGCCACTGTGCCGGATCGGCGTTGTCGTCCGTCCGGTAAAAAGACCTCGGGCGTATGGGACGTCGATTGGATTACTGAAGGATTTCAAAAGTAGCGGAACGGCGCGAGCCGTCCGGTGACTCGGGACCGGACGGCTTGCGCCGTTCCGCTAAAAAAGGCACTAAAACAATCAACGTCCCTATGACCTCGTGGCAATGGCTTCTATTCAAGGTTGATGGACCCACCCTCGATTGGGATCCAGTTTGCAAGCATTGAACGCTGGGTGGGTCGATTTTCGTCATTCGGATCAAAACGGGGCCACCAATGTCTCTTCGTTTTTTCCGGGGTTTAGGCCACGCGGTCGAGGAACGATCCACTGGAGCCAACTCCGCTGCTGAGGGATTGTTGAAACTGATCGAAGTTAACTCCGTTTTCTTCAAACAGATTCGTCAGTGCCGAACGGATGTCGTCTTGGGAAACACTGCTACTCGATTCACTGGACAACTCTTGAAGCGTTTCAATGATCTGACTGATCAGGTCGTCAGTCGACGACTCATCTACGCCACTGCTAAGCAGAGCGGATTCCACGGCACTGGTTTCACTTTCATCGTCTCGGGGCGGTGGAGGCGGTCCGTTGGGTCGTCCGCCACGCGATGGTCCGCCAGTACCCGATGGGCCATCCACGCCACCGGCTTGAATCGCTTCCTCGACTTCCGCCGAATCGATTCCGTTGGCCTTGAGCACCTCGTTGATCGCAGACTTGAACGCGGCACGACTCGTCGTTCCCGACGCGGAGTCTGACTCCAAAGCCGAGATGGCTTCATCGATTTGATCGAGCACGCTTGCGGCCGTCGAATCATCCACGCCGATCGACTTCAGTGCAGAGGAAAGTTGCTCTTCGCCTTTTTGCGGCGGAGGGCCCTGTGGACGAGAACTTGAGGACGACGCCTGGCTGGCGTATGACGCATTCAAATTGGAGATATTCATGGGACGGCTTTGAGTTTGGGTGTGGTGTGAGATGAGCCTTGCAAAGGCGATCAGCACTTTCCTTGTCGGGACAAGACCACCTCAATCTTGCGGACAAAACGAGCCCAAATAGCGGAATTCACGTTGTTTTCTGAGGTTCCCGCTATTCCCGAAAAAGTTCTGAAAAGCGTGGCCCACTGCTCGTGCGAACAACGCATTAATCTATCCGGCGGTTGCTAATTCGCTTCTCATCGCCTCCTCACTAAGCAACGCAAGAACAACACCGGGCGTAACGCAACTCATTTGGAGTTTCGTTTCCTTCCCTCCGAAAGCCTTGACGACTTCCGCTACTTAGCAGATGCGTCACGTGTTGATCTCGCGTTCTGATCGCTCGTCACTTACCGGAACCGAATCATGAATCGTCGTCTCCAGCTCATTGCCAACTTCGGCATCGCACTCAGTGCCAGCCTCTTGTCGGGAACGAGTTATTTGCTTGCCCAGCCTCCTGGCCGTGGCGGTCCTCCCGGGATGAATCAAGGCGGCGGACCGCCGACAGAAATGATTATTCAGTTGTTCACGCAAGCGGACGCCAACGGAGACGGCTGCGTCACCAAGGCGGAATTGACGGCGGTTCTGCAGTACCAAGGGCGGGCCAACCAATACGGTCGAGGCGGACCACCACCGCAAGGCGGAAACGGAGGACCACCCAACCAACAAATGAACCCACCGCCACAAGACGGTGGCCAACATGGCCCTCCGCCACAACCCGGACAAATCCTGCCCGAACCGGTCGCCGAGTCTCTCAACTTAAGCACCAAGCAAACGCGTCAACTTGCCGCGTTGCAAGCCGATGTCGATAAACGCCTCGCCGCGATTCTGACGGACGAACAAGAAGATCAACTCGAGAACTCGCATCCACCTCAGCATCCAGACCACGGTGAAGAAGCTGGCGGCAGACCCCAACGTCCGCAATAGCTAACGGTCGAGCGGAAAATCACTGTCCGATCTGGAAGTGAGATTCGCCTAAATGCCCTACCGCGAGGATTTCGGGCGAAATCCGCTGCGTCATTTCACTCCCGTTTGGATTGAACTGACGTAGTGGCCAAGGAGACGAGTTCTTGCGTGGTATATTCGCGGGACTCGCAACCACGTTCCCGACTCACCGGAATACCTTTTTCACTGGCGAACTTTTCCATGCAACGATACTTCTTCGCATCACTGCTAACGCTCTGTCTCTTCGTTCCCGCTCAGGGAAACGATTGGCCCGAATTCTTAGGCCCTAATGGCGCCGCACGCTCTACCGAAGTCGTGCCGAAAACCTGGGACGAAACGAAGAACATGGCATGGAAAGTCGACCTGCCGGGAACGGGTTCGTCCAGCCCGGTTATCGTCGATGGAAAAGTCATTGTGACGTGCTACATTTCCGGGAACGACCTCGCGAAACGTCAAGTGCTGTGCTTCGATCAGAACAGTGGCGAGCAGCTCTGGTCGGTCGATTTCCCGATCGACTACCGCGAAGACGGTTACCGTGGCTACATCACCGAACACGGTTACGCCAGCAACACGCCCGTAACCGATGGTGAAAACGTCTACGTCTTTCTAGGAAAAGGTGGCGTGCATTCGATCAGCTTGGATGGCCAAACGAACTGGAGCGTCGATGTCGGAAAAGAATCCAGCAATCGGCAATGGGGTTCGGCAGCGAGTTTGATCTTGTACGAAAACAGCATTATCGTGAATGCTGCCGAAGAGGCCAAATCAATCATTTCGCTCGACAAGCAAACCGGCGAAGAACTTTGGCGGCAGGAAGCAGGTATGCTCGAACTGACCTATGGCACACCGCGGCTGGTTCAGTTGGAAAACGGCACTCAAGAACTCGTCATCAGCGTGCCGGGTGAGATTTGGTCGATGAATCCCAAGACCGGTAAACTGAATTGGTATGCCGAGTCACCCATGACCGGAAACGTCTCGCCTTCGGTGATCGTCGACGGCGACACCGTTTACAGCTTTGGCGGCTATCGGGCTTCGGGCAGCATCGCCGTCAAAGCCGGGGGCAAAGACGACGTGACGGATTCGAATGTGTTATGGACGAACCGATCGAGCTCCTACGTCGCCACACCGTTGTTGCTAAACGAACGATTCTATTGGATCGACGATAGCGGTATCGCGTTCTGCACATCCGCCAAAGATGGCGCGGTGATCTACCGCGAACGAGTTCAAAACTTGCAGAGCGGTCGCCCGGTTTATGCTTCGCCCGTCCTGATCGGAGATCACATCTACGTGGTCACCCGGCGTAGCGGGACGCTCGTCTATGACGCGTCCGAATCATTCAAACCGCTCGCTCAAAATGTTATCGCCAGCGACGAGACGGACTTCAATGCATCACCGGCAGTGTCCGATGGCAAGCTTTACCTTCGCAGCAACCAATCGCTCTACTGCATTGCCAACCACTGACCTAACGGGGCCGCAACGGGTCGTTACTCTTTCCTTCCCGTCTTCAGGGTCGAAGCAACCGCGGAAGTCAACTTCGCAAACGTTTCAGGAGTGTAGTTTTTCAAGGCCGCAACGGCCTGCATCTCCTCGTTCATTTCGAAGGCCACACCCTGTGGAATTTGCACCAACGCGAACGCGTCTTTGGAAGGGATACCGAACAGATTGAATTTATCCGCGTCCACATTCATCACGCGGTTCTCCTGCATGTTCGGCGGCAAGAGCTGAATGGTCGTGTCGGCGACGCTCAACTGAGACTGGTCTTTGGACGACTGAAGCAACCACACGAGCGTTCCAATGTTTCCGTTTTCGGGGAATACCCAGATGTAGTACCGCACGACCATTTCGGTGTGTTGGCCGTTTCGTAGCAGGATCGCAGGGGCGTCGATGACGAGACTATTCTTAGTCCTCGCGACTTGCTCAACCTTCGACAACGATTCCACATTGCCATCCAAGACGGTGCGCCCGATGATCGACAGATCACCACCAAGATCCTCTTGGGTGTCCGAGGTCACGACCGTGTTCTTACCATCGATCAACATCGAAAAACCAACGGCGACCTGGTCGAGTTCATACTTACCATCCGCGTTGGTGTCGGTGTTGGCGAGCATCACCAGATTAAAAGTCTCGGCGTAGTATTTGACGGTCTCGGAAACCGCATCCACGTCACCACTGGACAACTTTCCACGCACAAAGGAAATCAGGTTGGACCAACCTGCAGGCGGTTTTTCCTTGAATCGGGTGCCCGGCGGAATCTTCGGCAACGGTTGTCGCTCGAAAAGCACTCGTTTGGATTTTGGGGTCACATCGTGTTTCACAAAACCGTTTTGGGCGTAAACCGGCTTGCTGCTCACGAGTACCACACTCAGACAAACCGTCGTGATCGCGACAAAAACATGTCCGTGGTTACAAAATAAACGCATCGGGCAAATTCCAGAAATTGAAACGAGGGGGAGACGGCAGTGTCGACGCTGACTCGCAAGTATTCGCGCCGACTAGTCATTCGTCCAGACCTCGCGCCAGAAACGGTTTTGAACACGCCGCGTTTAGATACGAAGCGCTGCACCCATCGTCCACGTGCGGCAGACGCCCCATCCCGCCTGGAACTGCCCCTCGATACCGAAAAACGGTAGCAGCCCTCACGAAATTAGCCGGGCCGATGATCGCCGTGGTCAGGGCAACAATAGTTCGCTGGACCAGGGTTGATGTTCGCGATACCACGCCACCGATGCGTCGATGCCCTCGTCGAGTTCGACTTTCGGCGTCCATCCGAGTAACTCGCGGGCTTTGGTAATGTCAGCGGATGTCGTTTTGATGTCGGCTTTGTGGAACGTTTTATGATTGAGCTTGGCTTTCTTGCCGAGTCGTTCTTCTAGCATTTCAATCACCGTGTTGAGCGACACGGGCGTCCCACCGCCACCGAGATTGACGATCTCGTATCCGACGGGTTTCAGTGCTGCGATGGTGCCCGAAGCGATGTCCGACACGTAAGTAAAGTCGCGTGCCTGCTCACCGTCGCCGAACAGCTCGATCGGTGTGCCCTCATCGATCCATTTGATGAAACGGAAGATACACATGTCCGGCCGCCCGGCCGGTCCATACACGGTGAAGTATCGGCAAATGGTGACATCGATGTCATAGAGGTGATGGTAAGCGTACGCCATCGCTTCAGCCGATTTCTTGCTGGCTGCGTACGGCGAGATCGGGGTGTTGACGGGTAGCGTCTCGACAAACGGCATGGGCTGGCCGGCGTAAAGCGACGACGTGGACGCCAACACATATTTCTTGACACCGTGGCGCTGCATTTGATCGAGCAGATTCAAACTGCCCATCGCGTTGGTCGTCATGTAGACATGTGGATTTTCCATGCTGTACCGAACACCCGCTCGGGCGGCGAGATTCAACACGCCGTCAAACGAATACTTATCAAACAATTCCGCGAGCGTTTCTTGGCTTTCGATATCGCCCCGAACGAATTCGAATTGATCCGGTCCGAGCGATTGCAAACGCTCCAGGCGATGCTCTTTAAGTCGCACGTCGTAGTAATCGTTGACATTGTCGATTCCGACGACTTTCGCTCCAGAATCGATCAACTGAGCAGCGACTTCGCTGGCGATAAAACCGGCACAACCGGTTACGAGATAAGTGGTCATTCAACAATCATCATCAAAAGCATACTTACTGCGACTTGAGAGATACCGTGGCGGCAATCAGACTACGGGCCCAAATCCCCCTCTCCAGCCTTGAGCCCGACAGTTTAATCCGTGCACCGACCAAAAATAGCGGTCTTCTTTGGCACTCGCCCCGAAGCCATCAAGATGGCGCCGCTTATCACGGCTCTTGCGTCGGACGATCGATTCGAGCTGCTGTCGGTATCGACCGGTCAACACCGCGAAATGCTCGATCAAGTGGTCGATATTTTCAATCTTCCCGTACATCACGACTTGGAAGTCATGACGCCCAGCCAAACGCTGGCGTCACTTTCATCAAAATTGATGACCAAGATCGACGCACTTTTGGAAGCGGAAAAACCCGATTTTTCTCTCGTTCAGGGCGATACGACGACGGTTTTGATGGCATCGCTTGCGTGTTTCTACAGGCGAATTCCGACCGGACACGTGGAGGCGGGCTTGAGAACCGGCGACATCACGAGCCCCTTTCCCGAAGAAGCCAACCGGGTCCTCGCAGCACCCCTGTCCACGCTGCACTTCGCCCCGACGAATGTGAGCGAAAAACATCTGCTCGACGAACGGGTCCCGAAAGAGAGAATCTTTATTACCGGCAATACCGTGATCGACGCGTTGCATCTCGAAGTCGCACGACAAAGCGAACCCGCGATCGCCGCCGAAATCGAAACGCATCTCGGCAGCGTCCTACCTTTGGATTGGCGAGAAAAACGGTTCGTGCTAATCACAGGACATCGCCGTGAAAACTTCGGGGGCGGGTTCGAGTCGATCTGCGCCGCGATCGCTGAGCTCGCCGAGCGATTCCCCGACGTTCGCTTCGTTTACCCCGTGCATCTGAATCCGAACGTGCAAGGACCGGTCGAAGAAACCCTCGGCAATCTCGACAACGTGCTCTTGCTGCCTCCGCAATCGTACCGACCGTTCGTCGCATTGATGAAGGCATGCGAATTTTTGCTGACCGATTCGGGCGGCGTCCAAGAAGAGGCCCCGGGGCTCGGCAAACCGGTCCTGGTCATGCGTAACACCACCGAACGTCCCGAAGGCGTCGACGCCGGTACCGTTCGACTCGTCGGCCCGGTCCGTGAAAAAATCGTTGAAGGTGTGAGCGAATTGCTGACCAAGCCGGCGAGCTACCACGCGATGGCGCAGGCCAGTAATCCGTACGGTGACGGCAAAGCGAGTGCTCGCATTCTGAACGCGATCGCCGACTACTTTGAGTTGGCGAAATGTTCATGAATTAGTCGTCAGGAAGACCGCTGGTTGATCTGACCGAGCACATCCCGTCTCGGTCGAGAATGCTGGCGAGCGAGCCCGCTGACATAGCGGTTTCCATCGACGAAAAACCGCAACGGCAAATCAGCCGCTTCACGTATCCCAATGCGCGGTGTGGCAATGACTTTGTGATTCACTTGATGACCAACACCGAGTATCCATTCGCTTGATCGCGTGACATCGATCCCGTCACTGGAACGGTCCACCCGCATCGCCGAGCAAATCATGCCTGGTCCGGATGTGATGCGGCGTGGATCCGTCGTCCCACGATTCTGCATCATGATATCGATCCCCCAAACCGGTTCGATCGCCCGAATCAGCACCGCGGAACCGATATCGACACCTTCCGTCACTAGGTTGACGCAGAACTTCGCGTGAATCGGATAGACGTACAGCGAGCCGGCCTCAGCAAACATCGACGCGTTGCTGCTCCCGGGTCCCCGGGCGCCATGGCAGGCCGGATCGTCGTTGGCGAGATACGCTTCGGTTTCGACAATCCATCCGCCGAGCCATTCGTCACCACAACGGTGTGCGAACCCGCAACCGAGTAATTCTCGGGCGACCGTTTCCGGATCGCGTTGAAAGAAATTCCGCTGGAGCCGATTCGACTCGGGCAGATCAAAAGAGTTGAGATTCTTCACGGCGAAGTGCGCGTGCTTCCGAATCGGCCAACCACGCCGTGGCAAAATCATCGAGCCACTTCTCAGTCGCTTCGACGTCATCCAAAGCCGGCACCGCAATGCATGGATGCGAGAACGCAACCGTTTCGGCTTCCGTCGCGTCTTCATCGGATTCCGCTTCCGCCGAGCCTTCTGGGGATGCCGCAACAGCGACGGTGACTGGCGCGGATGCAGAAGCGGCCTGAACGTTGATCAGTCCGAAGTCAGACAAATCAAAGACCCCATCGCCGTTAAAGTCAAACGACAAAACCGCATCCACCGCATCGGCGTGGTTCTCGACCGGATCGGCTGAATCGACGATTTCGGCGGGAGACTCAACGGCCGGCTGCGTTTCAGATGACTCGATTGGGATCACCGGCGACGAGACTGCGGGTGATTCGATGACTGGGCTGACGAGCTCGGGGACTTCAATCGCCAGCGTTTCGATCGGTTCGCTCACTACCGGTACTTCGGGAACCGCAGTTTTTTCGACCGGTTCCGATGCGGCAGGCGACTTGACCACGACATCAGTTGGCTCGGTTTCTTGCGGAAGAGGCGTCTCGAGATCGGTCTGCTCCTCATCCGCTGAAACGGCTGTTTCTACCGTCTCGGTTTTAGGCTCATTCGAATCAATTGTCTCTGGGTCAGATGCTACTGGTACCTCTGGCTCGTTCGCCGCCGCAACAATCGTGATGGTCTCGTGATCAAATCTCAGGTGCCGTTCGCCCAACGAAGCCGTTGGGGACGTGATCGTTTTCGAATTTCCTTTATGCAGATCTAACGTCGCGGTACCGGGCTGATCACCAGCTCGCATGCGGATGAGCACGAAAGTTTCCGGAACGGCATTTCCGATCGGACGGCCAGACCCCAGCGCCGATAAGGACGTGCCGCTGAGTCCCTCGATCACACCAGCTTCTTGATCGAGCGACCCTTTTTGCAACACCGGGAGGTTTGATGTGATGATCGTATCGAGCTGAAAATCCTCTTCGACGACATCGAGCAGACTGGCATCCCATTCGATGTCCAGACCGACGGACTGCAGCCCGTAACGAGTGGGATCAAATTCTTGCGCCGTCACCCGGAGGAAAAACGTTTCTCCCGCCGTGATCGTATTGTCAGCGATCACCGCGCCGGGTACGCCACCGTTGTCGGTCAATAATTCGGATTCGAACGCAGCAACGGCCAACAGACGGCGACTCTCGAGTGATTCGAGCCGTAGAGAATGAGCGTGTCGGCGGCGCGATCGGTTGCGATTGACTTTCCGTGTCATGTCGATCCCTTTGCCATCCTTGGCAGAGTGTCGATGGGAGATTGTTATGTTGCGGAGTGTCGAGTCGCTCCGTGGTGACGTCAAGAGAGATTTGCGGCCAAATCACGTGAAACACCGTGAAACCGGCTAAACCAGCATCCCGATCACCGAATCGACCGATCGGGCGTGTTCCTCATCTTCGTCTTCCCGATGGTTCGCACCGCTGGAGTCGCACCAATGCCAATCAAGCTCGAGATCGGCCGCGGGTGTGAGACTCTCATCGTCATGCTGGGCTCGAAACACCTCATCCAACGACACGTGGGAAGCGACGGGCGTCGTCTCAGCTTCGTCCGTTCCCAAGTTTGCGGGGCATGATTCCTCGAATGAATGCAGGGCAGCTTCGGTGACACTCGTGTTTGCAATCGGTTCCCCACCGACCAACGCGGATGACGAGGCCGGGCTCTCCAAAGACGGCGGTGGCAATGTGACTTCAAACGGGATCGCGGTCCGCACGGACTGATCGATCTCGACGTTGATCGGTCCAAAGTCGCCCAATGAAATTTCGCGTGCCGGAGTTCCGCCG
The DNA here is from genome assembly GCF_023701485.1 of Aporhodopirellula aestuarii. Taxonomy (GTDB): domain Bacteria; phylum Planctomycetota; class Planctomycetia; order Pirellulales; family Pirellulaceae; genus Rhodopirellula; species Rhodopirellula aestuarii. Next base: position 121,756 of record NZ_JAMQBK010000081.1, read on the forward strand.
ACAAGGAAGACGCACGTACCGGTCGCTTGATCCGCCCCGTTAGGACAACGAACGTTAATGTCTTTGCTGGGATCGAATCGAACCGCCTGCTCGCGAATCACCGATTCCCGAATCAAAAGATCATTGAGAAAGACCGCATCTTCAACGTCGACGACGCCATCGTAGGTAATATCGCTGTCATAGGTAGAGCCGCCGATCAATCGCACCGGGAACCGCAAATCCGCATCGGTAACAACTTCGATCCGTGCATCGGCCGCAAAGGTATGGGCGACTCGGTCGACGGGCGGACCTAACCAATCGGGCTGCTGGGCGAGGACTTGACCAGCATCATTTCGTTGCACCGGAGCATAAAAGACAAGAAGCTCGGCTGAACCCTTCGCTTCGACACGGATCGGGAAAACCGGGTCGACCAAACTTCCATCGGCCGCGACTTGTTTGACGGAAACATAGTCCACTTCACGAGCATCAAGGTTGAGCGTGTTGATACCGGTGATGTTGAAACTGCTGCCGCTTTCGTTTTCAATCGTGATGGATTGCGTCGTCGCGAGAGCACGTTGCAGGAGCGGATATTCGGTCAACCAATCCTGGTACACGTCAGCGGGCCGGACGTATCGACCGATTTCCATCGCACCAAAATTCGGAGCCTGTGCGGTTCCTCGTGCCGCCTGCACGACAACTCCGCCACTGACGACGACGGTGTGTGATGGAGCGAGACCGTCAGTGGCGGTTTGCGGGAACGTCGAAATCAATACGGTACCGCCCCCCGGATTGAGCACGTTCTCCCGCTCGAAATCGGCCTCGCGAACGACATAGCTATCTGGCGAGAGGGCACTGAAGCGATAACGACCCTCGTCGTCGGTGACCGAAGTCGGCTCGAGTTGCGGATCGAACACACCATCGTTATTCAGATCCAAGAAATACTGAACGCCTTTGCGAACGTTTTCGTCCGCCTCCCAAACACCGTTTTGGTTTACGTCAGCCCACGAATAACCGAGGATCGTTCCAATGTCATTGGAGGGTGAGTTAACGAAGTCCTGTGAAATTCCGAAGTTCGTTGCAGATGTCTCAGTGGCCGAAGGCAGCCTCGGTGTGCCGATCGGTCGCGAAGCAACCGGTGCGGTTTGGTTAATCTCGATTTCCAGCTCACCGGCACCGGGGAACGTGGTGTTGACCGCACTCGGAAGTTCGACGCGGATTTGATAAATGCCGTCAGGAACCGAACCGCTCGCAAAGAAATAAATACCTGTCTCCGTTGCAGCGTCGATTATCCCGTTTCCGTCGAGATCGAACGAACCGGTTTGGGATGAACCGAACAAGGTTGTGCCTTGGAACAGGCTCACTGTGACGCCGTTGACCGCTGATTCGGACGCGTCCCAAACTCCATCCTGATTGGCATCATTCCAGACGAACCCCAAGGCGGCGATCTGTGACGGGGCCGGCAAGACCGGGGTGCCCGCCCGAAAGACGCTCAGGGGCGCGATGAACTGAACCGTTTGAGTTTCGATCGGTTGCGGCGTGATTGTTTCGGTATCGGTATTGTTGCTCGGTTCAGGGTCGTCTTGTTCACCGTCAATGACCGCCGTGTTGGCGACCGGCGTTCCTGCCGTCCCACCATTGACGGAAACAGTGAGCGTCAACGTTTCAGACGCACCTTGACCGAGAGCTCCTATCGTCCACACCCCGGTGGCTTCGTCGAAAACTCCGGCCGTGATGGTGAACGAATCCAGCGTCACGCCGGCCGGTAGAACATCCACAACTGTTACTCCGGTTGCGGAGCTTAGCGACGAAGCCGAATTGCTCGCGATGATCGTGTAGACGACCTGACTGCCTTCGATTGGTGCGGGATTACTAGCCGATTTATCTACTGACAGATCCGCGGACGGTTGTGGTTGCGGGACGACCTCTGTTGTCGATTCATTATTCGTCGGATCTGGATCCGTTTCTTCCGCCGTCACACGCGCAAGGTTCACAAGATTCTGCAAAGCGGTGTCTAAATCGGCGCTAGCGACCACCGACACTGTCGATTGCTCTGCTGCACCGATATCGGGAAGGAGCCATGTAATTGTGCGGTTCACGGGATCGAATACGCCGCCGTCGCTCGCTGAAACAAAAGTCAAACCGTCAGGCAGCACATCGACGAGGGTCACACCGGTCGCCACCGCATTGGATGTCGGTGCGTTTGCCACAACGATCTCAAACGTGACCGTGTCGCCGACAGTTGGCGTATCATTATCCACCGTCTTCGTCGCCGAAAGGTCAACGCTATTGACGGTCGCTGGCAGCTCCACCTCGTTGTTGGTCAGGTCGGGATCCTCTTGATCGCCCACGATCGTCGCCACGTTAACCAGCGTACTTCCTGAAGTTTCAGCAGACACGATCACGCTGAGGGTGAGGGTCTGAGACTCACCCGGCGACAACTCCACTCCACTCCAAACGCCCGTGGTTGGATCGAAATCACCTTCGCTCGCCGCCGCTGACTCATAAGTCACACCAACGGGTAGAACATCGGTCACCGTGACGCCGGTCGCGGTCCCGACTGAATCGGCGGAATTGGTCGCGGTGACCGTATAGACGATGAGTTGGGATTCGTTCGGAGTCGCATCGTCAACGGCCTTTGCAACCGACAGATCCGCTGTGAGCGGCGCAGGTTCAGCGACATGAACGATCACAACGTCGTCGACATACCAACCCTCAGGATCTTCCCGAACGGGGTCGCCTGAATCGAACTCGAAGTCGACCGATATTGTTTGACCGGCGTACGCCGAGAGATCATAAGTCGCCGTCAGCCAGTCACCCGCGGTCTCAGGAAGCGTACCCGCCGCGCGGCTCAAGATGGGGGTGATCGTCGTGCCATCGTCCACCAAAACGGTCACAAAATCACGGGTCAGCTCCGGCCGGGTATCGAGCAAATAGCTGAAACTGAGGATCGATGTTCCCTCCGCGGGCAGCGTCACTTCCGGTGACGAAATCACACCTCGGTGATAACGATCGAGAATGGTACTGCCACCGCCGGTCGGCCCTTCAAATAATCCATAGTAGAACGATCCCCTTAACGAGTGATTGAGTTGATTGTCCTCGCGTCGGCCCAGCGAACGGTGCCAAAGTCCACCCACTTCTCCACCCGAATTATCAATGACAAAACCGTCGGAGCCTTGATTGAAGTTGGCATAAAACAATTGGCGAACATCATCGGAGTCGCGTCGTGTGGCAAAGGCAAGGTCGCCCGAGACTCCACGCAGTGGCGATTGAGTCGTTAGAAATGTTCGCATCCGGGTTATTGGATCGATCGTAAAGAAACGTCCCAAATGCGATTCGCTGCCATACAACAAACCCGATTCGGGATTGACCGCGAGCCCAGTTGTGAATCCGTACGGAGTTTCATCGATGATCGAATGGGAATCGATCACACTCGCGTCGGTTACGTCGATGCGGTGTAAGGTCAAAGGCGAGAACCCGCCATCTTGCGAGGTCGCGTACAGCGTCCCGTCAGGATGCATTGCGATGGAAACCTGCCCCACCAATCCGGTGTCTCCGATCAGCGTCGCTTCGCCCGTGACCGGATCGATCGCAACTAATTTCGCCGACTCGGTTGGCCCGTTTAGTGACGCGGTGACTCCAAACACATGACCGGTCGAATCGCTGGTCAAATCGGCGATCGCGATAGGGCTACCGCTTAAACGCACTGCGACTCGACGAACGACGGCACCCTCGAGTGATTCGCGGACAACCAATTCACTGACCCGAGACGCGTCCTGTCCTGACTGAGTGCTGGCGGCGGTGACGACGGTTCCATCGGGCAAAACGGCCAAGCCGGAAATGCCTTCATCGGAATCACTCACACCCATCTGCAAAAGGCTGGCCGGCACGACCGGAGAAACCTCGTTGTCACGCAGATCAATTAAAGAGAGCACCGAGTGGTTGGCATCACCGTTCGTCGGCGCGTCGATCGCGGAGACGAGGATGTCAGAAGCAAGTAGTTTCCGAGACTCGAGCGACTCAACCCGCAATCGCCGCGGGCGTCCTAAGTGTCGTATGGCGGTCGTCGATTTTCTCGGCATCGCGGGCATGGTCTCGTTTGAAACTCAATACTACCAACCCTCCCTGTCGTCCCCTGAAGAAAACGATTCATTCAGAATCCACACGCCATCATAAGCAAAACATTTGCAAAGATAGCAGTCTTCTCGATAAGTCAACTCAGATTCTTGGGAACCGCGACACCGGGCGATTCGGTCAGCCAAACTGCGGTGAGTAGAGCAGCTCTAAGGGTATGAATCTCGGGTTGGGTGCGTTTGTCGGCTTATGAGAATCAGGCCGCATTCTTTTAATGATTCCGAGACTCTTAATGCGCCTACACGCCTTAATTATAGGCCTCGTAATAATCTAGGGGGATTAGTGAGCTTTGGCCAAGCAAATTAGATACAAGGGCGTTTTACAAGCAATTTACCGATTATCCGGCCATTTCAAAAACTCTTTACTTGCTTCTCGCGCGGGGCGGAAATAGAAAGAAGGTATCCCAATTTGTGGGGTTGCGCGTCGAGGGCTTGGCGTTGCGGTTTGTGTTATGGACGGTCACGCTCATCTTGAACCGAAGGTCAACACTTCCATGAAACTCTTCAAAAGACAACGCCGCGAGCCCGCCTCGACTCGCTCGAAACCCACTCGCCGACGACGAATGCGTGTCGAAACCTTAGAGAACCGACGCGTCCTCGCCGCCAACTTTGTGACGGTAGACATTACGGGCGATACCGTCATGTTGTCCGGCGACACCAACGCCAACGAAATCGAAATTTGGCAAGATTCACGCCGAGCTTTCTCGCCCTCGGAAAGCTTTACCATCAAAGCCGCCGAGAACTCGGAAACGATGTTCGTCGATAGTGCTGGCTTGGTGATTGGCGACACGTTCCAAAGCCCCGTCAACGTGGCGATTCACAACATCAACATCGATTTTGGACAGGGTGGTGCTGACTCAGTCGAGTTCGTGGGGCTGGATCAATCGGATACAGATGCCTCCACACTCGACGGCATGCTAACCATCATCACCAATGGTGAAGCAGAGGTCAGCCTGAGCGATCTCGAAGTCGAAACGCTTCTTGTGAGTCACCAAGACGATGATGATATTGGCACGACGACACTGACGGACGTCGTCGTCAGCGGCGATGATGTTTCGATGGCTGGCACTCGGAACTTTTTCTCGACGCACATCGAATCCGGCGGTGGCGGCAGCGTGATCACGATCCTGGATAGCAACCTCAAAGGCGGGTTGTCGATCAGCAACGACGGCCTTGTTGATTTCAGTGGGCCCATTGTGCACATGATGAATCCGACCGGTGCGGCCGACGTTATTAAGATCACCAACACAGACATCGGCGAACTGCTCGTGTTGGATCCTCAAAATGTGCTGGAAATCTACAACGGGGATGGCGGAAGCCGCACCACGTTAGAACGAGACAATGCAACCGACCCTAGCCGAATTCGCGGTAACGTGGTGATCACGAACGAAGCCGGTTTTGACGAAGTCAGCTTCTCTGGAATCAACATTTGGGGTAGTTCCGATATCGAAAACGGTGCGGGCGATTTCCTCCATGGATCGTCGATCATGATCTTCAACGAGAGCATCATCGGCTCCGACCTTCTCGAGGGCGGTCGTTTGAATGTGGTTAACGGTGATGGCGACGACCGATTGACGATCGAAGAGTCACGCTTGCCAAGTGGAATCATCGTCAACAACGGCAATGATCACGACACCAATACGATCATTATCGGGAAGGCTGGTGACGTCGCGTTGCCGGCCGAACGAACAATCATCGGCGGGAACACGCTGGCCGGAAGTGTCATTCAATTTGCCAACGGTGACGGTAATGAGCGGCTGAGCATCATCAATACAGACTTGCGTGGTTTGGTCGACATCGGACTAAGCGGCGGCGATGATTCAGTCAATATGTCGGATGTCATCGTCGACGGAGCGCTCAACATAGGTAATACGGAGAATATTCGTCCCGCCTTCGTTGACGACCTATTTACCGATCTCGGAATTGCTGGTGCCGATGACGGCGACGATGGATTAGGTAACGACCGCGTGACCCTCGAAGATGTGATGGTGACCGCAGGAACATTCATTGACCTGGGTGACGATCAAGACCGCGTTGATTTGATCGACACTATCGATTTTGGCCCTCGCGCCATCATTAACGGTGGTGACGATTCGGGCGATACGCTCGATCGTAGCGAACTTTCCTCGGTGATGACCAATGTCGCACTGGACGGATTCAGAAATCACATCAACTGAGGAATGGAATTGTTTCGAAGTCGGAGCGTCTAAGGAACCAAAACTGGTTCATTGCCGACTTGTGACTAAAATGGCGTGAACTCAGGCGGCGGCGGATTTTTCCGCCGCCGCTTCTTTTCGGTCCTTCCATGAGTTCCCCATCGATGGCTCTCTCTCGTCGTTTTGCAGGTCGCTCGCAAGCTGCCAATCGCCAACGCAGACATCGTGAAAACGATCCGAAGAGGGGCGTCTCCAAGGCGAACGATGGCGGATTCGCCCGTCGCAGGCGTGCTGCGCTGCAGTTCCAAACGCTGGAGACGCGGCATCTCCTGGATGGCTTCGGTGTCCGATTCGCCTTTTTCGCCGCCGGTGGGACCGGCAATGAGCTCACTTCGCTCAACGTCGGTCAAACCTATTTGATGCGAACCTTCGTTCAGGACGAACGGCCAGTTGAATCCTCCACCATTCCATCCGGCATTCTGCAAGCGGCATTCGACGTCCCTTACGATCCGTCTCTGTTGCAGTTTTCAGGGCCCATCACTTTAGGTAGCGAGTTTCAAACTGTACCCGGGCGACCTAACAGCGGAACGATCGAGTCGAACCGACTCGACAACCTGAACGGACGGGACGCCACCCAACCAAGCGGCGCGGAGCGCAGCGCTGAGTTTCTTTTTTTCGAAATCAATGTGACCGCGTTGTCAGCGGGTAGCGTCGACCTGGATGCAGTCAACGCGAACGAACCCAACCTTCGAGCTGAATTCTATCTGCCCTTCGCGGAGGTCACCGAGTTTGATGTGACCGGTGACCAAATCGAGATCGTTGGTGGGGGAGTTGTCTTCACCAACGCCACAAACCTGCAAGCCACCGAGGGTGGCAGTTCAGCGAGTTTCCAAGTTGCGCTGAATCGAGCGCCGTCCGCAGACGTCAGCTTCACCATCACGCCGCAGACTCCCAACCAAGTCACGCTTTCATCAACAACGCTGACTTTCACACCATCGAATTGGAACTTGCCGCAAACGGTCCAGATCACCGCAACCAACGACTCGGTCGCCGAAGCGAGCCTCAACGTTGCCTTGCAAACGAGCGTTCTAGCGAGCACCGATTCGAGCTTTAGCGGTGTCTCTGTTGATGACCTGAATGTGACCGTCATCGATAACGACACCGCTGGCGTCTCGATCACGTCCACCTCGGGACTCATCACCAGTGAAAACGGACAAACGGCGACCACCCAGGTACGCCTCACATCGGAACCGACGGTTCCGGTGACGATTAACTTCGTCTCAAGTAACACCAACGAAGGCACCGTGTCGCCGGCACAACTCGTGTTCACGCAATCTAACTGGAATCAATTTCAAACACTCACGTTGACCGGCGTGGACGATGGGATCGTCGATGCCACGCAGAACTATCAAATCACCGGTTTGATCAACAGCAGCGATTCGTTCTACCAAAACGTCACCGTGCCTACGATCACGGCGAGCAATCTGAATACCACCGTCGCCGACCTCCTGATCCAACCGAGCTCCGGACTCGTTACGCGTGAGAATGGCCAAAGCGACGTTTTTAATGTGCGTTTGTCGTCGAAGCCCAACTCGAACGTAACCCTCAATCTGACGTCTTCCGACAGCAGCGAAGGAGTCGTCAACAAACCGCAGTTGACGTTCACCCCTGAGAACTGGGACACCACCCAAGTCGTGATGGTCTCGGGCGTCAATGATGACCTGATCGACGGTCCGATCAGTTACCAAATCAACATCACTCCTGATCCATCCAGCGATTCGGCGTATCGCAACCTCGCAACTCGCTCGGTCGCGGTCACCAATCAGGACGACGATACCGCCGGACTGATCGTCTCGCAGCCGTCACCAACTTTCACGACCGAAGGTGCAACGACGACCTCATTCACGGTTCGTCTACAAACCCAGCCCACCGGTATCGTGACGATCAACGTCGCCTCGAGCGACCAAACCGAGGGCACGGCGTCACCCACCTCGACCACGTTCAATTCCACGAACTGGAACCAGCCACAAACAATCACCATCACTGGTGTCGACGATGTGACCAGCGATGGCGATGTTGAATACACCGTGACAGTCACGAGCAGTTCAACATCAGACCCGAGCTACAACTCGCTCGCCGCGATCACGCGGACGCTGACCAACCAAGACAACGACATTCCTGGCGTGCTCCTGAGCGACACAACCGGTTTGCAAGTCGACGAAGACGGCGGCAGTGACACCTTCTCCATCCGCTTGCAAACCCAACCGCTCGGGAACGTGACCGTTCGGACGACCAGTAGCGATACCGGCGAAGTCACCGTTTCCCCCGCGACGGTGACCCTCACACCGCAGAACTGGAACCAGCCACAAACAATCACGCTCACAGGCGTAAACGACAACGTGGTCGACGGGCCGCAAACGGCCAATATCAATTTCGATCTCACCACGAGCGCCGATACCGCGTACCGCACCGTTACCGTCAGCCCGATTACGGTGACCAACGTCGGGGACAGCGCACGCTTAATCGTTTCACCGATAGCGGGACTCGTCACCAAGGAGGCTGGCGGACTCGATGGTTCAGACACGTTTGGCGTTCGTTTGTCAAAACAACCCACCACGAACGTGGTTATCGATATCGTCTCTTCGGACCCGAGCGAAGGCACGCCGACGGTATCTCAAATTACATTCACACCGAGCAATTTCGGCCAAGTCCAGGAGATCACCATCGCGGGTGTTGACGATGATCTGACCGATGGAAACCAGACTTACCAAGTCTCTGTTAAACCAACATCTTCGAGCGATTCAGAGTACCGCGACCTAGCGACCACTTTCGTGACGCTGACCAATGAAGACGATGACGTGCCGGGCCTGATTGTGTCGCAACCTTCGGTCGCCTTCACCTCCGAAGTCGGTTCGTCAAGCACGCTCACCACACGACTGCAAACCCAGCCTACGGGTACCGTCAGCGTGACAGTCGCCGTGAGTGACGCCAGCGAAGCGTCGGTTTCCTCGTCGATGCTCACTTTCAATGCCGGCAACTGGGACCAACCCCAGACGATCACGGTCACGGGGGTTGATGATCCGGCCACCGATGGCGACGTCGGCTACAACGTCACTTTTACCAGCACGTCGACGACCGACCCGGCATACAACTCGCTTGGTTCCGTTTCGCGTTCCCTGACAAACCGTGACAATGACCCCGCAGGTGTTGTGCTCGCGGGCACCGAAGGATTGCAGGTTGCCGAAGACGGCAGCACGGACACGTTCACCATTCGCTTGCAATCGCAACCGCTTTCAAACGTCACCATTCGGCTCGCCAGCACCGACACCGGCGAAGTCACAATCAGCCCGGCCACGTTAACGTTCACACCCGCAAACTGGAACACATCTCAAACCGTTACCCTCACGGGTGTCGATGACATTGCCGTTGACGGACCTCAAACCGCCAACATCACGTTTGATTTATCGACGAGCGACGACGCTGCGTACCGAAACGTCAGTGTCACACCGTTTTCGGTGACCAACACGGATAACGACGTGCCCGGCGTTAGCATCGTGACCGCGAGCCCGTTGCAAATCAGCGAGGCCGGCACGTCGGCGACGTTCACGGTCGCCCTCAACACGCCGCCGACACAGAACGTCACGATTACAGCGACCTCCGGCGACACTTCCGAAGGCACGATATCGCCCAACACCATCACGTTCAATTCAACCAATTTCAACCAGCCTCAAACGTTTACGATTACCGGCGTTGACGATCCACTCGTTGATGGTGACGTTTCATTCAATATCGTGCTCACCGCCGCGAGCGGCGACACGGCTTACGACGGCATCAGCATCTCGCCGATCTCGGTTGTCAACGCAAACGATGATGAGGGCGGTATCGAAGTCAACGCTGGCAACAACTTGACCGTCAGCGAAACAGGAACGACGACCACCTTCAGCGTCGTCCTCAAACGCCAACCCATTCAAGACGTCACCGTGCCGTTAGGCGTCACCGACGCGTCCGAACTCTCGATCAACAAGAACGAACTGCTGTTCACAAACGCGAACTGGAACACACCTCAAATCGTCACGGTTACCGGAATCGCTGACAATACCGTTGATGCGGACGTTGTTTCAGCAGTCACCATTGGCCCTTCAAGCAGTAATGACCAAGAGTTCGACGAACTCGTCCTCACGCCGCTTTCAATCACCAACACGAACATTGACACCGCATCGCTTGCCGTCACGGCGAGTGACGTGATCGAAGGCAACGCGGGCACCAACGCATCCATCGTCTACACCATCGAACTCTCTGGCGCCGTCCAGTCAGGCGTCACGCTCGATTACGCCACGTTTGAACCGACCAGCGGTGTGGCAGCGAACGCCGGAATCGACTACACGTCACGGTCAGGCACGCTGTCGTTATCAGGAAACGACGGCGAAACGATGCAAATCAGCGTTCCGATTTTGGCAGACTCCGTCGTCGAAGCCCATGAAAGCATCGGTTTGCGATTGAGTGGACTGCGACTGGGAAGTTCCGGCGCAAGCGTCTCCGACGTCACGCTTAGCACTCCCGAAGCCGTTGCCAGAATTCTTAACGATGACGCCGCCACACTCACGCTCGGGTCACTCGCCTCGCAATCGTTTGAAGGAGCCGGCGGCACGACGACCACGTTGACGGCGCAAGCCATCCTGTCGGCCGCCGTTCAAGGTGGAATCACGGCACGCTATGACACCACCGATGGAACTGCCACGGTGGCTGACGATGATTATGTCGCGACCTCTGGCACGCTCACCTTCGACGGGGGCGTATCAGAAACGAAAACGATCTCGGTCGAAATCATCGGCGATGACACTCCCGAGCCCGACGAAATGTTTGCGATCGCACTCAGCCAACTCGCCGCGACAGACCCTGTCATCCGAGACGCGGTCACGATCGTCGGCTCCTCGTTCAACCTCACGATTCAAAACGATGATGCCCCGAGGCTCGTCATCCGCAATGTCACCACTGACTCCACCGAAGGTGAATCAGGTACCGGTCGCGTTTTCCGATTCGAAGTCGAACTCACCGATGACGTCAACGATCCCGATGGCTTCACCGTCCCCATCTCGACGGTCGACGGTTCGGCAACTGTCGCGGGAGGCGACTACACGGCCGCCAACTCGGTGCTCTCCTTCAATGGCAACGCGGGTGAAAAACAGACGTTTGAGGTGACTGTTACCGGCGATTCGGTCGTGGAGGCGGACGAAACATTCATCGTGCAATTGGGAGCCGTCTCAGGACTCGCAGATACTGCTGAGTTGATCATCCCGAACCCGCAGCTCACCGCGACGATTGAGAACGACGACACCGCATCGGTCACCCTTACCGCTTCCGAAACGACCGTCGTCGAAGGCAACAGTGGAACAGTCACGTCGATCACCTTCACGGCGTTGCTCACCGGTAACGTGCAAGATGACTTCACGGTCAACTATCTATCGTCCGACGGCACCGCAACGGCAGCTGACAACGACTACGACACAGCCACCGGAACGCTCGCTTTTAGTGACACGTCGGGCGAGTCTCAAACGTTCACTGTCAATGTCCGTGGTGATAACCGCGTTGAACTCGCTGAAATGTTTTCGGTCGGACTCAGTTCGCTGAGTGGCCTATCCGATGCGGTCGCCTCTTCGGTAGGCCTTCCAAACGAACCGGTCACAATCTCAATTTCTGCCGACGACCGAGCTTCCCTTTCGCTCTCTACAGCCACATCTGTAGCCGAAGGTAACAGCGCCGCGGATGCCGGCGAGTTATCGTTCACGGTCACGTTATCGAATCCCATCAGCGGCGGTTTACAACTCGCGTACGGCACCGCGGACGGAACCGCCACCGCGGGAGAAGATTACGTGACCGCATCGGGAAATCTCATCTTCAGCGGGTCCGCAAACGAAACGCAAACCATCACCGTCAGTGCAATCTCCGATCTCATCGTCGAAACGAATGAGACATTCCGCATCGACTTGGGGGCGATCTCGGGATTGCCCGCGGACTTAGCCGATTTCATCGATGTCTTTTCGACCAGCGTGGTTGGAACGATCACCAACGACGACACGGCAACTCTGTCGATCAGTGGCCCAGACAGTATCGGCGAACCCGGCGGCCCCGGTGGCTCAACGTCGGCCGTCTACACCGTTTCGCTTTCGGCGGCCGTTCAGGGTGGCCTAAGCATCGGATACGCCACCAGCGACGACACCGCAGTCGCAGGCTCCGACTACGATGCCGCTAGCGGAACAATCTCATTCATCGGCACCTCCAATCAATCACAAACGATCACGGTGAACGTACGGGGCGATTCCAATCTCGAAGGCGATGAAGCGTTTGAAGTTGCTTTGCTAGAGTTGATAAACGTTGACGCAGCGATCACCTCCTCGATCAACGTCGCAAACCGCTCTGTCACCACCACCATCACCGATGACGACAGCGTTACTATCAGTTTCGCAAGCAGCACCAGCAGCGTGGCTGAAACGAACGGCAACCACACCGTCACTGTGGTGCTATCGACAACCGGCGGGGCCATCCTGACGCAACCCCTCGAAGTCGACGTGATCGTCCGCCAATCGAGTACCGCCGATTCCAACGACTACACGATCAACACCACACGCGTCGTTTTCCCGGTCGGCAGCGGCAACGGTTCGACGCAAACGATCACCCTGAATCTCGTCGACGACGGACAACTCGAAACGACCGAAATGATCGTGCTCGGCTTACAAACGGTGCAGGCGGGCCCAGGAGTAACCGTCACAAGCGATTCCCATACCGTCGCCGTAACCGACGATCCGTCCAACGCCGTTTTGGCGGGCTACGTTTGGGCCGACACGAACGCGAACACCCAACGCGAATCGCACGAGATGGGAATTGGAGGAGTGAGATTGCGGTTAACTGGAGTGGACAACCAGGGCCAAACGGTGCAACGCACAACCACAACCAACTCGCTCGGTCGCTATGAGTTCCGCGATCTCGCCGGCGGGACCTACCAAATCACGCAAGACCAACCGGGAGAATTCATCGACGCGGTCACAGTACGAGGAACGATCACTCCGCCTTCAGGAACGAGTGTCACCAGCGGAACCACGGGCACCAACACGATCTCCCAAATCGTGCTTCCCGCCTCCGGACAAGGAGACGGGTTCGGCTTCACCGAGCGGGGATATCGCGCCTCCGCCATCCCGTCGACGTCCTTCCAAGCACGATCGTCGAGCACCACAACTTCCACGGCGACGCGACCTTCCGCCATCGAGATCCCACAAAACACTGCGACATCGAACAGCGTATTGGATAGCCTGTTCGCCAACTGGTAACGTGACGAACGACAGCCCTTTTTGTGACTCGATCTACTGAGCGGCTTTGTCAGCCGCCTCAGCTTGCGACTTGCGAAGAGCTTCGCGGAACTCTGCCAATTGTCGTTCCAGAGGTGGAGAGTGCGGCATTAGCTCGCAAGCTCGCGTCTGCATTTCGATCGCCGCTTCGATGTTTCCCACGGCGAAATAACAACGGGCACATGTATCCATGAGTGCCGGTTGCTGAGGTGTCAGCTGCAACGACTCTTTGCTGTACCGCAGCGCCCTGGCGGTGTCACCGGTCGTGTTGCTGACCAACCACGCGTACGCATTGAGTCGCTTGGCCAACTCGCTTTTGGATGGCTGAAACGGCCCTGCACGCAACATCGAGTTTCTCGTATCCTCGACTTCGCTAAACGCTTGCCGGATTTGTTCATCGAGGGTTACCGACACCGATTCTTTCCATTTCGTGTCCCCATCGAGTCGGTACATGGCAATCAGGATATCGATGTTCTCTTTGTTCATCTCAAAAGCTTTCCGCAGCACCGGTTTGGCCGCTTCGGTTTCGCCTTGTTCGACCATCAGCAAACCCCGGTGGAAATCCATGTTGCTTTGGACGACGGTGTAAGAGAAACGTCGTGCGATCAGCCGATCTCGGAATTCGTTATCTTGATCGATCCGTCGGGTCAACGGTTCGAGCGTTTTGATCACGTCCGCATGACGAAGCAGTTCACCCAACATCGTCGCGAGCTGTAACCTCGCGAAGGACGAAACAGCGGTATCGATCGGCAATCGATCGATCACGATCTCGTACTCTCGCTCAGCCCATTGAAACAATCCGCGGTCGACGAGTTGGGTGGCGATCTCGATGTGGGCTTCGGCGTGATTCTCAATCGTCTGAGGATGCATCGGCGCCGGTTGGTTCGGATTAAAAGGGCCACCGTCGTCGGGACGCACTTCATCATCGCTTTGGACGACACGTTCGGGCAGCGGATTGATCGCCAGAGCGATTTCTGCCAGAGCGGACGCATCCTCCTCACGCCCCACGCGGCTATACGCTTCCGCGGCGGAGTAGAGCAGGATCGGGCTCTTGCGATACAGATCCTGATGGACGGCATGCATCGCGACGACCGCTTCGTAGAGCGAGTGGTCGAGTGCCCAGGTCGCTGTTTCGATCAGGTTGCGTGTCCGCGATGGGATCAGGTCCACGTTTGCAACGACAATCTCCAACGCTTCCTCTTTCGAACCGCGAGCGATGGCCCGCTCCGCCGTGATCCAGATGAGTTTCAACAGCTCGCTCGTGGAGACTTGCCGCTCGCTCATCGAGCCGGCCTCATCAGGGCTGAGCTGATCACGATTTTGTTTGATCAGATCGCCCCACGCGTGTGTTTCCAAACGACCATGCCGGAGATCGGCGGCGTATTGCATCAACCACAAACTGCTGATCCGATCCTGACCCCGCAGCGTGTCTTCGATCTGCGAGGCTTCGAAATCATCGCGGTCTTCTTCGACCGCCTCGTGCGTTTTTGTCGATCCGTCGGAAACGAGATCAAGCGTTTGCGAATGCTTGCGTGTTTCGAGACCCATCAGAGCCAGAGCGGCTGCCCGAGCGAGCACCGGTTCCGTCTCGAACCGGGCCAACCGCAACAGCGGCGAGAACGCGTCACGGCGGGGCAACTCCGCCAACGAGTCGATCCGACCGCGTCGCTGAGAAACGCTGTGTGATCCGTATTCCGACAACAGCTCCCGGGCCTCCGCCGAATCCGACGGCGTCGACCACTGGACCCGCAACCCGCTGGTCAGCCGTCTGGCCACAATTGCGACTTCGTTGTCAGGATGGTTGCGGGCTTCGCGCAGCTGATCGAACGCAGCCAGTCCGATCCGCATCAATCGGTCGCGACATCGAATTCGCGTCGCATAACTGTTTGACGCGAGACCTTCAATCAATTCCGCGATCTCCTTTTCGTCCGCGGTAGACGGGTCCGACAACGCCTCACGCTGGGAACGAGAATTTGAGTCAGCACTGCCGCTAGAATCCGAGGCCTGCGTCGTCGACGCGGGCGCACCCTGTTCACCAGCAGCACAAAGTCCGTTACCGGATGTCAACGTTAGAAATGTCGCCATCACAAGGCACCGCAGCATTGGCAGTGAGTGTGAAAACGTCAAAACGGTCGGAAAAGCGGGGAACATCGGCAGTATCGTCCGCAAAAAATTTAGATTTCGAATGCACCCAGCAGGCGGGCCGGTGCGACGTCTTTACTTTACCAAATGGGCACCACATCCAGCGCCCGGGCCATCTGTAATATGAACGAATCCCCCGGAAAGTCTGTATTTTCGCTGTAAAAAGGCTTCAGCCCGGCCTCAAAACATTTGCTATACTTGGGTTTCATAATTAAGCTGAAGTTGCGAATTCCAGAGCTGGCATCGATCGCCAAATCCCCAGCCACCTTTTCTGTTCGCGATGCTTCCGCTCGACGCGACCCAAGTCCCGATTGACGACTCGTGTTTCCGCCCCTTCTAGGATCTTGTCTGCGATGAAACTTCGCTTCAACCTCATTCTGAATCTCGTTGTAGGACTCGTGGCCATTGCGGCGACCGCACCCGCGACGACCGTCCAGGCCCAATCCGCCATTCTGTCGGAGATCTATGGCCGAGGTGTCCACGCCTACAACGCGGGACGTTATGACAAGGCGTCGGAGTGGTTGAGCATGGCGATCACCAACGGATTTCAAGATCCACGTGCCTACTATTTCCGTGGGCTTGCCGCAGCAGCCAGTGGACGGGCACAGGAAGCTAAAACTGATTTTCAACAGGGTGCCGAAATCGAAGCCCGTGGTGCCTTTGGTGACATCGTCGGACGCTCGTTGGCACGTATCCAAGGTCCAACCCGGATTGAACTCGAAGACGCCCGCGAAGCAGCAAGATTGAAGGCGTTGGCCCTCGGCGTCTCACGCTCTCAAGCCCGCTACGGTGAACTCGGTGTGCCCGCCGCCGGAGCGGCTCCCAACAATGCGACCGCCGCGACGCCACGAAAAGTGATGCCCCCCGCTGCCCCTCCGGTCGACGACCCGTTCGCCGATGACATGGGCGGCGATCCGGTAGTCGAATCCAACGACATGCTCGAAGGCGCCATGGATAATTCGATCCTCGGCGATGATGGCGGTGCAGCAACCCCTGAACCCACCGAAAGCAGCAACCCGTTTGACAGCGGCCCGTCGGACGATCCCTTCGGTGGTGGCGGTGCGATGGACGATCCCTTCGGCGGATTCTAAGTTCTCGCGACTCGGCGAAGTCTCTGTTGCTGAAGCAGCATGCCGGTTTCTCTGATGAGAATCGACATCATCAAAAAACCGCCCTTACTGGCGGTGTTTGCTCAGCCAGTTGTGCCGCTTGGCGCTAAACAAGTGTTGCCCGCCACGCATTTTGCTCATGAGGGCACTTCATCGGGGCACTCAGCCCAACACGATGCGGTAGGTAGGCTCGGGACGCCCCGGGCGAAACGCTTCGATCTGATCGATCCGCAAGCTGGCGGCATTCTGACTGGCTACTTTCGCGAGCACGTCTGAAACGATCGGCTGCAGCGATTCGGGAGCCAAGCAAACACGAGCATTCACGATCATCTTGGTCTGCGTCACCGAAAGTTCGCTCGCCACCGATAGCATCGTAGAGGTGTCGCTGCTGACGAGGTTCGCGACACTGACGCTGCTGTTGGACGAGCACAAGATCTTCAGGTGGGCCGGTTCGGCATCGACCGCTGCCAACTCATTCCGGATCGCGTTGACGGTCGAGACCGTCAAATCATCGAGCGAGAACGGTTGATCGGATTCAAAATAGGCCGTCGCGTTGAGCCATCCCAGCTCGGCTTCGCCATCGGCATAGATATCGTAATCCACGTCCATCATACGGTCGCGAGGCGAGGCATCGGTCAGCAAAACTTCGAACAGCTCTTCCAAGTTTTCACCCGTGCGGGCTGAAACGCAAACGATGCGGCGACCGGGATACTGTTCATTAAGATGCGTTTTGAGCGAATCGATCTGCTCACCACTGAGTTCGTCGATCCGGTTAACGACGATCACCTCTGACTCCTCAAGTTGTTTGCGGAAAATGTATTCCGCCTTCGGAGAAAAACCGGCTTGGCCGCCCGCAAGAATTCGCAGCGTGTGACTCGGTTTTAAGACCACCGCATAGGGACTGTGAACGAACTGCTCGCCCATCCGCTCCATCATCGGCATCGCGATCGTTGCGATCAGGTCGGTACAGCTGCCCACGGGTTCAGCGAGAATCACGTCGGGGCGTTGCCGCGTCTCGAACTCAGCCATCGCATCGGCCAATCCGGTGAAATTGCAGCAGAAACACGAGCCAGCGACTTCGTTGACGTCTAATCCCTCGCTCTTGAGCAGTTCCGTATCGACTAATCCGGCCGCCTGATCATTGGTAACCACGCAAACATGCTTGCCGTCGGCTTGAAAACGTTTAGCCAATTTGGAAATCAGGGTCGTTTTTCCCGCTCCGAGAAAACCACCGAGCATGATAAATCGAGTCATCTGTAGAAACCGAGGTGAGGAGGAGGGGCGAACGCGGGAAGGCTCTTTCAACGCAATTTATCGGTGAGCACAGCCCCCAAGACGCAAAAAACGTTTCGAAGGCGACGGTCCCGCCGAACCAGACCGCTGACCCGAGACAGGATGGCCGCTGCGATAGGGCCCCTTTTTACCGAAAAAGATGCCAAACTCACGTATTTCGGCTTTTCCGGTTGCGAGGAACAGGCGAAATTTCATTCTGACGGTTCTGTTTACCGATCTATCCTTTCGGGACTACTGCAATCATAACTTGAAGTGGTGGCCACTCCACCCACTCCTCTCAGCTTGACGACGAATCACCTCGATGCTTCAAACCGCCGAAAAACACAACGCCGCTCATACCGACCTCGCGTTTCAGCAATGCATCAATCCTGCATGTGGAGCGACGTACGAAACGATGACCATTCGCACGGCCTGCGACCGCTGCGGTGATCTGCTGGATATCTCGTACGACTGGGACCGCGCCGGCGTGCCGAGCCACCTCAGCGATTTCGAGGCGATGTGGAGCCAGCGAACCAATCCGGTTCGATTCTCGGGTGTGTGGCGGTTTCATGAATTGCTACCTTTTGCACCGCAAGAAAAGATCGTCACCGTTGGAGAAGGTCAAACTCTCCTGCAGCAGGCCAATGAGGTCGCCAAGTACGTCGGCATGAACCCCGGTCAACTGCACCTTCAGTACGAAGGCATGAATCCTTCGGGCAGTTTCAAGGACAACGGGATGTGCGCCGCCGTCACGCACGCCGGCATGATGGAGGCCAAGCGGGCAGCCTGCGCCAGCACCGGAAACACGAGTGCGTCGTTGGCCCTCTACTGCAGCGCCACGCGAGCCATGAAAGCGGTGATTTTCATCGGCAGCGGCAAAATCAGCTATGGCAAACTCAGCCAAGCTCTCGATTACGGCGCCCTGACCATTCAGATCGCGGGCGACTTTGACGACGCGATGATTCGCGTCAAAGAGGTCTCGAAACGACTCGGCATCTACCTTGTCAACAGCGTCAATCCGTTTCGCCTCGAGGGACAAAAGACGGTCATGTACCGCGTGCTCGAGGCACTCCGGTGGGAGGTTCCCGATTGGATCGTTGTACCGGGCGGCAACCTCGGTAACAGCAGTGCGTTCGGAAAGGCGTTCAGCGAACTGCATCAGCACGGACTCATCGACCGTATCCCACGACTCGCCGTCATCAACGCACGCGGTGCCGACACGCTTTACGAATTGGTTCACGACCACGGCGTTTGCTGGAACGGCGGGAATGTCAAAATGGATCCGATCAGCGCGTACAATGAGGCGATGGATCGTGACGGCAAACGGGCGGACACAATCGCCAGCGCGATCGAGATCAATCGTCCGGTAAACTTGAAGAAATGCTTGCGCGCACTCGAGGTCATGGACGGAGTTGTTCGCGAGGTCGACGATCAACAGATCCTGGACGCCAAGTCGCAAGTAGGTGCGGGCGGATTCGGTTGTGAACCCGCGTCCGCAGCCAGCGTTGCGGGTGCGAAACTCTTACGCAGCGAGGGCGTGATCGCACCTAGTGATCGTGTCGTATGCATTCTCACCGGCCATGAATTGAAAGATCCAACCGCGACCGTCGCCTATCACACTTCCGACAAAGAGCTGTTCGAGAAGACTCTCGGCAGCCGTGGAGTCAAGGAAGCCAAATACGCGAATCGCGCGGTACCGGTTGCTAACGATCTCGATGCGATCGTTGCGGCGATCGAGAATGCTCACCGCTAAAGGCGATTAAGACCGGGTCGCAGGCTTGGCTTTCGCCTGCTTGGTCGAATTCACGAGACGCTCTGCCGTCTCGTCGCGATAGAGCTGAGTCGAATTTTGGTGCGATTCAGCAGGGTCGTCTGAATCGGCTTCTTTGGGAATTTGCTTGACCACAGGATGCGATACGCCGTGAACGGTTACGATTTGGTTCGTCATTGATCTTGTCTTTGAAGTTATTGGTTGTGAAAGGAATGCGATCCGTCGCAGTGGCGTATCATCCAACCGGATGACATTGTCCCGCGACACACTCACTAATCGCACTAGTGCACGCAAAGCCCATTCCAATTGCTCCCATGTCGAACAGTTGGCAGTGGTGAGCTTCGGCCCCTATCTACACGAGCTCCCTCGGCCCACGTCGCCAGCGGTCGCTAAACGACCGCAATGAGCGAACAACGACCAAACCCGGTCGTTTTCTAGAAAAGCCCGCACCATCGTTTCCAAAAAGTCCGGCGATAAGGCCCTATGGAGGCGTGATCTGACCACTGGCACGTAATTCGCTTACAGATTACTGAGAGTTGAATTCCGCTCATCGGAACTCACCATTGTCAGTTGAAACGGCTCTTCGCAAAGGAACACAGATCATGTTAGTGCCTCTCATCAGTTGGATGATTTTTGGATTGGTAATCGGAGCGATTGCTCGGTTGCTCTATCCTGGCCGACAAGACATCGGGCTCCTTCGCACCATGCTATTAGGCGTTGTCGGATCGTTCGTTGGTGGGTTTATCGTTTACTTGTTCAGCGGCGGGGCTCCGATCCAGGCTGCGGGTTGGATCGGTTCGATGCTCGGAGCTGTCCTCGTACTCGCCGTTGCGATGCGTGCCGCCCGAAGTCACTCGTAATCAGATGAATTTTTTCCGCATTCATCTAACTGGGCTGTTCCTTTTCATCCTTTTCATTGCGATCGGATGCAGCACCGTCTCCGGTCAAGAGTCGTCATCCACCTCGACTGACACCGATCCGGTATCGACCGCGACTGTCGAGATCGATGACGTGGCGCCCGATCAAGCGATCGCTCGTCGCCTGACCGAGATCTTCGAATCGTCGGGATGGTTTAGCGATCTCAGCGTGAGTGCGAACAGCGGTATCGTTACGTTAGAAGGAGTGGCCGATACGGAAGAGCACCAACAATGGGCGGCGAACGTTGCCGGTCGGACTCAAGATGTGGTCTTCGTCATCAACAAACTAAGCATTGATCCGACTGTCGATCTTCAATCCAGTAGACAGATCGTTCAGAAAAGTCTTGGGTCGTTATTGCAAGACTTTCTCATCCGATCACCGCTTCTCATCGCCGCATTGCTTGTGCTCGTCATGACGGCGATATTGTCAAACGCCGTCGGTTGGCTCTTTGTCAAACTTCTCGGGCGACGCAATCTACGGCCGAGTCTCCAAGACCTGATCTACCAACTCAGTTCAATTGCCATTTGGATCGCCGGTCTCCTGACCGCTACGGTGGTGGCCTTCCCAGGCATGACACCGTCAAAAGCTTTGACAGTACTGGGACTCGGTTCGGTCGCGATCGGCTTTGCCTTCAAAGACATCTTTGAAAACTTCTTTGCCGGAATGTTGATCCTTTGGAAGTACCCGTTTGATCGCGGCGATTTCATTACATGCGATGACATCACCGGCAAAGTGGAACGCATCACCATCCGCAATACCATGATCCGCGGACTCGACGGTGAATTGTCGGTGGTCCCCAATGCAACTCTGTTCAAAAACAACGTCGACGTGCTGACGAGCCAACCACAGCGACGCGTGCGTGTGGACTGCGGTGTAGCGTATGACGTCGACGTTGACGAAGCCCGCGAAGTCATTCGCAATGCGGTAGCCGGGTGCGATAGCGTCCAAGCGGTGCGGACGGTCGAAGTGTTTGCCAAGGAGTTCGCCAGCTCGAGCGTCAACTACGAAGTCGCATGGTGGACCGGTTCCAAACCGACCGACATTCGCCGCAGTCGCGACGAAGTGGTTTCCGCGATCAAACGGGCACTCGATGACGCAGGAATTGAAATCCCATTCCCATACCGCACGTTGACGTTCAAAAATCCATCTGTCGAGTCGGCAATCCGCTCGTCAATTGCCTCCTCCAGCGAAGCCAACTAGCCGCTGCAAGGCTTGCGAAATCAACCTTTCGCTACGGTATCGCTCGAGCCGGCACGCCAATTGCGTTCTTGATCCTTTCGATACACCCCCACGTGGTGACCATTCAATCCAAACCCACTCATTAAGGAACAGACTTATGTCCACAACGATGACGAACGAAAACACCGCTCTCAAAGTAATCCTCTCGATCTTGTTGCCACCATTGGCGGTGTTCATGGATCGCGGATTGGGCACGCAGTTTTTCCTAAACCTCGTGCTGACTCTCGTCGGCTTCTGGATTGTCGGAATCATCCACGCATTGATCGTCGTGCTGTAAAGCTCGTTCTCTAAGTCTCGTGCTGCGAATCGACGTGGTAGACACAGAGTCGGCACCTACGCCACGGCGTTACCGGCTCTGCATTGCTACGTTCGCATGCCCGTGAGGCCAACTAGTTCGCGGATTCTTTCGGGGCCGTCGCATTACTGCGGGATTCCAAAAGTAGCGGAACGGCGCAAGCGTCCGGTCCCGAGTCACCGGACGGCTCGCGCCGTTTCACTATAAAGAGCACTCAATCACTCGATGTCCCCCGAGGGAAAGAATTGCGGGGGTTAC
>NZ_JAMQBK010000082.1:0-48753 GCF_023701485.1 Aporhodopirellula aestuarii
CAACAAACGGGACATACCCAAACCACTTCGTCGCTCAACGTACGTGTCTTCCGACCATCTAACCACAGTCGCGGTGCGAGAATTTCTTTACATCACGCTGTATGAAATCCTCCTCGATGCAATGGCTGCCGAGCACGGAATGCGACTGATGGCAACGGAATCCGCGATCGAGTGGATTGAGAGCAGCATGGCCGCAACGTCGCGTCAATTGCTCTCAGCTCGCAGCGAAGCGGGTACGCAAGAATTACTCGATATCGTCGCGGGCGGCCGCAAACGGTTAAATCGATAACGTTCTTCCAACGCGTTTGCACTTAAAACCGAATTGCGTCGATTTCGCTCACGCCGGAGCTTGTTGCGTCGCGCCGCAGATTGAAGCGACCGCATCCAGGATCTCGAAAAAGAATCCTCGCGATTCCCGTTCTTCTCGACACGTGATGTATCGCGTCGGTTAGAATCCATCCCAGGACTTCGCACGTCTTCCCCGCCTGCCCCCCCAACGCAAATCTCTCCGCCCATCGATTGCCATGCGAATGATGCAGCATGCTATCCGTTTGATGCCGAACCTCAATCGTGCGGTCGCGTTAATCGCCTTTATGATTCTTTGCGTCCGTTGCGACACCATCCTCGCGACGGAGCAAGACGGAAACGACTCGCAAATCATTGCGACTTTGCGAGCACACTGTGTCAAATGCCACGGCGCAAATGATGAACTCGAAGGCGACGTGGATCTGTTGAGGCTGGACGAGGACTCGCTGCGCGCAGACGTGGAGCTAATTCAAAGCCTCATCGATGTGCTTGAATTGGAAGAAATGCCACCGGAAGATGAACCGGCTTTGAATCCGCAACTTCGTACGTCGCTCGTCGCCGAACTCAACGCAATCATGCACGAGGCGATCGCAAAAGAGACGATATTTGCTCGCACGCCGGTCCGCCGGATGAATCGATTTCAATACAATAACGCGGTCATCGATCTTTTTGATCTTCAGTGCACCGTGTTCACGCTGCCCGAGCGGATGATGCGTGAACACGGAAACTACTTTCAACCGGCAACGGGCAAAATGCCCGATCATGTGATCGTCGGTAGCAGACCGTTGGGTAAATCTCAATTGATTGAGCGTCGTTTGGCAGGCGTCGCGGCGTTTCCGCAGGACCTTCGTGCAGAACACGGCTTCGACAATCGCGGCGATCATCTTTCGATGTCTCCCTTATTAATGGAGGCGTTCTTGGGTCTTGGTGAATCGGTAACCCAGAGCCCAGACTTCAACGCGACCAATGTGGGGATATGGGACAAATTCTTCGCGACACCAGACTCAGAGAACGATTCACGCGGGGAGATCCGCGCGCGACTCGAACCGTTTTTGTCCAAAGCGTTTCGCCGTCCGATCGACGCGACAACTCTCAATCGCTACACCTCGTTTGCACTGCAAGAACTTGTCCGCGGAACTGATTTCACCGAGGTGATGAAATCCATTGCTGGCGCAGCCATCGCTTCGCCGCGATTTCTCTATCTGTACGACCAGGCGTCGAGCAGTGATACCGCAGAGACCATCAACGACATCGAACTCGCATCACGAATGTCATTCTTTCTATGGGGCAGTCTTCCCGATGAAACACTGCTAAATCTCGCAGCCAAAGGAGAGCTGCATCACGAAGACGTAATGAACGATCAAATCGGTCGCATGCTCCAAGATCGAAAACTTAAACGGTTTTGCGATAGCTTTCCCGCTCAGTGGCTGCAACTCGAGAGGATCGTCTCATCGGTTCCGAACCCGGACAAGTATCACAAGTTCTATTTCGCGAAGTTTCGAGTCAGCATGCACATGATGCTCGAACCGCTCTTGCTCTTCGAGACGGTGCTCATCGAGGACCTGCCGATCACCCAACTCATTGACTCCGATTTTGCGTACCGTTCTTCAGTGTTGCAGTCGGGTTACGGAGAATTGGCGAGCGGTGAGAAAGTTGATTCCGAGGGATCGAACAATCCCGCTCAATTACGTTTTTACCGAGTCCCGGTTTCAGATCGTCGCGTCGGAGGCGTGATCACCAATGCGGCGGTCATGACCATGACGTCCGGTCCCGATCGGACGCAGCCGATTACGCGTGGTGCGTGGATCGCAACCGTGATTTTCAACAATCCCCCCGATCCGCCACCGGCAAATGTGCCGTCGCTTGACGAAAAGCCTACCGAGGGCGAAGAACATCTCACCCTCCGCGAGCGTCTCGCGATTCATCGACAACGGGCCGATTGCAAAGGTTGTCATGAACAGATCGACCCGCTCGGCTTTGCACTCGAAAATTTTGATCCGGTCGGTGTCTGGCGCGATCAATACGCCAATGGACGCAAAGTGGATATGGCCGGAACGCTGTTTCGCAAGCACGGGTTTAACAACGTTGTCGAATTTAAAGATGCGATCTTGACGGAAAAGGATCGATTCACGAGAGGCTTGGCCGGACACCTCTTGTCCTTCGCCCTCGCTCGAGAACTGACCGCTGCGGATCGTCCCGCTCTCGATAAGATTGCGGAAGCAACGGCCGCGGACGGCTACAAGATGCAGACGCTGCTGAAACAAGTCATGATGAGTGAACCGTTTCTGAGCAAGACCAGCCCGAAATAGCCCGCCGAATCACGGTAGCTCCATAGTCTCAAAGGATGAAAGCATGAAGTCCATCACACGACGCAGTTTGCTCAAGGGCGTTGGCGGTGCCGTGATGGCATTACCGTGG
This sequence comes from Aporhodopirellula aestuarii, assembly GCF_023701485.1. Classification (GTDB taxonomy): domain Bacteria; phylum Planctomycetota; class Planctomycetia; order Pirellulales; family Pirellulaceae; genus Rhodopirellula; species Rhodopirellula aestuarii. The sequence goes on from NZ_JAMQBK010000082.1 coordinate 2,725, forward strand.
ATGGAGAGCAACGCGATTGCAGGATCGACGACGCCGGTCGCCAAACGAATGGTGCATTTCTATGTTCCGATCGGTGTCGTACGTCGTGGCTTTTTCCCGGGGGAAGCATCCGATGTGATTCCGAAAGGCAATCTCGGTAACGTGATGCGGTCGTTGGGAAAACAGGACCCGTTCTACAGCGTCAAAATCCTCGACGAGCTGACGCCGACGCTGCAGCCGCTCGATCCGTTCAAAAACAAGATCAACCTGATCACCGGGATGGATCGGACGTTCCAGCAAGGAACCGACGTGCACGCACAATGTGCATCGTGCTACCTCAGCAGCGCGCCGCCATTCACGATTAAGGGAACAGCGTGGCCGCTCGATCGGACACTCGATCACTTGGTTGCGGACCATGTTGGCGATTCGACACCGTTCCGAACGCTCGAATTCAGCTGCAACAGTCATCGCGACAACAAAGAGTCGATCTATTTTGACAATATTTCTTGGTACGGAACCGGCCACCTCGCGCCGTCGATTCGTGATCCGCGAAAGATGTATCAACGGCTGTTCTCATCGAATGAAGTCAATCGTTATCGCGACATCACGGACTTGGTGCTCGAAGACGCCAATTCGTTAAAGCAGGAATTGGGCTATGCCGACCAGCAAAAGTTCACGGAATACTTTGATTCGATCCGAGCAATCGAACGGCAGATGGACCGACTCGAAAAAATGAAGGGCGAACTCGCCAAAGTCTCGTTCGAAGAGCCCACGGAAGCTCACCTGCCGCGAGGTGAATACATTCGACTGATGGCGGATTTGATGGTTGTCGCCTTGCAGTCGGGCTTGACCAACGTAGCGACGTTCATGGTCGGCCCCGAGCGATGGGACACGCCGTTTCTGTTTGAGAGTTTGTTTGACGAACCTCGCAGCCATCACCAAATGTCACACAACCAGACCAAGATGATTGATGATCTGTTGAAGGTTGATCGCTTCCACATGGAACAGTTTGCGTATTTGATCGATCGGATGGACCGAGTTGAGCAATCCGACGGCACATCGCTGCTCGATAACACGCTCATGACGTACGGTTCCGGTCTCGGAGACGGTTCAACACACCAATACAATGACCTGCCGATCATTGTTGCCGGAGGCGGCGAGCAGGTGCAATCAGGTCAACACATCAACATGCCCGAGGGCACGCCGCTGGCGAATCTCTGGCTGACCCAAGCCCGCATGATGGGATTGCCGATGCCGCGGTTTGCCGACTCCACCGGTACGATCGACCAACTCTTGGCAGAACGCTGAGCCGCCTTACGACCAGCATCGATCTCTCGTTGGACCAAAACGATCTCTTGGCACAGGCGAAAGCTAGATCCACCGCGCCGCCTCATTATCGAAGCTTCGACGGCGTTCCCGAATACATTGCTGATTCATGCTGGGGACGACTCTCCCGGAGGCACGGAGGTTTGGTGTGTGTCAGATTCCTTTTTGAGCAACGTTTTCCGAACCGTTATTTCGCATCCTTCGCTTTCCCGGCGCGAGATTTTGGGATCGGCTTCGGATACACGCCCGCGTGTTGAGACCACTGTTCCCACCTAACGGCCATTTCGCCGGTTTTCTCGGGCATCGACGACGCGAGATTATTGGTTTCGGTGCGATCGGACTCCATGTCGTACAGTTCCCACTTGGTCCCATCCACACCACGCGGTCCCGCGACACCGCGTCCGACCAACTTCCATTTGCCGTCTCGCAAAAAAGCGTTCTGTTCATGTTCGATGCAGATCGGTTGTTGGCGGGCGAGCGGTTCGCCGTGAAAGGCAGGCCGAAGTGAAATGCCATCAAGAGGTGGAATCGTTTGGCCGGCACGTTCGCTCGGGTAATTCGCGCCGGCGACGTCCAACAACGTCGGCATCACATCAATCAACTGTGCCGGCGACCGATACCAATCTGAATTCGGTTGAATCGTTGCAGGCCAATGCATGAAGAAGGGAGACGCGGTGCCGCCTTCGTGAGCGAAGTGTTTGTAGAGTCGGAAGGGAGTGCTCGACGCGTTGGCCCACGCCTCACCGTAAGAATTCCCTGTCTCAAGGTTACGTTTTGCGAGGTCTCGAAACTCCCCCCGTCCCAACATCCCTCCTTCCGCACACGCACCGTTGTCGGAGAGGAACAGAATCAGCGTATGCTCGAACGTGCCTGATGACTGAAGCGAAGCAACCAGTTTGCCGATGTTCTGGTCGACTCGGTCGATCATCGCCGCGTAGACCGCCATCTTCAAATCCATCTCGTCGCGTTTCTCTTCCGAGAGCGACTCCCATTCTGGAATGCCCTTTGTCGGCTGGGACAGTGGCCATTGTTCATCCACCAGCCCCAGTTCGATTTGCCGCTGATAGCGATTTCGCCGCAACGCATCCCATCCGTCACGGTACGTGCCACGATATTTCGCGATGTCATCCTCGAACGCTTGCAACGGCCAATGCGGAGCGGTGTAAGCCAGATACAAGAAATACGGTTGATCGGGCGATTCGCTGCGATGTTCGTTGATAAATCGGATCGCGTGATCGGTGAAGGCATCGGTTGTGTAAAAATGTTCGTCCGTGGTGGATTCCGGCGATTCAATCGAGATGTTGCCACTGGTCATTCCTCGCGGATGCACGGGAGTGAAGAAACGTGTTGCCCCCGCGAGCGACCCGTAAAACTTTTCAAACCCACGCTGCATCGGAAAGAGGCTGCGGTCGTGCATTCCCAAGTGCCATTTTCCGGCCATCATCGTGGCGTAACCACTCGGCGCGAGTGCCTCGGCGATCGTGACGCATTTCTGGTTAAGAAACCCCTGATAGTTCTCGGGCCGATCTCCCGGTTGTTTGCCAGGGGACAACGTCATGTGGCCGATCCCGGTTTGATGTGGATGCAGTCCCGTCAGTAAGGTCGCGCGTGTTGGGCAGCATCGACCACTGTTGTAAAACTGGTCAAACCGTACACCGCCCGCCGCGAGCCGGTCGATGTTTGGGGTTTCTATTTCGCTCCCGTAACAACCGAGATCAGAGAACCCCATATCGTCAACCATGATCAAGATGATGTTGGGGCGTTCGGCGGCATCAAGCCCGACCGGTGTCATCAGGGACGAGACGGTTGAAACGATCACCATCGAAAGAAGACGTGTTATGTATTTCATGGATCACGTGCCTGCGTTGAGGTAGGTGGGGAAGGGAGGCGAACGCAACGAATTTTGTTTGGGTTGACAATGATACTGCAACGGATCGTCGTGCGTTCGCGTTTTTGCTACCGCTTTCTTTTACAACACCGATTGAAGCCAGGACCGTAAACACTCATCCGCGACGTTTAGACGCATTTCCTTGGCACGTGCATTGCCCTTCACCGGTGGTGTTGCCGCTGGAAGGTTTATTTTCGCTATAAAGGTGGCCTGCCATCGTATTTTGGACAGATGCTGGTGTGACATGGTCCGCCAAACCGCACGCATTGCAAGTGTGCAACCGCCACGTGTGTGGTCCACGTCGATCGATGACCGAGTTCCTGATACGCCAAAGGACACAACTTGTCAGCTAGCACCACGTCGGTGGATCCACCGCAATCCTGGACGTCTCGTGAAATGTTGATCGCGTTCTTCGCCATCGGCATGATCACGCTTCACCTCGTGTTGAGATTCGGAACCGAGACGTCGGAAACAATTTGGAATTTGCCTTTATTGGCAGTCCTTACCTTTGGCGGAATCCCGCTGGTGTGGGACCTTTTGCAAAAGATGTTTCGTCGGGAATTCGGCTCGGATCTCCTGGCGGGCATCTCGATCGTCGTGTCAGCCATCCTCGACGAGTATTTGGCGGGTGCGTTGGTCGTCTTGATGTTGTCTGGCGGTGAGGCTTTGGAAGCGTTCGCGGTCAGCAATGCGTCGTCGGTACTGCGCGCGTTGAGCAAAAGGATGCCGTCGCTGGCACACCGAAGAGTTGATTCAGTCGTCACGGACGTTCCACTCAAGGAGATCGCAATCGGAGATCTCGTCGCAGTATTCCCGCACGAAACATGCCCGGTCGATGGAACCGTGATCGAAGGACATGGGGTAATGGATGAGTCCTACCTCACGGGCGAACCTTACCTAATTTCAAAAGCTCCCGGAGCTTCGGTGCTTTCCGGAGCCATCAACGGCGAATCCGCGTTGATTGTTAAGACCGACAAACTCGCCATCGATTCGCGTTACGCAAAGATCATGGAGGTGATGCGGAGTTCGGAACAACAAAAGCCCAAGATGCGGCGAATGGCGGACAAACTAGGCGCCTGGTACACACCATTGGCCGTCGGAATCGGATTAGCTGCGTGGTTGGCGTCTGGAGATCCGGTGCGATTCTTGGCGGTGATGGTTGTTGCGACGCCTTGCCCTCTACTAATTGCGATCCCGGTTGCGATCATCGGTTCGATATCTCTCGCCGCACGGCGTGCCATCATCGTGCGTGACCCCATTTCGCTGGAGACCGCGGACACATGCCGGACTCTTATCTTTGATAAGACCGGGACGCTCACGTACGGCGAACCAAACTTGATCGCACAACTTAACGTTGACGAAGCACGAGCGGCCGAAGTGTTGTCGTACGCGAGCAGTCTGGAACGGTATTCCAAACACCCGCTCTCGCAAGCGATCATGGTCGCGGCGAAGAAAGCGAACTCGGTCGAGCACGCCGTTTCCGAAGTGAGTGAACCACCGGGACAAGGTTTGACAGGGAATGTCAACGGTCACAAAGTTGAAGTGACCAGCCGCAAAAAAGTGTTGGCACGACAGCCTTCGCTCGACGATCTCTTGCCACCTCAGGCCGGAGGGCTCGAATGCGTCATCATGGTCGACGATCAATACGCAGCAACCTTTCGTTTTCGCGACACGCCACGCACCGACGGGGCCTCGTTCATTCGCCACCTCAAGCCACGACATAAGATCAGCCGCACGATGCTGGTCTCCGGCGACCGTGAATCGGAAGTCGCGTACCTCGCCGAACAGGTTGGCATTCGTGAGGTCTATGCCAGTCAAAGTCCCGAGCAAAAATTGAGAATCGTCAACGAGGAGACCGCGAAAGCAAACACTATCTTTGTGGGGGACGGAATCAACGATGCCCCCGCATTGATGGCGGCTACGGTCGGAGTTGCCTTTGGTCAAAACAGTGATGTCACGACTGAGGCAGCCGATATCGTCGTTATGGACAGTTCCCTGCAGAAGATCGATGAGTTCTTACACATCAGCCGACGAATGCGACGCATCGCACTGCAAAGTGCGATTGGTGGAATGGTATTAAGCGTGGTTGGGATGGCGTTCGCTTCGGCAGGATACTTGCCACCGGTCGCCGGCGCGATTTGTCAAGAAGTGATTGACGTCGTCGCCGTTCTTAACGCACTGCGAGTTGCGATACCGCCCCGTACGTTGATCGATTTCGAAAAAGAATAGCCATCTCGAGACAATCTGAAACCGCGTGATACCACTGAGGGCTCCATCGCGTGATAAATAATTCTTGCCGGAATTTGACCGTAACATAAATGTCGATCGTGCCGGGGTGAGTCAATTGGCAAGTCAGTTGCACTTTTCGCTCGTATCGCGTAATCGCCTATTCGTCTGTCTATTCGAGACGAAACAGCATGACAGCCATCAATCAATGTGGCGTGTGGTAAGCGAAACCGACGCCTAAACAAGCGACCGGGCAACGTGAAAAGTGACGCTGTTCAGCTTGAGCCCCCGGCCTGCCTAGTAGATGGCACCCACTCAGAAACGGCTGGTGCGAAACCACTTTATCTTTCCCGCAACCGCCCAGATCGCCACACGAGCACAGCTATCGGCGTTACCCAATTAGCTAAACTCGCCTCGGATGTATTGCTTGGTGTATTCTTCCTTGGGATCTTCAAATAATTGCCCTGTGTCTTCATACTCGACGAGATACCCGGTGCGACCGCCGTCGCTGGTGTCGACATACATGAACGCCGTTTTATCTGCGACCCGTTGAGCTTGTTGCAGGTTGTGAGTCACGACCGCGATCGTGTATTTCTCCTTCAGTTCTGTCATCAACTCTTCAATGCGACGAGTTGCGATCGGGTCGAGAGCCGAACAGGGCTCATCCATCAACAGAACAGTAGGCTCCGTAGCAATCGCACGGGCGATACACAGTCGCTGTTGCTGGCCACCGGATAGCGACAAGCCGCTGTTTTTCAGTTTGTCTTTCACCTCGTCCCAAAGTGCCGCGCCACGCAGCGCACTCTCGACACGTTCTGGAATGTCGTCTTTGACGCGGTTCAACCTCAAACCAAACGCAACGTTGTTGTAGATACTCATCGCGAACGGGTTCGGTTGCTGAAACACCATGCCGATATAGCGACGTACCGCCACCGGGTCAACGTTGCGATGATAAATGTCCTTGCCACGGAAATGTACGTGGCCATCGAAACGAAATCCACGAACGAGATCGTTCATGCGATTGAGGCACCGTAGTGCCGTGCTCTTTCCACAGCCCGAAGGACCGATAAACGCCGTTACTTGGCCTTCCTCGACCGGGATGTGGCTATCACGTACCGCTCGAAATTTTCCGTAGTAAAGATTGCGGATTTTGCAATCGATGACGACGTTTTTTCCATTCGTATTCGGCTCGGCGACAATGCTGCTGTCAAGCGTATTGGTCATAATCATCGTGTATTATCTCGTTACTCGTTTGCGTGAAAGCACTTGACCGCCAATATTGACGGCCAGCACGATAAGCACCAAAACTAAAGCGGCGGCCCACGCCAGTTCGATCTGGCTTTCGAACGGGACGCCTGAAAAGTTGAAAATCAGAACAGCGAGGGACGCGGTCGGTTCCATCAACGCGAGATTTCCGTCCTGCATGATCCAGTAGTTGCTATTAAGAGCTGTGAATAGCAGAGGAGCGGTTTCTCCTGATGCTCTTGCAACCGCTAACATGACGCCCGTCAACATGCCCGGCATCGCGGAAGGAAGCGTCACTCTCCATACGACTTGCGTTTGTGTTGCCCCCATCCCGATGGCGGCCTCCTTCATCTTGTGCGGCACCATCTTGATCGACTCTTCCGCCGTTAGCATTACGATCGGCAGCATCAGAATCGACAACGCAACACCGCCCGCCGGCGCCGAGTAGCTGCCCGTCATCAGTACCACGGCGGCGTACGCGAACACGCCGGCCAATATCGAAGGAAATCCGGTCAGCAATTTAGCGCAAAACCGAACCGCCGATGCCGTTTTACTCTTCGGTCCGAACTCGGCAAGAAAGACAGCAGCCAGGACGCCGAACGGAACGCTGATGAGCGCGGCGATTCCGACCATCGTCAGCGTACCAACGATCGCGTTTCCGAATCCGCCGCCGCTCTCGAACGCCGACGGTGGCGTCTGGGTAAACAGACTCAAACTCAGCCGTTTGCCTCCGCGGTAAATCAACATGAACAGGACCGAGAACAGCGGGACGCATGCCACCACCGTGACGAATCCGGTTAACAAGCTCAACAATGAACTCACCAGCGTGCGTGGATGACGCAGTGACCGTTCCAATTGAGGGAAGTCCACACCTGCAAACGAATGGGTGATTTCGATTTGATTGCTCATCGTTCGCCTCCCGACAAACGCCGCTGCGCACGGTTCATAATCGCGGTGCCGACGAGATTAACGAGCAATGTGATCGCCATCAAAATCAACGCCGCGTACATCAAAACGCCTTCCTCGAGCTTTCCAGCTTCCGGGAAGTTATTCGCGAGCAAAGCTGCCAACGTGTTCGCGGGTGAGAACAGCGACAAGCTGACTTGATTCGAGTTTCCTACCAACATCGCCAGTGCCATCGTCTCGCCCAACGCGCGGCCGAATCCGAGCACGAGGGCACCAAAGATTCCCGTCGCCGACGTCGGAAGTATGACGCCCAAGATGGCTTCCCACCGGGTCGCGCCGAGTCCAAAGGCGGCTTCTTTGAGTCTATGGGGTACCGAGCAAAGTGCATCGCGCGACACCGCTGAGATCGTTGGCAAGATCATGATCGATAACACCATCGCGGCAGGCAACATGCCTGGTCCGCTTAAGGATGTTTCGAAAAACGGAATCCAACCGAGATGTTCGTGCACCCAATTTGCGGTCGGTCGTAGTGCTGGAATCACAACGTAGATCCCCCACAACCCATAGACGACGCTGGGGATAGCCGCCAGCAGTTCGACGATGTTTTTGAACACGACTTCCAGCTTGGGTGGCAAGAAATCTTGCGTCAAAAAGATCGCAATCGACACCCCAAAAAATCCACCGAGCATCAATGCCAAAATCGAGCTGTAGAGCGTTCCCCATATTTCAGGAAAGACGCCGAATTCGCCACGATTTGCATCCCATGTGGTCCCGGTGACAAAACCGAAACCATATTCTTGAATTGCCGGAAATGCTTTCCCCGCAATTTCGTAGACAATGTAGAGGACCAGGAAAATCGTCATCCAAGAAAAGACATACGTCAGTCCCCGAAATGTCCGGTCTCCCGCAATATCGAGACGCGAGGGAGGTGAAGCAACCGAATCAATCGGAACGTCACCTTCCAAAGTAATAGCCATCTGAATACCAATTAAACGCGTAACGTGGCGAGCTACGAAAAAGCCAGCAAGGACACCCGACTACCGGATGTTTTCCAACGCCGCGGTCACTTTCTCGACGACGGTTTGAGGCAACGGTACATAGCCCATTTCGTCACTGATTTTTTGACCTTCGGTAAGGCAATAGCGGATGGCCCCCTTGAGGGCTTCCGCCTTCTTCGGGTCGTCGTAGTTCTTGTAGCACAGCAACCACGTGTAGCTGACGATCGGATAAGCGTCTTCGCCTTCCGGATCGGGTAGCCAAGCCCGCAGGTTGACGGGCATCTCGACGTTGGCCAAGGCCGCCTGACCGCTCGCAAGCGATGGCTGAACGAACTTGCCTGATCTATTTTCCAAGCTGACCATTGGAATCTTTGTCAACTTGGCGTAGCCGTACTCGATGTAACCGATCGCACCTGGAGTTTGCTTAATCGTGGCGGTCACGCCATCATTCTTGGGTGCAGCGATGAACTTGTCGCTGTTCGGCCACACAACGGTTTTGCCGGTGCCCGGTCCGTTCTTCCAGTCTTCGCTGATCGCGCTGAGATGCTGTGTGAAGACAAACGTCGTTCCGCTGCTGTCGGCGCGGCGTGCAACCGTGATGTCCAAGTCAGGCAGATCGATGTCGGCGTTGGTTTTTACAATGGCCGGATCTTGCCAATTGGTGATTTTGCCCAACAGAATGCCGACGTATGCTTCACGCGACAGTTTAAGTTCGTTGACGCCAGCGAGATTGTATGCCAGCACCACTTCCCCGGCGGTCATCGGCAACAGTTGAACGCCCTTATCGACCTGAGCAATTTCTTCGTCGTTCATCGCGGCGTCGCTGGCACCGAAGTCAGTTGTGCCGTTGATGAAGTCTTTGATACCTGCGCCACTGCCTTTGGCTTGGTAATCGATTCGCACACCGTCGGTATTGGCGCTATAGTCCTTGAACCAACGGTCATAGAGCGGGTAAGGAAAGCTCGCGCCGGATCCTGTCAGTTTGATGGTTTCAGTGTTATCTGCCAGCGTACCGTTTTCAGGAAATTCGGTCGATGTGGTGGACTCTGAACTGCAGCCGACGAAAAACGCCGCCATGCTTGCCAGCACGAAAGTCGTGGTTGCCTTGGACATGTTGTTATGCTCCGCACAGGATGTTGATGCTAAGGCGGCATTATCAACACCGAATTTTTCTCTGTGCAATTGACGAACGACATGATGCGGCCGCATTTGCCGAAGCTTCATTTTCTCTTAACACCGCAGACATCAACCGCGACGAAATGTGAGTTTTTCACAACCAAAGCGGTTTTCTGCGCGAGCGAAATCGCAGCAGTGCACGCCGACGCGTCCGAGCCTTCATCTAACGCGGATCATCAGAGCACTGAACGCGTGTCTCGATGCGGATAGGCTGTGAATTTAGTCGCCAGCGGCGAATCATCATGGCCGTATGCTCCGCAAGCGGAGATTAAAGGTGCGCTCGTTCGCGGGAGCGAACGGCCACGTGGATCAATTCACAGCCTAGGAGCAAACTTGCTCACCCCCGCAGCAACTCAGACTCCGTCGTAGCTGTGCACCGCTTGAGTGATCGTCTCCAATTCGTCTTTTTCCAGATCGACTGCCCCAGCGCCGACGTTGTCGATCGCCTGTTGGGGATTGCGCGCGCCTGCCAGAACGTGCGAACACCCCGGTTGGGCAAGAGTCCAGGCGATGGTCAGTTGCGCCATGCTGATTCCGTGCTTTTCGGCAATCGGCTTCATCGGATCGAGCATCGCATGCACCTTACGAACATTCTCCGGCTTGAAACGTTCTTTGAAACGTCGTTGGTCACCGTCGGGATATTCGCGATCGGGATCAATTTTTCCTGTCAGCAAACCTTGGCTGAGCGGGCTGTAGGCGAGGAATCCGATTTCATCGCTCTCACACTTTGCGAGATTTGAGCTCTCCATCTGGCGGTCGAGCATCGAGAACTTTTCTTGATCCGTATCGACTTGGCCAAACTTCTGATACTCGGCAATTTGTTCCACGGAGGCGTTCGAAACACCGATCGCGCGAATTTTCCCTTCACGTCGCAGATCTTCGAGGACGCCCATCTTTTCCTCAATTTCGACTTCGTCGCTTTGCCAATGGGTTTGATAGAGATCAATAACATCGGTGCGAAGGCGTTTTAAGCTCTGCTCGATCTCGTTGCGGATGCCATCAGCGCCAGCATAGATGTAAACATCAAAACTGTCTTTGGAGCGTTCGCCGGGTTGGTCGAATATGTCCTCGCTCGTCGAGAACTTCTTTTGCGCTCGCTTCTTTTGTTCGTCGTCGAGGTCCCAACGCATGGAACACTTCGTTGCGAGAACCACGTCATCACGTCGGTTGGCGATCGCCTTACCCACGATTTCTTCGCTGCGTCCAAACCCATAGATCGGAGCGGTATCGATCAGCGTCCCGCCAGCATCAAGAAAAGCATGAATCGCCCGAATGGATTCTTGTTCGTCCGTACCACCCCAAGTCCATCCACCAATCGCCCACGCTCCGAAACCAATGACTGAGGCTTCGATGTTTGACTTACCAAGTGTGCGAAATTTCATCTCGTAGGTGTTCCTTGTCGGTGAGGGGAGTCGTTTTGGCGAATGTCTGGTGTTTCGTCTAACCCGAACTTGTGCGTTGCCTGAACCGGAGGGATCTCGGGCTGTTGTTTTAGTCGAATTTGACTGCTGCGGGGGATCAATACTACCGACGCGCAAGCGAGTGGAGCAACGGAATCCCTTGCATGCGCCGCGGGCAAGTAAATCAACAGCCCGCTTGCGCAGTTCCGTTGCGAGATCTTATTGCTGTGGCAATAGCCCCGCAATCTTCTAGCTTGATGATCTGCCTGAGCCGTTTGCCTTGGCCGTTTGATGCCGTGGCCGTCCCAGTTGGCATGTGTCTCGCCCCTCAGACGAACGACGAGAATACAGAACGAGCTAAAGCAGTACGCGGATGGACGCCTGAGCACTCGTGGAACGAATCCACATTCGTGTTTGCATACCGTAGGTTAGAAGACGAGGGCGAACTATACTTGTGCGTAAAGTTGGTCGTTTCGAAAACGACGTTTCCCCTCTCCCTACTCACACGAAACTTTCATGCTCCGCTGCCTCGCCTTGTTCCTGTTTGTTGGTTTGTTTTCCGTCGCTGTGCCCTTTTGTCAGATCCAATCGGCGGCCGCAGATGCGAAGAAGTCTGGACAGCAAAGCGGGGATCAATCACAGGTCAAGAGTGACGAGAAACCTGCCGAAAAGAAGTCGGCTGACGAGACCGACGAGCCCTCCGAACCATCGGTGACGCACCACAAGACGTCGATTGCCGGAAAGAAATTCGCTTACACCGCGACCGCTGGCAAAATGGTCATGAAGGACGATGAGGGGAAGGTGAAAGCCCATGTCTTTTACGTTGCCTACAGCCTTGATGACGCCGATCCATCCAAACGTCCCGTCACCTTCTGTTTTAACGGTGGTCCAGGCTCGTCGTCCGTTTGGTTGCATTTGGGCATGCTCGGGCCACGTCGCGTCAAACTCAGTGATGATGCGAAACCGATCCGTCCGCCGCACGAAATGATCGACAACCCGTTCTCGCTGCTCGATAAAACTGACCTCGTGTTCATCGATCCTGTTAGCACCGGTTTCAGTCGCCCGGCGAAAGGCGAAGACAAACGGCAGTTTCACGGATACGACGAAGATGTACGCAGTGTTGGCCAGTTCATTCACGACTTCACGACGAAGTACGGTCGCTGGGGCTCACCGAAATTCCTTCTTGGCGAGAGCTACGGTGGATTGCGCGCGGCCGGATTGAGCGGCGAATTGCAAAACCGCTACCACATGTATCTCAACGGAATCGTGCTCGTATCCGCGGTTGTTGATTTCCAGACCTTGCGAGCGGCCGGAAATAATGACATCGCGTATACATTGTTTTTACCCACCTACGCCGCGACCGCGTGGTACCACAAGGCACTTCCAGCGCATTTGCAGTCGCAGAGCGTTGAGAAGGTAGTCGCGGAAGCCGAAGCGTTTGCACGTGAACCTTACATGCAAGCATTGCTCGCGGGTGATTCGATTTCAGATGAAGAACGAAAAATGGTGATCGCACGGATGGCAGAACTCACGGGCCTCTCCGCTGACTACATCGATCGTGCCAATCTGCGAGTCAACATGGGGCGATTCGGTAAAGAACTTTTGCGTTCTCGCGGGTTGGTAATTGGACGATTTGATGGTCGATACACTGGCGTCGACCGAGACCATATTGGCGATCAAGCCGAACATGACCCGAGTGCTTCTGCCGTATTTGGTCCGTTCACCTCCGCGATGAACCAATACCTGCGTGACGAACTGAAAGTCGAAGAAGACCGCGTTTATGAGGTCCTGACATCCAAAGTCCATCCATGGGACTACAGCGAGTTTGAAAATCGATTTGTCGACGCTTCCTCGACGCTGCGAAAGGCGATCACTGACAATCCGTTTTTGCGAGTCTACGCGGCATGCGGCTATTACGACTTGGCGACGCCATCGTTTGCGATGGAATACACTCGTCACCACCTCGGCTTGCCCGCCGAACTGCGTGGCAATTTCACCATGGGATTCTACGAGGCCGGTCACATGATGTACGTCCACGAACCCTCGCTAAGGAAACTCCGTGACGACCTGATCGAGTTCTACAAGTCGGCGTTGGAAGACGAGTAAAACATTGGCAGGAACGAAATCGCGTATTTCGATTTCGTTTATCTAGCGGCAGGACGCGAGCGGGCTGTTGTTTTAGTCAAATTGGGTTGCCTCGGGGGATCAGCATTCGCCCGAAACGCAAGCGAGTGAAGCAACGGAATCACTTGCTTGCGCGACGGGCTAGCAAAGCAACCGACAGCGAGCACTCAGGGTGTCAGTAAACTTCGGGTCTCGGTTGCCCAACGCACAAGCGATTTGCAGTTTGCTATAGCATGAGCAAGCCGAGTCGGTGGGCTTGATTGATCGCCGAAGGCGCATTGTTGACCTTGAGTTTCTCGTAAATGTGGGCAACGTGGGTGTCGACCGTCGAGTAGCCGATGTTCAGTTGTGAGGCGATCTCTTTTTTCACCAAACCCTGTGCGAGCAGTGTGATGATCTCGAGTTCGCGTTCGGACAAAAGCGGCGGTTCGTCGGTTTGCTGATTTCGCGTTTGCAAATTTTCAACGATGAACTTGGCTACGCCTTTATCCAGCGAGGCACCACCACTCATCACCGTCTGAATGCTCTCGGTGATCTCGTTGAGCGTCGCGGATTTCAGCAAATATCCCGAGGCGCCCAGCGAGATCGATCGCAGCACATCTTTCGCTCGATCAGATTGCGACAGTACTATGATCTTTGTATCTGGAGCGATCTTTCGAATCGCCGGGATAGCTGTTAATCCATCCATCCCTGGCAAACGCAAATCCAAAATGATTAGATCAGGCTGGTCGCAAGCCGCGGAGTCCTGGAGTGTACACAGCGCGATCTCGGCGGTGCCAAAATGGCTCAACAACTCCACGTCCGGCTCGTGTTCCAGCGCAATGCGGATCACCTCTTTGTATTCCACATTGTCTTCGACGAGCATGATGCGAGCGATTTTTTTCATGGGGAACTTCGCAGGATTATCGTTATCGGAAAATGGTGAATCGGTTCGGATGCAGTATCAGCGTAACCTCTGTCCCGCCACCGGGGGCTGGAACGACGGAAACTTTGGCCCTCAGAAGTCGGGCACGTCGGCGAAGCGAATTCGGAACAGTCGCCGTTTGCGAGTCGCTTAAACCCCGACCATTATCGGTAACAGTTAAACGCAGTTCTCCCGGAATTGCATGCAGTTCCGTGGTCACGCGTGTCGCGTGCGAATGCTTCAAAATGTTGGTTAAACACTCTTTGTAGAAAAGGAAAAGGCCGGTGCGCGTCCGTGGCCGAAGATCTTGAAGATGCTCTTCGCCAGAGAACGTCAGTTCATGCTCGAAGTCCGCCATCAGTCGCGCCGACGTACGTCGCATGTCGTTAACGAGGTCCTCAAACAGCCCGGTCGATTCTAGCATATTCGTGCAATACCGCGTCGCGGCGCCGCTGCGTTGGGTAAGGTCACGGATCTGTCGCACCAGCGAACTCAACCGATCCGGTGAATCCGACGCTTTCTGCACGAGATCGCCCAGCAATCCGATCGCGTGCAGGTTCGCACCAAGTTCATCGTGCAAGTCCGCTGCGATTTGCTCTCGCATTTGAAAGACGGCCCTTTGACGCAACGTGCGTTCGAACAATACCGTGCAGACGATGATGAATCCGAGCAAACCGACCAACCAAGATAACAATCGCAGATTGGCTTTCTGACGGAGGTACCGTTCGTTCAATTCCCCCGCGATGCGTGGACGTTCGTATTCGAGATCGTGCCGTCTTGCCAGTTCTCCGAGCCATTGCTTGTGCGGCAGAATCTTGCCAAAAAGATTGTGTCCATCGGTGAGTGCGGAAATGTTTCGCGCCGGACCGCTTGTCTTGTACTCCACGCTCGGCGTTTTCCCTTTGGCGACGTTGACGCCATTGGAAAAAATTTCGATCTCGGCGAATCCAATACGTGTCCCACTCAGGTCGTTTTCGGAATAGTAGTAGGGCTGCGTAGCGACCAACCGAACATAGCGGCATTCGGCTTCGGGAAACCGCCGCATGACGATCGGTCCCGAGTGGTAATCCGATAATATTTCGTAGTCCGTTAGTCGAATGGCATCCGAGAAGTCCTCCAGATTCGCGCCCTCGATAATTAGCTCTCGGGGAAACCCAAAGTCTTCGGGAACTGATTGCGGGACGGTATCGCTCTGGTCGATCGAGTGAAGGTGGATGCGGTTGATGCGTTGTTTCCTTTCCAAATCAATCACGATCTCGGGCCTATCACCGACGCCCACCATACTGAGATACGCGAGACTCTTCGTCCCCTCCGACGCGTCAATCAAATACGGCACGAATCCATCCACGAGATAATCCTTGTGCCAAGGCGTCGCGGGACGCGATTCGCGACTCGACGACACACTCACTTCCTGTCGCAGTGCCACGTTTTCGATGCCACTAAAGATCAGGATCTCGGACAACTGCAACACATACATGCCGTCCCATCCGCGAGGTGAGAGCACTGACGCTTCGATACGTATCCAGTCAGCAACTACCGGATGAATCGCAATGACCACCGGCGCAACACGTGGTGAATGTGACTCGTCTGCTGAGAAAGTTGCGACGACGGTCCCTTCGTCGTCGACTCCGTTCCCAACACGAATTCGAAATTCCTCAGGAAAACCGTCCTCACGATATCTGTTGGCTGTGTCACGCCAAATCGTTGGAACAAGAACCACCTGATCAATAGTCGCCGGTTCAGCAAGATTGATTTGGATCCACTCGCCTTTTGTGCGATCTCGTTTTGGCCAGGAGCGAAAGCCAACTGCCCCGATGCCCGTTCTCATGCTTGGCGTAGCAAGCGATTTCAGCGAATTATCGATTGTCGCGAGCCGTTGCTGCAACGTTTGCCCGGAGAGTTTACTTAAACTCGACGTCGCACCTGCCGATTCAGCATGAAATGTGGTCGCCGCAAGATAGATCACCGTGACAACCACGGCCGTAATCGTAACCAGAAAAAACGCGGTTCTCAAAACAGGATGCATTGACGTTGAGACGACCAGGGGATTCAGTAGAGACAGAGGCGTGTGTCACAGCATAACCGTCCCCGGACACCGACACCCTCGCTAGATAGCGTCAATTTTTACGAAGCTCGGTCTCTCGGGACGTTGGTTATTTTAGTGTGTTTTCTAACCGTCCGGTCCCGAGTCACCAGACGGCTCACGCCGTTCCGCTACTTTTGAAATCCCGCAGTAATTGATTCGACGTCACGAGAGGCTCACCTACGCAAGAGGCGAAAACAGCAATACGTCAGCCTGAAAGTGGCGTTATCCAGCAAGGTCACCTCGATTCGGAACGCGAACATATTTCATATCGCGCATGGTTAGCAAACTTGACTGATCATTTGCATCCCGTAAATACAGGATGCGACATCAAGACTTCAACCACCGCTTCTGCGTGCAACCAACACCGTTCTACGATGAACTAAATTGCATTGGATTGCGCGATAGAGACAGAATGCTTCGATAAGTGGCGTCACCTATCGGCGTTTTGACCGGTTTCGTCTGCCGCGAAGACACTACGGCTCGCGGACGTCCCCCACGACTTTTCATTGTGTTCTGACGAGCCGCCTGGTGCGACGGTCAGCCAACGCCACTCGCCCACATGAACCATCCGCGCGATCATCGCGATTTGTCCCACGTGATAGGTCAAATGCGTTATCGATCGGGTCAGGGCCTGAGCGACCGAGTGAGCTTCCCCTCGGATAAAAATCGTTTTCCCCGCGGTATCCTCATCGATCGCATTGACGGCTGATTCAAACGCACGCCAACCTGATTCGAAATGTTCGATCAAAGATTGCCGATCTCCCTCCCAGTCCAAAAATTCAGAGTCGCGATCCCGGTCAGGCTTTTCTCCATCCGTCGTCAGAAAATCGGTCCAACGGCTCTTCAAATTGCCGCCGAGATGGCGAAGGATAATCGCGACGGAGTTGACATTCGCGGAGGGCCGAGCGAACAGCTCATCATCGGTGAGCTGAGCCGTGATCGCATCAATCATCCTTCGATACGCCTGAACGGTCTCCCACATTGCTGCCTGCCATCGATTCGAATCCGCTGAATCCATCGTGCACCGTACCGATAAAGTAAGGGGTGAGATTAGCCAGAATATCAAACGCCGGGGGTGGATTGCGAATTCCACCGCATCCATTTCCACACGCCCTCGTACATTTTGGAAAATGACGACGGCGCTCGATAGGCAACTGTGTTTGCCAGAGCGTCGGCGATCATAGGGTAAACGCTTTCACTACTCGAATGCCGGCACCGCCGCTCAGACGAAACAGCTCGCCGTTCTGAGCTCATTGGCTCCTTCGTTTCCACTCAGCCGAGGCCGTACTGTTTGATCTTTTTGTAGAGCGTGTTGCGGTTCATGCCCAATCGTGAAGCTGCTTTCGTCTGCACGCCTCCACACTGGGCGAGTACCTGGGCGATTAGTTCTTTTTCGATTTGGTCAACCACGGATGCGTGAACATTTTCATCATCGTCGGCCTCGGCGAGTCCTCGTGACACGACGAATCGTGTAAGCGTTTTGACATCCATGCGGTCGACATAGGTGGCCGGGCTGACGGCGGCTTGGTTGGGGTCGAGTGGACGGCCACCCGTACTCTCGGTGCCAGACGTTTCGACCGGTAGATAGGGATCGCCGCTCTGCCCCGGCTCACCAGACACATCATTGCCTGTCGCAAACGGTCTCGAAAAATCGTTGAACGGTGTTTCGCCACTGACGACACAGGCGGGCAGAAGATCGAGCGTCAATTCGTCGGTATCGCTCATGACGACCGCGCGTTCGACGTAGTTTTGCAGTTCGCGGACGTTTCCGGGCCAGTGATATTCTTGCAGTGCCAGCATCACCTCGGGCGAGATGTGGGTGACGTATCGGTCGTTGAGCTCATTGTAGTGATCGAGGAAAAACGAGACGAGTGCGGGAATGTCTTCGCGGCGATGCCGCAGGGCGGGAATTTCGATCGGCACGACATTGAGTCGCCAATAGAGGTCTTCGCGAAAACGGTCGTTGTGAACCTGACGCATCAAATCACGGTTACTAGCCGCGATCACACGTGCATCGGTGTGATGCGTGGTGGTGTCGCCGACCCGTTCGAATTCCTTTTCTTGCAACACGCGGAGCAATTTGACTTGCAACGTCATAGTCGTCGAGTTGATCTCGTCGAGAAAGATCGATCCGCCGTCGGCAGCTTCGAAACGCCCAGCACGATTGGCAATCGCCCCGGTGAACGAACCCCGGACGTGTCCGAATAATTCGCTCTCGAGCAGGCTTTCGCTCAATGCCCCACAATTGACTTTGACGAATGGGCCGCCGCTGCGATGGCTGAGCTGATGGATGGCCGACGCCACGAGTTCTTTACCCGTACCGGTTTCACCAAGGATTAGCACCGATGCGTTACTAACGGCGACCTTGCGGGTCACGCGATCGACTTCGCGCATTGCGGGGGATCCACCGATCACACCCGGCAGCAGTTGATTCCGGAGACTCACTTGGAACTGGCTTGACTGGTACGATGGACTGTCACCCGGTTTCCCAACCTGACGAGGACGAATTGACTCGCGCGACAAATTATCACGAACTGACGCCGTGGGCTATGCGGTCCCAGGCCGAACGGTGCCGAATCATCGGTAAAGCTCGGCATGAGATAGCCCGTTGTGCGGATCATTTGATCTCTGCGGCGCGAAGCGAGCAACGAACGGACGACCTTGAAACCGTCACCTCGGAGCTAATCCCCTTATGTGACGCTTTAGGGTGGATCGGCCGCCACGGCCGAAAAGTACTATCGAACCGGCCCGTTGGGCTGTCCGGACGCCCCATTTGGATATGGGGTGTTCGCAGTGAGGTCCAGCGGGTGCCGTGGGGACGGGTGCTGATACTCGGCACCTGGAATTATCCAATTTTTTTAATTGGTGTCCAAACGGCCCAGGCCCTCGCGGGTGGAAACACAGTCCTTTTGAAGCCGGCCGCGGGTAGCGAGCAAGTCACCCAGGAACTGGCGAACGCGTTCTATCGAGCGGGCGTTCCGACCGATTCGCTGCGTCTGCTCGACAGCTCGACCGCTGCGGCCGTGGAGGCCATGGATGCGGGAGTCGACCTAGTCGTTTTGACCGGGGCAGCCAAAACCGGACGCAAAGTTCTCCACCAAGCCGCCGAACAATTGACTCCCGCGATCATGGAATTGTCGGGCGTCGACGGCGTAATCGTGCTGCGAGGTGCGGACCGACAACGTGTGGTTTCGGCGATCCGGTTCGGGCTTCTCTTCAACAGCGGTGCGACTTGCATCGGTCCGCGACGAGTGATTTTTGTGCAGGATCATCAATTGCCCAGCGTTGACCCCGATTGGGTCGCGGATTTGATTGCCACTCTCGGTGCCGCGGATGCGGTTCTCGTCCATCAGGCCGCCCGAGACAGCGTTGCGTCCGTGATCGAGTCTGCAATCGCACAGGGCGCCGTGGACCGGATCGGCAAATTCAACGGCGAGGAGCTTCGCCGAAGCGGCCAAATGCATCCGGTCGTATTAACGAACGTCCCACAGGAACACGACGTTTTGCAATCGGATTTGTTTGCCCCCGTGATGTCGCTGCTTCCCGTGGAATCCGTCGATGAAGCGGTCGAGGCGATCAACACCTGCCGCTATCGGTTGGCGGCCTCCGTTTTTGGGGCGACCGGGGAGGCACAGGCGGTTGCCGAGCGGCTGGCGGTCGGATCGGTTGTCGTGAACGATCTCGTGGCACCGACAGCCGACCCGAGATTGCCTTTTGGTGGCCGTGGGGAAAGCGGATTCGGGGTGACGCGTGGTCCGGAGGGCCTGCTGGCGATGACCACTCCCCGTGTCATTTCGACGCGTCATGGCGGTATCGCACCGCACCTCTCGCCCCGCAACGATGCCGATACGGAATTGTTAACCGGCGTCCTACAACTCAACCATAGCCGTGGTTTTCGCGATCGAATTGAAGCCTTGCGACGTCTGGCTACTGCCGCGAGGCGGCGTCGTTGAGTAAAACCCAGGTATCCGTTTTTCGGTCGACAATCGTGCATTACCGGACGGCGATTGACGAGGATCGCGATCGGTTCCCGTCGCGGTCGACGGTCGATTGTCCGACACGCAGACGCTGCATGCACACCGGAATGATTCTTTGAGGTTAGTTTTGCACCACGTTCCGCGGTATGGACGCTAAACGCATCCTGAACCGTCAATTCCTTTGACCTGCCCCTCTCTCGTACCCAAAACACCATACAATCGCTCGTTATGATCGCCCCTGAACCTACTCGCGACTCGAATCCGACCAAAGATCCGCAACATGTCGTCGTCATCGGCGGCGGTTTGGCCGGTTTGTCGTCCGCCTGTGTGTTGGCTGCTCGTGGTCACCGCGTCACCCTGTGTGATAAGAACGATTGGCTTGGCGGCAAAGCTGCTGAGCATCGAACGGGCAGCTATCGGTTCGACATGGGACCGACGATCTTGACCCTGCCCAGCGTGCTGCGTCGCGTGTTTTCCGAAGCCGATCGGAACATGGACGATTATCTCGAGATCGTGCCACTCGATCCGCAATGGCGTTGTTTTTTCGAAGGAACCGCCGCGGCGGGAACAAGCGAAAACACCGTCCTCGACTTGGTCGCCGATGTGGACGCGATGAAGCGACACTTGCTCGATTTCACCGGCGGCGAAACCGCCGGAAATGGCTACGAAAAATTCCTGCAGGTCAGCGAGCAACTCCACCGCGTCTCGGATCGCTTTTTCTTTTGGCGATCAATCGGTGGGCTGGCCGACACGATGGAGGTCGGCGGTGCCTTTTCGGCGGCGGTTTTGAAAGACGTGCTATCGCTGCGGATGGGGCGGAGCGTGGCGTCGGTGGTTCGTTCGCACGTTCCGGAACACCGAGTCTCGCAGATGATGGATCACTTCACCCAGTACGTCGGTTCGTCTCCCTACGCGTCACCCGCGGTTCTTTGCGGGATCGCTCACATGCAAACCGAAGAAGGGATCTGGTATCCGATCGGCGGCACACGAGCGGTACCCGAGGCGCTAAGCAAGCTGGCCTCGGAACTCGGAGTTGACTTGCGAACGGGGACCGATGTGCTGCGGATCGAAACGGACGCGTCGGGCGTTACCGGCGTAACGATCGCGGACGGTGAGACGATTCCGTGTGACGCAGTCGTGAGTAACTGCGACGCGGTGCGAACCTACACAGAGTTACTGCAGGGAACGAGTGCCTCGAAAACGTTTGTGCGGAAGAACCGTTACGAAGCCGCGTGTAGTGGTGTGGTGCTGTACCTCGGCCTCAATCGCCGATACGAGCAGTTGCTGCATCACAATTTCATCTTTTCGAAAGATCCCGAATCCGAATTCGATTACATCTACCATAAAGGGGAACCGGCTCCGGACCCGACCGCCTACGTTTGTGCTCCGTCGGTTTCAGAACCAGGTGTTGCGCCGGAGGGATGCGAAGCCTTGTATATCCTCGTTCACACGCCGTATTTGCGTCCGCAGCATGATTGGAAGGCGATGTTGCCGGCTTACCGCGAAGTCATCTTGGACAAACTCGAGCGTACCGCTGGAATGGACGGAATTCGCGACGCCATCGTGACTGAAGATTCACTGACGCCGGAGGGCATTCACAATCGGTACCGCGTTCTCAACGGCGCGATCTACGGTCTAGCCAGTCATGGTAAATTCACCGGTGCGTTCAAACCGGGGAATCGTCGCAAGGACATTCGCGGTCTGTACCTCGCCGGCGGTGCCGCGCATCCGGGACCGGGGATGCCGATGGTGCTGATGAGCGGCTGGATTGCCGCCGATTCACTCGACCAGGACGCGCGGGCTCAACGTCTCGCAACCACTGCCGGATCTAGGATTTGAACGCGAACGCCTCTACCGATGGCCATGCGAAGACAGGAAAGTCATCCGAAGGCGTCATTGCGCCACCAGCGGCGTGGTTTCAAAATGGATTTCACCGATTTCTCGATTCCTATTTGAAACGACATTTCCACGCGATCGCATTTGAGCGAACGGATATGCCGGCGGCGATCAGTCGGAATTTGAACGAGCCCGTGATCGTCTACTGCAATCACCCCTCGTGGTGGGACCCCTTGCTCGCACATTATGTGAATCGAAAACTATTTGCGCCTCGTCAGTTGTATGCGCCGATCGATGCGGCGGCATTGAAGAAGTATCAAGTGTTCGAGAAGCTCGGTTTATTTGGCGTCGAGCTGCACTCGTCTCACGGTGCCGCTGCGTTTCTGAAAACAACCGCTGAGTTGTTTCGTCGGTCGGGGACCGCGTTGTGGTTGACGCCCGAGGGACGGTTCACGGACGTTCGTGATGATCAGGCTGAGCTGATGCCTGGGCTCAGCCATCTGTGTTCACGAACCGACCGTGGGTTGGTCGTGCCGATGTCATTGGAATACGCGTTCTGGGAGGAGCGATTGCCAGAATGCCTGATCCGGTTCGGAGAAGCTGCCTCGCTCGCCGAATATGCCAACCGTTCGAAGGCTCAGTGGGCGGAAGATCTTACGGCCCGTTTGCGCGACAATCAGGCCAAGCTCGCGGAATTGGTGATCGCGCGATCAGCGGAGCCATTTGAGAATTTGCTGCACGGCAAATCTGGCGCGTCGGGGATTTATGATTGGGCACGCCGGCTGAAGTCGTGGATGTCATTTCACCGATTTGACGCCGCACACGGAGACAAATTCGGGAGTGCGAGCGATGAATGATTGGATTGTAATCGTGATGCTGTGGGCGTTGCCGAGTGTGGCTTTGCTGCTCGCGTTAATCGCCGGATTGATGTTTGCAGGAAACCTACCTCGATTCACGCGTTGGCGCGGGGGTGAATTGAGCCCGGAGGAAGAAGCTCCGTCGATTTCAGTTTTGATTCCGGCGCGAGACGAAGAGGCTGGAATTCGCGAAACAGTGCAAGCGGTACTCGATAACACCGGTGTGGTTCTCGAAGTCGTGGTTCTCGATGACGGCTCCTCGGACTCCACCGCCGAAATCGTTCGGACGATGTCGGCCGAAGATCCGCGAGTACGATTGCTCGACGGAATCGAATTGCCCGCCGGCTGGAATGGCAAACAACATGCGTGTTTTCGGCTCGCCGAATCAGCACAATATGAAATGTTTCTGTTTCTCGACGCCGATGTCCGACTTACCCCGACGGCGCTACAGCAGTTGACGCGTCGAAAGTCCCAATACGCAATCCGTGGACCTGCCGAAGGAGAGCCAATCGCCTTGCTCAGCGCGTTCCCGCACCAGGAAACCGGTACGCTGCTCGAAAAACTGCTGATTCCGATGATGCACTACATCCTGTTGTGCTATTTGCCGATCTCGCGAATGCGATCAAGTACGCATCCGGCCTACGCAGCGGGCTGCGGTCAACTATTCGTGACCGATCGCGAATCGTATCAACGCTGTGGTACACATGAGGCGATTCGATCGACCCGCCACGATGGTCTCAAACTGCCAAAGGTCTATCGTGAACAGTCGATGATGACGGACTGCGTCGATGGCACCGGACTGGCGACGTGTCGCATGTACACGGGCGCCGTGGCGGTCGTGCGAGGGTTGCTCAAGAATGCAAGCGAAGGGATCGCGAATCGGCGACTGCTGCTTCCGTTCACGATCTTGCTCGGTGGGGCCAATATCCTGCCGTACTTCACCTTGGTCTACGCGTTGACGCAGCGTGGACACGGTACACTTTCGATTTCATACGGATTCGCAGTCTTAGCCAGTATCGGGGCGATCATCCTCAGCCATCTTCCTCGATGGGTCGCCGCGAGAAAGTTTCGCCAGAGCGTCGTCGGTGCGATTTTCCACCCGATCGCAGTCTTTATTTTCCTGCTTTTGCAATGGATCGCGTTTTTTAACCATTTAAGAGGAAAACAAATCGCGTGGCGCGGACGTAGCACGTGATCGGTTTGACTCACGCCCCATTCAACAAAAAGAATTGGATCCATGCCTGCCTCCCCGACTCGAAACGTCGCTCGTCGTCTACGCGGTTTACCAACGGTGATCGGCACAATGGCGATTTGCGTGACCGCCGTCTCCTTCGTGGGCTGCGGCAAAGAAACCGCCGGGACCAGTGATTCAGCGGTGACTGCGGGAGCGATTTCGAGTGATTTGGTTTTGAAGCAAAAACCAGAAAGCGTCCTCTCGCTGACCGACGCGGCAGAAAAATTGGTCGGACCAGAGGACGCCCCCAACGAACCGAACGCCTCACAAGAAGTCGTCTTGATCGGTCGTATTGACGCAGGCGATTTCCCCGCTTTTCAAGAAGGTCAGGCGACGTTCATGCTCAGCGAACTGCCCGCGGACGGGCATGGCGTCGACGATCCCGACCACGAAGACAATTGTCCATTTTGCAAACGACGTGCAGAGAAAGCACCAAAGGCAATCGTCAACCTCGTCGGCCAAGACGGCATGACTCTGACCACCGACGCTCGCAAACTAATTGGGGTGGCCGAAGGCGACCGAGTCATCGTGGTGGGAACCGGTTCCTACGACGAGTCGGTGAACGCGATTACGCTCAACAGCAGCGGTGTGTACACCGGCCCTTGGTGAGCAACGTTTCCCACGCATGCGCAGGAGGCAGGTCCAAGTGACCGTATTGCGAACTCAATCGGACAACGCTGCAAAATAGTCGCTCGCTATCTCGGCGACTTCATCGGCACATCCCCAGGCGACCGTATAACCGCCTCCGCCATGGCCATAGTTATGAATTACCGGGCGATGCTCCGCGAGCATTTCTAGCTCTAAACGCACTTCGCGTCGTCCAGGACGCAAACCAACGGTTGTTCCCAATACTTCACAATCGCTGATTTTCGGTACCAGTTCGGAACAACGACGGATGATGTCGGCGGTGTCCGCCTCGGACGGATTGCGATCCCAATTACCGTTCTCGGATGTGCCCCCGAGGATTACGTCAGACGAGCGTGGCAGAACTAGCGTCAGGGCATCATCGTTCTGATAGATACGCGTCGACTCCCTCAGTCCTTCCGGACGCGACACCCGCACGACTTGCCCGCGGATCGGGAATACTTCAGGATCGTTTACAAACTCGCGTGCCCAAACCCCCGTGCAATTGACCACCAAATCAAAATCGGGGAAGAGCTCGGACGGGTTTCCGATCTCCGCGATATGAATGTTGGCGTGCTGCGTCACGCGTTCTCGCAATCGAGTGACAAATATTGGAACGTCAATGACAGGCAACACAACTAGGTAGGCTTCGCCGCAAGGGACGCCGTAGCGTGCCCCGTCGATCTTCTCCCAGTGCTCGACGAGCTCGAGCACGTACGCGCTATCATCGGGGTCAATGCAAAACCGGAAGTGCTTTTCAAAGTGCACTCCCGAATCCGAATCAGCTCGTAGTCGCACGTACTCCTCGTGCGTGGACTTTGCCCACTGAACGATTCGATTTTGCGGGTAGGCCTTGTGCGGCCACCAATACGCCCCCGCGGACATCGACGTAGTCGCGGCAAGTTCTTCCTTGGAAAAAATCTCCACCGAAAATCCACGCTCGATCAACCGCAGAGCACTGGCGAGCCCGATCACTCCTTGTCCGACAACGGCAATCCTTTTCGTTTTCAAAGTCGTTTCGTTCAATGGCGTGCTCGCTTTTCAGTGCTTTCGTTTTAATCAGCTCCCGCAGCATGGAAGACTAGCGTACTGGCAAGAGGAGGCGTTCTAGTTGCTTGTTCGGTTATTTTACCCCACGAAGCGTGCGACAAACATCGCCTGCGCAGCTCGGTCATCACCGTACCAACCGCCGTCGCAAATATCCCGACGGCGGATCAGTAGCTCGACACAGCTTGCTCATACGCAGGCAGCGCGTCGTTGATGAACAGGGCCATGGTTGCACCAAACCGCGGATTGATTTCGAAGAGCTTGATCCGGTTGCCACGCAGTTTGTAATTGAAGCAGCAAACGCCCTCGAAATCGATCGCACGCACGATGTCATCGAACAGATCAAAAAACGGCGTGCGTTCCAGCGTCTCGCGGTGCATCGCTTTGCACCTACGCCCTTTCACATACGGCCCTGACGGAAAGGAGTACTTGCACGCTCGGCTGAATGTAATCCGACCTTTGGCGGCAATCGCATGAGTCGCGTACTCCTCCTCTCCAACGACATACTCCTGCGTGAAGTAATCTGCGTCAAGCAAGAGCGACTGCAGTTCACGCTCTTGTTCTGCGTTTTCGATGACGAACGTACCGTCTCCGTAAGACGAAACTCGCTTCTTCAACAAATAGGGATAATCGAGCTCACCGCCGGTTACCGGCATGTGCTCGGCAAACCCGAGTTCGATGAGACGCTGCGTCAGAGCCAGCTTATCCTCGCAAAGCCCGATCACATCGTCCGTCGGCACGATTGCACTCACCCCGTGAAGATCGCGGGCATGCTGGTTGAGGTGCTGCGTATCCAGGACCGTCATCGGGAACACCAAGTCGAAGCGTCGCATGTTAACATGCGAAAACGCATAACAGTATGGTGCGTACCCGCGCAACACGCTGGCAATTTCTTGGTTCCAGTCGTCCTTCCGCGAGAACAAGACGGATGTCTCGCGTCGAAGTCGGCTAACTGCGAGCCTCAATCTGTCTTTCCAAATCATCCGAGCACGATAACCATTTGGCAGACCGGGTGAAAGCCTGCGACGATAACTCGTTAGTCCGACCGACAATTGCGACCGACAACCGTGATCAATGAGCGCGAGCCGGCATGCCTGGGGCATACCGACGTAGTCCCCAAACACTCAACTCGCCCCGCATCACTAATCGATTATCGCTAATAACCCCGAACGGCTTGTTCGTACGCAGGCAACGCGTCATTGATGAACAACGCCATTGTCGCACCAAAACGCGGATTGATCTCGAATATTTTGACGCCGCCGTCGCACGTTATTTTAAAATCGATACAACAGATACCTTCGTAATTGATCGCGCGCAGTATCTCGGCAAACAGGTCCAGGTGTGGTGCACATTCAAACGTCTCGCGATGAATCGCCCGGTGCGCACGTCCTTTTACATACGGTCCGGTGGGAAAGTAGTACTTGCACGCTCGACTGAATACGATCTCTCCTTTTACCACGATGGCATGAGCCGCGTACTCTGTCTCTCCTTCGACATATTCTTGGACGAAGTGCGTGTCGGCACGCAGAAGAGACTCAAACTCACGCTCTTGTTCTGCGTTTTGAATGACGGCCGTTCCATCTCCGTAGGCTGAAACTCGCTTCTTCAACACGTAGGGGTAGTCCATACGCACGCCTGATGCGGGAACGCATTCACCGAACCCCAGTTCGGCGAGACGCATGGACCAAGCCATTTTGTCCTCGCAGAGGTCCAACACATCCTCCGACGGTACGATCGCTTTTGAACCATGTAGGTAACGAGCATGGCGATTCAAATATCGTTGATCGGGCACCGTCATCGGGAACAACAGTTCGAATTGACTCAGCTTGACTTGCGAGAACGCGTAGCAAAATGGCGTGTAGCCCGTTAGCACGCCCGCTATCTGCTCGTTCCAGTCATCCTTGCGTGAAAACAACACCGACGTCTCTCGACGAAGCCGGGCTGCAGCGAGTCGCATTGCGTCTTTCCATCTCATCCGAACACGATAGCAATTACACAAATGGACCGTAAGCCTGAGATCGACGACGCCACAACGAGCGGAATGTTCAGTTGATTGCGGACACCGACGTTCAGCGCGACACGAAACCTATCTAGTGTCAGTTGCTGCAAACCGAGTATCAGTAAAAGGCTTCAACAGAACTGCGATTCGCTCAATGCGCATTTGGCATCTGAGATAATGGACGGCGCATACAGCTCAATGGGAATTTGCCAGCACAGAACACATTCGAGCAAACACGCCTCATCAAAGAACTGCCGCCCTCCAGAATCTTCGGTGCACTCGTCTGGTTCTATGGACAAACACACATGCCGAATGTGTGCTATTGCGGTGATCATGCCATCCTTGTCGATGCAAAACAGCTTCGAGTGCAGCTGGTGCGATGCGTCACGCTTCCCAATCATTCGCGGCCGCATTCGTCGATTTCACCAGGCTATCCAGTGTGATCTAGATACTTCGGCGCAATCTAATGGCACCTCCGCTTCTTGACACGCAAACCGTTGCGTTTGATATCTCGCAAATTGGCAAAATCAAAAAAAGATTGAAAAACGCCGTCATCTTCCGGTCAGATTTCCTCCCTACCCGATCGCGCAGTGTCCGTGTTCTCGCCGGGCAACGAAACCTCGGTTGACCACTCTTTTGACACCGCAATACTGCCAACAACACGGCGATCAATGATTGGTTGCGACAACCATTGACAATTCGCCTCCCGCAGGCACCGACCTGGGCAGTGGGGGAACGATCTACTGATCGACACGTTTTACTAACGGAAGCAAAACTCAAGGGACTATCGATGCAGACAGGACTGTTGATCGACATGGACGGTGTGATCTACCGGGGAAGTCAACTGATTCCCGGTGCCGACCGATTCATCCAAGCGCTCAAACGTGAGCGCATCCCATTTCTATTCTTGACCAATAATAGTCAGCGTACCCGCCGGGATGTCGCGACAAAGTTGGAACGAATGGGAATTGACGTGGCTGAGAAGCACATCTTCACATGTGCGATCGCAACGGCACAATATTTAGCGACGCGCAAGCCGCAAGGCACCGCGTATGTCATCGGAGAAGGCGGGCTTTTGCAGGCTCTCCACGGACAAGGTTATTCGATCGTTGATCACTCACCGGACTTCGTCGTCGTCGGTGAGGGACGCACGATCACGCTCGATACGCTCGAGCGGGCAGTCAACATGATCATGGACGGCGCCAAGCTGATTGCAACGAATCTGGACCCGAACTGCCCCACCATCAACGGGACTCGGCCAGGATGCGGGGCGACTGTCGCGTACTTGGAAGCCGTGACCGGCATCAAAGCGTTTGGGGTCGGTAAGCCGAGCCCGATCATGATGCGTGCCGCTCGGAAACAGCTCGGACTGGCGACATCACAAACCGTGATGATCGGCGATACGATGGACACGGATATCTTGGGCGGAGTCCAAATGGGCTATCGCACGGTGCTGACTTTGACCGGTACGACGAAACCGGAAGATTTGGACCACTACGCGTTTGGCCCCGACGTCGTGATCGATTCGATCGCCGACATGGAAGATCCACTCGCCTTCTTGGCTCATACACTGCCCAAGGGAAACCAGGAAGACGACACCATCACCAGTCTCACGGCGTGGCGAGAAGCCCAATTAGCTCAGTAGCATCGATCTGAAAGTCGCCCCGTAATCGTGGCGGGTGACCGTTCGGAGAAGGTACGAGAACGCACCAGGGGCATACGTGCCACTGGTGCGCGGTGGTATCGACACTTGGCGTTTCTCACCGGGATGGGGCGGCTTTCACTGACGCTGCGAACCTTCCTCAACGTGGCGTCTCCACGATCCTTTTGAGAAGTCGCCGCCACGCCTCACAGAAGGCTGTCGTAATGGAGTCCGCTTTTTGCTTGCTACGATTGACACGCCAAGCGATGAAGCGAGGAATCGCATCGCGACTTGAATGACCGGGCAAAAAGGTCTGGTCAAGAAACATCTTCAGCGTAACGACGGGTGTGTCGATTGCATCTTGAATGCGATACCCAAGCAACTCGCAAATTTCGCGCAGGTCGGCGGAAGGTAGGAATTGTTCAAAGTCAAGCGATTCCGCAAGTTCAGCCTCGAATTTGCCCGTCACAAAAGCGACAGATTGGCTAGTCTTCGTGTTCACGCGGGGACATCTGTCGGTGCGTTCATCACATGGCGACGGGGCTCCGTCATGATTTCAGATATGGCTGGGGCGATCGATTGACGCCAATGACGCTGTGCGAAATCGCTAGTACTACAGGCTGTGTCAACAAAGCTAATCACGACTACCTGTAGGTTCTTGCTTCTTGACCACGCGGCATTCCAATCGCCCCCAGTTCTCAGCGAAGCACTTCCACCATCACGATCGCGCTGCCGACTCGATCGGTCCTGTCGAGGCATAAACCTTCGCAGCCCGATGCCAGCACGCGGCTTGGGGTTACCCAGCTAAGCAGCAGCGATCTATCGCCATCGAGAAACGCGAACCCAGCGGGACGCTCAGTGTCCCCAGTCCGCTGGACTGGCCTAGTCAAATTGCTGAACCTCCGGCACGATTGAATCCCAAACGCACGACTTCAAAATTGCCGCTTTGGGTTCATAGAATCAACAGCCAACTGAGAATGCAGGCTGTTTACTCGTCGCCGGCGATGCAGTAGATGGATTGGTTGGAACGCAGGAGCAGTTGACCATTGACGATCGCCGGGGTGGCGTTGAAGATCTCGCCTTCTTCTCCGACTCGGTTGATCGCGAGTTCACGGTAGGTTGGTTCCGCTGCGATAACAACGACTCCTTCGTCGCGGGTCGTCAGGAACAGCTTTTCCCGATCCGCAACGATCGATGCGTACACGCGACTTCGCGTGGGCAACCGTTCGCGGAACATTTCTTCGCCGTCACTCGCCCGCAAACACAGTGCGATCGCCTTGTCGTGCGACCAGTACAAGTGTCCGCTGTGTAGAACCGGGGTCGTGACGTTGGCGCCGCGGGAGACCTCCCACACGAGATGCGAATCGCTGACATCGCCGCGACCTCCGGCTTTCACGACAAACGTTTTATTGCTGCGTCCACCGCTACAGTAAAGCGTGCTCCCATCGGCGACGATCGCTGGCACAACATAGTCCTCGATCGCATCGAACGACCACAATTTCTCGCCGGTTCGCGGATCGAGTCCGAGGATTTTGCCCTGTTGGTTCAGGATGAGTTCGTACGATCCGTCTTCGAGCTTCACGACCGTCGGCGTCGTCCAAGCCTTGACGATGTTGTCGGTTCTCCAAGCCACTTCGCCGGTTGCTTTGTCCAATCCGTAGACCGCACCTCCTTCGATCGAGGCGTTCATAATGACCAGCCCTTCAAACTCGATCGGGCTCGCCGCGGCACCAAATCCGACAGTCTTGGTGCCGACGTTCCTGCGCCATAAAAACTCGCCATCGTGCGTCAATGCGATCACGCCCGACGGCCCAAAGTAAGCATAGACATTGGCTTCGTCGACGCACGGCGTCGGAGAGGCGTACCCGTGTTCGGCGACACGTTTACCAATCGGCTGCTCCTCCGGTGCGGGTTCAAACTCTTTGTCCCAAAGCACCTCTCCGCTGTGCAGCGACAAACACACGACATGGAGCCTTAAATCCTCTCGAGATCCCGGATCTTCCACGGAATCTCCGTAGCCTGAGTAGGCAGTCAAAAAGATCCGATCGCCGATCACGACGGGGCTACTCGCACCGGCTCCGGGCAGATTCGTCTTCCACCGCAGGTTTTGCTCGTTGCTCCACGTCGTTGGGACGACGGTGTTGCTAACCCCCGATCCATGTTCGCCTCGAAACCGAGTCCACTCCTCGGCAAACGTTACCGGCCCGAAAGCCATGCAACTGAAAACAGCGAACAGCAAAGATCGATTGATAGATCGCATCGGTCAAAACCTCTCGAAGCGGCGGATAAATGAGAATGCCCGCATGATAACGCAACGCCAGTGCTGGTTGGGCACAGCATCCACACCTTTCGGAGCCAGCGATCCGATCACAGAATGCCGAACCACGCATGGAATGTGTGACGGCGTTGCACGTGGACGACGCGAACGGACCAATAGCCGAGCTCTGTCACGCCAACCCAGGGTATCGCCCTGCGATCGATCATCATGCAAAATGCGACTATGAAAACGAAATTGTTCTTAGTCAGTGGATGGGCATTTGGTCGGGCGGCCCTTGAGGGGGTGTCCGAGCAGTTGGGGGCGGAATTTGACGTGACCTGTTTCTCGTCGGAGGAACTTCTTCGGCCTGGCAAATTGGCCGAGATATTGCCCGCCGATCAGGAATGCGTGCTCGCCGGCTGGTCTCTGGGGGGGATGTTAGCACTGGCGGCGGCGGCAAAACTGCGGCAAGGCTCGAAGTTGGTACTGATTGGCAGCACGGCCAAGTTTTGTGCGAGCGACGATTCACCGCACGGCGTGCCACCGGCCCAGGTGCGGTCGATGGCGATCGCGTTTCGGCGACAACCTCAGCAAACGCTCGCGAATTTTCGCCGACAGACGGCACTGCCGCATCCCCCACTGCCCGCCATTTGGCATGACCAAGACGACTGGGAAGAATTGCTGGAAGGGCTAAAATACCTTCGTGAGGCCGATTTGCGTGACGTCGCTGATCGCCTTACCGTTCCGACGTTGGTTTTACATGGACGCGATGACCAGGTCATTTCGCCTGAGGCGGCTCAGGATCTGTCGCGACGAATTCAGAATTCTGAGTTAAGAATTCACGACGAGAATGGTCACGACTTACCCATGCGAGACCCCCAATGGGTCGCTGCCAACCTACTTGATTTCTGGAAATCCGATGTGGCTCGCCCCGATGCAGGATAGAACGATTCACGCGAGATTCACCGCGTCGTCATCTACCTACGATCGCCATTCACACGTCCAGGAACAAGTTGCAAATAAATTGATCGAGATCACCGCCCCTCTATCTGATGTGGATCGCATCTTAGAACTGGGGTGTGGAACGGGGCGGCTGACTCAAAAGGTCTGTCTGCGTTATCCGAATGCGGCGATCACAGCCGTCGATCTTTCCGGCGCGATGATCGACCAAGGCAAAACGAATCTGGGTGGAAACGAACGTATCGAATGGATCGTGTCAGATGTGTGCGACTACCAAACGAGCGAGCCGTTCCCGCTCATCGTCAGCAGCTCGGCACTCCACTGGGTGACACCCATTGACCTAGCGTTTGATGCGATCGATCGCGCCGCCCGGCCCGGTAGTCAAATCGTGTTGGCGATGATGCTGCACGACACACTTGGCGAACTGCACGACGCCCGGCTACGAGTCACGCCGCACAAACCGCCTCGATCGCGGTTGCCAACCCTGGCCGATATTTCTGACGTTTCGTCTCGATTGGGCTGGCTAACGCACCACCGCTCGCAGCGTGTCTTTACGGTTCGACATGCATCGGCTCGCGAACTGCTCGCTGCGATTCATCAACAAGGCCTGACCGGGGGAACCGTGTCGCAGTCACACACGCCGCTGAATCGTGGCGAACTCGCATCCCTGATCAAGGACTACGACTCTAGCTATCGAGACAGCGATGACCAAGTCGTCGCCAGCTATCAAGTTGGGTTTTTACACTGCGAGAGAGTGTAAAACGCGAGCCCGCATTCGGATTCGCGTGATCGGTCGGCGATTCGGTGCGTATCGATACTGCGCAAAAAAACGCGACCCGATCGATGATGGATCGGGTCGCGAAACGAGCAACCAATTATTTGGTGATCGTGAAGCTGCCTTTGTGCTTGATACCGCCCTCACCGGAGGAATCGCTAATCATCACGTCAAAACGGCCAGGCTCGACAACCCATTGGTTCTCGCGATTGAGCATCTTCAAATCTCGTTTGGGCGAGAGTTTGAAAGTCACTTTTTTCGACTCGCCCGCCTTGAGCGAAACTCGCTCAAATCCACGCAAGAGCTGTTCGAACGGCGTCACCGATGCGACGGCGTCCTTGGTATAGAGCTGCACGACGGCGTCTCCGTCTCGGTCGCCCGTATTGGTGACTTGGCAGGTGACCGTGATTTCCTCATCGGCGGTCGCTTCGGTCGGACTGATCTGCATGTCTTCATAACTGAACGTTGTGTAGCTCAGGCCATATCCGAAGTAGTAGAGCGGCCCTAGCACGCGGGTGGTTCCCCAGCCGTTGGGATCGTGGCGAGCTTCTTGTTTGGCCCATGCACCATTGCGATGGGGGACAGCCAATGGAATCTGCCCTACCGTTTTGGGGAACGTGATCGGCAGTTTTCCACCAGGGTTGTTCTCGCCAAAGACAGTCTCGGCAACGGCCTGGCCGACTTTCTCGCCACCATGCCAACAAACGAGAATACCATTGGCGTACTCATTGATCCAATTGACGCTCGCGGAACGACCAATCATCAAAACGACAATGACGGGCTTGCCTGTTTTTACCATCTCTTGAACGAGCAAGTCCTGGTGGCCGGGCAAGTTCAGATCGGTACGCGATCGTGATTCACCGACGGTATCATCGTTATCGCCCATCACAGCGATGATCACGTCTGCATTCTTGGCCGCCTCAATCGCTTGATCCAGTTTGGCTTGTTCTTCTTCGTTAGGCGGCTGGGGCAAGATGCCTGAACCGGGGAACGTCGCGTCGTAGTAAGCAACGCCTTCGGAGTGAATCACATCGGCACGATCGCCGAGGAACGCTTTGATACCTGCCAAGGGAGTGATAACATCGGAGGTGCCGGGTCCGTATCGACTGATCATCGGCGATGCGTCGTCGGAAGCCGGACCGGTGACGAGAACCGTGCCGCAGGACTCAGCGCTGAGCGGTAGGATGCCGTCGTTCTTGAGCAGCACCATTGCTTCGCGTGCCGCACGCAGCGTTGTCTCGGCGTTCGCTTCGCTATGCACGATGCTCGGAGCCGCCTCAGCGTCAACGAATGGAGCATCAAACAGCCCTAGTTCAAACTTCACTCGCAAAACGTCGGCCACGCGGGCGTCAAGCGTCTCTTGGGTAATGCGGCCGTCCGCGACCACTTTGCGCAGCGGCAAAATAAAGTCTTCGGCTTTCTTGAAGTTTGTCCGAACATTCAAGCCCGCGTTGACGGCTTGAGCGATCGCATCCTCAAAGTCTTCTGCGACTTCGTGTTGTTCATGCAACCGAGAGACCGCACCGCTGTCGGATACGACGTAGCCTTTGAAGCCATACGTGTCTCGCAACAATTCGGTGAGAAAGTAGTGGCTGCCCGTGACAGGGATGCCGTCGTAAGTGTTGTAAGAACTCATCGCACCCTTGGGATGCGCCTCGGTGATCACCTTTTCGAACGGATGCATCAAAATTTCTTGCATGTCTCGGTACGGAATCTGGGGATCCGTACGAGCACGTCCGTCCCGACCGCCATGAGGCGTGCTGTAGGCAGCGAAGTGTTTGACCGTCGATGCGACGCCTTGCGATTGCAACCCAAGCGTCTGTTCTTTGCCCAACTCACCCACGAGGTAGGGAGACTCGCCATAACATTCGATGGTGCGTCCCCAGCGCGGGTCGCGAACCACATCGAGAATGGGCGAATAGATGTTCGTGTATCCCAACGCTTTCGCCTCCCTCCCAGTGATTTCACCGATGCGACGCACGAGTTCGCGATCCCAAGTCGCTCCGATCGCGAGTTGGCTCGGGAAGTTGCTAGCCAGGGTGTGACAGAGGCCGCGGATGCCTTCGTTGGTAAAATCGACAGGAATGCCCAAACGAGTTTCTTCGATAAACCAACGCTGAATCAGGTTCAGCAGATCGGCATGTTCCGCATGCCCAGTCATGTCCATCACTTCGCGAACACCGTTGGCATGTTCGTCGATGTTCGCGATGCCATCTTTCCAAACGCGTTTCTTCCACTCTTCGGTCGGATGAGTTGTTTTGAGAACACGCTTGTGTCCGTAGATGGTTCCCATCTGCGCGGTTTTTTCGTCGACGCTCATGCGACCGATCAAGTCGGCCACCCGCTCATCGATGGAGAGTTTCGGATTCTCGTAGGGATCCATCTCGCCATTCTTATTACGGTCGATCCAACCGTCGTGGTAAATGCCCTCGGCAAACCCCTGGCCGCTCACCAGCATTAACGCAATGAAGGCGAATCGCAATTTCATGTTGTGCATCAGTTTTTCTCTTTCAATCAAACGTTCTCGACTCGAACGATATCTCGGTACATAAACCAAATGTAAATGAATTCTTGTGCTGACGTTCCAGCGTCAGCCCGGGCAGCAGCGTCACGGCGACTCAGACATGAAAAACGCTTTCTCCACTTCAGCCGCTTTGAGTTGTTTTGTTTGAACGGGCAGCCACAGCGACACCGACGGCACGTAGGTGATGACCATCAAAGCCATCACCATCGCCCCAAAAAACGGAAGCATTGTCGGCGTGACTTTGGCTATCGATGTCTTTCCAACGCCACAGCCGATGAACAGGCATGTGCCCACCGGTGGAGTGCACAATCCGATGCAGAGGTTGGCAATCATCATGATTCCAAAGTGAACCGGGTGCATGCCGAGCGTCGTGACCACGGGCAAGAATATCGGTGTAAAAATCAGGACCGCTGGCGTCATGTCCATGAACGTCCCGACCAGGATCAGCAGCAAGTTGATCAGCAACAGAATGACCAACGGGTTGTCAGAAACGTCCAACAGGGCTGCGCTCACGGTTTGCGGAATGTTGGCCATCGTCATGATCCAGCTCATTCCCGAGCTGGCTCCGATCAGCAGCATGACGACCGCGGTGGTAATACCGGACTCCAGCACGATGGTGGGTAATTCGGAAAATTTGATTTCGCGATACACCAGCACGGAAAGCACGAACGAGTAAACCACCGCGATCGCGGCCGCTTCCGTCGCCGTGAAGATCCCACCGAGGATTCCGCCGATCACGATGATAATCAACAGCAGGGTAAAGAAAGCCCGTCTGAATGTTGTGAAACAAGCCAAGCACACGGCAGAGAGCACCCCGCAAAGTGCCAAGGCAGCCGTCACGCCAATGCGAGGTGAAAGGATGGCCGTGACGAGCAAGCCCGCGATCACTGTTGTGGCGACCACGGGTTTCCATTTCGGCATCTCAATCACTTCGCCGCGATACCCGGCGAAAATCGAAATGACTCCGGCGACCAGCATGATGAACAATCCGGATAACACACCGGGAAAGACGCCGGCCATGAACATCGCGGCGATCGAAACCGAACCTGCCGCCACTGAATAGACAATCATGATGTTACTCGGCGGGATCATCAGCCCCGTCGTCGCAGCCGTCGTGGTGACCGCCACGTTGAATTCGCAGGCGTAACCCTTCCGATTCATTTCCGGAATCATGAATCCACCGACCGAGGAAACCGCGGCAGCAGCGGACCCGGAAATCGAACCAAACAACATGCACGTCAACGTGTTGACATACCCCAGCCCACCCGGCAATCGCCCGACGAGTGTGGCAGCAAAATCAATCAGCCGCCGAGCCAACCCGCCTTTGCCCATCAGGTGGCCTGAAAGAATAAAGAACGGGATCGCCAGGAGGGCAAAACTATTGACCCCGCTGACCATCCGAGACGCCAGGACCACAGACGGGTCGGAGCCTTCGGCAACAATTGCCACAAAACTTGCCAGTGCAATCGCAACGGCGATCGGCACATCGAGAACGAGCAGGACCGCGAAAGTCACGATCAGAATGACAGCGACGCTACCCATCAGTCCACCTTCCCGGGCTCTTCATGGCCACTCGACAGGAGCGTTTCCATGAGATTGCTAACAGTGAAGAGCGTCATGAAAAATCCAGCGATCGGGATAGCGAGATAGATGTGTCCCATCTTCCAACCCAATGCGGGTGTCGTCTGATCAAGCGCGAGTGCGTCGTAAACAACTCGTCCGCCGCCGATGATGAAGATCGAGACCGCAAAAAACAGCACGACGACATGGCTGAACAATTTCACACTCTTGCGGACGCTCTCTTCAAACTTGGCGACAAAGTAATCCACGCCAAGGTGGCTCTTAGTTTCGAAAGCGACGGCGCCGCCGAGAAGTGCAACCCAAATAAGCAAGAATCGAGCGAGTTCCTCCGTCCAGCTCGCTTGTTCGCCACCGACGTAACGCGTGAGGACTCCCCAAACGACGTCAAAGACGAGTAGTGTCATCGCAGCGATCAACAACCACTGCAAGAACACGGTCAGACCACTCACAACATTTTTCATTAAACGATGCATGTTATTTCACGCTCTAGTTCACGTTTTCGATTCGTTCGAGCATCGCTTTGATTTCCGCATTGTCGATGCGTTCGAGCATCGGCTGCACTTTGGCTGCGAAAGCGTCGACATCGACGTCGTAAATCGTGACGCCTTCTTCTTTGGCTTTTTGCAGGGCCGCTTCGGTTTCTTTTCGCCAAAGTTCTCGTTGCAATTCAGCTGATTCGTTTGCCGCTTGCTGGAGCCATTTCTGCTCTTGTTCCGACAGCCGATTCCATACCGGCAGACTCATCAAAAGCATGTCGGGGATCCGGGAATGGCCATCGAGTGAGAAATGCTTACAGACCTCATAGTGCTTGTTTGTCGAAAAGCTTGGCGCGTTGTTTTCGGCGCCATCGACCGTGCCTTGGGCCAGCGCCGAATAGAGTTCACCCCATGCGATCGGCGTGGGGGCTCCGCCCATCGCCTTGACCATATCGATCGCTGTGGCACTGTTCATCACGCGGATTTTTTTGCCTTTCAGGTCATCCGGAGTGCGGATGGGGTCGGTCTTGGTGTAAAAGTTTCGGCTACCAGCGTCGTAGTAACACAGACCGCGAAGGTACTTGCTCTCGCCCGCACCGAGCAGTTCCTCACCCACGTCGCCTTCGAGCACATTCCAATAATGAGCTTCATCACGAAACACGTACGGGAGACTGAACACGGCCATCGTCGGAATGAAGTTTTCGAGTGCAGCAGCGGAAGTCTTAGTCATCGCCAGCGAGCCATTCTGAAGCTGTTCGATGCACTCGGTTTCCGACCCCAGCACGGCACTGGGGTAAATGTCAACAGTCATCGTTCCGCCGGATAGTGCTTCGAGCCGCGTCTTCATCGACTCCATCGCCACGTGAACCGGGTGATTGGTGTCGAGACCATGGCCGAGTTTGAGCACCTTTTGATCGGCACGACCACCGCCACTGGAACTTTGATGACGCAGAAAACTGGCGAAACCCACGGTCGCCACGAGCACGCCGATTAATAGACCGGCAACGAAACTAGACCATGCTCTATTCATGTCTGAACCATGAGATTTCTAAACAACCAAGAGAAGCAAAAAGACGAGCACTTAATGGGAAGGCGAAACGTCGACGTAACAACGCTCGCACAAGTGTGCGAAACGCCGGTGATCCACCTGCTGGCGCAGACAGCTAAATTTGACCGGTGATTGACGATATTCTTGCGCAAAGTGGCGATGTCCTGTTGGACGCAAAGCCGAACCTGACTTGCCAACGAATCCACGTCCTTGAACTGCAGACGCCATTCTGAAAGCGAGACTCCGACAATTCGCACGTGAATTCCGAGAGCGTTTCCAACCCGATCGCACCACACAACTATGTTCAGCGTTAGTTATCAATCCTGCCCGAACCGGATGGCCGACACAGGTCATTTTTTCACCAAAAAGCGAGCAGGACGAACGAATCGCGGTTTCCAAATCGATCGCCGCATCTTCGAGTCTGTGCACTTCGCAGTCAAGAGTCTAGCCGACCCGGACACGCGAGTGTTGGACCGACCCGCGCCAACGTGATCGGTATTTTTGAAACGCCTGCGACAAATTCACACAGGAGATCGCGATCGGCAAACGTGGCGGACGTAGCGGTGGCGGGCAGGCGTGCATGAAGTCGATTTCAAGCATGGCCTCACCGTGTCGCTTCTAACTTACGTCGACGTTAGCAATGGGGACGTTCGTCGCGAACTACCTGGCGTTGACGATTCCGAATCTGGTCGCAATCAGCGAGGCGTTTTCGCAGACCGGTTTGCATCTCGCGTTGAGGTCGCGTCAGTGGGCGAGCAGCTGGCTCGCCGTGGCTGCTTGCACCGCTATCATGTTGCCCCCATTGCCCCATCTGCAAATGCGGAAATCCAGCTTCGTCTTCCTCGCCGCAGGCAGTGGTGCGATGGTCCTCAACATCATCACGCCGATCGGCATGGTGTCATCTTGAGTTCATCTTCGGCAGGACGATTGGAATTGTGATACCTTGCCCAGTGACCGTTGTGGACCGACTGCAACGTCATAGCACAAGGCGAGATGACAAAGAGTCGTGATCTTGCTTGCGAACAATTGCTTGGCGCAAAACTGGCCAGCTTCTTTTCGTTAACATGCGGAGTATTTAAGGAATGAGAATGAGACGACTACCTTGCTCGCTCTATGTGTTGATCCTGCTTTTGATTGCCCCACCTGCGAACGCCGAGGACGGTTCCATCGACGTGGACTTTTTGCATCCCCATCGATTGCTGCTCCACTACTGCGCAGAGGACGGCACACCCATTCGTCCACTTGTTGCAGACGTGTCTTTACGACATCAGTTCGATCGCCAAGGGACACCTGAGGTTTCCGCAGACGGCGAGCGTGTCGCGTTCGATGCTTGGACGGCCAGCGAAGACTTCACGTGGCAAGAATCTCGCATCATCGTTGTTGACATCCAAGGCGAGAATGCCCGTGACATTTCCGATGGCGTGATGCCGTCGTTTTCCCCCGATGGCACGAAACTGGTGGTCAGCCGTCCGCCCAAATACGCCAAACAAGATGGAGCCAAGGGAATGTCAATCTGGATGATGGGCGTCGACGGCACCAACAAGAAGATGTTGGCCGACCGCAGCGCGTGGGGCGGGAGATGGTCGCCTGATGGCAGATCGATCGTCTTTCACGGAGGGATTGATGACAACGGTGAAACGGTGCCCAAGACCTGCTTGCGTCTTTACGATGTCGCGAGCGGCAAAACAACAAATGTATTCAGCCCTGAGGAATCACCATTCTCCAATCTAAGCTTTCATTTTGAATGGAGCAAAGGCGACGAGCGAGTTGTCGCTTTCGGTGGCACGCTGAAAGACGGCAGCGGAAGCGCGTCGGCAGTGATCCAGGTCGACGAAGGAATCTCGAGCCTGAGGTTTCTGCTTCCGCCAGTCGATGGGCCGTGGGTCGCCGACGGTGCATCTTTCGACTGGCATCCCAGCGGCGCGGCGGTGCTTGTTACCGGAATTTCGGAAGGGCGAATGATTCCCGTGGCGGTACCGACCGACGAATCAGAACCCTACGTGTTATTCGAGGGCATCCCAGACAAAGTCGTTGCCCGCGACCCGATCTACACGCCCGATGGTAAGCATCTGATCATGTCGTTTGGACCGCACCGACAGAACTAACAAGTTTGTGTCGCTCGGAAGGTCGAAACGACGAGCCGCTTACGCAATCGCTGGACGCAACAACGTTACGCGAGCAGGGAGGACTTCGATTTCCACGGGAAGCCGTCCCGCGTAGTCACCATCGACTTGATAGGGCACGCGTGTCGGTGCCGTCCAGGTGACCCGGCGGACTCTGCGGCGGCTAACGTCGGGGTGCGAAAGGTGCCAGCCGAGCTTGATTCGAGCGAGGTAGTTAAGGCCGCTCCAAAAAAAACCGCGACGCATTGCGATCACGTCGAGCAAACCATCATCGGGTTTCGCGTTGGGCTCAATCCCGAGACCGGCGGCGTAACGAGGCAAGTTAAACGCCATCATCCAACACGCCTCGATCGGCGGTTGCTGAATATCGTCAGTGTCGGCGGAGATGGTTGTCTCGCTGCCCGGCTCGGGTGCGGGCGTGACCGCTTCGACGGACCGGATCAATGGGTAGGCGTATCGAGAAATCGCACGGAGAATCGGTCGCGTGTAACTCCATCTGCGAATGTGACCGCGGCGCGTTAGATGCATTCCGCGGACGACTTCTGCGTCCATCCCGGCGGTGACCATGACGAGAAACAGCCGACCGTTGGCGAGCCCGGCGTCCATCACGAATCGTTCGCCCCGTTCGATTGTCGCGGCGACGTCGACGGCGTCGGGCGAAAATCCCCAGTGGCGGGCGAGCAGATTTTCCGTGCCCATCGGCATCGGAACGATCGGAATCTCGCGTGGAATATTTTGAGCAATCAGGGCGACGGTGCCGTCACCTCCTGCGGCGACGACCGCAAAATGGGCTGTCGAGGTGGACGGGTCGGCGATGCGCTTTTGCAACGCTTCGATACTGTGGGTGACGTGACAATCGATGCCATTGCCGCGGAGCCGGGTCACCAAGCGGTCAATTTGATGTCGTCCCGCGCCGCTGCCAGCCTTCGGGGATGCGGAGATC
This sequence comes from Aporhodopirellula aestuarii, assembly GCF_023701485.1. GTDB lineage: Bacteria > Planctomycetota > Planctomycetia > Pirellulales > Pirellulaceae > Rhodopirellula > Rhodopirellula aestuarii. Next base: position 44,886 of record NZ_JAMQBK010000082.1, read on the forward strand.
CAAACCTCTCGGATCTTGCGATCGAGGTTTTCGGTTTCCGGTGCAGGTTGGCTGGGAGAAGACACAGTCGGCATGGGGTGAGAAGAGCCCCGATGCCTAGAACTGGAGTTGCAGTCCGAGGCTGAGGCCTTGAGCGTAGTAGTCACTTTCGACGTACCTAAATTCTGGACGCCGCGAACCGGTCAGCGGATCGATCGGAGGCGCCAATAAGTTGGGATTGATATCGGTATCGATTTGGTCACCGGCGCGAACGACTGCAGGCAGATAGACTAGCGTGTATCCAGCCGTCGCGTGCATCCAGTCAAAAATTCGGACGCCCAAGGTGAGACCGATTTCGGGAATCATCGTTAATTCATCGCGTTCGTACGAGCCCGAATTGAAGCGTTGCGCCAACAATCCGCCGGAGTAGTTTTCGGTAACCCCGAGTTCGGTGACTGCCGACTGACCGCCGATGCTGACCGTTTGCGTGTTTCGACCGACGGCGACGCGGAGAAGTGACTCCAGCCAAATGCGAGTGAGATTCGCTTGATAAGCGACTCCCAGTTGAAGCCCATCGAATTCATTCGTCGTCCGAAAGTGATCGCTCAGCTGAATCGTCCCAGGGGCCGCTGGATCGAGCGACTCGAGATTTTCGGAGAACGAAAGCCCGTCTTCCAAGCGAATATGGCGGTATCCGACAATCCAATCGACGCGATCGGTATTGCGACAGGCGACGCAGTTTCCACCACAGGTGGGGCAGAGCGAGGCGCGACCCGCGATCAGATACGAAGTCAAATCCGAATCCGAACCGATCCCTAAACTGCCGTCGACCAGCCCGGGGTAGTCGATCAATTGCGAAGTTTGTTGATCGGCGTCCGTGTCATAAAAGGGGCGAGCCAGGATTTGCCTACCGGTGCCTCCGGAGAAGCCGTCGTTGTGTTCCTTGAGCGAAAAATACTCGCCTTCGATTCCGAATGCCGCGGTCGATGTCAGGAAAAAGCCGCCTTTGAGCCGTATGCCGGACGTGGAATCGTCGTTGATCTTCCCGCCACCAAACAGCACCGTTGTGTTATCGAATCCGAGCACCCCGGCTTCGTCTTGGGCGGTCCCGTCCGGGCTCGTTGTGGCCAAGGCAGGTGTCTGCATGCCTTCGGTCCACCAGTGCAAATACTCGCCACGGAGCCATAAACAATTGGCGGGCTTGACGCCGATGAGTGAGCCGACACTGGGAATCCCAGTGTATCCGGACGATCCGCCAGCCGATCGACTCGCGGTCAGCCAAGCGGGAGGAAACGTAAAGATGTTAGTTGCGGGGAGCCCATAGCCTGCCCCGGGCGTCGCGTATCCGCTGGTCGCGTAGGGGTCGGCGGCATTCTGAGCCGACAAATTCCCCGCCGCCAATACGACGCAGGCGATGAGGACAGCAGCATGAACCATCCGCATCGGAGATTCAGTGTTGAAACGATAGAGGAAGTTTGAGTCGAGCACCGGCAACTGTTTTTTAAGCGAATTTCGCAAGAACCATTCAAGATCACCGCCCCTGCTGCCGCAGCATTCGTTTTTTAATCACCCGCTGTCAAGATCAGTCCCCCACCGTCGCAAGATTCAGCAACGTGGCCGAACGCTTCGAAGTCGGCTTCTCTGGTGCGAGTACAGCGACCGCGCGAATCCGTCCCCTCCTTGCCGGAACAGTGTGGCCGAACGCTCCGCGGCCGGGTTCTCTGGTGCGAGTGCAGCGACCGCGGAGCGTTCGCCCACATTCTTTTTCCTTCCAGTCCTGAGCCACTGCGTGAATCCGTCCGCTCCTTGTTGGATCAGTGTGCCCGAACGCTCCGCGCTGGTACTTCACCATCTTCCGACCGCGGAACGTTCGGCTACTCACTTGCCACCCGATGCGAGCAGGGGTCGGTTTGGGAAGCACCGAAGAGGCCACCTCACGAGACGCCTTGCTTTGGTTAGAGGGTCCTCGTGACGCCACGGGTGGGTGCCCTCGAAACAGGCTTTGGATGGCTCGCGAAAAGATGTGCGCATAATCTCAGAATGCCAACTGAATTTTCCAATACCAGTCTGAGCGCGATTCCTATTTTTTGCGCAATGAGGTGTACGTACGCTTTTTCCCTCCTGAAATGCAGGAAAGCAACTTGCGTGGTTACACCAAATAAAGCGTCAGCATGCTTGTTCTGTTCAAGCACTCTTCTCTCGCAACGACGCGGCAAATTTTCTTCACGGTGCTACAGATGATGTGGAAACGAAATGAGCCGAAGGGCTTCACGTTGGTTGAACTGCTCGTGGTTATTGCAATTATCGGAGTCCTCGTAGGTCTGCTTCTGCCAGCAGTCCAGGCAGCCCGCGAGGCGGCACGTCGAATGAGTTGCAGTAACAACTTCAAACAAATCGGACTTGGGATTCACAATTACCACGCAACTTACAATCAGTTGCCTACTCAAGGTACCGGCACGAAAGGGGCTGATGCTGGCAAAGCCGCAAGTGATTCTCGCGGAAACAACCGGATTGAACTCTCCGCATTGGTTGGCCTCATGCCCTTTATCGAGCAGCAGGCCTTGTGGGAACAGATCAGCAACCCGTTTCTGGTTGACGTTTCCGGAACAGCCAAGACCTATAATCCGATGGGGCCGTGGCCAAACACATCGCTGACCAATTACGGCACACAAGGTACTTACGATCCATGGGTTACCAACGTTCCATCCTTGCGTTGCCCAAGTGATCCTGGCCAGGGGCTGCCTGCTCAAGGTCGCACCAACTATGCCGTCTGCGTCGGGGACTCAACAGACACGAGTTTTGGAGGTGCGCTAAACCGATTGTCGGGCGCGCCCAACGGAACGACTTACGATCGAGCGAAGGCATCGATGCGGGGCGCGTTTGCAGTCCAATTTAAAACCGGCTTTCGCGACTGTCTTGATGGCCTGTCGAATACCATTTTCGCCGGAGAGATCACGACGGACTTAGGCGATCAGGACAAACGAACTCAAATCATGGCTCTGGGGTCCGGCAATATCATCAGCGCAGGTGGGAACCTAGGTTGCCGGGTCAGCATCGACGCCACCCGACCCCAGTTTTGGTCTAGTACCCCAACACCGAACACCTTGTTCGTGAGCGTTGAGGAAAGGCGTGGCTATAAGTGGGCATCGCTACTCCCGGTCTACACGCAAGTGTTCACTATTTTGCCACCCAATGCCGAACTCTGTGGTAACTCCAACGCGATCTCGATCGTGGTGGCACCGCCGAGCAGTCGTCACCAAGGCGGTGTGCATGTGCTGATGGGTGATGGGGCGGTGAAATTTGTAACCGACTCCATCGAATCAGGTGACGCTAGCCTCGGACAGGTTGGGATTCACTCCCTGCACTCCCCTTCCGCAGTCCCTGGCATTCCAAGCCCCTACGGGTTGTGGGGAGCTCTTGGCACCCGGGCCTCCGGGGAGACGACGAGCGAGTTCTAACGCTCAACTGATTGCCCTTCCCTTCTTTCAAGTCCTTTGCCGTTTGGTGTTTCGTTGATGAATCGCTTCCTGTTGATGATGTGTGTTGTTTTCGGCTTGTTCCACGCCGCTGGATGTGGGAGTCCCGAACCGTCCGTAACGACAAATACAGACGAAATCAAAGCCTATATGGACGCGCATCCTGAGATGGTATTTGACAAAACGGATCCGGACAAAACGCCAACTCAGGAGTAGAGATGCCTTTTTGGTCGACCACTTGTAGACGCTAACAACCTCACCCTTTCCAGGTCTACAACTTCCGAGCCCAACTGGGCCGGAAGCTGTGGCCTGGATGGACGGCATTCCCTTTTTCCCTCTCTGACAACAGGTCCTCGACCTTATCGCGGAGAAGGGGATTGAACTCTGCAAGCAGGTATGCAGGAATCATCTGG
>NZ_JAMQBK010000082.1:48772-50501 GCF_023701485.1 Aporhodopirellula aestuarii
CAGCGGAATTGTCGTTGTACCGAATCACTTCTATGTTCCTGCTTAGCTCAGTCCTTTCCGCTTTCGCGGCATGCCGAGTTGTCAGATTGGGATAGACAAAAGCGGCTTGCCTGCGTGAGAGTGGTGAATTCTCACGGTTACAAAACCAAGCAAAAAAGCCGCCATGATTCGCGCGTCAGTGAGTTGAAAGCAGTTGGATCCATCGTCATCGATAATGCGTCATCGCGACACGGCCAATCGATTGATTCTCGTCTTCGCTGCCGTTAGGTTCGTGATCGAAGACTAAACCGCTTCGGCGGTGCTTCGATAGTTGAGCCTCACCAAACCGCTCGACCCATCCGCTTTTCAACGCATCGCGATCAATACTTCTTCTGCACCGACACGTTGATCAGCGCCGAAGTGTTGTCAGCACGAATTGCACGTCGGCGCTAATGCGCGTTTCTTCGTTCAATCGCAGCGTTGATCTCGACTAATTGCTTGAATTGAGGCAATGCAAATCCATTGCCTTCGCGCGCAACAGCCCACGTATACATGCCGCCTGCGTCCATCGTCCGTGTTGTCCATTGAATCGCTTGGTCGGTCGGAAAACCCGCCTTTCCGTTTCGCCATTGTTCCTGAAACGGCATGAAAATGGCCCCGAGAGCTGTTCCTTCGCGGTCATCAGGTTCTCCGCTTTGGTTCATCCAGGGCCCGGCTTCAATGTTTTCGACCATGGCCACATTAGCCAACGTCCATGGTGGCTGAGTTATCATCGGAACGGGGTGTCCCGCGGTATAATCGCATTCCGGGGTTCCCTGTCTGATTGGATAACCGACTTTGGTATGCATCGTAACCATGGCATTCGGATTGCCTGCACGAAGTGCGTTCGCGAAGCGTGATTTCTCTGCATCCGTGGTTTTTGGCGTAACACGATCGACCCACCACCCGTCGATTTTGTCACCATACTTCAGAGAATAGTACTCCATCATTTGGGCCACGCCCTCGTTATGGGTTAATCCGGCCGAAGCGAGATAAGCTCTCCATTTGGCCATTTGCTCTTTTGTGAGATAGCCGCGATCCATGCCGGTCACACTAAAATAGACGAGCACTTTGAGGTTTCTGGCCTTTAACGCATCCACCATCTCGCCGAAAAAGTCGCGTTTTGGAAAGAGATCACTTCCCATGATCGCTTCCATTTTCGGATAGGGAGAAGAATACCAACTGGCTTGATGCCCCCGGCCGATATTGATCATGACATGATTGATGGAGGTTAACTGATCGACTTGTTCCATAAACGCATCGACGTCGAAGTTTTCAGCATTCACTGAATCGTTTTTGTCGTATGCCGTGGGAAGAAGAATACGAACTCCCCAGGTTCCGCTGAAGGGTAATGCGCGAGCGTGCAGCGCCCCCTGTGCGGAAGCGATTCCCGTCGAAGCAAGCAGAAGAACGATTGTGCTGAACGTAGCCCACATGACATTTCTCATCATTCGAATCCTACGGAAATAGTGTGCATTCTCAGCGCTGTTCCCCGTCACAAAACAGGCTTGTTCCAAACAGATAGTTTACTCGCCGATCTTTTTTGGGTACGGCGGCAAATTCGGTGGAACCTTCCATTGCTCGAAGTTCATATCGAGCAATCTTCAGGGCCAGTTGGCTAAGTCTTAGAGTGGGTCGCGACCGCCGATTTTCCGCGGAAGTCATCTTCGTCCGGGAAGTGGGAGTGAAGCCGGGGTATGTCCCGTTTGTT
>NZ_JAMQBK010000083.1 GCF_023701485.1 Aporhodopirellula aestuarii
ATTCGATAGCCCCTTGAGCATGTGTCTAAAACTGGGTGACGCTTAGCAGGTAGGCAGGAATCATCTGGCGAAACTGCCGCGAACTGTTGGCCGGACCGAGGCTTTGCGAGTTCCGGCGTTCACTTGCTCAGTCGTGCCGGAACTGCGTCGCTTAGGCTCCTTGGTCCGGCCTACGCCGAACCGATCACGGTCAGCGGAATTCTCGTTCTACCGAATCACTTCTATGTACCTGCTTAGCAAACCGAGGTATCGGCGAGCGATTGCCTGATCCCTTGTTCACGATTCCGATTGTGGATGGATCGCTAAATGCTGGATCCCGCTAGACCACCCCGCCGCAGCACGCGACCGTAACATCCCGCGTACCCAAACGGCCATCTCGCGACGACCGGTACCGGAAAGGCTTGCCTCACGCGTGTTAGCGATTCGCCACACGCGATGAGGATAAAACCGGGGCCAATCGACCGACTCAGCGGGATTGTGCCGCCAGAGCGTCTTTCTTTTCCCGGCGATTGACGAGGAACAACAGCACAGGGCTGGCGATGAACATCGAACTGTACGTACCGACCACAACGCCGACGACCAAGGCAAAGGCGAACGCGTGGATGCCTTCTCCGCCCATCGCGTACAACAACACCACCACGATCAACGTCGTGACCGACGTCAACAAGGTTCGGCTGAGCGTTTGGTTGATACTCGAGTTAATCATGTCGCCTGTCAAACGAGGAGCCTTGCCCTTCGTCTCACGAATCCGGTCGAACACAACGATCGTATCGTTGAGCGAGTAACCGATGATCGTCAGCAAGGCGGCGACGACCGTCAACGAGATTTTGAACGGATCGATCAAAAGGAACCCGAGTGCACCGGCGGCCCAGTAGCTGACCGCGATCGCCCCGAGGGTGATCAACACGTCGTGCACCAACGCCACCACAGCGGCGACGCCGTAGATCACGCGTTGGAATCGGAACCAGATATAACCGATGATGCACAACAGCGAGGCAAACAACGCACCCAGAGCACGGCTGATCATGTCACCTGCGACACGAGCCCCCACGCTGCTACTGCTGATCCACACCGGATCGCTGCCGAGCTTCTTCTCGAGTTGTGCCATAACAGCAATCGCCTTGTCGCCGGTCAGTGGCAACTGGACTCGCCACTGCGAGTATGGCAAAGCAGACCCGCCGGCCCATTCGTCGGTACCTTCGCCAAGAGGCCGGAGCCGCACACCGCGTTGGTTCAACGGAACACCAGCCACCTCGGCGGCTTGCATGATTGCGTCCATCAAACCGTCTTCACTGATGACGGCGTTTTTCTCGCTGCCTTCGATACCGAGCGAAATGTCCGAGGTGCTGTAGGCAAACCCTGGCAATTGGACATCACGCATTTCCGGCGTTTCGTCTTCAGCTTCGGCGTCCTCAGCGGCGACTTCTTCGGTTGTTTCTTCGGTGGCTTGGAATGCGGTCAGCATCACGCCGTTGCTCAATCGCTCGTACTGCGACTGATCACTCACGTCAGGTGAGGCGGTCGCACCGGTGGATTCCGAAACGGGTTGACCAGCTTCATCGACCGTGCCAGGTCCCAAGTCGGCAGGCGTGATATCGACTTGATAAGTCGACAATCCGACGCTTGTTTCCTTAGCGAACCCGTCTTGAATCGCTTTCTTAAGCAGATCCACTTGGTCGACCGATGAATCAACTTTGAAGATCGTGTTTTCGGCGGCACCTTCCATGCTCACACCGTTGACGGTGAACTGAATTTTCTCGTCACCGCTATCTTCAAATGCGGCCGAAACGATCCGACGAACTTCCTCGGTCTCGGTAGGAGCATCAAGCCGGAACTGAACCGATGAGCCACCCGCAAAATCGATATCGAAGATACCTTGGCCGCGGAAGAACAGCGCGACCAAACCGGCAGCGACGAGAACCGACGACACGAACAACATCATCCGGCCGCGTGCCATGAAATCGAATTCACCGCCGCCCGACATTGCCGCCCGTACCGAATTAACGGTGTCGGACATCGACAGTGACAACATTCCACGGCGTTCGGCGAGGTCGAACAGGGTTCGCGAAACATAAATCGCGGTGAACATCGAGAACATGATACCGAGGATCAACGTGACGGCGAATCCGCGAATTTGGTCAGTACCGATCGCATAAAGCACGATCGCCGTAATCAACGTCGTGAGGTTAGCGTCAACAATGGTCGTCGTCGCGCGGGCGAAACCGTTTCGAATCGCCATCCGATCCTTGGCACCTTTTTTCAGCTCCTCGCGGATCCGTTCGAAAATCAGCACGTTGGCGTCAACCGACATACCGACGGTCAAAACCAAACCGGCGAGCCCAGGCAGGGTCAGCGGTTGGTTGATGAAGACCATCGTGGCGAGAATCATCATCAGGTTCATGATCAACGCGATGCACGCGATCACACCTGAGAATCGGTAGTAGTACAGAATGAACACCAAGACCAATCCGAGCGAGAGACCGATCGAGAACACACCCTTTTGGATCGTGTCTGCCCCGAGAGTCGCGTCGATTTGGTTTTCGGCGATCGGTTGCTTGGTCACCGTAGCTGGCAATTGCCCGGCTTTGAGGATCTGGACGAGTCCGTCCACTTCTTCCCGCGTGAAGTTACCGGTGATCCGGCCTTCCTTGGAAATGGCTTGCAAAATATTCGGAGCCGACAGCAACGTATCGTCGAGGATGATTCCGAGCTGACGCTTGCGAGTCCCTTCGGGCGAGTTGTTCTGGGTGAGTGCACGGAAACGTCCCGAACCAAAATCGGTCAGGTTAAACGCGACCGCGGGACCGCCATTTTCATCGAACGTGCTGGCGGCGTACGAAAGGTCGCTTCCTTGAATATCGAGCAGCGGGTTGATCACCATCAACACTTCGATTTCGGAAAACGGCTGTGTCTTGAGCCACTTGGCGACTTTGATTTCTTCGTCACGGCCGAGCAGTTCAGACGGCAACTCGAGAATCTTGCCGTTGTTAGGGTTTCGGATCAGGGTGCCTTGGGTGGACATCCGCAGCGGGCGAATGCCGTCCGCGTTTGGTTTCGACTCACGGCCCAACTTGACCCATCGTCCGTAAAGACCGTCTTCGATGTCGCCGACCTTGACCTGAGTCGCGATCGCCGGGTCGTCCGATTCCGCTTGATCGATCGCCGCGTTGATGATGGCTTGGTGGTCAACTTGGTTAGCCAGAATCGCGAACCGCAGCACACCGGCTTCTTCGACGAGCTTCTTGATTCGTGCGACTTCACGGTCGTCGACCGCAGGCACGATGATTTCGATTTGGGATTCACCATAGGGGCGAATCACGATTTCCTGGGTACCGGAGGGGTTGATCCGGCGGGTCAAAGGCTCGACCAAGTCTTGGCTGGTGATCGGAGAACCGGTTTCCTTCAGCTCTTTTTGCTTTTCCGGATCGATTTCGTAAACCAAAATCGTTCCACCGCGAAGGTCAACACCGAGGCCGGGCAATTTGTTCCACAACGTGACACCGCTGCCGATGATCGCGACGAGAATGAAACCGATTCGGGTGCCGTAACCTGGCATCTTGATCTGCTTAGCCAACCAACCACCGAATACGAACGGCAGGATCAAGATCGCGGCTGCAACGAGAAGCGTGAGCCATTGCTGTGCCGAGATGCCTCGCACTTCGCCCGCGACAGCGGAATCGGTCTGGGCGAGGATGGTGGTAAGAAGAGAGATCGAATCCGACGCGAAATAAGTGGCGGAGGAAAAGACCGAGTCGAGGCGAGAGGAAGGGAGATCCATCGTGATTTTTCGAAAGACGGTTGTGGGTTTTCGCTGGCGGCTGCGCTGAACGTCAATCATTGACGCGGCCCACAGGCCCGCTGGCGGTTTGAGAATGAGTGTCAGCTAGTCCGACGAATCCTCGTCGGAGGCGTTTTTGGACGGTGATTCACCACCAGGAATTTTGCTAGGACGGCCGTCTTTATCGAGCGACTTGCCCTTCGCGTGAACGGAGATCGCCGAGATGGCGGATCGATTGACTTTGACCCGGGTGGTCCCCGCTTCGTCAATTTTGAGAGTGACCACGTCGCTGTCCGCCGGTGCCGAGACCACGGTGCCGTGCAAACCTCCGATCGTGATCACACGATCGTTTTTCATGAGCGAAGCGAGCAGAGTGGCCTCGTCTTGACGCTTGCGTTTTTCAGGCAAAAACCACGTCAGATACCAAATCATCCCCAATCCGGCGATGAGCGGCAACGGGCTGCTGAAAAACAACTGCAACGGCGACGGCGGTCCGGCTGCGGGATCACCCGCACCCACTTCCTGCCCGATCAACAATATCCACGAAAAACCATCGACGACTCGATCGAGCGAAGGCAACATGGCAAAGAGATCGAGAAATGAGGGGTCCAAAAAAAACAGCAACGGAGGGTATCCAGGCACCGGTGGGGTTGTACTAAAGGGCTGCGGTGGCGCATCAAACCGCAACGATAGACAGCTAGCGCAGGGCGGCATGATATGGAAGGCCAAAAAACGCCACAAGCCCAGCCCGGTCCATGGAGCGACGAAACCCTCGAAACGGTGCCCTATACGCCCCACCGAATTCGCCTCAAACCGCCGCCTGTCGCTCAGCGACGATTCCGAGACGCGTCGGACGTGATGCGACGACGGGCCGACTGATCATCAAGACGCGATCGCCGATCCTATTGAAAAAAGAAGGTTTTCGCACGCCGATCGCCCCAGATCGCGGGCAATCGTCAAGTCAAACGGCCTCGACACATGCATCGTCCTCTCTGTCTTCTCCCCCGCTACCCTTCAGAGATCGGTACTGGATCGGAAGACCGATGCTGCGAAATAACCAAAACACGACCTGAGCCGACAGAACCAACGAGATCGCGACCGGCAGCCGATCCAACAGCGAGAATTCGCCCGGCAGAACGTACCCGTCGGGAAACAGCCCCAAAATCTGCGAGTCCGTATACATCAACCCCAAGTGCACGCCACAGACCATTGCCAAGGCCGGAACCAAAACGTCAAACGAATGATGACTGATTCTCGCAACAAGACACACGATGATCGCGATCGAGAGCATTCCCCAAACCTGCGACACCAGCCATATCGCGACCGAATCGAAGGTCAGTGTCGGCTCCGCATCTTGAAATCGACCGACTAACCAGCGTGTAGCGAACAGCACGACCGCCACGCTAATGGTCACGCCAGCGGTCCATCGGATCGTCAGATTCAGCCGTGGAGGGGACTGCCACGCACGCCCCGGTTCGATGATGCTGCGTGGCGAAACCCGATCGGCGACACGAAGGGCGACCAACACAATCGCCGCCTGCATCACGACACGAATGAGGTCGAAATAGATTTGCGGCGGACCCCACCAACGCCACGTTTCGGCAATCGCGACTCGCCAAGTGCCCGTCGAATAGAGAATGGTGAACGTATTCAGGATGCTGCAAAACAGCGGCAACAGCACGATTCCCGCAAACAAAGCCACGAACATCAGCTCGGCCCGGGACTCCGACGGTTCCCACTCCTTTCGCCACGCTAACCAGACCAGCATCGCGATGCTGGTGATGAGCGACGGCATCCGCTGCAGAATTTGAAAGCAGACACCAACCGGTGAACTGAACGGGATCTGATCACCCAACGGCAAAACAAACAGGGGCGTGTTGACAAAGATCGGCACCGCAAAAGCCGCGACTAGCAACACCAACCGCCCGTGCCGACACCAGAACGCTCGCAAATACTCGGGCGTCAAAACACCACTCGGATCAGACATCAGGTTGGCCAGGCGGGAGAGGGATCAGGCGGCTTCACTCTTGTGAGGAATTATCGCACACTATTTGCCCTCTTGTTAACTCATTGCCCCCGAGATGTTTTTGATGAATTCTGCACCGAACGTATTGTTGAGTGGTTTTGCCGACGAATCCGCGATGACCAAGAAGGCGAACGAACAATTCGCCGCCCTGGCGGCCATCGGACTGCAGTACTATTCGATCCGTTTTGTCGATGTCGGCAACGGTATCAAAAACGTGATGGTGCTCGAGGATTCGGAAATCAGCCTGCTGCAGCAAATGCACGCCGACTACGGCTTCAAGGTTTCGAGCATCGGATCTCCGATCGGCAAAGTCAAACTTCGCGACGTCGACGACGGCACGGCGAACAAATTCATCCCGTTTGAAACCTATCTACGCGAAGACGTGCAAACGGCCTGCGATCGGGCCGAGGCGTTCGGATCCAAATTGCTGAGAGGTTTCTCGTTCTACCACCCCAAGGGCACCCGCCCCGAAGACCACATCGACCAAGTCGTTGAACAACTCGGCGCGATCGCGGAAGCCTGCGATGCACGCGGCCTGACCTTTGGCCTGGAAGTGGAAGCCAATTTGGTCGGACAAACCGGCCAATTGCTTGCCGATATCGCCGCGAAGGTGAACCATCCCGCGATGGTGACGATCTTTGACGGAGCCAATATCGTCATGCAAGGCTTCACCCCGGATCAGGTTTACGCGCAATATCAAGCGATGAAACCGTCCCTGGGATGGCTCCACATCAAGGACTACAGCGATCCGACCCTCGGCGGCCGCGTCGATCACGTTGATGAAGAATCTGCCAGCCACTTCGTACCGGCGGACCGCGGCGACAGTGCCCACGAGGCGATCCTGCGAGACCTGAAAGGATTTTTGCCGACACTCCACGAACGCATGACATCACGTGGCGTCGACGGCGTCTTCATCGACTTGGAACCGCACGTCCGCGGAGGCGGCCAGTTTGGTGGCTTTAGCGGCCCCGATGGTTTCGGCATTGCCGCCCGAGCATTGTGCAAATTGCTCGACTACGTCGGCGTCGGCTACGAACTCCGCTCGTTCGAATCGCTGCAAGCGGCAAAATAGCGTCCAACGGGACAGCTGCCGCGATTTACCACGGCCCGGACAAACAGCATGTGGCGGATCACCGGATTTTCAGAGCAGATTCGAATCGCCCTCCTGATCGAGGGCATCGAACCATCCGGTGCAATCCGTCGGCCTCAACACGGGCCGGCATTGGAATAGAACCGGCGCCGTCACATCAACGCCGCCGGATTTCGCGGAAACGATTCGCTCGTTGAGCGAATCTCATGCATCCGTCGCGTGTTTAGGCGAGCCCGTCGAGGAAACGATCGAGAGCGGCATCCATCTTTTCTGGCGTGTCATAGTTGCCTTGGGCAATTTGACGACGCAGATCGGCAACCCGGTCGACGCGAATTTCACCGCCACCGGCTACCGCAGAGGTGTCTTGCAATCGATTGGTTGCACTGGTCGAGGACGCTTTCGCTGCTGACGAGAGATCCAATTGATCCACGGGAGCGGCGGATGGTTTCCCCGCGGCAGGTGTGGCGAGTCGATTGGCGCCGCGGCCTGCACCCGAAGTGCTGCTCGATGGCGAGGCGGCTTGTGTAGTCGAGAGACGAAACGGTCCGTAAATTTGCATCTTCACTGGCTCCCTGGGAGGAAGGCGGAACCTGATAACCCCGATTGTCACCCTTCGTGGGTACCGGACCGAATGAACGGCGAACGGCGCGACAATAGATGCGAGATCATCAGAAACGGTTTTAGAATTGGGCTAAGCGGCAACCGAGTCGGCCTACCACCCCCACGAAACACGGATTTCCCGCGTTCGGCTAGGGTCGTCAAATCGACAACTCTCAATTCGGTTACCAGCGCCGCAATCCTTGTCCCAGGATGCATTCCGTCAGAATCAGTGGAGACTTCGCAAGCGCAGATTATTGAGAACACCCTCTGTATCGTCGTGTTCGCTGCGATTTCTGAAGTGCGTTTTGAGTCTTTCGACGAGAAACAATCCTAGGACGTGGGTCTCCGGTCAGACTAGCAACCGCGTGAAACCGGCAGCAAGAGCAAGCCGAACGGAAACTTGAGCGAATCTGGAGAATCTGTCGAAAAATCCGATGCTGAATTTCCGCCCACCACACCGCCTTGTCCGAACCGGCTCCACAGACGACGATTGGGCGGCACCGGACGCCGCCGACCTCTCCTTCTTAAATCTGGTATCCCCCACACATCCCCATGAATTCCGGAACTAGTCCCCACGAGAGCACCCCCGTGGCCGTGATCCTGGCCGCCGGCAAAGGCACTCGCATGAACAGCGACCTGCCCAAAGTGCTCTGCCGAGTCGTTGATCGCCCGATGATCCATTTCGTCCTGGATGCCGCCTCGCAGGCCGGGATCGGTAAAAAGATTGTGGTTATCGGCTATGAAAAACAGGCTGTCCGCGATGAACTGCAAACTCGCGGCGAATCCGACATCGTGTTCGCCGAACAAAACGAACAACTCGGCACCGGCCACGCCGTCCAAATGTGCCTCGAACATCTCGAAGGTCACCCAGGCATGACGCTCGTCATCGCCGGCGACTCACCGCTCGTTCAAGCGGAAAGCCTGCGAAACCTGATCGAGCGATTCAACGAAACCCGTCCCGCATTGCTGCTCGGCACGTTAACGAAAGAAAACCCGGAAGGGCTCGGCCGAATCGTTCGAAATGAATCCGGACAGTTCACTGGCATCGTCGAGCACAAGGATGCTACAGACGACCAGCGAGAGATCAAGGAAGTGAACATGAGCACTTACCTATTCTCCACCCCCGACCTCCTTTGGGCGTTGTCAAACCTCAGTAACGACAACGCGCAGGGCGAATACTACCTCACCGATTGCGCTCGACTTCTGCATCAAGCAGGACGTGCCGTCGAAGCGTTACCAGTCCTGAAGGATTGCGAGTCGCTATCCATTAACAATCCAGACGAACTGAAGTTGGTCGACCAAACAATGCGAGCGATGGGTTATGCGTGAACTCAAGATATTCAGCGGACGGGCTAACCGAGAACTCGCCGAAAAGCTGTGCCGACACCTGCATCTCAAACCTGCCCGGATCACGTTGGGACAATTCCCCGACGGTGAGAACTTCTGCAAACTCGATGAAGACGTCCGCGGCCGTGACGTGTTCTTGATGCAGCCGACCTGTCCGCCGGTCAACGATAACTTGATCGAACTGTTGACAATGATCGACTGCTGCAAACGAGCCAGCGCCGAACGGATCACCGCCGTGATTCCGTATTTTGGTTATGCCCGACAGGACCGCAAAGACGAGGGCCGTGTTCCAATCACGGCAAAATTGGTGGCGAACCTGATCACCCGCGCCGGAGCCGACCGGGTGCTGACGATGGACTTGCACGCCGCTCAGATCCAAGGCTTCTTTGACGTTCCCGTCGATCACCTTTACGCCGCTCCGGTCATCAACGACCACTTCATCAGTCGCCGCTTCGAAGGTGACGAAATCGTTGTCGTCAGTCCCGATGAAGGCAGCATCAAACGTGCCGTCGGCCACGGCAAACGTCTCGGCGGAACGCTCGCGATCGTTGACAAACGACGCGCCAGTGCCCTCGAAGTTCGCCAAAGCACGATCATCGGCGGTCCGGTCAAAGGACGCGTGGCGCTGATGTTCGACGACATGATCAGCACCGCGGGATCAATCTGCGGTGCGGCCCGGTTGGTTCACGAAGCCGGTGCCAAAGAAATCCACATCGCGTGTACGCACGGAGTCTTCTGCGGGCCTGCGATCGAGCGACTACGTGAGGCGCCGATCGATTCCATCACCGTCACAGACACCATTCCGGTGGTGGGCGAGAAGCAACTTCCGAACTTGGTGCAATTGTCCGTCGCGCCGCTGCTCGCCGAAGCGATTAAACGGATCCACCACGACCAATCGATCAGCGAACTGTTCCGCGAACGATAGGTCAGAGGATTGGCCTCAGATTACCGCTCAAGCACACGACTACTTGATCGCTCGAACCGGTGAAGCCGGATCGAGCGTTGTGGGTCTTTGACAACGGAACAGCCATTCCACGCGATCACTCGGTCGCGCACACACCCGGTGCGGGTGTTTGAATGCGTTGATACAACGCCTGCAACCGGCGTGTGATCGGTTGCTCGATTCGGCGAGTAACCAACAGTCCGACCGAAAACGAGAACGCGATCACGATCAACAAACACATCACCGGCGAAACGCCCGCCTTGTCGAATGTGTTCATCAGCACACAACCCAAATTGTTGTGGCATAGGTAAATCGCGTACGAGATGCCGCTGACAAACACGAGCGGGCGGAACCGCAACACCGGGATATTTCCCCAGGCCGCCGCGGTAACCACCACCGTAATCAGCATCGTCGCAGCGGGGTTGTGCTTGCCATGATCGATGCAGTGAAAAACGGTTCCTGCGACCAAGATACCGATCAAGTTGTGAGACAACCGTCCGGTTTTCGTTTTGATCTGATACAGCAAAAAACCGATCGCAAAGAGCGGGGCAAAGTCGAGCGCCAACAAATGACGCACCGCCGTCCCGGCCGCGAACCAGGTCGCGTCCGAGTATTCGGTCTTCAACAGATCCAGCGTAGGACAAAGCGTCAGCGAACCGAGCAACAGCACGCCCCAACCGACGAAGTAGTTTCGCAATCCACCCAACCGCATCAGCACGACCAGCAAGACGTAAAACATCATCTCAACTTGCAACGTCCACATCACCGGGTCCACGCACTGATAGCCGAACACTCGAGGCATCAACGTCAGGTTTGCAAGAAATTGCCCCATCGTAATCGGGTCGCCACTGAGCGGTGCCATCCGGCAGATCACCAAATTGGCAACGATCGCGATGTAGAACAACGGCACGATCCGAATCAGTCGCGCGACGAGGAAATCGGTCGGTCTGCCGCGACGCATCAACGACATGCTGTTGACGAATCCCGAAAGGATAAAAAACATCATCACGCCATAGGCGCCATACGGCCACTCGCCACCGAGTGGCGTGGAGAAACCAAACTTCACCGCGTACACGTGCGTGAAGTGAAACAGGACGAGATTGATGGCCGCAAGGGAACGCAGAGCATCGAGTTCCGTAATTCGGCGACGCTGCGGTTCAGGTGCGGTCACAGGCATCGAGGAGGCTGGCACGGACGACAGGGACAGGGACGATGTAGGCACTGACATAGGCGGCGGGGCTTTGCGGAAAGTCACGTGACGAAAACCGCTAGTCTGTTTGAAAGCGGCAATTTAGCTATCAAACGAATCCCCTCTCCTGCGGTTTTTCGCCACAGCGTTCCGGATCAGCACAACCTTTCGGGTCCGGCCGGTTGAGAGGCCGGCGCCGATTACCGCGATGGTTTGGAAAACGCTTGATTTGCCTGCCCTTTCGCATTTTCGTCGCTTGCACGACACTCTACGGTTTGCCTTTTGGACTTTTTTCAGAACAATCCGGCGGAGGAATCGCCATGAAATACGTAATCATCATCCCTGACGGCTGCGCCGACGAACCACTCGAGTCGCTCGGCGACAAAACACCGCTGCAAGCCGCCAAGCTGCCGACCATGGATGCGATCGCCGCTGCCGGTTGCGTCGGCGTGACCGACAACACACCGGTCGACTTTCCGGCGGGCAGTGAAGTCGCCAACATGTGCCTGCTCGGATACGACCCGAACGAATTCTTCACCGGCCGCGCGCCGATCGAAGCGGCCGCGACCGGCATCCAATTGGGTCCCCACGACTGCGCCATCCGATGCAATTTGGTCACCATCGAAGACCAAATCATGATCGACTTCACCGCCAGCCACATCAGCACCGAAGATGCGACTGCGATGCTGACCGACCTCAACGCCAAACTGCTCGGCGGAGACCATCCGGCGATCGACGCGGACGTGGCCTCACGTTTGGAATTCGTTCCCGGGGTCAGCTATCGCAATTTGTTGATTTATCGCGGAGACGCCGATCACCCCTCGCCGTTTACTCCGTCAACACGCACGTCGGCGCCGCACGATTTGACCGACCTCTCCGTCGCAGACGATTTCCCACGCGGGCCGGGCAGTGACATTTTGACCGCACTGATGAGTGCCTCGGTCGAAATCTTGGCCGAACACCCGATCAACGTCGCGCGTGCCGCAGCGGGCAAGAAGACTGCGACCAACGTGTGGCTTTGGGGCAGCGGTGGCGCCCCCGGTCTTCCGACATTTAATGAACGTTATGGTCTCCAAGGCGTGATGATCACCGCCGTCGACCTGCTACGTGGACTCGCCGCATTAGCGGGTTGGGATCGACTCGAGGTTGAAGGGGCAACCGGATACCTGGACACCAACTACGCCGGCAAAGGCAAAGCGGCTGTCGAAGCGATTGAGAAGTACGACATCGTATGCGTGCACATCGAGGCGCCAGACGAAGCGTCCCACGAAGGCCGTGCCGACGCCAAAGTCGAAGCGCTCGAACAGATCGATCAACACATTGTTGCTCCCCTTTGGGACGTCATCCGCGAGCGATCCGATGCAAAGATCCTGATTTTGCCCGATCACCCGACGTTCTGCCGAACCAAAAAACACACCCACGGACCTGTACCTTTGGTCATGGCGGGTAGTGGCGTGAAAGCAGATGCCGCGACCACCTACGACGAATCAGCGGCCGTCGCATCGGGTCTGATCTTCGATCCGGGTTGGACGATGATGGAACAATTCCTCAAAGGCAACGGCTGAGCAATCACGCCAGATCACTTGGCGTTTGCCAACCGACTCTCCAAGTGAACTCTTCACGGTACAATCAAACACCACCAGATGGCACGAATCGTGCAGCGGTGGTATTGCCGTGAATGGTCGCGGAAAATCGGCGGTATCAATGCATCGATGCACATTACTATTGTGTATGATTCGTTGATTCGGCCGACGCCGACTCCGATTTTAACTTGCCTTTGGACTCGTTTCAGATGATCAAAAAAGCGTTCCTCCCGATTGCGCTACCCGCCTTGTTATTGTGCCTGTTCTTCGTGGCGAGCACCGGTTGCAAACCGCCAGCTCCCACCGAACCGGCTGAAGCCGTTACTCAAACCCGATTCGATCAAACCATCAATCAAGACAAACTGATTCTCGTCAAATTCGGCGCGACTTGGTGTCCCCCTTGTCGCGATGTCGACCAGGAACTCAAGATGCTCTCCGGGCAGCTTCCTGAAGATGTGGAAGTGCTAAAGATCGATGTCGATGAAAACCCTGAACTCGCTCAGCGATACGGCATCAGCAGCATCCCGAAACTGATGCTGGTCCGAAATGGAGAAATTCTTTCGGAAGAAATCGGCTACATGAGCGGCGATCGGATCCAGAGTTGGATCGCTGAATACCGCGGGAACACCCCATAACGCAAACGCCGCCCAACGTTTTGCCAGGTAACTTACCCGCGGTTCATTTTCTCGCGGGCCCGATGCAATAGCGGGCCGATCGTGTTTTCGCTCACGCCGACCGCTTGGCTGATCTCTTGATAGGTTTTCCCTTCCAGGTGATACATCCGCACGACATTCGCTTCGCGAGGATCGAGGCGAGTCATCAAATGCTTGACCTCTTCGGCGTCGTCGATGCGTTGAATATCCGGATCGGACGGACTCAGGTGCTTTCCGTTAACGACCTGCTGAGCCTGCGAATGCTCGGCGACCGCGTTCGATTCGCGGTGCGATTGCTGTAAACGTCGCACCACAACGCGACGGGCGATCACTGTCAGATAGGTCGCCAAAGAACACTGCCGGCGAAAACGACGAAGCACCGCAAAATCATGGCGAATCAAGACCATGAAAACCTCTGCGACGTAATCATCTCGTGTCGATTCGTCGATCGAGATTCCACGTCCGGCCGTTGTCCGGTGGACGACGTGCACAACCAATCCTACGAAGCGATCGACAAAGTTCTGCCACGCCCGCGGTTCACGGTCGAGGCAGCGTTGTAGGAGAAGTCGATCGACGTCGGAAAGGCTCACGTTAGTGGCTCTCGAAAATAAAAAGAGTCGAAGCGGGATGTGATCACGAGATCGTATTGATTGGGAAACCGCGTCACCGTCGTTTTTAACACGTTGGGCCCCCGCCGCTAACGTTGCATAGTAAGTCGAGCTGGCCTCTAGAGCAAGTTTTGGTTTGGTGGTTCGGATAATCCGAGCAAGTCAGATTGCGCTTTTTATCCCAATCGCAGTGGAAATGAACATTGCGACGCCGTTCGGGGGGCAACGCCACCAGGTTAGTAAGCGTCGCAAATGATTCTTTCCCCCCTCGGCATCAGGCATGACCTAGGTTTGAGCGAGGTTCCGATTATCCGCTTGCTCCGCACCTTAATCTCATGAACGACCACGTCACCGACGCCCTGACGCATTCCCCCTCGCCCGTCTTCCCGCTGGTCGCACCGACTGATGAGGACTGCAATGCGGGACAATCGGCGTCGCGTCTGAGCGACCTACTCGTGGGGCTAGGCGACGCCGCAACGGGTGACCTAGCGGCGCTGCACACGACGCCCTCCACCACTGCCCCGACGCCCTCGATTGATCCAGAAGAGACCGACGACGGAAATGCGTCGTGTGACGAGACTTCCGCTGCGTCAATCGAATCGTCGATGGCCCGCCAATACGAGAACCGCTTGGCGATGGTCCGGCTGGGCATGGCCACATCGCTCTTCTATGCCCTACGTACCAAACACGCACCGACGGCGGCGCACAGCCTCCGCGTCGCGATATCCTGCTCCGCCTGGTGCGAACGTCTCGGCCTCGATGAAGACGAACGAGATCGAATCGAAGTCGCTGCGTTGCTGCACGACATCGGAAAGATTGGCATTCCAGATCGGATTTTGCGCAAACCTGGAAAACTGACCGTCGAAGAACAGATGACGATGGACTGCTGTGCGGAACTCGGTTGCGAGATCCTCCGAGGCTGCACCGATGATCAAAACCTGCTCGACACCGTCCGCTACAGCGGAACGTGGTTTGAATCGCGACGGCAAGACGACGCCGTCCGCGGTGAGGCATTGCCGTTGGGCGCTCGCATGCTGTCGGTCGCGGGTGCGTTTGACGCCATGACCACGGATCAGGTTTATCGTGGTGCGATGAGTCGCGAGCGTGCTTTGCAAGAACTGTTTCGCGGCAGCAACACTCAGTTCGATCCCGAACTGACTCGCGACTTTGCGACGATGCTGGAGAAACGTCCCGAAATGCTCCACGAGTGTGTCGTCGATCGATGGCTGCAACAACTCCAGACGAGCCCCGCTAACCTACTCGGAAAATCGATCGGCAATAGTACCGGCATCCACCAACCGGCTGTCGCTCTGCCAAGCGAAGCAGCGATCGACAACCAGATGACGTCCATGTTCGTGGCGGTTGGATCACCACAAACGCACAACGATTCCGGTACCGGTTCCAAGATGCCGTTACCGTACTACGAAACCCTCGGCAATAACCTTCGCGATGGTGTCGCGTTCACCGATCGTGAAGGCGAGATCCTTTACTGGAACGACTCCATGGCCCAAATGACCAAGGTCGCGGCCGTGGCCTCGATCGGAACTCATTGGGACTCCGACGTGCTGAAGTTCGCCAGGGTCGGTAAAACAGAGTTTGCAGATTGCCCCGTCACCGAATGTCTCCAACGTGAGATCACCGTGACCCGCACGATGAAGTTGGTCTCGGGGATTCAACAAGACACACCATCGGATCGCGACCGCCTAGCGCCGCTTAAACCAGCATCCGATTTGCCCGGACGGGACGTGCTCGTCCATGTTGCACCTGTCGGCCACGAATTCGGTGGCGGTGCGGTGATCATCGTTCGCGACATTTCCGATCGCGCTCAAATGCAGAGCCAAATCCAGACGCTGCACAAGAAAGCGACCAGTGACCCCCTTACCGGCGTCGCCAACCGAGCGGAGTTCGACCAACGCCTGTTGCACTCGACCGCTAAAGCGAAACAGCAAGGCGTCACGTTCAGCTTGATCATGTGTGATATCGACCACTTCAAAAAGGTCAACGACGTCCACGGACACCAAGCCGGCGACGAAGCATTGATCCAGTTTGCCAACGTTCTCGAGCGGCACACCCGCGGCTCCGATTTGGTTGCCCGATACGGTGGCGAAGAGTTCGTATTTTTGGCGATCGATAGCGATAACGCGACCGCGACGCGACGCGCCGAAGAGATTCGCGAAGCCGTTGCCGCAACGCCGCTGAAGGGACTCAACGGTGAATCCGTCACGGTCAGCATCGGTGTAACCGAGTTCCAAACCGGTGACGCCCCCGAAACAATCGTCGCACGTGCCGATCGGGCGTTGATGCAAGCGAAAGAAAACGGTCGCAACCGAGTCGTTCAGCTCGGCAGCGGTCTGTTTGATTCAGGCGAGAAAGTGGACTCGTCGAGTTGGTTGAGCTGGCTCACGTCGAAGGACTCCGCAAAACAGCAAGAGTTCGAATTGGCGACTCCGGTCCCAACCGATCTCGCCGTCGAAAAACTGCGTGGTTTCATTGCCGACCATCGCGCCGAAATCATCAATGTCAGCGGCAGCGAATTGTCACTCCGACTGAACGTGCGGGGCGGTAACGGTCGTCGCGCAGCGGATCATCAGATGACACTCAACACCCTCATCCGACTGAGTGAATCACGTGGCAAACGAGGCATTCGCGGCGCGTCGTTGACGCAAACTCAAATCAGCGTCACGGTAACACCGGTACGCGGCCGAGACCGTCGCAGCGCCAGCTTCGCGCCGTGTGTTCGCCAAGTCATCAACAGCCTGAAGAGCTATCTGATGGCCGAAGTCGTGAAATCGGAGCAATAGAATCGCGGCACTGACGCCACGATCCTGCAATTGACGCTGGTCGCTTCGATGACCAGCATCGGCATCGTCGAGACGGCCGTTACGAGATCGTCTTTCCAGCCACACTGACCGCTTTCGGACGCTGGACGTTCTTGGCCAAGCCGACCATTTCCAGCAACCGAATCACGCCCCACGACATATCGAACTCGTACCACTTGTGTCCGTGTCTCGCCGCTCGCGGGGCAGCGTGGTGGTTGTTGTGCCAACCTTCACCGTGGCTGATCAATGCGACCAACCAATTGTTCGTGCTGTGGTCCCGGGTCTCGTAGTTGCGATAACCGAAAACGTGACCGAGCGAGTTGACCGACCAAGTGCCGTGAAGCACGAAGACCGTTCGCATGGCCACGGCCCAGACGGCCCAACTCAGATAGTACCGCAGCGCAACTGACCAATCACCGCCACTGATGGCGAGTCCGATCAAACCGCCAACGACCGACAACACGATTGCGTGGGCGAGAAAAACGAAAAACCATCCGTCTTTCCGCTCGAGTTTGAGATAGAACGGATCGCGAAGCAGGTCACGGACATAGCGTTCATAGCGACTCGTGCGATCGAGATCGCGGTGCCGACAAACGACCCATCCCACGTGCCCCCACAGAAAACTGGCCAGCGGCGAGTGCGGGTCGGGCTGGTGATCGGAATGCTGGTGGTGCATACGGTGAATCGCAACCCATCGCGCCGGGCTGTCCTGCAGATTGCACATGCCCAAAATCGCAAACGTGTGCTCAAGCCATTTTGGACACGTAAACCCACGGTGGGTCAGCAAACGGTGATACCCGATCGTGATCCCCAACATCCCAAAAACAAAGTGACCGGCGATGGCGGCAATGAATCCGGACCAAGTGAACAAATAATTGAAGAACGGGGGCACGATCGCGAGCACGGCAACGATGTGCACGAGCGTCAATACCGCGACGTATTCCCACATGACCTGCAGCGGCTCAGTCGCCTCTGGACGAGGCAATCGCTGCGGGTCGTGACCGGCCAGCTCCTCGTCCTTGTAGAGCAGTTCGTCGCCCATCGGATCATATTCCGACGCAGCGCGATCGCCCGGGGAAACCGGCTTTCCGGCAGGGCTGGTCGATTGGGGCATAACTTCAGAGGTCGACATCGGTACCGTCTCAAACGAGCGTTGGGTGGACATTGGGAAGGTCGGCAGTGGGGTAGGGTCGGTATTCTCAGCCGATCTTGCAATCCCAATTTACCTAGATGCGACTTTTGCGCCTCACCGGAAAGATGCGGCAATTGGATAAAATACCAACCCCGCAAACCGCATCGGCAGGCTCCCGCCGCTCCCTGACGAGAAAACCGGGCCTCCCCCGGCCTGATCACGACCGGCGACCGACGCCGCATCAACAACCATCGTCAGTACGAAGTTGGCAGGGTGATCGTCCAGCAAATTGCCTTCGGATTTGGCGAGTTCGCCCCGAAATTCGCGAGCCGCTTCGTACTGAATTCGCCCCGAAACGAGCGTGAGGGTTTGTTCATCGATTGCGTCGCACACCGATTTCACGACCTTCAGATCTGTGACCGCGACTTGGGAATGCGTCGTTCCTCGATAATCCACGGTCCGAACTGGGGCATTCTCAAACGCATCCGAAAGCGGTTCAAAAACGCGGCCGCTCGGATCGCTGCACGTCGTCACGACCGGTGTGCTAGCCAAACCCGTCGCACGCATCCATTGCAGCGGGAATTGGGCCGACGAGATCGCATCGCCCCCTACTTCGCTGGGCAACTCGAGGGACTCTCGAATTCGTGTGCATACGATCCATCCACGACAACACGGACCGCTCGCGTTTGCTGTGCTCCCAACCGCCTGCCGAAACGCGAAGATCGCTGGCGTCGCATCGGGACGCAAAACGCCCTCCGAAATCCATTGCACAACGAACTCGCCGGCTCGTTCAAAGCGTTCTTGTTCCTCGTCGCCGGGTTCATGCCGGTTGGCGATGACACGCACCACATTCGCCGGATGGGACTTGTACAACCGATCAACCGAATCCGCGTCCAGATCGCATTCGGGCGGCGCGACCACATCAGCGAGCGAGCTAACGTGGTCGAGGTTGTATCGCAGAGCGGCAAAAGGAATCGTGTCGGGCATCAGCTCAACGAATCAAGGTTTAGGGCCGTGGGGTACCAGGGCCTTAGCTCATCCAGCTAGGCAGTTCACCGGCGGCGGGCAGCTCGATCAGCTTCGCCTGCGTGATCGCATCGATGCTCATCAATTCCTTCATCACCGCTTCAGGAACATCGCTATCCAAGCTGAGCACACCGATGGCGTCACCACCGGCCGCATTGCCTTCGCGACCGACCGCCATTTGAGCGATGTTGATGCCGTTGTTACCGAAGATCGTTCCGACGCTACCGATGATGCCAGGCACGTCTTTGTGAGCGAACACGAACAAGCGTCCGTCGAGGAACGATTCCAAA
This sequence comes from Aporhodopirellula aestuarii, assembly GCF_023701485.1. Classification (GTDB taxonomy): domain Bacteria; phylum Planctomycetota; class Planctomycetia; order Pirellulales; family Pirellulaceae; genus Rhodopirellula; species Rhodopirellula aestuarii. The sequence continues at coordinate 19,085 of NZ_JAMQBK010000083.1, forward strand.
CGATAGCCGTCCAAGAGGATCAAACGTGGCATTTCATGGCCGAGAACAGCGGCACCGGCACTGACAGTCTTTCCGCCACCGGAAACCTCAACCGTGATGCTGCTCGTGAATGCACCTTGTTCGGTGTTGTGTTCCACCGTCAATTCAATGCCACGTTCGCGAAGCAACATCTCCGAGTTGATGACGTTGGCATCTTCGACGACTCGCTCAAGCAATCCGGCACAGAACGCGTTGCTGAGCACACGGGTGTCTTTGCCAGCCACGACGCCACGGCACAGCAATCGAACGTGATCGATGCCGCCACCGTGCCATTGATGCACGAGCAAACCGAGACGGTGTGCGATGTTCAGGTAGCTACGCAACTCGTCGAGCGTCTTCGGGTCGAGCGACGCGACGTTGACGCTGTGCCGAATCTCACCGGTCTTGAGATAGTTGATGAGCAGGTGAATTCCTTCGACCGCGACTTGCGTTTGGGCCTCTTCAGTGCTGGCACCGAGGTGGGGCGTGCAGCAGGTTCCGGGCATCTTGAACAGCGGACTGTCGGTGCAAGGTTCGTTCTCGTAGACGTCCAACGCGACGCCGCCGAGTTTGCCGGACTCGAGTCCTTTGACCAACGCATCGTGGTCGTAGATGCCACCGCGGGCGACGTTGATGACACGCAATCCCGGCTTGACCTTGTCCAACTGCGCCATGCCGATCAAGCCCTTCGTTTCAGGCGTCAACGGCGTGTGGACGGTGAGGTAGTCGATCAATGGCAGCATTTCGTCGACCGTGTCGACGCGTTCCACCTTCAGCGATTCGGCTTGATCGTCCGTCAGGAACGGATCGAATGCGATGACTTTCATGTCAAACGCGCGGGCACGAGAGGCGACCTCGCGGCCGATCCGCCCCATGCCCACGATACCGATGGTTTTACCAGCGACTTGGGTGCCCATGTAGGCTTTGCGGTCCCAGCGACCTTCGACCAGACTTTGGTGTGCCGGGGCAATGTTGCGACTCAGAGCCAGCAGCATCGCAAACGTATGCTCGGCGGTCGAAACGGTGTTGCCGCCCGGCGTGTTCATGACGACGATCCCGCGACGGGTTGCCGCCGGTTTGTCGATGTTATCAGTTCCCACCCCAGCACGCACGAGAGCACGCAACCGCGTGTTGCCCTGGAGAGACTCGGGGGTGATGGTCACGCCACTGCGAAGGATGGCACCGTCGAATTCGTTGAGTGATTTACGAAGTTCTTCGCCTTTGAGCTTGGTGCGAACTTCGTACTCGATGCCTTTAGTGGCTTCGAGCAGGTCAATCCCTTCTTGGGCGATATCGTCGAGAACAAGAATGCGAAACATGGGAGGAGTGTGTTGAATGGGAGAATGGATGATCAGATAAAGAAGGAGGGAACGGACCAACGTCCGCTCCCTAAGTAACCAGCAGCCGGTCGTCGGCTTTCGGCAAAAGCCAACTCATGACGGACCGCGGCTTAGCCGTTTCGGCTGAGGAAATCGGCCATGAATTGACCGAGGGCATCGACACCTTCACGCGGCATCGCGTTGTAGATGCTGGCACGGATACCACCGACGCTGCGGTGTCCCTTGAGGGCGGCCAATCGATTGGCACCGGCTTCGGAAATGAACTTCGCCGTCAATTCGTCCGACGGCAAGTTGAACGTCACGTTCATCAGCGACCGGCATTCCACGTTGGCGTGCCCGCGATAGAACCCGCCGCTTTCGTCGATGATCTTGTACAGCGAGCTCGATTTCTCGCGGTTGATCTTTTCCATCTCGGCCAAACCGCCGATGTCGTCACGCAACCAACGGGCCACTTTGCCGAGAACATAGATCGCAAACGTCGGTGGAGTGTTCCATTCCGAATCGTTGTCCAAGTGGTTCTTGTAGTACAGGTAACCAGGAATCGACGGATCGGCCTTTTCGATGAGGTCCTTCCGCATCACGACGACGGTCACACCAGCCGGCCCGGCATTCTTTTGGGCACAGGCGTAGAGCAATCCATACTTGTCGACCGGCAGCGGTCGGCACAGAAAATCGCTCGACGCGTCACTGACCAACGGCACCGAGGCTGGGCATTCGGGCTCATTCTGGAACTGAACGCCTTGGATCGTCTCGTTGCTGCAGTAATACAGGTAGGCGGCGTCATCCGACACGGTGTAATCGGACGCCCCCGGCAAGCGGTCGTAGTTGGTTTCTTTGGCGTCGTAGATGGCAACGGCTTCGCCTTCTTTTTTCGCTTCGGAAATCGCCTTTTTGCCCCACGATCCGGTGAGCAAGTATTCGGCCCGTTTTCCGGTCCCACGCAGCAAATTGGCGGCGATCGCAGAAAATTGCAGCGTCGCACCACCCTGCATGAACAACACGCCGTAGTCGTCACTGACGCCCAATAGACTTCGCAGCGTGTTTTCGGCGTCGTGCAAGATCTCGACAAACAGCTTATCGCGGTGACTGATTTCCAGCAGCGAGGCACCCGCACCAGGCAGGCACAACATTTCGTCCTGGACCTCGCGGAGCACCGATTCCGGCAGAACGGCCGGTCCAGCGGAGAAGTTGAAAACGCGGTCGGTGGCAGCAAGGGGAGCCGAAGCGGTCATTCGAAAAACTCTTCTGATGAAAGAGTGAAGTGGAGGGGAAACCGACTAGGGGAATACGAGAAACGGTCCAGTGAGGGTCCGTTTCGCCGGATTCTATGCTTCGCAAGCGATCTGCGAAAGGCAACGCAGAAGCCTACGCATCGCGGCAGCACGACGCAAATGGAGGTCGGCCCCCGGCGAACGGCATTCTAAAACACAGCCGAATCCTCACAACGAACGTGTGAAGCGGATTCGGCGTGCCGTGGCGTCTTAACGGCGTGGCGTCTTAACGGATACGACCCTCAAAATCGGCCCTGCAGCGTCCCGTCGTCCGCCGGGGAGACAGACGATCCGGTCTGGCCCCACAACCGGAAAATACCGCTCACCGAGATTGCTCCTCATGCACAATCGGGAGCGCAGATTAGAATGAAACCGGTACGGCCTCGCGACGCGGTAGGCACCACCGCTGCGTCGCAAAATCACAATCGTCATTCGACAAAGAAATTCTCAGCCTGATGAAAATTTCACGGGCGTTCTCCCGCTCCGGCTCCGACGCACCTTCGCTGCAAACTTGATTCCTGAACCGACCACGACTTCGGAGGCCCCGCCCCAATCGAAATCCCCATTGGTGATTTCGATGTGGCTGCTGATCGTCCTGGCCGTTTTCACGGGTCCGTTGGACATCTCGTCCGGCGCCCCCAAGATGTCAGTCGGCCTCGACGCGAAAGTCGCCTGCAAACTGCTGGTCGTGGGACTGGCGAGTTTGGTGGGTGCTTACGGCGTGCTGACCTCCGCCGCCGTTCGCCAAACACTCCTAACGCTGCCTGCGCTCGCGATCGGGCTGATCTTGCTGCTCGCGGCCCTTGCCACCCCGACCGCGATCAGCAGCACCTCCTTGCCGACGACGCTCGTCAATCTTGGCAGCCTGATGTTTATCGTCACCGCCTTACTGACGCTGAAGCTCCGTGGCATCGGACTCGCTATTTTGGCCGGGATCACACTCACCGCACTGCTGGCGCTCACGCTCTGGTTCTTTGTGCCCAGTTACGGCATGTTTCCCGAACTCCTCGAAGGCGGACTCGTCGTGGTGCGACTCAGTGGCACCGCACACCCCAATGCCGTCGGCCGGGCAATGGTCATCGGGCTCATCCTGTCTCTTTATTTCTTCCGAACCGATGTCTTGCCGCTTTTGCCCGTCGGATTGTTGGTCGCAATGTTCACTCTCGGGGCATACCTGACCTGGAGTCGCACGGCGATCTTAGCGGGCGTTGTGGGCATCGCGGTTCTGTATCTCGATCGCATCCTCAGCCGCGCCGGCGTACTCGCGATTGCCTTGGCGGTCGTCTGCGGGATCGCGGGTGTCACGGCGATCTACATGCAAGGACACGAAGATCGAGTCGTCGGCAAAGTTCTGTCCAAGATAGCCAAGAGCGGGAAAGCGGAAGAGATCACCACCGGCACGGGGCGATCGGAGATTTGGACCAAAGCGATCAGTTTGATTGCCAATCGCCCGATCATCGGACACGGATTCAACGCCGCGCCCACGTTGATGATCGATCACTCGCAAGCGACCCACAACGCCGTTTTGCATGCCACGCTGACCTCGGGAATCGTGGGCGGGTGCATGATGCTCGGTCTGATGCTGTGGTGTTTGTATCTCGTCACGAGTTCTGATGCGTTGATGGTCCGCAGCCTCGCCGCCTTCGTCGTGATTTCGTCGCTCGCTGAGGACGCTGTGCTTGAGACCTTTCCCGGGCCGGTCACGATCGCGTTTTTGATGTGCTGCCTCTATCCGGTCCGAGTGACGCAAACAGCAACAACACAACAAGAACCGCGACGTGACGATGCCTTCGTGGGAGAGATCGCGTGAGCGAGGCATTCGTCGACACCCTTCCTGTGCCCGACAAAGTCGTCTCTGTTCCCGATCAAACCGTCGATGCCACCGTGGTGTGTTTGCTGAACTTCTTGGCCCCCAACATGATCGCTGTGTGCCAGTCATGGTCGACCAAAGTCCGACATCTCATCGTGCTCGTTAGCGTGGCGATGGAGGGCAATCGTGCGTGGCAGGCCGAGAACGGTGGGTTGGACCTTCGCGTCCAACGGACCTGGACACGCACACGAATGGACCACCACCCCGGTGGCTACAGCGACGTCAACTACGTGCACCTGCCTTTCGATACGATCGGGCAGCTGCGTCGTGCCAAGCCCGATGTGGTCGTGTCCTCGGAACTCGGTCTCCGTTCGATCCTCTCGTACTTTTACTGCGCCGCATCGGGTTGGTTCGGGATTCGACGCAGGCGTTGCCAGCTAGTCCTCGCTGTCAGCACATCGCCTTGGATCGAGGCAAGCCGTTCGGGACGACTGCGTCGCCTGCTGCTTCGCTGCGCCGACGCGGTCACTTATCACGGGCCGCAATGTCGCGATTGGCTCGTCGAACTCGGCGTGCCAGATAAAATGCTTTATCCGTTTTACTATGCCGCCGATCCGACCAAAATTTACACCGGCCCGATCGAATCGATTGGCTCAGACAATTCTCCATCGCTCCGGATCGTTACCGTCGGCCAATTGATTACCCGCAAGGGTGTTCGCGAAGGACTCGGTAAGCTCATCGAAGTGGCGCGGCAGATGCCAGGCCTCAAGATCCACTGGTCACTTTTGGGTGACGGTCCATTGATGGCCCCCCTTCGTGAAACAGCACTCCCTGATAATTTGCACGTCGATTTTCGCGGCAACGTCAACTCGAGTGAGATCCGCGAAGCCTACCGCGAGCACGAAATGATGTTTTTTCCAACAAGAGGCGATGAGTGGGGACTGGTCGTTGACGAGGCCATGCATTCAGGGCTCGTCGTGGTGGGTAACGACCGAGCCCAAGCGGTCGTCACATTGATCCGCGACAACGTCAACGGTTTCCGCTATCACACCGGCGATCCCGAATCGCTGCATTCGGCGATCGAGCGTTACACTTCGCGTTCGAGTGCCGAACGGCTAAGCATGCGAATCGCGGTGCGGGAATCCGTATCTGACCGCACGCCGGAGCTCGCCGCACAGCAAATCAACAATTTGGTTGCAAAATTGAAATTGAATTGATCTTGTCGTGGTTTCACGGTGGACGGCACAATCGCGGCCATGTCCCCCAGCTTCGAATCCAACGGTCAGCCCGAATCCGCCTCTCGCGTCTCGCGACAGCGTGCCGAAGCTGCGTGGAGTGACGACGGCCCCAATCCGTTTGCCCTGGTGCTCGAATCAAGCGAACCGTCAATCAAGTCACGCTTCTTCCGTGCCTTCAAGACAATGATCGCCACCTTGGCGCTGACGTCGGTGCTGCTCGCGGGCGTGTTTTTTGGAAAACAATTCTTGCTTTCGCGATTGGTCGCCGGTTTTGACGATCTCGATTCCACCGGCAAACAAAGTCGCTTGGTGCAGATCGCAAGCTTCGGCGTCGATGCGGTCGAACCGTTGGTCGACAAGCTAATTTCGGACGACGACGCGGTATCGGAATCTGCATTCACGTTGCTCCAACAAATGCAGAACGACTGGATCACGTTAAAGCCAGATGCCGCTAAGGCGGTCCATGGCCGATTGATGTCAGCGATCGCGGCGACCTACCACTCACATATTGGCGAATCCACGACACTGTCGCCCCGGCAACTGGCGCGTGCCCGCGAACTCGTGCGTCAAACGATTCTCGAATTTTCGGGTTCGGCCGGAGGAGAGAGACAGACGTCGGACGAGGTGCAATCCCTGCTCGCAGGTGCCAACCGCTTGATGGTCGCCTTGAATGTGCAACCGCCCGCCAACGCAACGCTGGCAAAGAGTGGCGTGAAACTCATGCAAAACGACCAGGCGTTGGAGGTCTCGCCCACCGGGCGTCGTTCCGGTTGGACGGATTGGCCGCCACCAAGTAATTCGACCAACGCATCCATCGTCCGATCCGGTTCCAAACTCAACGCCGCCGCTCCAAGTTCCGACGTCCCGCGTGAAAAACTGCAAGCCGTGCCGGAAGGGGTGACCGTGCCGCTCACTCAAGTCGAACCGCGGGTCATTCGGTCTCCATCGCAAGTCGTCTCTGCCCGTCCGCCGGTTGGTCAAACGATTACGATGACGACGCACCTAGTCGATTCACCGTTATCAGCCCTCTCCGATGAAACCGTCATACGGCATCTCGCGAATCCCGACGCCATGCTCGCCGGTCAAGCAAAAGCCGAGCTGATTCAACGAGGTTTCTCTGACGCCCAACTCGAAATGGCGGGAGCGATCGCCCTCGCCGGACCGCTCGACCGCATGCGATTGGTCGATTCGTTGGTCCATTCGAGTCGACTAAACTCAGGCCCCTGGTTGTCGATGCTATTGGACGATCCTGATCGGAGAGTCCGTTTGCACGTCGCCTCGACCCTCGCGACGACACTGGCCACGGGCAAGGACGAGGCCGTCCTGGAGCGACTTCGTCAACGTCTCACACGCGAGGAAGACGACTACGTCGCCGCAAAGTTGAGACGAATTTTGGATCTCCTTTGAAATGGTCCCTGGAGAATCCCCAACGCCAATCTATAATGGGGGGGTAGTTTCAATTCCACAGATCCTCTCATAAACGTTGCGGGCACAAACCTACATGAGTCACGAAGACGAAGTCGAATTTGCTGGCGCTTTTGGGCAATTAACACCGACTGGTGGTGGAGATCCGATCCCACTGATCAAAGATAAATTGCTGATCGGCCGCCGTCGGCATTGCGACATCTGCCTCGACTTCCCCAACGTGTCCAGCCAACACTGCCGAATGACGTTGGAGCACGGGTACTGGTTTATTCGTGACCTCAACAGCCGAAACGGGACCAAGGTCGACGGGCGACCGATCATGCGGAAACGGGCCGACCCCAACTGCAAAGTCGCGATCGCACGCCATCAATACGTCTTAGAATATGACCCGCAGCTGTTGGGTGCCTACGGCCCACCCCCTGCCGACGATGATTACATCGATGAGGTCATGAAGAGCTCGCTGATGGACCGCGCCGGCGTGGCCAGACGCGACCCCAAGAAGGGCTTCTTCAACAAAAAATCGGAGTGAGTTCGCTCCGATCGTCAAATTTTGACTAACCGGCATCTCTTATCTCGCCGATAAAATCCTTTACACGCACTACCGCTGCGCCTCGCTAGAAAAATAGCGAATCGCGATCGCGTTGGTGAAACGTTCACGGGATTTTTCACGGCGAGGTTTTTTTGATGTCGGGCGATTCGAGTTCTATCGATCGACTTTCTTCGTTCGGCTCGCGCCTCCAATCGCGTCTCCCCCACCCCTTGCACGCGTGGATCATGCAGTGGGGCACCGCGGTTGTCGATGGAATTTCATCCGTCGGTGATCTCGCCTACTTCACTTGGCAGATGCTCAGTTGGATGTTCACGCGGTTGCCGCGACGCGGCACCATGATGATCAACTTCTACCAAGTCGGTGTGCTGAGTCTGCCCGTGGTCGCGTTGACCGGAACATTCATCGGCATGGTGCTTGCCGTCCAGAGCTATTACCAATTCCAAGCCATTGGACTCGAAAGCCGACTCGGCGTGGTGATCAACACGTCGCTCGTTCGCGAGCTCGGACCGGTATTGGCAGCCACGATGCTCGCCGGACGGGTCGGTGGCGCGATGGCCGCCGTACTCGGCACGATGCGGGTTACCGAACAAATCGATGCGCTGACCACGATGGGCGCCGATCCGATTCACTACCTTGTCGTACCACGGTTTCTCGCATGCCTTCTGTTGATCCCGGCATTGACCGTGATGGCGGACTTCATGGGAATCGTCGGTGGATACTTTTACAGCGTGATCATCTTAGGAATCGATCGCGCCGCATACCTGCACCACTCGCGTGAAGGAGTCGTCGGGTTTGATTTATTCAGCGGCATCTTCAAGAGTTTTTTCTTCGGCGGCATCATCGCGATCATCAGCTGTTATCGGGGATTCAACTGCCAACCCGGTGCGGAAGGCGTCGGCAAAGCGGCGACGGCGGCGTTCGTCTATTCCTTTGTTTTGATCCTCGCGATTGACCTGTTCTTAAACATCGTCTTGGATTCGATCTACTTCATGATCTATCCGGAAGGAACGATGCTGTTTTGAATACTGAAGAACAACCCATCAGCGAAGAACCATCGCAAGTCGACGAAGCGCCGTCCCCGGATGGCCCCAACGCCGCTCCGTTGATCGAGGTCAACAACCTCTCGATCGATTTCGACGGGAATTGCATCCTGTCTGGAATCACTCGCTCGATCACTCGCGGCCAAACGGTTGCAGTGATCGGTGAAAGCGGATGCGGCAAAACGGTGTTCATGAAAACGCTTGTCGCATTACTCACCCCGACCACGGGCACCGTGCTCTTTGACGGAGTTAACCTCAACCGACTCACGCCCGCTCAACTCGCACATACACGTCGACGGTTCGGATTCGTGTTTCAAAACGCGGCGCTGTTCGACAGCATGAACATCTTTGACAACGTGGCGTTTCCCATTCGACAAAACGAGCCCACGACCGGCGAAGACGAAGTCCGCCAACGCGTGCGAAAACATTTGGTCGAAGTCGGACTCCCAGAAGATGTCGCAGGGAAGTTCCCCGCCGAGATTTCTGGTGGGATGCAGAAACGCGTCGGGCTCGCCCGGGCCCTCGTACTCCAGCCTGAACTGATCGTTTACGACGAACCCACGACCGGGCTCGACCCGATCATGAGCGACGTAATCAACGAACTGATCCTCCACACCCGCCGACTGTATCCGGTCACCAGCGTGGTGGTTACTCACGACATGCACACGGCTCGCAAAGTTGCTGATCGTGTGATGATGTTTTACCCGCGTCGAATGCTCGACAAGGGCCAATCTCAAATTTTATTCGATGGACCGCCCAGCCAACTCGAACACGCCGAAGACCGGCGAGTTCGCCAGTTTGTGCGTGGGGAAGCGGGCGATCGACTTCGCGAAATGTCACGAGCAATGGCGTAATTTTCATGGATGAAAATAGACTACGATTTGGCGTGGGCGTGCTGGTCATCGCAGCGATCGGGATCGGTGTGATCCTCACGTTCCTGTTCGGAGCCTTTCCGGCGATCCTCAATCGTGAATACACGTTGACGGTTTACTTCGAGTCCGCTGAAGGCATTAACACGAACTCACCGGTACTCCGTGATGGAGTCAAGATCGGGCGTGTGTCGGATATTCAATTGCGCGACGAAGGGGGTGTCGTGTTGACACTCGCGATGGACGCTGAGTACGTCATGACGCACCAATACGTGCCACGAATCGGCATCGGCTCACTCATTACCGGTGACTCCAAACTCGAGTTTCGCAAAGCGGACCCGAAGGAACTCAACGAAATCTTTCAGGGTGACACCGCAATCATCAGCCGCACGTATAGCAATGACGAGTACGTCGCCTACGGTCAAAAGCTCGGCGATCCGTTCTCGCTGTTGTTCGGAATGGAAGACGAAATGCGTTCGACGTTCCGCAGCATTCGAGGGGCCGGCGACGCCGTCCAAGATACCGGACAGAGCATCCAATCCTTCATGACCGACGTCCGCAGCGTGATCGGGATCGATGGTAACGCGACTCCCGTATCGCCGACTTACCCGTCCCGTTTGCCGAATCAGTCTTCGTTCGAATCGGTACATGGCTTGCCACAATTCGCAGCAACGGGTCGGGGCCAAATGATGCCCGGGCCCGCCTGGGCACGCCCGGTGCGTCTGGTCTCGCGTGCCTCGGCCGATTCAAGGGACGCAAACGCCATCCAAATGGTCGCTTACGCGGATCCCAATCCGAACCAGAATCAATTTCCCCCTCCTGGAGCCCAGTACCCGCCACCGGGAACACTGCCGCCGAACTCGCTGCAACAAGGTCTCACACCGCCCGTCACGCAGCGTCCAAACACAGGGCAACCCACCCTGGTCGATCTCCAAAGAGAAGCAATCGAAACACTGGAAGAACTGCAAGGCGCTATTCGCGACGCGCGATCGATCCTCAGCAACGAACAAATTCGTCGCGGCCTGACTGATTCGATCGGTCGTTTCCCAACGGTGCTTGACCAAGCAACCGAGACGCTCAAGACGACTCAAAAGACGTTTGATAGTTTTGCTGACGTCGGCAAACAGTTTGAACAAGTCGGCTCGGTCGCCGAACAAGCACTTAATGAACTGAAGACGACTGCCGGTGACACGCTCGAGAGTTTCCAAGCGACTGCTAAAAACGTCGAGGCCATCACGGAACCGATCGGACGGCGGAGCGAAGATCTCGTTGAACAAGTCTTGCGAAGTCTCGCGAACGTGGACAACGCGTTGATTCAAATTGACACGTTCGGCCAAACACTCAACACTTCCGACGGCACGATCAAACGTCTGCTCGAAGACGATGAACTCTACTACGAGATCCGTCGAACCGTCGAGAATATCGAAGCAGCCACCGCTCGCGTCCGTCCGATTCTAGACGACGTTCGTGTCTTCACGGACAAGATCGCTCGCGACCCACGCCAACTCGGCGTACGAGGAGCATTGGGTGGCCGCCCCACCGGAGCCGGACTGAAGTAAGACGAATCAATACGCTGTCGGCTAACGGGACAGCGTTACTTTTCACGTGGCTCGGTCGCTGCAAGACCGAGAATTGTGGGCATTGCCTACGTTCGGAACCTCGCGATGACTCAGCTACCTGAGAGGTAAAAACTCGCAAACGAATGGTGCCAAGCGAGTTGACGTGATGGGGGCGGCGTGATTGGCGAACACGCGCTTTAGTATCCTCTCCCAATCTTAACCGCGTGCGAGCGGGCCTTGCGGAAGTGATCCGTCACTTACCTTGGGCTCCTATCAACGGGTCACATAACCGACCGCTCGACTACGACCAACGAGCGCATCTCTCCACCGCTCGAAGTCTCGGCACCGCCACGACCTTCGGCCCGCCCTCCAGGACCACTGGCGCGGCGTAGTCCGCATGTCGCTAGGCACCCCCGTATGGCACTAGCCCGTGACAGCAATGTCGTGGTCGTCGCCAAATGACATGGGTGGCCCCAAACTCTATCCCAAGACCCCACCGTGATCCGGGGTGTCGGCACCGCCGTCGGGCCTTTGTTTGGCACAACAGTTGCGAACAGCAGATGCAAACTGCACAGCCACTGTGATTGTATGAAATACACAATCGCATGAGGCGGTACCGCCTTGCGCCGTCCACCGCTGGACTCATTCACATCACGCTTTCGCAACTGGAGAAAATACAGTCATGCTACGCCCCATTCTATTCATCACTGCACTCAGCCTCGTCCTCGTGGCAGCTAACGACGCCAAAGCGTCCTCCCCCACCGGTTGGAGCCCAATCATCATTCCGACGGGCGTCTACCGTGAACGGATCAAATCCACACCGATTCATCAGCGACCGGGGCGTCCCCTGCACGTATACGGCAACACGGTTCGTCTGATCAGAAATTCTCGCGTTTCGAATGAGCCGATTCGGCCGTTACGCCAGATTTTCCTCGGATCGTCGACCCGCGTCCGTTCAGGCCGCTAGGCCCAATTCATCACGATGCCCGCATTCCGGGCACACGGCTTGCTACTAAAAGCTCAACAATGCACTACGACTCCCAAACTCCCCCCAACCCAAGGAACAATAACATGTCCAAAATCAAAGCTACGCTCCTCATCGCCGTCGCAGCAGCCTTATGGTTCGCACATTCGGCGGATCAAGCCGCCCACGCCCAAGTAACCGTGCAGTTTGGTACGCCTAGCTACTATGGCACTCAATCTGTCTACGGCGGCAACGTCTACACCACGCCACGCGTGTATCCACAGTCAAGCTATCGGTATTCACAACCCACGTACCGGTACGGATATTCCCAATCCTACAGGCAACCCTATCGTTCCTACTCGACACCCCAGCGTTACAGTAGCGGATATCGAGGTTACAGCTCGCAACCGATCTACGGCCAGACATATCAAAGCTATCGCCCCGGATATTCGAGCCAATCCTATTACGGCGGAACGTACAACAACGGGTACAACTACGTCAGTCCATCCCAACAACGTGGTGCCGTGATCGGTGGAGCGATCGGAAATGCCGTCGGTGGAAATCGAGGAGCAGACATCGGGGCCGCTATTGGAGCGGCAATTGAAAGCCAATAGTGCCTTCGATGATCCGACTTTCAGGGCTTGCTATGCACGCGGCGATCTGACTCGCCGCGATGCCATTCTTTTTCGGTAACGTTTCTATCCTGTATCAACACGATCGAAAATCAGTGGTTTGCGGACGACCAACTCACGTTGCCATCGGAGCGGTCAATTCCTTCTTGGAATTTGACAACCACCACGAAGTGGGAACAACCGACCACATATTGCAGATCTACGCTCATGGTGATGTGGAAGTCATGCCAAATATGACCGTTTTTGAATCCGCCACCTATTCAGAACAAGACGATATCGCGTTGACGCAACGACAAAAAAGACTCGGCATCCATGGCAAAGGTTCGCTTTCCTTCCACCCAAACGAATAGACGATCTTCTTTGCAACCTAAGGTGAACTCAGCGACGAGTACGGAGACTCGATCGGCGAAGGAGTCGACCATGAAATTGCCTGTGAACTGGGACATCGATGCCCGGTTTCGCCCGCGACCTATAGGCCGGCGAAGCAATACAGCGTCCACCCTGGCGGCACTGCCGACATCCCAAACTGCAGGGTGTTGGGTGCTTGGATAGGGGCGACGTCTTGAAACCGCCGAAAGGCGGACGAACGCAGCTATCTTCTATCCCGCACGCAAGATCTTTTCCATCTTCTTGCCTCTCGCCAATTCATCCACCAACTTGTCGAGGTAGCGAACCTTCTGCGTCAACGGGTTTTCGATGTCTTCCACCCGGTAGCCGCAGATCACACCGGTGATTAGATGCGCGTTGGGGTTCAACTTGGCTTCCGCGAAAAACTCCTCATAAGACATCTTGCCTTTGATGTGCTTCTGTAGCGTTCTTTCGTTGAAACCGGTCAGCCACTTGATCACCTGATGCAGCTCGTCTTTGGTGCGGCCTTTTCTTTCAACCTTCGCAAGCAGATGCGGATACACGCCTGCGAACGTCAATTTTGCAACTCTTTCATCGTGGTCGTTGGTGCGGTTCATCTCACGCGACTCATAGTGATCGTTGTCGATTAGCCCCTAGTTATCAGGACAATTTAGCATTGTCCCAGACAGCGGAGTCGCGATCAACAGACATCACGTCGAGGCATCATCAAGATTTCCGCCCCCATCCAGTTGCAGTACGTGCGTTCCCTCTCGATCGGCTGGCGGAGCCCCTGCTCGCTTGCGGTTGTCCACCGCGAGCGAGTTTCAAAGGGGACTTCGTGATGGTGCTCAATGAGTCGGGCTACATGCTAAACGTTTGCGGGATGACGTGGCATTTTACCGTCACCAAGCCCGCTGCTGGCGGGGCTCGTTTCTCGCGGGGAACGGATGCCCGAGCGTGTTAGTAGATAGGCCACGACCGCAACCGTGGCTAAAGCGACAATCCACAGCCAGGGTGATGTCCCGGTAACCTCTGGCAAAGTGACTTTGCCGCCGTTCCCAAGACTCTCGGTGAATCGATGGATTGTGGGGTAAAAGCCGACATACGCACCCGCACCAAAGATCATCCCCAACACACCGACCATTGCATCGCGACGACCTTCACCACATGCGGCCACCGATGTACCGGGGCAATAACCGAAAACCGCCATGCCGATCCCGAACAGGATTCCGCCGGCGACGATACCCGCCCATGCCAGAGGCTTGATGTGCAGCGACACCAAATCCAAAGCAAGCAAGCCGTAGATGCCGATCGCACCGACGACCACCGCGGATCCCATGATCTTAACAACCGTCCAGTCTTTCAGGATGAACTGACCGACGATAATCCTGAACTTCGCCACGCCCCCTTTCTGCAACAGGACTCCAAAGACCAAACCGGTCACTAACCCCAACGCGAGTTTCCAAGTTGGATCAAACATGTGTGACTCCTTTTCTGCCATACATCAAAAGTGCCGTGATAATTCCCGTCCCGAAGAACAGGATTGAAAACACCCAACTTGATGCAGCGAGCTGCAACGTACCGCTGATGCCATGCCCGCTGGTACAACCCTGAGCCAGCCGCGCGCCAAACATCATCAAACCAGCGCCGAAAAAGGCTGCCGTCAATCGTCCTGCGACGCTCGGTCCGAAACGCTGCTCCCAGATGGCGGGAACGACAGTCTTCTCGCGATCACCGGACCATGCGGAACTCATCAGAGCACCAAAAAACACGCCAACAACCAGCATCGTTTCCCAACTAATCTTGGGCGTCTCCTCGCTGAAATATTCATTGTTTTCTGCCAGGGTGGGTGCAATCGCCTGTCCGATCATTGCCGCACCGTGCTCGAAGGCAGTGGTGATGCCAAGTGGGTGATCAGCGGTTGCGAACGCGAACCAACTCAGGACCCCGATCCCCAACCCAACCAAATACGGAGACCATTGTTTTTTCAGAAACGGATTTCCCATCGATATCGCCTCAGTTAGTGAAAGGGAATGTATGCGTAGTTGTTCATTTGCAGGTTGATGTTGACGGTGGCCGCAGAGACCGCAACCTTCACTTCGCGAGCTACTTCATTGGTGCCAAAACCGTGATGCGCCAACGCTTGACCGCACACGAAGATTTCGACACCTGCTTCTCTCAACTCCTTTAGCAGCTCGAGGTTGGGGTTCTTCGTCTGCCCCTTGTCCTTCATATAGGGTTTGACGTGTTTGCCGTATGCCTCATCCGAGAGCGCCGCCGTTGTTGCAGGTCCATGCAAAATGAGGGCCATCTTGAAACCGTTTTCGATTCCCGCACCGGCTTGCGTGTACTGGTTTAGGATCAAGGCGGCACGATCAAAGCCCTTTATCACATTGCCAGATTTAGCATCAGAAGTGATATCAAGAAGAACTTTTGAGTTCGGCTTTGGCTGCTGATCCGCATCCGGCAAAACGACAATGCCGCCGTGATCTTTGATCAGTGGATGCTCAAACGACGGCTCACCTGTCGGATCGGCGGCCAACACGGCGGAATGAGACAGTAAGATGGACACCACTAGATAGATTGCAGTCTTCATTTCGATTCCCCGATTGAGTTGTAAGAACTGGTCAAATGGCGACCACAGCCACGACGTTTTTGGCTAACGGGTCAGTGGTCGACAAGATTACGGAAGTGTGAACGACCGCGTCGCGACACTTCGATCGTTCAATAGGCATCTAAAGTGTTGTGGGTGCGTTGTTTGCGAACAATGCATTGGTAACCCGAAGCGTGAGCGAGCGATTCTTCGTAACTCCTTCCCTCGCTCACGCTTCGGTTTACCTTTTGCTCGAAAGTGCGCTGTCCAGCTAAGGTCCAATGCAAAGGACGAAGAATCCTCACGCTTCGTGTGATCACCGTCGACGGACGACTCGATGCGTGGGTAGCGGCCGAGCCAATCATGACGAACTCCGGTTCCTTCGTGGAATACCCTACGGTGCTTATTGAAAGAGTCGCGGGTGTCGTCGATTTGCAAAATCGTGAGTGTGTTTCGTTCATACACATCGACCCGAGGCTTCTAGTCGATTCAGCGTCCTCCAAGCGTCTCGATAGCCACGAGGACAATGACTAATACCGCCGCAAACGCAACCACGAGCCCGGTTCGATTCACCGGGATCACATCATGCAACGTCAGCTTTCCTCGGTCGCCGATTGGGTCGATATGGCGGCCGATCCAGCCGGATGCTTCGGCAAAGAGGTACGACCCACCGATCATCCCGATCATCATGGCAATCGCGTCGTAGTTGCCTTGCCCCAGTGCCGCGGCGCCGGTGCCTGGACAATAGGCGGACAGTGCAAAACCAACTCCAAAGAGCAGCCCTCCGATAATGTTCGAAGCGTAACGCGTCGGCTTAATATGCAATTCAACGAGCCCGGCACGGTGCATAAAGTGAATCCCCAACGCACCCACCACGACTGCCGACAACATGACCTTGAGGACGGTAAAGTCGACCAACATGAGCTGCCCAATCAGGACATGGAACTTCGCCACGCCGCCCTTCTGCAACAGGAACCCAAAGATGAGCCCAAACACCGCACCCAGCACCAAGGTTTTCCCAGGGGCAGCCTCGGGCTGAGAGTTCACAGGCGGAGAGGCCTTGGCCTTCGTCTCGGGAGGTTGTTCAGTGATTGTTGCCATCTCGCTATCTCCTACGGTTCCAAATGGTTCACCGTCAATTGACTGTTTCGGATTGATATAATTAGGTCGCGTACATCAGCATCGCGGCGACGATCCCACCGATGAAAAAACAGATCGCGGAGACCCACGATCCGATCGCTAACTGCAACGTGCCGCTGATCCCATGTCCGCTCGTGCAACCTCCGGCCATTCTGGCGCCAAATGCCATCAAGACACCGCCCGCTAAAGTGACGAGAGTGCGAAGTAGATAACTGTCGCTACCAAATCGGTCTTGCCACATTGCGGGCAGAAACTTTCCGGTCAGCTCGCCACCCGTCCAGGCGGCAAGAAACGCCCCAGCGACGACAGCGAGCACCAGCATCAACTCCCACCCAACCTTAGGCGGCTTGCCCTCAAAATACTTGAGCGACCGCGTGTGCTTGGGAGCCACCGCCAAGCCGATCATTCCGGCAATCCGTGCATAAGCAGTTGATGCCCCGATCGGCTTGTTCGAAAAATAGAAGGTCAGCATGGACAGGACACCGATCAGAGCGCCCACTAGGTAGGGTGACCATGCGGGTCCGGAGTATTGAAGCGGATCGACATCACCGAGCCCGCCTAATCTGTGCATGAACTCATGCATGACTGAGCTCCTTCACTTTCTCAACCGGATAGCCCGCAGCGGTCCACGCCCCCCAGCTACCAGGAACATTCGACACGTGCTTGAAACCGCGTGACTGCATCAAGCTCGACGCGATGCTGGCTCGATAACCGCTCGCACAATACGTCGCGTAATGCTGATCCTTGTCCAATCCGTTGATGCGATCTCGCATATCAGCGACGAAGCAATGCTCCGCACCGGGGACATGTCCTCCTTCCCATTCATCCGGGCCTCGCACGTCGAGAATCGTTGGGCCGGTACCGTTGGATTGATGATCGCGCAGTTCGTGGACCGGCATCTGCTCCAATCGCTCCAGCGGGAAGCCCGAGCTTTGCCAGGCTTTCATCCCTCCCGCCAAATAGCCTGCAAATTGACTGTGGCCGCTGCGTACGATCAATCGCTGAACCCGCTCGGCATCTTCGTCATCGTCCAAAACGAGCAACAGACGTTGGTCCAGGTCAAACATTTGTCCGACCCACGCGGACATCTCAGGTCTCGATCCGATGTTGATACTTCCAGGAACATGCCCGCCGCCGAACGCGGTCATGCTTCGCGTGTCGATGAGTGCGACGCCGGGCTCGCGAGAAACCTTCCGGAATTCGCTCGGTGGCAACGCCGGAATCGTTGGCAACCGGTCCATGATGTCCGGCCCTTTCGCGTTGACTTTCTTGAGTTCCGGATAGTGCCACGGGACCGGCGGTGCATCTCCGACAACGAACTCGCGGAACGCTTCGTAATCTGGGAACGACAGGAATTTGTTCGTTCGCCGCTCGTAACCGACGGTACTGTTGAGCCGGTCACCAATGTCGGCACCGCATGCCGAACCCGCACCGTGCCCCGGATAAATCGTGACGTAGTCTTCGAGCTTGAGATAGAAGTTATAGAGCGTGTCGTAGAGAGACCGTGCCAGTTGCTCGGTTTCGCCCGAACCGAGCAAGTCAGGCCTTCCCGCCGAGCCCACGAACAGCGAATCGCCCGTAAAGACAGCCCAAGGTGTGTCAGCGTGCTTCGCCTCACTTAGCAAAAACGACATATGCTCCGGCGTGTGCCCAGGCGTATGACGAGCGGTCAACATGAACGATCCGAAATCAAACGACTGGCCGTCGGCTACCGGTTCAGCATCAAACTGGTAGTTGGCTTGCACGTCGCTCACGAAAACTTTCGCCGTTCCAACACGCTGGGCAAGTGAACGAGCGCCCGAGACAAAGTCGGCGTGGATATGTGTTTCGAAAACGTGGGTGATGGACACACCATGCTTTCTTGCGAGTTCTTCGTAGATTTCGACGTCCGTCCGGGGGTCGATCACTGCCGCTTTGCCTGTACCGGTATCGCCGACGAGGTAGGAAAGCTGAGCGATGCCATCCGTCAAAACTGTTTCAAGTACAAACATCTGATTACTCCTTTTGGTGGTATCGGTATTTCCAACACCACCAGGAGCGAATCGCATGCCATTGTCGACGTGCGGCGGGGCTACCAAGTCATTACCAAGACGATCGACGGTACCGGGGGCAACGCGACACTCGCAACGACGGACACGACTGATCTACCGCATCAACTCCGAAATTTACAGGCGAGGGAAATCGCTAAGACTTTCGCGGCCTACACCTGCGGATGCGGTGCGGAGAGAGGGGGCGGCGTGATGAGAATCCGGCACGGCAGTTGCAACTCGATGTACCCACGGGACGTCGATTGCTTTAGTGCTCTTTTTAGCGGAACGGCGTGAGCCGTCCGGACCCGCGTTACCGGACGGCTCGCGCCGTTCCGCTACTTTTGGAATCCCGCAGTAATGAAATCGACGTCCCCTGGGTACTGTGCCCTGCCATGTTATCTCCTTCACTTCGATGCTATTCGATATGTTCGCATTCTTTTCCAGTCGATTGGGTTGCCTCGGCTCGCTGGTCGTTTCGTTGCTCGGGACGGCACTCCTGTTCTTGTTTTTGGGGCTGCTGTAAACGGGAAAACGTGATGACGACATGCGATCAAATCGCGTAATCACGAGATCGATGGATCCCGCACCAGACAATCTGCTCCAACGCCGTATTATTCGGCGAGCCTTGCAATCATCTCGACCAACTTACGTTGATCTAGCGGTTTGGTGGTGTAGTCGCTGCATCCGGCGGCCAGACACTCGTCACGATCACTCTTCATCGCGTTGGCGGTTAAGGCGAGGATGGGCAACACGCAACCGCGACTGCGAAGCTGCCTTGATGCTTCGTAACCGTCCATCACTGGCATTTGCATATCCATCACGATCACGTCGATCCGCGGTGATTGTTCTGCCATGACAAAATTGACCGCTTCTTTCCCGTTGGTCGCCGTGAAAACTTTACCGCCGGCTTTCTCAATAAAATGTTGAGCGAGGTAACGGATGTCACGCCGATCGTCCACGACAAGAACGTTTGCCGTTAACGTGATTTCGTCGTGGGAGAGATCCGACGCCTCGACAACCGAGATATTGGGTTCGATCAATTGACCAGGCTTCATGACGTCCAGTGAGAGTGTAAAACGACTCCCCTTGCCGAGTTCGCTCTCGACGGTAATCAAGCCACCGAGAGCTTGTGCGAGACGGCGGCAAATCGCCAGCCCCAAACCGGTACCACCGAACGATCGCGTTGACGTGTTGTCGACTTGCACAAACGGTTCGAACAAGGAATCGAGCTTTTCCGATGGGATCCCGATTCCCGTGTCGACGACATCGAACTGAAGCCGATTTGCCGACGCGTCGAAGTCGACGTTCAATCGAACTTCACCTTCATCGGTAAACTTGATTGCGTTTCCGACGAGGTTCAACAACACCTGGCGCAAACGCACCGCGTCAGTATCGATTGTTTCGGGAACCGGACCGGTGAACGCAATTCGCAACGGAATATCTTTCTCGGCTGCGCGAACATCCATCAGTGAACGAATCTCTCCGACGATCGCGTCAGGACGAACCGGTTGGGTATCAATCTCCATTTTTCCGGCGTCGATCTTGGAGAGATCCAAGATATCGTTGACGATATTCAACAAGAAATGTCCGTTACGTCGAATCGTATCAACGACCTGCAAATTGTCAGGATCAACGAGATGATCCTTCAAAATATCTGCGTGTCCCAAAATCGCTGCCATCGGCGTGCGAATTTCATGCGACATGTTCGCCAAAAACTCACCACGCGAGCGATTCGCCGCCTCAGCGGACGTCATGGCTTGCTGTAACGAACGCTCGAAATTCTTTCGATCCGTGATGTCCTGAACCGTGCCAACGATGCGTTGGAGGTGTCGGGCATCGCCCTTCTCTTCGCGAATGACTCGCCCCGTATCGACAACCCATCGGATCGCCCCATCGCTTCGCACGATGCGGTATTCCTTTTCATAGCGTTCGGAACCATCCGTTCGAAAAGCATCCGCCATGATCGTTTCGAATGCTTTCAGATCATCCGGGAAGATGAGCTGGCGGACCATCTGGAGCGTCGGCGTTATTTCGGGAGAGATGCCATAGATCGCATACAGTTCGGGAGACCACACCAATCGGTTTCTGATAGCGTCGTAGTCGTGAGTCCCAAAACCGGTTGCCTCGGCAGCGAGTCGCAACCGACTCTCGCTGGCACGCATCGTATTTTCGGCGAGGCGTCGCTCATGATCATCAATTACCGAACCGATGTAGCCTTCAAATTCGCCAGCCTTGTTGAATCGGGGACGGCCCAAGTCGACGGCATGCCGATACTCACCACTCGCCGTTCGCAAACGGTATTCCGTCACGAAATTCACATGAGCCTCCGCGGCCGACAAAAACTCTTTACCGGCACGTTGTCTGTCGTCGGGGTGAGTCGCGTCGGTCCACCCCAACCCCAAACCTTCCTCTTCGGTTTGACCGGTGAACTCGTACCATGAACGCGACAGGTAAGTGCACATGTGATCGCGATCCGTAATCCACAACATTGCCGGTGATGCATCGGCCATCGTGCGAAAGTACTTCTCGCTCTCGCGGATTCTCATCTCGACATTCTTGCGTTCCGTCACGTCTGCAACGACCCCCAAGAAGGAATCGAGATTGGCCGACTCGTCGCGGACGATGCGTCCCAACATGTGCAACCAATGTGTCGCCCCGTCAGGACGCACCACGCGGAATTCTTCGTTGTAGACGTCACCAGTTTGAATGGCCGTTTTCATCGCCTCATCGACGCGGTCGCGGTCTTGCGGATCGACGCGTTTCACGAATTCGCGGGCTACCATGGGTGCCTCGGCGTTCATCCCGAACAGCGAACGGATATCCTGGGGCGAATGGACTTGGCCAGTCTTTAAATCCCACGACCAGACCGCGAGTCCGGTTGCTGACAATGCCGCCTGGAGGAATTGCTGTGACTCGATCAATTCACGCTTTGCCGCGTTTTGCTCGGTAACATCACTTACTTCGATGATTGTCGAGTGTGGTTTGCCGTCGCGATAGATCGGTCGCGCCGAGCAAAGCACATCGAACGGCGTGCCGTCTTTACGAAAGAACACGTCTTCGTGGAAGCGGATCAGGCTGTCCTGAGGAAGCGCTCGGTCGATCGGGCACTCGGTGATCGGAAACGGTCGACCATCGGGGTAGTGGTGATGCACCAACTCATGCAACGGCGCAGACTCCAACTCTTCGCGACTGAAACCAGTCATGTCGAGCCAAGTTTGATTGCAGTAGATCAAGTATCCCGATGCATCCATCATGATCAATGCTTCGGTTGAGTTCTCCGCAATCGTGTGGACGAGTTCATTGCTATCCCGAAGCGATTGCTCCCACTTCTGACGCTCGGTGACGTCGTAGTAGTAGCAAACAACGCCATATTTGTTGTCGGGTAGGGAAATCCGCTTGATCTTCCAATCGTACGATTCAATCGTTTTGCGATCGGCGCGTTCCTCGATCAGCAACGGTGCGGTGTATGGTTCACCGGTTTCCAACGTATGGCGAAAACGCTCAATCGCCTCGGTCGCAAACGGCTCCGGCCAAATCGCACGCATCACATCCGGGAAACCGCGACCGACGACAGGCATTTGCGACGAGAACGTTTCCCGAGCACCGTCACTGATATAGCGAATTTTGAATTCGTGATCGACGATATAAACGCCAAACGGATTCCCCTCAACGACTTGTCGAAAGATTTCGTGTGATTGCTGAATCTGATCATCAATGGAAATCTGATTCATCGTTCCTCCGATGTCTTGACTAGCGCCGCCACCTTTTCCAACATTCGCAACTTGTCGATGGGTTTCGAAAGATAGTCGTTACATCCTGCTTCGAGGCACTTGTTCATATCGCCCTGCATCGCATCGGCGGTAAGAGCAATAATCGGACCAGCGTAGCCGAGTTGGCGTAGATGTCGTGCGGTTTCATAGCCGTCCATGTTTGGCATTTGCATGTCTAACAAAATCAGGTCAAAGAAGATTCCATTCGCGGTCGCCTGTTTGACCGTTTCGATAGCGAGCACGCCGTCTTCCGCTTCGGTGACCCGTCCGCCAGCGTTGGTCACAATGTGTTTGCTGAGAAAGCGGATGTCGCGGCGATCGTCAACAATCAATACGTGAACATCGAGCTCAATCGACTCCGCAGGTTCATTTACCTTCTCCGACTCTTGCCGCCCCCTCGGTTCGATCAACGAAGTGTCACTCAACTTGCCCGTCGCGATCGTGAGAGTAAACGTGCTACCTTTGTTGATCTTACTGTCGACTCTGATTTCACCACCCAGCATCGCGGCGAGTCGTTGACTGATCGCAAGTCCCAATCCGGTACCACCGAATTGCTGCGTGATGAGGGAGTCGCCTTGGGAGAAAGGTTTGAATAATCGTTCCCGTTGCACCGGCGTCATCCCGATGCCGGAATCGCTGATGCCGATTCGCAGTTGGTCTGTGACTGGGTTTGCTGAATCGTCGCCTGTGACAGCGTTTCTCTCGAACTCGACGGTGATTTTGACGCTGCCCGATTTTGTGAACTTGATCGCGTTGCCCACAAGGTTGATCAGAATCTGCTTTAAACGTTTGGCATCGCTTTCAATGAACTGCGGGATCGCACCGGCAAATTTGACATCCAGCTTCAAACCTTTCTCGCTCGCACGCACCTCCATGATCCTGCGCACATCTTCGATCACTCGGGCCGGATCAAACCGCTCGATATCGATATCGAACTTTCCCGCCTCGATCTTGGACAAATCAAGGATATCATTGATGATGCCTAGCAAAAAATCGCCATTGCGACGGATAGTGGCAAGATACCCGAGAGCTTCTTCGTTTTCGATCAGCCCAGTCATCAATTCCGCATAACCAAGAATCGAGGTCATCGGCGTGCGAATTTCGTGTGACATGTTGGCCAGGAATTCACTCTTGGATGCATTTGCCAGCTGAGCTTTGAGCAAGAGGTCTCGAACCTCATACTGCCTGGCGCGGTCACGCAGCTTCGCCTGGAGCGTACTTACCAAGAGGGCGATCCTTAGCGGCCGTTCGATCAACGTCACGTGGCCAATGGTTAACAATTCGGTAATGACGCGAGGCGGTGTTTCACGCTGAGCAAGCAGGACCAGGATCGGCACATCCGACCAGGACGGTTGTTCATTAACCGCTTGGCGAAGACGCGCGGTCGCTTCGGAAGTGAGAAATTCTTGTGCGATCAGCACAACACCCGCACCCTCACGAATTCGAGAGGTGACCTCGTAGACCGACGTCACAATCTCGACCGGCACCCCGTGTTCACGCAGAACCTGATCGCAGTACTTCGCGTCTTGAGGTGTGGGCGCCAGCACGGTGACCGTCTGGCTATCGCCGTGTTTTGGCTGCAGTTTGATCTTGGGTAGCTCGCTCATGCATTCGTTCCGTCGCGACCGAGCAGGTCTTCACGCTTCCCTTGGAATGCCGGTGTGCCGCTCAGCACACCGTGAAATTCCGTTAGTGGACGCCCAATCTGCAAGCCATTATGCGTCAAGGCAAATTCGCGGATGGTGCGTTCGTGTCTGCCCGTCCGTTTCTTCACCATCGATATTGCTTGACGGATTTCACCCGACGTTTCGAAGTACCGAAACAACAGGACATTGTCTGCCATATAGCTGGCATCCACTGGCGTCTTCATCCCTGTTCCCAGCATTCCGTGTTGGGCTGTGATGAGGAACGACACAATCCCCTGACGGCCGAGCATTTGCAGAATGTCGTTGAGTTGGATCAACAGAAATTGTTCATGCGGCATTGAATTGAGAAAACCGTTGAGGCTGTCGATCGTGACGACGGTCACCTTTCGCCCTTGCTCGTCAGTTTTGATCGCCTCACGGACTTGCGACGCGAATTCGGAAGGCGCAGTCTCGCCCGACGCAAAATGCCGTAATTCAATCAGTCCTTCGTCGATATACCGATCGATATCAAAACCCAGTCCGCGGCTGCGTTGTAAGAACGAATGCTTGCTTTCCTCGAACTCGAAAAAGACAGCTCGTTCGCCTCGCTCAGCCGCCGCAACTGCAAACTGAGTCGCTGTCGATGACTTACCGACACCGGCCGGACCGAGCAACAACGTGCTGGTGCCTTCCATCAGCCCACCACCGATAAGGGTATCTAATTCCGCGTTGCCACTGCTGATGTCTTCCCCGCTAGACTGCCATTGAGCGTTCTCGATTGTTTTGCGAGGAAACACTTGCATCCCACCACGTTTGAGCAAGACATCGTGTGTTCCACCGATGAAATCTCGACCACGATGTTTGATCACTCGCAGGTAGCGACGTTCAGCGCCGTAGTGGTTCAAGGATTGCTCCAACCGAATCACACCATGAGCGATGCTTTGGAGTTGTTGGTCATTGAGGTCGGTTGCCAAGTCCCCGCCCGATTTATCGTCGAGCATGAGCGTGGTGCATCCGCGACCGACGAAGAATTGTTTGAGGGCGAGGATTTGACGGCGGTAACGGAGTGGACCTTGGGCGAGAAGCCTCATCTCCGACAGCGAATCAAACGCGATTCGTCTTGGTTGAATCGCTTGAATTTTCTTGAGTACGCCTTCGATCGTTGCACCAAGTTCGATTTCCGACGGCTCGAACATCGTGTATTGAGCTTGCTCCTGGGTCAGTTTCTCTTGATCGACAAGTTCATGGATGTCGATCCCATCGAGTGACCAGCCATGAGACGCCGCAACTCCCTCAAGTTCCTCGCGGGTTTCCGACAGACTGACGTAAAGTCCCCGCTCGCCTTTTGCGACGCCATCGAGCAAGAACTGGATGGCCAGAGTTGTCTTACCCGTGCCGGGGTAACCTTCGATCAGGTATAGACGATCGGCCGTGAAGCCGCCGTGCATGATATCGTCGAGTGTGCGGATGCCAGTGCTGATTTGTTGTTCGGGTTGGGTCATATTCTGAATTCCATCATTTTGCGTACCGCCAACGGCCAGCCTAGTAAACCTTCTCCTCGAGCGAAGCAAGAGCGATAAGTCGACCGCCTGTGATCATGTTAGCATTTCCGAAACCTTCTGAAGCATCGCCGCTTTGTCGATCGGTTTGGACAGGTAGTCGTTGCAACCCGCTTCCAAACACTTATTCATGTCGCCCTGCATGGCGTCCGCGGTGAGGGCGATAATCGGACTGGTGTAGCCGAGCGTTCGCAGTTTTGCCGCGGTCGAGTAGCCGTCCAAATTCGGCATTTGCATGTCCAACAAAATCAGATCGGGGCAGTCGCCCGTGCCGAGGCACTCGGTGATGTAATCCACCGCCAGCAGCCCGTCCTCGCATTCGTCCACTCTCGCTCCGGCGGTCGTCAGAATGCGTTTGCTCAAAAACCGGATATCGCGCCGATCATCCACGATCAATACGTGACATGATAACTGCGTGGATCCACCGCCGCTCGCCACGGTTTCCGTGGTGTTGCTGGCTTCGATACCGCCATACTCGACCAACTCAGACTCGGCAACTTCCCCGGTCGAGATTCTGACGGTGAAAGTGCTACCGACGCCTTCAGTACTGCTCGCCGTGATTGCTCCTCCCAGCATTTCTGCGAGTCGCTGACTGATCGCCAGCCCCAAGCCGGTGCCGCCAAAGCTACGGGTGACACTCGCGTCGCCCTGTGAAAACGGTTTGAACAATTTGTCCATCTGTTCATCCGCGATGCCGATCCCCGTGTCAACGACATCAAATTGCAATTGCTGCAACGCAGATTCGAACCGGACGCGAATCTGGACGCGGCCCTGCTTCGTGAACTTGATCGCATTGCCAACAAGATTGATCAAAATCTGCTTCAGCCGTTTCGAGTCGGAGTTGATCAACTTGGGAAGTTTGCCGTGATACTCAACGCTCAAGGCTAGGTTTCTCTCGCTGGCGCGCACATCCATAAAGCTTCGCACATCTTCGATCAATCGATACGGGTCGAAGCGTTCATGCTCCACATCCAGTTTGCCGGCTTCGATTTTGGACAGGTCGAGAATGTCGTTGATGATATCGAGCAAGTATCCGCCGTTGCGACGGATCGTTTGCAAATGTTGCTTCGCTTCTTCTTTCTCAACCAAATCGCCCAGAAGATCGGCATAGCCCAAGATTGCCGTCATGGGCGTACGAATTTCATGCGACATATTGGCGAGAAATGCGCTCTTGGATTCGTTAGCCGCAACGGCAACGGCACGAGCTTCTTGCAACGCCGCTTGAGCTTCGTGTCGGTCGTGAGCATCGATCACGGATCCGACGTAGCCGGCAAACTCACCCGATTCATCGAACCGCGGTTGCCCGGCGTCAATGGCCCAACGGTAGCCGCCATCGGCTGTTCGCAATCGAAAGTCCAACTCGAATGGCTCGTGTCGCTCCGCAGCAGCCAGAAAAGCTGCCCGTGTGGCCGCTTGGTCGTCCGGATGGACCGCTTCGATCCATCCCAGCTGCAACCCTTCCAATTCGGGTTGTCCCGTGAAGTCGCACCAACGCTGTGACAAAAACGTGCATTGATGGTTATGGTCGCTCACCCAAATCATTGCGGGAGCCGCGTTTGCCATGATGCGGAACCGTTGTTCGCTGTCACGAATCCGTTGCTGGGTCTCCTTTTGTTCGGTGATATCCCAGTTCAATCCGTGCATCGCGGCCACGCTACCGTCGGGGTTTCGGATGACGGTGCACACCGCGGCGAGCCAACGGATACTTCCGTTGGGCAACTTAACTCGAAACTCCGCATCGTAGTCGTCTTGGCCCGCGATGGCAGTTTCCCACATCTCTTGCAGCATCGGCAAATCGTCAGGGTGGATCCGTTCTAAAAAGAACTCCGGTGACGGATCCGCGACCTGCGGTGTTCCCAGCAATTCGAACAACTTGGTATCCCAATGGCTCTTTTCAGGGGTCCACTCCCAAGCTGCCATTCGCCCGGCTCGCAGTGCCATCGAGACGCGACGTTCGTTCTCCATCAACTGTTGCTGCGCCCGGTAACGGTCTCGAATATCAACGCCCGATGGGATCAGGAACTCAATCTCACCATTGTCGTCCTTCACGGGCGCGATCATGAAATCAATCATCACGCCTTCATCGCCGTGGGCGAACAGCGAAACGTCGTAACGAACGACTTCGCCCGCCATCGCCCGCCGCATGGCGTCACGCATCTTGGCGGCAACAGCCGGGTCGTAACTCCACCAAGGCGCCTCGGCAAAGTGTTTACCGATCACGTCTTCACGCCGCGTTCGTGCGATCTTCAACGAACGGTCGTCAACCTCCAACAGGATACCGTTGCGATCGATAACGCCGACGAGCCCGAGCTGGTTGTTGATCACGCGACGCAAGTGTGCTTCTCGATTTGCCAGTTCCTCCTCCGACCGCGCCCGTTCGATCCGAATACCGACGCGATCGGCGACTTCCTGCAACAGCCTGCGTTCGTCGGCTTGCCACGGGTGCGGTTCGGCGTGAAGGGCAGAGACAACAAACTTGGTGCCTCGATCGGTCACATACGCAGAATTGCAAAACGCGCCGATATCGAACGCCCGAAAATTCGCGGTGAGTCGCTCGTCACGCTGCCGCCCCTGGGCGTCGCCAGAAAAAACTTGTTGTCCGGCGATCAAATCCGCCCGCTCGGCGTCGTCATGGAAATCCCGTACCGAGTGCGTCCCCACCATGCTCGGCCCGTCGCCTTGATGATAGTCGCAGAGAATATCCGCAACTTCGCCCTGTTTGTCGAACTCAACAAACAAACAGCGAGCCAATCCGAGGTGTTCTGCGGTCAGCTTAGTTGCCACAGCCATCAAATCATCAACGGAAGACAACGGCACGAGCCGCGTTTGCAGATCGGAAAGAAACGCGAGATTCAGTTCGTCGACCTTACGCTCCGAAATATCTTGCACCAATCCGGTCACCTGCAACGGTTCACCGCCGGCATCCCGGTGAATGACCCCACGCTCCTCGACCCAAATCACGCGACCGTCACTCGCTCGTACCAAGCGAAATTCCACAAAATGGTCGTCAGTGTCACTGGCAAGTTCCTCCTCGACCCACTCCCTGACGTTCGTCCGATCGTCAGGATGAACGAGTTGCCAAAAACTGGTCACCGTGCCATCAAATTGTTCTTGGCGACAGCCGTACATGGCGTACACCATTTCCGACCATTCCACCTTCCCGGAACCAACGTCCCATTTGAACGAACCCATTTTCCCAGCGTCGAGTGCGAGGGTCAGGAACTGCTCTCGATCGATGACCGCGGCTTCCGCCGCACGCCTTTCACTGATATCGACTCCCGATGGAATCAGGTGGGTAATCGAACCGTCACTGGACCGGACGGGACTCAGCATGAAATCGATCGTCATGCGTGTATCACCCGCCATGCGAACATCTACGTCGTAGCGAACCACCTCACCCGCGGCCGCCCGTTGCACAGCGACCTGCAGATTGGCGACCGGCTCTTCGTCGAAGTTCCACCAGTAACAGTCCCAGAATTTTTTGCCGATGACGTCGCTCCGATCGATTCCCGCCGCCTTGATCGCCACCGCATTGGCTTCCAAGAGCGTGCCATCGACATCCAACACTCCGATAAAGAAGAGTGTGTTGTCGATCACGCTACGGAGATGAGATTCTCGGTCAGTGAGTTCCAACTCCCAGTGCTTACGATCCGTGATATCGCTCGCAACGGCGGTAATACTCAACGGCCGATCGAACTCATCGCGATCGATCACGCCACGTCCCGACGTCCAAATGATCCGGTGGTCATTCCCGCGAATGATCCGAAAGTCCATTTCGTACGTTTTGCAGGTCCCCGCAAATGCAGCCTCGAGCCGCTCGGCAACGTACCCTCGATCGTCGGGATGGATGACATCGAGAAAACCGGCTTTCGTCGCGGTAAACTGATCCTTTGAATACCCGAAAATCTCGAAAAGCTGATCGGACCAGGTCACGCGGTCAACGCTAATGTCCCAATGCCAAGTCCCCAGTCGTCCGGCCTCAAGTGCCAAGTTTAAGCGTTGCTCGCGATCGACCAGCCGTTGCTCGGATTCCTTTCTCGCAATGCACTGGGCGATGGCATCCGCCATCGGGATCAATTGTTCAAAGACTTCCGGTGCCAACGGATGTTTGGCAAAGAGTGCGACAACACCGACGACTCGATGCTCAACCACTAAAGGAATTCCGGCAAACGCGACCATACCTTCCCGCGCAGCCCACTGAGGATCACTAATGTTGGGATCGTGAGACACGTCGTTGGTCAATAGCGGCTGCTGCGAGGCAGCAATTCGCCCGATTTTCCACTCACCCAACGGAACTCGGCTGTGTGGACCGTCGAGGTGAGTATACATCCCGGCGCTGGCGGTCAGTTCGAGCACTTGATCTTGCTCGTTTAGCAACCAAACCCGGGCGAAGGCGGCATCGAGCCCCTCGACAATCCTGCGACAACACTTGTCGAGAATTTCATCCAACGGTGCCTCGCCCGCCAGCGACACCGCGAGCGACGCGTGAAGCGCTGCCAAGCCGGCCCGTTCCAGGAGAATCGCATCCGCTCGTTTGCGTTCGGTAATGTCACGTAAATAGCCGGTAAAGAAGGGCGTGCCATCACGACCGTGCGAAACGCTAATTGCCAATTCGACAGGAATCAAACGGCCGTCGGCTCGTTGGGCCGTCAATTCCACTCGCTGGCCCAACAAATCGGAATTTCCGGAGCGAAGATACCGAGACAATCCCTGGCGATGAGCGTCGCGGAATTCTTCGGGGATGATCACGTCGGCTAACGGTCGACCGACCACGTCGGCGGCCACGTATCCGAACGTCCGCTCTGCTGCCGGATTGAAATCAACGATCCGACCGGCGGTATCCATCGTGATGACGCAATCAAGCGCCGATCGAAGAATCGCTGACTTGCGAGCCTCTTCGTCACGAATCGTGTCGGTCAGTCGACGTTGTCGAATGAATTGCCCGATTTCGTTTCCAACCGCCCCCAGCAGTTGAAGCAATTCGGGCTCTCGCGTCAGCATTCGAGTGGTGAAGATCTCAATGACACCCTTAAACTTGCGACCGACGACGATCGGAGTCCCAACGCCGCTGGCTATCCCACTTAGCTTGGCGGCCTCTGCTCGGACGAATCCTTTCTTATTGGGAACATCTTCAAACCAAACCGGCTCACGATCCTTCCAAGCCTGCCCAGGTAATCCCTGCCCCATCTTGAGCCGTGTGTTGCGACTGACGTCGACGAATGGCTGCAACGTGCTGTCAATCGCGTCGGCCTCAACGCACTTCAAGAACTCGCCACGCTCATCCACCCGCCACAGCAAGCAAACTTCCGCAGAAAGCGAGACCCGAAGCGCATTGAGAACCTTGCGAATCACCGTCTCAAAGGAATCAGCATCGGCTAATAGTTTCGTGACCGCATGCGCGGCGGCCAATCGCATGCGGAGCCGATGTTGCTCGGTGATTTCATAAAACGTTACGACGAGCCCATCGCGATTCGTTTCATCCCCGTAAGGTTGAATACGACGAAGGAACCAGCGGTCGTCTTGCGTTTCCACCTCATCTTCAACTGGCCCGTTTTTGACGAGCGAAACGGCATTCGGAATCGGTGGCATCGCAGTCGCGGTGTGCGATACGGTCTGCAGCGGGCGACCAACATCGTTCGATGTCACATGATAAATCGACGTCACACCTGGAGTAAAACTTCGAATGCACAAGCTTTCATCGAGGAATAGCGTGGCAATATTTGTGCTATCCAACAGATACGATTGATCGGATTCCGAAGGCGCGGCACGAACCGGCGAAACGTGACCCTTTGCCGGCGGCATTACCAGACCGTTGTCGTTTGACTGTTGCTCCACCGGTTGCGTCAATTGTTCCAGACGCATGCTGGCGGCCGACAACTTTCGCTGGAGTTGTTCGATTTTTTTCCACTGGGCGAATTGTTTGCGAATTGTCGCAGCGATTTTGGCCGCAGGCATGACGAAATCGGCCACGGTGGTTATCGCACCCATCGCTCCCATGGCAGATTCGGCATTGTGAGCGAATGTCATCCCACCAGCATCGCTAATCGAATTCAATCCGAACGTGCCGTCACTCTCGGAAGCGGACAGGATGACTCCCACGGCGTACTCACCGCGCTGCCTAGCAATGGAATAAAAGAGATGGTCGATCGAGTTGGCTTCGAGATTCGAACTTTCGGGATGTGCGATGATCGCGTTGTCGCCGTCCAATTCCAACAGCGATTGGGACGGAGAGATATAGACGCACCCCGCCGCGATCTCTTCACGATCACTGACCTCCACAATCGACAGCGACGTTTGATTGCAGAGAAAGTTGTGCAGTTGCGATCGGGTTTCGGGATCGACATGCGGAGCCAACACGATCGCCATATCGGCTGCATCATCAAACGCGGCTACCAGCTTTTGGAACGCCTCCACTCCATCCGCAGAGACTCCAACACCAACGACACATGGCGTGAAATGTGATTGATCACTCATTACAACGCCCATCAGAAAAGAAACGCAGCACAGGGCCCCAAAAAGAACGACCGTATCGAAAACAGCAAAGATGACTGACCAGAGAAAGGGCAATAGCGATAGTCGTCAATACCTTTGACGCACAAGTTGAATTCTCGTCAGTCCGCAAAGCTCCCACGACGGCCTCAACCCGAAAGTGAAATGGAAACAGAGTCAAGTGCCGACTGCCCGAATTCGTTCCGTAAGTGAAAGGATATCAGCACGGATGCCATCCAGACTGGTTTGGGCAACAGCAAGGTCACCGCCAAACGCCGCTGATTCAACATTCCGCAGCCCGTTCACCGCAGCCCCCTCCTCAAACGTCGCCAACATCCCCTTCAGTGCATGAGCACTCGCTCCGGCTTGATGTGCATCTCCATTTTGGATCGCTTTGGTGAGTCGCTTTAACTCGATCGGAACGTCTTCCCCGATCATCACCGCCGTAGAAGCCAACAATTCGAGATCACCGCCACAGCGTTTGAGGGCTTCAGGAAACTCGCGCTCATTCATGTCTATTTCCTTTTGGTGCCCCGTGTTTTCGGCTCATCCGGCGGGCGGGCGTTTCAACCCCAGGTCGCCGGCGACTGTCCCGCGAGGTTCCAAGGGGTCGAACATGCCACATTCTGGTGAATTTTTAATTTCGCACTCTAAAATGATGCCCATTTCGTTGTTGTATCACGTCTCGAACGCTCGTGACTACCAGCAGCGCGAAATGCATCCGCAATTACGGACAACGCCGAAAAGCGAGGGCTTACCCCAACACCCCGGCACACATTTTGCGTCGCCGCTCGACATCGCTGACCCTGCGATCTTGCCGCTCGCAGAGTCAGTGACATCCCCAGTAATTCGATCGTGAAAGGTGCAGACGTCCGGAATGGCAGATGAACGAGCAACCAGGTCAAAAATCGAACAGCGATAACCACCTCCCAATGGGCTCGCGTGGCGTGTCCCGCCCGATGGCTGAAATGGAAGTGCAATCCGGCGGAGATGACAATAACCATCGAGATCACGAGCATCGGGATCACGAGAAACACGAGCATGAACAGCGGCAGCACAATGAACACGATCATGCGATGAGTCGCGAGGAGCGACTGTCGATGCTAAAGATGCACTACCAGCAGACGTTGTGGGTCTATTGGACGTTGCCGCTCCTGGGAATTTGGCTGGTGCTCGCCCCGTTGAATTTCGGTTATCTCAACGAGTCCTTATGGGTCGATCCGAGCGGCGGACGAGGGCCCTGGTTTGCCGAAGACTCCACCGCCGAACTGCGAGCACTACGAGCCTGGTTGATGACCGGCAGCGATGTGCTCAGCGGGATTCTGCTGACGATTTTTGGTTGGCGATCGCTCAAACCTAACCGCCCGTATAGTCTCTGGATCTGCTGCGGCGTGGGCGTCTGGCTGACGTTTGCGCCGGTCTTGTTTTGGGCACCCACGGCGGCGTCGTACGCGAACGATTCTCTCGTCGGGATCCTCGTCATGGCACTGACGATTTTGATTCCGGGCATGCCCAACATGATCATGTACATGCAGCATGGTCCGGCCCAACCTCCCGGCTGGAGCTACAATCCTTCGAGCTGGCCGCAGCGTTGGGTGATGATCGTGACCGGTTTTCTAGGATTCATCGTTTCGCGTTACCTGGCGATGTTTCAACTGGGCTACATCGACTATGTCTGGGACCCGTTCTTCGGATTTGAAAGCGGCACCAAAAAGGTATTGAACTCACAGATGTCGCATCTGTGGCCGATCTCCGACGGCGGTCTTGGTGTGATTTCCTACACCTTCGAGTTTTTGATGGGCTACATGGGCAGTCCTGCACGGTGGCGAACGATGCCGTGGATGGTTGCCTTCTTTGGCGTCCTTGTCATTCCGCTGGGGTTAACGCATATCGTGTTGGTGATTTCCCAACCGGTGATTGTTCATGCTTGGTGCTCACTCTGTCTGCTAGCAGCCCTCGTGATGCTTCCGATGATTCCATTGGAGGTCGATGAAGTGGTTGCGATGTTCCAGCACGTGCGTCAAGCCAAAAAACGTGGTGACCGGGACGGATCGCTGTGGGCCATCTTTTGGAAAGGCGGCAAAGCTGATGGTTGCACCGCGGACTCGCGATCGCCGTCCATGATCGGTTTTGCTGACCGACCGGTTTCCCTTTTTAAAGCGTCGATTTGGGGCATGAGCTTCCCCTGGACGTTGGTGGCATGTACCGGATTGGGAGTCTTCGTGATGTGCATGCCGACACTATTCGGAATCGACATCACAACCACGGCAGCGGACATTGGCCACCTCGGTGGCGCCCTAATCGTGACCGTTTCCGTCATCAGCATGGGCGAGGTGGTACGTTTGGGACGCTACCTGAACCTAGTGCTCGCCCTCGCTCTCGCGGTCGGACCATGGCTGGTTGACCAAGCCTCGATCAACTATGCCGTAACGAGCATGATCATGGGAATCACGGTCGCCGCCCTGTCGATCCCGCGAGGTAAGGTCACCGAATCCTACGGCAGTTGGGATCGCTACGTTCGATGAGCCTTTTTAAGTTGCGGTTTTGCAGGATGAGCCTTCACACTGCGGAAGGCCCATCGTTGCTCTTGGTGCTGGCTAGACCAGCTTCGTTTTGCCCGGGATGGCATATCCTGGACTGGTGATTTCCGAAGTCGATGTCAGATTCTTCGGAAACAGATCCAGTTTGGATCGTTCGGTAACAAAGTTCCAATCGACTTGCTTGCCCGTGTACGCCGCCATACGTCCCATAACAGCGGTGAGCGAGCTTTCCGCCGTCTGCTTCAATTCGACGATTGGATTTCCTGATCGAATCGAATCGACCAAATCCTTGTGCTCTTGCTTATAAGCGTCGGCGATGCTGCCTTTGCACGACCACAATTCTTTACCCGAGCGATCGACGATACGTGAACCGGTGCTTCCCGCCCCGATATGCATGATGGCCTCGGTTCCATAAACGACATTGCCATTGTCGCCGGTCGCACCGGGAATTTGGCGGCAGGTGAATGAAAGGATGCGGTTGCCGGGATACTGGTAGTCGATCGACATACTATCCCACATTTCGCTGTCATCGGGTCGGGTAAACCTTCCTCCGCAACCAAACGCAGACTCAGGCGGCGCGCCCATCACCCAGTTCATCGCGTCAATATTGTGAACCGCCTGTTCGGTGATTTGATCGCCCGAGAGCCAGATGAAGTGCATCCAGTTGTCGAGCTGGAAGTCGAGATCACTCATGCCGTCTTTGCGGACTTTATGCCAAATCCCGTTGGAACAATATCGGCTTGTCGCGCTGACGATCTCGCCGATCGCACCTTCGCGAATCTTGTTGACCGCTTCGATGTAATTCGTTTGCCGACGGTACTGCGTTCCCGTCACGATTGCGGTCTTGTTGGCGACCGCTTTTTCATGAGCCGCCAGACACACGCGGTATCCCGCTGGATCCACACACGTCGGCTTTTCGGCAAACACATGCTTGCCCGCCTCGACCGCCTCGGCGATATGATAGGGGCGGAATCCAGGCGAAGTCGTTAACAGAACGAGGTCAATTTCGGGGTCGTCCAACACTCGCTTGTAGGCGTCCAAACCGGCGTACATTTTGTCATCACGGATGGCAACCTTCTCTCGGTGCCGTTTTGAGATCAAGGTTCGCTTTTGCTCACACTTACTCATGTCGAGATCCGCGACCGCGACCAACTGAATGTTTTCGTTGATGGTCAACGTATCGTTTGCGGCACCGGTGCCTCTGCCCCCGCATCCCACCAACGCAATCCGCAATGGCTGATCATCCGAAGAACCAGCAGATGGCTCCGCTTGGCTGGCCGAAGCGTTGGTCGCCATCGCCCAACCGCCCACGACGGTCGCACTTGCAGCGAGTTGATCACGAAGAAAATCGCGTCGTGAGCTACCGGTTGCTACCGCTGGATCACCTGAAGGTTTCAGGCCATTGGTGTTGATATCGGTCATTGTCGGTTCCTGTCAGTTGGGGTGGGTTCGACTGGTGGGGTGAAATGCGGTAGTCCGATCGCAACACTTGGTTGGCCGTGACGGCCGAATCGTTTGTGTTCGACGCACAGCTTCCGCATCGGGGACTTCAAGTCTAGCTTCGTCAACGTCGAGAAATCTCACTCGGTGATTGCAAAAGGTAGCACTCCTTGTGCGCCAACCGGGTTCTCACGCTAGGCCGGCT
This sequence comes from Aporhodopirellula aestuarii, assembly GCF_023701485.1. Taxonomy (GTDB): domain Bacteria; phylum Planctomycetota; class Planctomycetia; order Pirellulales; family Pirellulaceae; genus Rhodopirellula; species Rhodopirellula aestuarii. The sequence continues at coordinate 55,540 of NZ_JAMQBK010000083.1, forward strand.
CTCCGAACTTGGCATATTCGGCACGATACTCCCGTGGCGTGAGATCCCGCAGGGCACGGAAAGTTCGGTTGAAGTAAGAGGTGCTCGAGAATCCGGAATCGAAGCCGATTTGCAGAATACCCCGGTCCGTTTCGATCAATTGACGACAGGCGTAGCCGATGCGAAGTTCATTGATATAACTCGAGGGAGTGCGTCCGGTTGCCTGTTTGAAGAAGCGGCTGAAAGCAGACGCGTTCATGTAGAGCAAGTCAGCAAGTTCGCTGGCGGAAAATTCGGGGTCCGAAAAATTTTGTTGAATATGGTCACAAACGATACGAATTCTCGATTCGGCTTCCTGCGTCGCCGGCCCCGTGTATCCGCTCGACGCGAGTGGTTTTGACGCCGCTGATTGTGACAAGTCATGGAGGCAACTGAGCAAACTCAACAGACGCTCGCCGCCAGTCAACGAGATCATCGCATTCATCCGCTTGCCGATGATGTGAGCTTCAGTGGCGGGAAACCACAGGCCACTCGACGCGTCGTCGAGCATCTGACGAACCTGTTTCATTTCGGCAACTTCAAAGAATTCAGTCCCCAAAAAATCAGGACGAAACTGCACCACCGTCGCCGCGTGCAAGTCATACTTCTTGTCACGAAACGCATCCGATGACCAGGTATGTGGAAGATTCGATCCCACCAACACAAGGTCATGATCCGAGTACTCGCCGATATGGTCGCCCACCAATCGAGAGCCCGACCCAGACTCGACGTAGGTCAATTCGACCTCGGGATGACGGTGCCATTTCAACGGCGCCGTCAGCGTCGCGCGGTCGAAGCAACGGAACGATTGATCGGCGTCGGGAACCAGTTTTTCGAAAGAAGGTTTCATACGTCAATTATGGCAACTCGCGAATGCGAAGTTTTCCGAATCGAATCGACGCCCTCTCACTTTCCAGAAAAAAACCTCCTCTTGGTGCCTAGCGTCCGTGTCCCCTGACAGTTCTTTGCCATTGAAGCACAGACGCTGCTCTCATCGGTCACACGAATGCGACACAGATTCCAATGTCCGCGCGTTCGCCGTGCGACTTCTGCGAGACAGTGCACGATCGATCGAGCCCCCGAATCGCCGGCCGGTTTCTCGTGTACCCCATCGAGCCGCGTCAAGAGAAATCAGCTGGCTCTTCCAAGACCGACAAGGAGTGGCACACTCTCTGCGCCGTACCTACCCCCCACCTTCGTGCATCGGCTCACACATCCCGTGACTTACGAAGTCTCAAACAGCTCCCAATTCAACAAACACTCGCTGCAAATCGAAACACCGGAAGTGCCCGCTCCCGTTGTGACGCACCGAAGGGATCGCAATCGGCCTCACCCCTGTCGCGCACAGAACGTGCCACGTTTTGCTGTTCTAGTGTTAGAGTTGGAACCGCCTTGCGTTCTAAACTCTTACCCATCCAGAACAACGCTTACGCAACCGTCACGCGTTCAAATTCGCAATCCATCCCCCACCTAGGAACCTTGGCCCCATGCCAGTTGACCCGCTCTGCCCTGCCAAACGAGGTATCCCGTCCCAAGTTTTGACGTCAGGATTGGAGGCTAGCCAAGCTGTCGCACGAGAGATCGCCGACCTGATTCGTCTGCGTGAGTCCGACGGGCAAACATGCGTTCTCGGATTGGCCACCGGGTCAACACCGCTGGACGTCTACGCCGAACTGATTCGCATGCACCGCGAAGAAGGCTTGTCCTTTAGGAACGTCGTCACGTTCAATCTCGACGAATACTATCCGATGCAACCGACGGCGGCCCAAAGTTACGTTCGCTTTATGAACGAGCAACTATTCGATCACATCGACATCCCTGCCGAAAACGTTCACATCCCCGATGGCACGATTTCGCTCGATGATGTCGCTGCTTACTGTGATGGTTACGAACAAAAAATCGCGGCCAGAGGAGGACTCGACCTTCAATTGCTCGGCATCGGTCGAGCCGGTCATATCGGATTCAATGAACCGGGTTCGACGCTCGACTCCCGCACTCGCTTGGTCACGCTCAATGACGTCACACGCGAGGATGCCGCAAGTGCGTATTCGGGAATTGAGAATGTGCCGCGGCAAGCGATCACGATGGGCGTTGGCACGATCATGCAAGCTCGACGAATCATCTTGCTGGCCTTCGGAAGCAGCAAAGCCAGCATCGTCGCTCGGGCAACCGAGGGCACAGTCAGCGAGTCCGTGCCGGCGACCTTCCTACATCACCACAGCAACGTGGAATTCTGGTTAGACGAAACCTCCGCCGCACAATTAAGCCTCAGCTAGGGCATCGCAGACACGAGCGATCCCACGCATATCAATCACATACATTGCAGACAGGACACCGCAGCATGGCAGACACCGCGCCCGACCCAATTCGCAAAGTCGTCTTGGCTTTCATGGCACATCCCGATGACGCCGAGATCGCTTGCGGCGGGACGCTGGCTCGACTCAGTCAGCTCGGCTGGGAAATTCACATCGCGACCGCAACCGCAGGGGACTGTGGGACGGCAACGCTCTCCCCTGAAGAGATCTCAGCAATCCGCATACGAGAATCCGTCAAAGCCGCGGAACTCATTGGCGCCACCTACCACTGTCTTCATGAGCCCGATGGACGTCTTGTTTGCGACCGTACGGCGCTGCAGAAAAGCATCGATTTGTTTCGTGAGGTCGCGCCCTCCGTCGTGATTACGATGCCGATGTCTGACTACCATTCGGACCATGAAGTCACCGGCCAGCTCGGTCGCGCCGCGAGCTTCGTCTATGCCACGCCCAACGCATCTGACCGCCCACTCCTGCCAGGATCGATGGTTCCCTATCTCTACTACTGCGACGGCCACGGCGGCGTCGACCGATTGGGCGATCCGATCGAGCCAACGACGCGGATTGACATCTCGAAACAGTTCGAACTCAAGTCGCGAATGCTGGCATGCCATGAGAGCCAACGAAGCTGGCTAAGACAACACAACGGAATCGACGAGTACCTGATCGCCATGCGGGAATATTCATCGCGACGTGGTCAAGAAAGCGGGTTTGATTTTGGAGAAGTCTTTGTTCAGCACCGAGGACACGCCCACCCCGCATACGACATCCTTACCGAGCTATTACCACGATCGAATCCGAGACTCCAAAGCCGCAAATCGGCGACCGCCTAAGATCACACATCCCAAAAGCACGCTTTCACCTGTGAAATAAAAGGAACAAACGCCAAAGAACTTTTGAACCAGTACACAGAGACGGAAAAACATCTAGAGCAATTTTGTAAACGACGTAGGTTCACTTCCCAACGGGCGGCCTCGTTTTCTGACCGGCTGGAACTGACCCTACGTGCGATCTCAATTTTGGAGATGCTCTAGCTGCTTTCTACCGTTGGCGTTTGACTCCGTTCGCGCGTTCCACACTCGGCTCTGAGAAGCGTCGCAAAACCCCCCGTCGCACGTGGCTGGGGCGTGACGAATCGATGCCCCGATCAACGCGAGTTGATCAAGGCCTGCTCTGACACATGCTGTTTTTGACGACAGGAAAATCGTCCGCGCCGTTGCTCGCCCAGACCGCTGACCGGCGTTATCTTCAGCCGATCTCCCAACCTTTACGATACACGCTTTGGATCAGGTTTTGAGCGGCGGTGTTGCCGACGGTTTGCAGCGACTCGGCATCCCAATCGAAGCCGCCCGCCCGGTAGGCGACATTTCCCAGCAACACGGTTTCCGCCATCGGTCCGGAATAGCCGAAGTGACACGTTGCCGCTTCGCCGCCTTTGCAAGCGGAGATCCATTCGTTGTAGAAACCGGGTGAATCGGGAATGAACGGTTCAGGTGCCTTAAAGTCGGCAAATTTCTCTTCGGGATACAGTTTGCGATTACTAAAACCGCAAATCAAAACACCCTGATCCCCCACAAAGATTGTGTTTGCCCCCTTCAAATCAACGCCGTGTTTTTTAATCACGTCTTGCGGCGAACCGTGGTACCAATGCAGATCGACCGGTGAACCTTGATTGGTCTCGGCAAAGCGGTAGGTGACGTGCATCGATTTGGGCGTCCGCTCAGCATCCACGTCTGGTCCCACCGCGTCGACTCGCACGGGGGTCTTCAATCCGAGAGCCCAGTAGGGGATGTCGAGAATATGGCATCCCCAATTCCCTGTTTCGCCCGTTCCATACTCCCACCAGAAACGCCATCCGTACGGACAAATGGTCGGATGATAGGGACGATACTTCGCCGGACCGACCCATAAGTCGTAATCGAGCGTGGCCGGAACATCGGGCGTGCCAGTGGGGATCGGTGGCATCCCACGTTCGCCACCAACCCAGCTGTGAACCTCAGTCACTTTGCCAATCGCGCCCGATTGAATTAGCTCAACGACACGATGCATGTTCGGGATCGCGTGACGTTGTGCACCGAGTTGCGTTGCTAATTTCTTCTCGCGTGCGAGATCACACAACGTGCGTGTTTCGTAAACCGTGTGCGCGAGTGGTTTTTCGAGATAGACGTGCAATCCCAACTGCATCGCCGTGTAGGCGGGATGAAAGTGCGTATGATCCGGCGTGCTGATCACCACGGCATCGAGGCTGCTACCGATCTCGTCGAACATTTTGCGAAAGTCGGTGAACCGGCGTGCGTTCGGAAATCTCTGGAGCGATCCACTCGCTCTCTGTTCGTCCACGTCCACCATCGCGACCAAGTTCTGGCTTCGGACACCGCTCACGTTTGCCGCCCCGCGCCCCCCCACTCCGATGCAGGCGATATTTAGTTTTTCGTTGGGGCTGTCGGCGGCCGACGCGCGTCGGGGGGAGGTGCCATGGTAGAAAGCGACACTTGCCGACGCGGCGGCTGCGCCGCGAAGAATGTTACGACGGGAAATCAGATGCGACATGGTGGGCCTCGCTGAGGAATCGGTGGGAAATGGGCGGTCCCACATTGTAAGTGCTCACGTAGCGTCTCGTAATAGACGGACCGCATTTGAGCTTCGACGACGGCGAAAAAACACCCCGACGCGGCTCGCAACTTTATTCTTCATTACCACTCACTGACAAAAAACTTTTTCACGACAGCCATTCGTTCACGTTCGTTTCAGGTTCGGATGGCAGAATGCATTCGGAATCGCAGAAAACGCTGCGACACTGAACGCACAACCAAGTATCTGGGACGAAAACATGAAACTACAAGGAATCGGAACCGCAATTGTCCTTTTTCTCTTCTGCTCGATCAGCGCCCTCGCATGGAGTCAAATGGCGGAGACGCATCCTATTGGAGATGAGAACGGTCGCGATCTAAACCGATACGAATGCAGCGATGGCGGGAGGCGTCCCGGTCCGCCGCCGGCCAACCATCCGTACACCAACGCTGACGATCACGAACGCCCACCTCATCCGTTGCTCGAACTTTTCGACAACGATCACGACGGCGAACTATCGCGTGATGAAATCGAGGCAGCCACCCCGATGCTGCACGAGATGGATAACAACCGCGATGGAAAGCTGACCCACGAGGAACTGCCGCGTCCCAAACACCCCGGCCCCAACGCCCCACCAAACGACCGTCCCCAAGGCAACCTCGCTCCTCCCCGCGAGAATAATAACAACACGGCTGACGCATCCCACAAGGAGATTGACATGAGCAAGCAACCAGTTGGCAAGGTCGTGATTGACCGAGGTTACAAAACGGACCCGCGAGATGGCGGCCGACCCGTTAAACTGATCGCGGCCGCCCTCGGCGTGGAAGACGATGTTTTTCGCCAAGCCTTCTCGAAGGTGCAACCTGCCCGCGGCGGTCACCCCACCCCGCAACGCGCACGTGCGAATAAGGAAGTGTTGATGAATGCACTCAAACCCCACGGCGTCACGAATGATCGGTTGGACGAAGTATCGAATTGGTATCGATATCGCCCCGAAAGCGGAGAACTTTGGCAACATCGCGAAGCGAGCGTCACTCCGGTAATTGAAAACGGAAAACTCTTGAGTGTCCGGGTCGACAATGGTGGAGCGGGATACATCTCCACACCACGCATCCGTGTCGCGGGATTCGAAGACGTGCAACTGAAGTGTGAACTTGAATTCGGCGAAGACCTTGAAAGCAATGGACGCATCGCTTCGATTACGATTGAACAAGCAACGAACACCTAAAAGGCAATCCGTCGATGCGAGTATTGGTAGTCGAAGACGATCCCGATTTGCTCTTAGGCTTGACTCAGGCGTTGCGTGAGGAAGGCTATGCGGTCGACCACGCGAGTGAAGGCAACGAAGCACTCGCTCGAGCGATGGCATGGCCGTATGACGCGATCGTCTTGGACATCATGTTGCCCAATCTCAGCGGCAGGGAAATCCTACGGCAGTTGAGAACCAAACAATCGACACCCGTCTTGTTTTTGACAGCCCTCGACACGGTGGATGATCGTGTCTCGGGGCTCGACCTCGGAGCAGATGACTATCTCGTCAAACCGTTTGATCTTTCCGAGCTACTCGCGCGGTTGCGAGCAATCATCCGACGCAGTCACGAGGTGGCCGATCCCATCATTCGATTCGGTGACCTCGCCATTAACACAACCGCTAGGTTAGTGACGAAGGATAACGAGCCGATTGAGTTGACCGCTCGCGAGTACGCTTTGGTTGAGTTGTTAGCGATGAAACGCGGACGACTCGTTACACGCACGTTCATCTACGACCATCTGTTCGACGAAAACCATGACTCGATGTCCAATCTGGTCGACGTGTATATCTCACGGATTCGTTCCAAACTCGGCAAAGATTTTGTAAAAACGCGCCGAGGCGAAGGGTATCTCGTTGGCAATTAAATCACTTCGCCTCCGGATCCAGATCTGGCACGCGGCGATCCTGACGCTCGTTATCGTCGGGTTCGCCTCAGCCGCCTACTGGCAACAAAGCCGATGGCGGATGAGAGAGATTGATCGCGAGTTATCATCCGCCGTCGAGGTGCTCTCTTCGCAACTCGCCGCAATGCCAGTCGATATTCTCGCGAACATCGGTTCTGGCGAGCAGCCTGATCCTACAAACAAAACGATTGCGAGCGAGATCTGGGAATCGCTGCGTGTCCCCGATACGTTCACGCCTCGACGGATCCGTCACCGATTCGAAGCACCCTACTTTGCAATCATTGCAACCGACGGCCGCGTACTGAAATCATCAACTCATGCGTTCGAACGAATCCCACCGGCAGTCGATTACCCGCCACAAGATGCATCCTCCGATATCACGTATCGCTTTCAAGGCGAATGGAGAGAAGCGTTCGTGCAAGGCCCGGCCGATTCGATCGTGCTTGCAGGCCGATATCTCGGGACCGATTTCCGCGATCTGCAGGAACTCGCGTGGATACTATCAGGAATCGGACTGTTGTTACTCGGCGTCGGGTTGCTCGGCGGATGGCTCGCGTCGGGGCGTGCGGTCGCGCCAATTGGACAAATCGCGATCGTCGCCGAGCGAATTTCGGCTAGCCAACTTTCCGATCGCGTGAACGCGGAATCAATGGATCGCGAGTTCGCCGGCCTCGCCAACACTCTCAACCAAACATTTGAACGACTCGAAGCCGCCTTCCAACGCCAGTCACAGTTCACGTCCGACGCGTCCCACGAATTGCGAACGCCGCTTTCGGTAATGAACATGCATCAACAACTCGCACTCTCGAAACCTCGCAGTGAAAGCGACTACCGCGAAACGATTGAGGTTTGCCAACGGGCGACTCGGCGGATGACCGATCTCGTTGAATCGCTGCTAACGCTCGCGAGACTTGATGCAAACATGCAGCCGAATTTCACAACGATCGAGATTACGGAAACCGTACTCGGGGTTATCGAAGAACTGAAGCCGCTTGCGACGAAACGAGCACTTTTACTTGAGCACGCGCTCGAGCAATCGATTCACGTTCACGGCGACGCCACTCAACTCGCCCAGGTTATCCGCAACGTCTTGGGCAACGCGATTTCCCACAGCCCCATCGGGGAAACGATTCAGATCACGCTGACCGCGGATGGCGATTTCGCTCATATCCATATCGTCGACCACGGCCCTGGCATTGCGTCCGAACACCTCGGCAAGATTTTCGACCGTTTCTACCGAATCGAACAGGATCGTAGCCGCAGCGATTCCGGCGGCAGCGGATTGGGGCTTTCGATTAGCCACAGCATCGTGCGGCTCCACCAAGGAACCATCACCGTGCGGAGCGAACCGGGGCAAGGCAGCGACTTTGAAATCCGTTTACCGCTGACGAAACCGGAGACACCCGCACCCACCATCCCCCCATTTCCACGTGAAAACGGGGGTTAGCAGCCGACGGTACTCGCCGGCGGTCACCCTCGACGAATTTGGGGTGTCCGACTACAACATGGGGGCAGATTGGCGGGAATCTCTTGATTTCCCGCCGCCTTCGTTTTCACACGTTTCCCAACTCCGCCGCCCCCATCCGCTCATGTCGACCGCGCCTGCCGAATCCCAAACCGAAGCCAAAGACCCGTATTTTCAGTCGCTTTTCGCCGAGCGCATCGGCGGAGCGAATTACGGCAAGGGAACCGAGATCTACAAGTTCGAGAAGATCAAACGTGCCAAGCGAAAAGCACTTGCCGACCATCCTGAACGGCAATTGCTCGATTTCGGTATCGGCGAAAACGACTCGATGGCCGACGAGAGCATCCGCGAAACGATGCAGCGTGAGATCAACCGCGTTGAAAATCGCGGCTACGCCGACAACGGTGTCGCCGAGTACAAGGAAGCCGCCGCGCGGTTCATGAAACGCAACTTTGGCGTCGAACTCGATCCGGCCACGCAAATCAATCACTGCATCGGCAGCAAGCCCGCCTACGCGATGTTACCCGCATGCTTCATCAATCCCGGCGACATCACGATGATGACCGTGCCCGGTTACCCCGTCGCGGGAACCCACACGCGATACTACGGCGGCGAAGTCTACAAGCTGCCATTGCTCGCCGAAAACAATTTTCTGCCGGACCTCGATGCGATCCCAGACGACATCTATCGTCGCACCAAGTTAATGGTGCTCAACTATCCCAACTCGCCAACCGGTGGCACCGCCCCGACCGAGTTTTTCGAAAAGGTCGTTGCACTCGCCAAGGAAAAAGAATTCGTTGTCGTCAACGATGCCGCGCACGTGATGTTGACGTTCGACGGCAAGCCCAAAAGTTTTCTGGAAACTCCGGGCGCGTTCGATGTCGGAGTCGAAGTGCACTCGATGAGCAAAGGATACGACATGATCGGATGGCGAATGGGATTCGTCGCCGGGCATCCTCTGATCGTGCAAGCATTTGCGGACGTCAAAGATAATAGTGACAGCGGTCAATTCATTGCCACACAAAAAGCCGCCGCCGCGGCGCTCGATAACGATTCGATTCCGGAACGGATTCGGGCCAAGTATCGCCGTCGGATGGAAAAACTTGTCAAGGTCCTCAAAGATGCCGGTTTCGAAGCCGAGATGCCGGGCGGTACGTATTTCCTTTACACCAAGGCACCTACCAGTTCCACGTCCGGTGAAACCTTTGCCGCCGCGGAAGATGCCACTCGGTTCCTGATCGAACAATTCGGAATCGTCACCGTGCCATGGGATGACGCGGGGGCGTTCCTGCGATTCAGCGTCACGTACATCGCCGACGACGAAGCCGCCGAAGATGCCTTGATGGCGGAAACGGCTGCACGTCTCGCCGGAGCCGGGTTGCAATGGAAATCCTAGGCGGCCCTTATTACGCCGTCGCCGGCGCTGGTGAATCACACGGTCCGGCCGTCACCACGATCATTCATGGCTGCCCACCGGGACACCGCATTCGTCGCGCCGACGTGCAACCCTATTTGGATCGCCGTCGTCCCGGCGGAAACAAACACGGAACCCCGCGAAACGAAAAGGACAAGGTTGTGTTCTTGTCCGGTTTGTACCGCGACGATATCGACATCCTGCTCGGCGGATCCAAACTATCCGTTGAGGTCGACGGAGCGTCGTTCGACACCGATGGCTACGAAGACGGCTTCACCACCGGTGAACCGGTCGCCGCGATCGTGTTGTCGACCAGTAAAAAGTCGGGTGACTACACCCAATTCACTGGCCCCGATGGAGAGGTCAGGCCCGGCCATACGGACCTCGTAAAATTCCACCAATCCAAAGGGTTTGTGGATATCCGCGGTGGCGGTCGGTCGAGTTATCGCAGCACGATCAGTGATGTCATCGGCGGCAGCGTGGCACGGATCATCCTGGAACAACTGTTCGGTGTCCGCATCCTATCGTCGATCTGCCAAGTCGGAACGTTAAAAGCGTCGGCGAATCTGGCTGACAAACTCACATTGGACAACGCAGGCGAGATCCAAAGCGACCTCGACGATGCGGAGATCCCATCGATCGATACCGAGTTTGCCACCGCAGCGGGCGAATTGATCAAAGAGACGCGTCGCCGAGGAGACTCACTCGGTGCCGCCGTCGAAGTCGTCGCCGTCGGCGTGCCACCATTGCTGGGCAACCCGTTGTACCAAAGCTTAAAGGTACGTTTGATGGGCGCGCTCGGTGGACTCAACGCGGTCCAGTCTTGCGAGATCGGCGCAGGTGCGGACGTGATCGAACGCACCGGCAGCAGCAACAACGATCCGATCCGACACGACGGTTATCAGTCCAACACACATGGCGGATTAATCGGAGGAATTACGACGGGGAATCCGTTGGTCGCTCGCGTCGGTTTCAAGCCCACCTCCACGATCAACCTGCCGCAAAAGTCGGTGACCAAAAACCTCCGGGACATCGATTTTGAACTCGCTAAAGGTCGACACGACCCTTGCGTCGGTGTCCGCGCCGGCGTAACGCTCGAATCACGAATGGCAATCGAATTGCTCAACGCATTGCTCGCCTACCAAGCGTCTGCACACGTCGGCGACCCCATCAATCTGTTTTAGGCCTGTCGGGTGCGTCCTCGGCCGCGATCAGATCGAACCGGACTCCGCTAGCGATCAACTCGATCAAACTGGCTTCGAGTTTTGAGATCAGTTCGTGTCGTTCACCGTGCTGATTCCGACTACGTCGGAGCCCCATCAGGGCACCGACAACGCGGTCCTGCGTATCCATGATTGGCGACGCCACGATGGCATATTGTGAATCACCGGCCTCGTCGATTCCGATCTCTTCCTCGGTGTCTGTTTCGGAGTGGTAAAGCACGGTTTGTTTCCACTCGGTGATCCGTTCGAGCACCTTGGCTGGAGCGATGCCGAATTGGCCGGCAGCGTCCGTCAGTTGCGATTGAATCTCGCCATCGGATAGCCAACTGCGAATGTGCCACGTGCCGTCTTGACGATGCCACACCATCGCCTGCTCAAGTCCGATGACCGAATCGATCGCGTACAACGCGTCTTCCAAGAAATGAGCGTTGGTGGACGCTGAGTAGAAAAGTGTTGCGATTGTCCTCAGCCAAACCATTAACTGATCGCCTTGCTCGGCATCAAAACTCGATCCGAGTGTCGCCACCAGTGACGTCCGCCCGTCACCACTACCTGATGCCGGTCGCTGCAAATTGGCTCGAGTCAGAGGACTTGGCGTTCCCAACGAAATCATCCGTTCGCTCACCTTCTGCGGCTGGATCACGAGCGTCAGGTTATGCAGGTGCAGGCGAACGTGTCCGCGAACGTAACAGGTCTTCCCCGGCATCAACTCGCGCCCCGGATCGATCGTGATCCGACAATTTCGAGTTGTGTTGCGCAGCATGATCTCACCGTCGGCCTGAGGCGAGATCTCGACATGCGACCGCGAGATTTGGGTTTCGAGACGGTCGGCGACGATTAACCGAGCGTCTGGACCATGATTCTCATAGTGAAACGGCGGCGACTCGGCGCTGCGTTGTCGTCCCACGTCCACCGTCCGGTCGATCTTCACACAAAAACGACGTCGCCCTCCCGTATAGACACTCAGTTCGATGGCATCAGGCTGCGAAGAGAGATGTTCGGATTGAGAAGAATTCATCTTGGAACGTTATCGAGGCTGGATTGGCGGGAAATCAAGCTGGTGAGTGAATCTCACACTCTCAGTATTACCTTTAACTCAATCGGCATGTGCATTCGCGACAATGACGACCGGAATCATCCCCAGATGAGTTAACATGTGATTTTCGATGTTCCAGCGGACGTTTGACAAGCACGGAGCGGGGACCGAAAATTTGGAATGCGTATTATTTAGAATCCTACTCCGCTGACCGCCCGATGACTCATGAATCTTGACGAATCCGAGGCCGACCCGTTTTCAACGCGGATTCCTGATGACCACAACGCACCGGATGACGATCCGGCTCAGCATTCCGAGTTTTCCACTCGTATCGAGCAATCCTTGGTCACGCACGGAGACGTGGATGAGCTGGGTACGCAGGCGGGCCCAGACTCTGCTGGTTCCACCGCAAGAACGCGGATGCGATTCCGGGTCCTGCGACCTCATGCCAAGGGTGGTCTGGGCCAAGTATCTCTTGCCCAAGACACCGAACTGAAACGGCAGGTGGCCGTCAAGGAAATTCAAGACCGATACGCTGATCTCCCCGAGAGCCAAGCACGGTTTGTCTTCGAAGCCGAAGTGACCGGGCGTCTGGAACATCCCGGTATCGTGCCTGTCTACGCGTTGGGGCGACATGATGACGGACGTCCCTACTATGCGATGCGGTTCATTTCCGGCACCGCGATGGACGATGCCATCAAAGAGCTGCATCGTTCGCCCAACGCGACCATTTTCGACCGGCGACTCCGTGATCTTCTGAATCGTTTCGTCAGCGTGTGCAACACGATCGACTATGCGCACTCGCGCGGCTACATCCATCGTGACTTGAAACCCGCCAACGTGATGCTCGGCGAGTACGCCGAAACACTCGTCGTCGACTGGGGTTTGGCAAAGCAGATCGGCGCAGCGGAAGTCAAAGGCGACACATCAACCGAGAGCGACAAGGCGGACTGGGTGGACGGCGGTGCGGATTCGGACCACGTCCACGGCCAAGGCAAAACACGCGCCGGCCGCGCCGTCGGCACGCCTCAATACATGGCCCCCGAACAAGCCTCTGGCGACATCGAAAAGATTGGTCCGCACACCGACATCTATTGTCTCGGCACGACGCTGTACCACATCTTGACCGGTACCGCACCGCTGGGCGACCAGGGACGGATGCCGTTGTCCCAATTGATCCGTCGGATTCGCCGTGGCGAAATCCCACCGCCGATCGAAGTTCGCCCGGCAACTCGCAAAACGCTCGACGCGATCTGTCGCACGGCAATGGCGGTCGATCCGAACAAGCGATACGCGTCGGCACGCCTGCTCGCTCAAGACATCGAAAGCGAACTGGCCGACGAGCGAGTCAGCGTGGTGCCCGAGTCGTTTCCCGATCGCGCGGGTCGGTGGATGCGGAAACATCGCGGCATCACAGTCACTGCCGGGATTTCGCTATTGACGTTGACGTTGCTTTCGACCGCGTTCTACGCCGTCACGCGTTCGACACTCGACCGCACCCGACGTTACTTGCAAATCAGCCAACTCGAACAGCAATTCGATAGCGCGATTCACGCCGAGACACAACGACAACGAGAACCGGATCTCTCACCACGCGGAGTCACACCGCCGGAGTCTTTGGTTGAGTCGAGTCGCAAAATTATCGATCAGATCGAAACACTACGCAGCTATGAGACGCGCCAATTCGAAGACACCAATCGCCGGCTGTCGCTGTTAGGCAACTGGACCTCGGGTATCGAACAACTCAGCCGGCGCCGGATGAACCGCGAACTGCACGGTTATTTGGTCAGCGAAGTCGAGCGGCTTGCCAAAACGTTTCCTTATCCTGAACTATCCAGTTTTCAAGACGAAGTCGATCGCCTCGATCAATTGGCGCGCGATCGTATCGCCCAGTGGTATCCCGTCCCGTTACCGGACTTGGATGCATCGGAATTTGTTGTGCAACACGGCATCTCGACGCGAACCAGCAATACGTCGACGCTCGAATCGATTCCGCTGCTCGACACACCTCCCGGTAACGTTCAGGTATCCGCACAATTCGTTGGCGATACCGCTCAAGCACGCAGCGTCGGCATCGTCCTCTCGCAATCGTCAGATACTTCGGAAGAAAAGTCAGGTTATCAGTTCCTACTCGCCGACCAGAGTTATCACCCGATCTATGACAGCGAGGCCCGCCCCAGCATCGCGGAAGCGAATCGCCGCAATAGCTTGACGGCATTTATCATCCGCAATGAAGACGTGCTGCGTGTCCAACCCGTCTCGCTGCCCGTGCGTGCCGACGCGTCAGGCGATCGATTACCCAAGTTGACTGCGAGGCGTGAACGTGGAACGCTGCTGACTTTCCAGATCGATGATGAACAAATCCGGTTCGAAGATTTGTTTCCGCTTCCTCCTGATCAGCCCGGCCAAATCGGCTTGATCTGCCCACCCGACATGGGCGTGCAGGAGATTGTGGTCGAAGCCCAGCGTGACCGGGCCAATGTTGACCGGTTGGTCTCCGACAGTGCCAGCCAAGGCGATGTCGACACTCACGCCCGCGAGGTCGCCGACCCGATCGAGCAGGGAGACCGCGCCTTTGCCGAGGGCGACTTTGTCGCCGCGCGACAATTCTACGAACAGTTGCCGGGTAACGTCGAAGCACTCGCGAAGACCGCTTTGACGCTCGAATTTTTAGATCCTGATGAATACCCGATCGTTCTTAAAAAAGTCATCAAGGAATTCGCCCCCGAAGGCGTCGAATCGGAGAACGTGCGTCAGTGGTACCTGTATGCCGGCGTCAAACTGTTTCTGTATTACCTCCGTCAACCCGACGAACGGGCCATGGCGGATTGGGTGCTGACACGACTGCGTGTCAACTACGACCTCGAGGACGTTCAGTCACTCATCCCCGAAGTCGAACGGCAATCCTTCAGCCAAGAGCTATTGCGTCCCGGCAAACGCACCCGGGTGCTGTTTGGCAACGAAGGCGATCTTGAGGAACTCGAAGGCACGATCGAGTTGCTCAGCAACAACCCACGATGGCGTCGATTGGCATATTGGCGCAAAACCGATGCGTTGCGATACGACTGGAAACTTCCACCGGAGGAAGCCCGGGCGGCCGCGGCCCCGATCCTCGAACGACTCATCGAAGAGATGGCTGCTGATCCTGAATCCGATACGCTCGACTGGATCACGATCATTCGCGATCGCATCTGGCTTCACATCCTCGACGGAAGTTATGCCGAGGGCAAAGCGTTGCTTGTTCGTGCGATCGGTGAGCAACGCGAACGGATTCCGACAGCCCGCTTGCCGTTGTTGATTGATCGCGCGCGACTCCTCTATGCCGAAGATAAGAATAACGATCAAGAAGCGATTGATGACTTGACGTATTTTTTGCAGCGTGTGAATCCGGAAACTCCTCCACAGGGAATTCACGCCACACACTACGGCGAAGCATGTGGGATTCTCGGCATCCTTTACGAACGTCGCGGAGACCTCGACGCCGCGGAAGAAGTGTGGCTGCAAGGCCGACGTCGTAATTGGGGCCCCTTCCGGAGTGATCCCGCGTTAATCGTCAGCGCCAAAGGAGCCATCATGGTTCTGGAAACCGAAACGCCCGAACCCATTCTCGCCGCCCGCACGAACGGGTACTCGGTGATCGAATGGCAGCAGATCGTCAAAGAGTTGTTTGCCGGTTCGGGTTTGAGCGATGTGGCGGTACGCAACATGGTTTTCAACAGTGAACAGGTTCCCGATGAATGGATCGAAACAGTTGCGGAGAAATGCTTCTCCGGCCCGAGAGGACGCGCCGTCGGTGACGCCACGTTACTGCACCAAATCCCACTGATGCAGACCAATACCAGCGGCGTCACACTGATCCTCTATCAAGCGATCGTGCACTTAACGTTGGACGGAGAATCCTCGCTGCAAACCTATCCCGAACTCGACGAAGTCCTGTTTGAACGCTGCGGACAATTGATGTCGGCGTTTCAAGAAGACCGGATCGGATGGAACGAGATGGCGTTTATCCTGGCGGCGTTTACGGGCAGTTGGAATGAAACTTCGTTTGAACGGCTGGCTCAAAAGCTCGATGACCGCGATCTTTCGTCGGGATTTGCTCTGATTTTTGGCCTGATGCAGCACGTCAAGAACGGCGACCTGCAAAAATCTCGCTCAATCGTCAAAAAGTTTGTTCATCCCGATTCCGAGGAATTACGCTCCCTCTATGGGAGAATTGCGGCCGACCGCCTGGGGCCATTCGACGACTCCCCATAGGCACCGGCCTTCAGAATTTGAATATTGAACAGCAACCGATCGCTCGTCTTTTTCTTGATACGCCCTGCTGAGTCCACATCATGCCTCGACATCAAATCTCATCAGCTCTTTTGCTAGTCGTCACCCTGGCGATTAGTGTCGGCATCGCAGGAGTTTTCGGTCAACAAGCAATCTCCGCTGAGCCTGTGGGGCGATCAATCGGCTCCGAACCTGCCGGTCTCGCCGATTCGATCACAGCAATCTTGCCAGCCGACACGATGCTCTGGATCAACACACCGGACTGGGCGTCGACCGCGGCGAGTCTCAACAAGTTGCCGATGATCCGGTTGATGGCAACCAAGGAGATGCAACCCTTTCGCGAGCAAACCGACCGGCGCAGCAAAAGCTATTTGATCGATTCGTATGGATTGGACTTTGAGCAGATCGATCGAGAAATCGCCGGTGAGTTCATCATCGCCGGGCTGACTACGGAGGAGGGCGAACTATCGATCACCTGTTTTGTTCAAACACCAAACGCCACCACCGCCGAGGCCTTTGTCAAAGCCACCGCCATACTTTTGAACGAACGCGGCGCGAAAGAAGAAACTCCCGCCACCTCCGGCACCGTGCAGTTGGCGTTAAAGAACATTGACGAACAGTTGGTCCTCGCCACACTCGGCAACCACGCGATGATCAGCGGAGACGTCGGCATTGCCAGGCAATTGATCGATCGCTGGCAGAAACATTCCGCTGAAACTTCATCCACCGCCAATTCGAACGAGTCTTCACCGAGCGATCGCCTGGTGGACAAGGCCGGATTCAATCGCACCATTTTAGAACTGCAAGACTCGCCACCCACGCTACTGCGCTGGTACCTCGATCCGATCGCGTTTGCGGTAGCCAGTGAAAAGACGGCAAACGCTAAAGAGGAACTATCCAAAAAGAAAGCCGCCAGCACCGAACCAACAACGCAAATTCCATTTCCAATGCGTCACGGTTTTCCGGGGCTGCAGTCGATAGCAGGTCGAGCTTGGATCAACCAAACGACCGGCAACCTGGAGTCACGTACTCTGATTCATGCGCCGACACGCGAGAACGCACTAGAGATGTTCCAATTCGATCCCGGCACATTGGGCATGCCATCATGGGTCAGCGACGAGGCGAACGTTGCCACGATTGTCCGTTGGAACCTCGACGAAATGATCTCGCACGTCGAGGACGTCTACGATGACGTCACGGACGCTCCAGGTGCCTTCGCCGGAACAATGCAAGACCTCAAGACAGAACTGAAAGTCGATCTTCTCGACGGGTTATTTCCAGTCATCGGCCCCGAAGTCGTCATCTATTCGACCGACGACGCCAAGCAAAACATCGAATCGACGGTCGTATCGATCGAGATCCAAGACCCCGCGAAAAACGAGCAGTCGGTTGCCGCGATGATGTACAACATGTTCGTCGGCGACCCCGAAGCACGACGTATTCGCTTGCCGGGCAAACGATACGAAATGTGGCAAATCAAATTAGTGGTGGATGAAGACACGACGCCGTTCACGAAAGCGGGACTGATCGTTGCCGATGGTCGACTTTGGTTTTGCACCCACGCGTCCACGCTGCAAAAGCTGATTCTACAACGCAAGAAATCACCACTCACCGACACCGCCGTTTATCGCGTCTTCGAACAAGTCATCGCTGACGAACGCCACGCCGATTCCATCGGCGTCTCGATCGCGCGGATGGACCGCGACGCACGAAACACGTACGAGGTTCTGCGATCCCAAGGCGTGAAAGGGTTGGAGAAGGTCGAAAGCGTCTACGCAACCATGCTACGTTCGATCTTCCTCCGTGATGACACACAAGAGAAAAGCAAAACGCCGGATCAACCGGTCGAGGAGATCGATTTCTCCGTCATGCCATCCTACGATTTTGTCCGCAACTATCTCAACAACCTCGCCGTCATCAGTCGAAACACCGACACGGGTTGGGAGATCTTTGCGGTCGCGTTCGAAGAAGACTCCGAGTAACGCTCCACATTCCCATTTTGCCGGCCCGTCCGTCTCGCCTCATCCGATGCGCGACGGAACACGTGATTCCAACGCAGAACGATCCCCATGAGAATGCATCCCTTCAACCGGTTCTTGTCCACAAACATCGCCGATGTCCAGAAGCGGCGGGTAACCGCGTGCTGGGAATCGAAACGACGACGATGGACGATTACCGGACTAGCATGCCTCCTGGCGATGCTCGCCACCGAACATCAGCTCCAAGCACAAACGCTTAGCGATCCCAGCATTGCGAACGTCACGTTTGACCGTCCCACGTCTTCCGAATTCGAGTCCGCCCGGCACCAGGCACTCGATGCACTTAACGAATTGGTCCTGTATCTCGGCGAAGGCAGCAACGCCGAGGCATGGAAGCAGTTCCTGCAATTGGGTGAACTTCGTGAATTGCTGACCACACTACCAACACCCACGTTTGCGCCGATCGATTTTGATGCCCCAGATGTCGAACCGAGTGAATCGGAAACCGACTATCTCGAACAAATTCAACAGATCCGCGTCGTCGCCGCTCGGTTGATAGGGAAACATGAAGGACTTGAGCGTGGCGTGATCACTCGGCTGCGTGAATCGATCAAGGACGTCGTGTTGGCGAGCGAACTGATGGTGGATGCGACCCTCGAGGAGTCATTCAACAGCCGCCGCGATGCCATCGTCGAACTATTGGCGAGCCCGCATCAAAACGATCTAGCCTTTTATCGCGAGTTATTGCCGTTGGCCTCGTGGATGGATCAATATGGGCAAGCCGTTTCTTGGACGCCTTACGCGAAATCATCTTGGTCGCGTCCCAACTTAAGGCTGAGCATTTCGGCCGCCGCGATGCGTCACGTGACTATGCGTCCGATCCGTGAAATCAAACCCATCGACGAATGTGATGACGGTCGGCGAATCACCGGACGAGCGTTGGTGATCGGCACCGCCTACATGGCTCCCGTGAATTCAGTGTTCACCGGAATCAGCTACAACCAACCTCCCCAATGCCAAATCCTGTTCGATGGGAATATCGAATCGACTTTGAATGGATCCGAAGGTCCGGTTTCGTTCGGTCTGATCGGGAACACCCTGATGCGAGCCCAAACTCCGGTCATGTTGAGCACCAACGGGTTCACCGTCCTGCCGATTCAGACTTCCTCTTCGACCCATCTGCGAACGCGTCACGTGTCCACGCGGCGCAACGGCGTCGGCAGCCGTTTGATTCGCAAGATCGCGACCAACGTGATCGAGAAAAAGCAGCCCGAATCCCAACGCAATCTCGACATCGGAGCCGTTGAACGGTTTAGCAAATCGTTTATGGAAGACGTTGCCCAAGAAATCCTTGAGGCGGAGATGGACTTTAAATCAGATGTACTCGCGGCCATGGATCGTGCCGACATCCGGCCGATCGACTTTCATTTTGTTGGAAGTGCGGAGAAACTGAAAATCGACATGACACTCAACGGCGGTTTTGGACTCGGTGCCCCTCCATTGTCACCCCCGCCGATCATTCCGCATCTGCCAACGTTTTCACCGCGTGCCGATCCTGACATGACGATTCAGCTTCATGAATCTGTCGTCGAACGGGTCGCCCAGCGAATGTTGGCTGGCGAAACGATCTCCGATTTCTCGGCGCTGTTTAAGTCCGCCGGACTCCCAATCTCGGAAGAGCAGGACGACGAGATCCCCGACGACATTTTGATCGAACTAACCGATGACCTACCGGTCAAGGCGAGGTTCGAGAACGACACGCTGGAGTTAGTGGTTCGCTGCGACCGATTTCAGGTGGGGCGTGCCAGCCCGATCGCGGTCGACTTCACGCTTCGTTACCACGTCCGAATTGAGGCTGGAAACGTGAAATTTGAATTGCTCGATGACCCCAAAGTCACACCACCTGAAAACAGACGCGCCGGCGTTCGTTTTTACACGCTGAAGAATGTCGTCGCCCGGCGACTCAAGAAGGACGTTCCCAAAGAGCAGACCATCGACGGCTTCGACCTCGATCCTCCCGCCGATCGGCTCGGTCATTTAAGTTTCGATACCGCTGAGGTAAAAGATGGGTGGATGACGCTGACATTACGCGGCGATCGATAACAGACGCCGCGGGACTCGGCCGAGTCTCGTGTTGAGCGATCGACAAAACGGAATTTCGAATCGCGGAACACGCTTGAGATGAAACGCCCCTCCCTACCGATTGACGAAATCCTGCCGCAGCTTATTGAGGCCATCGCGGCGGGAAATCCGGTCGTGCTCAAAGCCCCTCCAGGGGCCGGAAAGACAACCGGCGTTCCGCTCGCACTCCACGGCGCGTCGGGTATCGACGACGGGCAAATCTGGGTTGTCCAACCGCGCCGTCTCGCCGCCCGGAGCGTGGCCGAGTTCCTCGCCCGGAAACTCGGTGAACCGATCGGACAAACGATCGGTTATCACGTTCGACTGGATCGTAAGGAAACCGAAGCGACTCGGGTCCTGCTCATGACAACAGGCATCTTCTTACAACGGATGCAATTCGATCCGCTGCTTGAGAAGACGTCGTGCGTGATTCTCGATGAATTCCACGAACGCAGTCTTGAACTCGACCTCGCACTCGCCATGACGCAGCGATTGCGAACACAACTCCGCGATGAACTTCGCATGATCGTGATGTCGGCCACCCTCGACCCTCAACCCATCGCAAGCTTTCTCGGGCCCGCGGCACGGTCGCTGGAGTGTTCGGGACGAAGCTATCCGGTTGAAATTTCGCATCACGAGACGAACTCACGCGAGCGTCTCGAACATGCATTGACGCCGTTGATCGTCGAGGCCGCTCGTCAAACCGTCGGCCATGTCCTGGTCTTTCTTCCGGGACTCGCCGACATCCACCGCGTGGGAAATGTTCTTCGCGGTCTTAATCTTGAAAACACGTTTTCGATCGTTCCCCTGCATGGTTCCTTGACACCGATGCAGCAAGACGCGGCCATTGCGAATGATCCCACGGGACCGCGAAAGATCATTCTGTCAACGAACATCGCCGAAACATCCGTAACAGTTGAGGGTGTGACGACGGTCGTCGATTCGGGGCTCGCCAAAATCCCGATGCTCGATTCGCGACTCGGGCTCACCCGTTTGCAAACCGAACCGATCTCGATCGCGTCGGCGGACCAACGTGCCGGTCGCGCCGGACGGACCGCTCCGGGCGTGTGTTATCGGATGTGGTCGGTGGCAGCACATCGCACGCGAGACGCCTTCGATGCCCCCGAAATTTCACGCGGAGATTTGTCAGCCTCCGTATTGGCACTAGCGAATCTTGGAGAACAGGTCGATGGGCAATTCCCATGGCTGACGCCGCCCCCTGAACATGCGATCGAAGCCGCCACGCGATTGCTGGTCGGTCTCGGTGCACTCGATGACTCCGGCCGGATCACGCCCTTGGGTCGCACATTGTCTCGATTGCCGCTGCATCCTCGAATCGCCCGGTTCGCGGTCGCGGTGGCGCAGTCGATCGGAACCGCGAAGGCGGCTGCGGGCGCGGCGTTGCTCAGCGAACGGGATCCACTCGAAAACGAAATACAAGGTTGGTCGGACACGTCGCTGGCGGAGAAGATCCGATGGATCGACAAACATCCGCGTTCGACCGGGCGAAGTTTTCAGAGCATCGTTCGACAAGTGAAACGGTCGCTCGAACATCCGTCACTTCGTAGTTCGATTGAAGCGGATGATTCATCGAATCCGCGTCCCGTTTCGGACGGCGAGGCAGTTGCCCAGGCGATCCTGGCTGCGTATCCAGATCGCGTGGTCATGCGACGGCCCGGCGACGAGGATCGCGGCGTGATGGTCGGGCGTCGGGGCGTGTTCGGATTATCCAAGCTCGCGGATATCGATCGCACCTCGAAGTTCTTGCTCTGTTATGACGTTGATGGTAGTGCAACCGAATCCCGTGTCCGCGGTGCGGTGGAAATCGACGAGTCTTGGTTACCCGAGACAGGAATCGTCAAAGGTGTCGACGTCGATTTCGATCCTGAACGGGAAACCATCGTCTGCCGCGCAACACGACGCTACATCGATCTCGTCCTGAGCGAAACGCCGGTCGCGTGCGAGGCAAACGAAGCAACGGCCGAGCGACTATACCGCGCCGCTGTTCTTCGCCGTGAACGTGTGATGCCGGATGCCACACCCGGCAAAGAAACCGACTTCGACGCCGCACTTCATCGGATTCGCTTGGTCCTCGAATACTGCTATTCCAACGAGGAATCCCCGCAGGGCAACGTCGATAACTTGTGGAGCGATGTTTGCAAAGAACTCTGTCATGGCCGGCGTTCATTTGCCGAACTGCGGCGAGCCCCTTGGAAGGATCATCTCGTCGGTTTGATCGGCTATGAATTTTGGCAGAAGGTTCAAAACGAAGCACCGACGCACCTGACTTTGCCAAGCGGCAACCGAGTGCAAGTCGGTTACAGCGTCGATCGTCCGCCTTGGATCGAAGCAAAAATCCAAGAATGCTTTGGATGGCCGCGCACCCCGCGGATCCTCGGAGGCAAGGTCAGCGTGCAGATGCATCTTCTCGGTCCAAACCGACGTCCTCAACAAATCACCGAGGATCTTGAGAGTTTTTGGAGAAATACCTACCAAGAAATCCGCAAGGAACTCCGCCGCCGTTACCCGAAACACCATTGGCCCGAAGATCCCATGACCGCCAAAGCGACGCACAACGGGCTGAAACCGCGAGTCTAGCAGCATCCAGGCGGGCTCGTCGGGAAACCCTCGAGCATTTCAGCTTGAGTTCGACTCACAACTATGCCGAAAGAAATGATGACACCGTGCTGTATTAGGATTTGTTCCGAATGCAGGGAATGGGTGCCCCAGTCCTCGGACAGTTCGTTTCGGACGTGCTCTGATGGTTTCGGAGGAGTTTCGGCCCCTTTTTAACGACGATGGAATCGCAACTTAGATGGCTCTGTTACCCGTCTCGACGAACCGCGTCAGCACACCGCTGAACAACCAACGTCTGTTGTATCAGCTCAACAACGATCAGCTCGCCATTCAGCGGCAATACGACCAACTCAGTACCGGTCGGCGGGTGCTGCGGATGAGCGATGATCCCGCAGCGGCGAGCCGCGCAATCGGATATCAGCGTGGAATTTCGTACAGCGAGCAGCTGGTTCGAAACGCCAACGCGACCGAAGCGTTCTACCAATCCACCGACGTCGTACTTAATCGGGTCGATAACGCGTTGATCGAAGCCCGCGGCGCTGCCGTTGAGGGGGCCCAAAGTATCTTGTCGGAGGACCAACGCGAGGCGCTCGCCATGACGATTCGACAATCGATGGAGTCGATCGTTTCGGCAGGCAACGGGATGTTCAATGACCACCAATTGCTCGGTGGCGTGCTCGAAAACCAAGCCGCGTTGGAGTTCGAAAATGACACCGTGCGGTTTAACGGAACCGAAGCAGTCGGTCAAACCAAACTTGGCAGCGGTACGGGATCCTCGTTCACCGTCACCGGAGCAACCGCAATTGGGGTCGGAGGAACATTTCAAACCGGTCATTCACTCGATGCCGGGATCAACGAAGACACTCGCTTGGTCGACTTGCGTCAGGGACTCGGAGTGGAACCCGGCGTGATCACGTTGTCCGATGGTGATAACCACGTTGAGCTCGATTTGCGAAACGCGGCAACCATTGGTGACGTCGTCGATGTCCTACGAACCGTGGAACTCGGCGGTCGTGCACTTGGCGTCAGTTTGGGAACCGATTCGATCTCCATTCAGTATGCCGATGCACTCCCCGGGACGCTCGCGGTAATCGATGCCGAAGGCAGTTCGTTGGCCCAGGATTTGGATATCGCCAACCCGCTGGGATACCGTGCACCGCCGCTGGTGGGAGATCGATTGTCTCCGCGCGTGACGGCGTCGACCAACATCAGTGATCTGGCCAGCGGTGCGGGGTTGGACCTCAGTTCCGGACTCGTCATCCAGCGTGGAGAGCAGAGTTTTACGATCGATTTCGACGACGCCGAAACGATCGGCGACGTATTGATTTCGATCAACCGCAGCGACGCGGGCGTGCGGGCGGAACTCGACGAAGTCAACGGACGAATCGAACTCCGCGCGTTGTACTCCGGCGTCGATTATAGCGTGGGCGAAAATGGCGGCATTGCGGCATCGGAACTCGGGATCCGAACCGCCGATGCGGATACGTTGCTCAGCGACCTCGCCGGCGGACTGGGTTTGTCATTGAATCCGAACGGGCCTGATCTGGTGATCACACGTCCCGACGGGATCGATCTCGAATTCGAACTCGAAGGTGCAGCGACGATCCAAGACGTCATGAACCTCGTGGCCAACCATCCCGACAACCAAGACACCCGCCGCGTTCGAATTGCCCTCAATACCGTCGGAAACGGCCTGCAACTTACCGCTCCGACCGGTACCCAACCGATCACAGTGACGCAGCCCGGTTTGAGTGACGCGGGCACCTATTTGGGATGGATCAAACCAGGCGAAAGCGAAGCGGTCGCTCAACTCAACGTAGGAGTATCGCGATTGACGGGCGAGGATTATCGCCCTCGCGAAGCCGGAGGTGCGATCGACACGTTGTTGCGTTTGGAACGAGCGGTACGAGACGGTGACATCGCCGAAATCGGCCGACTTCAGACTCAACTCGACACCGACCTCGATACCAGTAGCCGGACACGCGGCCGGGTGGGCGTTTGGACTCAGAGCTTGAATGAGATGCGGTCTGCGATCGAAGACGAGAACGTTCTGTTGCAATCTCAATTATCCAATGAACTCGATGCCGATTTGGCGACCGTGATCAGCGACCTCGGGGCTCGGCAGGCGTCGCTTGAAGCGTCGATGCGGTTTATCGGACAAACGTCCAGCCTGACCGTCTTGAACTATCTCTAAGCGCCGCGCCGGTTGTGACGGTTTTTTCGATTTATTTGCTGGAATCGGTTATCCCCCATCGGCGGTTCAGCCGATGAGAGACATAACGCTACTTTCACCTCGTGCATGTACCTTGCCCTACCGGAACTCAGCCATGCGGATCGATACCCATCGCTTCGGCACCCTCGAACTCAACGCCGATCAGTTGTTCCTATTCCCGCAGGGTCTTGTCGGGATGGAAAACTTGCACCAATGGGCGTTGCTCCCCGATCCGGATAACGATTCGGTCGCGTGGTTGCAATCCGCCGCTCGCGGCGATCGAGCCATGGCCGTGGTCAGCCCGCGTGCGTTTTTCCCAGATTATCGCGTTCACATCGGACGCCGGGACTTGGCCGGACTGCACCTCACCAGCGGCGCGGAAGTCTACATCATGACCACCGTTGCTGGACACGTCGGCAAGCTGACCACGAATTTGCGTGCACCGCTGCTGATCAACTTGGATCGCCGTCTGGGCTGCCAAGTGATCACCAACGACGACCGACCGCTTCGTCAGCCATTGCCGACGATTGCCCGTTCAACGGCGCAGCCGCTTCCGGTATCGCAAGTCCGGGCCGCCTAACACGAGCACGAACCCTCGCAAACTGCCCATGGGCGTATCTGCCCAGGCCACAAGCCTCGCCAATAAGCGAGCGAACACATTATCCAACGCGACATCAGCCGATGGACACGCGCCCTCAAGGTTCCGGAACGCATAGCGATTCCGTTCCTAAGCGAGGGCTCGCGTCCATCGGCTGTTTGCGTTGAATCTGGAAAAAGCTGAACATCCGCACAACCTTCATGACCATTTCACAATCTGGTCGCTAATAGTGCGAACCCGCACGACCGGTAAGTGTGGACCTTCTAAGCGGATCGTGGACAAAACGACGTCATCGCGACGATCACTCTTTTAGCGAGGCGGAGTCAACATGGTGTTGATTCCACTTTACAGACCTCGTTCGATTGTTGCGATGGAATGCAGATCACGGCAAGGATTGCCGAACCGAACGCATCACGATTCCAACCAATTTGGTCCCACTGATCTTCCCCCCTGAAATATCAAACCGAGGACATTATGCTCGTCCTTTCCCGACACCGCGACGAAAGCATCATGATTGGTGACGACGTGGTTGTGACGATTGTCGACATTCGCGGCGACAAAGTTCGCCTTGGCATCGAGGCACCGCAATCCATTCCGGTGCACCGACAAGAGGTGTACGATGCGATTCAACGCGAAAACCGTCGTGCATCACAGACCGGTGCAGGTGCGACCAAAGACGTCCGACCTCCGCAGTCATAACGGCCTCTGCGCTGTGACCGGTGCCCACATTTAGTACGACCAGCCGGTCGGTTTCGCCCGCATGATGCGGGACGACTAATTCGTGGGCGATTCACCGCGCAGAACCGGACGTGGCATTCGGCCATACGCATGTGCAAGCAATTTTAGCGGATGGACGGCGGAGTAATTTCCACCGTGTTCCATCTGCAGTTTGCAGGCGCTGCACTCGGTCGCTGGCGCCGCGTCACCGGCTCTGCGAACGGCGGAGATCATCGGCCAGCCGATCCTTAAACTATTGCGATAGTTCTTGCGTTGAAGTCCCCACGTGCCGGCCATCCCGCTGCACCCCTTGTGGATCGTCTCAACCTCAAGGCCAGGGATCAAACGCATCAATCTCGCCGCCGAAGACTCACGATCGAGCACCCGGCTATGGCACGGTTGATGATAGATCACGCGGTGATCGATTCGTTGAAACTCGAGTTCAAGTCGGTCCTCCTCATGGAGCGACCAAAGGTACTCACACGCCTCGTGGGAATGTCGTGCCACGAGGTGGGCATCTTCGCTATCGAGCAAATTCGGATATTCGTGCTTGAGGCATAACGCCGCCGCTGGTTCCGACGCCAAAACGGTGTACCCCTGACGAACCGCGTCAGCCAGGATCCGCACATTTCGTCTGGCCACCCGCCGGGCACCTTTCAAATCGCCCGACGTGATCCGCCCCATGCCGCTGAGGCCTTGCCCGACCGGCACATAGAAACCGATCCGATTGTGCTGCAAAATTTCTGCCAGCGCGCGACCGATCTCTGGATCGTGATAGTTCGCATAGTGGTCGACGAAATACACAACCTTCAATCCACCATGCGGGGATGACTTGTGCCACCGCCGACGGGTCGCGTATCGCACAAACGTTTCGTTGGTCAATGACGGAATGTCTCGAGCGGCCGATAACCCAAACAGGTTCTCGCCCAACCAACGCATCGACCGGCGGCGGAGCAAAAAGTTTGCAAGCCAAGCGACCCGCGATCCGATCGCCGCAACCACGTCCAGTCGTCCGACCAACCAATCCGACAACGGCATCCCGTTGGTGGCAACGTATTGAGCCTTGATCTCACCGACGACTTTTGGAATGTCAACCGAAGCGGGACACTCGACGCGACAGGAGTGACAGTTGAAACACAAATCGGCAACCGCTTTGGCCCGCTCTCCGGTCAATTCGTTTACGTTCAACTCACCGCTGAGCACACCGCGAAGCAGGTTAGCTTTAGCGCGAGGGGATGCCTCCTCCATTGCCGAGATCCGAAACATCGGGCACTGCCGTTCATC
This sequence comes from Aporhodopirellula aestuarii, assembly GCF_023701485.1. Taxonomy (GTDB): domain Bacteria; phylum Planctomycetota; class Planctomycetia; order Pirellulales; family Pirellulaceae; genus Rhodopirellula; species Rhodopirellula aestuarii. The sequence goes on from NZ_JAMQBK010000083.1 coordinate 83,274, forward strand.
ATCACTGTGCGAGCGACAACGACCACAGCCGTTGCATTGTCGAGTCGTCGTGGTGATCGGGGAACTTCCTGGCCATTGCTGCAACACTTCCAACTGGGGAGGCGGTTCGTGCGGCAATAACGATGCTACGAGTTTCGACGCAGCTGATTCAGCGAGGCGTCTTTCCGATTCTTGAGCAGTTTTGGAATCGTCGCCACTGATCACGGAAGTGGATTCTGGCGACGTTCGTTTTACCGGTTCCGCCGCATGACCAACGGTTCCAAGCGAAACCGTTGGATCTTCCCCACGTCGCAGTGGCAACACGCTCCGTCCCGCTTCCACGATTTCGATCGTGTGGTTGAGCGGTCGTAGGTTCTCATCAGGTTTCTGCAATACGGCGCCGAACAACTTGCCCGCATTAAACCGATGCTGCGGATCGAACAAGCGTTTGACCTGTCCCATCGCGGGCCACAAATCACCGAACTGGGTAGGCATCAAAAACGAACGGCTCAATCCGGCCGCGTGCTCAACACCGATTTGTCCGCCCTGACGCCACACGACTTCCGCGATCGCTTCGCTGAGTGGTCGTACCCGGCGGCGATCCTCTTCGTTGGCGAGATCCAACACAGGACGCACGTGCAATTGACCGTGCCCTGCATGCGCAAACACCGTCGCCGTCGTTTGAAATCGTTTGAGCACATCCTGCACCGCCACCAACATTTGCGGCAACGTTTCAGGAGGCGAATAGATGTCCTCGACAAACGGGAGCGGCATTGCTCGCCCGGGCACGCGATACTGACGCTGGATCACGCGGCGAAACAACACCCAAAACAAATCTCGCAACTGATTCTGCACCGTGTCCTGGGATGAAAACGCCGCATCGGGGCCCGTGGCTAACGTCTGGCGCAGAATCCCCAAACGATGATAAAGGTCGCCGAGAGATTCACCCTGGATCTCGACCAACATCCCCGCCTCCGCTTCTCGCGGGACGAGATCGGCAAATCGCTTTTCGCCTTCGCGAGCGATCTGCAACAACCGGCGGTCCATCACGTCGCAGGCAATCGGACCATGGTCCAGCGCCGTGACGGCAGCCCGCATCGCCGAATCGAGTCGTCGAAAAAACAACAACACCACACCGCGATGCGCCGGGATCAATTCCGTTCGAAACGTTGCGTCGACCATCACCGCCAACGTGCCTTGCGTCCCGGCATAAAACTTAGCCAGATCGACCACGTCCGACGAATCGATGAAATCATCGAGGCGGTAGCCATTGCTCGCGGGAGAGCGAAATGCGTGAGATTGCAGCGGGATCGCGAACTGATTGCGGATCTCACGCAGCCCTCGTGCGACACGATTGCGATACGCAACTCCGGGCTGATCACCAACGTCCGACGGAGACATCATGTACTCTTCGGGAGGATGCTGCGAGAACTCGACGAGCTCGCCGCTGGCATTGATCACCCGCACCGATTCCAGCGTGTCGCGAGCAGAACCACTCCGTAAGTAATGGCTGCCCGACGCGTTTGAGGCAATCACTCCCCCCATGGTTGTGATCGCCCGCGTCGCCGGATCCGGCCCATACCACCGGCCCGAGTGGGCGAGTAACCGATTGACGCTCGCGAGCGTCGCGCCGCTTTGCGCGGTCACGGTCCCGCCGTCCTCATGCAACGTCACCCGACGTAGATGACAGGACATGTCCAAAATGATTCCCGGACCGAGCGACTCCCCGGCGACACCACTGCCGCTGCCCCGGGGATGAATCGCCAATCCATGGTCACCCGCATAAGTCACGGTGGCGGAGATATCCGCTGCCGATCGAGGCCTCACCACCGCAAGCGGTCGGATTTGATAAACGCTCGCATCGGACGCATAAAGCTGTAACGAAACTTCATCGCACAACACTTCTCCGTCGACTAAGCCGCGGAGGTCATCATGCAATCGTTGGCGATGGGGATCAGTGCGCATTGCGTTCATTACGGCTTAAACAGGTCTGGTTCGTCAAGGAGTCTGCCTCTTGCCGCATTCACTTAAGGGGGCGTGTTCGAACAGGCTTCTTCCCCTTCGGCAATCGTATTGTAGCGTCACCGCGAGCCGAGATTCGCCGCCACGCGGGAGGTTGCCTCACCGACATGGACACCGGCCCGCCCCAGAGCTATCGTTGACCCAACGTAGCGCGATCCCAAATCGGCGGTCGATTACTGGAGAACGCTCCCTAAAGCTCCCCTCCACCAGCGGAATGCCGGTCGCTCCTTGTACCGATCCCGTCCTTACGAACGGACCGTCCAACTTGATCGCCGCGTTTGATCAGCTTGGCCCAGTGGCCACTTCGATCTCGGATGCTGACCGGGCCCACCGTGGCTCGAAGTAATTCGGAATTACCTTTACCCTGTCGACCGTGCCTACGATCCCATCGACGCGATGCGAGCTGTTACGAAAATCCCTTCTCGGTAGCTGATTCAATGGCTGACCCTATTTCCTTGCCGCGTCTGGCGATCGCCTTGGCCCCCGTGCTCGGACTGCTGATTTGGCTGGTCTACGACGGCCACTCCGTTCGGACATCCGTGCAAGGACTCGCCCGGATGCTGATCCAGCTATCGCTGGTCGGCTACATCCTCGTGTTTCTCTTCAAATCGGATCAAGCATGGGTCAGCCTCGCGACGCTGAGCGTGATGATGTTGGCCGCCTCGGCGATCGCGATCCGCACGTCCAACAAACGTCCGCTCCGCCGTTACGCCCAAGTACTCACATCGGTCGCGCTCGGCGGAGGCATCTCACTGGCCACGGTCATTTTCGGCGTGTTGAATGTGGATCCGTGGTACAGCCCACAAATTCTGATCCCGCTGGCAGGGATGACATTTTCGAATTGCATGAATGCCCTCTCTTTGGCAATCGAACGCCTCGACGGCGATACCGACAGTGACCCGGATCACGCCGTCCGGGTCGCACTGATCCCGATCACCAACAGCCTGTACGCCGTCGGCGTGGTTTCGATTCCAGGCATGATGACCGGACAAGTCCTCGCGGGTGTCTCGCCTCTAATCGCCGCCCGCTATCAGATCATGATCATGTGCCTGATCTTTTCCTCAGCAGGTTTGTCACTGCTGATCTTCATGCGGCTTCAGCGAATCGAACGACGCGCCAAACTGCTAGCCAGCGAACCGACGAAAAACTAACCCGGTCGAGTTGATCGGCTCTACGAAGCAGACTCTCGACGGCGTGCTCGCCAACGACGCAGCACCGCCGGCAATCTCCGGTGCAACGGTGTCTTAATCGGTTGATCGAGACATGGGAGGTCCATCCGACTCGTTTCAGTGAGTGCGTCCGGATCGGGCTTGCGTGCGACGAGATAAAAAGGATGCTCGGCAACCGCCTCGCGCCCCTCTTCAACAAAGACGCGGACCCGAATGCCCCATTGAATCTTCAACAGATGACCACGATAGCTCAATGGCGAAGGCGGCAATCGACACTCGATCGGCAGGCTATCGACCATCCCCAGTTGCCGCAATTCAGGACCATCATATCGACGGAAGTAATGCACGCTGAGGTCTTCGTCGCCTTTGCCTTCGGTATACCACAGCACCGAGACCTCGACGCTGCTGAGTTCTTCGATACTCACCCGACTCACCCGCCAACTCGCTCGCAAATATCCTCCTGCCGTGTACGTGGCGTCGTCACGACACAACGATACATTCACCGCGGGCTGTTTGGCGGAACCATTAGCGGCGGATGGACGACGAGCGGGAAACTTCGGCAGAACGATGGCCAAGGGCGGGCTTCTCCTGAAACAATCAATCGCCACCTCACCGAATTGTTCGTTGCACAAAAGGAATGCATCACATTGGTGGGCAGCTCGAACTCCAATTGTTGCTCCCAAGGGGTCTGTGGGTCAACACGAACGGGCCCTTCAACAAGCAATTCTTTGGAAAGGGCGACGTATTGATCGGATCTCACGTCCGTTCCCTGCCGGAAAAACGACTCCTCTTCGCAAACCAGATTAACCCGCAAAGTCCGCAATCGCATTCGCCCCATCTGCAATATAAATAGCTCATATTTGCCGCCTGGTTCGAGCGGATGCTCACTAATCTCCACCACCGTCGGGCCGACCCCCGCGATCTGACGGACCTGGCGGAGAAACGACTTTAACGCCCAAACGGCAACCCCCGTGAAGGGTACAAGCAGCATCGCTAACACGGGCCGTGGGCGACCATACCACCATCCCGAGATCGCAACGGCCAACAACACGACGCAAACCGAATTCCACAACAACGCCAACGACGCGGACCCTAGCACGGCCCGGCGGCCCGTTGACACCGAGGCGAGCCGGTACTGCAAGCGTTCACCCAGGCTCTCGTCGAGGGCCAAACCCTGAGGCACCGCAGGCAAACTGGGATACTCGCCACTCGGTTTGCTCTCCTCCTCCTGACTCATCTCCCCGGCGTCGCCATCGGATTTACCAGGCGGCGCGGGGGCATTCCAGCGGGAAAGCCGGCCTTTTTGAGCCGAAATCCGCTCTTGGCTAAATCCCAGGTGCATCAGTCGGTACCCCAAACCGAAAGCTCCCGAGCCGATCGCCGCCACCGAAATGATCGCGACGATCCATCGCCCCCAATGATGCCCGCCACCACGTGCCAGATCGGAATCCAGCACCACACGGGCTTCCTCGGGCAGGTCGATCCCGATCCGAGGGACCATCCAGTGGGCTACCAACACCAGCGTGAGAATAAACACGCCGGCAAAAATCAACCCAAGGTAGAACGCCAGTTCACCCAAAACTCCACGAAACGGCCCCGTACGCAGCCGACGCCCGAGCTTCTTGCTCCAGGGACGCCACTGCCAGACTGATCGAGACCGTCGCACGGAGGAAAAGCCAGACTCTTAGTGGGCTTTGGAAGTCACGACTTGACGACCAGGGCGGAAAAATCCGAGTTGCTCCAATGCGTCGTACACCTCGTCCAACGTCTTCTCGCCAAAGTTGCTGATTTTCAGCAAACGACGCGGAGTCGCGTTAAGCAAATCACGAACCGTCAAAATACCGGTTTCTTCAAGACAGTTGGTGGTCCGAACCGACAAACCCATCTCGGCGATGCTCAAGTCAAGCCGCTCCCGACGCAGTCGGGCTTCTTCTTCGGCCTGGCTCAGGGGAATTCGCGTCTTCATATGAATCCTTCCATGTTGATGTGATGGTGAAGCTGCAATTTCAGGAACGAACAATCGTTGTGAATGTTCCATTCGTTGTGCATGAAACCACAAAGAATACTGTTTCTAAGAATTCCAGCAATGGGCAAAACTAGCACCTGCGTCATCTTCGCTCATGCCAACTCGCGACGCCATATCGCGATTGCATTAAATCCTCTGCGATCGCTTCCACCCTCTGATGAACGTCCATACCATTGCCTTGCGCAATCGCCCCCGCAGACGCCCCATCCGCCCCAAATTGACGCGATAGCGAATCCAATAGCAGGCCCTCGTCGAGATCAACGTTGCAGATGAAGTCCCGATGGTGACGCCCACGGCGATACTCGGGCTGCCGCGGTGCGAAAGCGAGACATTCGGCGATCAAATCCAAGTCCGCATCCAACAAAATCGTGCCGTGGTAGAGCAAGTGATGACGTGCCACCCGCAGACTGTTGCCAGAAAATTTGCGTGTGTTCCAAATCAGATCACACGTGCCCGCTCGCTCCGCCTCAGGCAATTGCACCCGAACCGCGGCAAGCACTCGTTGCATGACATAATTGTGGGCCGCATCGATGTTCCGCAAACCACCATTGGCGGGCACGCCAACGACAACGCTGTACATCAAACAGCCCGGGCCACCGACGACAGACGCTCCCCCGGTACATCGCCTTAACACGTCGATGTTGCGTTCGGCACACCACCCTCGATCAACCTCCTCGTTGATCCGTGAACTGCGCCCCAAAACCACAGTCGGTTCGGCAAATGCCCAGACACGAAACAACTCAGTTCCCGCTGATGCATGCGCCCCCTCGCCGCCGTTTTCGACGACCGAATCGGCCCACTGCAACATCGCCTCATCCCGCGCCAATTCGCGACGCGAGGAAGCCGAATCAAAGTTCAATCGCAGCATGTTCGGCTCTTAACGATTCTAAAAGCGGCAATGTTGTCACCCGCCAAACCGCAATCATCCCGGCGAGCATTCCGAAAACCAAAATGCCCAAGAGAATCCACAGCGGTTCCGCGATCGGCACTGAGTTACCGGTCATCCACATGTACGGCAACACCGCGACAATCGCCGTGAAAACCCCGCATCCCATCCCCATCAACAGCAAATACAGATTCTCGCCGAGAACCAACTTGGCGAGTCGCGTACGGGTAAACCCAACCGCTTGCATCACGGCGAGTTCGTTGCGCCGCTCCAACACACTACGCAGTTGCGAAACGGCCAATCCGATCGTACCGAGCAGCAACCCCAACGCACCGAGACTCTGGAAAGTTCGCAAATACGTGTTCTGCACCGCCAGCAATTCCTCCAACACTCGCGTAGCCGATTTGACGTCCATTCCGACGTCGACCAATCGCGACTCCATCGCATCGGAAATCGCCTCAGGGGAATTGCCCTCACCGCCACGAATCAAAAAGTATCGATATCCGCTTTCGTCGGGGAACACCGACTCAAAATTGTCTTCACCGATCAAAAGCTTGCCTTGCAAGATCGAGCCCGCCAACAAGCCAACGACTTCAAACGTCAGCGATTGCCCCGCACCGTAGTCGAACGTTTTCCTTTGTCCGATCCCACCAGTCATCTGCAAACTCCACATGGCCGTGTTTTGATCGATGACAACAGGGATTGGATCATCGACTGTCCCCTTTCCAGGACGATCAAGCAATTGCCAAGTCTCGGCAGGGTCCGATGCCGCAGAAGACGCCCAACCAAAACGATTCAATCCAATGGCATCTGAATCCGACGCGACGCCAACATCCGCTGGAATACCGATCACGGTCGGACGGGAAGATTGATAAAGGTTGTTGCAACTCGCGTCGTCGCCGGATCGCATGCGACACGCGACGATCGTCGAACCGTCAAGTAGTTCTGCATCGCGCCCGAGTAAGTCACCACGAACGATCTTATCATTGAGGTCTCGAGCGATGGGGCTTCCCGCTTCGGCGATCAAGTCAAACCCGCCCGTTCCCTGCTCGGTAGGTGACATGCGAAACGCGGTGATGGACAAAATCAAAAAGGCGGCCGTGGCAACCAATCCGATCGTCAGCGTACTTCGCAGCGGACTGCGTCTGGCATTGGCGGTGGCCAAAGTCCGCAGCGAGGGTTGAATCGCGGCACGTGCCCCCAATCGCGAATGGATCCACAATAGAGCCGCGATTAACAACAACATTCCACCGCCGACAAATCCACCCGCCGCCTCTTGCGCCCCGCCGCGTGATCCCAAACCCGCAGCCGCAATTGCGGCAACGAGCAGACTACCAACCACGACCGGCCGCCAAGAAGATTGACCGCGGTTGTCGGTTTGCCCGTGCGTTTGCTTGCCGGCCAATGACATCCGCCGACCGCCTAACAGAGAGGCCGGGTTCAATCGCAAAAGAAAACGCAGCGTCCACGTCGCCGTTGCCATGCTCGCGAGCCAACCCGAAAAGCCGCCCAATACGATCGACATCGGCGATGCATGAAAACGCAAGAAGGGAACCGTCACTGCTCCCACCCACCACGACCTTAACGCCCACAGAACGAACGCCGCATAACCGATCCCACCGAGCACACCGATGACCACACCGATTGAGGAAGTGATCGCAGTCTCGCCCAGCACCACGGCCATCACCCGTCGCGGCGAAAAACCGACGGCGAGCAACGTGCCGAATTCGTCAATCCGCTGAAGCACACCCAACCGCAATAGGATCGCGATCAGCATCATCGCGGCCAAAATCACAAACATCGACAAGGCGAGAAACAATCCGTCAAATGGAGTCGTCCCCTTTGAGGCGGCGAGTTGTTCGCTGCGGATCGATCGCGGTGTCCACCCCAACTCACTACGAACCGGCTCGAGCGCGGCGAGAATCTTTGACTCCAGTTCTGCAAGGTCGTACTTCGGATTGATTCGAAGTCCCGTCGTTTGGCCGAACCGACTTCCGAACCGATCCCGGCCAACGGCCAACGGAATAAACGCTTTGGGTGTCAGCCGATGTTCGTTCCAATAGTCATCATCGGCGCGATCAATCTTGCGGTCCAATTGAAAGGGCAAGTCCCAGTCGCTGATCGAATCTTGATCCGTCACGCCGGGAACTTCGGGAGTCAAATTCGGATCGTTGTACGGCGTCACCGGTTTGTCATAGACAGCTTCACGCTTGCGTCGATACGGCTTCGCTGGCCGAATGATCGGAACGATCGCAGAAACGATTGCGTTGAACGATCGTTCGATCTCATTCCCGTTTTCCACTTCCGGTTCGTAAAAGAACACTCGCACTTGCGATCCGACATTGACCCTCAACCGATCGGCCGCCCAATCGTTGAGCACGATCGGGATCGCCGATGAGTCTTCTGCCTCGGCGGGCAGAGCATAGTCCAGACGAAGCGTTGCGCCGGAGTCAAGTGATGCAATCGTGCTGTACGGCACGCTCACGCTTTCGTCAATATCCGCTTCATCATCGTCAGCCGATTCGACTTCGCCCGGCTTACCTTCGCTCGTTTCGACGCGTTCGATGGCGTTGGCCAAGTACGTCATGACGGAGGTGACATCACCAGCGGGTAACGCGGAAACAATTTCATCCACCGCGTCTTCGGGCAACAGCAAACTTTCACTGGTCAGCGAGATGTAATGATTCGCTTCACCAATATCGACTCGCTGCAACTTCCAACCGAGCGATTCCAAATTAAGGTCAACGTCGTCCTCGGTGAGTGTGCGGTCTGACAAAATTGCGTTCGCTTGCCCTTCCCGGTCGAGCACCTCGGCAACGAGCTGACGCGATGCAAAAACGGTCTTCGGCGCCGCCTGGCTCGCCATCAACGAGAACCGCCCAAGCCCGCGATCTGGAACGATCGCCGCCACCTTCATCCGCGGCAGTCCTTCGCTTTGAATATCGCGTTTTCCCAGCGGGCTGTCGGCGGGAACCGCCCCTTCCACCGGCAAACGCAATGTGACTTCATCACCGACATGGACCTGAAGTTCGTCGGCGGCAGATTGGTTGAGCACGACACTGTTTTCATCCGGCATCGCGTTAGGTCGAACGCCGGTTGAATCTAAATCCCAGAAAGTGTCATCGATACCGACGATCTGCACCCCACCGAGTCGCCGCGTTCGTGGAAGACCCGTTTGAGAGGACTCAGCACCCTCGGCACCAGGCATGATTTTGGTTTCCACGCTTCCGCCAGGAAACAGGATCACACTCGCCGTCGTGGATTCACTCGACCCTGCGGGCAGCTTGACGCTCTCAATCGGAAAAAATTGTCCGGGAGCGAGAATCGATTCGATCCGCCCAAGCCGTTCGATGGTCAACTCCCGCAAACTCCCACGCATCGAATCCCCGACCAACAGCGCGCCGGTAATCACGGCAGTTGCGGTAGCGACCCCGATGGCGACCGCAGCGTTGACTGCACGGCGATGCCGCAACGTCGCCATTATCATCGAAAACAATGAGAATGACTCGGACGAATTGCGCATCAAGGTTCCTGGTTTGCGTGACGGGTCATAACGGTTGAGCGTCTCAGCGGCGGGGCGATGGCCGGCTTTGGCGTCAAATGTCGATTAGTGGTTAGTAAGTATCCGTTTCTAGTTTGTCGAGTTTTCTCTGTACTGTCCACGCGTGACAAATTTGCCCGCACGATCTCAACGTTCAGCGACTTGCCGGCCGGTGCGCTCACGCATTGGCATGGCTGTCCGCGCGCGTTGGCGTGACACCGGCAAATCGAAATCACCACGTCGTACTCACCACTTCACCATCCTGGTGATCCTGCCGCTCTTGGCCTCGTTCGCACTCGCGGTGGTCGGCTGTCGATCGGGAACGCACGACTCAGGACCGACAACGAGTGAACGCAACGTGATCCTACAGACGCCCATCGTCCCCCAAGCGTCGCTGTCGGCACCAATCCAGCTGGAACCGCTGTCCCCAAACCATTCACCCGATCCGCGGTCTCGGAAGGAAACCCATCCCGACACCGAGCGTCTCCTCAAGATGGTGTCGCTGACCGACAATCGCGTCCTATCCGCAGACACCCTGGACCTCGATGTCATCGGCGAGAACGCTCACTTCGGGGTGCGTCACGCTGGAGTCAACCCAGATCTCTTCCGCGATCTCTCCCAGGCTGAGTTGCTGATACTCGCGATGCAGCACAGCGAAGTGATCCGCTCACTCGGTGTCCGCGTCCTCAACTCGCCGAACTCGGTCACCACCACCTACGATCCGGCCATCCGAGCCACCGATCCGTTCTTCGGCCCCGCCGCCGCGTTGGCGGAATTCGACAGCCAAATCACCTCGAGCTTGACGACACAAAACAACGACCGAGTCTTCAACAACGCGACGCTCGGCGGCGACGTCCAGGAACTCGTGCAAGACTACGCGGAACTGAACTCCACATGGCGAAAGCGTAATACATGGGGAACGCAATTCGAGCTGGGGTCCGTTTACACGTACGACTCCAACAATCGCACCGGGAATCGCTTCCCCAGCTATTGGGAGACCCAGCTCGAGTTCGGTGTCCGTCAACCACTCCTGCAAGGCGCTGGACGACAATTCAATTTGATCGCTGGCCCCAATGCGCGCCCCGGATTCAATTTCTCAAACGGGCTTTGGATCGCACGGATCAACACTCGAATCAGCCAAGCTGATTTTAACATCGCGCTGCGTGACTACTTTCTCGAACTCTACACCGCCTATTGGGATCTGCATCGGCAGTACGCCGTGTACGACGCCGCGGTCCAGGCCCGTGAAGTCGCTTACAACATTTGGCAAACCGTTTTGTCGAAAAAGCAGTCCGGACTGATGGGTGGAGAGGCCTACAAAGAAGCCCAAAGCCGAGCGACCTACTATCGCTACACACGAGAGGTCCAAGCCGCACTCGGCGGCGGCGACGGGACAGTCGGGCTGTACAGCGCCGAGAGAACCTTAAGACGATTGATCGGTCTGCCCCCGACCAACCTTGAACTCCTCCGCCCGGTCGATTCCCCCGCCGAGGCTCGATTCGAATTCGACTTACCGACATCTGTCGCCAAAGCTTTGACGCATCGCAGCGAACTTTCTCGCCAGCGTCTTGAACTGCAAAATCGAAATCTCAAACTACTCGCCGCCAAAAACTTCATGTTGCCGCAACTCGACCTGATCGGTCGCACACGACTTCGCGGGTTTGGTGATGACCTAGACGGTGACGGAGCGAGATTCTCGTCGGCAACTGATGACTTGCTCTCCCTCGATCATCAGGAATGGCAGTTCGGCGTTGAAATGGGCGTCTCCCCCCAGCGTCGACAAGCCAAGGCGGCGATCCGCAACGCGTCCCTGCAACTCCAACGGGAACGCTCCGTCCTCCGCGAACAGGAACGCGCCGTCGCGTATGAGGTGGAAGAGGCGATCGCCGAAATTCAATCTGCCTACGTCACGATGCAAAGTTCCATCGCCAGAGTCGATGCGGGGCAACAACGTCTCGAATCATCCGAAGCGTTGTATGCAGCGGGCAAGATTCAACTGGAGTTTCTCATCGATGCCACTGAAGAACTCGTCCGGTCAAGGAATCAACTCGCGGTAGACCGGAGTCGGTATAGCCTCGCGTTGGTACGGATCAGCCGCACCACCGGAACACTCCTCTCCGACCTCGGCGTGCACTCCTCCCCCTGCGGCTCAGCGACCGAAGCGGTTCACTAGTTGTTTTACCAGCATAAAAACGCGGGCAAACCTCAACGACTTGCGTCGTTTGGCCAAACGTTTTCTAGCGGAAGGACGCGAGCCCTCCGGTTCCAGCAAACCGCACGTTCAGGTAATGCAAAGCACTCAAACTTGTGGTGAGACCGGACGGCTCGCGCCGTTCCGCTAAGAATTTTCTAACGGCAGCCCGCGAGTTCTCAGATGATTCGCAAGATTGGAATTCATCAACCGGCCGCTAACCGAATCTCGAATTCAAGAACTCGTTTCTTGTCCCGGAGGCGAGCGATCAAGAAAACGCAGCAACTCGTCCATGTCGACGGGCTTGTAACACAGCCCCTCCACTTCTTTGGCGAGTTGCTCACCATGATCCCGATTTCCGGTCGCAACCAGCAGTCGCGCATCCGGCCGAACCCGTTTGACGATATCAATCACGTGACGCCCGTCGCCGCCTTTGAGCCCTAGATCTACGATCGCCGTTTGATAAGGCGAGTGTCCCGCCTTCTCAACCCCTTCGGCTTCAGTATGCGCGAGGTTCACGCGGTACTCATGGTTCCGCAGTGTCTGCCACACGTTCTCACAGAATGCTTCGTCGTCATCAACCACCAAGATGATGGGCCACCGGCTGACTTCATCGATCAGCGGCAATAACGCCTGCAAGTCCACCGGTTTGGGCAACACGCGCCACGTTCCCGCATCACATGCTTGAGCGGCACCGTCACCGCCCGCGTACGCGGTGATCATGATGGCAATGAGATCAGGCAGAACCTGTCGAATTTGCCGATACAATTCGACGCCGCTCATGCCCGGCATCATGTAATCCAACAGGGCGATGTCATAGCGCTGACGTCGCACCAAATCCATCGCCGCGGCGCCATCGGCTGCCATGTCGACGGCGTACCCAAGGTTTTCAAGGATGTCGCAGATATTGTTACGAATGTCCTCGTCATCATCGACAACGAGAATACGAACTGAATTTTTTGTGGATGGCATAGACGATTAATATCAGCGGTGCGCGGCATCGGTGTTGAGACTGGATGCAACCGGCAGCACGATCCGAAATTTCGTGCCCTGTCCCGGTGTGCTCTCAACCGTGATGTTCCCGTTGTTTTTTTCAACGATGGCTTTTGTGATGGCAAGTCCCAACCCCATCCCCCGAGCCTTCGTGGAGAAAAACGGTTCCATAATTTGATCGATTCGGTCCGCTGCGATCCCACTACCGGTATCGGCAATCGTGACCATGATCCTCTTTGATACTTCACTCGACGCCGACTCGACAGGGGCTTCCTCGTCGACATCGACCGCCAATCTGTCGTTCGTAGAATCCACTAATTCTGCATCGAGCGTCAGTCGTCCGCCACTGGACATGGCATCACGTGCATTGCGAATCAGATTCTGAAACGCGATCGGCATCTGGTTCTGATCAACCAATAACGACGGCAACGATTCCGAAATCCGATTGTCGACCTCGATCGCAGGCCCCAATGACGATGACTCGATCGCGTCGCTCATCATTTCCTTTAGCGGACACGCCATGCTGCGGGGTGCCGGCATCCGCACGACATCCGTTAACGCCGAAATCACGTTGTCGATCACAGACACCTGGCGATCGATGCGTTGGAGATGTTCGGTGAGCTTTTCGGGAGTGAGATTCCTCGCGTGCTGCAGGAAATAGGCGGACGTCTTCACCGCATTAAGCGGGTTCCGGATTTCATGAGCGATCCCGCCGGCGACCTGTCCGAGCGTGGCGAGTTTCTCTTTCTTTACCAATTCCGACTGGGCAGCTCTCAATTGTTGCGTGCGTTCCTCGACACGCTGCTCAAGGTCCGCATTGATGGCCGCTAAATCGGTTTGCGCTTTCTTTAAATCGGTGATGTCACGCAGGATCCCCGTAAACAACACTTCGCCATCGTACTCGAGTTCGCTAACGGCCAAGTGCAAGGGAAACACAGTGCCGTTTTTTCTTCTACCGTTCACCTCACGTCCGATCCCAATAATATTTCGCTGCCCGCCTTTACGATAATTGGCGAGATAACCATCGTGACGTTCCCGATCGGGCGAGGGCATCAGCATCGAGACATTCTTCCCGACGACTTCTTCCTCGCTATAGCCGAACATACGCTCCATCGCGGCATTGACAATGCGAATGGTCCCCACGGAATTCATGATGATGATCGCATCAACGGCGGTGTTTAAGAGCGCCCCCAAAACGGCTTCTTGCTGATTTTTCATGACGACCGCAAAGATAGTGGTAAACACAATTCAAAAACAGCACCGCCGGCGCCCGCCTTCCCTGCACGCTTCGAATCACCCCCGGTTTCGGGCGGCTCGATCACGCGAATCGTGCCGTGATGCGCCTCAATGATTCTCGCCACGATCGACATTCCCAACCCGGTGCCGGTGCTTTTAGTTGTGTAAAAAGGCTCGAACACTTTCTCACGTTGTTCGATGTTCAGCCCCGGTCCGTTGTCGGAGATCAAGATTCGCACATGATCGGTGTCGCTACGCTGGCAATCGATTTTGATCCGAACCGGGTCGTCGGTCGCGGCCAACGAGTTTTCAAAAAGATTCCGAAATACCTGTTCGAGACGAAGCACATCAACCCGCATCTTGCAGCCTTCACCGGCAATGCATTCTTCGAGCCGAGCGTCTCGCCCTTCACGCGATACCGCAAGATGACGCCAAACCCGTCGCCATATTTCCGGCAAACTCGCTGATTCCACCTGTAAATGGATCGGCGCGGCGAAATTGCGAACTTCTTCTAGTAAGTTGTTCAAATCGTGCGTCGCCCGTTGAATCGAATCAACATCACGTCTTGCCTCCGGACGATCATCGAGGTCGAGCTGCAACATCTCTAACCCCGCCTGAATTCGCTGCAACGCATTGCGACTCTCGTGCGCCAATCCGGTGATCGTGTGTCCGATCGTTGCCAATCGCTCCGACCGCAAGGCCCGTTCCTGTGCCGCCAATAAATCCGTCACGTCCACGCCAACTGCGAGAACCGCATATGTTTTTGCCTGATCATCCTTGAGTGTCGCATTGGACCAACGGATCTGACGTTGGTGTCCGTCACGCGTCAAGATCGGGTGGATACTGCCACTGGTATCAATGTCGCGCTTCGTATCCAGGAATACTTGTCGGATCGTCTCTCGTTCGCGAGTAGGCAGACAAACTTCGAACCAATCGTGGCCACGACAATCGGATAAACTCCACCCCGAGATACGCTCGAAGTAGGGATTGAAACGCACGATTTTGCCATCGAGGCCGAGTACCAACACAACCGCTTCGGCCGTCTGCAAGATTTCATCTGCAAACTGCTGTTCTCTAACTAACTCGCCTTCGATTTGTCGACGTTTTGCAATTCTCGCAACACTCTTGCGAAGAGCGTCCGCGTTGATCGGTTTGAGAATGTAATCCACCGCTCCTTCTCGAAACGCAGCAATCGTGCTGTCCATATCCGCGTATCCGGTGATAACAATGATTTCGGCGTTTGACGCAAGGCTCTGCAACTCACGCAAAAAATCGTCGGCCGTTCCGTCGGGCAAGTGACGGTCCAGCAGAATCAAACCGACCTGCTGATCGGCCACCACACTGCGGGCCTTGGCCATCGACGGCGCAACCAAGACTTGATGCCCGTCAATTTCCAAAATGTCCTGAAGGTTCCCGCGCGTATCCGCATCGTCCTCCACCAGCAAGATCGTTAATTCGTACTCCATCGTGTTTGATCAATCTTCCCGGGGATTTCCGGTACGAGTTCCATGGTTGACCGCGTGTGGATCTTGGACGGATCGGATGTTCGTTGCCCCACATCACGACCTCATTGCGGAACCTTGCCTCCGTTGGAAGCCACGTCGCTATGCACGCAACGTGCCCACGCACGATCTCCTGTTCGCCGTTGCCACGAATCGGCCCAATCAGTTTGGCGGAACGCCCGCAATGCAACGTTGTTTTCGCTCAGAAAAACTCCGAAATCTGTTTCGCCGACGGAGAATCGGGCGACAAAATATCTCACCCTGAGATGCACCGCACAGTTTTACCAGGTGTGCGACACGCCAGAAACGTGCGATAATGCACACTTCATTATTCCCGTGACGCCCCGTTCCATTGTCATGGGGAGAATGATTAGCGGCAATGGCCTGCTCGATAAATGCAAGAAAGACGGCCGAAACAGCTGTTTTCTTCATTTTCGATTCGAAATCGTGTCCGCGTGCCGGCCATTCACCTGATCGGTCCCATCCCAGCGGAACGCACTTCGCTCTCTGCGGGCGAGGGATCGATTCAGCGGACCAAGACGTAGGAATCCGTCTGCCCCACGATCGCTGATCGCACGTCAATTTGCTCTTTCCGAAGTTTACCGAACTGATGACCGAGAAACCTATCAAATTGCTGCTCGTCGAAGACGAACACGATTTCCGTGAGACCTGCGCGCGATGGATGCAGCGAAAAGGACATCACGTCACCGCGGTTGCCAGCGGGGCCGAAGCCCTGGGCCTGTGCGAACAAGAGGTGTTTGAGGTCGCGGTATTTGATATGAACATGCCCGGCATGTCTGGCATGGAGCTGTTGCAGCGGGTGCAGCAGGCCAAGATCGAAATGGAAGTGATTATTCTCACCGGTCAGGGCACGATCGAATCCGCCGTATCCGCAATGAAACTCGGTGCCTGCGATTACCTGACCAAACCGTGTGCCCTCGGAGACCTCGAGCATCACTGCCAACTGGCCCGCGATCTTGGACAATTGCGCAAAGAGAACCGGCAGCTCAAAGCCGTCATCTCTCGCGACCGCCCGCGAATCCCGTTGATCGGTAAATCGCCCGTGATGCGCGACGTCACGCGAATGATTGAAAAGATCGGTCCGACCGACAAACCCGTTTTGCTGCAAGGCGAAAGCGGTACCGGAAAAGAAGTCATTGCTCGATCGATCCAACTGTCCAGCCGTCTGCGCGACAAACCCTTCGTAACGATCAACTGCGCCGCGTTGCCCGAACAGCTCGTCGAGAGCGAATTGTTCGGTCACACCAAAGGTTCGTTCACCGGAGCGACCGCCGATAAGCCCGGCCTGTTCGAGATCGCGGATGGCGGAACCCTCTTCATTGACGAAATCGGCGAACTGCCGCTGTCGCTTCAGCCGAAACTGCTGCGGGTTCTCGAAGACGGGTCGATGCGTCGGATCGGTTCCCACAAAGAACTCCGCGTGAACGTTCGCATCATCGCTGCGACCAACCGCGATCTCTCAATCGAAGTCCGCGACGGACAATTCCGCGAAGACCTGTTCTATCGCATTAATGTTTTGTCGTTGCACCTGCCACCGCTGCGGGACCGTGACGGCGATGTCGACGAACTGATTCATCATTACCTCACACCGCCTTGGCATATTGATGACGCGGCACATCATGCGCTCGTGCAATATCAATGGCCCGGCAACGTCCGGCAACTCATCAATGTCCTGCAACGCGCGATGATACTCGCCGACAGTAATACGATTACTCTGGATGACCTTCCTGACGAAATCATCCACAGCTTCGACGGTTCCGCCCCTCTTCCGGCGCGAACACCCTCGCCACAGCCAGCACTTGCTCCTCATCACGCGAACGGTCAAATGAGAGGCATCCCAACGGCCAGCAGTGAGGCACCGGCAACCGTCAAACTCGACGACATCGCCCGCGCCCACGTCATGGATGTGCTCGCTCAAGAAAACGGCAACAAAGCCCGCACGGCCCGTCGACTGGGGATTCACCGACGCAAGTTGTATCGCCTGCTAGAGCGGTTCGAAGCAAATTCGCACGCGGAAGCAAACTCACACGCGGAAACAGAATCCTAGCGACGACCGGAGACACGGCTGGACGCGTGAAGAAACCACCGGGAATGGCACCTGTCTTCGCCTCGTGACTGAAGGTGTTTTTTTGGGGTGCGACGTCAAACCCGGACTGCCGTCCCGGACGTTTGCTTGCCGTCGCGATCTGCGGATCAACCTTGGTGGCGGAGCGCTTCGGTCGGATGCAAACGGGTCGCTCGGTAAGCCGGCAACAGAGCTCCCACGACTCCGATGCCGAGCCCGATCATCGCACCTCGCACCCACACCGACCACGCAATCGAGGGTTGCAAAACGCCTGCCGCTGATTCCGTCGAAGACAGCGCCGACAACAAAATCGCCGCACCGATCCCACCGATCAATGTCGCTACCAAAGCGAGGATCACGGATTCCAAGACGACGATCAGGGCCACGCGGCGGGTCGGCCAACCGATCGCCCGCAGAACACCGATTTCTCCGGTTCGCTCCAAGACGCTCGTCATCATCGTGTTCAGCGTACCGATCGCTCCGACGAGCAATGCGATCGCCGATGTCATCCACGCCATCGAGCCCGCCATCTGCATCCGCCGGTCGGTATCCACGAAATCGTCGGTCGGCAGCGCGAGCAATTTCGGATCGATCGCTTCGATGCCCGCAACCACCGAATCGATGCCGTCATTGCGGATGCTCTCGTCGATCACGACGTTGATGTAGGTCAGTTGCCCCTCGCGCCCGGTCAGCCGCTGCAATGCCGCCAGCGGCAAGATCATCGCGCCGTTTTCCCAGATGCTACCGCTTTGGAACATCCCGCCGACTCGAAACGACTCATCGAACAACAATATCTCGTCACCGACCTTGGCTTCCATCCGATCGGCGAGGTTCTGGCCCAGATAAACCGTATCGGCCTCTTTCGCATCACCCGCTTCGGACTTCGGCGGTGGCGTGAGGTCATAATCCTCAAACAGCCAACCGTCGGTCCGCAATCCCATCGCGGGGATGCCATAAATCTGCTCGTCTTCAATGGAGAGCGTTTCCAGCAACACGCCTGCCGATCGAGCAACCCCATCGACCTTGGCAATCCGCTCAGGAAAATCATCGGTGAGTGAACTGCTCAGTCGATCAGCCGAGCCCTGCCGCGATACGACGAGGTCAACATGATGGGATTCATAAACTCCCCGAAAGGAGTCCGCGAACCCATCGGCCACCCCGACCAGCGCCATGACGGAACCGATCGCGGTGGCGAGTGCAGCGAGCGTCAGAAACGTCCGGAAAGGGCGTCTCAGCAAACTCTTCAGAACAAATCCGATGAAAGTCAAAACCGCTCGCGGGGGGAATGGGAACGAGGCACCAGGAAGCTAAACGGCCCCGATGGCTTCGTTTTCTTCCACAATCTCTTCTTCAATATGCTCAGGCTTCTTGAAGGCTAGGAGCAGGATGAGATACAGCGCCGCCATCGTCAACGGCACTAGCGCCGTCACACGCAACGCCATCCGACTGCCGTACAAAGTGGCTTCCGAGACGGGCTTCGCATCGACATCGGCATACGCTTTGTTTGCTTGCCACCATTCGTATTGTTTACGTGGCTCCTCGAACTTCTCTGTCCCCCAAGCGTCGCCCGCGATTTCACGCTCACTTTCGATGGACGCACCGCTGTCACCGAGCATCCCTGCCGCGGCTCCGTCGATCCCCGTGATCGCTGGGAAAAACAGGAATTGGTTTTCGTTGGGGGCTTTCACCCGTGCAAACGTTTCCGGTGCAACTGCTTGCAATTGGTGCGACGCAAAATAGTCCTGCTTGTAACCGATACCGGGTCCCCCGAGAGCTCCCGCAGAAAGCATTCCGACGCAGCCCATAATCGCCATCCCGATCGTGGCACTTTGCGGGTAACGCTCACCAAGCACGCCGAGCATCGTCGGCCACAAGAACGTTTTACCGACCGCATAAACCGTTGCGGCGAAGAACATGAAGTAAACGTTCGTACCCGTACTGATCAGATACAAACCGAGAGCACCAATCAAGGCGCTGACCAACAACAACCCCAGCGAAGAAATACGGTGCACGATCGGACCGGCAAAAAATCGCAAAATCGTCATTAACAACGAAGTGTAAATGAACAACGCGGTACCGAGCGTGGCACTGCTCAGGATGCTGGCCGTGATCTTGTTGATCCACGAGTCTGTCCCGAGCTCGACATAGCCGACGCACGCGTGAGCGACCAAAAGGATCAAGAAAAACGGTCCGATCAATCGCTGAATCATCCCGCCATAAGACGTCGCCCCCTGTTCGGCCGCTGTTTTGGGGAACGTCTCAAACGCGATAATGAATCCATAGACCGCGACGGGCACCAGGAAGGTGGCCATCAAAATCTCCCAGGCGACCAGCCCCTTGGCGAACACAATCACACCACCGATCACCAAACCCGCTGGCCATCCCGAGTGCAAAATATTGAGATAGTGAGTCTTTGCCTCAGGAAACAAATCCGCAGTCAGAGGGTTAATGACGCCCTCACAAATCCCGTTACCGATGGCGAATATAAACATCGACCAATACAGCAGCGCATAGACCGCTTCCTTACCGCTGGCGTTAAACACCGGCGTGGCCGCAAACAACATCGCCGCCGAGATGACGTGACAAACCAACGCGATCAACATCAGCCGCTTGTAACCGATCGTATCGATCAAAAAACCGGCAAATAAAATCACGGCGCCAAAACCGACCAGACCACCACCGGTGATCTGTCCAAGCTCTGTCATGGTGAATCCGTATTGCGCGGACCAAATTTCGAGCAACCCACCACGCACCGCAAACCCGATCCCGGCCGCGATGAGAGTGAGAATTCCGGCAACAAGTAATTTCTTTCGATTTTCCATAACGTCCATCAGAGCAAGAGTTTGGGAGGGTGGGGTGCTGAGAGGGCGACGGCTGTCCTGGCTGGCCGCCGATCACTCTCTCATCGGCGTGGATGTGTCCGATTTTCAGCGAACGGCATGTCGGGTTTTAGCGGTGCCAAGGCCGGTCCTAATCTGACAACAGCGGAAGTATAGTCGCTGCAGAGCGTGCAAAGTAGCAGGCATTGCGGCATCCAACCTCGCTTGCCCTGGTGCTTTCTGGCCACAATCTCTGTGACCTACGACCGCGGAGTTTCGTCACTCCAGATCGCCACACCGGCACGACGCCTGATGGACCTAATCCTAGTCTCCAGGAGTTCGATGGCGGACGCGTCACATCCAATCCATCCGGGAGTCCGCCGCACGAGACGAAAGAAAGCGTGATCGCGGAGCCCAATGGCACTCCGCGAATCCGCTTCGCTCGCGTTTGCATCCATCACCGAACCACCGTTCGCGTTCGGCGGAAACGGCGCCCATCCGTCCGCTGAGTCCAGCGACAGCGGTGGGACCGACGTTGACCGATAGCCTGACGCAACAGACACATCGCCTGTCGCGTCAGACATGAATTTGTCGTCGAACCTTGCTTAACGGCCCGCAGGTCGGGTTGCTACCCGTGGCTGCGACTTCGCGACGGCATAGAAATTATCAATCTCGGCGGACTGTTTGAGTTGATCGAACTTGATCCCCATCGCAATGTTGAGTTTCTTTTCAAAGAGATCCCGTTGCAATTCATCGCGGACCGCTTCGATGTCGTCGACCACCGGTTCGGTGAATCCTTGGCAACGCAAGATGATGTACTTGTCACCGGTCGCGATGATACCGCTGAGTTCACCGGGTTTCATCGCAAAGGCTTCTTTTTCGATCGCGGATTGCCCACCGAACTGGCGAATGGGTGGCACCTTGCCAAAGTTGCTCGACGAAGTCGGCTCGACACTGTATTGCTCAGCAAGTTGACCGAAGAACGCGTCGGTTGGGTTGTCTCGTGCCAGCTCCCATACTTTCTGCGCGGTACGCTGATCCGACAACACCACGGCCAACACTTCCGCACGCGGCCCGAAGGAGGATGCAAACCCTTGTTCGAGGTCTTTCTGCGTGACCGTCACGCCACTCTCGACAAGTATCTTGAGGGCGACGCTCGGCCAAACCGAGTCTTCGATATACAACTCGCGGGTGACATCGCCCTGCGATAGCACGGCTTCCAACCACGCATCGGTATCGGCTTGACCGTTGCTGCGGACGTATCCATAGCTGATCGCAGCGCGGGCGATCTCCGCATCGATGTCCACTTGAGTGACCGTCTTGCCGGCTTGTTTGAGTGCTTGCGTGAGCAACTTGCGGTTGATCTCGCCTTCGAGCACATCTTCGCCATGCCGTTTGACACATTCGGCAGCGACCGTAGCGATCGAGATCTGTTGTCCGTTGATGATCGCGGCAACGCCGGGATACTGTTTCTCGGCGGCGTCATCTCCAAGGATGGCGACCACGTTGGCCTGCTTTTGAAGTTGTGCGAAGAGTTCGGATGCAGCGGATTTCATCTTCTCGTCGCGGATCCGATCCTTGATCTGTTCGTTGATCGCGGGAAGTGCTTGCGGGCTCGGATGGGTCGCGGGCATCCGGCGAACCGCTTGCATGAAGATCCACTGGTCACCGATTTGGATGACGGGCGAAACATCCCCATCGGCCAAGGCGAAAGCCGCTTCTTCCAAACGGGAGTCTCCCATGTAGCGACGGATTGGAGGAATCAGTCCGCCAACGCTCGCACTGGTTTCATCCTCGCTGTATTCTTTGGCCAAACGCACGAAGCTGTCTGGATCCGCCTTGGCTTGGGCGTGAACCTGGTTGGCCTTCTGTTGATCACCGATCATGATCATGCGGCACTTCACCGCTTCACCGAATTGCGACAGGAACGCGCGGTTGAACTCTTCCTGGCTGACTTCCACCCGGTCCGCCACGAGGCTTCGCAGGGCGAGCATCGGCCAGATGATTTCGTTGCTGTATTGTTCCGGCGAGATGTTGCGTTCGTCTTGGAGGAGTTGCAGATAGGCATCGACCGAGAGCCCGAACTTCTTGGCGACGCGAATCACCTCGGCACGAACTTCTTCGGACGTGACGTTGATTCCGCGACGTTTGCACTCCTGAAGAATCAGGTGTCGGTTTACTAGATTTTCGAGCACATCGGTGCCGTAACGTTGCAGTGCCGCACGCCCGAGTGCATCGCGAGTGATCGGGTCGGCGTTCACCACCGCCACGACCGACGATTCCGCCGCCTCGACTCGCATTTGCAGCAGTCCGGCGGAAATGGTGACGATCGCTGCCACCAATACGAGCGAACGTCGCAACCGGTAACGCAGCAGCGTCCCCGGTGAGGATGGTGGGTGGGCTTTAGTATGCGTTATTGAGCCGAGTAATGCTGGGTTCGACATGAGCGGACACTCCTTTATCCGAGCGGTTCGAAAAATCGAGCCGGTTGCGATCAATCCCGGAGGGTCATCTTTGACCAAACGTGACGCAAGAGCGGCGACTAGCCGCGAACCTTAGAAAAATTCGGATTTTGACTCAAGTCGAATCTGAGGATCAATCGCCCACACCGAGATCTTCGTCGAGTGCGTCCAAGATCAACTTCAGTTCGGCTTCCTCGTGCTCATGGAACTGCTCGAGAAACACCTTAAAACGCCGCAAGATCTTCTCTTGGGCGGTCGTCACCTCGGGGGTCGTTCCCTCGATCGGCGCGTCCCCGGTGCAGGCGTCGGCCGCAGCCTCAGCGAGATGCCGTACCTCCTCAAACAACACCGCATGTTGGGCCCGCAAATCGGTTGCCGTGATGGAAAGTCCGGCGTCCGCACCGACCGCCTCGTCGAAATACCCGTACGCCTCTTCCAACCCGAAGTGCAGAGCCAGTTGGTCCCGCAAATCCGCAAATAATGCAATCAACTCAGGCCAGTGATTCGCAGCTGCCTCGAGCGGTTGCGTTAAGTGTCGCAATCGATCCGTCAGGATCTTGAGGTCGCGGTTGTCTTCCTTGATGTCCTTGAGGAAAGCGGCGTTGACTGTCAAACGTCGCGATGTTTCAGGATTAATTGACATCAGTTTTTCCTACCTTGGAGAGAAAGAAGCTAGTCGCATTGTAACTCAATTGGAGAGGCTAGGTGAACCTAGCGTGTTTCCCCCCACCCGCACTTTTGGGAGCCTCGACACGCACGCATTTACCGAGTCACTCTTTACTCGGCTTCTGAAAATTTGCTAGTCAACCAATTCCAGCCCGATCATCACGAGTCGAACCCCTCCACCACCGCCGATCCGTTGTACGGCGCCGGCGAGTGATCAATAGAACACCGATATCAGGATAGTGCCTTCCATGACCAAGATGCCCATGAACAGGTTACTGAACCCTCGCTGGCTCGCCGCCTTGCTACTTGCGACGATGGCGATTTCAGCGTCTGCGGCGTTCGCCGACGGCCCTTCTTTGTTGAGGATGTTTTCCCGTGGAAACAATAACGTCGAAGCCGATGCGTCGAAAGCCTACGAGCTGACCCAGGAAGACGGCCCCTGGATGATCCTCGCTCATACCTTTGTCGGCGAAGGCTCCCACGAACGGGCAGAACGGCTCGTACTCGAAATTCGCAGAGACCTGAAACTGCCCGCATTCGTCTACGAGGAAGACTTTGATTTCTCCGGTGACGTGAACCCCGGATCGCCTATCCGAACCTCCGGCGGATCATCCATGCCGCAGCGACGGATGAAGTACAAAAACCAAATCCGCTACAAGGCGCACGCCGTGCTTGTGGGTGAATACGACTCCTCGCAACACCCCCAAATCGACTCAGACCTGCAACGCATCAAAACTGCTTCGTGCGAAGTCTTCGGCGACGAAAAAGAAATGGCTGCCGAAACAGACCTCCGCAACCCGGTCACAGCTGTCAAGGCATTGCACCATCAACTCACCCAACGCTTCGGTGATAAAAAACTCGGCTCGATGGGCAATGCGTTCCTGACCCGCAACCCGATGCTACCGGATGACTTCTTCCAGGCTCCTCAAGTCGATTCGTTCGTCCGCAGCTTGAACGAAGACAAGAAACACAACCTGTTGAGTTGCCCAGGGAAATACACCGTGGTTGTGCGGACGTTCTCGGGATTCAACACCATCGTTGACGGTAAAAAAGACAAGACATTCATCCCCAACGGCGATCGACTCGAACGCTGTGGCGCCGACGCCAACCGCATGGTCACCCTGTTGCGTGCTGATGGAATCGAAGCCTATCAGTTCCACGACCGCACGCAATCAATCGTAACGATCGGCAGTTTTGAAACGCTCGGTCGAGAACTCCCCAACGGTGGATTCGAGTACACACCCGAAATCCTTCGTGTGATGAACGAGTATCGCGCGTTCAACCTCGATCCGAAGTTGGCCGAACACGTCAAACAACAGACGACGCAAGGCATCCCGGTGAAGTGTGTCGCAGAACGCTTCCCGTTTGACATCCAACCCACCCCGATCGCCGTACCGAAGGCGAGCAAGCGAAGCTTGTACGGCGCCGCGTCGCGGCGCTAGTTTCATACGTTAACGCATCATCTGTTCGCGACAGACATCACGGATGCTGTCCTGATCTGAAAGATGCGACACGTGAATATTCTCCGCCAGAAGCGGAGCCGCCAAGCGTGTGTAGTCGTCGACGTCGAGCGTATTGAGTACGACGGCAATCGCCCATCCGCGGCGTGATAAATTGACTAGCGAGGCGACCGTTTCCGCGGGAGCCTGTTGCAGGATGATGAGCAACGTCGTTTCGCTCGAAAGACGTGATTCGGTTTCGATCAAAAAATCAGGCAACGTCAATCCATCGGTGCGTTCCAAACGTGCCAGCGTCCGTGTCAGCTCTTTCAAATGAGCGGGACCTCGATCAACGTCGATCATGACCGGTCGCAAACGATCATTCTTGGCCAACATCGCGGCGGCTTGTCCGGCTGCATCGCGAACTTCGAAATGATCTCCGATTCGGTGGTCACCCAGAAACCCTTCGGTCTTCACTCGGTCTGCCGCATCGCGACCATTGGTCGCTAACCCAAACGGTTCGCCCGCGTCATGCAGTGCCGCCGCGATCGAAACCGCAGCGACGATGCTCAAATCGGTTCGCACGGGTTCGTTGCGGTCCGGATTGGTCGAGACGTGTAGGTCAACGATGATCGTCGCCCCGATCACCGATGAAGGCTCATAAATTTTTGTATGCAGGGTGCCTGTCCGCGCCGTCGCGGCCCAGTGAACGCTGCGCATCGGGTCGCCGGTTTGCCATTGCCGGATTCCTCGCAACCTCGTCGGATCGGGCATCACGTTTGCCCGGATGCGGATCTCGCCGATCGGCCTCCGTGAACCGATCTCATAGGTGGAGATCAGCTCGATCCGTGGTAGCACGGTGACAAACATCGGTCGCGTCCCCAACCGATAACGACGGAACATGCCGACCGGATCCCCCGTTTCCAGTACCGTCGGTCCGATCTGAAAATAGCCACGTCGCCGGCAATGAACGACATACCGAAGGTGCTTGGTCTGTCCCGGCCAAAGTGCCATCACCGCGAGCCGCGCCCCGTCAACACTCAACGCCGGCATCTTCGCCCGCGCACTGGCATCGTCAAACTCCATACTTTCACCGCCAGCGGCACGCGGCAACAAATCTTCCGCCAAAACCCAAGCCACTGGCAACCGACCGTTGTTCGTTACCGAAACGCAAATCGGAACGCGGGAACCGATCAAGACTTCTAAATCACGTCCTTCCTCGGGCAGGTCTTCCCGGCGCGCGACAACGCCCTCGGACCACTGCGACGAGACGACCGCGCCCGCACCGACCACCATCGCCACAGTAACCGCTGCCATCATCCATAGTCCCGCACCGGCGACCATGCCCAGAACCAGGATCGCTGCACACACCGCGATGATCGTAAACCATCCCGATGCGTCTTCGGCGGAGTTCGGTCCTGCTGGGCGGGGTGTTTCGTTCACGGCGGATGATGTCACGCGTGGATCGTGGGCACGGCAATCTCACCGAGCACCTCGTCGAGGACCTTTTCAGTCGTGAGCTTCCGCAATCGGCTTTCGGGACGCAAAATCAATCGGTGGTTCATCACGGGCGGGATAACCTTCTTGACGTCATCGGGCAAAACGAAGCTACGCCCTCGAATCGCCGCCATCGCTTGCGCACATCGAAACAACGCGATTGTCGCCCGCGGACTGCCACCCAACGCGAGATGCTCGCTATGACGAGTCTGATGGACCACCTGCAATAAATAATGACGGACCCGCGGGTCGACGTGAACCTCACGGATCGCAGCCTGTGCGGCGACCAACTGCTCCGCCGTGGCAACCGCTTCAAGCGAGTCGACGGGATGGGTGCGCTGCAACATGTCGAGCATCCGGAGCTCCTCTTCGACAGTCGGATAGCCGAGCGAGAAACGCATCAGGAAACGATCGAGCTGCGCTTCCGGCAGCGGGAATGTCCCCTCGTGGTCGACCGGGTTCTGGGTCGCGATCACCAAAAACGGGGGCTTGAGAGTGTAGGTCTTTCCGTCGACCGTCACGCGTCCCTCCGCCATCGCTTCAAGCAAGGACGCCTGCGTCCGCGGGGTCGCCCGGTTGATCTCGTCGGCAAGCAAAATCTGCGTAAAAACCGGACCGGCTCGAAACTCGAATTCGGACGTTTTCTGATTGAAGATCGATGTCCCCGTGACATCCGAAGGCAAAAGATCCGGCGTGCACTGCACCCGCTTGAACTGACAACCGAGACTCTTCGCCAACGCGCGGGCAAGCATCGTTTTGGCCACGCCGGGAACATCCTCTAGCAAGATATGGCCGCCACTGAGCCACGCCACCAACGATAAGATCAACTGTTTTCGTTTGCCCACGATCGCGAGTTCGACGTTCCCGATCACGCGTTTAGCGAGTTCGGCGACTTGGTTGACATCGAGCGCAGCAACCGGCGGCGCAACGTCCGGAGCCGAGCCTTTTCCCCGAGCCGCGGCGCGGTTTGCGGACGTGCGTGCACCACGCGAAACAGGCGGCGCCGGTGGACCAGGATCAGGGGCAGAGGAACTCAACGATGTCTCGCAATATGGATACGTGAAGAATAGGAGCCGCCTCAATCATACCTGCTCCGAGTCCCCGCCGCGCTGCTCGACACTCCGATAACACCACCGATCCAGCCGCTTTCCCACCCTCCTCACCATGGTGGGGTCGACGCTTGTCCTCGGCCGAACGGTGGTCCGACTATCTCGCACACAGCTTCTCAGGCGGTCACAGACCGTTTTGATTCGATCGAGTGGGCCAACCAGCAGCCAGAGACGCCGTATTGAATCTCCCTCAAAAACGTCCGAGAACGGACTTGCAAGCAGATTTGGCAACACCTAATTCCCGACCGGAACGATCTGAACGGCGTCGGCATGGACGTCACCGCCCGCTCCCTCGGTCGCAAGCGTGACGGCGACAGGAGTTCCCTCCTGGACTTCAAATCGCCCGACCGTGTGGAAAACGCCCTCCGACGGTGGCGTCTTCATGTTGACGATAACCGTCGACGTTTCATCACCGATACTGACCGTGACGGGAACCCGATCTCCGCAATTGGCGTGCGGTCGGTACGCGATTCGAATCGCAAACTTGCCTGTCCTCGGTGCGTCGGCCGCAAACCTGATCGTCGCATTGTCGTTGGCGTGACTGAACACGTAGCTCGCCCCGACGAACCCTTCCAGGCTGATACTCGGACGCCACGGTCCCGTTTTCTTCGCTTGGCTATCATCGATCACGATTCCCGGAAGCGATGCTGGATCAATGCCTGTCGACATCCCTTGATCATTGGCCGCCGTCATCGCATCGTCTGGGATCTCGATTTTTGCATCGACGGTGTCACGGCGAGCTTTCCCAGGCAATAACAACAGTTCGTGCATTTCGTCCCAATAGCGTTCGTAGACGCTGCGGGGCAGGCAATCGTGCAAGATACACAGGCTGGTGGCCCGCCCAACCACTTCGCCCATCATTCCGCACGTTTTCATCACCCGCGTCGTGCCGAGCGCCTCGTGCGTTACGCTGATGTTACGCCCCGCCATAAACAGGTTGTTGATATTGCGCGAGTAAAAACACCGGTACGGGACCGGATAGCCATAGTTGCGATCGATGCGGCGATCATGAACCGCCTTCGATATAAACGGATTGTCGGGGAACTTTTCGGCGTATTTTTCTTTGGGATAATGCAAGTCGATCGACCAAGTCGTCGGAACGCAGCCATCTTTAAAGTCACGTTTTTCGATCACATCCTCTTTCGTTAACACAACGTCGCCGAGCAAACGACGCGATTCACGCGGACCGCCGACGTAAGCCACCCAAGTCAGAAAGGCGGTGCGGTGCTCGTCGGCACCCTCGCGATTCTTCATTGCATTAAATGCACCAAAAACGGCCCGCAGATTCCAGTCGCGGATCGCCTCGGCACCATCGATCGGGTCCTTGTCAAAACCGGACTCCCAAAACCACTGGCCGTGATGTTCACGCGGGTAGGGGAAATCATCCATTTCAAGATCGAGCGCCCATGATGTTTCGGGAAAGTCGACTGCGGCATCGGATTCGCCCCATGCCCACATGTTGCTCATGCCCATCCGCCCCTTGGGGGTCATCTCCAGATCTGCACCCGCGAGTTCCCCGATCGTGCCATGTCCGGTGCAGTCCGCGAAAAACCGACCGGTGAACCGCTTGACTTCACCGGTTCGTGTATCAAATGCATGCACCGCTTGGATCGAATCGAGATCCATTTCAACTTGAAACGCGTGATGATTGAGGAACAGGTCGATGTTCTCTTCGGCGCGAACGATCGCCTCCTTCTCAGCATCTTCAAACTCTTCGTACGTTCCCGGCGACTTCGTCGCGTGATCAGAAAACTCTTCAACAATCTCGCCGATCCGCGGGTATTTTCCTCGCCGGATGTTTCCCATCGCCCACACACGGATTTCGCTCGATCCATTCCCGCCTAGCACCGGTCGGTTCTGAACCAAAGCAACCTTGCATCCCATTCTCGCGGCAGAAATGGCCGCCCCCATCCCCGCATAACCGCCTCCGATCACGACGAGGTGATAACCACCTTTTTCGGTTGGCTTTTCTTTGAGTCCCAACCGTTCGCGACGCCAACCGGGCAGGATGTCCGACGTGTTTGGCGGTGGCGCGCCATCTTGCGTGAACAAAATCGCGTCGCAACGTCCGTCAAACCCGGTCAGGTCATTGAGCTCGACGGTGGTTTTCAGTTGATCGATCTGAACGACACCACCGTCATGCCAGAACCACTCGGCCCCTTTGGTTCCGAAGGTTTCGCTTATGGGTTTCCCATTCACGACGACCTCGAATCGCCCGGGCTGGCCGGGTGCTTTCCAACGGGCAACCCAATCTTTCGTACGAACGAAAACGCGATATTCACCAGTACTCGGAAATGTCACCGTGGTGGAGGCGTTTGCGACGGGTTTACCGAGGCCGTGAGCAAGCAGATACGGCGACCCCATTGTGTCGATGAACTGCGTATCGAGCTTCCAACCGCCATACGTGTCGAAACTCTCCGCCTCAACCAAGACCTGCTCCGCTTTTGCCGGGGCGATCATCGCAATCATGAGGATGAGAGCCGAAAGTTGTTTGCAAGACATGCCGATTATGAATCCGTAGTAAGTTGAAATGGAAAGGCAGAATCTTCTTTGGCGTGTGCATGACGCGATTGCCCCGTCGTATGCATCATGCCAACCAACACCCACACTCCTTACCCGCCTCGCCAAGAAACGATCCTTTCATGTTCCCAGAAGGTGCCTGCGCCAGAACACAACGGAAGGATAGAGTGAAATTTGCCTGAGGGTACTATTCGGGCGCCAACATATTAACATCGCAAAACATTCGACACAGTGGCGATTACGACAAAACTCTTTGTAAATGCGACACACAATGAGAGCGGTTGCTCGCCGTTGTGGGTCTCTTTCGACACTGCCGAATGCAGTGAAGCAATCAATAGATTTCCGATCGCGTCGATATCTCACTGCACACCGGAATAGGATTCCACATTCATCCTTTTCTCCCACTCAATCAACCGCTGCGTAAGTGATTTCACAATTCCAGGGTGAGATTGGGCGACATCATTTTCTTCGCTCTCGTCTTGGGGAATATTGTAGAGACTGACATTGCCGCTTCGATACGCCAACAGTTTCCAATCGCCTTCGCGAACCGATGCGTATAAATCTTCATAAGCACGGTATCCAAACAACGGCTCGCCACGATTGAGCTTCGTGTTTTGGCGAATGGTTTCGACAAGTGAGACACCATCGAGATCTTCATATCGCGACGGATCCCCGCCCGCGATCTCGACCAACGTCGGAAACAAATCCGTCGACTGGACAAGACTGAAATTCTGAGTCGGTTTCGCAACGCCCGGCCAGTAAACCATCATCGGCACACGTGCTCCGCCTTCGCAAAGTGTGTCAACTCGTTTGCTGCCCCGAAGTGGCAGATTCTGATACCAACTTCCCTGATCAGACAAAAAGATAACGATGGTGTCATCCTCGATCCCTTTTCGCGCCAACGCATCACGCAAACGTCCAACCGATTCGTCAACCGCTTTGACCTGCGCCGCGTACACCGCATCCTCCTTCCCATACCCCTTCGCGGAGAAATGCTCAACGAGGTCGCGTCGAGGGACCGGTGGACGATGCACGTTGTAGTACCACATGGACAACATAAACGGCTGGTCACGCTCATACTGCTCAACGAATTTCACGGCGCCGTCGGTGAGCGTATCAGTGAGATACCGGTCCTTCACATCGGCCAAAACATCCGAGTTTTTAAAAAACGGCGGGTAATAGGATTTCGGATGCCCCGCGTTGCTCGTCCCAAACTGTTCGTCGAAACCTTGTCGAATAGGATGAAACGGTTCGTGTCCGAGATGCCATTTGCCAAAGAATTGGTTGTGATAACCGAGATTCTTCAATGCCTCGGCATAGGTCGTGTGTTCCAAGGGCAGCCAATTGCGACACGGAAACTGTGCCGGGTCGGTAGCCCACAAATGGAACTCTTCATC
This sequence comes from Aporhodopirellula aestuarii, assembly GCF_023701485.1. GTDB lineage: Bacteria > Planctomycetota > Planctomycetia > Pirellulales > Pirellulaceae > Rhodopirellula > Rhodopirellula aestuarii. Next base: position 114,814 of record NZ_JAMQBK010000083.1, read on the forward strand.
GGTTCGGCCGGACGGATCGAACCCGTATTTGGTCTCGTTGGGAATATGACGAACAATCTGCAATCGCGCCGGATGTTTTCCCGTTAATAACGTCGCACGACTGGGACTGCACGTCGGACTGGCGATATAGGCTCTTTGAAAATCAACACTCTCGGCTGCGAGGCGATCGATGTTGGGCGTCTCAAATTTCGAGTTCCGATAACCCAGATCGTTCCAGCCGAGATCATCGACAAACAACAACAAGATGTTCGGCCTCCGTGAGTTCGCGCCGACATCATTGACGTTCGCTTCGGGTTGTTTGGCGTTCCCACCTCCCAACCCATCGTTCTTGCTGATGCTAACGTTGGTGGTGTCGGAGGACACATTCACCTTCAACTCGTGATCAAAACCGATCACCTTGTTGTCGCGGATCGTCACGTCATCGCAATACTCCAGCACGATCGCTTCGCCAACATCAACGGTTGGATAATCGGTACTGAATTCGATCTTGTTGCCCGAAATCTCCAGCCCTTGGACGGACTTGGCACTCGCAATCAAACCGTTGAAGCTTTTGAGCGTATTGCCGGTGAAACTGATATTGCGGTGATAACGCGCCTCACCCCAATGCTGATCCGACGTAAACAATGGTGAAGCGACGAGCGGATAGCGAGCGGTCGCCTCGTACCCGATGTTATCAAAAACATTGTTGCGGATCGTGACATCTTCCACGGCACCGGATTCGTACCACTTATTGTTGTCCCCTTCAATCAAAATTCCATGCATTTGCGACGAGAAGTAATTGTTCTCAATCAGCACCTTGCCCTTCGTCGTCACCAACACGCTTCGCGCGCGGTTCTCGCGGATCGTGTTATTCCGCATGATCAGATCGGGATACCACGTTAGGTTTTCAACCGACAACGGTCCCTCCGGCATGGACTCAGGTACCTCCGCGACCGTCATCACGAACCGATGCTCGTTAAGCACCTTCACGTCTTCCACCGTTGTCTCCGCGAAGGGCAAAATCGTCGTTCGCGACAGCAATGCGATCTTGTCTCCTGGCTCAGCAAACGTCAGCCCCCATTGCTGAAAGTGACTGATCTCGCAAAGAAACTCGCGATCACCCAAGTATTCAGCGACTTTGACGTACGCACCGTGAACGTTGATGCCGTCGTCAAGCATGTGCTCAAACAAACAATCCTCGAGCTGGATCGTTCCTTTGCAACCGATGAAGTGAGTCGCGTCCGCACGCGTCGATACGATCCGATCCTCGGTCGACGTGACGACCAAATGATCCAACGTGACGTTGTCGGTGCGTTCCACAATCAGCCCCATGCCTCCCGCATCGTGAATCGTCACGTTCTCGAGTCGAACGTCCGCTGAATTGGTGACGTGAATCGCTTGGCACAAACGGCTCGTCGGATGAACCCCGTAAGCAACTAACACGCTGCCCACGGGCGGTGCTCGCTTGACCGCATTTTCAATCCGAAACCGATTTTGGCCTGTCGCGGTGACTTTCGCCCTATTCGAATTCACTGAGTACTGATTGGTTTCAAAAATCGGTGAACGGGTTGCTGGATCAAACACCATATTCGCCCCGATCGGATCGTCCTGCCCATAACGTTGAAACAGAAGTTCTCCGCCTGAAATCGTGTACGGGTATTTTTTAGGATCAGTCTCAACCTCAAAGCTCTTGTTGGATTCGTCTCGGTCGACCACCGTCATCTCGGCATGAAAAGACCGCACCCAATCGATCGTGAAATTTTTCAGGGCAACGCCTCGGGTCCGTTCGATCGTTACGGGCACCAATCGACCATGAAACATGAACGTCGAACCTCCACCATCGATCGTAATGTCTTCACAATCAAAGATAGGAAAGCCGATCCGCTTCAGCCCGTTATCGTGGTTTGCCACCGCCCGATACATCTCGATCGCGTTTTCCGGATAAAAGTCGTATTGACCTTGAGGAAACACCAACGTGACCCCCGCTTCATCCTTAACCGATTCGAGCAACTGATTGACCGCATAGGTCACATCCTTGCCGGGCACGATGCCATGATCGGCCACATTGATCGTTTTTGCTTCCAAAGGTGCGACCAACAACATACAAGCACACAACACGAGGTGCGTTGTCGTTGACGTGTTCGTTCTAATGAATTCCATCGATGTGGGGCCTTTCTTTTCTGGAACGGGTTGGGATGGAGGAAATGATTAACAAGGGACGGCGACCGTGATTGTCGCGGTGACATCAATCAGCCGGCGTTGCTAGAAGCCCAGCTGTTTCTTGTCGAGGTTCTTGTTCCCGGTTGCCTTTTCGGGAGCGACGTCATCAATGATCCCCCGAAGCTCTTCAAGCTTCGCTGGATATTGATCGGCAACATTGTGTCGTTCCGCGGGATCCTCGGAGAGATGAAACAGAAGACCGGGTTCGTCGATTTTGGTTTCCTTCCACTCTCCCACACCACCGCGTTCAGTGATACTTCCTGGTGGAATGTACTTCCAATCTCCCTTACGGACCGCGATCTGAGTCAACGCCTCTTGGATAACGTATTCGCGGCCGATGTCCGATCGGCCGAGCAACGCGGGCAAGATGTCCTGGCCGTCCGCGCCCGCGTTGTCGGGCATCGGTTTTTCGATCAACGCCGCGATCGATGCAAACAAGTCGACTTGGCTGACGATGGCATCGGAAACATGAGGTGTCACTTTACCCGGCCATGAAACGATCAGAGGCATCCGCGTCCCGCCTTCCCAACGGCTGTATTTGCCGCCGCGAAAGGGTCCCGCCGCCTGGTGATCACCTTGCCGTGTAAGAGCGCCGTCCCAGTACCCATCAAACAAGACGGGACCGTTGTCCGACGAGATCACAATCAAGGTGTTTTCGTAAACGCCGGCTTTCTTTAATTCATCGACCAATCGACCGATGCACCAATCAAAAACCGCCAACGCGTCACCGCGTGGCCCCAAACTCGACGATCCCTGGAAACGCGGATGAATGACGCGAGGAACGTGGTTTTCGTTTGGTGCGTAGTACATAAAGAACGGCTCGTCTTTATGCTCGGCGATAAATTCGATCGCCTTGTTCAGATACGTGTCGGCCATGTCTTCATCTTTAAAACGTGCCGCGTGGCCTCCCGTCATGTATCCGATGCGACTGACGCCGTTGACGATTGTGCAGGAGTGTTGCTCGTCTGCTTGCACTTTCAACAATTGCGGATGCGACACACCCGTGGGCTCATCGCCAACCATCGATTCATAGTTCACTTCGATCGGATCCGATTGATCGAGCCCCACGACACGGCCGTTCTCGATGTAAACCGAAGGGACACGGTCGGCCGTCGCCGCCATGTTAAACGAGTATTCAAATCCAACCTCCTTCGGCCCCGGTGCGATCACCCCGTTCCAATCCAATGGACTGTCTGCCGAACCAAGCCCCAGGTGCCATTTACCAACCAGAGCGGTTGTGTAGCCGTTGTCACGCAAAAAGGTTGCGATCGTGGGTCGTTCGGTTGAGATGATCAGTGGCGCGTTGCCGGGCAAGATAAGCGCCGATTGATTGCGAAACGCGTATTCCCCAGTCAGCAACGAGTATCGCGATGGAGTGCAGGTCGCGGCAGTGCAGTATGCTGATGTGAACCGGATCCCACTGGCCGCGAGGGCATCAATATTCGCCGTGTCTACCCCAACACCACCATAGCAACCAAAGTCGCCATACCCGATATCATCGCCATAGATCACGATAATGTTCGGCGATTCGGCACCGGCCTTCATCGGCACCAACCCCACGGCGATCAACAGTGGCACGGCCACGAACAAGAAAATACTGGCAGATCTAATCATGACTTACAAAAGCAAAAGAGTTGTAAAAGTTCGTCAGTCAACGACTAACGAAAATCGAGTGAAAGAGTTAGAAATCAAAAGCCCTGGTTGTCTTTGGCGACAAGCGTTTTCTCGGTGATCGCATCGACTTCGAAACGAGGTGTGTGTTCACCTTCGTACGTGTTGTTGATAACACTCACGTTGCGACAATTCGCAAAGTCGAACGCGGCCGCCGTCGGATGCAGCGACTCCGCATCACCGCTCTGGCGAATCGTATTGCCGGAAATCACCAATCCGTCGACGCGATCTGCCCAAACGATCCGATTGTCGAACGTTTCGACCGTGTTGTTCTCGAACCGGATGTTTCGGTCATACCGCACGTCCTGGTCGAACGTTTCCCCCAACCGCGGTGTGATCGTGAGCACCGCATGCTCCATTGCACTGTACGCACAATACTGAAATCGATTATTGCGAATGAGCACATCGTTCACGGCGCCCGATTCAAACCAAAAGTACGTTTCGCCACGAAAGAAAATGGAAGACATCATCGACGAAAACTCATTGTTCTCAACAACGGTTTTGAGAGGAGTCTTCAGAACAATATTCCTGGCCCGGTGATTCCGAATGGTACATCCACGTATCGTAAATTTCGGGTTCCACGTTTTGTTCTCGAGAACATCACCAGGAACAAGGTCACGAGGCAGCGGTTTTGCGAACTTCAATTGCACGAACTGTCCATTGATCGGCGTAACCGCAGCAACCTCGTTTACCGATGCACGCCCCGGATCAGGTTGATGCACGAACCAGATCTCATCACCGACGCCCGCAAATTCAAATCCTGACTGCTCGAAATGCATCAGCTTGACTCGAACGGCATGCGTGTCGATCACTTCATCGACGCTCACGTAGGTGCCGTGCACGTTCGTACCGTCGTCGAGCATATTCTCGAAGCGACAGTTCTCCACAAGAATGTCGCCTCGGCAATTACAAAAATGGGTCGCATCAGCGGTGGATGAAATGACGCGATTGGTTCCTTTGCGAAGGTGGACACCACACCCGGTGAGTGTCGCGGTATCGGACCGCTCCATCAGAAATCCCATTCCGAGCGCATGATGGATAATCACGTTTTCGAAATGGATATCCTTCGACGACTTTACGTGAATTGCCGGTGCATAACGGTCATGCTCGCGATCTCCCTTCGAGCTCAACAACGTTCCGATCGCGGGATATTGCCGGAGTTTTTCATGAAAACGCAGCACACCTCCGGCACGTTTTTCAACTAACCGAGGTCGGCTTTCCAAATCGAGCGCACCATGAGCGACGCGTCGTTCTTTCGCATCGAACGCCAACGTGCTTCCCAAATACGGATAGCTGAATCCATCTACATCCGGAAAACGCAATTGACCGTCGTGCAGTTGCCATGAAAACCCATCCGTCATCGGCCGAATGTCTCGCCACTGCTCGGTAGGATTACATGCAACCACTTCACCCAGAAATGTGAATGGGATATCCCAATCGATCGTGATGTCGCGTGCCCTCACGCGTCCACAGTTTTCGAACAGAAACGGCATCATTTGGCCGTGAAAGATCAGTTCACTGCCGTTCCCCTCGATTTCGATCGAACCCAAATCGCGAAACGGAAACGCGATACGTTTCCTCCCGTTTCCGTGGTTCGTAATCGCGCAGTCCTTTTCAAACGCATAGTCGGGACGAAAGTAGTACGTTCCCTTCTCCAACACAATCTTTACATTGTCGCTGTCGGCGACTTCGATCGCCTTGCGAATCACCGGAGTCATGTCAGTATCGGCGGCCGATAGGTAGATCACCTCTTCGGCATTCAAACCTTGCAGAACGCAGGAATGACAGCACAGGATTAACAGCATGAAAAAGGTGGTTTTCACTCGTTTGTCTTCTCAAATATCGTTAGGGTTTCGATAACCCGATTTTCAGTGGATCGGCATCCGAACGCAGGCCGGCATCGGCATCTCGCGGGATTATTTCAAGGTGGCCTTTAACAAGCGAACTTCACACGGTTGGAGGTTGACGATTCCACTGACTCGGTTTTGGTCAATGGCATCGATCATGACTCCCGACTTGCCTTTGTTCGGACGCAACTTCACGACTCGCGGATCTTTGCTAACGTTGTTCATCGCGACTGAGATCATTCCCTTCGCAGGATCCACGGACTGAGTTAAGAAGACTCCATATGCCTTCGCACCGTTTTCGTCCGTGATCTTGAAATCGAGTGGTCTCTCGACCTGTGACGGCATCAACAACTGCTCCAACTCTTCCGCCAATTCAAGCACGGGTTTTGTCGAGATCGCGGCGGTTGGAGAGATCGAGGAGTCATCATCGCGTTGAAATCCGAGTTCGTTTTTCACAAAACTCTTCTCTTGCTCGACGAATACGCTTCGCCCCCCTGCCTGGCAAAACCGGACGACCTTCGCGAGCGTCTCGTCCGCAATGAATGGCGTCGGTGGTACGACGAGAGTTTGCGACGCCTCGTTCAATTGCTCCAATCCCGACGGGGTCACAAAGCCGATTCGCATGTTCGTTAACTTCAAGGCCTCGTAGATGTCCGCAACCTGTGGCATGTAATCAGGATCTTGAATCGCGGAGTCCTCGCAATAGAAAATCACGACATCGCGTTGGGAAGGAACCGAGGCAATCACGTCTTCGGCGTGGGCGTTAAGTTCCTTCATCACTCGTCCGTACGCATCGACGGCGATCGGTTGCGTTGCCAATTCGCCAATGTGATCTGCCTTGTCATTGAGCCCGCCATCGAGTCCTCGACCCCAGAGCCAAGGATTGATCATGCTCATCCCATGAGTAAACGCCAGCCACATTGCCGATCGCACGTAAGGTCGATTCATGTGGTAGTGCCGCCAACTGACCGTACCGAAACCATGCCATTCAGAATCATAAAACGGACGATCTGGACACAATGACTTGGTAAAGTCCAACACCATCGATTGATCGACCCACAGGTACGCGTATCGTGATGCCCATCCGGTTTCGGTATCACGCCCGTCTTCATTCTTGCCGTAGAAGGTTGTCCCCTGCGGAACGACACGCAAGTCGGATCCGGGAATCTCTTGAAGCTTGGTGAGGTATTCAATGTCCATGCCGCCGTCACGCTCCGAACTGCCCAAGGTGTGTCCGAGCGTTTTGATCGAAACGGGTGACCGTTGCGGATCATGCCGTTGCGTCGTCGTCTTCAAAAAGGTGAACCAATCGTTCACTCGGTCCATGTTGAATCGGCACCAGTCGTACCAAATCGCTGTTCCTCGCAAAGCGGGATCGATCGGCATGTCGACATTCACATCCGCAAAACTCACGTACACGGTGCCGTGGGACTGATTGACCGCAACGATAGACACGTACTTCGCCGCCATCCACTCGCGAAACTTCTGCATGGTCAAATCGGAGACGCCGTTTTTCGCCAGCCAACCGCCTTTTTGAGTCGCAAAGTGGGGCTCGTTGGCGAGCAAATGCACTTGCGGCTGATCGCCTGCCGCGGTGGTGATCTTTGGCAAGACGCCCGCGCAGAGTTGATCCATCCAATTGCGAATCAGTGGGTTGTCAATGTCGTATTTCGTAAAGTTCCTGGCACCTTGCTGAACTTCAGGATATTTCTCCACCATCCATTTCGCAGGCGCGTGCCCGATCAAGTGAACCAGGGGCGCGGCGTTGTTGGCGACGTCGTCTTGGGTTCGTTCAACCAAGCCTTTCGCCGTCCACGGAGCAACCGTTCCATCTTCTCGAAGATGAGTCAACTGATAGTAGGCTCCACCGATGTGACCGAATGCCTGCATGTATTCGGGCGTCCCCGGCAACCACACCAATGAATGCGGAAACACAGGCTTGCCGTCGAGTCGATACGCTCCAGCGTCCAAGGTCATCTTCCCGCTCGAAAAATCCGGAGGCGTTGATAACGTGACCGAACCGTCGAGCTGCCGCGTCAGTTCGGCGATGGCGTTGTCAGCCACATCGAGACACGACCGCAGTTCGTTCCAAGGCAGATTATCGGCTTCTTTCGGATCCGTCTTCTTGAACCACCAAACCTTCTGAAAGATCTTGCGAACGTCTTCGACATGGTCCTTGTCATGCTGCGCCGCAATCAGATAGGTCGCGATGACATGCTTGGACACCAACGCGTAGTCCGTGCAAACTCCCTCTCGCTCCGCGTTTTGGATCAGAGCATCGAGTGCGTCGGCACGTTCTTGAACCTGCAACTTAAGTTCATGCCAAGCGGTATCATCTTGGGCGATTACTGAAACTGCAGGCAATGCCAAAACAAGGAGGAGTCCGCAAACGGGCGCTGCGATATTCATGAAAACGTTTGGTACTCTCAAGTTCGATCGTTTACGTTCGTCCGAGCAACCACGCGGCGTTCTCGCGGACAAGCGACACGACCTGCTCTTTACTTCTGTCGCTCAACCACGACGCATGGTGACTTCATAACACGCTCGCTTCTTTCGATGTTGCCGGGCCAACCATCTTACTTGAATCGAGACAGCGGAACTTGTCCGAATTGCACCTTGGCAGTCTGCCGCGACGAAATAGCAAACGATCAGAAGTGATGAACCAAAACGCAAACCATATAGACTTGGCCATAATTTCGAATACTGTCACCCGCACGTTGGCATTAGCCCTTAACCAGCACGCCAACTGTATAGAGCACTAACGGAATCGCCTCGTAACATCGCAACATTGCCACACACTGTGCTCGAACACGCAAGTTTATCGACGAGGGCATTTATGTTTGGCGTGCCAGCATGTTGCAGGACAAGAACCGCCGCGGCGCATCTTCTCGTTTCAACACCGAACGCGACCGGGAACCGCAAAGGTCTTGCGAAGCTCCGTCACCTCAATCGGCACCAACCCGCAATCGAGGCGACGTTGCAAGCGTGCTGTCTTGCGAGGCTGATGAAAACAACGATCGCGAACAACTTCGCCGTTTGCTCCGAGGCCCCCGGCGAGCCGGCGCGACTAATTCTCAACCACGGCATTGGGTGGCAGCGGAACATCATTGGCGCCCCGCCACTGCACCAATTCGGCGAGCAACCGCTCCGCCGTCTCAGGTTGGGTCGCGGTTAAGTTGTGTTCTTCCTTCGGATCCCGGCTGAGATCATAGAGTTCCAGTTTCCCGGTGGCTAAAAACTGAATCAGCTTGTACGAACCTTTGCGGATGACCGAGCAAGTCCCGTGTTTGTACTGGCTCGCCAAATGCCAAAACAGCGGCCGATTTTCCAACGTCGCATCATCGGCTTTAAAAAGCGGCGTGATCGATTGACCGTCGAGCACTCCGTCATAGTCGATACCCGCCAAATCCATGAACGTCGGAAAGAAATCCAACCCCATGATCGGCACTTCCGTTCGCCGTGGATTGATCTTCCCGGGCCAATTGATGAACGTGGGAACGCGGATTCCACCTTCGTAAATATGCCCTTTGGATGCGCGTAAGAGATTGTTGCTGCGTCCGTTCTGACCGTTGTCGGACGTAAAGATGATCAACGTATTTTCGCGAAGGTCGTTCTCGACGAGAAACTGTTCGATGCGACCGATGTTATCGTCGAGCGACTCGATCATCGTTGCGTACTCGGCCTCCAGCACCTTCTGTTTTCCCGTGTTCGTTCCTTGTCCGGTGACAGGATCACCCGGTTTGTTCAGATACTTTTCTAGCAAACTCTGGCTACGGGCTCGCAATGGCCGGTGAACCGTGTAGTAGTGCAGGTTGATGAAGAACGGACCTTCCTTGTGAACGCCCATGCACTCGATCGCTTCGTCGGTGAGTCGATCGGTCAACCATTCGTCGTCCGGTTTCTGTTCCAAGAACGGATTGCTGAACGGTGCGAAATACCCTCCGGTTTCGCTGTCGTATCCGCCCACCTCGAGTGCCGGATCGCCTCGATAGGTGCCCGCGACGTTCTTCAAGTAACCACGGCCTTCGGGATAGTACTTTCGACACGCCTCGGACTTGTGATATTCGACCCAACTGAAGTCAGAGGGACTGGGCTGCCCCAGCTTCTTTTTCAGTGGATAATTCGCCGCCATCTCAGCTTGGGGATAGGGCCCGACGAGGTGCCATTTGCCAATGTGGATCGATCGGTATCCGGCGTCGGCGAGCGGTTGGCTGTACATCGTGTGCTCCTCGCCCACGGTCCAACGCGAAAAGATGTTTTCACGGTTCGAACCTTTTTCGAGCACAGGCACGGTGTACACCCCCGTGCGAAACGACTGTTTGCCTGTCGCCAACGCCGCCCGCGATGGCGAGCAGGTCGGATACATGTAGGCGTAATCGAACACTAGCCCCTGTTTTGCAAGTCGATCGATATGAGGTGTTTCGTAGAACTGGGATCCGTTGAATCCGACATCCGCATACCCCAGATCATCCACCAGAACAAACACAACATTGGGTGGCGTGTCCGCGGCCTCAACCGGTGCCGAAGGCACGACAACCGCGAGGCAGACCAAGAAAAAAAAGACGTCGACAACAACACGGGCGGGGTAGGAAATCATTGCGTAAGTTCATGCGTTTCAAAGGCCGGGATGCGGGCCTCAGGATTATAACTCCTCGCCCGCGGGAGAGCAGCGGAATCGCCCGCGCGGTGGGGTGATCCCACTTTCACCAATTTCCTTTGCCGCATTTTAGGCGAAGCTGAGCAGGGCAATGGATTGGCGGACCGTGGCGCAAATTCTACATTTCGGGGTATTTCATCCCCTCATCGAATTTTGCCAAAAAACTCTGTCCGTCAAAACGGAAAAATACCATTAGAAATAATTGGAGCTTGTAAGGTCGACTCCGCCACCCGGTAAACCACTTGGATGACCTTGCTTTATGTCCCCTGTCAATCAAACCTCATGAACGAAGACAATCTCGCCCCCTCCAGTGACCTACCGCTCATCATCGCATTCGTTTTGGTCGCAACACTAGCGATCGTCGCCGTCGCCTTGTCCGCGCCGCTGGGACACCCAAGCAAGGCGCAGGTATCCCAGACGGTCAGCGGTAGCGTCTAAGACAACCGCCACCGTTCGAAATGCTGCAAGAGTTCCCGGACAGTTGCCTATAAAACGACGCGTTCTCCCATGTTTGAGAGGCTGCATAACGACAGCCGCGTCTATCGGTCTTGGCACGTCGTCAGAAACAATTCGGCAGAATTTCATGAGCCATTGGGGCGTTAGCTTGGGCTGCTAAATCCTGGGCTGCTGAATCACCGCGAAGTCATGGAACGCCAAGACCACGCAAGTATCGCTTCCATTCTTAATCGCGATAGCGACGGCAGGCGAAAGCCCCGAACGCGAGTCCGGGTTCGACGCCGCCTCCACGCAACCCAAGTCGCGAAGCGATGACAGATGCCGGTGCGGTTGCCGGTGATTCATTCGTGCGCAAACGCGTGTTTTGTGTCGACGCATTGCGACTCAGCAATCGTCTTGGCATGGGTGTGCTGACCAGCCGGCAATCAGACGCCGTAGCCGATCGCTGAGTCACCAAGTGAATCGGGCTCACGGAGCTTGAGGCGGGGCAATCGCCCCGTTGCGATCAATAGATTTGCCAACTGTATCCGCGTCGAATCATTGCGGACACACGACGGAAGATACCCCCGGCAGGATTCGAACCTGCGACCTGCTCGTTAGGAATGAGCTGCTCTATCCAGCTGAGCTACGAGGGCGAGCGAGCGAAGGAGTTTAACCGATCTACAGAGCCAGTGGAACTCGCCTCCTGAAGAGAAGTCGTGTATAACTCGCGGCCATATCCCACCCCCTCTCCCCACCACCCCACTCGACTTAATGATCCGTTCTGCAATCACCGTCAGTCTCGTCGAAGAAGCCCGCGGCGGTCCATTTGTTTATTGGGACGGACTCGAAAATGCTTTCGAGAACGCACGGTCACTCGGATACGATGCGATCGAAGTATTCGCCCCCGGTCCCGATGCAGTGCCACAATCTGAATTGCAGAATCTCGTCAAAAATAGCGGCCTCAAAGTCGCCGCCGTCGGTACCGGAGCAGGGATGGTCAAACACGGCTTGAGCTTGACCGATCCAGATCCTTCCAAGCGGAAGTCCGCCCAAGAGTTTGTTCGCTCGATGATCGACTTCGGCGGCCCCTTCGGTGCCCCCGCGATCATCGGTTCGATGCAAGGACGGTTTGGTGGCGAAATCAATCACGACCAGGCATTGGATCTGCTCGCAGAATCCCTCGAAGCCCTCGCCCCTCACGCTTCAACTTACAACGTTCCGCTGATTTACGAACCGCTCAACCGGTATGAGACCAACCTGATCAAAACGATTGCCGAAGGGGTCGCGTTTCTCGATCGTCTTTCGACCAAGAACGTCAAACTGTTGGCCGATTTATTCCACATGAACATCGAAGAGGCCAATGTGGCCGATGCACTCCGGCAGGGTGCCGACGCGATCGGCCATATTCACTTCGTCGATTCGAACCGCCGAGCGGCCGGATTGGGGCATACCGATTTCGAACCGATCGCGGCGGCATTGCGTGACATCAAGTACGATGGTTACTTGTGCGCCGAAGCATTCCCGTTGCCGGATTCCAAAACCGCGGCTGAAAAAACGATCGAAGCGTTTAATCGCTTGTTCCGTTAGAAACCGCGAATGGTTTCGGAACCCTATTTACTGAGTCGAACTTGTCTCCTCCCACCTCGCCTTCTGATAACGAATCCGCTCTGGAGTATGTATGCCGGTATGGCAGCATGCGACATCTGGGCGTGATGACGGCGAAACAAGCCTTCCGCTACGGCGACGAAGTTGTGATTCACAGCGATCGGGGTACGGAGATCGCCACCGTCCTCTGCGAAGCGACTCCCGCGGCGGTGGGTGGATTGTCGGATCCGACCCACGGCCGGATCCTTCGCCGCCTGGATTCGACCGATCGGGGCGATTGGTCGCAGATGTCGGAAATGACGCGTCGTGACCTCGCCGCCTGCCAACCGCACGTCGATAAATTGGGGTTGCCGATGCAGTTAATCGACGTCGAGCGGTTGCTCGGCGGCGAACGTGTGATCGTGTATTTCGTCTCCGAAGGCCGGATCGACTTCCGTGCCCTGGTCAAATTGCTCGGCCGCGAATTTCAAACTCGCATCGAAATGCGGCAAATCGGAATCCGCGACGAAGCAAAATTGCTGGCCGATTTCGGCGACTGCGGCCAAGAAGTTTGCTGCAGCCGTTTTTTGTCCAAGATGCCTCCTGTGTCCATGAAAATGGCCAAACTACAGCGGGCATCGCTCGATCCGAGCAAAATCTCGGGCCGCTGCGGACGGCTGAAATGCTGCTTGCGCTACGAATTTGACACCTATGAGTCGCTCGCCTCGGAATTACCGCCGATTGGCAGCAAGGTGCTCACCCGCGACGGCAATTGCCGGGTCGCTGCCCAAGATATCCTGGCGGGCCAGCTGATCGTCACGACCGAGGACAAAAGGCGGATCATGATCCCAGCGAGTGACGTCATTGAGATTCTCAAAGCGGGAGACGGGCCCCCGCACCGCAAGAAGAAAAGATACTAAACGCAATTTTCCCAAAGAAAAACTTCCCATTTTCGGGAGCCGGAATCGGAAACCAGCCGGTGCCGTAAACCGAATTGCGGAGTACAATTCATACACCCGGCCTGTGGTTTGCTCACCGACCGAGGAATATTTCAGAACAAATTAATTTTCGCTAATTCCCAAAAACGCACGCCCATGACCTCGCCACTCAAAGCCATGCGGGATCTCCTTCGTGACGACCCACGTTACAAACTCGAGGCGTACCAGTTCATTCGCGAATCGCTGCAGTACGCTCATGAAAATCTCGATCAGATCGGACCGCTAGGTTATTGCGAGGGCGACGAGCCCGATGTCGATGCTCCCCGCCACCTGACCGGTCAACAACTCTGCGAAGCGTGTCGACTCTATGCGATCGATCAATATGGTTACCTCGCCAAAATGGTGTTAGGACGTTGGGGACTTCAATCAACGGGCGATTTCGGCGAGTTGGTGTACAACCTGATTCGAATCGAACAAATGCGAAAGAGCGAGACCGATCGCCGTGAAGATTTCGATGACGTCTATTCGTTCGATCAAGCGTTCCAACCGCAATTCGAACTGGTCACTGATGAGGCCGAATAGTCGCCTCGCAAACCATCGCTGTTTCGTTGTCGCTATCTTGGCAACGCTCCTGCTCACCCCGCCGCCCACGTGCTTATGCGCCGATGACGGGACTGCTAGAAACGCAGTCGCCTCGGAATCCGCAGAGGGCACACCTGATTCTGGGCCCGACACGACCACCCCATCCTACCCGCGTCCCAAAGAAAAGGCGCGGAAGACCTACATGGGTCGCATCGTCGCTCAACCGATGTCGCACCTCGGTGCCTCATGGTTGGTCCGCCCAGAACGAAACGATGAAGAGAGCGCCGTCGAAGCATTCGGTCAACTCGGCATCCGCCCGGGCATGACCGTCGTCGACCTGGGATGCGGCAATGGATTCTGGACGCTGCCGATGGCAAAAGCCTGTGCTCGCAAGACACTCCCCGGCGAAAACCAAGGTGACGCGAACGACGTTGACGATTGGGATGGGCAAGTGATCGCGGTCGACATCCAACGCGAAATGCTCGCGAAGCTGCGTCAAAACATGGCTCGTGCCCGCGTCGACAACATCCGTCCGATCCTCGGCAAAGTCGATGATCCCCGCTTACCTGCCGGTGAAGTCGACTTGGTTTTGCTCGTTGATGTGTATCACGAGTTTTCGCACCCGGAATCGATGCTGTGGGAGATCCGCGAGAGCCTGAAACCGAATGGCGTGATCGCCTTATTGGAATACCGCGCCGAAGACCCCGACGTGCCGATCAAACCGCTGCACAAGATGTCCAAACATCAGATCATGAAAGAGTACGCGGCGTCCAACCTCAAACTCGTCCGCGAGTACAACGCGTTGCCATGGCAACATCTGATGTTCTTCGCCCGCGACGACAGCCCGCTGCCGGCGATCGAACCTCAGCCCTTCTGAATGGCGATCGGTGTCGAGATCGATCGCTTTCAGAGTACCTTTTGATTTGCCCGAAAGCTGATCCGCTTCTCCAACTCCCGGCAGTCGAAACTACCTGCGCAGTTGGTGCCGGTAGTACGTTTCCAGACACAACGTTGCCATCGCGGTCGTGTAAACCGTTCCTCCGTAACCGCCCCATAACGTCGAGTCGGGCCAACTGCCGCTGGGCAGCTGGGTGGCGAGCAAGCGTTGCTTCATCGTATCGTTCCACGTTTCCCAGGCGTCGTCCTGGAGTTGATGGAGGGCGAGCGTTGCGTAGTACCAGTAGTACAAATTGTCCGGCCCTGCGGTGCGTCCAGGCAGAGCAGACAACAACACCGCTTCGGCCTCACGGATCGTATCCGGTGGAACCTTCTCTCCGATCAACAGACGCGTCGCGAGTGCTTCTGCTGTCATCGTCGGTGTGGCACGTTCCCCGGGACGATAGCTCGCCAAACCGCCTGCCCGTCCACTGCGAACACTCGCCAAAAATCGAGCGACGCCGTCCTGCATACGTTGATCGTTTTCGAGTTCGTGACGGCTACGAAACACACCCGCCCGCCGCGCACCGTCGAGCAGCATCGCTTGCCAACCGAGCTGGCTGAGGTCGCCGGCATCACCGCGTGTGTAACGCCAACCGCCGGTCACGGGATGCTGCGTCGATCGCGAGTAAGCCACCGCCCGGCGGGTTGCCTCGATCGCCGCAGGGTCGCCCGTCATTGCGGACGCTTCGGCAAGCGCGAGCGACGCCATCGCATGACAGTAGTGGGCCGCATAGATCGACGCGTCTCCGGCCAGTGATCCGTCGCTGCGTTGGCGGCCCAGTAAATACACAAGCCCACGGTAAACGTTGTCGCGGTACTCACCGGATTGATGAGTGTTTCCGGCACCGAGCAACGACAACAACGCCAACCCGGTCAATCCCGTCTCTGCACGTTTACCGGCTGAACCTCGTTGCAACCCGAGCGGTGCTCGTTCTCGTCCGGCGCCGCTGGCGAGCGGATCCCAGGCTCCATCAGGCCGTTGCTGCTCAGCGAGAAACTTCAGCGCCGCTGCCACGCAAGCTTCCGTATTAGCATCGCCGCCGGTTGCGTTAAGCGCCTCGTATTTGGCGGCACCTTGTCGGGCGGCAAAGTCTTCATCGACCTGTCCCGGGACGTGCGTCTTGGGAGCCGCGGCGTTTGGCGAATCGTCGGCTCGTTCCGCGTGCGAAGGAGCTCTCGTCTCCGCCGACGCGGCGACGGTCTCTCGCGGCGGTGCGGTCGCGGGGGGAACCGCCGAATCGGTCGAAGCGACTTGTTCGGGCGCCGGATCCGGTTGCACTTCCGGGACCGCGAGTGTTTCGTCGAGCCAATCGCCGAGCAGATCCTCGACATCGCTCGGAGACGTCTTTGGCGATGCTTTCGATGTCGACGCCAGCGACGCAGGCACCTTCTTCGGGAACGCTTCTACCAATGCATCTGCCGCGGGCTCCGGCGGTGACGCGTCATCGCTTGCCGCAGTCGTCGGCGCCGTCGTCGGAACCTGCAACTCCGCAATCGGTTGCCCAAGTGAAAGTGGCGTGATTAAAGTGGCCGTATCATCCGATTCCGATTCATCGCCCCGGGAAAGTTGATCGCTGAGCGAATCGGCATCCGAAAAATCTTCTTCGACGAAACTCGGATCAAACACGGCGACCGAAACCGGTGACTCCCCTGCCGCATCCCCCGTTTCTGCGACGCGGCCGCCGCCTGAAAAGAACAGCGACAGTCGCGGGACCCAGACGAGAATCGCAACGTGCAGTCCGATCGATACGATCAGACAGATGATCGCTGCACCACGGCCGCTGCTTTTGCGACGACGGAACAACATCACCGTCGCTACCAACAATCCAACAGCGAGCAGAGCAACCAACCGAACCGCAGTCGGGTTGTGCCAAAAGTGATCCGCTGATGGAAGAGTCGAAGGAATCAGAGCAGAAGACCGTGAGATGAGGATGGGTGGTCAGCTATCCGGTCGTGCGATAGCCCTCACCGCTTCTGGGTCGCGACTCCGATTTGATCCACTCCGGAAGCACGCACCCTTTGAAGAACTTCGGCGACTTGGCCATACGGAATATTGTCGTCAGCACGAACGGCAACCTTGAGCGCCGGATAGCTTTGGTGTTGCGACCGGAGCAACCCGGTGAGCTGTTCGGGGGAGACTTCCGCCCCGTCGAGCCTCAAAACTCCGGCAGATGTGAACTCAACAATCCGTTCATCGGGCAACCTCGCCATCGAACGCATCTCCGCCACACCAGGCACGTTGACCTGCAGGTGATCTTCGCCGTTGTCGAATTTGCTACCCACCATGAAAAAGATCACGAGCAAAAACACCACGTCGATCATCGGCGTGAGATTAATGGTCGCGGTTTCAGGTGGCGAACGACGGATCATCGAAGACAGAGTTCAGAGGAGGGTATGGCAAGTAAATCGGGTTTAAGCGGCCCGGCGTTTCCGAGGAGTCTTCGCCGCACCCGCGTTCTCAAGCCCTTCGGCGGAAATGCAGTCGATCACGCGTTGGCAGAGCTTGTCGATTTCACCGAGATACCGATCTGATTTCGCGCTGAAGTACATGTATGCCAAATAGGCCGGAATCGCGACGCTGAGCCCACCCGCCGTTGTCATCAATGCGGTACTGATCCCTGCGGCGAGCTGCTCACTTTGACCGCCTCCGCCTTGCGGACTCAGATTCTCAAACGACTGGATCATGCCCAAGACCGTACCGAGCAATCCGATCAATGGTGTCACGTTGCTGATCGCATGAAAGACTCGTAGGAAACGGCGCAGCGAATCACCCACTCGATCGCCCGCATCGATCACGGCCTGCTCGATTTCCATCATCGGACGTCCCCATCTGCGAACCGCAGCATGGAACACTTCGGCGACCGGACAATCAAACTCGTCGCAGATCGACGTCGCTTCTTCGTAACTCAACTGACCATCTTCCACGCATTCGGTGAAGCGACGGACGAACGGTTTGGGAATCACTCGCGACCGCCGCAATGCGATCATCCGCTCGAGCGACAATCCGATCACGATTAAAGAGCAAACTCCGAGGGGAATCATCAGCCAACCACCCTCAGTGATCTTTCGGATCATCGCGGGCATTTCCCATGGAGCCGACTCCGCCTCGGGTTCAGCCTCTGCTTCGGTCGGCGCCGCAGGAATCGAAAACTGATTTGCTGTGCCGTTCTGAGGCGCCGCCGCCGCGATGCGTGCCGCAGGAGCGGATTGGGCACCGAATCCACCTGGATTGGAATACGTGTTCGGTTGAGACGAACCGCTATACCCGCCTTGGTTGTATCCGTTACCGGGGTTGTAGTTGAACTGCGGCGTCTGAGCCGACGCGATTGAAAACATGGACGCGGCCACGATTAACGACCAACAAATTGCCCTCAAGGGCAGCGATGCGGCACACCACCGCGCAGCAAAATCGGGACGTTTCTTCGGCATCGTCGGTGAGTCGGACAACCTGCCCGAACCGCCCGCGCGACATCGTTGGAGTGTGGAGAATTTTGTGGGGATCATCGTCGTATCGTGCTAGGAGCAGAAGAACCGCCTGACGTCATGGCTGCGAGTCGTCGGCGTGCGCCACCGGCGTGAGGCGAATCACCAAACCGACTGACTAGCGTTGAATAACACACGGTGGCCTCACGTGTCCTCCCCAATTGTTCAAAGGACTTCCCCGCCTGCACGAGTGCCGCGGCAGTCCATTGGTCGCTGCTGCCGATCGCTTCGACCTGCCGATAGGCCGCGATCGCATCGACAAACTTTTCTTGCATGAAGAAAGTTTCACCGATCAACCATTGAGCCCGGCCGCGTACGTCGGTATCGGCCCGCGACGATCTCACGACTCGCTCAAGCAACCCACGGGCCCGGTCAAAGTTCAATTGCCGAACCTCTAACGACGCGGCGAGCAAGTTCGTCAGCGCGACTTCCGGCGACGAATTGCCGTTTCCACCGGTGGCGGTTCCTTGTTGCATTGCAGCCGATTGGGCCGCCACAATGCGGGTGCTAGCCTGAGTGACCGAACCAACCGCCACGGCAGTTTCAGCCAGCCGCAACAGGGTGGGAAAATCATCGGCGCCGTGACCGTCGACGATGCGTTCCCATAATTTAAGGGATTGTTTCGTTTTGCCCGTTTGCAACAACGCTTCGGCAAACAGTCGCTCCACATGCAACGATCGTCCACGTCGGTACGCTTCATCCTCGGCGGACGAATCACTCGTTGACGCGTAAAGCCCGGGTTCTTCCTCCGCCGCCATCGCAAGCATCGACCAAAGCCCCGTGCGACCGGCCCATCGACATGCCGCTTCGCGAACGGGTCCGGTGATCAACATGCCGGATTGATTTTGCATTTTCGCGATGACCGAATTCGGCTGGGCCGTGCTCTCATCGCGTGCCGACAACCAACGCATCGCGATCCTCTGCGCCGCGGCGTCGTGACCGTTTTGGTGCAGTTCCTCGAGTGCCGAGGTGGCCGCATCTCCGACTTGATCACACAACGACAAAGCCACCGCGTACCCGATTTCCGCTTCAGGCGATCCCGCAACCGCCGCCGCGATCAACGCGGCTTTGACCACATCAAGATTCGCCCGCAGTCGTCGCGATGCAAGAACGTAGTCATAATGTTCAACGAGATACTGCCGTATCGGTTCACCCAGCGGTGCCGGCTCTCCGTCATCACCGCGAACAGCACAGGCGAGCTGAACGACTTCGCACATCGCTTCCGTTCGCGGATGTTTTTGCATGATTTCATCCCGAGTCGAATCCGCCGCGTCGTGTTCACCCAACCGCGTCTGACAACTCAGTTTTAATAGCAATGCCGACGACGCATCGTCGTGGTCGGGATGACGCTGAAGAAACTCATCAACGGCAATCAGTGATTGTCGGATGTGATCGGCATTACCGCTCTCGCTGGCCGCCATCACCAAAGTCCACGCATAACCCAATCGTGCCGTCGCCATCGATGGACTGGGATGCTCGGCTTCCGATTTCTCGAATAGCTCAATGGCGAGTTGATAGGCATGGCCCGCGGTCAGTTTGTCGGCCCCGTTCAAAGCCCCTGATGCGACCGCAAGCAGAGCGTCTCCGACACGTTGCCCCGCATAGGGGTTCGTGGACGCTTTCGCCGCGAGCCGGAGCCAACGAAGGGCCTCAGCGTCGCGACCGACAACGGTCAAACCGCTGGCAGCGGCGTGCCAGATCGCAACGGCTTTTTCCGCTGGCAGCTCCGCCGGGGAGTCGGCCGAAAGTTTCCCGCAAATGGCTGCGGCTGTGTGATATACGTCCGCGGCGTCTTCGTTGCGACCTTCGCTCGAACACTTGCGGGCCGTTTGAATGATTGCCGCCAGCGTCCGCGAGGACACAGCACTCGATACCTCGATCTGCGAAACCGCATCGACGGCGGCATCGATATCGCCGTCATCGAGCATTCGCATCAATTCAGTTGCGACCGACGAATTGTCCGCGCCGTCGGCATCAACTTGGCACGGGAACCCCAACGCAAACGTGGCAATGAGAATCCCCAGCAATCCGCGAAAACGGACAGCAGCAGCAAGGGGCCAATACGACAAGTGGTCCGTTCGCGCCATCGTGGTTACTCGCGGAAGGAAAGTTTCATGATCGGCCGTAAGGCCGTGAATGGATTCGGATCGGCCCGGCTCGTAGAGCCGAGCATGAGAAGCGAATATCAACGTGAAACGTGTTATTGAGTTTGCCGAACAAAAAGGAACTTCGGTTCTTACCGCCAAACAAACCGAGGCTCACGCCGTCGGTTTGTCAGGGAGGTGCAACGATTCAATAAAAGCGTCCGTCAACTAGGCTGCTGCTTTTGCGGCCACAGCGTAGAACGAACCGATCACTTCGATCACGCGACACTGTTCCGCTTCGGTCAACGAGGGGAAGATCGGCAGGTTGAGCACTTCGAGACTGGCTTTTTCAGTCTCAGCCAATCCGTTATGACGGAAATCCATGCCCTCGAAGCATTGCTGTTGGTGCATCGGAATCGGATAGTAAATTTCCGATCCGACCTTCCGTTCGGCGAGATAACTGCGGAGTTCGTCGCGGCGTCCGTTTTCGACTCGGATCGCATATTGGTTCCAAACGTGGAACGCATTCGAATCACGAACGGGCAATGTGATTTCGCCGTTGTCGACCAATCCACTCTCGGTCAACAACCGATCATAACGGTCGGCGATGGTTGAGCGATTTTCGATCGCATCACCGAGGTGGCGTAGTTTCACCCGCAGAACGGCGGCCTGGAACGTATCCAGCCGGCTATTGATGCCGACGACTTGATGGTAGTAACGCGGACGCATGCCATGTCCGGCAAACAACCGCAAGCGATCCGCAAACGCGGCATCGCAGCTGGTCATCATGCCACCATCTCCCATGCCGCCGAGATTTTTCGTCGGATAGAAGCTGAAACAACCAACCGTTCCCCAGCTACCTGCCGGACGCGAGTTGTAAGCCGCACCAATTGCTTGGGCAGCGTCTTCGACCACCGGGATGTCATGCCCGCTGGCGATTTGGCAAATGCGATCGATCTCGGCACATTGACCGAATAGATGAACCGGGATGATCGCTTTGGTTTGATCCGTAATCAGCGATTCAATGGATTCGGGATCGATGTTAAACGTACCGGGACAGATGTCTGCAAAAACCGGAGTCGCACCGAGCCGGGTGATGCAGCTGACTGATGCAAAGAACGTGAACGAAGGCACGATGACTTCGTCGCCAGGGCCGATATTGAGTGCCATCAGAGCGAGCAACAACGCGTCGCTTCCCGATGCACAACCGACCACGTTTGGAACTTGGCAGTAACCGGCGAGCTCTGTTTCGAGCTCAGTGACGTCGGGCCCAAAAAGGAACCGTCCACTGTCGAGCACCTCGGTTAGGGCCTCGATAAATTCTTCGCGATGAGGAGCGTTATCGCGATTGACGTCGAGTAGCGGTACACCGCTGGGAGCTTGGTCTTGATGGGCCATTGGAGTTATCATCCGTGAATATTTGAGTGGAAAAACCCGAAATTCCGTTTTCGGCTTGCTCGGGCGGCTTAGCCGTGAGCACTCATCCACCACTGTTTACGCCCGTTTCGATGTAGGGGTCAAGAGAAAAACGATTCCCAATCATAAATTTGCGACGAACACTTTGACGTCACTCCGCACACGTCGATACGGGCATCTGACGCGGGTTTTTGGCCTCCTAGACAGCCCCAGCGAGCGACATATTGTCTCCCGGGAATCCGTTTTCGCCGGATCAGTGTTGACGCCATCTGGAGCAGTTTTCTAGCGTCACGGGGCCTTTCCCCCCGCACCCCAGGTGACCCATCTTGTGTACGCTGAAATCATTTCAGTCGCTCGTTTTCGTTTTCTTTTTCTCGCTTCAGCCCGGCCTCACGCTCTCCTCCATCGCGGTCGGCCAAGATACTTCCGAACCGAGCCCCGCGCCGACTGAACAATCGATTTCGATCGAGTCGATCGAACGCACGATCTCCGATCTCGAGAATCGTAAAGACATCGATGCCGAACAACGTGCGCAGGCGATCGATAACTACCGCGCAGCATTGAACAACCTTCGTTCGGCTACTGAAAACGAAGCGACGGCACGCGCACTCGCCGCCGAAACCGAATCGGTCGCTCTGCGTGTCGAGCAACTCAAGCAACAACGCGCCGAACTCAAAGATCAAAAGCCCAACGTCGAACCGGGGCTCAGCCTCGCGGAGATGGAACAGCTTCTGCCGCAATGGGAGCTGCTTCTTGCCAATCATAAGAAGAGTCGGCAAGCCGCCGAATTGGATCAGCAAACACGCTCGCAGCGACGCAAAGAGATCCGCACCCTCATGGTGGGCAAGGAACAGCGAATTGCCGATACCACGTCACAATTAAAATTGCTCACCTCGTCGGAAACGTCGACTCAGTCGAATTCCTTCGCGGTTCGATTGATCACGCGCCGCATGACGCTCGTCAAAGAACTCCCGGCCCTCCAAGCGGAACTCGCAAAGTACGACGCCGAAGAGTCGGCCGACATCCTTCGACTGCGAATCGATGTAGCCAACGCAAACGCGGCTCATCGTGAAAAATGTATCGAACTGCTTCAAAAAGAAATCACAACGGCACGCGAACGAGCCGCCGAATTGTCGATCCAACAAGCCCGCTTCGAAGCCATCGCTGCGGCACCGTCCCTCAAAGACTATGCCGAAACCAATCAAAAGCTCGCTGAAAAAACCAAGTTCATCGCCGAAGAGCTAGCCAAGGCCGAACAACAACAAAAACTCGCTGCGGAAGCCTACGAGGGTCTCGTCCGGCAGTTCAACCTGACCCGCAAGAAGGTTGAAACCGTGGGGCTGACCAGCTCGATCGGCGCTCACCTTCGCAAACAAAAGCAAGATCTGCCCGATGTGTCGGAGCGACGCGCCGCCGTCTCGCTCCGTCAACCGCTGATCAACGACATCCAATACGAGATCTTTGATCTCGAGGATCAACGCCAAGAAGTCGGCGATGCGAAATCATTGCTCGCCGAAACCGTCGGTGAACCCCAACCCAAACCCGACACGCAATCCGCACACAGCGCGGCGCTCGATTTGGCGTTGCTGGAATCCGCCGCGCAAGAATTGATCCAGCGGCGCAGCGAAACGCTCGACACGCTCATCAAGAGCGACGGGCAATACTTTGACGAGTTGATCGAACTCGATACCAAAGACCAACAACTCATCAAGCTCGTCGCCGACTACGAAAACTACATCGACGAACGGGTGTTATGGATCCGCAGCGGTCGCCCTCTCATGTCCGACTTCAGCTTCGACGCATCGGATTCATGGTTGATCAGTCCCGCGAAATGGGTCGAAGTGGGAACCGCGTTGCTCGCCGACATTCAAAACCGCTACTACCTATACTTGTTGATCCTGTTGCCTTGGACAGTACTCCTCGTTCGTGGCCGTAAAATCCGTGACGCCATCGGACGCTTTGGTGACACCGCTTACCGCGCGAATTGCCGGTCCATTCTGCCGACCTTGAAAGCCGTGTTCTTAACCGCACTGGTTTCGGGGGTCTGGCCTGCGTTTTGTGCATTGTTTGCGTGGCGACTGCACCGCGTCGCGGGCGATTCCGAATTCATCGCCGCACTTAGCAACGGGTTCCTGTGCGTCGCACTGCTGTGGATCGTGCTGGAATTCGTTCGACAAATTTGTCGCCCCATGGGTCTGGGCGAAGCCCATTTCCGCTGGTCCACGCATGCCACCGAATCGCTGCGGGGCGGACTTCGCACGATCACCATGATCGCCTTGCCTCTGGTTTTTGTCACCGCCACTCTATCCGTCAGCGAACGATCGCACGGACGTGATTCACTCGAGCGGGTGTTCTTTCTACTCGTGATGGTCGTAGCGGCCTACGGAATGTTCCGACTGCTGACGCCCGGTGG
The DNA here is from genome assembly GCF_023701485.1 of Aporhodopirellula aestuarii. Lineage (GTDB taxonomy): Bacteria > Planctomycetota > Planctomycetia > Pirellulales > Pirellulaceae > Rhodopirellula > Rhodopirellula aestuarii. The sequence continues at coordinate 139,065 of NZ_JAMQBK010000083.1, forward strand.
AGTGCTTCGCGAGTACTTCTCATCAGATGAATCGCCTTGGGGCGGCCGGATCAAACACCTCTGGTCGATCTTCGGAACAAGCGTGCCTCTTTCGTTGGCCGCCTTAGCCATAGCCGGTTATTACTACACCGCCGAAGTGCTCTCGTGGCGTCTGTTTGCGACGTTCGGTTTCGTGATCTCGCTGTTGATCATTCGCTCGCTGTTCTTCCGCATGCTCATGCTCCGTCGACGCTACCTCAGCATGGAGCAATCGCGACAACGTGCCATGGCATCGGTCAGCACGACAGAATCATCCTCGCATTTGGTTGCCGGGATCGTCACCGAAGATCCGAAAGCCGACATCACCGCACAAAGCCAGCAGTCACGACGGTTAATCAACTCGGCCATGATCGCCTGTTCCGTGGTTGGACTGTGGATGATTTGGGTGCAGGTGTTGCCCGCGTTGAGCATGCTCGACAACTACCCGGTTTGGAAGACAGCACCAACCGCATCGGTCCAATCAGCTGCCGCAGTACCCTCGATTGCCGCATCAATGATGCCAGCGACCGACGACGGCGCGGACATGACTGGAAATTCATACGGAGATATCCGTGACGCGTCGGTGATCACCCTTTCCGACCTCGCACTCGCTCTGTTGATCGTTGCGGTCACGTTCGTATTGTTCCGAAACGGCCCGGGACTTCTTGAGATGTCCGTGCTGCAACAACTCCCCGTCGACGCATCGGTCCGCTACGCGATCACGACTCTCGTCAGTTACGCGATTGTCTTGATCGGAACGATCGCATCCTGCTCAACCATCGGATTGCAATGGTCTCAGATCCAATGGTTGGCAACGGCATTAACATTCGGACTCGCGTTCGGTCTGCAGGAAATGTTCGCAAACTTCGTCGCCGGATTGATCATCTTGCTCGAACGACCGATCCGCGTCGGAGACATTGTCACCGTCGATGACGTCAGCGGTGTGGTTTCTCGCATCCGCATCCGGGCCACCTCAATCACCAACTGGGATCGCAAGGAATACGTGGTTCCCAACAAAGAATTCATCACCGGGCGTCTGTTAAACTGGACGTTGTCAGACAAAATCAACCGCATCGTCGTCAACGTCGGAGTCGCCTACGGTTCCGATACCGAACGTGCCCGCGAAATCTTGCAGAGCGTCGCCAAAGAACACCCTCTGACTTTGGACGATCCTCCGCCAAACGCCACGTTTGAAGGGTTTGGCGACAGTGCTCTCAACATGGTGTTGCGAGTGTATTTGCCGACGTTAGACAATCGACTCGAAGTCATCCATCAATTGCACACCGCAATTAATCGGGCCTTCCGTGCCGAAGGAATTGAAATCGCCTTCCCACAACGAGACCTTCACATCCGTACTTCGGTCGCCGGAGCCACTGCCCTCGGACTTTCATCCGAAACGACGAGTGTCAACGAATCAGCCAATGGCGACCTATCCCGAGAAGCTGCGTAATTGCTTTGAACGTTAAACTCATGCTCCTGTCTCGCCGCCGTCGCCGCGCCCTCAATACCGTCGGCAAGGTCCCGGGATCGATCGTGGCGCAAAAGGGGAGCGTGAAAGGACAGATTCGCGTCATCCACTACGACGCGAAAGGACACACGGACCAAAAGTTCGAAACGGTCAGCGAACTCAACCAGTTCGTGCCGAAGAAGAAGTCCGCCCAGGCCGATGCCGCCGCGCACGAATCCGCGGAATACGTACCGATTGAGCGTCCAGACCATGTGACGTGGATCAACGTCGATGGAGTCGGCGATGCCAAGATGCTCAAAGAACTTTCCCGCATGTTTGGGATCCACCCGCTCGCGATGGAAGACGTCGCGAACGTACACCAACATGCCAAGACCGACATCTATGGCGACATGCTGTTCCTCGTCGTGCGAATGCCCACCGGCGACGACGGCTTCGAAACCGAGCAAGTCAGCATCTTCCTGATCGATGGACTTGTCATCACCATTCAGGAACACCCCGGCGATTGTCTCGAACCGGTGCGACACCGGATCGCAAACAAACTCGGGCGCATCCGGCGACGCAAAGCGGACTACCTCGCCTACGCCATCATGGATGCGATCATCGACGGCTATTTCCCGTTAGTGGAGAAGTTCGCTGAACGCCTTGATGAAGCCGGCGTGATGCTCGAGAGCGGTGGCAATCGCCAGTTGCCGCTGCATTTACACAGCATCCGCGGCGAACTCCTATTGATCCGCAAAGTCATGAACCAACACCGCATCGCAATCATGAATGTGTTGCGAGAAGAGGGTGAACTGATCTCCCCTGACACCGCGTTGTACTTTCGCGATTGCCAAGATCATGTCCAACAAATCATCGAAGCCGCCGACACGGACCGCGAAACCTGTGGCGAGGTCCGCGAACTGTACTTCGCGATGCTCGGCGAAAAGAACAACGATGTGATGAAAGTCCTCACGATCATCGCCACCATTTTCATCCCGATGAGTTTCGTGGCCGGCATCTACGGCATGAACTTCGACCCCAAAGCGTCGGAGCTCAACATGCCCGAACTCCACTGGGCATTCGGCTATCCATTTGCCCTCGGCCTCATGGCCTTGATGGCTGGCGGTCTCCTCGCATTCCTTTATCGCAAGGGCTGGTTGAGCTAAGCAGCTCGACGGCCGTTTTCCTGAGCACCAACCGTTTGGCGTCAATCGCTATCTGAGTGTCACCACTCAACCGGGGATGAACGAACACGCCGGCGTGAGGCTTTGGGCAAACAGCGTTAACAATTTCGCGACCGCCTCGATATCCGACGTTGAAATCGTCTCAACCGCCGAATGCATGTATCGGTTGGGAACTGCGACGAGTCCGGTAGCAACGCCCACACCGGAGATTTGCAGCACGTTGGAATCGTTCGGCGCGGCGCGGCCGAGTGCAGCGAGCTGATAAGGAATTCCGTTGGCCTCCGCCAATTCGATCAACCTCGCGGCAACCTTCGCGTTGATATTCGGCCCACGCACGATCACCGGACCACCGCCGAGTCGAATGTTGCCCTGCTGTTGCTTGCTGATCGTTGGACAATCCGACGCGTGCGTGACATCGACCGCAATCGCCACATCAGGCGAAATCCTGGCCGCTGCGGTTCTTGCACCACGCAGTCCGATCTCTTCTTGGACCGTCGCGACCCCGAAGACCTGACATTGCAGTGGTTGCTCCGACTGCTCCGCGGCGCTGCGGCGGACGGTTTCGATCACCGTCCACATACCCGTTTTGTTATCCATCCCAGGACCACTGACGAAATCGCCGAGCAGCGGACGGTATTGCAAATCCAACGTCACCGGATCGCCGATTCGCACCACCTTCGCCGCCTGTTCGCCGCTTGTCGCACCGATGTCGAGCCACATGTCTTCCAACCGGACGACTTCCTCGCGCTCTTTCGGCGACAACAGGTGGATCGGCTTGCGGCTGATCACAGCCGATACCGGACCATCGGCCGTCCATACGGTCATCGCTTGGCCAATCAGTTGCTGAGGATCCCACCCGCCGATCGTTTGGGCATAGAGAAAACCTTCTTCGTCGATGTACGAAATCAACATACCGATTTGATCGCAGTGCCCGGCCAGCATCAATCGCGGCGAATCCGCCGGTCCGACACACGCGGTCAAGTTGCCGTGTACGTCGATCGATACTTCGTCGGTATGAGGCTTGAGATACTCCGCAATCAACTTTTGAATCGGCTCTTCGTAGCCCGAAGGGCTTGGCGTTTTGATGGCGGATTCGAGAAACTCGAGTGGTGACATGGCCATGGTGATTCAATCTCAGTGGAAGGATGGAGCAGGTTGGGTGAGTCAGAACAGCGAAAAGGGAGTCCCGCTATCGATCGTCAAAAGGTCGTTCGCGAATCTGATAGAACAACGCCTTCTTCTGGTCGGGCAATGAAAAGTCAAACCCGCACGAACGCAGGAAGTCTTCCGATGAACTGATCGCGAGCACTTCCATGACGCCTAACGATCGGGCCCGATCGATACACTGAGCGACCAATTGGCGTCCGAGACCCAAACGCTGGGCCTCCGGATGAACCGCCAAGCACTGCAATTCAGCGAGCTTGGGCGAGTAAATTTCCACCGCGGCAAACCCAATGCACCGTTCGCCCTGCATCGCGACAAAACCGTGACGCGTCAATTCGATGATCTCGGCTTCACTCCGTGCGAGCAATAAATGCTGCGAAACAAACGGCCGCATCAACGCGTGAATTGCGGCCGCGTCAGTCGGTAAGGCTTGCCGCAATTCACAGGCGGGCTTGGGAGTCGATTCAGGATTAGAGTTCATCGGCGAAAACGGGATACGCGTTGAGGGCACACGGCAGAACCGAGAAAGTACGTTCTGACTTTCGAACGGTCGTTTTACCAAGTCCGCCCAACGAGGAGGAGCGGAGGGTGAGTGCCCGTGTGATGGACAGATCTCTCTCATTCCCATTTCGTCGACACACCGCGACGGCGACACGTCGCCGCGTTCCCTCACTCTTGCCCGGTACGACCGTTTACCCGCCGCGTGGCTTGCGTTGCGGTTTCGCGAGCAAATGGATCGGCGGAACGATCGCACCACCTCCGTGGAACGTTCGTTTGCCATCGATCGTGTGATCGAGCACGAAGGCACCCGAAGGAATCCCCTTCCGCGGACTCACCCGCAGGATTGCGGCATGGCCGCACTGCTGACACCGCAAACGGAACCCGTGCTGGTCGAGCATCGTCTGAATCGCCGCCGCTAAGGCGCGGTTGTGTTCGAGCGAACCGAGCGATCGACCGACGAGCCCCTGCAATTTGGCTTGCAACGTCAAACGCATCGAACGTTGGATGCGATTGAGTTCCTGCTGCAACGACTCGAGCAACTGCTCCGCAGGCACTTCGGCGTCGAGAACCTTGCCCGTTTCAGAAGTCTCGCCGGCTTCGGCGGTCTCAGCGAGATCAGGCGTTTCCTGCCTATCTTTTGATTCGCCCGTGTTGCTAGCATCGCCGACCGGTTTCGCCTCATCTCCCGGCCGAGACGATTTCCGCAGCGCGGCGAGTTGCTCCAACGGTGCGTTCAAAATAGCTCCCAAAAGAAACGCGGACTTCGTCGCCGAAGAATTTCGCCGCAAAAAAACACTGGACACCAGGTTATACAAATTGTATAACTAGTCCAGTTCAGTTGGTCGATTTTTTCAAAAAGGGCACCCAAATCGGTTTCTCGACCGCTCTGACCCGATGCTTCGGCGCAAATCGCCGCTTCATCACAGACGGCCCGTTCGTGACAGACGTTGTGATCGGTCTAGAGACCCCACCAAAGCTAAGTTTCGAAATAACTTCCTGTGGCGGGGGGAAGCAGGTTTCAACTAACGTCGTCCCGTAACCAAGAATCTCACTTCTCCCGCGTCCTCATCCGCTCCAGATCACTAGGCTTATGTCGGTCAACCAACAAACGGTCGAAGAAACCAAGGCTCAGATCCGCGGTCTTGTCAACGAAATCGCAGCGTTGACCAAGAGCGGAGCGACGGCTTCGGAGTTTTACCCCGAGCTACTTTCCCGGATCATCACGGCACTCGCGGCCGCCGGCGGTGCGATTTGGCTGCTCGACGAAGACCGACAATTGCGGTTGCAGTACCAGATCAACGCCGAACCCTCGATCCTGGCCGACGACAGCGACGACGCCACGCGTCACCGCCGGTTGATCCAACGTGCCGCCAACGCCGGCCAATCCATCCTGATTCCGCCTTACAGCGGCACGACCGATGGCGACGCCGAAGGCAACCCGACGCGGTACCTGCTCGTCCTCGGTGCGTTGCAGCATGACGGTCAAAAAGACGGGCTGATCGAAATCTTCCAACGCCCCGACACCGCACCGGAAACGCAGAAGGGCTACCTGCGGTTCTTGCAACAAATGTGCGAACTCGCCGCGGAATGGCTCCGCAGCCAAAAGCTGATCAAGCTCGGTGATCGCCAAACCCTTTGGCAACAAGCCGATTCGTTCGCCCGCGCCGCCCACGAATCACTCGACCTCAAAGAAACCGCCTACATCGTCGCCAACGAAGGTCGCCGTTTAATCGGATGTGACCGCGTCAGCGTGGCGATCAAGAAAGGCCGCAAGTGCACCGTCGAAGCGATCAGCGGCCAAGACACCATCGAAAATCGATCCAACATCGTCTCGGCGCTCAACGTTCTCGCCACCCGGGTCGTCGCGGCCGGTGAACCGCTCTGGCACGACGGAACCACCGAAGACTTGCCGCCTCAAATCGAAGAGGCCCTCGAAGACTACGTCGACCTGTCCTACGGACGAAACATCGCCGTCCTGCCGCTTCGCGAACCGCAACGCAAACTCGGTCATGAAAAGGAACACGGCGCCGCCGGCGAGGTCGACCGTGACGACGCACACCGGGGTGAAGTGATCGGCGCATTGATCGTTGAACAGATCGAAACCGACCTCCCGCCCGACGTGTTCCGCACCCGTTGCGATTTGGTATACGAACACGGCACCCGTGCGATCGCAAACTCGCAGGCGCACACCAATCTATTCCTGATGCCGCTGTGGCGAACACTCGGCCGCGCCACTTGGGTGCTTCGCGCCCGGACGCTGCCCAAAACCCTCGCCGTGATCGGACTCATCTGCGGCATCATCGCTGCCGGCGTTTTCGTCCCGATGGACTTCGACCTTGAAGCCGACGGAACCCTTAAACCCGAAGCACGACGAGAGATTTTTGCCGGGATCGACGGTGAAGTTCGCGAAGTGTTGGTTGATCACAACTCGATGGTCACAGCCGGCCAACCACTCGTGCGAATGATCAATCCGGACGTCGAAGTCGAGATCACCGAACTCGAAGGCCAGATCTACACCACGAAAGCCGAACTGCAACGCGTCCGCGGCCAATTGACCAAACGCGACTCGCTAAAACGAACCGACTTGCGTGCCCTCGAAGGCGAAGAACTCGAACTCGAAACCAAACTCGACGCCCAAAACGCCAAACTCGCGTTGAAGAAGAAACGAGCCGACGACCTCATCGTTCGCTCACCGATCGATGGCCGAGTGGTCTCTTGGGAAGTCGAAAAACTACTGCTCAATCGCCCGATCTCGACGGGCCAAGTGCTCATGGAAATCGCTGACCTGAGCAAACCGATGTATCTCGAAATCGAGATGCCTGAAAAACGCGAAGGGCACTTGGACGAATTCATCAGTGCCAACTCCGCCAAAGAACTCGAAGTCACCTACATCCTGGCGTCTGACCCCGATCATCCGCTGCCTGCGACGTTGCCGGTGGAAAACATCTCGCTGCGTGCCGAAGCGAGCGAGGAACACGGATCGATCATCAAGATGCGAGTCATTCCCGATCAAACCGAATTGCGAAAGCTCTCTCCGAGCCCCGGCACGAAACTGACCGCCGACGTCAAAGTCGGCCGCCGAGCGAGCGGCTTTGTACTACTGCACGAGGTTTACGAATGGTTTGCCAAATTCATCTTCTAAACGCCAACGCTCCCATTTTTAGACTGCCGCATTACTGAGAGCTCTCTTCTCTTCTCCTCCTTCTAGTCATTGCTCCCAACGCGAACACGCCCATGTTTTTCACCCCGCCCAATAAACGAAACGTTCTGCTCGCGGCGATCGCCGTCATCGCCACGTGGTCGACGATGCCGGACCGTGTTTTCGCACAGTCGTACTCCACACAACTGCAGTCTCCTGGGCAACGAGTGGTTGCCGACAATTGCAGCGTAAAGTACATCCGCAATGTCAACATTCCCGCCGAAGTCGAAGGCAAACTCATCGAGTTGAACGTCGAAGAAGGAATGAATATTTCCGAGGGGGACGTGCTCGCGGTCGTCGATGACACCGCCGCAAAACTCGCGCTCGAGCTGAAACGTGCCGAAGAGAAGCAAGCCATGCTCGAGGCCGACAACAACGTCAACCTCGAAGACGCGCGAAACAGCCGCGAACTCGCCGATGCGGAAGCCGAATCACACAAGAAGCTCTACGACGAACAGGCCATCCCATTCTGGGAGATGAAGAAAAAGGTGCTCGAAGCGGTCCGCGCGGCATTGCGGATTGACCTGGCCGAGATGCAAAAGAAGATCGCCAGCGCCCAATACATCGCCAAACGTAGCGAACGCGAAATCGCCCAATACGAACAACAACGCCGGCAAGTGTTTGCCCCTTTTGATGGCTATGTCGAAACACGAATCGCCCAACGCGGCGAATGGGTTCAACCGGGATCGCCGATTGCCACCCTCGTGCAACTCGACCGTGTCCGTGTCGAAGGCGTCGTCGATGCACTCGCTTTCTCCGGTCGGGTACGTGCCGGACTTCCCGTTACGGTCCGCGTCTTCGCCTCGAGCGACCGCGAACGACCTGTCGTCGTCCAAGGCAAACTCGGCTTTGTCAGCAGCGAGTTGAACCTCCGTCGGCAAGTCCGAATTTGGATCGATATCGACAATGTCAAAGACGAAAACGGAGCCTGGATTGTCAAACCCGGCATGCAAGCGGAAATCCTGTTTGAGTAGGAACGCTGCCCGAACAAGAACGTGATCGAGAACGATCACCAAGTCGATTTCCAACCTCCCCAACAAAACACCCACGTCTCTTAATTCATGGCCACCCTTGCTGAATCACTGGTAAGCAGCTCGTCGCGTGCACTCACGGTGCGCCGCCGTCCTGACCTGACCGCGAGCCGGCACCACTACCAAGGCCAAGGCTTCTGGGTGCTCAAAGAGCCCGTCGGGTTGCAGTACTTCCGTTTTCACGACGAGGAATACTTCATCCTGAACATGCTCGACGGGCATGTCAGTTTGCAACAGATCAAGGACGGTTTCGAGCAACGGTTTGCCCCACAAAAAATCACCTTCGGCGACCTGCAGCAGTTCATCGGAATGCTCCACCGTAGCGGTTTGGTGATCAGCAACTCGCCGGGCCAGGGCAAATCACTACGCGAACGTGGACGCACCAAAAAGAACAAAGAACTGCTCGGCAAACTTTCAAACGTTTTTGCCGTCCGCTTCCGTGGGATCGACCCGGAAAAAATCCTCAATCGATTGCTACCGATTTTCGGCTGGGTTTTCACCGTTCCCGCGTTGATCTTTTTCATCGGGCTACTGATCGCCGCTTCCTTGTTGCTGGCGACGCAGTACCAAACCGTATACGCGAAACTGCCCACCTTCCACCAGTTTTTCGCCGCCGATCGGTGGATCATTCTGGCCGCGACGATGGCGATCGTGAAGGTCATTCACGAATTCGGGCACGGTCTGAGTTGCAAGAAATTCGGCGGTGAATGCCACGAGATCGGCTTCATGCTGCTCGTGTTCACGCCCTGTTTGTATTGCAATGTGTCCGACTCGTGGATGTTGCCAAACAAATGGAAACGCATCTGGATCGGCGCCGGCGGAATCTACGTCGAGATGATCCTCGCTTCGATCGCTGCGTTCGTCTGGTTCTTCAGCGAGCAGGGAACCACGATCAACGATTTGTGTCTCAACATGATGTTCCTCAACGTCATCAGCACCGTGCTCGTCAACGGTAACCCACTGTTGCGTTTCGACGGTTACTACATCTTGATGGATTACCTCGAGATTCCGAACTTGCGTCAAAAGAGTACCGAAGTACTCAAACGCTGGTTTCAAAAGACCTGCCTCGGTCTGGAATTGCAGGACGATCCGTTTTTGCCGCAGCGCAACCAGTTCATGTTTGGAATGTTTACCGTCGCCAGCGTGATTTATCGCTGGGTCGTGGTGTTTTCCATCGTATGGTTTGTAATGCAGGTTCTCGAACCCTACGGCCTGCAAGCACTCGGACGCATCTTGGCCGTAATCGGATTTTCAGGATTGGTCGCCCAACCGGTGATCCAAACTTGGAAATTCATTCGCACACCTGGGAGACTATCGAAAGTGAAACGTGGCCCACTCCTGACCTCTTTGGCAGTTGCCGGCGCGGTGATCGCAGCGGTGTGCTACATCCCACTGCCACACCATATCGACGCCGCCTTTGAAATCCGCCCCAGTCGCGCGGGTGCCGTTTATGCGGGAACCGTCGGACGCGTCGTCGAAACCGTACCGGTTGGTACACGCGTCAGCCAAGGACAACCCATCGCCGTTCTCGAAAACCCTGAATTGCAAATCCGATTGGCCGACCTCCAAGGCGAAGAACGCTTTGCATCGGTGCAATTGGCGAACCTCAAACGACGTGCCCAAGAAGATCCCGCTGTCGTTGCACAGCTCGAAACTCAGGAAGAAATGGTCTACTCGATTCGATCGCTCAAACAGAAGACGCAAGAAGAGATCGATCGATTAACCATCAAAGCAAAACAGGACGGGTTTGTTTTGCCGCCGCCCGAACGTCCCTCCAATGATCCCGGTGACGGAAGATTGCCCGGTTGGACGGGAACACCACTCCAAGAACGAAACCGCGGCGCCTTGCTGACCGCAGACGACATGATCTGCGAGATCGGCGCCCCCGATGCTTTCGAAGCCGTGTTGATTATCGATCAAGGCGACCGACAACTCGTCCGCGAAGAACAATTGGTTGATCTCAAACTCGATTCGCTGCGTCTCAAAACCTTCCACGGCAGCATCGAAGAGATTTCCAAGAAACCAATGGACGCCGCTAGCGCGTCGATGTCCAGCCAAACCGGTGGTGACTTGCAAACCGAAATTGATCCCAAGACCGGACAAGTTCGTCCACGGAGCGTCTCATATCAAGCACGCGTTCCGATTGATAACTCCGACATGATCTTGCGTCCCGGATACCGCGGTGCAGCCAAAGTGCATGTCGATCCGATGTCGCTCGGCCAACGATTATGGCGTGTCATTATCAAGACATTTAACTTTGATTTCTAACCCAACGAACGAACAACCTATCCTTTGCAGCCCACGCAGCTTAAAGCTTTTCAAGACACGAACTGATTGAAAAATCAGTTTTATTATCCCACACCGACCGCTTTCGCGTTGCGAGTCCGGGGGGGATCTTTACCATGTGACCCAACGCGAAATCAAACCACCCTTCCCCCTTTCTCACCTTTTGGAGAATACTTGATGGCAGACGACAACAGCAACGATTCGGTAGAAGCAGAATCGGCAACCGCGACCGCAACCGCCGAACCGACATCCCCCGCAGCAAAGGCTCAAACGCCTCCACAACAACCTGTTCAGGTTCAAGTGGAAGATCGCGACGCGCTCGCTACCTACGCTAACTTTTGCCGCGTTACCGGATCACCCGAAGAGCTGATCATCGACTTCGGTCTGAACCCACAACCAATCGGTGTGCCAAAGGATCCGATCCAAGTCAAACAACGCATCATCGTGAACTTTTTCACCGCCAAACGACTGCTTGCTGCGTTGCAAATGTCGGTCGCTCGTCACGAATCGGTGTTCGGCGTTCTCGAAACCGACATCAACAAACGAGTTCGTCCAGGCTTGCAACAGCAACAAAAGTAGAACTCTCGAAACGCGAAACCGGCGAGTGACTCATCACCCGCGGGAACGTTCGACCGAACCACTCTGCCGATCCGGTAGAGTGGTTTTTTCATGTCGCGACCCAACGACGATCGCACCATGCCGCCGACCGAAATCATCCTCACACCAACGTTCCAATCGCCCCACGATTTCGTCTAGACTTCCCCCATGATCGCACCGAACACCGCCCCAGCATCGATCGCGCAGCTATTGGTGAGCGTGCGCGACATCTCCGAAGCCTCTCTCGTGGTGTCGACGGGCATCGACGTGATCGATTTCAAAGAACCCCATGACGGACCACTCGCCCCGGTCGATCCGGCGATCTGGATGTCAGCCTCCGTATTGTTCCCGCACGCATCGCTGTCGGCGGCCCTCGGCGAAACCCGATCGGCGTTGGCACTTGCGGCCCGCGTTCCACCGAATTTTCGGTTTGCCAAAGTCGGCCCGAGCGGCCTGCAATCCGCCACGCAGCTGGAACGGGTTTGGCGGTCGCTGGCGTTGCCTCCCAATGTCGAACTGGTCCCCGTCGCCTATGCCGACCACAAGGCCGCCGACTGTCTCGATGCCTCTCGAGTGCTCGCATCGGCAATCACCACCAACCGCCGACGGCTATTGATTGACACCTTTTGCAAGAACGGCCAATCGCTGTCCGAGCACCTCCCCACCGCCCAACTCGCCTCCCTCCTGTCGGACGCCCGCCAAGCTGGGGTATGGGTGGCTTTCGCGGGATCGATCAAACTCCCCGAAGCTCTACGTCTGCACGATTGCGGCGTGATACCCGATTGCTGGGGAGTCCGGGGTGACGTCTGTTTCGCGACCGCTGATTCTTCTCAACCGCGGACGGGCCAACTCGACGTGGACCGCGTTAATCGATGGCGGAAGGCTCTCAAACCGTCCGTCGGCTGTCCGATAATTCCTGAATCAGGATCGCCAGAGCGGCACTGACCATCGGTGTGCTCATGCTGGGAGAATCCGAGTTCTCACGGGCGACCTGGGCGGGCGCCAGCGGCATGTGAATGAACGTCGAGGCGGTCCGCATCCCGAAGGATCGGATGTAATGTTGGCTCAGAAACAGCGCGGCGTTGCAAAGGTAAGTACCCGCGTGGTGCGAAACGGTTGCCGGAATACCGGCCTCGCGAATTCGCGTCGCCGCGGCAGCCAACGGTAACGGGCTGCGATACGCTGCCGGTGCCTCGGAGAGGATCTCGCTCCCATCGGTCCGCAAATTCAATCCGACCGCTTCCAGCCGGAGCTGAGACGATCCGGGAGCCTGTCCGCAATGCAACGCGAAGTCATAATCCTCCTGCAAGTCGGTCCTCAGCTTCTCGCTCATCTTACCCAATTCAACCGGGTACCGACGTGTCACCAGCTCGATCGGGCCATCGTGCCAACGCGTTAACTCGATCAGCGCCAGCCAACTCGAATTGTCGGGCCAGCGATCGTAGGGTTCAAAAGCGGTCAAAAGGACGCGAGTCACAGGGCAGCAGCCGGTCGAATCTGTACGGACGGAAAAAGGGGGAACCGAGGCGTGAACACATCAATATTTCGCATCCACCCTGGAAGTATAGTTCGCCCGGCCCGGAGCGGGCGTCCTGGTTAGCCTCATCATCGATTTTTCAGTACAATCAAACCAGACGAACGGCCCTCACCCATGCGAACCATGGCGTCATTCTGCGTGTCTTCAAATCCTGTCCTGCCGATTCCCCCCCGCGGATCGCTCTTCTCTTTTTAGATCGCTAGCCCCGGAGTCACCGACATGTCTGCCCAAGTCGATCATCTCAGTGCGTATTTAGATCGCGGCGCGATTGTTTATGACCAAGACGAAGAACGCGGTTTGTTCCGGATGCTTTTCGAAGGCAAACACGGAGACCTCCGGGTCATGATGATCATCGACGAAACCATGTTGCAGGTGTTCACCCACCCCGCCAACAAGGTTCCCGAGAGCCACCGACAACTCATCGCCGAAGCGATCACCCGAGCCAATTACGGGTTGAAACTCGGTAAGTTCGAAATGGATTTTGAGGACGGAGAACTGCGTTACCAGACCGCCCTGCCGCTGGGTGATTCGTTCCCCGAAGATGATGTCATCGACCACATCCTGTATGTCGGTGGCGCCATGATCGATCGGTACGTTCCCGCGTTCCTGTCGATCATCTACGGCAACGAAGACGTCAAACTGGCGATCCATGCCGCCGAGATGTGATCGCGAAACGGGCCGCTTCCCCAGACTTTGGAAGCCACGGCCTGTGACCGAGTGAAATCAGCCGAAATGCGCCACGTCAAAACTGAGCAAGGGACCATCGCCCATCCCTGGCTCACACACCTGGCCGAGCACGCAAGCCAAGTGGCCGAAACTGGATAGAAGAGATCAGTCTCGGGGCATTGATTGTTTTAGTGCTACTTCTAGCGGAACGGCGCAAGCCGTCCGATCCCGCGATACCGGACGGCTTGCGCCGTTCCGCTACTTTTGAAATCCCGCAGTAATTAAACCGACGTCCCGAGAGACTGACCTGCGTACCTAACCCAAGGCCTGGCAGGCGTTCTGGCCCGCGTGTGTTGAGTCGAGCAGTCTCTATCGAGACCACGCTCCTCAAAACACGACGGGCACAGAACCCGCCAAATCGATTGATAGCGTTTGCCCCGGGAAATTGCCCCGCATTCAAAAAATGCTTTCCCAAAACGTTATCAAGACCTGCCTACAGAGAGTATCGCACCATTTTAGGGGCACGCTTTAACTCACGCTCAAGAAACAACCTCAGGGCAAGGCTTGGAGTGTTTGGCGCGTTTTCGACCCAACGACAACGCGTCTTTTGAACAGTCAACGAGTGACCGAACGCCGGATTCCACAGGACCAACGACAATTCACGCAGCCTCGTTATCGCTGCCCCCAAAAGTCCGTTCCGCAAATACAAGACACCGCTCGCATGGTTCGTCATCGCGCGGCAAGCCTGATCGTCTCGCGGTGAGGCGAAGGGACGCCGACGGCATCCCAAACGGACGCAGGGTCGAGCGATCCAACGAAAAAAGTTGACCGCGCTGAGCGACAGCGGCTACAACGAAAGCAAAAGAACGAGACAACAAACCACCTCTAAAAAACAGCTTGATGGTGCCTTCGCGTGCACCGAGCTGAAACATCCATTGGCACTTTGACTGGGAGTGAATCACATGAACAAAATGATCTTGTCGTTTACCCTCGTAGTCGGCATGTGCTCGGTGTTAATTGCACAGCCGCCGCAAACCCGACCAGACGCCGGAGGTACCCCACAACCCGGTGCTTCACCAAGCGTCTTACCCGATACATCCCCCGGTGCCTCCTCCGGTGCAGCGGATTGGCCTCGTCTGCGTCAGCCCGGACAACGACGGGCCGAGGGGGAACGCACGATTCGCGGTGAAGCCCGAGCGACGATACGGATTGATCCCAATGTGGCACCGACCAGTCGGAATTGGTATTTCGGCGTCTACCCTGAACGAGCACCGCGTGGTGTTCGCCTCGCTCGAATTGTCAATGGTTCAGCCGCGAGCCGGTTTGGGATGGAGGTCGGCGACTACATCCTAGACGTCGGCGGCTACGTGGTTGGTGAATACCAAGGACAATACTATCCGCTTTCCATGGCCATGGACTACGGAGCCGACGCAAGCGGCTGGGCGGAACTCCTCGTCTGGAACAAACGCACCTTCAGGGAAGAATTGATGTGGGTCCAGTTCTCTCGCCGCTGAGTTGGATGGAGTTCACGCTCCGCAGAAACCACCTCCTGCACCGGAATCCCAGCAACAATCGACCGGCGGGCTCAGCGCACCGACCACCCTTCCAATGCCGGCGACGTTGTTCGTGCAACGGCGTGAGCCATCCTCCTTTCCTAGCGGAACGGTGCGAGCCGTCCGGTGTCGCGCTGCAAAATAGCGTGACATATCGCCGGGCTCGCGTCCTCACGCCACGAGAACGGCTACCGCCCAGCTAGCAGGTAGCCAGCACGGGGCACTAGCCACCGGCTCAGATCAAGCATCGCTTAATCCCGTGTCCATCCACACTGACACATTTTCGATGAGTGCGAGGAAGACGATCCTGTCTTTCAAAAACTCAACAGGGATACTCATCGCTTAGCTCGAGAATGCTCTGCAATTTTGCCGAGAACGGAGAGGGGTCGATCCCTTGCAGTTCCAGCCACGCATCGTTGTAGTAGGTTTCGGTGTAACGCTCTCCGCCGTCACAAATGAGAGTCACAATGCTCCCTGTCTCGCCCGCCGCCCTCATCTCTTCGGCAATCTTAATGACTGCCCACAGGTTCGTTCCTGTCGAGGCACCGCAACGACGATCCAGCCACCCCTCGAGCAATCGCATGGTAGCAATGGAAGCGGCATCGGGAACTTGGACCATGCGGTCAATCACGGTACGAACAAACGAGGGTTCCACGCGGGGACGTCCAATCCCTTCGATTCTCGAGCGACCGGGCGTCGTCAGACTGGCATCTCCGGCATGAAAATAGTCGTAATAGACCGAGTTCTCTGGATCGACAACGCATAATTTGGTGGCCAGTTTTTGATAGCGTATGTAGCGGCCGATCGTGGCACTGGTTCCTCCGGTTCCCGCTCCCATCACAACCCACTTCGGTTCAGGGTGCTGTTCGAGCTCCATCTGCCGAAACAGTGACTCGGCGATGTTGTTGTTCCCACGCCAATCCGTGGCCCGCTCGGCGAACGTGAATTGGTCCATGTAGTGCCCATCCAACTGCGTTGCGAGGCCAGCCGCCGCAGAATAGATGTCTGACTGATCTGTCAAATGACACTGCCCGCCGAGAAAACGAATCTTGCAGATCTTCTCTTTGGCTGTTGTCGCCGGAATCACCGTGTGAAAAGGCAACTCAAGCAACTTCGCGAAATAGGCCTCACTGATCGCGGTGCTGCCGGAGGAAGCTTCCACAATCGCTTGCGACTCGCTGATCCAACCGTTGCAAATTGCATACAGGAAAAGAGACCTTGCGAGGCGATGTTTCAAACTACCCGAGGGATGAATCGATTCATCTTTCAGATAGATATCAATCCCTGGAAACGCGGCAAGTGGCAGCTTAATTAAATGTGTATCAGCAGATCGATTGAAGTCCGCATCGATTCGCGCAATCGCATCATGAGCCCAGCTGGTAGTCACTCGCTTCCCCTTTTCGGTCAATCAATCGTAGTTTGAAATCTAGTGCTATGTCTAACCGAAACGTCAGGGTTCTTGATTGAACCGGAACGCTCGCGTCCCGCCGCTACAAAACTTAGCGGTACGTCGCAAGCCGTCCGGTCGCACCCAGTGCGTCACTGTTCCATCACACAAAGGACATCAACCAAGACTCTGGACATCGGCCCCGTTTCTTTAGTCTTCCGCGAGCGCCAAGAGCGTGCGGATTCAAGGCCTCAACGACGCGCGATCGATTCTATCCCGTTTGTTTGCACAATGGGAATGATGGTGGGATTGGAATTTGCTCGGTTCACGCTACCCGCTTGCTCCGTACTTCGTTTGCGGGACGGCTGCCTGCGAGCGGTTTCGATGATCCACCCCAGCCGCTACGGGTCGAGTTCAACACCGACAAGCCACCGCTAATTCGCTATTATCGGCCGCTGTGTTTCACCCCGGCGGTAATCGAGGTGGCTGATCCTACGCTGCGAAACGTCGATTGGGACCGCTCATGCTAATCATCGTTATTTCGGCTCATTCGCCGCTCAGATGCCGGTCGCGGTGGAACTGACCGGCAGCAAGACCAAACTCCCTGCCGGTATGTCGTTGACAAGAAGTATCGTGCGCATTAGTTAAAGAGTCGTCAGAGAGGCTTTGTTTCGTCAGCTCTCCTGTCTTCAGCGACGCCCTCGCAACCATTTGGGAGAACACTCCTGCCCACAGAGAGCCAACCGGTGCTAAAGAAACAATCCTGGGTCAAACGCACGATCACGTCACCCACGGTCTACGTGATCGTGCTGTTGGTTGTGCTGAGTGTTTGGTTGTTGAATTGGATGACGGCCATGGGCGGGCCCGCTGCCGTGCGGGAGGCATATGGCATGCGTGCCCCGTTAGTGACGATCCCCGTGCACATTGTCGTTGCAATCACCCCCTTTCCTTCCGATTTCATTTCGATCGCAAACGGTGCCGTGTACGGGTTCTACGCCGGTGCGGCGCTCAGTTGGTTTGCTTGGTGGATCGCCGCCATTTTGGAATTCGGATTGGGTTATCGTGCCCGCAAGGATTTCGATCTGGAGCTCGCCATCAAGAACGCGCCCAGCTGGGTCCGTAGGGTCCCCGTGAACCACCCTGTCTTCCTGATAGGTGCCCGGCAGATTCCATGGCTGGGCGGCCACCTGACGGCCTTCGTGCCTGGCGCTGCCGGTGTTCATCTCAGCCGTTTCGTTTGGTGTTCAGCAATCGCCGTCATACCGGGGTCGATTGTGATGGCAGCCATCGGAGCGGGGCTCGTTGGTCTCAGCCAGTAGACTCAGCTTCGCATCGGCTGACGCCCCGGCGACGCAGTCATTGCTAAGAGATCGCAAACACACGGTCGTTCATGTTGAAATGCAGTACGCAATGGATCCTCGAACGACACGATGTTGAGCGGCTTGTTGATCGAGTAAGCCGAGACGCATCAGCATCCAGATGTGGTCAACTAAAGTTTCTTGATGCGAATATTGCGAAACCAAACGGGGTGTCCCCAATCCTGCAAACCGATCTTGCCGGATGTCGGCACGGATATTCCCAACTTGTCATAATCCAAATCAATGACCTGCTCGCCATTGAGTTCCACCTGCAACAGTTCCCCTTTGCATTTGATGGTGATCCGGTTCCACTCCCCGGCGGGCTTTGCCATGTTCTTGCTGGGAGGCGTTACCTTCTGAACGGCACCGCAATCGTCTGTCGTCAGAGGCCCCTCCTTACCGTGGGAATCCGTGAGCTCCACTTCGATGAAACCCCCCAAAGATTGAGAGCGTAGAAACACGCTACTATCACCACCTTTGGCGAGCTTGAATTCGAAGTCGAGTTCGAAATCACTGAACGTCCACTTTGTCCAGAGAAACAATCGGTAGCTGAAGATGCCCCTTTTCCCCGGCTTGGGTTTCAGCGCCAGGACACCGTCCTCCTCGACGACCCAGGTTCCGGTGGTTTCCCAACCAGTCAGGTCCTTGCCGTTGAAGAGTGGCAGGTAGCCGTCACTGTCCTTTTCGGCGGCGTGAGAATCGATCGCGCATGTCATGGCGGTAGTCATCGCGATGGCCACGAAACAGGCTGCAAGTCGAGGGGACATGAACTTCCTTCCAAAATCGAAATGCGAGTTGCCGCCTTAGCGTTCAACCCTGAGTGTCGCGTTGCAGGAAGCTGTGAGCACATCTCACCAGTAGATCTCCCCCCGCACGCAATTAGGTTGATTGCAAAATCGTCGCGAGGCAAGCGCAATCGCGATCTTTTCTAAGCTGGTAAGTATCACACCACCAGATTCCCAAATCGCTGACGATGCGATGATCGCCCCTGCGAAGCGGCAGTTCGTTGCCGAATTTGAGCCCGATTTCGCTAACTCGCGGGCAATATCGTGCGTTACTCATAACCCAGCGCTGACAGCCTTTCAAATTCCACTTGGCTGCTAAACGACCACGTCGCCGGATGAGCCGACACTTAAACGGCCCATTGATGCTCAGAGCGACGCAAGTAGTGAAGTTCCTTGTCTTTGGATGGCTCACGCTGAACCGCTTATTCAAAAGGATCCTGACAAATTGATCGACGGCATCGGATTTGCGTCCCGAAAGACTCGAAGAAGAAGTACTCGGCAAGCTCGATAAAGCCGCACATCAAAAACCGCTTGAGAGGAACCTAGCTGGATGGGGGCCACCTTTCACGTAGCTCAGTCTCTCCGAGACGGAGTATTGCGCGCGTTACCCACTTTTTGAGCCTCGGGGGACGTTGATTGTTTTAGTGCTTTTTTAGTGGTACGGCGCAAGCCGTCCGGTCCCGAGTCAACGGACGGCTCGCGCCGTTCCGCTACATTTGAACTCCCGCAGTAATGAAATCGACGTCCCGCGAGGCTCAGTTTCGTGAGAGGCGAAAACTCCAATTCGCCTGCCAGAACTTGGCGTTGTCCAGCAGAACCTCGATCGAAGTGGGACTCGCCTGGGTTCCCTCTTACAACTCTTATCACAAGGAATGCTGGCGAATCTCATTACCATGTTTTACTTCTCCATCTATTTCGCGATGCTCGTCGGTGCGCTCTGCACGATCGTTGCTTTGACCGCGATGCGTCGCCGCGAAAAGCACAATGTGGGGAAGTTTGGCTGGCTGCTACTGTTGTTACTAACGCCACCAATCGGGTTGATTCTGTTTCTGATCTTCGGTGGAAAGAAGGTCTCCGCCGAGCATGCCAACCGCGAGACAATCGTTCTGCCAAAACCGGACGAGTCCGATGCGGAAGTCGAAAGCTCGATCGCCGAAATCGCAACTATCCGCGGCATTCCGAAACCCAGCCGCAACAATCGGCTCAATGTTTTGACGACTCCCAAGTCAATGCATGACTCGCTCTTTGCGTTGATCGAATCTGCCGAGCGGCGATTGTTCGTCCATACCTTCATCCTGATCGATGATGACGTCGGAAACCGGCTGATTGATCGCTTATGCGAAAAGGCTCGTGCTGGGGTGGAGGTGCGATTGATGGTCGACGGGTTCGGATCATTCCTTTTCTCCGACGACTTGTTGGACAAGGTATCCGACGCCGGGGGACATGTGACTCGATTCAAACCGCTTTCAAAATTCGCTCGATTTGCATACCTCAATTTTCGCAATCATCGCAAATTCGCAATTGCAGACGGTAATCGTGCGTTTCTTGGGGGCACGAACTTTGTCGAATACGAGATGACGCCTGAACCAGATGACGATACTTGGATTGACTACGGAATGGCGATTGAAGGGACTGCCGCGCGACAAGTGGAAGCGGTCTTCGTGTCAGACTGGAACTTCACCACCGGCGAAGAAGTAAAGCGAACGACAGACACCGTCCCGCAAGTTTCGGATTCGGCCGACGATCGGTCGACGCTGCAAGTCATCCCGGTAGGTCCCGACGGACCACCTGAAATTCTTGACGATCTCTGGTTGACGGCGATCAACCGAGCGAAAGATCGTGTCTGGATCGTCACGCCCTATTTTGTTCCACCGCCGATGGCCATGCGTTCGCTAGCGATGGCCACCCGCCGAGGCGTCGACGTGCGGATCATCTATCCAAATGAGTCCGACATGGGACTGGCGGACTATGCAAGACGAGATTACGTCGTCGATCTCGATAACCTGGGTGCGAAGCTACATCTCCTTCCTGACAGGATGGTGCACGCCAAACTCTTGCTCATCGATCGGGAAGTCGCTTACGCCGGTTCAGCCAATTTCGACTTGCGAAGCTTCTTTCTTAACTACGAACTGGTTGTTGGAATTTTCAATCAGTCGAAAGTCGATGAAATTGCGAATTGGATCGAGACACTGACCAAACGATGTGTCGACGGACCAGTTAAAGACACATTGAAACGAAAGTTTCTCGGTGTCATGACAAGGATCTTCGCCGAAGAACTGTAGCGAAATTTACAGGGTGTCTTGATCACACTGCCCATCACCGAAACTCTCCCGTGACTTGCCGTATCGTGGAGCGCAATCATGCCGACAACAGACGCAGTCTCCATTTGTGTGTAAGTGCCTGGGGCAAGCAAAGCGTTTTTAGAAAACTCGTTACTAAACTGCTGCGGTTTCCGCGATGGGCTGGTCTTCCTGGATCGGTTCGCAATCGTCATCGGCCTCACACGCATCTTCACCAAGTACCACGGCAAACGCGTGCGTGGCCTCAAAGCTTGCAAAGATTTTTCGTTGCACGATCAGCAATGGCACCGAGAGAAAGACTCCAGGCAGCCCCCATAAGAACCCCCAAAACGCGACCGCGATCAGCACAGCTACCGGCCCGACACGCAGTGTCGTCCCCAGAATCGCGGGTGTAACGAATTGACCTTCAACCGCCGTGGTCAGCCAAAAGGCAAACGACACCACTCCGGCGCGGCCGATGGTGTCGAAGTAACTCGCGGCCGCAAGGAAAACGATCGATGTGGCGGCCAAAGGACCAACGTAGGGAATGAAATTGAATAACGCTGCCATCACGCCCCACAAGACAGGCGTCGGCATTCCGACCAACCACATTACGAGTGTTACCGCGACACCGAGACCGATATTGATGCAAGTGATCTGCGCGAGGTATCGCCCCACGCTGTGCTGAATATCCCCAATCTTTTCAAGCATTTCTTCGCGAGCGGAAATCGATGGCAGAACACCGAGCACGCGATTGAGCAGATCATCTCCCGTTGAAAGCATGAAAAACGTCAAGACCGCAATCGCGGCGACGAATGCGAGCATTTGGACAGTCTGATTGATTAGCGTTGCCTCGTCGACCATCGACGGTTTCTCATAGGCCACCTCAATCCGCTGCTGAGCGGCTTTCAGTGGAGCGGTCGCATCATCCACCGTGTCCTCTGCGCGATCGAGCGTGGTCAGTGGTTCTGCAATCGACTCAAACTTTCCCCGCACCTCCGCGAGGCTCTCGGGAGCGGCGGCAATCCACCGCTGAGCCGGCGAGTAAAGCAGAGCAACGATCAGACCGAGCATCGAGAACAAGCCGACAATCAACAACCCGCTTGCCGCAACTTGCGGGATCCCCCATCCGCACATCTTGGTTTCAATCGGCCGCAAGGACAAATAGGCGAGCGCGGCAATGACAACCGGGACGAGTAAGCTGCTAGCAAAGTACAAAGCGCCCATGACCAACAACGCAGCGATCGTTGTCACCATCGCCCGCGTCCAATTGTCGTGAGTTACCGATTGCGGTGAGTATTCGCTCGGGACGCGGACGCGGTGCATTTCGACCCGCGCAGCCGGTGATTGAGATGCCAGATCGGGCGATCCGATGTCCAAGCGGCGTCTCGGCTGCAATTCATTGGGGACTGGTGACCGTTCTTCACTGTTCCTGTCGCTCATGTCCTGTTTCCTCGTGAGTTGCGAATTGCCTGATTGGACAGCGTCACTTTTCACACAGCTCGATCTCTCGGAGACGAAGAATTGCGAGCGTTACCCGCTCTCGGAACCTCGATAAGACTCAGCTACGTAAGAAGTGAAAAACCCGATACGTCCGCCAGAAAGCAGCACTGCCATACGAGTGCTTTGTCTCACCTGAACTTGTGGACGGGCTGAACCGGAGTTATTGCGTCCTGCCGCTAAGCGACTCTACGGAACGACATAAGCCGGCCTCTTGGGACGTCAATTTAAATACTGAGGGATTTCAAATGTCGCGGAACAGCGTAAGCCGTCTGGCCCCGCGTTACCGGACGACTTGCGCCGTTCCGCTAAGAAGAACAGTAAATCACTCGATGTCCCTCGATCCCCCCACACGCCTGGCAAGACAAAGCACTAGAAGGTGAGGAAGCAATCGCCGTTCCAACTTGGCATAAGGATTGCGTTAGCACTCACCCCAAACAAACATCGCGGTGGCGCGAAGGCTTTCGGCACACCAAACCATCAACCGTCAAATGTCGGGGGCTGGTAGCTTCGCTCTTCCGTTTGATGCAACACCCTCTCTCGAAAGAAATCAAATGCGTTTCGGCCTTATTGGACTCGTCCTTCTCATCCTAATCGTCGCCGCCATCATGCAGAACGTCGCCATCGGCGGTGTCGGCGGCTTGATCCTACTTGTCTTAATCGTCTTGCTGGTTGCTGGCAAACTCTAGGTTTCCAGTTGCAAAATTCGTTTTGAGCATTGTCAAATACGATAGGTGCCGCGAACTAGTACTGGTGGCATCCAGCCGCCATCCGTCGTACGTCAGCCGCTGGAAGCCCACCGGCTCTGCCTTTGGTCATTACTGAAACCAAAAGTGGCGGCTATCGCCTACCTCAGGTCTTAAACCAGCTACTGAATCGCCTGCGCCGGCAAGGCAACCAAGCATCTGTGCCCGATCGCAATTAGGAGCGGTCGCACATGCAGTCGAAGAACCTCACGCTCGCCCGTTCGTGCCAGCGGTTGCCGTTCTTGTCTAAGAATCCGGTGTGCCCACCTGATTCGGCAAGTGCCGGAAAGAGCGGCCCATCGGCTGACCATTCCCGCTGTTCAAAGACTTCGTCGTCAACGACCGGGTCGTCCGAAGCATGAAACAACAGCGTCGGTGTCCTAATTTTATCCAGCACATAGATCGCTGAATTTTCGCGATAGAATTCCGACGCGTCATCGTAACCAAGATGCGGAGCGGTAAAGGTATCATCGAGCTCCCAAACCGATCGGGCGTCATTGATCGCCTTACGCTCATCGCCAGTCAACTCCGCACCATCACGGAGCAGTTCGTCGCGTTGCTTCTTTAATAAATAGCGATCAAACAAGCGATTTAACCCACGTCGCAAGTTCTTCGACGTGATTTCCATGTCCAAAGGTGCTGAGACGCTTGCCGCAGCGGTGATTGGTGAATCCGCCCCACGCTCGGCCAGGTATCGCAACAGCACGTTTGCACCGAGCGAAAAAGCAATGACATTGAGGCCGTTCTGACTCCACGTCCCTCGCTCACCTCGCACGTAATCGACCAAACGGTTGAGATCGTCCGTGTAACCGGGATGATGAAAGCGTCTGCAATTGCGCGCCGAACTACCGGCACCGCGGTTGTTCCAGAGAATCACCGGATAGCCAGCCGCGATCAACCGCTCCGCCATGCTCCGCATGTACCCACTCCTAGCATGACCGCCCATGCCGTGCAACAAGATGACCGTGGGACGATCGGTTTCATCTGGCGTAGGAAGATAGTACCCACTCATCACGTCCGGCGGCGTTTGATCTCCCTCCACATCGAACGATTCGCAACCTTCATACGTGTTGGTATCTAACTCCGGTCGCAATGACTTGATCGAAAGCGTCTGCAGCGTGCCCCCACGCCAAAGCAATGAAGGTTGGAATGGTTCTAACCACTCAAAATTCTCGATCGCGAATCGTTTTGGTGGCGAATCAGACAAAGCGGTACTTTTGGGCAAGGAAAAAAGGTCATGGACGAATCAATCGTGACGCAAGTCGCGTTCCCATGGGATTCGGTAAAGAGAGGTACCAGAACTCTTGTTTGAGGGTTTTTGTATTGAAATCCACGAGTTCGGATATTGAGCAACCCTCACATCCCCGCCTCGTCCGCCAGCTTTCGCGCGCCATAACATCCCGAATCAGCTCTTTTGGCACGGATCATGCCTAATTTCCTGGCGTACGAAACCCGCCATCAGCCTTCCTGTTTTCTCCCACCGGCAACCAATCACATGGCCACGATTCTAGTCGTTGACGATACCGCCATGTCACGCGTGCTGGTGGCCAGCACGTTGGAGGGGATGGGCTATAAGACGGTGATGGCTTCCGATGGCAAAGCCGCCATCGAGGCACTGGATCAATTCCATCCCGATGCAATCGTCACAGACTTGGAAATGCCGAACGTCGGCGGTGACGAATTGATCTATCGAGTTCGTAGTTTAGCCGATGTTAAACTTAGCGACCTGCCAATCCTGGTCGTCAGTTCGAAGGCAGACTTGGCAACGTTGGGCGAGCTACAGAACCTGGGCGTAAACGGCTTCATCGCCAAACCCGTCGACACAAACAAATTACGTGAGACCGTTGCCCGCCTCTTCATCGATCCCTGATCCAGCCCCACGAAGGTCGGTCTCTCCGAGTTTGTAAATCTATTCGCCGCGGGACGTCGATTGTATTACTGACGGATTTCAAAAGTAGCGGAACGGCGCGAGCCGGCCGGTGACGCGGGACCGGACGGCTCGCGCCGTTCCGCTAAAAAGAGCACTGAAACGATCGACGTTCTCCGCAAACGATGCTTGCGGGAACGCTCGTTCGCGGAGCGAACGGCCACATCATGGCGTGGCTTATCAAGCTTGTTCCGACTCACTTTGGCTTGCCGCGACGCCTGCACCCAATGGGCGCGGCTTCGGGGGAGCGTCTCCCGCGGGCCAACCTTCACGCTGCTTCGTACGATCACCATCGGTTGGTTCGGTTTGATCGTGAAATAAGGTCACGTTAGTTGGATATGGCATGTCGACACCGGCTTCGTCCAACGCTCCTTTGATCGCCGAGATCACGTCGTTACCCACACGAACAACATTCGCGCGGTCAGGATCGCTCCACCATCCGTCGTGGCGTTGGACGCACTCTCAATGGTTTGAGCCAGGAAGTTGGTCGGAAGAAGATTGCTGGTGGTCAAAGGAAAATTTCAACGATTGCGGGTAGGGTGTCGTCGAATTGAAAAGTTTCATGTCCTCAATCGACATCATTGCTCATTCCAGTTCGGCTGTGGGCGCCCGTTCCGATTCCGGGTGAGCATCGGACTTGTCTGCCCGATCGCGCAGCCCGATCAAATCGACTAGATCACGGACAGCCAGATAAAGCATCGCGACAATTCCGACTATGGATCCAGCAACAATTGCTGCCGCGCTGAGAACGCCGTAGTAGACAGTCGGGTACCACCACTCTGGAATTTTCTCGGATTTGTGGATCGGCACACAGTGCATCAAAAACAGGACCGTCGTGAGGCCGAACACGATGGCGTCGTACAACGCGATCGACTTGATTCGATAGTAGTGAATGTCGTCGAGATCGATATCACTGCTGCTGCCCAGACTCAACATGGTCAGCATCAAGGCAAGAATCGTCGCCGTGACCGTCAATACAGATGAACACAGCAGACGACTATTAGGCATCATCGCTTCGATCAATTGGCGAGCTTCGGCTTGGCCGACGTAACCCAGAAAAAACGTGGTGATCCCAATACAAATGGCTGCCGACAGCCCAGCGCCAGCAGCGAGTTTGGCGTCCCGACGCCATCTGGAATAAGCTGAGTCGCTGGTGCTCATGTCACCATTTCCTACTAGAAAGAGGACGGCGTGATCCGACTTCACTCAGGCGATGAACGCGGTCTTGTCCCGCGAAGCGAAAGAAGAAAGAGATTCGCGCCATGCTGATCGATAAAATGGTGCCTGGGATGAAGTGAAACGCCAGCATGGTTCGACAGCACACCGCATACCAGAATCTGAGATCAGCTCAAATCACGCCCTCAAAGGGGGCAAATGGTGGGTTAACCGGACACGCGCAAGTACCGGGACTTGCACGGCCACGGCAAGACTGCTCGCCAAGTAAAACCAGTTCACTGTCCATCGTCTCCCATTTGCTCCGCAAATGGCCCCCACAAAGCCATCCATTTGCTGAGCAAATGGGCGACAATCGATGCAGGGCTAGTCGTTTATCTTGGAGGAATGACGAACGCGCATCACTCCTCAGACTTACATCGATTCTTTATCCGACTCATGGAGACAAATTTGCGATCTCTGCGAACTTTCCTTGTCGCTCTTCTTATGTTAATGGCAAGTGCCGGCTGCGATAGCGCGGTTTTGGAATCTCCACTTGTCGATCCAGAGAAAGCGACGCGATTTCCGGGACTCGACGGCGCTTTCAAGTGCGTCGAATCTGGCACGAAGAAGACGTCTTGGCTTCATATCGGATCGGCAGGCAGGGATTTTCCGTCCGGATTCCACAGGATCGTCTGGGTGGCGGAGTTCGGCGACTTTGGTCTGATATCGGTGCCGCTTGTTGGCTTCTTTGAGAAAATTGACGATCATTATTATCTGCACCTGCCATGTCCAGAAATAAGCGAAGAACTCGAAGAGCCGCAAAGCTTTCAACAATTCCCAGGTGGCTGGGATTCTGAAAGCGTTCGTCATTTTTCATTATTTCGAGTGAGCAGGTCGAGTGACGACATCGACATTGAGTTCCTCAACACCAGCTATGTTATCTCTCAGATCGAATTGAACTCTCTCAAGGGAACTATTCGAATCGACAAGCTTTCCCCTGACGACAACATGCCGAGCAAGTTTGCAACGATTACAGCTAAGCCAGCTGAACTACGGGAATACATTCAATCGGATTCGAGTGGAAAACTCTTCGAGCGCAAAATGCATTTTAAAAGAATCGACTGATCGGCGGATAATCACAGAGGCATCGACGTCGCGGAGCAACGGAGGAGCGCAGCCGATGTTGAAGACTTTGGTTCCGCCATGCTATCTACCGGCGGACGAAACAAGCAATTGAAGATACAAACCAAAATGGCCGCGACCGGTGACACCGGTCGGAACCGACAGGCAATTGATGACCGACACCGCAAAGCCAACGGATCGCGCCGACCTCTTTTCGGCACCTCGCAAATACGACCTCTCGACAGCGATTGTGGTGACGACCGCATATGCCGCCGTGTTTGCATTGCTGCGCGCCATTAGCTTTCCCGCGATGGCAGCATTTCTCTTGGTCGCATTCTTCACATCGGTCGCATTGGGGCAAGCGGTTCTCTTTGGTGCCAAACATCCTCGCTCGGCGTCGGCGTTAGTTGGTTCTGCCTTCTTTGTCATCATGCTGATTGCCGAATGCATGCTAGGCCAACGCGGACGGGCGATCAACGCACTACCTTCAATGATTGCATTCGGTTTGTTCTTTGGTGCTTTCTGGGGATATGTAGGTGGGGTCATTGTTGGATCCGTATTCATGGTCGCGCATGGGGTTCGATTGGTTCTCTCGCCACGTGAGTCTCCTCCGGATGCATCGCAAGAGTGAACAACGGATTGATTTCCTTCTTTCTCCGAAATGCTTTCGATGGACGACGATATGAGAAAGAAAAGTTCCAGCACCTTCTACGGCAACACGCATTTTGCCGGAGTGACACCGGACGGCTCGCGCCGTTCCGCTAACAAGGTTAGGGACGATTCACTACCAGGAAACACACGAAAGAAAACTCACTTACCGCTTTCGTGTCCCTCGTGTATTTCATAGTAAGCATCACACCCACCTTTACTCCGGCGACGCCACCCCACGGCTATCCGACGGAGGAAAGAAAAGGCGCCAGAATTTTTCATAGCCTTGCGATCTCATCGAGCGCGACACCGGACGGCTCGCGCCGTTCCGCTAACAAGGTTAGGGGCGATTCACAACCAGGAAACATACGAACGAAGACTCGCTCACCGCTTTCGTGTCCCTCGTGTATTTCGTGGTGAACACCACACCCACCATCACTCCGGCGCGTTGGTGCTCGGAAGAGAAACTTTGTCGCGACTTTTTCATGAGGATGAGATCGCTGTATCGCTGCTTCCGAAACAGTGAACCACTACCACAGCCACTGTCACCAAGGGCGACCCCGCGTTCGCCGAATCAGTTCAGCCGAGGCAGCCCCCTAGAACATTCAACTTGGGTAGAATCGATCACACCTTTTCTTCTACGTGTCGCCTTCTGAAGTCAACGGTGGTTAGCGGAGGCTCGGTTACCGCCGTTGTTACTTGACTCAAAACACACCACGCATACGACAGGTCACCAGATATGAACGCACCTTTCCACGTCTTTGTCTTGGCCCTTGCGACACTTGTCCTTGCCCCCTGCGCATGTGCAGATAGCCCAAAATCGACACTTGAGTTTCGGCTGGCGGTCATAGAACCAACCGATGGATACACGAAACATACAGTGCCGTCGAAAGACGAGACTATCTATGTTTCTCCCGACACGGTTGCGACAGGCATCGATATCGAAAAGGTATCGTTTTACGACGATCCGAACGGCCAACCACTGGTCGGGTTTGTCCTGACCGATGACGGCAGCCAGCGTTTTTGGAATGCCACATCGACTAACGTTGGCAAGAAACTCGCTATTCTGCTTGACGGCAGGGTTGTTTCCGCACCGAACATCCTGCAAGGCATCAAGAAGCAAGGGGTGATTACTGGTGATTTTAACGATGACGATCTAATGCGATTCTTTACGGCGATCGTGCTTCGTAAAATGCTCGCTACCGAAGCCCCCGAAGAAGGCGGATAACTCGACGATTCAACCCGCGGTGCTAGGGTTTTGCTTGCCATATTTTGACGCACGAGACCGGCAACGTTATTCCAAAAATGAGGACGAAAGCATGATACGACTTCTCTGCACATCTATTGCCTGCTTCTGCCTGCTTCAAGCACCGGCAATTGGCGATGAACCTGAATCGCCACATCCCTTGCGTGCTTTGTTTACACAGTCCGAGATGTCCGGAAACCGATCATTCGTCGTCACAACAGTCACCTTTGCGAAACGCGGTGATATGGAACGTGAGTCGAAGGCGACCAGTCGAGTTTACTTAATGCCAAAAGAGGATGTGGTGGTCATCAATACGGATCGCTTGTGGTACAGATCGGAGCCTGATCGTGAAGCGGGTTGGACCACAAATGAGTCTGTCACCGACGTGCAACTGGTTCGGATTTTGGAAACGAAGGATGAACGGTACAGCAAATTGTCCACTCGAAATCACAACGTCTTCTGGTTTATACCGACGGCAAGCAACGCAGACTTCCTGCTAGCGAACTTCTTTCTTGAACCCGTTGCTGATGACGGAAAGCAAAGAGTGTTTTCGCTGAAGTTTGCCGACACTCCCAACGATGAGTACTGGAAAAACATGAAGGAACGCGGTCTCGAACTAACCGGCACGCTGCAGTTTGATGCCGCAACGGGCCTTCCCATCAAAGGCGAGATAAAGATGCTTCGAGATGGGTACCTTCGTGAGTATCGTGTGACGATCGAGTCGCCTTCGATGGCTGTCCCTGCCAGTGCGTCCGTCGTCCCAAAAGAAGTCAAAGAGAAACTGGAGAAAAAGATCTCCCTAAGGCAATAGTTACGTGCCGGTTAGACGTAACGATTCAAGCTTTGACATCACGAAGCGACGCATGAGCGCAACCGACGCTCAAGGCCTTGGTTCTAAAAGGCCGGTTGGCGGACTCGACCATCCAGCCCGCGATGTTGGAGTTTGCCCGAAACATCCCGATGCACGTGGCCGGCGAATTCCGGTGGTTGCAACAACTGGCTATTCCTCGCCGCCGCCCCTTGATCGGCGTTCCTCTGCACCAATATGGACACTCCACCTTGGAATCATCCGACCAGACAATGCCAGCTGTCGACACACTCATTGAACTGATCCGTGACCATCGGAGCATGGACGCGTTAAGAATGCTCGAGGCGTCTCCAGCGCTGGCCACGGAACACTCCGATCGACCGGGAGAACTTCACGGCGCTTCACCACTTCATTGGGCCGCACATCACAATGCCCCGGAAGTGTGCCAATGTCTCATCGAACACGGCGCAAATGTGAACGATTCGGCGAGTGCCTGGTGGCTGACACCACTCTCGTGGGGCGCCGACGCTGGGAGCGCCGAAGCCGTTGAAGTACTACTCAAATACGGTGCTGATGTCAATCAAGATGCAATTGTAGGAACAACGGCCCTTCACGCGGTCGCGATGGGTGGTTCAACGCAAGGTAAAGGGGATCCGAATGCGTATAAACGAACGGCTGAAATTCTGATCCGCAATGGTGCCGACATCAACCGGCGGACCAATAAGCATCGAACCCCGTTGGATGAAGCGATCGACAACGAAAACGATGCTGTCGCAAAAGTGCTGCGGCAACACGGAGCGTTGGCTTCCAATACCTCAAACTAAGAAAGGTGCAAAACAACGTAGGCATTGACATCTAGGAGCGAGGTACGAGCGGAGCCGATACTCAAGGCCATGCGTCAAGAAGGCCGGTGGGCGTGCCCAACGATCTAGCCTGTGGTGTTCGGGATCGTGCTTGTGTACCCCATGCCCGCATCGGCAAGAATCGCCGCGGCGGCGAAGCAAGGGTGCCGGTACTCCGTTACCACCTTAAGTTCTTTTCTAACGTGACACCGGACGGTTCGCGCCGTTCCGCTAACATGGCAGGGTCGATTCACAACCACGAACCACACGAAAACAACCACCCACCACTTTCGTGTTCTTCGTCGATTTCGTGGTGAAAACCATACCCACCATCACTCCGGCGACGCTAACCGACGGGCTACTCACGGAGAAAGAAAAGGGTGCAGCACCCACTGTGGCAACAGTCTCTTTTCCAACGTGACACCGGACGGCTCGCGCCGTTCCGCTAGCAAGGCAGGAGCGATTCACAACCACGAACCACATAAAAAAAACCACCCACCACTTTCGTGTTCTTCGTCGATTTCGTGGTAAAAACCACACCCACCATCACTCCGGCGACGTCAACCGATGGGCTACTCACGGAGAAAGAAAACGGTGCAGCACCCTCTACGGCAACAGTCTCTTTCCCAACGTGACACCGGACGGCTCGCGCCGTTCCGCTAGCAAGACAGGGGCGATTCACAACCACGCCCCACATGAAAGAAAACCACCCACCACTTTCGTGGCCTTCGTGTATTTCGTGGTGAAAACCATACCCACCATCACTCCGGCAACGCTAACCGACGGCTATCCGGCGTTTGCCAACTTGGGCAGAATCGATCGCTCGTCAGCAAGACCTCGAATCCACCCTCCGGCCCCGCTGAGTCCCCAAGAAACAAGTTCCGATAAAGATACAAGACTCCTGTCCCCTTTTCTTCACCGCCGCGGATAGCAGGGTCTAGCTCGCTGCAAACAATTTGGTTTCATCCATGGTGTCGCTCGCGTATTGGAAAGCGAGAAGAGCAGGTTTAGCTAGTTCACCGGTTCGAACTCACCGGGACGCCAGGTCTTGTCGAACCAGGGCTCGAGCGGACCGTAGAGGCGAAGCAGTGGGTACCATCCCTTGTTCGGAACGGTCTGAATCCAGTTATGTTCCTTGCCGGCTGGTGGCTCGGGTCCGAAATACAGCGTGACCGATCCGTCCTCATTTTCGACAAGATTGTCTCGTTTGTTGTTTTTGCTTGGGAAAGGCTGACTGGTCTGCAACTCGGAGCGAGTTTGAGGATCGTAAATCACCACCGACCAAAAATCTTTGGCCGGTACGTTAGCGGGGATCCTCAATGTGTATTTCTTTCCGCCGTCGAGGTAATCGCCGTCTTTGTCGGTGGTGATGTAGGCGTACTGCGAGCCTTTGCCGACCATCTTCAGTACCATGGCGGGTGTGTTCACCGTTGCCTGATAGAAGAACAGGGTGCGGGCATCGAGGTTGCGACCACCCTTCCCGTTGTCGGCGAGCCATTGGTAATCGCCGCCGATAAACGCCGTGCCCCACTTGCTGTCGGGATAATATTGAACGCCTTCGAGTCGCGGCTGAAAGACGATAGCGCGGGCGGTGGCATTGCCGACGGCAACGGCGTCGGTGAGGATCTTTTTCTGACGCGCGTTCGGATCGAACGGCTTGCCTTTGTGAATGCCGACCGAAGCGAACAAACCACGCAATTCCGGATCGAGAAACGAAACCGGCTCTCGCTGGATGACGTGGTTGAGTTCCTCGTAGAATTCGTAGTTGTTGGCGTGAACCGTATTCCAGAACCGCTGCGACCCCGAGGTGAACTCCATCTTGGGCGGGTTCGATGCGTTGGCCAGCGGGTAAACCTTGAGCCCCTGCTTGAACATGGCCGTCGCGGCGTCCGGCTTTCCATCGACCAGAAAGCCGCGGAGGATCAACCAGTTGACGTAGCTGGGGGATTTGACAACGAAGTACGTCTGGCCGTCGATCTCTGCGGCCTTGCCACCGATGGGACCTTCCAGGTCGCCTTGATAACCCGGAGGTAGAATTAGATATTTGCCCCCCTTTCCTGCGTCCGGCCCAGGAACTCCCATGTCGATTACAAAGCGGAAGTAAGCATCATTGACCGTCCCGGGACCACAGTTGGCCGGGATCTCGATCACGGTGGGTCCGTCCTTTTCGAGGTTGAGGAATGCAGAGGCATAGACCGTGTCGGTGTTGGCGGTCAGGAATAACGGCGCGGAGTCCGCGAGCTTGTCAAACACGACCACCTTGTGCGATGCATCGACTCCCAGATCAAGGTGGCCCAACCGCAAGCCCTCGATCGAAGTGGCGGGGATCCCACTAAGAAAAGTTTCCACACCGCGAATATGCAGCAGGTTGTCGTACAGTTTCTCGACGGTTTCCTCATGCGGTCGCCCGTCGAAAAATTCCAAAGTGCCAATCCGAGTTTCCACACGGTCAGGCGTCATGACCTTCGCGGGAATGGGGTAGTTGTACCCGGGAGTTGGCGTTTGGGCGAAGCTCGGCGTTGCGGCCAGAACGGTTATTGCGACGGCAATTATGCAAAGGGTGATGCGTATCATTCTCATCGGATTGGTCGTGTTGTGATGGACAGCTTAAGGGAAGAGTGGAGACAAAACTATTCAGCGGCAAGCTGATTGTTTTTCAAACTCACGAGCAACCATTGCTCGGTCTTGTCGCTTCCGAAGTGGATTAGTGCCGGGGCTTCATCCTTGGTCAGGTTGTACAATCCCGTCTCGA
The DNA here is from genome assembly GCF_023701485.1 of Aporhodopirellula aestuarii. Taxonomy (GTDB): domain Bacteria; phylum Planctomycetota; class Planctomycetia; order Pirellulales; family Pirellulaceae; genus Rhodopirellula; species Rhodopirellula aestuarii. The sequence goes on from NZ_JAMQBK010000083.1 coordinate 172,803, forward strand.
TCAAATTGGATTGGTTGCTACCGACCGAAAACACAAGCCTTTGGGTTTCTTGATCAACGGCACCCTGAACGACTTGCGTTTCGCCGGTCGCAGTATCGGTGTAGCTGCCGCGAATGATGCCTTCTTTGTTGACCGCTAATTGGATCGACACGTCGGATCGGGTACCAGCGGTCTTTGTGGGTGCAAACACGCCAAGTGGTAACCATTCACCGTCGGCAGGTGCATCAGCTTCGGCACCGCTAATGCCGCTACCCATGCTGCTTCCGCCACCGCTGAAATCCCAAGATTCCACACAGCCTTCGCGAGGATTCCAGCCGATCAACTGAACACCCGATATCGTGGTCCCATCCACGCGAGTCGTCGTGTAGCTACGTTCCACAAAACTTTCGTCAGCCACCCACCCAAAATCCGCCTCAATACGATTGCCATGCTCCTCGGCAACCCATTGACCGATCAGCCCTCCCAAGTCGGCGGTGTCTTTCCTAGACACTTTGGACTCGACCCATGTATCTCGCACCAAGGCCATCAACCATTTCCCATCAACCTTCACATGCACGACTTCATATTTGCTGAAACCAGGCGTGTCCGTTGGTGCTGGATCAACCACAGCACGTCCATCCTCCATCACCGCAATTTCACTGAGTAACCGCAACGAGTCGATCACGATCCGAAGTGAAACGTCGGGGCTGTCCGCAAACAATTGGACATAGCTCTGTTCAATCTCGTCGCGTCCAACAAACTTGACACCTGCTTCATCAACGAATTCGCCGTCCTCCGTACAAAACGCCGCGATTGCCTTTGCATCTCGTTTATAAAACGCATTCTCAAATGCCACGGACTGCGCGCGAATCGCAGCCAAATCTTCCTCGTACTCTGTCTTCGCAACCAACATATGGCTCTTCGTTTCCCGAGACGCGGGCTCATCAGCAAACATGCCCACGCCCACATTTACAGCAACGAGAAGCGAGATAAGTCTTATATGATAGGTCATGCCGGTTTCCAACTTGACACGCAGCTCAGGGGTTTCGGCGAGTGAGCCGATTCTAACAACTTGCCAATACCGAACACATACTCAACGAATTAATTTTACGTAAACACTTCATCGCTCTCTTTTAAGTCAACAAGCTTAAGCCGGATGCGTGACAAGTGTTCAGAGGATCGCCGTCGACGCGGATCATGGGTGGCCAATGCTCAAGCGTTCGATTAAGCCGATAATGTTCGCCGGCTCAAAGTTCTCGAGCTATTTGAATTGCTGAATAGTGCGTTTCGCAATCGCAAAGTCGCTGCCTAATGAATGATGGCGTCCCGGTCAGCTTCGAGCTTAGCGATCGTTCCAGGATCATTACCAATGATCTATCAAGATTTCCATCCAGACTGTTCCAAAGCGACCGTCCTATGTCCAGGATCAACGTCCAAGAGTAGTTCGGTTACAGACAGGTGCCTCCTCATATCAGGGTGCATCCAAACGAAAAAACTACCTTGATAACCAACCTATTTTGCGATGGTGGTGACTTTGCAATCTGAATCCAATGCCGAAACTACCGGCTGGCGATTTCTTTCGACATCGCTTTCACCGAATGCAGGTACATCACGTGCTTAACGATCCGTCAATGTCGTGAACGGCACTTGGGTTACGCCACGACGATGACTCGCCGAACGCTCTGACGTACGGCGTAAATTAACAAGCAAACCTGGAAAACCAGCAAACCCCCAGAAAAAGATTGACCTAAGAATCCGCCCGCTCCACAATTCCGCAGCCTCTCATTTGGCTATTAACCTTGCCGCCCAGGGCAATCGCACGTTC
>NZ_JAMQBK010000084.1 GCF_023701485.1 Aporhodopirellula aestuarii
TCTTGTCCAGAACGAATTCTTGGCAGTCCGGTGATAGCCTTGGTTGAACGTAGCAACCATGGTTAGCATCAAACGACCGATATACCGAAAAACTCCAGCCTACGTGCTGCCGGTTAGATGATGACCGGTTTGCCGAGAGCGCGGCGAACGGGGACGAATTGGCCGACGTGCATCATCACGTGTGTCGAAACCAATCCGAGAACCGAGCCCACGGTCGGAAACATGCTTGCTAAATGTTCCGGGCCCGGTTTGTCGAGATCCTCTTCGCTGAGTGCATCGAGTGCCGCGAACGTGGATTCCTTCATCTTTGCGAACAGTTCCAGGTAGCCATCCTTGCTCAAGAACTGGCTAGCGTCGTTGCTGGTAGCGTTTTCCTTGGCATGATGCTCAGCAAATCCGTCGGGCAGCTCAACGCTATGTCCAGGAACAACGCTTTGCAAAAGTTGGTTCTCCGCGACAATCAGATGTCCCAGTTGCCACGCGATGTGGTTACAGTTTTCGTTGGGCCGGGTCAGGAGTTCCTCGTCCGTGAGATCGCTCACATAGGAAGACATCACCATTTGGCTGGTCGAATAGATTTGCTTCAAGACTTCGATTGCGTTCATGGTTCGATTCGCTCAGATGAGGCTGGGGAAGAAGAGTCCGATACGGCACGAGACGACATTCAGATTGCGTCCGCAATCTGATGAATTCGTTACACTGAGTACCTGTTATATACCTCCGCGGGGGCCGAGGGCACCCGAGGAACGATTGCATCGATCATCGACGTCTGAAATGACGAAAAAGGCAATCGCGACGATGCTAGGCGCGAAAACGAAAGCGGAATCCGAAAAGCGACCGATCGGCGGGCTCGTCAACGCAACGAATGCGAGCTTAGCACCCGCATAACTGATCGCCATCAAAACAAACGCACGGTAGCCACCGATCGACTCGGCCGAGACAACGTCGCCGCTTGGTTGCGCAGTGGATGAGCAAGGCATTGGACGAAGGCATCGCCAAGCCGTCATGCCTGTTGCGGTTAAAATCAAGACCAAGAAAATCGGATGCATGACCATGTTCGCGGCCGAACCCCAGATGCCACGTCTGACCGCGAGCAGCCACCAGCGAACGTATCGGACCGGATAGCTGCGAACGATTTGCTTATCGAGTTCAGCCAGCAATTGGTGCTGATCGACGATGTCGTCGCCCGCAACGTCTATGGCAGCCGGCACGACCACGAGGTACGTCATCGCGTCCCAGCGGTTTTCGAGCGTCATGTACGAATCGGCGCGTTTGCTGGGATCACTGCTCGTTCTTAGGTCGAGCCCATCGGCAGCGACGGTTGGCAGTGGGGAGGCCGCATCCGCTGTTTCGTTCGACGTCGGACCGCTGCTTCCTCGACGCGATACTTCTACTCGTAATTCGGCAATTCTCGTCGCGAGTTCGCCGGTCTTGCCGGGCAGCGACTTCAGTTCATCTTCGTCGAGCAACTGAGTCGTGACCGCAGCCATGTTTTGATGCCCAAATGGCAGTAACGCAAAATCGCTGACGGCGGTGTAGCGAAAGAGGCACCAGCCAAGCAAAAACACGACCGGGATTGTCGTTACCCAAACGACATCGCGTAGACGCCGTGACCAGGGTTCCAAGTGTCCGTTGAGAGGGCGAACCAACGTCATCAGGGCCGCCCAGGGCAACAGGAATAGATAGGCCGGTCGCAGTGAGATCGCGGCGACGATGAGCAGTGCGATGCCGGTTGATAACCGGGGGCTGAATCCGAGACGCCAGCCGCGCATCATGCAGGTCGCTGTCGCCACACCGAGCGACATCGCGGGACAATCAGTCGCAATCGTGGAAATATTGTCCCAAAATGTGCATCCGATCCCCACCGCTCCGGCCGCGATCATCGCAATCGAGGCAGGGATTCGCCAGGAACGCAGTTCAAGCATTAGCCCGGTACAGGCGGCTGCGTGCAAAAGAATTTGTGCGAGTACAACGAGTTGCAACGCGACCGCCGAGGTCGAAGTCAGCCACGAGGTGACGCGAAGAACCAACGGGTATCCCGGAGTTCGGATTTCCCGCGCGAGCGCCTCGGCAGGGGAAAATACATACTGCTGGTAGCTCGGCGTGTCCGAAACGACGTGGTATTCCCAACGCCCGGTCAGCCAGCAGATCAAAAATAGAAACACAGCCCACATCAACATCGTCTTTCCGTACCCCATCTCACCGAGGCGATGGAGTGCGGCGAGGGCTGATGATCGATGAACGGAGGGCATGTTCTTGGGCAGTTGAAAATGACGAACGCGGAGGAGCGTCGCGTCGTGGCGGATGCATCATGGGCAAGAATTCTGAAAACCGCACGATCATAACGCAATTAATCGTCGAGGGGGCGGGTGCATGGAAGCCGCAGATGGCACCGCGGGCCCCGCTAAAGCCAGCCAGCAGATGTGCCGAATCTGCTGCTTCGCGAGATGGTGTACACGCGAAGAGAATCTTTGAGCGGAGGAGTCAACGGACAGGCGGCTAGCGGTTAAATTACGAGTGAACGTATTCCGAATCCTCTTTTCAATGGTTGCTGCGTGTCTTTCAATCCCTCTTCTTCCGATTCCGTCGACAATTCGGAAACCGCCGGTATTGGCAATCAACAATCCACTCCAACCACGCTGAGTGGATTGGTTCGGGTTGGCCAGATCATCTCATTTGCGATGGTGACCGGAGTCATCACGATCTCGGTCGTTTTCGCGATGCTGCTGCTCAAACGTGAGGAGCCACCTCACGACGACGTGATGTTGGTGGCGTTAGGCGGCGGCGTCTTCGTAATGGCTCTGGGGAGCGCGTTCTTTTTATGGATGACGTTGCGATCGGCTGCCGTCACGAAGTTGCATCGCCACCCCGAGGTGGCTGAGCTGTTGTCGGGCGGCGCCGCGGCGTCGCAATCGGCACGAGACGCCTGGGAGAATTGGGATCAGGACGAGGCCCTGCCCCCGCCACTGAGACCATTTCTCGGAGCGATGCAAACATCGTGTTTGGTCGCTCAAGCCGTTTTGGAAGGCGCTGCGATAGCAAACCTCGTGCTGGCGCTAATTGATGGCAACGCGTTGCACTTTGTATTTGTCCTTTTCAGCCTCGTCGGGATTGCTGCGTTGACGCCCACGACCGGAAAGATGCGCGGGCATATCCGCGCCGCGCTTTCATTGCGTGAGGAGTCTGGCGACGGTTTTCCCAATGTGCTCAAGCACTGAGCACAGGCTTTCCGAAGCGATTACTCAGACTTACTCATCGGCGGGAACTCAACACCGCCGACCAAACCGCGATCGATCACCCAAACGTTTCGGAAACGCACCGGGTCGTTGTGGTCTTGGATCTTGGTTGGCAACAGCGTCGGCGACTCGGGTTGTCCGTGTCCGGTCGGACCGGGTAGTTCCTCGTCGTCTTGAACCATCACGCCGTTGACCCACGAAGTCACGCGGGCGTTACGCAGTTTGCTGCCATCGGCTGCGAAACGGGCAGCGGTGAAGTGGATGTCGTAGGTCTGCCATGTCAGTGGTGGAAACGCCATGTTTAGCTTCGGCGTTTTGTGCCGGTATAAGGCACCGAGACCGTTGAATACTTTCGCATCGGCAAACGAATCGAGAACTTGGCATTCGTACCGGCTTTGGAGGTAAATGCCGCTATTGCCACGTGCCTGCTCGCGTTTTGCTGGCATGTGTGGAATTCGGAATTCGAGGTGCAGGTCAAAATCGTTAAGCATGAAATTGATGTCGGCACCTTGCTCGAGCAATTTCTCGTTGGTCATTTTTCCGTTGACGAACGCCTTGGTGTCGGTTCCATCGAACAACACGATCGCGCCTTCGGGAGGTGCGGCACCGAGCGTGGGGCTCTTGCGTTCCACGCGTGGCAATTTGGCGAGCGTTGTTCCAGATGCGTCGATGATTTTGCATTCTTTGGGACCAGCGAACATCGCCCATGGACCTCCCGACAGGACCAACGTTGATCCGCTACGACGACCGACGAGCACCATCGGCTCAACGTCTTCGTAGGAGTCTTGTCCGGGCAGCCCGCCTTGGTAAGCACGGGCTTCGAATTCACCGGTGCCGAGGTTGCGAATTTGAACGCCGAGACGTTTTGATGAATTCTTGTCACCTTCTTCTCCCGGTTTGACGTCACCGACATATTCGCCGACCAGCGAAAAATCGATTGCGGCGGGACCTTTGGTTGGGGGCAACAGCCACGCTCCTTTGGCAACCCATTCCGGATCGGGAACTGGTTCGGCAGCAGGTTGCTTCGCCTTCGACTCATCCTTCTTTGCCGATGGTTTCTGGGACGCCGGCTTTTCATCTTTCGCTGGCGTTTTGTCGTCCGTTGCCGTTTTGTCTTCAGTGGCCTTTTGGTCGGCGGGTGATGCGTCAGCCTGCTCTTCGCTAGATGGCTTTGTATCCGTATCCTTGGGGGCGTCGACTTGCTGAGTTTGTTTTCTAGTTTGTTTAGGAGCGACAGTCTCCTCGTCCTGAGCGACGGCGACTGTCCCGGTCAGCGAATGGAGCATCGTCGCGGCAACGATCAACGCGATCAACATCGACCGTGTCAATCGTATGCGTGAGGGTGCGAGCGGCAAAAAGTGGCACTTCGTCATGGTGGGCAGCTTGTTGGCGGGGTGTGGGTGGGGGGAAGGCTCGCCGGAGCCAAATAATCCTGCAGGTAGTGTAATTGGCGGATCGGACGCCGTTAAGCGGAAAGGGCATCAGGAGTATCTATGAAATCAAAATCTCGCACTCGCAGGGCATCTGAAGCGGGTGGATGCGCGGTCGCGTCTCCGGGACCAGAGAGCCGGCTTGATGCTTCCGAGAGCGATCGGCGGCCGATCGAGCTGCGCGGGTGCCGAGTTAACAATTTGCAAGACATTGATGTCGATATTCCGCGGGGAAAATTGGTGGTCGTGTGCGGGCTGTCGGGCAGCGGCAAAACATCGCTGGCGCTCGATACGCTTTATGCCGAAGGCCAGCGTTGTTACATCGAGAGTTTTTCGGCTTACACGCGGCAGTATCTCGCTCGCCTGGAAAAGCCGGATTGCGATTCGATCACGGGGATTCCGCCGGCGATCGCAGTCACCCGAGCTGCAGCGGTCAAAAACAATCGCAGTACGGTGGCAACGGCGACGGAGATTGCCGAGCACATTCGGTTGTTGTTCGCCAAAGCCGGCGATTTGAGCTGCTACCGGTGCGGCCGGAAAGTTGAAATCGATAGCCCGCAAAGCGTGGCGGCGGAAATGACCGATGCGTCGATGGGGGTCGGACGTTCAGTAGTCGGGTTCGAAGTCGAATTACCCGACCGGACCGCGGCCGGTGAGATTTTGCTCGGCTTGCAACAGGAAGGATATTTGCGGTTGATCTTAAAGGGAGAAACTTTTCAGCTCTCCGACGAAGATCGCCGACCGTTGGCGCGTAGGATCGGCAGCCGTGGTGCCACCGCGATCGTTGTCGTGGACCGCTTGACCGGACAAACCGAACAAACCCGATGGACCGAGTCGCTCGAGACAGCGATGGCGGAGGGGAACGGACGCGCCGTCGTCATCTACGAGCCAACCGCGACGGAGACCACAACGGGCGATGCGAACGCCGATCGTGCCCCGCGGCTTGTATCCATCGACGGACGTGAGATGGTGCAGCGAATTGTCAGTGATCGGCGGCGGTGCGACGAATGCGATTTAGAGTTTCCTGACCCCGTTCCAAGACTTTTTAATTTCAATCATCCGCTCGGCGCCTGTCCGACGTGCGAAGGATTCGGGGACGTATTGGAAGTCGACATGTCGCGTGTCGTTCCAGATCCGTCGCTTTCACTTCGCGAGGGTGCCATCGCCCCGTGGAACACTCCGTCCTACAGCCACGAGCTCGACGAGTTGTTGGCTCTCGCCGACGATTATGGGATTCGCGTCGACGTGCCGTTTTCGAAACTAAAGAAATCGGAATTGAAGAAGATTCATCGTGGCGTCCCCGAACGAAACTTCGGTGGGCTCGATGGATTTTTTGCGTGGTTGGATCGCAAAAAATACAAAATGCACATTCGTGTCTTTGCGTCGCGGTATCGCAGCTACTCGAAATGTCCGACCTGTCACGGCAAACGTCTCAAACCGGAAGCACTCTCATACCAGATCGAGGGTCGCAACGTTGCCGACGTGCTGGCGATGCGTTGCGATCAGCTCGATGCGTTTCTATCGAGATTGGGTGACGAGTCGGATGTGACTCCGGCATCTCGTTTGGTTGATGAAACCGAGGATTGGACGCTCGCGATGGTGGCTGAGTCGCACGATCGTCGACAGTATGCGATCGCGAGCGAACCGGCGAGACAGATCCGCGATCGGTTGCGGTTCATGGACGCCGTCGGACTGGGATACTTGCAGCTCAATCGACCGCTCCGAACGCTTTCGGGGGGCGAGACTCAGCGGATCGCGTTGACATCGGCGCTGGGGAGCACCCTGATCGGAATGCTGTACGTTTTGGACGAACCCACGGCGGGTTTGCATCCCGATGACGTTACCAATTTGATTCGCACGATTATAGAACTTCGTGATCGCGGCAATACCGTCGTGGCCGTGGAACACAACGCACAACTAATCGCCGCGGCGGATCACGTGATCGAGATCGGCCCCGAAGCGGGAGTGGGGGGCGGACGCATCACGTTTGTGGGCACGCCCGAGGAGTTGAAGGATGATTCGGAATCGGTAACCGGTGAATATCTGTGCAACGAATTGGAAGATCTCTCCGGACGACGATCGGCGCGAGAACCTAGCGGGTTTGTCAAGTTGTCAGGCGCGTCGGGACACAATTTGAAAAACGTCGACGTCTCCTTCCCGCTCGGGACGCTATGCGTGGTGACGGGGCGTTCGGGTAGCGGCAAGAGTTCCTTGATTCATGACACATTGTTTGGTGCGGTCTCAACGAGGCTGTCGCATCGTCGTGGTGAAACCATCAGCGCCGATGCCGCCCAAACGTTGCCTTACAAGAGTCTCGAGGGAGTGGAACGGCTCGAGGATTGTCTCCTGGTCGATCAGTCTCCGATCAGCCGCAGTCCACGCAGTTGCCCGGTGACGTTCGCGAAAGCGTTCGATGAGATTCGCAAAGCGTTTGCCGAAACCGTGGACGCGAAAATCCGCAACTTCAAACCGGGGCATTTCAGCTTCAATTCTGCGGCGGGCCAATGCACCGCGTGTGAAGGCGCGGGGGTGCAAACCGTCGACATGCAGTTCCTTGCCGACGTGTCGATGCGTTGCCCTGAATGTCGCGGAAGACGCTATCGCGAGGAAGTCCTACAGATTCGTTATCGTGACCGTACGATCGCGGACGTGCTGGAGATGACGGTGGGTGAAGCCTATCGGTTCTTCCGCACGATGCCGAAGGTTCAGTCGAGGCTCAAGCGTTTAATCGATGTCGGATTGGAATACATTCACCTCGGCCAGCCCGCGACGACCCTCTCCAGTGGTGAGGCACAACGTTTGAAGCTCGCGGCGTTCTTAGCCGGTTCGTCTCGCCGTCGCACGCTGTTTCTGATGGATGAACCGACGACGGGATTGCATTTTGCTGACGTCGAACGGCTGATCGGATGCTTCGACGCATTGATCGCCGATGGTCACTCACTGATCGTGATTGAGCATCATCCGATGTTAGTCGCGGCGGCAGATTGGATCGTTGAAGTTGGACCGGGTGCTGCCGACGAAGGTGGCACGATCGTCCGCTCCGAACGTGTAACACATCGCAAGTGATGTTGCACGCTAAGCTCGTTTTCGAGCTCACTCCTGCGTGCCGGCCTGAGGCAATCGCTCGACACGAATCGTAAATTGGCTGTCGGTGAAAAGCGAACACGCCGAATCGATGACACCGCTTTGCACCAGATCCTCCAGCGATGCATGATCCGAGACTTCGCATGACTTCAAAAGAACGCATTCGTCCGCTGCGATCTGTTCGGCAAGCCAAAGGGCGATGGAATCCGTGGTCGTGTCCCACGATTCGGGGAGGCGCGTGTTGGCGGGGCGTTCTTCAACATCGCGTCGATAGAATGCGGGGACGTTGCACAAGATGAAGCGGTTCGCTTGATTGGAATCGCTAGCCTCATCGGCAAACGTCTGGATGCTTTCGATGAACCGTTGGAATGACGCGTGGTCATCGATCGAATCAAGGTCGGGCCAGCGGGCATCTTTGCGAAAGGAGTCTTTTAAGCACTCGAACGAAAACTGTAGCATGTGCACGCATCGCCAGTGGATGTCGGCAGAATTGCTCGGTCGCAATCGATCCCAGTGGCGTACCGCATTGATCATGTCACCTCCTCCGGCAATGGCAACATGAATCGCCGGCGGTTGACGAACGAACCATTCGCGAAGGTCGCCGAGAAGGTCCTCACGCAATAGCAAGCTGCCTCCAATTTTGAGTACTCGCAGCATCAGTGATTCCGTGTTGGTGCGGTAACTGGTACACGTGAAATCAGAATCATAGAACGGGCCCCACCTCCATCTCCAGCCTTGCCAACACCGCGACCGCCCACGATGGAGCACCTCGCGACAAACTACCCGATAATTCGTTTCGCAGATCCATGACGGCGACGTTCTCGGGTGGCGAAATAAGATCTTGGCCGTGTCCGCTCAATACAACTACCGGCGTCTGCGTCGCCGATTGGTTGAGACAGGACCACCATCGTTGCACGGCGGATTGGATCTTGGCTACAGCAGCGGAGTGGATTTGCTGGGCCAGTTCCACCGATTCGGCGTTACTGATTTGGTCGCTATCCAGTCCGATCATGCGCGCGACGCGTGTTTTGGCGTGGACACGGTCGCGGGGTTGAGAATCCGCCGTTTCGAGATCGTTGCAATCTTCTTGTTGCAAACCGAGCAGCAACCTTGCGTCATCGATCGTGCTAAAGACTTCGTTCATCACGGGAACATGCTTGCCGCGTATTTGCAATTCAGACACCAACGCACAAACCGGCGTTCGGCGACACCCGACGTAGACAAGCGATTGGCCGGACAAACGTTGGAAATCTGTGGCGGCGGAGGTCATCACTTCGCCGTCGCAAATCGCAATGACGTCGGTCGTTGTTGACCCGATGTCGACAAGCAACGCGTTTTTTGCGAGCCGCATTCCGACGCATCTGGCCAGTGCGTGCCAATTCGACGCGGCAACGTTCTCCCAATTCGCCGTAGCACTTTCGGCGTCATGGAATCGCCCATCGGTTCCATAAAAGAACGCTGTCTCTGCCGAAGTCGCCGAAACACAATTGGCGACGGAAGACACAATTTGTCGAACGCCGTCGGCGCGTCCGGCAAAACAATCCGCGAGTTCACCCGTCATGGTGACAGCCAGCTTTCGTATGCCATCAAACCGACCGATGTCGGTGGTTAGCTGCTCACTGAGTTCTCGGTGCCGCGTCCACAATGCAAACGAACGCTCAAACGAACGACCATCCTCGGTCGCGTATTTCAAATTGGCACCACCGATATCGATTCCGAGAATCGTCGGTTGCGGATTCGGATGCGGGACGTTCACGCTTCTTAGCCGCCCCAACGGTAGGCTGCGAGACGATCGAGAGCCCGGACGATTACGAGGTCGCCCTGGACCGCGATATGCGCCCAACTGTCGTCTGCGACTTTGATTTCATCGATCACGGTAAAACGTTCGGGGTTCGGATCGATGAGACGCAGGACGCCGTCGTCGGCAAGAGCCAGGATCTTGTTGTCGTTGTGCGCCATGCTCCAGTATTTGCCGACCGGCGGACTCGTCCAGCGAATCTCACCATCAGCGATCGACAGGCAAACCGCACGTTCGTTCTTCATATGCATGTAAAGATGTTCGCCGATTACCACGGGGGATGACATGTATCCCTGCGTCTTTTGACGCCAGCGTTCGTTTACCTTCCATGTGTCGGAATCGTGAGTGATGTCAAACATTTGACTTGAGCCGCTGTGGGCGGCCGTGAACACGGCATCGCCGATCGCCAACGGTGTCAAAATATTCATCCCGCGAAACGATGCGATCGGTTCTTCCCACAGCACCTTGCCTGTATCCGGCGAGACACCACACAATTTTTCGCGGGTCTGAACGAGCAACTGTTCCACACCGCAGATCGTCGCGATCGTGGGACTCGAGAACGCTCCCGTGCTTGACATGTCACCGCCTCCGGCGAGGGCTTGCCAAGTGACGTCGCCCGTTTCCAAGTCCACCTTCGTCAAACCACCTCCCAGCTGCACGAAGACGGCGTCATCGTGAATCATCGGTGAGCATGTGGCGCCAAAAGGTTGCAGGGGTGTTTTGTAGGTTAGCGGAAAATCGATCCGCCATTTTTCTTCGCCCGTCTTGGTATCAAACCGCACTAACACGTCGCGCATTCCGAGAACGATCAGCGATCCAGGTACGGAAACGGGGGTGGAGCGGATCCAGTCGCCGTTGGCGGCTGCGAAGAACGGGACGGCGAGCGACCCCGGCCACTCCCGCGTCCAAGCCTTTTCACCCGTGACGAGATCGTAGGCAGTGACGCGTTCGATTTTCTTGTCAATCGTTTCGGTCGTGAACACGAAACCATCTTGTACGACCGGGCCGCTATAGCTGGGAGCGAGTTCGTGGGCCCAGACTTGATTCCATTTACCTTGCAACTGATTCGGCCACGGCCGCGTGCCCGCTGCACCATCGCGGTTAGGGCCTCGCCATTGATTCCAGTCCGTATCCGCGTGAACGGGCAAACACGTCACTGCGGATGTGGCAATGCAACAAAACGCGTGGCATGCTCCTCGGAATAAATTCATCGGATCAATCGCTTTCACAGAGGGGGCGGCGGGGAAATGAAACACAAATAAGTAAGTGAACCGCCCCGGAAACTGGCGTCGGATACGGTCAGGTTAGCGTCTGACGAATCGACGCGACAGCGATTCAAGCCGACTCATGCAATGGATCGATGACGAAAAGACCGGCGGAAGCGTGATTCCGAGCAACCCGACCGAGGGTCAACCGTCAAAAAAACATGCCAATAACAGCGTGAAGATCGCTCTTTTTGCTGGGCCTTTGACGCGATTTGGCTAGCAGCCGTCGCAGGGCATTTGATATATGCGGGCGGTAAAACACCCGCTCGACCATTCAGGAGTCCACGCCGCCATGTCTTATCGATCGCGAACTTCGCATCTTTCTCGCGTTTGCCGCAGTCTTTCCATCGCGATTCTCGGCCTCGGAATGTCGTCGGTTGCACTCGCCGCCGGACCAACCGGCACGGACACTGGCGAGAGTGTGCTCACAACCTCGGCCGAAGAAAAATACACGCTGCGACACCAACTCTCGCCGAACCAGACGATCCGTTACAAGGTGACCCACGTCGCGAAAACCAAAACGCGGATGAACGGTACCGAAGAAATCGCCAACGTGCACACGACCAGCGTCCGGAGCTGGAAGGTTCGTGACGCGGATGGTGAAAAAATGACGTTTGATCATCAGATCGATTCGGTCGAAATGACCCAACAAAACGGCGATAAGCCCGAAATTCGCTGGAGCAGCCTGGCCGGCGAAAAACCACCGGCCGCGTTCAGCGTCGTCGCCGAACAGATCGGTACTCCGTTGGCCACTGTCACCATTGATGGCAAAGGTACCGAACTGAACCGCGAAAGCCATGCGGGGTCGAAATCATCGCTCGGGATGGGATCGCTCACACTGACGCTGCCTGCTGAACCGGTTGCGGTCGGCGAAAGCTGGACCGTGCCATCAGAAATCCAAGCCCGCCTGGATGATGGGCAAGTCAAGACGATCAAAATCCGCCAAGTTTATACGCTGAAAAAAGTCAAAGCCGGAGTGGCCACGATCGCGATCAAGAGCCAAACGTTGACGCCGATTGATGAGGAATCGTTGCGAGCCCAGATCGTTCAGCAGCTCAGCAACGGTAGCGTCCGGTTCGACGTCGACAACGGTTACTTGCTCGGTAAGGAACTCGACTGGGACGAAACCGTTGTCGGATTCCAAGGTGCGGGAAGCATGATGGAATATCGGGCTCGCATGACAGAAGAGCTCGTTAACGAGGACACCGTGAAGTCCGCGGCGTCATCGTCGAACTCGCGTCGATAGGCCAGCAGAACACACGTCATGCATACTCCGCGAACGATTGCCGCTTCTGCCGTAGCGTGCGTGATCCTGATCGCCGGCCAGGCATCGGTCGCGATTGGTCAAGTCGCATCGGTGACTGATGACTCCGTCTACGCGGTGCTCGATCCCGATCCGCTGCGACCGAGTGATGCGGTCGGTTGCGACGGGATCGATTTTGAAGAGCTTGGTTGCGATGGAATGACCTGCGTCGGGATGAGTTGCGATTGTGATCGTTATGCTTACTCCTCATCGCCCCACGATTGGTTGCAGCTCGACACTCCATTGACCAACGCGTTGCTGGACTTTCAGAATCGGCAAACTGACAAAGAACTCATGGTTCTTGAAGATCACGCCATTCGCGGCGATCACGGTCCGGTCGTGATTGTTGGAGGGCAGTCGCGGTTGTCGTTTCTTGCGGGGACAACCAACACCGCCGATAAGTTTCCTTATCTCGGCCGTTTTCCGACGGACTTCAGCGGCAATACCGCCACCGATGCACGGATGCTGCAAGCGAATGCTCACGCGACTGCTCACGTAGCGCCTTTTGCGAGCGTTTACACCGAAGTGCTGTTCTCGGACGTGTTTTCGTTTGGTGATTTTAAGCAGGGCAGCCTTCAGGTCCGACAAGCGTACGCGGTAATTGGTGATTGGCGCGTGTCACCTTTCTATCTTTACATCGGAAAGAAGAGCGTCGGGTTTGGCGATTTCAGTACGTTGAGTCCGTTCACGCAGAGCGTCACGTGGCACTACTTTGCCGCACTTGCTGAAGGTATCGGAGGTGGGTACCACGATGGCACATGGGACGTGACGCTGGCAGGAATTAACGGCGGGCGTGGCATTCGGCTGAACGATTCTCCCGAACGGGGGAAACTCAATAACCTCGCGGCGAACGTGACTTATACCGTCGGAGATCACATCGACAACCGATTGCAGCTCGGCAGCGGGTTTTTGCTCGGGACGATTTACGACGGGTTCACCGCCGAACATCTCGATGCGAACCAGTTTGGTGCGGACTACAACAGCGCTTGGTCCGTCAATGGACGGCTCGACGTCGACCGAATCACTTTGGCGGGGGAATACGTGACGACCACCGATGATTGGCCGGTGACTGCGTCGACTGTCTTTGCGTATCGAGCCGAGGCGGCGTATTGGTTTGATCGGGGCCCGCGAGGTTCTCATGCCAGCGTGAGTTGGAGTTCCGGCGAGCAAGGCCCATCAGGCAGTGAATTCGAGTTCAACAGCCAACTCGTCATCGGATATGGCAAGCGGTTGGGAGACCACTGCCAGGCTTCAGTTGAATATGTTCGCAGCAGCGGATTCGCCCCGTTGATCAACATCACGACCGTGAGCGATCGAGATGTTGTGCAGGATAGCCTCGTGTTGGGAATGAACTTGATCTTGTAGATCGCGTCCGATCGTAACGCGAGCGAGGATCAGGCGACGGGGCGTAACTGGCACGCACCAGATGCGAGTAACCGGTCGATCGTCATGGCACCGCGTCCGTTTCGAACAGCATGACGCAGATCGCTCTTGCCGAGCATGCCGATCACCGAACCACCACTGGAGACGAGGAACTCATCGAGTGAATCCTTCCCCAGCCAACCGAGTGCGCTGCGCGAGTTCCACTGGGTGCTGATGACAGGCAGCGAACGCGAGGAGGTAGACTGCGCGGCAGTTTGCTCGAGTAAACGTGCTTTGACAGCTTCGCTCGACTCATTCGGGTACGGTGTCGTGACCTCAGATTCCCATACGAAGTCTTCCTGTGATGCCGCAGTCGACTTGGAGGTGAGGCCTTCCAACCGGACGCGGATCGACTCGCCTTGTGCAGCGAGCACGATGAATCCGGCAATGAAGACGAGCAGCAGATTGCCGCCGATCAAGCCGAGCAGTCCGAATCCCGCAGCGGTGCATTGACCTACTCGAGCAGCGATCACGGTTGCGCGTAAGTACGGCAGTTTCATCGCGAGGATTGCTCGCAGTACGCGTCCGCCGTCCATCGGGAAGGCGGGTAGCATGTTGAAGACAACCAGGGCGACGTTCACGATTGCCAATTGGCTAATGAAGAAACTCACCGGTCCCGCAACGGGGTTGGCGATCCACAATCCCGCAAACAGCGAGGCCGCGATCACAACGTTGACGAAAGGCCCGGCTATCGCGATCGCGAGTTCTTTCCAAGGTTCCCGAGGCATGTCTTCGAGGCTCGCGACGCCGCCGATGGGCAGCAACGTGATGTCCCGGGTTGAGATCCCAAACCGACGGGCGGTCAACGCGTGTCCGAATTCGTGCAAGAGAACGCAAGCGAACACCGCGAAGATCATTAGCACGGCGCCGAGTGCGGCGATCGTACCGTTGCCAGAAGCCAGATTCGAAAAATAAATCCACAACGGCAACAGCAGAAACGTCCAGTGGAGACGCACATCGATGCCAGCGAATCGACCCAAATGCCAGGAACCATTCATACGAAAATCTCCGTCGAGAGGTGAGGGGTCTGCGTGATACGCCGGTGATCGAGGAGAAGATCGCTCTCGGGAGCCGAAGTTTGCTGATTTTGGGCGATCAGAGGGCGTCACGGCCGTCAAAACACCAAAAGTGATGCGATTCCGCATGATTTCGGTCGCTACGACATCGTTTGGCCTAACCGCAAACGGCCAGTAATCCCGGTCGGCTGAGGGGGGCGTGCCTTCTAGAATCCGCCTTCGTTAGGGGCGGATGGCCGGGCTCGGGGGCCAGCCTTGCGGCCAAGTAGACTCAAAATTCGCCCCTCCCCGTGACCGCCTAGACCTGCGCAAAGGTGGTGGCAAGGCAAGTCGCGGCGATCGTTTGGCCCTGTGGGAGATCGCAATCAGCAGACCTGACGCCAGCGGGAACGGGGCGTCGTTGGTTTAGGCCAGTACTTAGGCCAGCTCGTGCATCGGCTTTTTCTTTCGCCGGCGAAGGATTCTTCGCAATGTATCGAGCATCATCCACTGGCCCACTGCCAACGAGATTGGCGCCGCAAACAGGATGAATTGACCGATCCGTTCACCATTGACCCATTCCACACCCGCTGCGGCTGCTGTTGACATCAAAGCCAACACTAATGCGCCATTGAGGGTAAGAAGGAAACATGTAATCGCGGCGGAGCTCAATGTCATCAAGCAGCCGCCGGCCAAGTCGGTGAGCTCGATGTGTTTTGCGCCGATCCATTCTTCCGATTCGTGATGCGGCGGAAAACCATGTTCCAGCGTCGATTGGGCTTCGTCGGGGTTCATACTTCACACGTTTTTAACGGACAATGCGATGCGATGCGTTCGTCAAACTAACCTGAGGCGGGTACAATGACGCTCTTGAGCGTAACCGAAAATGCCGCCTAAACCCATCCTACTCTCACACGGCGACTTCATGTCTGGACCCATCTCAAGGCTCGACACAGTTTGGCCGACCAGCCCATTGCGGCCATCCGTCGCGGCGGATCCTTGGTCATGGCTCAGTGTAGCAGTGTTGGTGGGAATGGCGGCCTTCGGGGCATCGAACTGGATCATCGTGGTGGTCGCCTCCGCCGCGCTCTTGTTTATCGCCCGCCGTGGTGCAGGACGCGACACGGTCGCGATTCAAAAAATAAAAACGGTGGAAGCGAACTCGCGAGAAGCCGCTGCGAAAGCTGTGCGTGAACTCAAATCACTTGAGTCGCAATCACGACTCGGTGCCTCCGCGTTGGTGCAACTCACTGACGGCGTCGTCGTGTTGTCGACGGAGTTGTCGATCCTTTTGATCAATCCATCCGCGGTTCGCCTCTTGGGACTCGAAGGTCGCGATTCGCTGCTGGGACGTTCGATCGCCGATTGGGTACGTCAACCGAAGCTGATCCGCCTGATCGGGTTGGCAATCAACGAGCGTCAACCACAAGAATCCGTGATCGAATTTCATCGTGGCGAAAGCATTCTGCCGGTGCGGATTCGTGCCGAGGTGATTGACGACGGTGAGTCGTTTAAGGTCCAGCTCTCTCTGCGAGACGAAACCAAGGCAAGGCAGCTCGAAGGGATGCGGCGAGAGTTCATCGCCAATGTTTCTCACGAGCTAAAAACGCCGCTGGCTGCGATCAAGGGGTACGCTGAGACGGTTCAGTTAGCGGCTGCGGACGACCCCGCGATGGCGATCCATTTCATGAATTCGATCACGGCCCAGTGTCAGCGTTTGGAACGACTCGTCGCCGACATGATGCAACTCGCCAGAGCCCAATCCGGACGGGCGCAGATGAATATCGCCAGTATTTCGTTGCGGGAATCGGTCTTGGAATCAGTGCGGACGTACAGTCCGGTTGCCCAAGCGAGCGGTTTGGAGCTGAACTTTCATGACGATGGCAACTCAGCCAAAGTGCTCGCCGACAGCGAAGCGACGTTGACGATCGCAAACAACTTGATCGGAAACGCGATCCGCTACACCCCTCGCGGCGGACGGATCGACGTCAGGCTCGTGCAGGCGAGCGATCGTTGGCAGCTTATCGTCGCCGATACCGGCGTCGGCATCGCGGAGAAGGACCAGACCAAGATCTTTGAGCGGTTCTATCGCGGGTCACGCAGTGCGGAGATGGCCACGTCGAGCACCGGACTCGGGTTGGCGATCGTCAAGAACCTGTCGACCGCCTTGGGGGGAAGCGTCCGGGTCGACAGCGAACCAGGAAAGGGCTCAACGTTCATTGTCGAATTGCCATCGGTGCAGGCGCATGGCGACGGTCCTGTCGAACCGATCTCGACAGGCATCCCTCACATTTCGGCGGGGTCCCTGGTAAGCTGAGCGGCGATGAAACTCTCCAAGCCACTCTCCCCTTCCAAGATTCAGCCCCCGTCGAGCGACTCGATTGCTCGCGCCGTTGAATGCCTGCTCGCAGGTGAGCTCGTCGGACTGCCCACTGAAACGGTCTACGGATTGGCGGCCCGCGGGGACGTTGAGTCAGCGGTCGATAAAATATTTGCGGCAAAAAATCGCCCGCGAACCAACCCGCTGATTCTGCATGTCGGCTGCGCCGAAGACGCAATCTCACTGTTTGCCGGTGACCTCGCCCCTGTTCTTCGCCAACGCATCGAACGTCTCGGCAAGTTTTGGCCGGGCCCGCTAACCCTGATCGGTCCCCGCCACCACTCGATCCTCGATCATGTCACCGCGGGCGGTGATACCGTGGCGGTTCGTGTCCCCGATCACCCGGTCGCCTTGGAGTTGCTCCGTCAACTCGCAATTACCGCAGGCCGGCCCATCCCGGTGGCGGCGCCGAGCGCGAACCCATCGAATTACGTGAGCCCGACGACGGCGGATCACGTTGCCGATGGACTGGGCGATCAAGTGGCGATGATTCTCGACGGTGGCCCTTGTCGCGTAGGGCTCGAGTCGACGATCCTGTTTTTGGGAACTGAGTCCACGCCCGCCCGCGTGCTCCGCAGTGGCGGCATTTCAGCCGAGTGTCTCGCCGATGCGTTGGGTGAAACGGTGCTTGGACCAATCCAAAACGCGGATTCGGCTGTCGCTAGCGATGCACCCTCCCGCGTCGCGGCACCCGGGCAATTTGCAAAGCACTACTCACCACGTACCCCGCTCATTTTATTAAACGAATCTCCAATGGAGAGAGGCGACCAAAGGGACAGCTCGGATCGCCGTGTGTTGCGAATCATCTTCGGAGCGATCAATGGCGTCGTGCCAAAGGGAGTGGTCGACGTTTGGTCGTTCTCTCCTGACGGCAATCTTGAGACTGCGGCCGCGGGACTGTACGCGCTGCTGCGGGAAGCCGACGCAGGTGACTACGACCTCATCGAAGTCGTCTCGTGTGAGGAGTCGGGCCTGGGCATCGCGATCATGGACCGACTTCGACGAGCCAGTCGGAAGGAGTGAAAAAGGGACACGCGAGTTTTAGGCTGTTCGTACCTCAAGTATTGCAACAAAACCTGTCATCTGATGCTGCATCCTTGATTCCTTCAACCGGCAACCGAGTCCAGTCGCTCGATCAAGTCGTCCGCCAACAGAGCTCGATGATCGATCACGACACATCGTTCGCTGAGATCACGTGAACAATCCAGTGGCACCGGCTTGCGACTTCGCCGGTCGCTCGTCGCATGCATGCCGCGGAAGCCTTCCCCAACCGGCAATCCGATCCGTCGCAATCGACTGAGCAGCTCACTGCGTTCTTGCCCATCACCAGCGATCAGGGCAAATTTGTAGAACGCCGGACGTTGATCGTCGGCGATGTGGCCAATCGGGGCGGCGTTGCATGAGGACCAGTCCCACGCCCGCAGCCGACCTGCCATGTGTGCGCGGTGGTGATTGAGCAGGTCGAGCATCTCGAGTTGGGGGATCAACGCCGCGCACTGTAGAGCCGAAAATGCACACGCGTCACTGGGACGATCCCCGTAGGCTCGCAAGCGAGCCGACAATCGGTCGTCGCGAGTCACGACGGCACCGCCGTTTCCCGCCGACAACAATTTGCTGCCGCCGAAACTCAGCGTCGCAATATCCGCGACCGCGCCGACAGGAATGAAGGTTGGGGGTGGAGCATGATCCGTGTGGGCGCCGCTGCACCATCCCGCCCCCGGGACCTGACAGGCGTCTTCGATCAACATCCAGTTCCGCTGATCGCAAATCTCACGAATCGCGATGACGTCAGCAAGCTCGCCGTACAGATGAGAAACAACGACCGCCTTGACGGAGTCGCCCGAGATTCGACTCAGCGATTCGGGATCGATGGTCACGCCGCCGGAACGAACATCGACTAGGACCGGTGTCGCGCCGAGCAGCTCGATCGTTCGAAAGTTTCCCGGATAATCGTACGCGGCAACCACCACCTCATCACCCGCCGTGATACCGCACGCCCGCAGTGCCAGTTCAATCGCAACCGAGCCGCTCGAACAAAGTCGCACGTCCGGTTGGCGGCCGACTCGTTCGCCAAAACTGATCCACGGTGAGGGAATCGGGGATTCTGCGGCGAACTGTGCGCTCATTGCTCGCGTGACAGCCGCGACACACTCGTCGTGAATCGTTGATTGGTAATGCCCCCACTCACCGCTGGCCCAGACACGTTGGATCGAGTCAAAGATCGCTTGACTCTGCAGTGGCCAGGTCGGCCATCCGTCATCGTCACGTGGCAGTTCGAGGGGATTGTTGTCGCTCACAGTCCCATCATTTGATCGACGCCGAACATCACATTCATGTTTTGGATCGCCGCACCACTGGCGCCCTTGGACAAGTTGTCGATCGCACACACGATGATCACTCGACCCGGTGCATCACTCGGACCCGCGACACGCACAGTCATTTGAACATGATTGGTCATCACGACATGCTTCGTCGCTGGCAGATGGTCAACGACATGAATGAATGGCTGGTCACGGTAGGTTTCTCGCAGTTCGGCCATTAAACGCGCCTTGACGCTCTCGACGGTATCGCCTTTTTGCAGCTCCGGCCGAGCATACATGGTCGACAAGATTCCGCGGTCCATCGGCGTCAGGTGCGGCGTGAATAACACGTCCACGGTCTTGCCCGAAATCCGGTGAATCAGATCTTGCATTTCAGGACCGTGCCGGTGTGACGCGATCGAGTAGGCCGAAATCGATTCGTTGGCTTCGCAGTACAACGTGCCGAGCTTTGGAGACCGGCCCGCACCGCTGACACCGCTCTTGGAGTCGATGATGATATCGTCGGTTTGGATCAGGCCGGCGCGAACGAGTGGAGCCAGTGGCATGATCGCGGATGTCGGATAGCAACCCGGGTTGGCGACCACATCGGCGGTCGCAATTTCTTGGGCGAAGAATTCAGGCATTCCGTAAACGACGTTGCCGACCCGCTCAGGCCATGGGTGCGTGACGCCGTACCACTGTTCATACAGCGGAACAGACGACAGACGGAAGTCAGCGCTGAAGTCGATCACGCGGATACCGGCCGATGCCAAGTCCCGCACACTCTCGGCCGAAGCCCCGTGTGGCAGACAGCACATCGCGACGTCGGCCTGCTTGGCGATCTGCTCGGGATCAAACGGTTGTAAAGCAATGTCACAACGTCCGGCGAGTGACGGATGGATTTCCGACAGCGGTTTTCCTTCGTCCGAACGGCTCGTTGCGACGGTTAATTCCGCCTTCCCGTGAGCCAGGAGCAATCGGGCGACCTCAAGGGCCGTGTAACCTGTCGAACCGATCAGAGCAACGCGAATCATGTTGTTTGTGATTTGGAGAGGGGCGGGGTGATGGAAAGCGTCATCGTAGCCGAGAGTCCATTTTTTTTCGATCCGGCAGACTTAACACACGCTTCAGGCGTTAACCGGACCAGCAACGCGAGAAAACGGCCGCTGCATACACTCAAGCCCGAGGCTATTCGTTAGAAAAATCGGATGCTGCCGGGGTAATCCCACGGCTCGCCTTCGTTCGCTTTGATGCCGCCGATGATCGGATAGATCAGTGAGAGCAAACCGACAATGATCAAGCCAAGAATTCCGATCAGTACGACGATCAATACCGCCGAGATGAGCGAATAGAGCAGCGAGGAGAGCATCCAGTTCGCGACAATTCGTCCATGGATGTCGAGTTCCGGGATTTCGTCCTTCTTCAATTGCCAGATCAAGATCGGGGCTACGAATCCGAGCATCGGAACGATGAACCCCAAGTACTGCGAGAAGTGCAGAATCATCGCCATCTGGTTTGCGGACGCCGAGGGGACGTTGAAGCCATACGGTTGATGGAAGCCGTCTGGTTGGTGGTAACCATACGGCTGGCCCGCGAGGACTTTTGCCTTTGCCTCTTGAAACTCAGCTTCAGTCAACGCACCTTGATTGCGTAATTCAGTCAAACGTTGAATTTCGGAAGCGACTGACATGGTGAAATCACCCGTGATGAAAGTACTCGGAGCGGAAAGCCCGCATTGTGATAGCGTATCGTTTCTGCGAATCCTGATACAGGTAAGGCACGGTCGTGCCGCTCATCGGGCGCGCAAAACTTGTTGTTGGCGGTTTTGGCAAAATCACACCTAAGCGAACGTTTGGTGCGGATCGAGGGAGCCGATACAATGCGGCCGAAACCAAACGCTCCCACCCAGTGCCAACCCTTGGTCGGGCGAGCGTATGTTAAAGGCTCCCGCTGAAAATTTGACAATTGATGAATCACGCCGCACCGAACCCACCCTCGCCGGATGATTGGAGAACGCTCGCCCAGGAACTCTCTGGAGAATTGCATACCGGTGATCTGATGCGGCGGATCTACGCCACCGATGCGTCCGCCTACCAAGAAATGCCTGCGGCCGTAGCGATCCCGACGTGCGAGCAAGATTTGCGGGTGCTCATTCGGTTTGCCGGGGAGCATCGGATCGGACTGATTCCGCGAACCGCGGGAACATCGCTCGCCGGACAAGTGGTCGGACGTGGCATCGTGGTTGATGTTTCGAGACATTTCACAAAAATTTTCGAAGTCAACGAAACCGAAGGATGGGTGCGAGTCCAACCGGGCGTGATCCGTAACGAACTGAATACGCACTTGGCGCCGCTTGGGTATTGGTTTGCCCCGGAAACGTCCACGCAAAACCGAGCGATGATCGGCGGCATGGTGGGTAACAACTCCTGCGGCAGCAACAGCATCAAATTCGGCAGTACGCGTGATCACCTGATCGAATTGCGCGGCTACCTTTCCGATGGTAGCGAAGTGACCTTTGGTGATCTCACGCCGACACAATTTTCGCAAAAGTGTGAAGCGGCGGATTCGCTCGAAACGCGGCTGTATCGTCACGCCCGGGAGCGGTTAAGCGATCTGATGGTTCGCGGCGAAATCGAACGCGAGTTTCCGAAGCCGAACATCCGCAGACGCAATACCGGGTACGCGGTCGACCTTCTGATGCAGTCCGATGCGCTCGCGGATACCTCAACGGATGAAAACTCGCGTTCAGAAGAAAACCGACGTCCATTCAATTTCTGCAATCTGGTCGCGGGCAGCGAAGGGACGCTGTTCTTTGCGACCGAAATCAAACTGCGCATTCTCCCGCTGAGGCCGCCGTGTTCCGGATTGATGTGCGCCCACTTTCTGAGTGTTACCGAGGCGTTGGAGGCGACCTTGATCGCGGTGCGACACGATATCGATGCGTGTGAGTTAATCGATGATGTGATTTTGAATTGCACCCAGCGAAGTATTGAGCATCGACACAACCGTTTCTTTCTTCAAGGCGACCCTGCCGCGATTCTAGTCACGGAAGTCCGTGGGCAGACTGAAGCTGAAGTGCGCGGCGTCCAAGATCGTATCGTGAGCGAGATGAAAACCGCGGGGCTCGGCTATCACTTTCCGATCTTGTTTGGCGACGAAGGCGAACGCGTGTGGGATCTGCGTAAAGCCGGGTTGGGACTGCTGGGGAACATCCCGGGCGATGAAAAGACCGTTCCGGTGATCGAGGACACCGCGGTCGACGTGCAGGACTTGCCCGCGTACATCGCGGAAGTCAATGCGCTGCTCCGCGACCGCTTCGGACTCGAATGCGTGAAGTACGCGCACGCGGGTTCCGGTGAAATTCACCTCCGCCCGATCATCAATCTCAAAACCGAAGAGGGCACGCGTCTTTTTCGTGAAGTCGCGTTGGAAGTCGCGGCAATCGTCAAACGCTATCGCGGTTCGCTGTCAGGGGAACACGGGGACGGCCGATTGCGTGGCGAATTCCTGAAACAAATGATTGGAGAAGCTAACTACGCGCTCATTCGCGAAATCAAACAGGTCTGGGATCCGAATTGTATTTTCAATCCAAACAAGATCGTTGATACACCGAAGATGAACACCTCGCTGCGGTACACGCCGGGGCAAACGTCTGGGGAACAGATCGAAACGATCTTCGATTTCTCCGCCGACCGCGGCATTCTACGCGCAGCCGAAATGTGTAACGGTTCAGGTGATTGTCGCAAGACGCACCTCGCCGGCGGCGTGATGTGCCCGAGTTACATGGCGACGCGAAACGAGAAGGACACGACAAGGGCGCGAGCCAACACGCTGCGACAGATCTTGACGTCATCGACGAAAGCGAATCCGTTCGACAGCGAAGAGATCATGGAAGTGATGGATCTTTGTTTGTCGTGCAAGGGATGCAAGTCGGAATGCCCGTCGACGGTCGACGTGGGGAAATTGAAAGCGGAGTTTTTGCAGCACTACTACGATGCCAATGGAGTGCCTCGACGAACTCGGATGATCGCAGGCTACGTTCGTGCCCAATCGATCATCGGATTTGCTCCTGGGGTCTTCAATGCGCTGACCGGCATTCCGATGATCCGGCGATTGATGAACCGCGTGATCGGCTTTCATCCCGAACGTTCAATTCCGAAGTCCGCACGGCAAAACTTCCGCAGTTGGTTCAGCAATCGGCAAGGGCGCTTTCGCGGATTGCCTCGCAACGGACGCAAAGTGTTCCTGTTCGCCGACGAGTTCACACATTTCGGTGAACCCGAAATTGGACGGGCGGTGGTCGAGTTGCTCGAACGTATTGGTTACGAAGTGGAGATCCCCCGGCATGTCGAAAGTGGGCGTAGCTCCATGTCAAAAGGCTTGCTGCGAAACGCCCAAGAGATCGCCCGACAAAATGTCGACAGGCTCAGCGGTATCGTTGGGAGTGAGCAACCGCTGATCGGGGTTGAGCCGTCGGCGCTGCTGTCCTTTCGAGACGAGTATCCGCAACTCGTTGGAGAAGTAAGACGCGATGCTGCAACGCGATTGGCGGAGCATTGCTTCTTGTTTGACGAATGGTTGGCCAGTGAAGTGGAAGCGGGATATGTCACGCCCGATATGTTCACCGATGAAACGAGTTCGATCTTGATTCATGGTCACTGTCATCAGAAGGCACTCGGGTCGATGCTGCCGGTTTTGAAAATATTGCAGCTGCCGCAGAACTATTCGGCTTCATTGATTCGCTGTGGATGTTGTGGAATGGCCGGATCGTTCGGCTATGAACGCGAACATTACGAACTGTCGATGCAGATCGGCGAGTTGGTTCTTTTGCCGACGATTCGCGCGGCGAGCGAGGCAACGTTGATTGCCGCGGCTGGAACGTCATGCCGTCATCAAATTCTCGATGGCACCGGTAGGCGTGCCTTGCACCCCGCTGAAATCCTACGCGACGCGCTGCGGGTCTAGACGGATAAGACCGGTTAACCGGCACGAATTCAGCCTTGCCCTTGATGGCGATTTCTTGGTACCGCTGAAGGTGATCGCATGTGTTTTGGCACCGTGGTGCAGCGATGGCGGTTTCACGCGGGTGTTTCACGGAAGTGTTGGAAAACACAGGAAAAGTGCGGTGGAAATTCCCTTGACTTTTCGCAAACACACGAAACTGTAGGAAGCACATTCGGCTCATCGTTGTGGTGAGACGCAGAGGATGGAACTGCGAAGATGGAGCGTACGATGAGACGTAAGAAAAAGGATTCCCTGGGACTGTTTCAAGTCCTGTTGTTCACGACGTTTTTCTATCTGTGGACGTTTGTCGACACGGGAGCAACGGGGACACACACTCTTCACGCGGAGACGGCATCGCTTCCGTTTCGACCGATCGGTAGTGCCAGCGCGGTGGATCAGTATTCACGCGCCGAGCCCAACCCACGTGGCAATCAGAACTATGGTGCCACGCAAAACTATGCTGCCACACCCAACGACGGTTACAATCAAAACGCTCAGAACGTCCGCTACATCCAGACCGGTTTTCGCGCAGATCCCCGAAATGCAAACGCATACGGAAACGTCCGTCAGGTCGCGATGCAATCGGGCGGGTTCGCCTTGCCGTCGGACGCCGGCGGGATGACCGCGCCAGACCAATACACGCCACCACCGTTGAACACGCCTCCGAATCTGTTGCCGGGATCGTCGCAGCAATTTGGTTCATCTCAAAACCTGCAGCCTGCCCCACCGACGATTCAGCCGCAGTTGTCTCCACCGCCGAGCTACAACGTTCCTGGCAACAACGCGGCGCTCGGGGCTGAAACCGCTCCTCGCTCGCTACCAAGTCCGGGAACCCAGTCTTACCCCAGTGGGCCGATCGCGGATTATCAGCCCGTTGCCCCACCCCAGTTGTCCAATGGGGGATTTGCGACGATGAGTGATTGCCGATTGATCACTCCTGCGAGTTCATACTCGGCGATGAGTCCGTACGGCGACACTTGTGGTTGCGGCAGTGTCGCGCCGACGAGTTATGCCGGTCCGTACATTGCACCACCCGCACAAATTGCCGCACCGGCAGCCATGCCGACCTACGCCGTCCCGCCCGCCAGTGCCGCGACTGCCGCGCCGGTCGGAAGTCTCGTGACATTCGGCCAAGAGACTTATCCCGTTCAAGTCGGGCAGGGATTATGGGGGCAACCAGTGGCCTACGTACCCGGGCAGCGTTTCCGCAACTGGTTGAGGTATTTTTCCTTCTAGAGACACCCACATGTTCCAACCCCCATCCCGCAGCGTGATGCCTCTGCTACGTCGCTTCGGTGTCGGGGTGCCAAGTCGACAAGTTGGTTGTTTGCCGAACGTCGTGACGATTCCCGATATGAAAGAAAACTCGAACTCATTCCAGTGACCTGTTCGAGACACGTTGTAATCCGAAATGTCCCATTGACCCGAACACGCCTCAAACTCTTCGGCGGCAGCCGAATTTTTGATTGAGTACGAGCGACCCAGATTTCCGAAATTACGAAGGATGGTGTCCCTCGCATTCGCAACCTCCCATTTGCGAAGCGATGCTCATCATCCCTCCAAACCCATTTACCTTCACGGAAAGAAGATCCCATGCGCACCACGTTCCATCTGGGGATCGCTTCGTGCCTCTTGTTCGCGGTTGTCGCCGCAGGATGTCGCGGTCGATCGTTTTTGCCAGCCGCCGGAAACATGAACCAGCAACAAGCCAACGCGGTCGTCCACGATCCGTTCCCGCTTGATGACATCGCACCGAATGATCTCGGCGCTCGACCACCGAACTATCAGAACCCGTTGCCTGAACCGGTCAGAAACCGGATCAGTGCTGACGCGATGCCTTGGCTCGGCCGATAACCAATCTCCACGAACGAAACCCACGGTGCGAAAGTAATCTTTCGCACCTTTTTTTATGCGCGTCGCTTAAGTGTTCAGTTCGCCGATCACGCCGCGAACGATCGCTCGAAGTTTTGGTTCGGCTTCGTTGGCGACCGCGATAATTTCGCTGACAACGGCGGGTTTGATCGCATCAGGCAAACACATGTCTGTGATCACACTCAGGCCGACGACTTTCAAGCCACAGTGAACCGCTACGATGGTTTCCGGCACGGTGCTCATGCCGACGACATCCGCCCCGATTTGGCGTAGGAACCGATATTCCGCACGGGTTTCCAGGCAAGGGCCTGCCACTGCGACAAAGACGCCTTTGTGCGGGAAAATCCCTTCGCGGTGAGCGACCTTCATCGTCCGCTCGATCCACTCATGGCTGTACGGTTCGCACATGTCGGGGAACCTGGGGCCGAGGCGATCGTCATTGATCCCGATCAACGGGTTGCCGCCCAGCAAATTGATCTGGTCCTCGATCACCATGATGTCGCCGCTGTTGTAATGTGGGTTCAGTCCCCCGCAGGCGTTGCTAACAATGAGCAGTTCCGCGCCGAGCTCTTTGAAAACGCGAACCGGCAAAGTGATGTCTTTAAGCGCGTAACCTTCGTAGAAGTGAAAACGACCTTCCATCGCCATCACTGGAACGCCACCGAGTTTGCCAATCACCAATCGTCCGGCGTGGCTCGTCGCGGTGGAGTTGAGAAAGTGAGGGATGTCGTTGTAATCCAGCGTCGCCTCGACCTCGATATCGCCGACCAAGCCTCCCAAGCCTGTTCCAAGGATGACTCCGGCGCGAGGAGTCAGGCTGGTGTGTTGGCGAATAAACTCGCAAGTTTCTTGGATTTTGTCGTAAAGATCTAGCATGTAGTGTGGGCGCAGATTGAAGGGGAGAGAACGTACCAGGTCGTATCGGACCTACGCTGAGCGTTTTGATTTTGTATGTTAACACGCTCCTCGTTTTTACGCATTCCTTCGACAACTGATTTTGCCATGGCCGTGCCCTCACCGGATGTTTTCGAAAAGCTGGCGACCTTCTACTTGGGCCGGTACTACGATTTGCCCAACGGGAAGCTGCTCGATGACCTGTTGTTGTACGATTCCAAAGACCTATGCACGCATGCGATGTGCGTGGGGATGACCGGCAGCGGCAAGACGGGGTTGTGTTTGTCATTGCTCGAGGAAGCTGCGATTGATGGTATCCCGGCGATCTGCATTGATCCCAAGGGCGATCTCGCCAACCTGATGCTCGCGTTTCCCAATCTGGAGCCTTCTGATTTCCGACCTTGGTTGGAACCCGGTGAAGCGAGCCGCAAAGGCAAGACGCTCGACCAGTTCGCAACCTCGACGGCGGAAAAATGGAAAGCCGGCTTGGAATCTTGGGGACAGACATCGGAAAGGGTGGCGAGATTCAAAGCCGCCGCGGATGTTGCGATCTACACGCCGGGCAGCAATATTGGTTTGCCGCTCACGGTGCTCAAGAGTTTTGACACGCCACCGGCGGAGGTGCTCGCCGATGCCGATGCGATGCGTGAACACGTCACAGGTGCCGCGTCGGGATTGCTCACCTTGCTGGGCATAGACGCCGATCCGCTGCTCTCTCGCGAACATATCCTGATTAGCTCGATCCTCGATCATTGTTGGAGGAAGGGCCAAAACATTTCGATCGGCAATTTGATCGGTTTGATCACCTCGCCACCGATTAACCGTGTCGGTGTGCTGGACCTCGATTCGTTTATGTCCGCCAGTGATCGAAGCAAGCTGGCAATGACGCTCAATAATCTTCTCGCTTCGCCCGCGTTCTCGACATGGCTCGATGGGGAAGCGTTATCGATCAAGAAGCTACTGCACACACCCGACGGTAAGCCAAGACTATCGATCATCTCGATCGCGCATCTGAGTGACCATGAACGGATGTTCTTCGTCACGATTTTGCTCAATGAAGTCGTTTCGTGGATGCGCACGCAGAGTGGGACGAGTTCGCTGCGGGCGCTGCTATACATGGATGAAGTCGCCGGCTATTTCCCGCCCGTCGCGAACCCGCCGTCGAAGCCACCGATGTTGACGTTGCTCAAACAGGCGCGTGCATTTGGACTCGGTGTCATGCTCGCGACGCAAAACCCGGTCGATCTGGATTACAAAGGTCTTTCGAACATCGGCACGTGGTTTCTCGGACGTTTGCAAACCGAACGCGATAAAGCTCGCGTGCTCGAGGGACTCGAAGGCGCCGCCGCTCAGTCGGGCAAGCCGTTTGATCGCAACGCGATGGAGCAGTTGCTGGCGTCGCTCGGAAGCCGTGTGTTCCTGATGAACAACGTGCACGACGATGCTCCAACGGTTTTTCAAACTCGATGGGCGATGTCGTTTCTTGCCGGACCGCTCGCACGTGATCAGATCTCACGATTGATGGCTGACCGGAAAGCCGAACTTGCTGCGATCGCGAAAAGCCAAAACGAAACGGTGGCAAAAACATCCGTGACGCCGACCCGTCCCGTGCTACCGCAAGGAGTGAAGGAATCCTTTCTTTTCCCGAATCGATATGTGCGTGGGGAAGGCGATCGAATCTATCGCGCAGCCCTGCTCGGCACCGGCACGTTGCATCACGTCAAAAGCACCGCGGGTGTCGATTCATGGATGGACGTCAGCAGGTTGCTACGTTGCGGGAATGGCGTGCCAAGTGACGTTTGGGAATCCAGCGAGATGCTCGACCCTGACGCCAAATTGGAAGATGAGCCTGATTCGTCGTTCACATTTTCGCCACTACCTGATGAGCTTTGCAGTGCACGCACGGTGAAGTCCATCAACACTGCATTCAAAGAATACTTGTACCGGCATCATCCGATGGAACTGTACAAGAGCCCAACGCTTGGCGAGTACGCACCGCCGGGATTAAGTGAATCCGAGGCTCGGGTACATTTCGAGCAAGCGGCGCGGGAACATCGCGATCTCGAAACTGACAAATTGCGAATGAAGTATCTCAAGAAGATGAAATCGATTGAGGGAAAGATTCGCACGGCGGAAGAGCGTGTCGCGCGAGAATCGGATCAATACGACGCGGCTAAAATGTCATCGCTGATGTCGTTCGGTGCTTCTGTGCTCGGCGCATTCATGGGACGCAAAGTCGCGAGCAGCCGGAATGTTTCGAAAATGTCGACTGCCGCCCGCAGCGCGACCAAGGCGGCACAGGAACGTGGTGACGTCAAACGTGCCCAAGAAACGTTGGAGCAGTACAAGCTCGACATGCAAGACATGAGCGACCGGCTCGAAGCCGAGCTTGCCGAACTCACT
The DNA here is from genome assembly GCF_023701485.1 of Aporhodopirellula aestuarii. Classification (GTDB taxonomy): domain Bacteria; phylum Planctomycetota; class Planctomycetia; order Pirellulales; family Pirellulaceae; genus Rhodopirellula; species Rhodopirellula aestuarii. The sequence goes on from NZ_JAMQBK010000084.1 coordinate 29,387, forward strand.
CATCGTTTAGAACTCGAAGCTCGCGAACTCGAAGTCACCGTCATCCCGCCCCGCAAAGGTGACCTGAAAATCGGGGAACCGACAATCGTGTGGACGCCGTGGCAAATGACCGACGAAGGCGAAGCGACACCCTTGTTCTGAGAATTCGTTCGATCGTGCCGCGATCATGTTTCCGCTACGAGAGCGGTCGGCATGGCTAGGCATTTGTCAGTGACCCCGGTGGAGTGGGCACCCTCGACAGGCAAAGCACCCCGCTGCATGCGAAAATTACGCGTGAAAGTCGGGCCGCAAGGCCGGGAATGGAATGAGCGACGGCTTGAGCTCGCCATCTTTTTTCGCCGTTTCGGACTGAGACGATCGCCTCCGAAAAGCCTGGAATCCGGTTGGCTGAAAGGTCATATAAAAGGCTGGGTAAACAGAATTCGCCCTGTTTTGCCGACTCACTGATCAATTTGCACGTTGGCAAAAGCCAACTGGACAAATGCGGCAGCGAGTGACGTACGCCTGTATAGAAATTGTGAAAATCCCTTGAGAAACCGGTTTACGGGCCGTCTCTGCCCTCAAGTGAGAGGACTGCATGTGACGATGAAATCGATTGTACGGGAATTTTCTAATTTTCGTATTGACTCGGTATCAAGGGTGATGCCGAGAGGCATTCAATCGGTAGCAGGAATCGCATGGTGTTTCACGCAAGTATTCGTTCGACAATCGAACAGAGATGGTCACTTGTCGGGACGTTGATCTTGGCACTTACGTGTTGGGATGCCGCGTACCTTGCTGCTGACCGTCCTGATGCACCGGAGCTGCGTCAAATCGCGGTCCCGCGTCAACTCATCGATCCGATCGCAACGCGATTGAATCTGCATTATCACAGCGAAGCCGGTGTGACCATTACTGCGGATGACCGCGGTGGCGGATCGTTGCTCGTGATGGCACCTCCGTCGATTCAAAAGCAAATCGCAGAGGATGCCGCGGCTCTCGTTCAGCGTTTGGCACCTGAGGCGAATTCTGGCCAGCCGACGCAAATGAATGTGCACCTGATTCACGTCAGTTGGCGTGAAGCGGAAGACACGTTACGGACGATCGCGGGCAGCAACGTGCCGGTCACGACCAGCCGTAATGGTGAACGGGCTTCTTTCCAAATCAACCTTGGAGATTCCGGCAGTTCCCATATTGATGTCGACCGCCGTGCAAACCAAGTCGCCATCACGGCGCTCCCGCAGTCGCATGCCATGTGGCAGCAAGTGCTCAGTGCAATCGATTCGCCAACCCGCTTCACCAATGAACGGACGGAAATTCTTCGTCTCGTTCATGCCGAACCCGCACCGGTTCAACGGGCGATCCGTTTGCTGCGAAGTCTCGACGAACGAAACGCGGTTCAACCTGTCCGCCGAATCACGCGCCCCGCCTCGACGGCCGGCAAACCGACCTTTCAATCGGCTGGATTCAAGACCGTCGCGTTCGCCCAAAATACAGACGAAACAACCGAAGAAGATTCTCCGACACCCTCGGCTGATGTCGCAGCTTCGGACGGCGATGATGACACCGACGGTGGTGTAATCGGTGATACCGAAATTCAAATCGTGCCCGATTCCGGTTTGATCATCATCAAAGGTGCCAAACGCGATGTCGAACGCATCAAAGAAGTGATCGCCGAGATCGAAGCTCAAGCCAAAATCACCCAACCGGAAGTCGAAGTGCGCCAGTTGCAGCACGCGGATTCCAACGCAGTGGCGACGCTGCTTGCACAGCTCTATGAAGACGTCCTGTCGGCCCGGCAAGGTGATGTCAGCATCACCTCGCTCGACGCACCCAACGCGTTGCTGTTGATTGGTCGTGCGGAAGCGATCAAGGCGGTTATGGAACTGGTTGACAAAATCGATCAGCCGATTCCGGAAACGGACCGACTGCGAGTCTTCCGGCTCAAACACGCCTCGGCAAACGACGCCGAAGCCACTATCCGCGAATTCTTTACAGCGGTACCCGGTGAAGACAGCGACCAGCGTCCAGGATTGGGCAACCGTGTCCGCATCAGTGCCGACTATCGCACGAACTCATTGATCATCGCCGCGTCACCGCGTGACATGAGCGAAGTGACTCGTCTGGTCGAACAACTCGACGTTCGTCAATCGGCGTCCACCAGCCAAATTCGCATCTTCCCGTTGCGTAACGCACGTGCCGAGGATCTTGCACCGGTTCTCGAAGACGCGATCTCCGCCGAACCAGAAAATGTTCCTGACGATACGACGACCAAGTCGGCATCAATTTCCATCGTGTCGCTGGGGAACTCCGGAAATGCGATCCTGGAATCTGGGATCTTGTCAGGCACCGTGATCACGGCGGACAGCAACGCCAACGCGATCGTGGTCCGCGCCCCGAGCGAAGGCATGTCGCTGATCGCAGAACTGATCCGTCAGCTCGACCAAGCACCCGGCATCGACTCATTGGTGAAGGTGTTTACGATCGAAAACAGCGATGCGGCACAATTGACGACGGCACTGCAAAACCTGTTCGGCGACGACGCCGGTACCTCCGGTACAAGCATTGGTGCGGGCAACCAAGCCGGTTTGCCGTCTTTGTCTGCCGCCGAGAGTGCTCTTGTGCCATTACGGTTCTCCACCGACGCTCGAACCAACAGTATCATCGCCAGTGGTTCGGCGGAGGATCTCGAAGTTGTCGAAAGCATCTTGTTGCGTCTCGACAGTGCCGGATTCGCCGAACGGATCACCGAAGTCATTTGGCTTAAGAACCAGATCGCTATCAACATTGCGACCGCGATTCAAGAGTATGTGAGCTCGCGTCAACAATCGCAAAACATTATTCCACAATTGCAGCAAGGACTCGGTCCCTACGATTTGCCAGATCGTGATTTGATCGTGGTTGCCGAAGGGCAAACAAACAGTCTCTTGCTCAGCGTTTCACCGCGGATGTATGAAGAGGTGCGTCAGTTGATCGACCGTCTCGACCGTCGTCCGCCGATGGTGCTGATCAAGACGCTGATCGCAGAAGTCGCGTTGAGCGACGGATTCGAACTCGGTGGTGAGTTCGGCTTGCAAGACTCGATCTTGTTCGACCGAGGCATCGCGGGGACCGCATCGAATCCGGGATTCAACTTCAACAATGCCGGGTTGCCGAACTTAAACACAACAGGACGCGAAGACCTCGCGTCTCAGGGCGTGACGACATTTGGGGTCGCTCAAAGTGTGCTCGACTCGACCAATAACGGCGGGTTTGTTTTCTCGGCCGCCAGCGAATCGATCAGTATGTTCCTGCGTACGTTGCAAACGGCCGATCGCCTGCAAATCCTCAGTCGCCCAGAGATCATGACCGCGGACAATACGGAAGGTTTCGTCCAGGTCGGTCAGCAATTCCCGCGGCCAACGGAAATTTCGACCACTGCCCAGGGACAGACCCTGATTGGGATTGAAGATGTTGATATCGGTATCATCCTCCGCGTTACACCACGCGTTGGGGCCGACGGTTTGATCCTGATGGCCATCGATGCGACACGGTCGGCGATTAATAACACGGTGGGTCAAAACATCGGTTTCGACAACAATAATAACCCGATCTTTGTTCCGGCGATCGATACGACGACCGCTCAGGCGACCGTCACCGCGTTTGACGGGCAAACGGTTGTCTTTGGTGGTTTGATCACCAAACGCCGCGACAACTCGACCAAACGTGTTCCGTACCTCGCGGACATTCCGCTCTTGGGCACCTTTTTCAAATACGACCGTGAGCGTGAATTCCGCACTGAACTTCTCGTGGTCATGACGCCTGTTTTGGTCACCGGAAACGAAGATCTCGAGTACGTCAAACAAGCCGAGTCGAGCCGCATGAGCTGGTGCCTCGCTGACGTTGTCGAAGCACACGGCGATGAAGGACTGTCGGGCGGCTACGGATTGTGGGGACCCGCCATCGGACCGACGATCTATCCCGACGTGCATCCAACCGTCGACGTGTTCCCCGCCGCTGACATGCCGAAGCACTCGGCCGTTCGCACCGGGATCCCGATGTACCAGGGAACAGCGGTTCCTGCGGAAGCGGTCTCACCCACTGTTCCTGGAATTGAACTCGCACCTGGTGAATCGATCATCTCCGATGAAGGCATGTTGGGTTCGGAATACTACGCACCATTGCCAGCGAACGACGCACCTGGCGTGTGGTCACCTGATTCAACCAGTATCCCGGCACCAGCCAATGAACTTCCGGTTCCGTCCACGGAGATATTGCCTGCCCCGGTTCAGCAAACGCTCCCACCCGTTCCCGTTTCGGGAGCATCGGCAGCGTCGCCGACCCAAACAAACGTCATGAAAACCGCATCGACTGGCCCTCCGGCTTCCCTCGAGCCTCCGAAGGAACGACCAGGACGTTGGTCGAACTTCAACGGAAAACTGAGTTCGTTCATCTCACCGAGTAAGTAACCATGAAAAACAATACCTTCAAAAATCTGCTGCTGGCCGGCATCGTCGGTACGACGTTGAGTGGTTGCTCGACCTTTCAAAAGAAGGACGATTCGGTGGTGTCACCGAAGCCACCGAAGAGTCTCGCCGAACGGATGCCGTGGGCGAAGTCGAAGAGTGATCAGCCCGAGCCGTATCCCAATCCGGTCAAGCTAGCTTCGACGTGGACTCCCGATACGCTCACCCAAGCCGGCCGCGTGCCCACACGCGGTTTTGGCGCCCGAATGTTTTTCTACGACGAGAAATCTCGCGCCGTACCCGTCGACGGAACGTTGGTGGTTCTCGGCTTTGATGAAAACGCAAAGAACCCGGATGGCTCTCAAGCGGTCAAGCGTTTTGAGTTCACTCCCGAGCAGTTTACCCGACACTTCAGCCAATCCGATCTCGGTGCGTCTTACAGTGTTTGGATCCCGTGGGATGCCGTTGGCGGAAAACAAACCCGCGTTTCGCTCGTTGCCTCTTTCGTGACCAAAGAGGGCAAACCGGTTCAGGGTAGTCCAACGACGGTGCTTCTGCCCGGTACCAAGGACAGCTCAGCGGCCACACTCGCCCAGCGATACTCACCTGAGTTTCGTCAATGGCAACTCGCCAATGCGGGCAACACGCCCCCAACGAGCGGATTGATGACGACGACGATCCACCGCAGTGCTCCGGTCAGCCGCCAAACGATGGACGTTCCAAGCATGCAGGGGAATACCCCGCAGTGGAACATCGCCGCAGCGAACTCGAGCTCAACGTTTGATGTCGCCATGAAACCGTCGGCAACGGATGCAAACGCTAGCAGTCAGGGAACTCAAGCCATGCCTGCGAGTGCCAAGATCAACCGCTGATTGGTGCGAACGAATCTCTCGGCTTCTCTTGATTTCGCTTTCGCGGAACCGTCGTTTGAGCGAGCCGAGACGCGGGAGTTTGGAAGATGCTGTTTTGGGCTGGTTCACCCGGCCAAACGGCCATGAGCACCGCTGGCTTAGCTAGACGACGTGACTTTTCACGTAGCTCGGTCTTTCCAAGACCGAGAACTGCGCGCATCACCCGCTTTTCCAGCCTCGAAGAGACTCAGCTACGCGAGAGTTAAAAACGCCAATGTTTTGCTCTTCCGCCGAATGCGTTTGAACGGCAATCATTCAATCTCTTCCGGTGGTTCGGGAAGATAGAACGACAACACGCTGCCAAGCGCGTAGACGAACAATGCGACAATGCCCGCCGCGACCGCGGTGCTGCCGGATGGCAAAAGCGTGGTCACGTAAGCCGTCACGGCGGCGAATGAAGTCCCGATCATGCGGCCGCCGATGTTCGCGGCAAAGCTCTCTCCGGTCCCACGTAGATGCAGTGGGAAGACACGCGGCAGGTAGTTGCCCCAAAAGCTGAACTGGGCCACCGTCAGCATGCCGGCGACGAAAATGCCCCACTTGAGCAATTCGAGGTTATCGCGTGCGGGATAGAAGTACAGCAACGGCACGAGGAACAATCCCGGCCACTGAAACACTCGCAAGAGCCAACGCCGACTGACGATGATCATCGCGAGCGAAGCGAGTACGAAACGACCGACCAGGCCGCCGAACTCTTGATATCCGTTCACCGTGGCTGCGATCTTTTGTTCGGTTTGCTTCCGCTGCGGCACGGGCATGTCCGCGGTCGCCTCTTGCACTTCCGGCAAGTTCGGAACGATCGAAGGGGTTTGCTGCAACGCTCCGAAGGCCGCCCCGTAACTGCAAGCGAACATCAACGTGGTCACGATCGTCGTGCGACGTAGTTTCGGTGCGAACAACTCCGCGATGCTCGGACGCTGCAACGTGCCTTCGGCTTTCATCTGCGCCCATTGAGGCGACTCAGGCAAGAACGGCCGGATCAGGATCAACGGGATCGCTGGGATCACGCCTGAAATGACCGTGTACCGCCACGCTTCATGGCCGCCGACGATTTCAGGTAGCGACGCCGCGTAGTGAATCGAGAGGTAGTTGGCGCCGGTGACCAATAACCCGCCGATCGATGAGAACGCTTGCGTGTATCCCAACACCGCCTCGCGTTGTTTGGGTTCGGGAAACAATTCTGCCAGCCACGCGACCGCGGCAACGAATTCAACACACACGCCAATGAACGTTGTGCAGCGAAAGAACAGCAGCCATTCGACCGAGGTTACGAATCCACTCGCCATTGCCGATAAGGCGTACAAGAAGATGCTGATGACGAGCACACGGCGACGCCCCCATAGGTCCGTGAGGTATCCGCCGAGCAATCCGAACACGCCACCAACCATGGCGGGTACGAAAAACAGGATGCCACGCCAGTACTCAAATTCGGGTGTGCCGGGCAACGCACCGACCAATTCGGAAAGCGCCGGACGAAGGATCAGCGGCAACATCAACAATTCGTAGATGTCGAACGCGAATCCGATCGCCGCAATGATACAGACGATCCATTTGACCGTGGTGGAAGGTGGCGTGTAGGCGGAGGAAGGCAATCGGGAGATCTCGACGAAGAGGGCAGGACGTGTGATGCGGTGTTGACGCCAGCGGAACGGTTACGCCTCGATGTGATAGGGAGGCGATTGGTCTGCGGGCGTGCGACGGTTATTCGTTCGCACTCACGTTCACGTTGTCGATAATGATCTCCGCGTTGGTAGCGTTTCCGAACAGTCCGGGGCTGCCGATCGTGTTAGGCGACTCATCCGTTGCCGTGATCATCCAATCCGCGGGCTCGGATTCGGAACGCGGCCAAACTTTGCCACGCAGTACCGCGAGTCCATCTTCGTTCGAGGCGCGAAGTTTCAGCGTGTACCACTGGTCCGCTTTCCACTCCAGCGGCACGCTCTTGGCCATCCTCAACTGGGCGGCCCACGTTCGGATTTGCAACTGCTGCGATTCACCCATCAAGTCCAATGTGTATCGCTGAGCGATGACGCCCATGTCAGGCAGTTTGGCGGTGCCCCCGGCGGCTTTAACATCGGCCGTGATGGTGTAGTCATGCAGTTCGGTGGGCCCAAACCAAGTTTGGCTACGGGTGCCTTTGGGGATCGTCGTGATCTTCACGATCGCGGGGTCACCGTCGACGACCCGAGGCTCGTGGCGATATCGAGCGCCGATCCAAGTGACCGGAACCTCGCCGGCGGCAAAGTCGAAATGCCACGGCAGCGGACCGATAGCCCGCAAACGAGATTGGGCGTCGATGTCATTAAGGGAAGCGGTAACGGTAATCGCGCCGTGCGAGTCCGAGTCGGCGACATGGAGCACGCCGTTGGCGTCAATGTTTGCGTCGCCGGAGACGCTAAAACGGATCGAATTGAAAGGCGGTGTGGCAACGCGAGCACCGTTGACGTCAAATGCCCCGACTTTCAATGGCAGCGATTCGCCCGGTCGAACGATCGCTTCGGCAGGAATTAGCTGCAACTGCGCGACGGAATTTTCCGTCGCGTTTTGACTCGGAGTTTCCGGGTCAGGTGACGTGTTCTTCGCGAGTGCGGGGCGTGTTTGTGGCTCGCCGATACAGTACAAACCTGCAGTCGTGGGAAGGTAGATCTTGCCGTGTGATGCAATGGGCGAACCGCCGACGTCGTGTCCCTTGGGCAAGCGAACTTTGAACAACGTTTCGACGCCGTTTTCGGTCGGCCGCATGACGTGGAAGATACCCGTTGACGTTGCCGCGTAAATTTTACCGTCAGCATATAACAAGCTGCCTCGCATCGCCGTTCCGAGCTTGAGCGGTTTTCCAATCAGCTCTCCCGTTTCGGTGTCTAAGACATGCATCCGCGACGAGTCCTCGACGACATACAGCCGGCCATCGAGCAACAACGGCGAACTTTTTCCAACGGTGAGTTCCTCGGTCCGCCACAATTCCGCCGACGCCGAATCGGGTGACGCAAACAACGAATCGATGCAGACAACGGCGCCCATCGCGGTACCCTCAGGATTCTCTTCGCCGTGAGTCGCAAAGACTTTTCCGCTCGAGTCGACCGCAGCGGAAGTGTTGATCCCGCGGCGAGAGATCGTTTCGCTCCACAGAATCTTTCCGGTGCGCGGCTGCATTCCGTACACGTTCCCATCACCGGCACCGGCGATCATCACAGCTTGCCCGTCGATCATGCGAATCACCGGGGTGCTGTACGTGGTGTCTTCGGGTAGCGGGCGTGTGCTGGTTGTCCAAACGAGTTGTCCGTCCATCTTGTCAAACGCGAAGAAGCGATGAGCCGGTTTCGCCGACGTGTCCCAACCCGTCGTCACGCCGCTGATGATGACCAAGTTTTCAAAAACGACAGGTGTGTTTGTTCGCCCGCCATACGTGCTGAGCATGCCGAACTCTTCGCTGAGCGATCGCGACCACAGCGTCTTGCCGCTTTCCGCGTCCAGGCATTGGAACAGACAGCACGCGCCCAACGCATACACACGATTGGATTCGGGATCACCACAAACGTTGGACCAACCAACGCGTTCGGCGGGAAGATCAGAAAGGAAGACGTTGTAGATGTTTTCCCACAACAGTTCGCCTGAAGACGCGTCGAGGCAGATCACCTTCTCGGCGTCTCGAGGAGTTCCGGGTTGGTCTCGCACGATCGTAAAGAGACGCCCGTTCATCACGATCGGCGTCGAGATACCAGCCGCCAGTTCGCTTTTGAAAATGACGTTGCTGCCATCTCCACCCTTGGGATCAAAGCGATCGACCAAGCCGGTTTCGAGCGACACGCGGTCTTGGTTCGGGCCGTTCCACGCCGGCCAATCCATCGGGTCACGCGTTTGAGCGTTCGATACGGAGCAAAACAGAGAAACGAAACAAACCAAACTCAAACCAAGGCGAGCAGGTTGCATGTGGGGCACTTTCAGGCAGGATTCACGCATCAGCGCGGGTAGGGGATCATTAACACGCGATATTCTGCTAATCGCTGTTACCGCGGAGAAGGGGCAAAATCCCAAAAATGTTGACAGGAACACTGCCCGGGCGCTTGCAACACCTCGGGAGCCCCGGTGTCGGGGTTCCACTCACCCGATTGTCCGCTTGATACCGGGCAGGGAATCGACTTTCGCGTAGGGCACGCGTTCGCGGGGCAAAGGTGGTTCGCGAATCACGCCGAGTCGATTTTGCTCAGTGCCCGCATCAGGGCGAGTGTTGCCTCGGCCTCTTCGGCGACAATGTGATTCACGCCGAGTCGCTTTAACCGTGGCGCACTGGCTTGATATCGACATCGCACAATAAGTTTTCCCGAACGATTGATCTTGCGAATCGCCCGCACAATTTTGACCGCCGAGACGTCTTGCGGGACGCAAACCACACACAGTGGGCAATCGATCACACCGGCCAATTTCAACACTTGCCCGTCGCTGGCGTCACCCACAACCGTCCGGAAACCCGCCTGCGCGAACGGTTGCAGGTTGATGGGGCTGAGGTCAATGAGACAGACGTCTTTCCCCATCGTCTCGAGCTGGGAGGTCAGTCGGCCGCCGATCGGCCCCGCTCCGATGACCGTAGCACGCTCGTTGGGCATCTTAACGGTAACCATATCCGCTTCCGCTTCGTCCGTCATCGAGCCTACACCGATGAGTCGAAGTCCGGTCTGCATGAGCGGTGGCGTCAAGACAAGTGAACCGACCGCCACAGCAACAACGCGTTGATATTCGATTTCTTCGACCACGCCGGATTGAAGCCCGAGTAACACCAGCACAAATGCAAACTCACCGATGTGCGCCAGGCCCAAGCCCATTCCGAGCGAATGGCGAAACGGCATGCCTGTCAAACGAAGCGCCACCGCTCCGGCCAAAGTTTTAATCACAACGACGCCCGCGAGTGCTGACAACATCACGAGTGGTTCTTGCCAAAACAAACGGGGATCAAAAATCAGTCCGAGACCGACAAAAAAGATCGCGGCAAATGTTTCGCGAAACGGCAACACAAGCGCATCGATCTGGTGAGTCCAACGGTTGCCGTTGAAAATCAATCCCGCTGCAAAGGCACCCACCGCGGGTGGCAATCCGACCTCGTGCGCACCCAACGTGACGCCACCGAGCGAAACGATTGTGAACAAAATTACCAGCTCGGGACTGCGGTAACCCGCGAAGAACGGGATCACCCACAGCGAAAGTAATCCACGCAGCGCCGCGATGACAAAAATGAAAGCGATCGAGATTGCGGCCAGCGTGACGTACGCGTGCAGGCCGGGGGCTTTGGCCGATCCGGTCAGTAGCGGAACGAGCAACAATAGCGGGACCAGAGCCGCGTCCTGAAACAGCAAGATTCCGATCGCCCGTCGGCCGTGCGTTTTGCGTGACTGCCCCCAGTCCGACAACGCTTTGAAAACCAACACCGTGCTGCTGAACGCGACCCCCGATCCGATCAAAACCGATGACTGCCACGTCAAACCGAGTCCGACCAAGGTGGCCGAGACGGGGATCCCCACCAAACTCATTTGAGCGAAACCGCCGATCAAAAAGTTTTTACCCAAGCGACTCAGGTCATCCAGCGAAAACTCGATGCCGATGGAGAACAACAGCAAGAACACACCGACTTCGGCGAAATGTTCGAGTTGATGAGCGTCATTCGAGATCCATCCCAGACCGCCCTGGCCTAGCAACGCTCCCACGACCAGATAACCGATCAGGACCGTCGACCGCATCCAACGACAGACCAACGCAGCGACTAATCCGGCGCTGAGGATGATCAGAAGGTCGTGGATAAGGGATTGGGTCATGGGGTGAGCTTATGCGGAACGGTTCGGCAGGGCCATGCCGATCGGGAATGTCAGGCGCCCTGCGTCCTGCTATCGGCCGACGCTCTCGTGTGATCATTCGGCTTTTGTTGGTAAGGCCGATTCGACACAGTTTGTGCCTTGGTTGCGCGCTCATCTGCACGCGCGCATCGATCGGCAATCCATTGGAAGATCTTGTAGCGAGCGGAACGTCCGTGTGGGAGAGGTCTGAGGCGGCAAAAAGGCGTAGCGGCATATTTTTTGCGACCACATCACGCTCTCGGGTCTAATGATACGTTCCCCCACCCACCATGAGTCCCCTCATGACCCGCCTGCTGCCCCTGCTCGTTGCTTCCTGTGGTTTGCTTGTTTTGCTAGGCGAGACGTCGTCGCGGTGTGTTGCCGACGAACCTCCCAACATTGTGCAGATGGAAGTTTTCGTTCGCGGCGACTTGGCCTCCGCCGAGACCGTCGCGAATTACGTCCGCGACCTCGAAGCTCGAGTCCAGGGATTGGAGGTCATCACGCGAGACGTGATCAAAGACCGCCAGCATCTGGCCCGACTGTATGAACTGACCCAAAAAGCGGGACGCGACAAACCAGTCGTCCCCGCGTTCTATTGCTGCGACCGGATGTATTTTGGGTTTGAGAACGCCGCGACGAGTGGACCGGCGATCGAAGAACTTTTTACCGCGGACGTCTACACCCGGGCCACCTGCCAGCACTGTATCGATGCCAAACGCTTTCTCAAGGTGCTCGAAAAGCGATGGCCCGCGATCCGTTTCCGCATCTATGAAATCACCAACGACGTCGCCGCCCGCCAGCGTTGGGAGGCGCTCTGTCGTGGCGGTGGGTCTGCTCCAGGTCTGCCTGTCATCGATTTCGGCAGGCATGTCATTATCGGGTATCAAGGGGATGAGGTAACCGGAAAACAGATCGAGGATTTGATCCGGAAAAAATCTCGTATCACACCGTCGCCAGGGATCAACGACCAATCCAGCAGGTTGCCGATACGCGGAACGGGTCCGTTGCTCCTGATGCCGCAGCTTTGGATGACCGGAATGTTGCAGGAGGACATTGCTGGCGATGAGCCGGCGAATGAATCGGTGATGGACATGGGGGAGTTCGCATTGCCCGACGAAGCCACCGACGCGGATACGGGTGAAGCATCCTTCGACGACGAACCGATCGCATCGGCGGAAAGTGTCGAGTCCATCGAGGTGCCTGTCTTCGGCGAACTGCGAGTCCGAGATTTGGGGATGCCTCTGTTCTCTTTTCTGGTCGGGTTGGTCGACGGATTTAACCCGTGCGCGATGTGGGTATTGGTGTTCCTGCTAAGTGTCCTGGTGAACGTCAAAGATCGACGCAAGATTATTCTCATTGCAGGAACGTTCGTGTTCGTCAGCGGGGCGGCCTATTACGCATTCATGGCCGCTTGGTTGAGCCTCTTTCTGTTTATCGGCATCGCCAGACCCGTGCAGATTGCCCTGGGAGTGCTAGCGCTTTTTATCGGTGTGGTGAACGTCAAGGATTTTTTTGCGTTCAAAAAGGGCATCTCGTTTTCGATTCCCGAGAGCCAAAAGCCCGGGCTTTATCGCCGGGTACGAAAGATCGTCGAAGCGAAATACTTGACCGCGGCGATCGCGGGTGCGGTGGCGCTGGCCGTCGTCGTGAACATGGTCGAGCTGCTCTGCACCGCCGGTCTGCCGGCGCTTTTCACCCAAGTCCTCACGCTGCAAGAATTGCCGCTTTGGCAAAACCACCTGTACCTGCTGATCTACATTCTCGCTTACATGCTCGACGACATGGTTCTGGTTTCGATCGTCGTCGTCACGCTTTCGCATCGAAAGCTGCAGGAACGAGAAGGACAGTGGCTGAAATTGCTCAGCGGCTTAGTCATTCTCGCCCTCGGGCTCTGCATGCTGTTCCGCCCCGAATGGTTGCAACTCGGCTCGTGAGTTTCCCGATTCGATGAGCATTCGCGATTCGATGAGCATTCGCGATTCGATGAGCATTCGCGATTCGATGAGAGCGGAATGCCCGTCCGCAGGACGTCGAGGCACTTTGGGAGGGGAGTGCGTCGTCCTGCTGCCGCCGCGCAAAAAAACAGAGCCACCGCGAGCGTCCGCCTCGTACCCGCGGTGACCCAAATTGCGTCAAGGTGGCGAGATCGAATCGCCACCGGGGAATCGGACTACTCAGGTCATCTCTGCGACAAACGAAACATAGTCAGTCGCCGACACGATTCCGAGCAGTCGTTTGTCATGGTTGATGACCGGAACATGGTGAACTTGATGTTTGACCATCAACTGCGCGACTTTCTGCAGTGAATCGTTCTGCTCTGCCGTGACGGTCGCATTCGACATCACGCTCGCGACTTCGTCGCTGCCCAAGCATTCTCGGATCAGATCGACAACCAGATAGCTTTCGTCGTAGATCGCCATGTCGCAGTCGAGCGTTCGTTCCGCATCCTGGATCAAACGCAACATGTCGCTCACCGTGATAATGCCCTTCAGGCAACCGTCCTGATCAACGACAGGCAAGGCGGAGAGATGTTCCTCCGTCATCTTTTCAACGGCATCTTGGATCGTGTCGGTTTCCATAACCGTGATCGGCTGTCGCCGCATGAAGCTATGAATAGGAGTCCGCAAGTCGGTTTGTGTGGCGCTCATCGTATTGCCTCGGATCAGTTTAGACGGACGACATCAGGCACCCAATGTGTTGATGCTCACTGCGTTAACTTGCAAACATCGTACCCCCATCCATTTTGCTAAGATCGCCCCGGTTTTAGCGTCCATTAACCCGCATAATGTGCGCAGGACGCACGATCCGCGTGACGTTTCGCACAGTTATGACGATTGGTGCACTTCCCTGCACACTTCAAGTCGGCAGGCCGAGGGGCAGAAAAATCGAGTCAAAAGAAATCATTTGCTGGCAACATCGAAGTGGACGCGGCGTCGCTGCATGCATCTCACCACGTGTGGTGTGTCTTGCTAGGCACAAACCGCTGTCAGAATGCCAAGTTGGCATCACAATAGAGAACTTGGGTCGCGAAAGCACGGTTCTTGCGTTGGACGCCAATCAACCAAGCTGGTTCGTTGTTGGTCATGCTCGGCCGCAACGTCGAAACCATGTTGGGTGCGAATTGGCATGGAGCTTGCGACTGCGTAGGCGGGTCGGGTCCCCAACGATGTAGAGACAAATCGGAAGTGTCCAACTCGAAGGTGTATTCATGAAGATGAACAATGATGCGTCGGCTGTAAATTGAGCGTCGAAACCATCATCAGGTGGTTGCTTGGATATAATCCTCTTATCATCGTGGCGCTTGGGACTGGTCCGCATGACGAGTCACTCTAAAACAAGAAGGATGCTTGTTTGGCATCTGTTGTTTTTGGGCACGAACACAAATAACGGGGTACCTGAATGTTCACTACGCTTGACCAGCCAAGACAGTCAAAGTCACTGCTGATCACACCGCCACGCCGAGTCGATCCGGTCGTGGAAGCGATCCTGCAAGCACTCGCTGATTCGAATCGATGCGGGTTGCGTGAGGCACGTTGCCGCGTCGACCAAGGCGTTGCTACGCTGTTTGGAACCGTTGATTCGTTTTATCTCAAACAGCTCGCTCAAGAAATTGTCCGCCACGTCCCCGCGGTGACAGCTGTTCGCAACAAGTTGCACGTGCGGTAGCTTGAAAACTCTTGCTTGCGATCAATTACCTGCGCTATTTGCTATGTCTGATGCGACGTTCCTGATCGCCCGCGGTTGCTCCTCATGATTTTGCCGTGGAGCGAAAGCCAAATCGATCGCCAGGTTTCGATTTGAGCGTTCGATAGAAGACCGTGACTCATTGCCACGTCTAACCGGTGAGTGTGGCATCGTGTCGAGGAACTTTATGAATGGTGGGCTCGGTGTTGCGCATTGTCGCACTTCGGTTTGCTCATCCATCACTCAATCTAACCCTAGTTAGGCTCCAGCTAACGTGAGCCCTTCGCGTGTGCGACGACAATCCTTGTCGGGCAAAGCGTTAGCTGGACAGCGTTTCTTTCTACGCAGCATGTCACGTAGCTCGGGCTCTCCGAGACCGAGCACCACCGGCAACGTCCGCTTCGCCATCCACGTAGAAATCGCAAGTGCGTCCGTGAAAGTGATGGAATTTTCAGGTGAGATCCTGATCTGGGCAGACGATCCCGCGCGGCAGCGGTCAGTGGTTGCGTTGTGAGCGGAAAAGGGGGCCGATCGATATCTCAATGAGTTGGATCACCGAATAGCCGGATCGGTAATGAACCGAAATCATGAGATCTTCCCTGCCCTTACCGCGAAAAGGCGGTGCTGTCGAGTTGGGACTTTATCAGCGTAAAAACTCGGTGTGAGACCGGACGGCTTGCGCCGTTCCGCTAAGTCTTTTGACGGCAGGGACGCGAGCCTCCGGATCAGGCGACCCACGGTCCAGGTCAGATAACGCACTCGCAAGGAGCGTTAACCCAATGTCAGATCGATCGCCGGCATGCTCTTCGCGAATCGGTCTATTTGGTACGAATCCGGAAAGCACGCCGACCCTTGTTTTCAGCGCGTCCATTCGCCGCAGGAGATCGCTCACTTCCGCGACATGGCAACCCAGTGTGCAAAATTCACCACTTCCTTGAGGTATGGCTCGTTCAGGCCGTCAAGTCTGCCAATTCATTACTAAGTTCATTAAGGTTCTGCGCCGAATGTTCGATCTGCTTGATCGTTTCAGCTTGGCGTTGGGTGACACCATTGATATCGGTCATCCCGTCCTTCAATTGGCTGACACCGATTGCTTGCTGACTGGCTGATGCAGAGATTTGCGCGGCCAATTTCGCCGAGACCGCTAGAGTCGCGACAAGTTGATTGATCGTATCACCAGCCTTGCCGACGATATGGCTGGCCGAGGCTACCGCCTTGTTGCCGTTCTCAGTCGAGAGGACAGCTTCCTGCGTCGCCTGTTGGATCTCGGTGAGGATCGTTCGAACTTGGTTGGTCGCATTTTTGGATTGCTGGGCGAGCGATTTCACTTCCGATGCGACGACCGCGAACCCCTTTCCATGTTCACCTGCCCGAGAGGCTTCGACGGCGGCGTTGAGTGCCAGTACGTTGGTTTGTTCGGCGATCTCTTTGACAGTTGCGGTGATTTCTCCGATCGCCTGGGCGCGTTCGGCGAGCGACAAGATACTTGTTGCGAGCGATTCGACCTGGATCTGGACCTGCTCCATGGCGTGGATCGATTCCTCGATCGCGGAACGTCCCTCATTTCCAACATCGTCGGCTTGGCGTGCTGAATCGGCAACTTCGCTTGAACGCTGCGCGGCTTGCTGGGCGGTTTGGGAGATTTCGTTTACTGTCGAAACCGTCTGAGCGATGCTTGCAGCCTGTATCTGGGTGCCGACTGATTGTTCCGATGTCGAAGCGAGAATTTGCCGGCTGGCGACAGCCAATCTTTGGACGGCATTGCGAATCGCTCGGAACAAAGTCCGTCGCTCTTCTTCATCCGCTTTGCGGGCGGTGATGTCCTGCAACGTCGCGATCGTCAATGTTTCACCGCCATAGCTCATTTCGCTGATTCGCAGAGCGATGGGTTGCTGGCGACCGTCACGCGTATGCACATGGACTTCACTCTCTCCGCCGGCGGAAAGTTTTCCTCCGTGTTCTGTCGTGTTTCCAAGTGTCCCGTTGAGGCTATATGCAGGTAGAAACTCGACCACGTCGGAACCGATCGCTTTGTCGGCAGAGCAAGCAAAGAGGCGTTCCGCCGCCGCATTGATGGATCGCACCCGACCGTCGGAGTCGACGGTCAAAATTCCATCTGCAGCCGAGTTCAAAATAGCCTGGGTCCTTTTTTCTTCTTCGGAAAGCCGTTTCAAACTTATCTGCATGTTCTCAACCATCTGGTTGAAAGCCGTCGCGAGAGCGCCCAGTTCGTCGTTGGATTTCAGCTCGATACGCTCGTCCAACAATCCCAGCGAACCCGTGCTGGCATGGTCTGCGATCTTCGTCGCGACCCGCCGCATCTTTTCGATCGGGCCGATGATCGTGGTTGCGGTTAGATAACCGATCGTCCCAACCAACAGTGTCAACGCCACGATGACGATTAGGTACAGCCGAATCGAATTGGAGTAACGCGTTTCTGCGGCGTCATAAGCTTCATCTGCATCCTGTTGCTTGGCGGCCATCCAATTGTTCAAGTGATCTTTTACATCTTCGAACTGCTCGTTCTCCGCTTGAATGGCGTTGATGAACGCTTCCTCTCGATAGTATTTCAACACTTTCGCGACCGTTACGTCCTTGATGGTTTTATAACGGGCCCAACTGGTTCGAAGTGCGTTGAACGCGGCGAGTTCGTCCATGTCGGCATTCGCGGTGTCCCAGCTCGCCAGGACCCCATCGATCTCACGCGTTTTTTGTTGTTGCAGATCGTTTAGCTCGATCCGCATTCTTTGGTCCGGCGACATGACCATCTTGAGCGAGAGTTGCCGCAATTGATTGAGAGGCTCGGTGATCTCAAGCGTACTTTTGCGAAACTCCACAGCTGTTTGACGTACTTCGCGAACCGATTCAAAGGTATCGCGTGTGGTCGAAACTCCAAAAATACCCATCACGCAAAAAGCGATCACCGAAACGGTGACCAATGCGATTAGTTTGAGCGATACACCACGATTACGCATCATTTCGATTCCTCGGTACGAGGAAACCGCGTCAGATGAACGGGACCTCTTAATTTTTTGGGGTAGCTTCCTTTTCGAATCGACCAGTGTCGGTCCGTCACTTGGATCTTCCATAGTGGGGCACACGCCATGCGATAAGGTTCATAGTAAACCTCCTTGTTCACCGCGAAGACTTTATTCGGCGTGGGGACGAACAACATGTACGCCTCGTCGTAAGCCCGCTGCATGATTTTTCTCGACACGTCGACAAACTCGGGATCGTTGACGCTCACCCGGAACATCTCCTCGATGTATCCGTCCATGATCGGATCAGGGTACACCGTGCTCCACGCGTTGTTGGTGCGATAAACGAAGAATGCGGTAAAGGGATGGTTGAAGAACCAATCGTCATTACCCCAAACCAAGAGATCCCAGGACACTTCGTTCTGGTTGGCATTGGTTTGGAGCAACGGTCCGAAGATTTCGCTTTCGCTGTCAGCCACCACGATATCCAGCGTTACGCCAACTTTGCCGAGTTGTGTTTGAATCCCTCGCCACATCGAAAGGAAGCGGTCTTGAGTCAAGACTTTCAGACGTAAGCCGTCGAGTATCCTTCTCAGCCTGACTTGTTTGGCGGGTTGATAAGGATCCTCGATCTCCGAATACGCGCGAAGGGTTTTGGCGACCTCGCCCACTCCCGGGAAGAAAGGAGACGCTTGAGTCGGCGATAAGACTCCCTCGTTCTCAAACACAAAGTGCAACAGATACTGTTGGTTCAACGCCTCGTTAAGTGCCCGCCGAATCGCTGTCTCTCGCAATTTCGGGTTGCCGTTGATCAGGTTCGTATGGATCGCGATGTTATCGTTGGACAACGAGGTGACCACTTTGCCAAAGGGCGAAAGAATCGTTTCGACTTTGTATTCGGGCGCGATCAAAGCAATGTCCAGTTCACCTTCCTGGTACAGAACCATGTCTTTGGCTTCGACCGAATCCAACTTGGTGTACACGGTGATCTTCTCGACTTTTGGAAACTCCTTGTCCCAGTGCAGTGGGTTTGCTTCCAAGACGGCTTTGGATGTTGCACGGTCGCCTTCGATGTAGCCTTCCTTGAGCACATAGGGTCCGAGGCCAAACGGGCCGGGCCGGGACAGGTTCGGGCAGGTCGTCTTGCCACCCCATCCTCCATTTATCTGCAAATATTCCTTCGTATAAAATTGCATCCAGATCAGATCGTTCATGAAACATCCGTACTCTTCAGTCAAATGAAAACGTACGGTGTCGTCGTCGATCTTTTCAGCGTAGTCGAACACTTGATCGATCTTGCTGTAAAGCGTTGGCTGGAGCTTGAACGCATCCATGTTCATGATGACGGCATCAGCGTTGAACGGACTGCCGTCCTGAAACTTGACGTCTTGCCGAAGGTCGAATTCATAAGTCGTCTCGTCAATCTGACGATGTTCGACCGCCATGTCGTATTCCCAGCCCTCCGGGTTGTTGGACGGTTTGATCAGGGCGCCGTTGACCGCATGCGATGTATACAGGTACGGCAAGCTGGGGATGTAAATCTTGACGTGGGAACCGGGAACAATATGGGGTGAGGCGCGGACCGACGCGTCATCGCGACGAAGTTCAACCGGCCTCACCAGCCGGGGTGCCTTCTGGCCCACAGCGGACGCTGGAATTGACAGTCCGAGCAAGGTAAAAACGCTCAATTTGCAGGCCAGCGAGGTAGGGCTGAGTATCATTCTGATCTTCACCGCAACAAACCAATTGCCCCGGACAAGAGGCCAACGGGCGGCCGAGTGCATCTCGGCCGTCCATTGCATTCTAACTGCAACCACGAGCGACCGCGAAAATCGTGGTGTGCGCCGGTAAAAGGAGAATCAGTTGACTAAACGCCCCGGACTGGCGTCCGGAGCTCTCGCATGCCGTCGCTACCGCGACTAAGCAGGTCTGCAGGAATCATCTGGCGAAACTGCCGCGAACTGTAGGCCGGACCGAGGCTTTGCGAGTTCCGGCATTCACNNACTTCTATGTACCTGCTTAAGAATCGAAGCAAGACTTGAAATACCGGTTTCCGTGTCGCTGATCTCGAGGGAAAACTGCAAACGCAGCTTCCTTTTGGAATTGGTGGTCACCAACGCCGGTCTCGTTCATTTGTCCGGTTGCCAGAGCGGTGTCGCTCCGCTTATAGGTTTAGCCTGCACGACTGAGATCACGAGGTTCACTCGGGCCGAGACGAAGCAGTGTATCGGTCGTTTCCGTGATCCCTGGATCCGACAATCAGCGATTTCTTGGCAACTATTTCCAACGCAGGTCGACGACATGCGTTCCGATCGCCTCGTCGGGAGGAGCAATCAATGACGTGGGTGGCTTGTCGAGTTTTTCGATGACGCAGCGCGCTTGGCGACGGCTACGCGCTTCATCGATCGTTTTGGGCAAACCGGGATAGGCCGCCCCCGTCGGGTCCCACAGATGGATGGTCATCCGCCACGCCCCGTCGGTTGGGTGTGAGAGACAAAACGAAAGCGGCGTCTGTGCACCAAGTGTCGGATGCAGGCCACGTTGGGGCACAAATCTGCGATAACGCAGACCGGTGATGCGTACTCGCCCAGCCGCATCCTCTGCATCGCCTAGCGGAATCGCCCAGTCATCAACAGAAAGCTTCCAGTCCCCTAATGCACTGTCAGCGTTGTTGGCCCGCAAGCGGATTTCGACGCGTGAGGTACTCGCGTCGATCAGTCGCGAACCGCCACGCTCTTGAGTAGCGACGTCGCCGACAAGTGGCCAAAACTCTAACGCTCGGCGTACTTCTAACTGAGTTCCCCCGATCTTGCACTTGGTCAACACGAGATCCTGGTCACGAAGCAGGTACTTCACCAGTGGTTGGCCAAGCCCGAGTCCAACCTTATCCAGGTCTGCCAGAACTTCTTCCATGTCGCGATGCAAGTAGTATGGCAGGGAAAACCGTTGATAAAGCTCATCTCGCCATTCGATCAGCGGATCATGACAGGGATGCTCCGCCAACATCGCCGCCACGGCACGCAGCAATGCTGCCAGTGATGCGGTCGTTTCCGCCGAGGGGCCCATCCGCAATGCGCGGAACTCGACCAATCCCTGCAGCCCACGTGCGCCTAGAAACGGATTCCACAGCTTTTCAATGTTGATTTCGGATCGATGCGAGTTGCCCGACGGGTCAGCGAGAAACGGCGTCAGAGTGTCCCAAATGATTTCGGGCGACGGATTCTCTGTTCGCCCGAGAAGCTCCAACGCAAGCGATAACTCCGACAACGCACCTCGCGGCCCTTCGTCGGCGCGGGGTGCCTGGCTTGCTGGGCCAACGGACTCAAATGCGTGCAAGTACGACAGCGACGGATGTCGATTGAAATAGCGAACCAGTCCGGGCAATAGATGGGGCGTCGTCAAGAACGGACTACCCTCGGCGCTAGCACCACCCAGTGTGATTTGTCCTCCTCCGCCCGAATCGCTTTCCTCGCCATTGTATTGCAGACGATAGGAGGCGAGACCTTCGGCGACGGTAACCGAATCGAGTTGACGCAGTTGTTTTAGTAGCTCAGCGGTCCGTGAAACGGGAGCCATGTTGATCTCGATCACAGCCGGATCCGCGGTCACCGTCATCCATGAAATGTGTTCGTCGACAGGCGGCGGAAAGCCTGCCAGGATGAGTGCCGGTGCATCGATCGATATCGCGGCGGTGGACAGCACGCCGAGCAACTTCAAAAAAAGCGGCACTTCTTTGATCGCCGGAAGTTCAACTCGCAGCACGCCCTCTTCGACATCACAACAAATCAAAAACGCACCGTCTGCGGCCAGAGCGTCGAAGACTTCCGCGTCCTCGACTCGTTGGTCGTGAACGGACGGTCGAGCGAGCAGCGGTTCCTTTTTGACACAAGTCAGCGGGGGCTCTCCGTCGGCGCGAAAAACAACGCGATGATCCAGCGGGGAATCCAGGGTTTTCGCAGACAGACCCGCCGAACGGAGACACGCTGTCAGTGCTTTCGCCAGTGTCTTGGGCGGCGGTGAGTCAGCCGGCTCGGTAAGTGATGGATCTGGGGGGCCATTCCAGACCGGCTTGCCGTCGCGGCGCGCGTACAATCCAAGACTCCAACGCGGGCACGCTTCGCCGCCGTATTGCCGGCCCACACTGCGTATCACGGCCGCTCCGACTTCGTGACCTGCCAATCTCGCGAGGATTCGGTCGGCGCGGTGACGCTTATCATCACCCAATGCGTCGAACAACCATTCCGACTGCTCCGACATTCGATCGGTGTAAGTCGGCTCCGCCCCCACCCAAATGCATAAACCGCATCGATCCAAGCTTTCATCATGCGCGTCCAGGGCGCGCATCACGTCATCAACTGCCGTCATTGCGAATTCGCGTCGTCTTTAATGGGGAGTTCAAGGAGCAAGCGTCTCCCGATAAACTTGGGAGATGCGTCAAATCAAAATAATGCACACAACCCGTTACCGGTATCCCCGTCCGGTGAAGCTTTACCCACACAAGCTCTTATTGCGCCCACGTGAGGGGCACGACATACGCATTGTGTCTTCTCGGCTAACGATTCATCCCGACCACAAGACGCTCTGGCACCGCGATGTTCACGGGAATTCGGTGGCGGTGGTCACCTTCGAGGAAGAGACTGACTTGCTGGAGTTCAACAGCGAAGTCGTCATCGAGCACTATGAGGACACTCCACTCGGCTTTAGTCTCGACGCAAGGGCGGCACAGTATCCGTTCCAGTACGACGTTGGAGAACGTGCCGATTTAATGCCGTTTATGCAGCCGTTGTTTACGCAAAACATCGACACCCTGAGAGACTGGATCGAAAAATTCTGGAAGCCGGGCCAAACCCTGCCTACCTTCGATCTCCTCGAACGAATGAATCAAGCAATTCCCGAGCAAATGCAATATGGCAAACGCGAGGCCGTCGGTGTGCAGCGGCCCGCCGAAACGCTTGCCCGCGGTGGTGGTTCTTGTCGCGACTTTGCGACGTTGTTCATGGAAGCCTGCCGACACCTCGGCTTCGCGGCGCGTTTTGTCAGCGGCTATCGATACGAACCCAACTTATCGCCCGGCGAAGGAGCGACCCATGCTTGGTGCGAAGTGTATCTGACAGGCGCCGGTTGGCGCGGGTTTGATTCCACCGCGGGCCAACGCGTCTATGGCGATCACATCGCGGTCGCCGTCGCACGCCATCCCGAATGGATTCCTCCAGTCTCGGGTACCTACCACGGCCAGTCGAAGTCGAAGATGGAAGTCGAGGTGGAAGTTAAGCGATTGGATCCATCCTAAACCGAGTGGAACGGGCAAACGCCCCATCACGTAGCCGAGTTTTATTGCCGCTATCAATGAGGCAGAAACCCCAAGACCATCCAAGCCGAATGCCGCCAATACCGGGTTTGGCTCTTTTCTTGCGCCTCGTTTCCTGCAGTGTCTCGCATTCACTGCTTGGGATTCTGCTTCGGCTCGCCCATTGGTTGGGCGCAAAGATTTTCGATCGTCTTCGGTGGCAACTTGGGTTTGACCTTCAGCGCGGCTTTCCGGTGTTCTTCGGTCACTTGCAGATCGAACTTCCACATCGTCTCGAAGCAATGTCCAGTCCACCGACTGACAACATGTAGCGGGTGGTGCATTACCAAATCGGTTGCCCTTGATGCCCGCAGGTTTTGACACGCCTTTGGCCACGGTGTTAGGTGGACACGCTCGATACTCGGGCGCAATTGCGTCCGTATCCCGACCGGAAATCGTGGGAACAGCTTCCTACGATTGGCCACCTGCTAGACAAGGTATTCTACGAGAGATTGAACACGCCAATTCTTGACGAGATCGACTGATCATGCAGTTTTACAAATTGAAGCCCATCTTGGATGATCCTCGCTTCGAAGGTTTCGGCTGGGAACTGGAGGGGTTAACCAGTGAACACGGGCGAACCTACGATTTCACGCACTTCTATCCGACATCACTCAATTTCAAAATTCCATCGCTCCGTCGGAAATGGGACTATCCCGAATTCACGTTCCAGGAAAATGTGAATCCGTTTAACGATTTCCCATGTTGCCTGCACGTGCCTGTTTTCAGTCGTCGAGCGGTATCAGTTTTAAAGGACTATCTGGAGGCCAATGGCGAGTTGTTGCCGGTGAGATCCAAGTTTGGTGACTACTTTGCCTACCAAACACGAACGCTCGCAAACGGAATATTGAATCGCGCGAAGACGAGGGGGATTTTGCTCGACGGAAGCAAAACAAACTTTTTTGACATCCAAAAATATGCGTTTTTCAAATCGAAGATCAAATCCCTGTCGATTTTTCGGATACCGGAGCATCCTTCCACAGAATTCGTGACAGAGAAATTCGTAGAGCGAGTGCAAGCTAATCGATTGCTTGGCTTTCACTTTGACGCCGTCTGGACGAGCGAACCGGGCAAACGACCGCGATCGGTCGTAGCGAAAAGCAAACCGTCTGAAAAGAGTTTGAAGCAGACGCTGGTCATTCACCTTAAAATATCGGGATCCGAACAAACGAAGCGGGAACGCACAGCGGCCGAAAGGGTCCGCGAAAAGATCGCCAATGCTCTGGTACTTGACGATCCTGACGACGAGTATCTTGGTGGTCTGGCCGGCGAGGAAATTGCAGACGGATGGCTTCGGTTGCTTTTGCCGTGCCAAAATTCCAAGCAACTTTATGCGTTTTTGCAAGCAACTCTGTCGCGAATCGACTTCAAAGGCGAGACAAGAGTTTCGATCCGCATGGCACCTTACTGGGACGACGAGGCCGACGATCAATTCGTTGCATAGCGATGGCCAAGGAAATACGAATTGGACAGTCGATTACATACACAGAGAGCGATCGATCCAACGTGTATACCAGATCGATTGGGAGAATTTGTTCCAACTGTTTCTCGAGTCGCGTTTAATTGTCAACTCGTCGCCCGTATTCGTAGACCTCAACCAACCGATAAGGCTGGTCCAAGTCGCTGTTGTCGTAGATCATGACATCTGGCAAACGATCTATTGCTCTCTGCAAGTTTGCTTTTGTCCGCTCGAATCGGGCTTTCAGCTTTTCATCAGGTACGTCATGCCCTCCTTGGCTGGCACGCATCGCGACACGGCGAATCGATTCTTCGACACGATCCACACGGATGAAGATAAGTACCACCGTGTACCCCGAGTCGGCGTACTTGGCGAGAGTATCCACCTTGTCACCAACGGGATCGGAGAGCACGGTTTCAAAGATAAAACTCTCTTGCTGGCTCACTAGCGAAGATCGAATCGCCGATGCCACTTCGGCCGCTTCGTATGCAGGCATCTCCAATCCTTCCGCAATGACATCTGCGTTGATGAAACGCAGACCACAGTCGGAAAGAAAAGTATCGAAGAAGGTCGATTTTCCAGCGCCATTCGATCCGGCGATTGCGATGACGATTGGCAGCTGGTCCAAGAACGCAAATGGCAAACTCAACGTTCGCCTTCGACTTCCACAAAGTCACGACCGACAAACCGGCCAATCACCTCTGAACCGTCTGCTTCGATGCGTCGGAGTAATTCCGGATTACCAAGTACTGGCTTGTAATGTGGAAAGGGACGCTTCTTGAGATAGGCCTCAACTCGTCTACGACCCTTGGCGGTGTCGACCTCGGCTATCGCTCGCGAAAGTGGCCGCTCGGAACCCGTTCTCCGCAACAACATCGAGCGGTCGCCACGCAAAAGCGGTTCGATCGATTTACCTAGCCCTGCCCAGAATTCAATCTGCTCGGCGATGCTTCGCTGGGTGAACGGCACGACCGCCCGAGCGTCATCGACAAGTTCATTCGAAAGTTTGACTGGCTGGCCCATAATTCACCTCTCTAACATGGTAGCATTTTGCTACCCGCGAGTCCAGTCAATTGTATCTCCAGATCGGTGGTTCTCGACATGCATGGTTCTCTCGAATTGGGACTCGGTCCCTCCTTAGAACAGACTCGCTGATTAACAAAAACGTGTTAATCAGAACGCGATTTGTTCGTGGAGGCGAAAAATCCGGCCTGGGTTAACGTCCTTCTGATAACTGGGATTTGCGTTTGCGTCGTCCGTTACGGGGCCCCGGATTTCCGGCGTTTTCCGCATCGATGGCGCCAAACTGTTCGATCTCTCAATTCCGGCACCCCGATTGAGACAGAGCACTCTCTCTGACTCTCTGGGTTAATAGTGACACTCCGGTTCATAGGCCGCGCGATATCCGAGACAACATCTGCCGGTGGCGAGAGTTTGAGAGACCCTCTCTCCTCGACTCGGCTTCATCTCACTTCTCACATCGGTCAACACACCGATGCAACTTTGATTCAATCCCTCGACGCTGAAGACGATGTACTGAGGTGGCCGCCAAAACCCAGGCCACCTCAACATGACCAATCACGTAGCCGAGTCGCTCCGAGACTCGTGCAATTGTTTGACGCTGTTGCTGCGTCATGCTCGGAGAGGCTGTGAATTTATTAGAGTGGCCGTTCGCTCCTAGGCTGTGAATTTATCCACGTGGCCGTTCGCTCCCGCGAACGAGCGCGCCATTAACCTCCGTTTGCGGGGGACGTTGATTGTTTTAGTGCTCTTGTTAGCGGTACGGCGCAAGCCGTTCGGTTCCGAGTCACCGGACGGCTCGCGCCGTTCCGCTATATTTGAAATCCTTCAGTAATACAATCTACGTCCCCCGGCGAATAGATTCACAGCCTAAGAGAGCCATACGTTCGTGGCAGAGTGCACCACGCCGAATGACGCCGAGGTGTCTGGGCCTCGTCCGACCGTTCTGACTACCTTGTCCGAACCACTGCCTTCGTCAAATCCAACGAGTACGGGAACCGTGGATCGTGATATTGCTTCGTCAAATCGACCGGTAAACCACTCCCGCCCTCAGCAAATCGTCCCGCCACGGAAACGGCGGCAAGCGTTGCCGGTGGTGGCGGCGGTGGCGGTTCGGCCGGATGTTGGCCTCGGAGTTCGGGAATCGGAGGTGTGCCAGTGGTACCAAAGGTCCAAGTGTGCGGCGGCGCGGGATAATAGGTGCAACCGCCAACAATGCGGTCAGTCCACGTATCGATCAAATCAAACATGAGAGCGGTGACGGGGGCGACGGTGGGATGCGAAGTCGATGGCGGCTGGCACACCTTGTACCGGACGCCGGCGACGTAGTCCCCTTGAATCGCTCCGGGATTCAACGGCACCAATTCTTGATTGCAGGCCAACACGTAACGATCAGGAGGCATGCCGACCAAGCGAACCTGGATGCGCTCATTGGCAACGTCGATGAAACGGGCCATTCCGCCACCGGTGATTTCTTCCGCCAACAACGGCCATGGCTCGTGGGCTCGGCGCAGTTCCAGCGTGATGTCACCGATTTGAACGCTTCCCAATTTGGGAAAATTCATTTCTAGCAGCGGCGTGAACCAATCTTGCTGCAACGGAATTCCGCTCTTACCAAGTTCGCCGAGCACCGTTTCGAAGTCTTCCCAAAGCACGTGCGGCAACATGAATCGATCATGCAAAGCGGTCTCCCAAGTCACCAAGGGTTGGGTGTAGGGTTGGTGACTGAAGTGGGAGATCAACGCGCGGACCAGCAACGCTTGCAGCGAGGCGAGTCGCGGATGCGACGGCATATCAAAGCTGCGTAACATGATTTGTCCCAGCCGTCGACTTTGTCGTTCCGGGGCGTAGAGTCGGTCGACACGCATTTCGGCGCGATGCATGTTCCCGGCGGCGTCCGCTAAGAGATGCCGCAGCAATCGATCGGGCACCCAAGGCAAGGACGAATCATGTGGAAAGCGTTCCAGTGCGATGCCAAGTTCGTAGATCGCATCGTCGCGACCTTCATCCGGACGCGGCGCAGTTCCGCTGGGCCCGATCAGGGTGCCTGAAAAAAAGTAGGACAAACTCGGGTGGTTCTGCCAGTAAGCGATCAAGGATCGCAATACTTGCGGTCGGTTCAAGAACGGGCTTTCCGCCGGCGTCGGTCCGCTGAGCGTCAGCGTCGTGTAACTGTTGGGGCGCTGACGTGTGTCATCGCGACGGCCCCCGTGTTCACAATCGAGACCCACCCCATCGGCTTCGGCGTAGGCGGTTTCGTATAGCTCGCACTGTTCTTGCCAGCTCGACGCTGCCGGAAGGAATAGACGCAGTAAACCGCTGTCCGGCTCAAAGGCGAAACGTTTCAATCTCGGATCGTGCGGGGGTTCGTAGCCTTCCAACACGACCGGCAGCTCGATTGAGTCGGCCGCTGATTCGATCGCTGCGATCAAACTGACATAATGTTCGGCATCATGAATCGGCGGCAAAAAGACATGCAGAACGCCGTCACGAGGTTCGACACAAGTCGCGGTGCGCGGTGCTCGACCGTGACCGTTGCGGTCGACACAAGCGATCGGGTCAGGCGAATGTTCGATTTCGATCTGCCTCGCAACCACTTCGCCGTACACTTCGGGGAGCAACGGTTTCTCTTCAAATAGGCTCGGCTCGACCGGAATGTCATCCGGCTCGGTCGCGTGTTTTGACAAACTATGCAGCGGCAATCGGAAGCCAAGCGAGAAATCGCCGGGCAACAAATACAAACCCGCACGACGAAACTTCCACACGCCGCTTGCCCAGCACTCCTTGTGAGCATCCCACCGCAGCGGCAAAACGAAGCCGGCCGGTTCGGTCGATCGAGCGGATAGTTGGTCCGCCAACCGTTGCCGTTGCAGCGGATCGCCGAGTTCATCGCCCCGTGGAACGTAGTTCAAAAGCGCGGGATCGTTCGACAACTGGTGTAACCAGTCTTCGTGGGCAGGGATGACAAATTCCGTACCGAGTCCCAAGTTTGCGGCCAGCCTCTCAGCCAATTGACGCGCATCTTCAGCGGTAGCGGAGCGGGGCGAGTTCTGACCGTCCCACAACAAATCACCGTTTCGCCACAGCGGTCGGCCGTCCTGACGGTAACAGCAACTCAGTCGCCAACGCGCCGATGCTTCACCCTGGATATGTTCGCTTTGGCAGAGGTGCACGGCACCGCCCGGTGCCCACTTTGTCTTCAACCGATTCAATAGCGAGCGGGCGGTGCGAAGTTTATCGTCGCCGAGTGTCTGGTTAGTCCACTCCGGGGCACCCGCGTTACGAGCCGAAACAAAATTCACCTCCGCACTACTACACAGCCCGAGCTGTTGTTCGTTCAGCTTGTCATCAACATAGCGGCCGGTCGCACTGATGTCGCGCCACTGCGTTTCGCTCAGCGGCTTGCCGGGCGAAACGGGTTTCAGCCGTCGCAGCCCAATTTCGTTCTGATGGCTTGCGACGCGTTGCTCGTTAATCCCAACCAATGGCACCGTGCGAAACGGATCGGGAGCACTGGACAGTGGGATGTGGTTCTCGGCAGTGAAGATTCCCAAGCTGGGGTCGAGTCCGATCCAGCCGGCACCCGGCACAAACACCTCGCTCCAGGCATGCATGCGGGCGCTGTCGCCACTTTCGTCTTCGCTGATCTCACCTTCGTCATCAAGGGTAAGTGAAATCAGATACCCCGACGTGAATCGTGCGGCCAGGCCGACCGAACGCAGACTTTGGGTCAACACCCAAGCCAGATCACGTGCCGAACCGCCGCCTTGCTCAATAACGACATCCAGATCAATCGGCTTGGGCTCCACCGGCGCCAGCGTCTTCAACTCCTCGCAGACGTAATCTTTCATGTACGTCAAAAACTCGACCAGAACACGCGGTGATCGGTCAAGCTTTTCCAGCCAATTGGTGAACGCCGGGCCGCATGCTTTTTGATGCAAATAGGGTGTCAATTCCTTTTGCAGCTGATCGGGATATTCGAAAGGAAACTCGTAGGCATACGGCTCAACAAAGAAGTCGAATGGATTGACCGGTTCAAGATCCAGGATGACGTCGACGTCGAACCCGATGCTGCTGAAAGGCTCCGGCAGATCAAGCCGTCCAAGATGGTTCTCGAACGGATCTCGGACCCACGTCAGCCAGGGTTGATCGACGTGAATTTTGATCGAATACGCCTCGACCTGTGCGGCAGTATGTGGCGCAGGTCGTAGCCGCAACCACAGCGTCGCTGGGTCGATCTGGCGGTCAAAGACGTAGCCAACATGATGGCTGAGGGCAACACGCGTGGTCATGATTTACTTTGGCGGCGCAAGTCTAAGGTGTGCGGATAATCGGGATTAAGCTCGGGGACGGGTTCACGCTGCCGCAGCGGAGGCAAGTCGGCGTAGTAGTCTTTCAACTCGTTGACCCAAGCGGGCAACGGTGGATCGTTTGCGCTGTGTCCCCAAGACCAAAAGCGAGACATCCGGCGTGCCTCCGCTTCGAACGCATTGATAGGAAATGTTTCGTATCCGAGCCCGCCAGGGTGACTGACGTGATAAACACATCCACCGATCGAACGACCCAACTGGGTGTCAAATACGTCGAATACCAGGGGTGCGTGCATCTCGATGGTCGGGTGTAACCCGAAGGCGGCTTTCCATGCCTTGAACCGAACGCCGGCAACGTACTCACCGGCAACTCCCGTCTCATGCAACGGCAAAGTGCGACGATTGCAAGTCACACGATAACGCTCGGGATCGAGACCGCGACAAATGATCTCGAGCCGTTCAACAGCCGAATCGACCACGCGTGCCTGACGTTGGGTAGCGGTTTCTTCGCCCAACACCAACCACGGTTCGAGCGCCATCCGCAACTCCAGTTCAACGCCACCGTACGTTACGCGGCCATAAACAGGAAAACGGAATTCAAAGAAAGGCTCATACCATCCCAATTCGAATGGGTAACCATCATCAGAGAGTTCCTTCATCACGGATTGGAAATCGCTCCGCACGTAATGCGGCAACATGAATCGATCGTGCAGTGCGGTACCCCAGCGGACCAATCGATGGCGATAAGGTTTACGCCAAAACTTCACGATCAGAGCCCGCAGCAAGAGCATTTGGGCCAGACTCATCCGAGCGTGTGGAGGCATTTCAAACGCACGGAACTCTACCAATCCCAATCGTCCTTTGGGTCGGTCGGCCGGATAGAGCTTGTCGATACAGAATTCAGCCCGGTGGGTATTTCCGGTCAAATCGGCCAGGAAACTCCGCAGACAGTAATCCAAATCAACCGGGGAAACCCCCGTCTCGATTTCCTGCAGACTCAGTTCCAATTCATCGAGCAAATGATTGCCGCGTTCATCGATTCGTGGTGCTTGCGAGGTCGGACCGATGAATAAACCGGAGAACAGATACGATAGCGACGGATGGTGTTGCCAGTACGTGATCAACGATCGCAACAGATCGGGCCGGCGCAAGAAGGGGCTATCCGTCGGATCGACCGCGCCGAGCGTCACATGGTTGCCGCCGCCGGTGCCGGTATGCCGTCCGTCCAGCATGAACTTTTCGGTCGCCAACCTCGACAGACGCGCCTGTTCGTACAAGGAAACCGTGTTCTCTTCTAAATCATCCCAGTTATCCGCGGGCTGAATGTTGACCTCAATCACACCCGGGTCGGGCGTGACCTTCAGCGAATCTAATTGCGGCGCCGAAGGCGGTTCGTAGCCTTCAATCATTAGCGGAATGCCCAGCTCCGCGGCGGTGTCTTCGATTGCGGTGAGCAAAGCAGCGTAGTGATCGAAATTTTCCAGTCGCGGCATGAACACGTACAGATGTCCTTGGCGCGGTTCGATGCACAACGCGGTATATGGCACCTCGAGCATCTGTTTGAAATAGGCACGCACCGTTTCGCTCGGGGCATCAGCGGCCGGCGGTTCGGTACCCTGTGAAAAACCGGACCCAATGTCCTGGGGTGGCTGCACCGATGGTGCAACGTAGTCGTAAGGAATGAACTCTTCGATCGCCCACGGCAGTTGCCCGAGTGGCAACCGCAGCCCCATGGGGGATCCACCGGGGAGCAAAAACATCTCACCGCGGGGAACGACCCAGGTTCCCGATCGCCAATGGTTGATTCCCCAATCCCAACGTAGAGGCAAGGCGTAACCGATCGCTCGGTCCAAACCGCGTTCCAGAGCCAGACTAAGGTCGTCGCGATACTGTGGAGCCCAAGGGATCGTAATGTTGTCAACGCCATCGGGCTGCTGGCTTTCACGCCACAGATAGTACAGCCAGTCCTCTCGCGCGGGCACCAGGAACTTCGACTCCACGCCCAGTTTGCCAGACAGCACTTGGCCGAAACGCTCTGCATCCTCGACCGTGACATTAGACTTCTTTGTTTCGTCGGCGATCAGTTTTTCGTCACGCCAGAGGGGAATGCCATCTGTCCGCCAAAAACAGCCCAGCGCCCAACGCGGCAACGGTTCGCCGGGGTACCATTTGCCTTCGCCGTAGTGCAGCAACGCGCCCGTTGCATAAGTGCTTTTCAAACGTTTCAGCAACGCACCGGCCCGCTCGCGTTTGTGGACGCCTAATGCTTCGGTGTTCCACTGTGCGCCATCCATGTCGTCGATCGAGACGAACGTCGGTTCGCCTCCCATCGTTAGTCGGACGTCGAGTTCGCCCAGGTCGCGATCAAGCCGCCGACCCAACGTGCGAATCGATTCCCATTGCTCTTCAGTGTACGGTTTGGTTACCCGCGGGTCTTCGTGGATGCGTGTTACCACGTTGCGAAATTCGAATTCAACTTCGCATTTTTCCGAGGCCCCGGTGACCGGTGCCGCACTGACGGGATCGGGCGTGCAAGCCAACGGAATGTGACCTTCGCCGGCAAAAAGCCCTGACGTTGGATCCAAACCCATCCAGCCTGCACCCGGAATGTAAACCTCCGTCCAAGCGTGCAGGTCGGTAAAGTCGTGATCAGTACCCGAGGGGCCGTCGAGGGATTTCTCGTCGGGTGTGAGCTGCACCAGGTAACCGGAAACAAATCGTGCGGCGAGACCGATGTGACGCAGGATTTGAACCAGCAGCCAAGCGGTGTCGCGACAGGAGCCTTTTCGTATCTCCAGTGTTTCTTCGCAAGTCTGGATGCCGACCTCTAAACGAATGTTGTAGCCGATGTCCTGCTGCAACTTGTGGTTGAGGTAAACCAGAAAGTCGATGCAGCGGCGCGGCGTGTGATCAATGTCCGCCAGCCACTCTTTCAGGAGCGGCCCGTCGTCGGTGATCTCGAAATAAGGATCGAGTTCGTGCCGCAGCAACGCGTCATACTCGAAGGGATACTTTTCGGCATATTCTTCGACGAACACATCAAACGGATTGATCACCGTCAATTCGGCGTCCAACCGCACGTCGACCACAAACTCCGTCACCGGATCTGGGAAAATCACGCGGGCGATGTAATTGCCGAACGGATCTTGCTGCCAGTGGAGGTGATGCCCCTCTGGCTCGATGTTCAGGTGGTAGTGGTGGATCGGCGTCCGTGCATGCGGCGCCGGTCGTAAACGAATGACATGCGGCGACATCCGGATCGGCCGGTCATAGATGTATCGCGTGTAGTGTTCAATTCCGACATGTATTGCCACGGTCGCGTCGACTCCGCTGGTCCGTCGATCGCGCCACTGAGGGCGCATCTCGAGAACCGGTAGTAAGTTTCTGTTTGTCCAATGAGATCCGCCAGGGCAAGTTTACTCAGATGTGTCGATATTTGTCGGAGAAACTTGTGACGACAAGCAGCTTCCCGGGATTTCGGTCTCGAGGCTAGAGCATTTTCCTTAT
>NZ_JAMQBK010000085.1 GCF_023701485.1 Aporhodopirellula aestuarii
CTCGTAACCTCGTCCACTACCCTAAAACTAGATGTTGACGCACCACTAGCCAACTCGACGAATGTGGATGGTGGGCTCTTTTCCTTCAAACAACGGTCGATAGGCGGCCCAAGGGATGCGGGAAGTCCCAAGAAGCGAAACTCCATGAGCGTCCGCGGTCACTCTCCGTTTTACTTCGACACTGATTGAGTAGAGTCCCCAACGCAGTACAAAAGCACGTTTGGCAACCCCTTCGGAATCGATCGTCAAGAACTCACCCACGGTATGAAATTCGACGCTGACGAGGATCTCTGTCTCGGCGTGAAGTTGCTCCGGCGCGCCATCGATTGCTGCGACCTCAAAAACGATTTCAATGGACTCTTCGTCGCTGAACTTGTGCAGGTATGACTGGAGTTGTTGATTCGGTTTCTCGCGATCCGCATCGGCCGCAAGTGAGAACGTAGAATCGCTGGCATGTTGATCCTGTCTCTCGCCGTGATTCGGCGCAACCAAGTTTTGCACGACCGATGCGACCGCAATCTGGGAATCACCGGCGAGTGCAAACCGTTCATCGATATCTTGCAACTCTCGACGCAATCCGGCGATCTCGGGACCCAGCCACCAAGGTCGGTCCTCCAACGGCCAACTCTGCGAGGACAAGTCGGTTGCTAGGTTTTCCACCCAATAGGTTTGATCCGCGGTGGATAGCCAATCACGCTCACGTTCGATTTCTTTATCGAGACGGCTCAACGCAAAGTCGACGATGTCACGATACGATGTTAGCGTGACCGGTAGCTCATTCGCTCCATCGGTTTCGATCCGGATGCATTGATCTACCACGAGAGTGGCGGCATGGAGATCAAACCGCCGTTGGAGAACTCGGATGGCAAGTTCGTGCTGTTCAATCGGCGTTTCGCATCCCTGCATGTCCTCGTCAAGGGATCTCAGCCAATCGAGAGTTGTTGAGGCAACCCGATTCGCACCAATCAAGGCAGCTTCGAGCATGCTCGGATAGAGAGGCGTCATCAACCGTTCGTCCGATGGAAGAAAATCAAAGAGCAAACAGCGTCCCATCGCGACCGCAAGGTGATACGCGGGCGCATGACTGTCTTCGGTCACAGGAGTATCGGCTTGCCATCCGGAAAGTGCGTCGTGCGAGTCGCACCTGCGGAGATTCTCAGTCAGTGAGTAGCGATCATCCAGATCATGATTTCTTGCTTCGTTGTCCATCGTTCAAGTGAGCCCGCCTCGAAGAGGTTTTTGATTGAGAGGCCGTCCCGCTCGGTTCTTTTTCTTTTCCGGACATGGCAATGCCCCGTCCCATTCTTCCATTGGGAAGAAAGCCAATCCGCTCCCTTTGGAAGAGACACCGAAGTGCTCTAGCGTGTGAAACCGAATCTCACTCTCATCGACTATCCGCGTTTTATGTTCGTACCGCTGCTTTACTCGAATAGTCGCTTCGGGATCGATGATTGCTCTGCGATATCGCATTACCAAAGCACGAGCAACATCCTTCCAACACTGGCAACCGTCTGGAATATAGGAAGTGATCACTGCTGCCTTACGGGTGCTCAGCGACTCGGCAACAATTTGCAATCCCTTGGGGGAAACCAGCGAAAGCATCTTGCGTGCGTCCTCTCGGTCACGCGCTGAAAATGAAACAAACATCGGTCGCTTGTCAGCCGAGGATATTTCTTCGAGCACGATTGAGCGGACGAGACCGCGATCCTGAGCGGAGACTTCATTTATTCTGTCCGCACCAACCTCACGAACGCGATGTGCGGTAGCCCCCACAACGCGATGCCATGGTTCGGCGCGATTGCTGACATGCTTCTCCAAAACATGGACGAGTCGTTTGGAATTGAGCGTTGCATCAATGCTCATCACGGCACCTCTGTTCCGATCCAAGGAAGCGGGATTTCAATGCACGAACGGTTTGCCGCACCAAGACGCATGAGCATACGGACCTGCGGATCCACTGGCACATCCTGCTCATCGGAGGGAACCAAGACATCGCTGTTACTGAGCCAACGCTCAATGACCTTCACTTTGCTCGGGTTGACCATTCGCGTTTCATCTTCCTTGAAGTTCTTCTTGTCCTTTTCTTTTGGTTGAATGGGTGGAAAACTAAAAATGCGGCAGAAGTTCGCATTGATGTCATTGTCCAGTCCTGCCCGCTCCATGAGTGATTTCCACGCTTGTGCCGAGGAAATCCCGATCCACCCGTCAAAGCTTAAGAGGTTCGCCCAATCGTTCCAGCTCCAATCGATATTTGACAATGTCTCATCAGATTGATCATCACCGATCCCTCTCACCGTGTATTTCCAATGATCATCGACTAGTAAAAATTTCCAGTAGTGACGCATCAGGTTGTGACTCGCATTTTGGCGAGCAGACTTGAGCATCTTTTCATACACGGCTTCGAGATCCTCCAACGTAGCATCTCCGAATGAATCGTCAGTCGTCTGCTCCTGCCACGCCTCCATCGCGTGCGCATCTGTCCAATCAAACACGACAATATTACAACGCTCAACTGCATTGCGGTGATCAACCTCCCAATCCGTCAACGGACGAGCGTAGCGACTGACAAATTCCGTTTGCGTCTGGCTTAAAAACCGGACGATCCCCGATGCCGCGAAGAACATCGCTTTGTATTGATCGCTCGGCACCTTGGCTTCGCTCCAATACTTCTCAAAGGCTTCTTGCATCGGTTTGTACGGAACATCGAAAGATGAGGATAATCGTTCTTCCGAGATTTCCTGGACGGAATCCCCCGCAGCATCGATCGCCAATTCGCTTGATTTGTCGAGTGTGACCTCTCGTGCCGTCGTTTTTCTTTTCTTGCGGTATCCTGAGATTGCGAGTCTCGCCAGAACTGTATTTAACCAACCGACAAAGGTTCCGCTTCGAAACTGGGAGATTTTTCGACTAATGTGGATTCGAGCAACCTGCTGAAACTCAGTTTCATCAAGTACCGGAGAAAATCTCTTGGCAATGCGAGATGCTGCGTCATCAACAATCGGAATAAGCCGTTCTAGTGATCGTTCGAAATCGGCCTTCAGACTCGGTAAGCGTTGTGTCAAATCCTCTTCCGTCGGATCACCGTCAGCGCAGTGCTCAAGCATCTCGTCATACGCACGTTTGCACTTGGCAGCAGCGTTAGCGATGCAATTAGCGTCATCGATTGGCTGTCCGGCCGAGGAAAGATCGTTTCGACACATGGAATCGGGAGGCTTGAAGAAGAGCGGAGATGCGCGACATGTATTTCTTAGTTGATAGTAGTGTTCGGATTATCATCGATCCGCACCCCGGTCTGCAAGCTCCCGAGCTCCTGTTGGCAACCTTCCTCCTTGAGACTGCGGTGCTTTTTGAACCGGCTGCGACGAGACCTTTCGAGCACCTCCTCGAAGTTGGCATTGCGTGACGACGTAATGAGGGAGTTCTTTTCGCACGACCAGTCTGCCACGTGTGGCCAAAAGGTCTTCCCACCTACATTGACTAGCCCTTGCAGCCTGGAATTGGGCCGACTGAATCGCGGCAAGCAAGCGTCGGCTAAGCAGGTACCGAATTTCAACAGCGAGGTGGGAACCCCGGGGTGCATCAGAGTCGTATGCGACATGAAATCTGTCTTGTAGCAGTCGCACGATCTGTGACACATGACGACGCTCGACCGGCAACGTGACGTCCGACCACTCCTGTGTCGCACGAAAATCGTGGAAGGAACCGCTACCATCTGCCGCTGGCGTGAACGCCAATAATCTTCCGCTCGCCTTCACAACAACCCGCAGATCTCCTCTCTGCATCCAAATTTGGGGTTGGAACTGGAGGACTTCGATCGCGGGCAGCCAGCGACCTTCCTGACGCTCGAACGAGGCGTTGCCAAACTCGGCAGAATGCGGTGCTACTGATTCAGAGGGCTCCGTACCTGACGATGATTGCTGATTCAGATGATCATGCTCTGTGTCTACCAATCGATTACCCTCCATGGCGATATGCTGAATAGGCGATGATGACGATTCATTTGGTTCACTCGTTGGAACCTCGCTTCTGTCATCTTCAATTATCGGTTGTGGACTCTGTCTTTCGGGTCCGTTCAAACGAATTTGCCCAGGTTGAGCGGGCGACGCGATCTGATAGGTGCGCTGCGAGCGTTGGCTATGTGGCAATGGATTCGTCAATACCCAAAGGCAGGCGGTGAGAAGTACCGCTAGGATCGCACAGAGAATCTCGCACCGGTTCATCGTGACGGCGTCTCTCGTCTGGATGGTGCCGATGCGGGAGCGGTCAAGAGATCCGCATCGATTCCATACTCACGTAAGACTTGTAAAACCGCGGCAACGTCATGGTGCATCGTCTCCCTGTCGACGGCCACGTCAAGGGTCAGCAACGACGTGCTGCTTCGTTCCTTCCACTGGCGACAAAGCATTGTGAGTTCCATGATCGTCAACTCCTTCTTTTGAAACAGCAGCGTCCCGTCGGGCTGGATAATGAGCAGGGTGTCCAAGGGCGACGGGCCGCGTTGGGCTGTGGTCTGAATCTGTTCGCCGCCGACGTCCGCTAGGCTGACTGGAATCCGCGTCAGTGTTGGCCGCTGAAACAACATCGCCAAAAACAGGAACGTCAGCACAAACGTCATGTCCAGCAACGGCGTCAGGTCGCATCGCGGCGTTGAATCTGCTCTGGCAATCGATTGCTGACGTCGGCGTGTCTGAGGGGGCAAGGCGCGTTGGTTCACAATTCGGTCCGGTCTTTTGACTAGTTGATGTTAGGATTGGAGAGTGCAGAAGAGGTTCGATCGTAATAAGCGTTTCACGGATCGTACGCGAGTAGCGAGTATGGACAGCAAGGCGTACCGAGTGGACAGCCGACTGGACAATCATGATCATGATTCCGATGATCGAAGAACTGATTGCCATTCGGAATCCTATCATCATGCTCCCCAGATCATCGCCGCTCGACTCCATGGTGCGAATCGCGGACATGATCCCGATCAGCGTGAGTGCTAAACCGATCTGAACAGCTGATTGAATGACGAACCCGCTGATACGACAGAACCCTGACACGTCTTGCTCGATGGCTTCATCGACCAAGTCCCACCGATGTTCGTGGCGGCAATGGTTCCCCAAGGCGGCCAACGGCTCGGCAAGCGAGGGAACTAATTTTAATTCTGCGATCCTGTCGGATGTCAGCCACCGTCGGTTGCTGCTCAGCACCTCGCAGTACTGGTTCAAACTGGAAATAGAATCGGTGAGTCCTGGTATCGCAGCGAGCCGGCCGAGCAGAAGTAGCACGCAGTACAACATCAGCCCGACTTCGAGCCACATCGGCAACCACAACCAACGCGAATTAGGGTCCAAGAATGCGTCAATCTGATTCATGGATGAATGACTCCGTCAATTCGAGTGATGGTCCCTTGGAGTACTCCTCGAACGGACCGAAGTTGTTGACAGCAGGGGTGACTTCCCGCTGGAATCGTGGGATAGAAGCGATGTGGCGTTGCAACCGGCACAGGAACAGGAGCGGTGGTCGCGACGGGCTTTTGAAAGCGTCTCGGAGTTGGGGCGATGGCAGCGGGCGGGGAAGTCGGCACGGTTGTTACCGATGCCGAAGTGTCGGACGTTGGCGTATGAATCGTTGCCATAGCTGCTTTGGTTTGGGATGCAGTGGGGGCCGGCGCGGAAGGTAACGCTTGCAGTACCGCGTCCGCCCGATCTTCCCACTGGCGTGCGACGGCGTCTCGGTTTTGCAACACCGATTGATATCGCTGAAGCACCTGAGCTTCAATCTCCTCTACCGGTGCTACGTCCGAAACCGACGAACCCTCCGCAGTGGAAATCGCATCGGCACTTTTGATTGCCTCGACGATTGGTCGGACCTCAACCGGTGGGCTGATTTTCTGATCCGGGCTCGGTGAATCCGTGGTCAAGGACTCGACCAATTCATCGATCGGAATTGCTTCCACTTCCAACGGAAGTTTGGGGTCCTGAGCTTGAAGTGACCAATGGCCGAGAAGGCTGGCACCGGTGAACAGACAAACGAAAGCGGGTCGGCGTAACAACATTTTTTTTCCTCTAAAACGGGAACGAAAGGACTAGAATGGGTAATGCAAAAGGTGACTCAGCGAATCTTTAATTTGGACGCTTGGTACAGTCCCTCGAGATAACGAAAGGTTTCTTCGTCAACGGGGACATATTCTCCGGATTCCAACAGCACGGGGTCCAACTCCGGTTGATCCTGAACACCGAACGCACTCAACGATGGAAGAACTGGAAAACGCATCTGGGCTTGCTGATACAGATCGGGACGAACCCAGGCGGTAGTAATGGTGCCGGCCACGGCGACCAAAACGAGGACGAATACTTTTTTCATGTGTTGAATCTCCAGTCTCGGGCAGTGAGCTTCACGTCAGTTCGTGACGGCATTAATAGAACGCGGCTCTGACATTCTCGTGACAGATCTCGACGTCTTTGACCGGTCAAAATCATCGATTGAAACGTCAACCACCGATTCCAGGTCCAGGTCGCGAATCCCCTGCATCAGAGATCGCAGTTGTTGGTTGAATGCGGAAAGTTGCGAGCGAGTCTTCTCGCCTTCCAGCCTCGTCGCTCGATACTCCACCAAATGGGCGATCACATGACGGTGACCGATTGCGGCGTGATAGGTATTGCCTAGTTGCACCTTCCGAGCGCGAGTCGTCCGTACAAACTCAGCAAGACTGTCCCGCGTCGAGGCCTGTTCGGTTTGGCTTTTTGCGAGGACTCGTTCAAGGCGTTGGCAGACCTTGATGTCCAAACGAATCTTCTGCGCGATAGCCTGAACGTCTTCAGGAAGAGCCTCCACGCTTCCGTAGATTTCAAGCATCGTGCGCAGTTTTGCCTCACGAAGTCGCCTCTGCTCGGTTGCCAACGAAGCCCGACGAGAAAATTCCGAGAGTTTGGCGTCGGCGGCCTCACGGGCCAGTTCCGCGGTAACCAAATTGTCATCAACCGCCCGCATGACCTGTTCTTCTCCTTCCAACAAACGACGAAGCCCATCGTCGATGGAAGAGAGGACCTTGGACAACGTTCCCTCTAGCAAAATCGATACGCGGACATCTCCAGGGGATTTTTGCAGTTGATTGCGCAGGTTTGCTGCCTGTTCGAAGTCCTCCGCCAAGGCCTTGCGGATGTCCGCAATCGGGGTCGCATGAAGTTCCTTCGTCAATTGCGTCAGTTCCTTGGTTTGCATGTTCAAATCAATGATTGACGAGCGTACGGTGGGTGCCTCCGCGTAAGTATCCAAAGCGATGGCGGCGACACTGACCGAAACGAGAATGACGGTGTAAAAACGATTCATGGTTGAGCTCCGATAGAAAAGATGCAAATGGAACTGCTGAGCAGCGGAAGTGGTGACGATGGACTCTTCTAAATACAAAACGCGGTAACGCAGATCTGATGACAGATCACGACTCGCCAAGCATCTCCTTTGCTCACCATGGCTTCTTGAACATCCAATGTCGTCACCGAGCGAATCCCCTAGAAGTGTCGGGTGAAAAGGCGTTCCCGAGCCGACCTCATCGAATCATTCACCCTGCCAAGTGCGGGTTGTGCTGAACCAAATCAAACCGACTCTTAGCACCGTCAGTGCAGGTTCGTTTCGGCCCGCAAGAGAAACGGGGAGACGCAGGAGTTAAGCGAGTGTCATCGCTCGATCCTTGGAACAGATCGCTGTCATTGGCCATCAATTCGTCGGCCGCACAAGCCGAGTCGGATAGGACGCACTGTAGACGTGATATCGTTGCTCCCGTAGCGATGACCTTGGGACTACAAGGTTGTGCGTAATCAATGGTCAGTAGTCCGGCCACAGCCAAAAATTCGGCACATCTCGCAAAAGATCGTTTTCCCGGACTGACGAGCTCGTCGATCCGTATGTCCGTACCGCAGTTCTGCAGCGAAGCAAAAAAGCGGTTGATCGAAATGGCGTCCGGTTCGGTCGAAACTTTTCCAAGCGGCTCACAGGGGACCGGATAACCATCTACCTGCCACGCATCGACGAACGCCAAGGCGACTGCGTCGCGCAACTCATCGGTAACCGAAACCACTCTCGATGATGCGGGGAATGTTGTTGATCCACTCAGAGCATTTCTCCGATTCGGCCCCGTACCGATCTCAGAGGAACTCCGAGCAACAACGTTCTTGGTCGCGTTCGCAGATGGACTTTTCAAAAACGTAAACTGATCGCAGAGTTTGCGAAGCACTTGGCTGGTTGCATCATCGCGTCCAAAACCCAGAACCTCGTGTCCTTGAAGGCGAAGTTCTCGTACCAAGGGCGTGAAATCACGATCACCGCTTACGATCGCGAAGGTGTTGATCTTGCAATGGCCGTGCATCAGCGACATTGCGTCGACGGTTAATTGCATGTCAGCACTGTTCTTTCCCTGAATATTCGAAGTCACATGCACCAACTGCGCACCCAAATTGGCCATCGCCAAACCTGCGGCCCGATGAACGGACCAGTCCGCGTACGCACGGATCAATACGATCCGTCGATCTGTCCCGGTGTCACGCAAAACTTGGCGAATCCCGGCCAGGCCTGCCGAAGAGATGTTCTCCCAATCGATCAAGATCACCGCGTCGTTGGGTGAAACGTCTGAAGAATCAGTCGACGGGGCTGGAATCACGGGAGCGATCATTGGCGAACCTTTTAAGGACGGCGAGTGTGAATTGGTTTACACTCACTTAAGGATCCCAATCCGATCTGGTGACAGCTTGGAAGCTTTCCCAGCCTTGCAGACCCCGCCCATTTGGGTGGAAAATTTCCGTTTGCCCTGCAACTTCTGTAAGTCTCCACGAAGCATGGATTTACGCCACGCAACAGAGGTTCAGGAAAACAACAAGACGAGCATTTTGATTGACAGTTCCAACGATCTCTGCAAAAACTTTCATAACCCATTGCGAGCCCATAACTTGGGCAAGGGTAAGGCGCACCGAGGTTGGCCATTCACAGGCCATTGAAACTTGCTCGCTTTTTTTGTACCACTTGCGGGGTTTTGAGGCGCACCGAGGTTGGCCATTCACAGGCCATTGAAACCTTCCGTCCTCGATAGCCCGAAGGCCCTCGAGGACTTCTTCTCGGCGCACCGAGGTTGGCCATTCACAGGCCATTGAAACACCGGCTGAGGGGATATGACCGCGAAATTGAATAGCTGGGCGCACCGAGGTTGGCCATTCACAGGCCATTGAAACACAACCGGCGTTTCGACAACTGGCGTCTCTTCGACAAGGCGCACCGAGGTTGGCCATTCACAGGCCATTGAAACTGTCCACTCGCTTTCTTGATTGCTTTTTTTGTACCGGCGCACCGAGGTTGGCCATTCACAGGCCATTGAAACCGTTTTAAAAGCCTTTGACCAATTTCTTGGCGTTGGGCGCACCGAGGTTGGCCATTCACAGGCCATTGAAACCGGCGATTGCCTTGGCTTCCTTGTACCAACGACGCTGCTCGGCGCACCGAGGTTGGCCATTCACAGGCCATTGAAACGCGGTGGACTCGGGAGCCGGTGCCGGAGGGGCGGGGTGCACCGAGGTTGGCCATTCACAGGCCAT
Source organism: Aporhodopirellula aestuarii (assembly GCF_023701485.1). Lineage (GTDB taxonomy): Bacteria > Planctomycetota > Planctomycetia > Pirellulales > Pirellulaceae > Rhodopirellula > Rhodopirellula aestuarii. The sequence goes on from NZ_JAMQBK010000085.1 coordinate 9,564, forward strand.
TGAAACCAGATGCGGTTTTGGAACGCGAGCGCGCGCAGAGCTGCGAGGCGCACCAAGGTTGGCCATTTACAGGCCATTGAAACATGATGGTCCAGCTCCAGGGCATGCCTTGATCCAAGGCGCACCGAGGTCGGCCATTCACAGGCCATTGAAACGCGTGTTCGACTCCGCATTTGATACCGACATGCAAGTCCGGCGCACCGAGGTTGGCCATTCACAGGCGGCTGAAAATTCCATGCAGGGTGATCACAACCATTCGCGGGCTTGGGTCTACACGGCTTTCGCAACAGGTTGCGATGACGCCAGCCGGGATCGCAATCGCGGCGGTGCGGCAGGTGGATAAACGAGCCAGCCGCTTACCGTGGACGATGAATCGTTGTCACCCGTAACCCGACCAATCGTCGGATGTGTGCGAGGGCTTGCTGCCATGCCACAGTTCACCCCTCAGCCGAGACGGTTGCACGATCTTCGTCCCCCACCCTCTGGGATATTGTTTTGACCGTAAGTCGTCACATCGTTGTCGAATCCTCGCGTCGAGATCCAAGAGAATTCGATCACAATCGGTCGTTCGGTAGTACCAAACAAAGGATCGCAGAACCGCGTTCAAACGATCAACACGTTTTGGTGAACTCAAACGCTGGTTGGGGTTCAACCAATGATCGATGGCTTCCTCAATCTTCCGTATGTTTCGGGTGGCCGGACGAATTTGAGTCGGTGTGATCTCAAAACCAAGAAACTCGAAAGCAGTCTTCCGGGCATCGATCACGCACGTTTTCTTGGGATGAAGCTGCAATCCCATTTCGCGACATTGTTGTTTTGCGAGTCTGAGAGCATGTTTTGCCTCCACGCGACTGGCGGTGGAAATCACCATGTCATCGGCATATCGAATCAGGCCGCCTCGCCTTTGGACCTCACGGTCAAACTCGATCAAGCTAGCGTTGGCTAACAGGGGCGACAGCGGGCTCCCCTGCGCGACGCCGCGAGATCGAGGTCGATGCGTCGATGAGATCTGCAACGCGGAATTCAACAGGGGATGTGCGCCTTGTCGGCAACCATGATCGTGAAGGGATCGTCGCAAATGATCGTGGTCAATACTCTCAAAAAAACGTCGAATGTCCGTCTTGACGATCCAGACCGCCGAACGTGCCAGGCTATCGCGAATAGCGGCCAATGCCTCATGGACCCCTCGTCCATCCCGATAGGCATAGCTCGATGGAGACATGTGCCGTTCCAATCCGGGTTGTACGGCCAACCGCATCGCCTGCAGCACGACTCGGTCACGAACGGTCGGAATCTCTAACGGTCGCAGACTTCCATCCGGTTTGGGAACAGACACAGCCTTCAACCGCGAGAACGCAAACTCACCACTCCTCGTCAATCGAGCTAACTCTTTCAACGCGATTCGATGATCCCGTCCAAACGCCTGAACGCTGACGCGATCGATTCCGGCGGCTCCATGACAGTGACGCACTCGTTTCCATGCCTTTTCGAGATATCGTTCCAGATCCCAACCTTCGTTGGCTGATGGGTTCTGAGGTTTGGAACTCCGCATGCGCAAGAGCGCTGACCATGGCATCTCAATGCACCTCCATGTCGCTCGGATCGATGCTCTGCCCTTTCGCATGGTCTCGGATCTGCCGTCGCGTCCGTTCGATCAATGCGATCAACTCCGCTTGCTCTTGTTTGGCCAGTCTTTCTTCGAGACCATTGACCAACTGATTCTTAGCGGCGACTGACATCGAGCACCGCTCGCCTTCATGGCAATCAAAATCGCTCAGCTTTACCTGCCGCCGACGAAGCAGCTTCACGACGGTGCGATCGACGACTGGAATTCGAAAGGGCTCGATGACATCACAGGCAAGCGACGCGCGGCCGGGACGATGCGTGTGCAGAAATCCCTGACGAACATCCAACCCCGCGACCGTCAGCAATGTGTCGGCACGTCCAAGCAGAAGTGTATAACCGAACGAAAGCATCGCGTTGACCGGATCAGGTGCTGGGTGAAACTGTCGTTGCCGGAATGACCAATCAGGATCGATCATGGAACGAAATCGTTTCCACCATGCAGCGGCAATGCTACCTTCGATTCCACGAACGGCGTTCAAGCTCTCGGCCTTTCGAAGCAAGGCCGGAGCCTTTTTGGTCAGGCGGGTCACTTGATCTGCGAACTCAGCCCTCCCCTGCCGTTGGTAGTAGCGAGATGCCTCTTGAGTCGCGACCGACTTGGCAGCGATCAAATCACGAGCTCGATCCAGACCGAAGTTGGGGTCCTGGCATGCGTTGTACTGACAATACGTTAACGATGTGGGAACCGCTCCGGGGGATACGCGAGCAACGACGCGGTCCATCGTCGGACTAACAAACACCACTTCGATTTTGTGCCGCCACAGCAAACCAAACGCGACGCCCGAAACGTCGGCATAACCCACGACGACGATGCGGCGGATCGTCTTGGGGTGCAGCGTTTGCGGCTTGCCGTCGATAGGCTCGAAAACCAACAGCTTACCGCGAACTCGCAGAGTCGCCGGACCGTTGAGATAGATGGTCTCGGCAGTGGCGACCCGCGATCGAAACCGCAACGCTTTCAATCCAGACTTTAGGTGCAACGGTAGTTCCTTATAGAATTAGGTAGGGTGCATCGACCACACGTGCTGCGTCGGGAACGCAACGTTGCTCACGTTGCCATGTCGACGTCAATGGCCAAGCGCAGACTGAATCGGTTTCCTCATCAACCAACGACGCCAGCTTGCGAATCAATTTTTTGACTTGAGCGCGAGAGGCTTGAACAAAGAACACCGACTTCTGAACGCGAATTCCTTGAATCTCAAGCTCCTTGGCCACGCGCGTCCGCATGCGGTCACTCTGGATGTCGTAAAAAAAGATCCATGGTCGGGTCATCAAGACACGTAGGCCGTGTTTAAGGAGTGGGGTGATCAGCAGTCCCAGCAACGTGATCGTCAGCGAACATGAGAACAACGCAAAACCGAACGAATGGTGACAACGACTCGACAAAACGCCTCTGCAGACCCCACCCAATCGGGTGTCAAAACACACGTTACCCCTGCAACTTCCACAAGCCTTTGCTACAACGACACTTACGCCCGAATGAGCACAGCAAGTCCGCGGATGTGGAGGGCTCGTCAGTTGACTTTTCCGGACATCTCTGCAAAAGTTGTCGTAAACCGCTACAGAATCACGGGTTGCGATGGGGTAAGTCGCAAACAGGTCGGCCATTCACAGGCCATTGAAACTGGCAGAATTGATGGCTTCAGCCATTTCGTCGGGTCGCAAACAGGTCGGCCATTCACAGGCCATTGAAACTTCTTTGGTCCGGGCACATATACGGTATATGCTCCGTCGCAAACAGGTCGGCCATTCACAGGCCATTGAAACGAGGGGTTTCAAAGCGGACCGTCGCGGGTAAATCCACGTCGCAAACAGGTCGGCCATTCACAGGCCATTGAAACTCAGTCAGGAAAGCTGGTCCGTTTGCTAGAATGCTTCGCCGTCGCAAACAGGTCGGCCATTCACAGGCCATTGAAACAGGCAGAACCTCGCCAAAGAATTCCGTGCAGATCCGCTGGTCGCAAACAGGTCGGCCATTCACAGGCCATTGAATTCCGGGCCGCAAAAATCCAGGTTTGGAGTCATCCCTTCGTCGCAAACAGGTCGGCCATTCACAGGCCATTGAAACAAGCTTGGGGTAGCGTTGGGACTTCAGGTCACGTCCGCGTCGCAAACAGGTTGGCCATTCACAGGCCATTAAAACTCGATTCCATCGGTCTGCGCCGGGTCCCCTGAACCGACGTCTCAGAAGGGCTCGACACTCACCGCTTTCCGATTCGAGTACTAGCCCGGATGATTCATGTAGGCCGGTAACGAGGTCGCTAGCCTTGCCGTATCCGCGTCAAGGCTGTGCGAGAGTTGAATCATTCTGCGTGTCGCCATCTCTTGTGATTTGCGACCGAAGTTCCGGCGGAATCAGCATTAGCTTTATACGGCCTACTATTTTGATGAACATCCGGGCTAGAAAGCCTAGACGCAGATAGCCAACCTCCGGTTGGTCCACAGCGATACCCATCCGAAGGGCTTCCTCTTCGTCGTTTCGCAAACCGCTCTACAGCCCACGAAGCAACGTAGTCAGTTTTCCGATCGCAGTTCGCTGCTTTCTGCTGATCGCAAGCTCAAGCAACGTGATCCATTGCTGCTTCGTCAACTCATTTTGGTTTCGAATCATCTGATCGACAATCAGGCTGGCCATTTCGTCATCCTGTTCGATGTGAAAGCAATCACGAAGTACCCCCATATCTGAGCCGACTTCTTCCGCCGCTTGCCGAAGAATGGTTTCACGTTCGGAACACTCAAGCGTCGCGTACTTCTTCAGCCGCTCAAGTATTCTCGCGACCGATTTGCGAACTCCCAAACGAACTATCAACAATGTCGAGTCGTCATCCGTTTGACTCGCTGCTTGCTGACAAACCTTCACGACCTCATCGTTTCTTGGGGTGCCCTGAATGTTACGCAGGAAGTAACCGAGGGTGGCTGCCGGGATCCCATCGGAAGCCAAACAGAGATAGTCTCCGTCTGAAAACTCGGTGTGTAGCAGTGACGGGTCAAAGTCACCGCTCTTGCCGACGTAGTTCGTGAGGGCACGTGTTACGCAATAGTGTCCCTGGCCCGTTGGGGCCTGACGCACCTCACTTTCGAGATGGTCGGTGGTCAATTGCTCGAGACGGTCATTGCGATACAGGTAGGCCGGTGAGTCGCCCGCGTGCGCGATCGTGATATGACGTGCCTGAATGTCGACGAGTGCGGCCACAACGGTACATCTCGCGTCGCCATCGAGAAACGCATGCCGCACAGTCTGATGGGCGTCGATCAGGTTTTGCTTCAGCCACGGCTCTGGCAGTACTTCATGCGGCCGTCCTTTATCGAATTGACGAACCAGCTGCGAACAGGTCATTTTGGCTGCGCCACTTCCGTTCTGAGACGAAGAGAGTCCATCACAGACGATTAATAGGATTTCGGGCGCAATTCGATCGACGACTGCATAGGCAAAAGCGTCGGCATTGGAAGTTGCTGGCTGGCCTGGCTTGGGCAGTGTCGCCCCCGCAATGGGAAAATTTTTCATATGGATACTCCTGCTAGACAATCGAAATCAGACCGACAACATTGTTGAACCCATGCGCGTTTGTGATTCGAGTGAGACGTGTCTTCCATGTTTCGAATGAAGAGACCGTCAAACGCAAACTGGTCGATTCAAACGTTAGTGTTTTCCCGGGATTGAGTCTCGATGGATCAGCAACGCATTGCGATTGGCTTCATCGATGCTCAAGCCGTTTTCCCCATGCTTGCAGCACCGACCGTCCGTACCGGGAAGCTACATTTTCTTGGTTACAGGGCCCTTGGGCCTCGACGATACGTCCAGACGGATCCACCATCACGGTCGCTCGCGAACACGCGTAGTCGACATGAAAGATGTAGTGCCGGCCCGTGATGGCGTGATCCACAAAGCGTGCGACACAGTGATGCATGCGAGCCCCCTCATCGTAAATCTCCCCAGCACTTTCGAGCAATCGAATTCCCTTGGAATCAGGGAGGTCGATAGGCGGTTTTTGAGTCATCTGATTTCTATCCATGTCACCATCATGCCCCCCTGTAATCTGCTCCCACCCGCGGTTTCGATGCCACTTGATACTCTTTCTCGCTAGGCCACCCAGCCGACCTTGGTGCGGATATGGGTATTCGAGCAGAAACGCCACGGCCTGTTGGATATCTGCCGTCCGCCTAAGACTCAGATTGGTTTGTAAGGCTTCGCCAACACGAACAACAGCATCAGCGATCTCTTGCCGCGTTGCATGCATAAAAAGCTCAACATTTTCGACTCGAGCAAACGCAGCGGATCGCAATTCTTCCGTCGGTGCCGGTCCATTCAACAAGTCGAGGTACTCCGTTGCAAGGAGAAGCGTGGTGAGCACTACACGGTCGGTAATCGGTTTTTTCAAGTATTTCTGGGCAAGCATCGGTAGAAGGCGAGCAGGAACACCGCCGGGCAAATTCATAACGGTGCGACGTAGACTTCCATAGGAGAACCAAGTGGGCGAGATCAGACGTTGCCAGTTCTGTAGCTCTTTCAGCACAAAGCATTCAAAAGCGTCGACATCATTAATTCGTGCTGGATCGACACGCCAGCGGGACCACACGATTTCAGTAGCATAGGCAACAACCGCCGCGGCGGCTCGAAAACGTAAGATATCGCTGACGAGGTATCGGTTTTCGTAGAGTCGCTCGTCATGAGCAATTTTGGGCACGCCGCAACTGGCGGCAAAGATGGCTTTCTGCACTTTGAGATGCTTAGGATCCCCGGCCGCGATCCGCTGCTGGCAAAACGCCTTGACCGGTTGGGTCACGACCTGCCGTAGATCGCTGAGGGTTCGGCGACCAGATCTCCGATCACGCAATAGACAGCGAGCGACCTGACCGGGTAATCCTTTCTGCGAGATTAAGTCCGCGTGCAAAACGGGAAACGCGGCCTCCGGTTCAAACGCACCGCATCGGGGCCATAAGTCACATCGGTCACGACAGTCGCAGTTGGTAATCGGAAAAAGAAACTGTTGATGTTTCTCATCGGTGGTTACGAGAAACCCTGTATTCCGGGAGAGCAAGAACGTCGTCGCAAGGCCGGAACCTTCGATTGTTAGCTGATCACGATGGCTCCGAACATGAATTCGAGGGAAAGGTTGGGGATTTTGCATTTCTTATATCGATTGCCATTCCTAGTTTGTCTCAGCTGAAAACGGTGTTGTTAACGAAACGCATGCGCGCAATGGCTGTGACAGAGGCTCTGCTCCTGTGGGTTTCAAGCTTTGCTCCCGCGATTAAGAAATCAGCGGTTGTCTTTGGAATTGCGCCCCATGATCGTGGCGGATTCTTAGGCCATCTGAAATTGGCCGCCGCCCACTGACGTCTTGTTGCTCAGCACACATCAAGAGGCCTCGTAGATTGTCACCCATCCGTAGTGAGTTCGTTTGGAGAATAGCTGGACAGCGCCAACTAGCTGCGAATGCAAGCCCGAAGCGCAAGCGAGTGAGCAGGTTACGGCAATATCCCTCGCTAGCGCTTCGGGCTTGTAAAAAAGGACAAAACCCTCACCAGTTGGCGTCGTCCAGATAGTCACGTTTGACGAATCATGTTTTCTGATTTCACTCTCGATCATCAAGACTCACAAGCTCATGTCACGCATCGCCTTTTGGATACTAGTTGCTGCCGGAATTCTTTTTCTACGCCCCATGTGGTTGCGGCAATGGCAGTACGAACAACAGATCCCTTTGCCACGGCCGACCATCGAATGGGTATCACCTGGACCGTATCCTGTGATCGATAGGGACTCACCGAACGGCTTGATACCACGTGATACGCACCTCCTCGACGCGGAGGAATCCATGCTCACGGAGGTGCATTATTAGTTGTCGCGGCACACGACGGGCTCGCTCTTGGCTGGTCCCGACTATCGATCGCTTGGCATGCCAGCTCAACCCTGGCGCAACGTTGCGGAATAGGCGGTCGTTCGGATTCCTGCGCGAATTCGCTCGATGCATCGCGATCTGCCACGTGATCGCTGAGGTGTCGACGGATAACACTTTGCGTGTGACGGACAGTTCGCCGCAACAATCGGCGAAGTGTCACCGATCTGAGAACGCTTCGTTTCATTAGGTAGAGAACGCAACTCCACGCATGAAAGATGGGGTGAGTAAATGAAGAAATGACCGAGCGACTGCTCGTGTCTGTCATCAATTCGCATGACCAACGTTCTGACTGTGCAACATCACTACCACAACAACAACACGCAGAGAAGCAATACGATGCCAAAACAACAACTCCGTCTTCAATTGCCCTCACGCCCCAAACGAACTGGCGAATTGACCAATACCCATACCGCCGAAGCGGCTATCGAATCATCGATCTCACGCCAGCAAAACCCTGGCATGTTGGCTAGGCTTTTCGACGGCGGCAAGATGCGTCAAGTACGTGCTGACCTAGAAAGGATTGAACAGGAGCATGCACAGGAGCTCGCAATCTCGCGTGTCGAAGCCGCAGGTCAAAGTCGCATCGCGGATCTACACCGCGAAGGCGACCGGATGTCAGCTGAAATCCGTAACAGGCACAACGCTCGTAGTGGGATGCTTGCCAAACAGCAAGCCGAAGTAAGCAGCCGTGGGATCCTGGATCAGCTTGAATGCGAAAAAGACTTGCTTAAATACATCGCCGAATCGGATTGCAGCTCCATCGACAAGCAAGATTTGATGGAGATCGCAGAAGCGATGACGAGTGAACAATTGAAATCGATCACACGTGATTCCATTCGACTTCCTCGATAAACGTCCCGAAACCAACGAAACCATTTTTATCAATTCACCCCCAACTTCAGAGATATCAAACACCATGAATCCTCAAAGCCAAACTGCTAAATCACAAAAGCTGAGCCGTCGAGCGGATGATGTCTTGCGTCCACGCAGTGGCTTGTTGGGGCAGTTGGGCAAAAGCCGTCGACAACGTGAAGCCGAGCGCCAATCGACCGATCGCATTCTGGAAGTCGCCCGTGAAGTACAGCAGGCACAGTCGGCCGAAGCGGCTCGGGTCTGTCGACTAAACGATCAGTACGAACAAGAGGACGAACACAACCTCAGAGTAATCGAGCATCGCGAGGCGATGATGGCGTTGCAATCTGGTGGGAACAAAGCAGGCTTCAAGTCAGCGGTTGACATCATGGCGGCAAAGTCACACCTGATAGGAGAGCTCAATGCCATGCAGGGAATCGATGACGAACGGCGAGACAAAGTGGTTGATTTGATTGCGGAAATCCATCGAGCTGCCGCCCAACGAACCCTCGCGTTGAACCAAGACGCGGTAGCCCCCGAGGACGAATAGCAAAGTATGGGGACGTACCTTCCTACCAATGAGGTCGCCCACATGAACTCCAAAAACAGTGAATATCAGCGAGACCGACAATGGGTTGCCCTTGGTTGTTGCGAAAAGTGACAAAGTCCCCGGGCTAACACGATACGATTCGAGACAAACTTACCCACTATCAAAACCATGAGAAAACAAGCACCGGGACTCGCACATAGCTGGGAAGGACAACTCAGTCTGTTGGTCGCGATCTTGTTTCTACAACTCCTCGCGGTGTGGGCTCCGCTCTTAACGCTTGCGACCATCTTCCCGTTAGCCATCCTTGGAACATCAACGCAATCGTCCGCCAGTAACGGGACGCGGGCGTCACGATTCTACCTAACTTGTTTGTTGATCGCAGGAACATCGCTGCTAGGTGAGATGCGCGAACTCTCACAACTCTTGGCTACATCCAGTGAAGACGAGGTGACCAATCCGCTTACCATACTCGCGGGTGTCTTGCCTGGCTTATCTTTGCGGGTTGCCGTTCCTTTCTCGGCCGGCCTCGTTGGCTTGATCGTGTTTGGTCAGATCGATGCAGAAACGCGTGATTCCGAAGATGCGAGAGTGTCTAAGTCGTGGCTCGCAGAAATGCAGATCTTTATGCAGAAGAGCGACGCACCCAAACAGGTTGTCGACTACCTGGACAAACTTGCCAAACGAGTCAAAACCGTATCGAACAACTACGACAAGCTCGCTCGCGCAGCCAATTCTTCAGAAAGTGCGATGAAGGAAGTAGCGGACGTATGCCATTCCCTAAACTCCCAAATGAAGTCGCTCTACCAAGAGCTTGAAAAGGGGCAGCATGAGATGGCAAACACTCGATCTGAAATATCGGGTGTGGCAGCAGAACTCGGGCAGCTTCAGACTCAAGTAGACGAGATGGGGGTCGTCTTGGATCAATTCGCTGAGATCGCAGAACATCAAGTGATGCAGTATCGGCCCCACCAGGAGCAACGGGTATGATTGGGAGCAGGCATCAGGCGGCATCTTGGATCGGTTGGGCAACGGCGGACGCGATAATTGGCGGCACGGCGATGTTCGGTTTTCTGGCGATCACGATGATCGCAACGCTTGTTCATAATCACAATCTAGCCCGCTCATCGAACACGAAACTTGCTCAGCTCGAAGGCTCACTCAAGCAAGCGTCTGCCGAGCTGAGCAGAAGCCGCGAAGAGCTGACGAAAGCGGAGACGGATTCGCGCAAGTGGGCCCAACTACTTGATGAATCAAACCACCGAGAGCAACTCGCGCGGCGGCGTCAGGCAGAGCATGAGCGTGTCTTGCGTCAGGAACTGTTGGGTATGCAAGGCTCGATGTCAGCCACCGTGTTTGTCGTGGATATCTCTGAGAGTGTTGGGGTTCCCATGGCACCAGGGACGGAGCGTCCCAATTGGGGTGGCGACGGGACAGCGTGGGGATTCATTCGCAATCAGGTTCAATCGTATATCGAACACTTGCCCGTCGACCAGTTTCGCGTCATCGCATTCAATCACCGGTACGTAGAGTTCCCCAATCGTTCCTCCTGGGCCAAGCGGCCTGCAGAACTTCCGGAACTCGCCGACTTCCTCGATTCGCTGACGCCAACCGGCACGACCGGAACCGAGTTGGCGTTGCGCCGCGCCGCAGAGTGGCGCCCCACCTCCATTGTACTGATCACCGACGGAGCACCGAGCGGCTCAGATGGCGTGTTTGATCCAGCACAAGTCGACCGCATCCTTCGATGGGTTGAGTCAGATGAGTTTACAATCCCAATCAACGTCGTTGCCATCAATAACTACTTCGAGCCCGACTTTGGAAGATTTCTTACTCAACTAGCAGCTGCGAGTGGCGGGAGCTTTATTGGCTTATGATGAACCGATCAAAGATCACTGCTGTCCTGAGAATCCTCACGGTCCGCCGCGAGAAAATTTGCTTGCTACTGCTTGCGTGCTGGTATTCCCTTCGTCTGTGTGTCAAGAAAGCACAGATGAAACGCCTTGAGAGAGAGGCCACCTGGCACAGGATCACAGGACAGAAACCCGATCCGAAGCTGTCGTTCTTTGACTATGCCACCGATCCCGATTTCTTTGATCAGCTCGCGAAGGAACGGACGTGGACGACCGAACTTTATGACGCGGTAAGCGAGCTTCGACAGCAACGCCGTGTCTATCAAACAGCGATCGGCAAGAGACTCTTCCACACATCACTTTGTCGGCTAACCAGCATCGCATGTGAGCCCCATGGTACCGAGAAATTTGAGGAAGATGGAAAGAGGCGATTCGACAACAGCGGCATGAACCAAACACCCCAAACCGACCAGCCTATTTCGCTTCGTGATGGAATTCTGACGTGGCTACAATTCGCCGGTGCCGACCAAGGTACCGCAAGTCGTCGAACACTGCTTCTGGCACAAAGCCACCTCACGCTTCTGCGTGATCTCCCGGTGAGTGTTCCTAAACCCGTCGTGCGTCCCGATGGACACGAAAAGCTTTCGCGAGAGCTGGACGAGAAAATGAAAACACAGACGGTTCGCAGCTTACGGCATGCGATGCAGGGCGAGTTTATACGACAGGAACTTATCTTGGATTCGCTACGAACGCTGGAGCAGGTCTCCGAAATGGCTCCTGCTGAGACTTAGAACCTATCCGAAAGTCCGTGTACAGACCGGAGATATGGGTGGCGATTTTTGCAGTAATCATACTTGTCACTTTTCAGAATCGAATATGGGCTGGAAAGAGTTCTATCGAGTGTCCCGACAAGAAGAGTTTGTCCGCTTGGCAGAAGCCGACGAGGGCAATTTCAGCAAACTGTGCGCGTTTAGGTATCTCACATAAGACCGCCTACAAATAGCGGAAGCGTCACCGAGTTTCCCCCGAAGAAACTCTGACGGATCGCTCGCGAGAACCTCACCGATCTCCAATCCAGACACTGGCGGAGACCGAGCAGAAGGTGCTGCAGGTCCGCGATGCTCACCCGGCTTGGGGCGGCTTCAAGGGCGAGTTCGCGTTGAGCAACAAAGCCTATTACTACCCGCTAACCCGGCTGGATGATCACTCCCGGTTTTCCCTGGGGATCGTTGCAGTTCGCGGACCGGCGTCCGGATGGAGCCATGACTCCCCTAACAAAAAAGCTATGCTGTTTGTAAAAAACCGCGCCCAGTTAGCTGAAGAATGGGGCCTAGTTAGATAGAGACGTTCGCAAAGAAATCGAGCTTGCTCTCGAAACGGTCATCGCGTTCATTTGATCGCGAACCAAAACTAAGGCGTGCCCTTCTTCGTGACTTATCTTGGGTCCGCCATCGGTTTCTGTTGTTCAAGAGATATATTCATGGCGAGCATATTTAAACGGTGCAGAACAGTGCCGATCCCCAAGGGGGCAACCTTTCAAGAGACTTTACGCAAGATCCCACGCGGAGCTGTCATCCAGAACGGCATCGCATCGTGGTCGGATCGACGCGGCGTTCAAATTGGTGGCCCGGTAGCTGATGACGGACGACACGCCGTGTTGCGTGAGGCCACGTGGACTGAAGGCAACGTAACTCGGGTTGGTGCTGTAGTTCCGGCTGGTGATCGGATCATCCTCAGCGTGGATCGTTGCTACTCAGCGAAATTCCGCAATGAGAGAGGAAAATGGAAACGCCAATCAACTGGAACCAGCGATCGAGACGCAGCCAAACAAATCGCGGCGAAGTGGGAGGCGGACGCTCAAAGAAGACGAACCGGCGTGATCGATACCGTATTAGAGGAACTGGCAGCTCAAGCGGAAAAGCCTCTCGTTGAACAGATTGATGCCTTTATCCGGTTCCGAGCAACCCAGGGCGGAACGGAAGAGCATCGCTCCCGAACCAGAAAGCACATCGAAGAGTTTGCGGATGCGGGCAAATGGGAGAACATCGCCAACATTCATGCGGACGATGTCACGTCGCACGTCGAAACAATGAGTGCGGCAGGCGCGTCCGCACGGACGATCCAAGGCAAATTGCAATCGATCAAGTCCTTCACGAAATGGTTGGCCGAAAATCACCGACTACGGGTCAATCCTCTTTCCATGATCCGCAAACCGGATCCTAAGTCCGATCGTCGGCACGAACGCCGTATGTTGCTACCTGACGAATGGAGATGGCTGCAGTCATCGATACTCAAACTCGGCATCGAGCGCAACAGCATGACGGCAAGTGAGCGGGTGCTCCTTTATCGCACGGTCATTCAAACTGGGTTGCGAGCAACCGAAATTCATCAACTGACGAGAAACAAAATGATCCTGTCTAATGAAAAGCCTCACGTCCTCTGCAAGGCATCTGGGACGAAGAATCGCAAGATGGCCAAACAATACATCGACGCGGGCTTGGCAGACGACCTTCGGAACCACGTCGCGACCAAACATCCAACGGCACCTGTGTTCTCGATCGGCAGCAAAGAGGAGCTCTCGCGAACGTTGGAATTGGACCTCGAGGGCGCGCGACAAGCATGGCTCGACTCGCTTAACGGCGAAGAGAGAATTGAAGCGGAATCGAAGGATTTCCTACTGCGAACCAACCACGACGGAGAACATCTCGTATTTCATTCTCTTCGTCACACCTGCGGGGCATGGCTTGCGATGGCTGGTGAGCACGTCAAAACGGTTCAAACCGTCATGCGTCATGGTTCAGTCACGTTGACGATGGACTGCTATGGACACATTTTCCCAGGGCAGGCAGAGAACGCGGTTGGCAAGTTGGCAGCGATGATGGGTGACCATCCTTTGGGCACCATATTGGGCACCACGGCCACGGCGGGACCTCGCGGCGTGGTGGCGGGATAGGAGCGACAGACTGATCCGCCGAATCCCAGTTTGGTGCAGGAAAACATTAGGTAAGGCGTGTTATGGCGACGTCCTGGCGTGACACGTCCCACGACCGTCCTCACCCCCCCTATACCGATTTTAAATCCCCTGTGTCTGCCAATTCCACCACCTGGGCTGATGCCGTAAATCACGGTGTTTCTGTCGAATTCCGGGCTGGTATGACGTGCCCTGAAACCTTCATGGTGACAGATTCGGCACCATCGCTGCACGAGAACCGAAGCCACGAGCAGTAAGATAACCTGCCAGATCGACATGAAACAGTGGAGAAGGTTCACCCGGCGACGGCCCTCGACGAGAAACCGATCCCGGCGTTCATCATCGCACCGATCTGGCTGGCGGCGTCTTCGGCCTGCCCGGGGAAGAGATGTCGGTCGCTAACATCGAATACTCCATCCAGTGCCATTCCTCGGGCAGCAGCATCCGGCGTTCGTGCCGGCGATTTGAGTTGGGGTCTGGTTTCTTGATCATCGATAGCGGATTGACCATCAGCCGGTGATGCTCGGCGAGCCATTTGGTGAAGGCCTTCACCGACGTCAACTTCTGCTGGATCGTTCGAACTGCGGCATCTTTCGCCATCATCGTCGCCACGTGAGCCGACACATCCTCGGCATCGATGTCGGTGATGCACTTCCACCCTGCCGCATCCGTGAACTCGTCAATGTGTCGGCGAGTTCGTGCCCGATGCGATTCGGTGCCTCCCTTCGTCGCCAAGAAAGCGATGAAGGCATCGATATGCTCGACGAGGGGCTTCGCAGCATGACGAGCCAAGGATTCAACCAAATTGTTGACCACGCCCTCCTCCCACGACCGGGCATCGGACTCCCATTTGCCCGCGATCCGCAACGCCACCGCTCGGCCGGACGTCCTTGTCGATTTGCGTATGCGTTCCCTCCAAGCGTCCGTGATGGACGCTATGTAAAACCTATCGGCAAATAGGAAGTGTGTTCCGGTATGATCGACAGGATAGGATTTCGCTTGATTTCGTCTGTCTGTCCATGTGGCAAAGAGCATTTCGACATGATCGCCTGAGACGCTGGCAACCGGTGAGATCGGTCCAGGTCGCGACATTGTCGACAATATCGGCACCTGCGGATAATCCGAAAGCGTGCCTGGCAGTGGGCGGTTGTCACGCTACTGACTTTTGCCAGTCCGCGAGCGACACGCCATGCGCTCAAACGTGTGACCGCCTGTTGGCAACTGTGATCTTTCGAGAGAACCTGGCTGATGAACATCCAGACGACGATCATCAGATTGTCGATTCGATCGCGATACTCATGGCCGATCGAAACGCCAATGGCGAGGACTTCGGCTTTGGGCAGCAGCAACTATCCCCCGGCCCCTCCCGCTTGCGAAGCGGGGGATTTCAGAAGCGGGTTCAGGGAATCTCCCATTTGTGTAGGTGTCCAATGGTGTCGCCTGCCACCACGGTTGAGCCGTCGTCCGCGATCGTGACCCGGGTCGGCAGCACACTGACGCCAGGCTGGAGAAGGCCCTTGGCCAACGCTTTGTCGGCGATGGAGAATTTCTTCAGTTCCTTGCCTTCGGCCGACCAGATCTTGACCGTCCCGTCGCGGCCGGAGGTCGCTAGTTTCCCCTGCGGTCCGAACCGGCAGTCGAGCACTCCGTCCGCGTGGGCGTTCGGCTTGTTCGATAACGGCCAGCCGTCCTTCACGTCCCACCACACGACGGTGCCGTCCTCGCCACAGGAAGCGACGACGCCCGAGTCGCTCCGCCAGGAGAGTGCCCGCACCAACTTCTTATGCTCGGAGAGCGGTAGGATCACCCCGCCGGTCGTCCCGTCCCAAAGATGGATATTACCGATCCGGTCCCCGGTCGCCAGATACTTGCCATCGGGCGAGAACGCGACCGCGGTGACCCAGTCGGTGTGCTTGTCGATGGTCGCCTGGAGGCTGCCATCTTCGGTGCTATAGATCTTCACGAGCCGGCTGGTGCAGCCGATCGCCACTCGTTTTTCATCGGGAGAGATGTCGGCCGCGATGATCGCGTCAGGCTCGTCCCCGACGCTTGCTAGACGTTTGCCGGTGGCCACATCGAAGAGCACGACGGTCCCACTCTGCACCGGTTTGCCTCCGGCGGCGAGGAGGAGTCGCCCGGATCGGCTGAAGGTGAGCACCAGTGGCTCGCCCTCGGGGAATTCAATCGCACCGTACCGGCTGCCGGCGGCCGCGTCGAACAGTTCGATCACACCGTAGCCGCTCATGGCCGATACCGGAGCCCGCAAGCTGGTGGCCAGGGCGAGCACTGGAAAACGTCGCTGTGTTTTGGTGCGAACGACCGTCGGCAGGTTCGCCGGCACCGCACCCGGACCTTCTTCGCCCGTCTGGGCCGTGGCTTGGAAGCCAAGCGTCCGCATCTCAGCAGCGGAACTGCCCGAGTTTTCTAGTAGTCCGGTGTCAATCCATTTCTTGATCAGTGCCACTGCCTCAACCGGAAGTAGGTTGCCTTCGGGCGGCATCCGCTCTCCTTCCTCAGTCGACGTGATCACTTCGATCAGCCGACTTGCCGAAGAACGGCCCGCCACCACGACGCCGCTCTCGTTCGTGACGTCTGCATAGTTGGCAAGATTGAGCCCCGCCTCCTGCTTCCCGTCGCCATGGCAGGTTGCACAGTTCTTCTTAAGGATCGAGGCGACATGGTCGTCGTAGGTGACCGGCGTGTCGTTACTCTTGACGTCACTGGCCTGGCCGTCGCTGGCCATTGGGTCAGTGGCCATCATGCCACTGGCCATCTTATCGTTGGCCATCTTGTCGTCGGCGCCAGCGTTGAGTCCGAAGACCAGAAGGGCAGCCACCGACAGGATCGGAAGCGAGAGTCGGTGTAGGAGATTCATCGTTCTTTTTCGAGTCGAGTCAAAGTGGGCGGTGGCGGGATGTTTTAACAAGAGAAGCGTCAGTGGTTGAAAAGGAACTCGCTGGAGTCGATCAGCCCTGCAAAGATGTCCTGATAGACAGCAGCCGGTTTGCCCTCCGCCACGAACTGCAGCATCGTCTCCGTCTCCGCCGACGTTGGGCGGCGGGAGAGCACTCGTATAAAGATTGCCTCGATGACACCCTCGGGTGTCGACTCGCTTTCCATGATCGTGTGAAGCACTCCGCGGGTGGCAGCCGTGTGAACGCGCGGGCCGGACGTGTTGCCCACCAGCAGGTGCATCACTTGGGAGAGCGACGGTTCGGTCCTGGTGTCGCAGGCACACACTGTTTTTCGGGCCGATTGGCCGAAGGTGTCGAGTACGAAGTCACCGGTTGCCATATTATGGTTGCGGTTGATGTAGTTGATGGCCTTGGTACCCGTCGGTGCCCTGGGCAGTGACCGCGGTACGCCGGTGACGGCCACGATCGAGTCGAGCAGCACATCGGCCCGCAGTCGCCGGAGTTGGGCGTGCGAGAACTGCCGCTGATCATCCTTGCCCGAGGGCGTCGGCTCGATCGAGAGTTGGTAGACCCGCGAGTTGCAGATGTCTCGAACGATCGGCCGTATTCTGCGACCGTGTTCTACAAACCGGTCGGCGAGCGCCTCCAGCAGAGGACCGTTGGCGGGCGGATTGGTGGCCCGGAAGTCATCGATCGGATCAACGATGCCCACGCCGAAAAGGTGAGCCCAGAGCCGGTTGACGATGTTTCGGTTGAAGAGGTCATTGGCGGGATCTCGGATCCATGCCGCCAACGCTCGCCGCGGGTCGCCTTCGCCACCGACCGGCTCCACTTCACCGAGCAGTTTCGCCGGCATGGGCCGTCCGTCCAGAGCGTGCTTGGCCGGTGGGGCCGACGGATCGAAGATCACCCGCCGGTCACGACTGTCGCTGCCGGACTTCCGCTTCACGCAACTGAAGAAACTGACGAAGCCGTAATAATCGTCCTGTGTCCAGCGGTCGAAGGGGTGATTGTGACACTCGGCGCACTGCATACGCAGGCCTAGGAAGAGTTGCGAGAAGTCGGCCGCCAGCACTTTGGGGTCGAGCACGGAGTTCTTGATCAGCATCGTGTAGAGGCCCGTCTGGCCGTCAACGTTCGTGCTGCCGACGGCGGTCGCCATGTCAGCGACGACCTCGTCGAACGGCCGGTCCGCGGCGAATTGTTCCCGCAGCCAGGCATTGAACGCGTTGGCCGGTTTGTGCGAGTCGCCCCGACCCGTGTAGTCATGGCTGTCGACCCGGCAAAGTTCACTCCACAGGGCAGTGATGTAGTCGGTGAAGTCTTCGCTGTTGAGTAACGCGTCGATCTTTTGAGCGCGTTTGTCAGCCGACGTGTCGGCCATGAACGACTCGTACTCCTGAACCGTTGGCGGCCGGGCGGCGAGGTCGAGCGTGACGCGGCGAAGGAACGTCTCGTCGTCGCAGAGTTCCGATGGCGCAATCCGCAACTTCTGAAGTCGCGCAAAGACGTGTTTGTCAATGAAATTGTTTTCCGGAGGATTCGGCCAGACAAAACCCTCACTGGACGGCAGCACGATTGCCTCGGCGCCAACCGTGAACCGGCTGAACCTCGCGAACACGGTCGTGTCGCCCGGCCCCTTGGCGGTAACGCGGCCTTCCGAATCGATGTCGGCCACGCTGGGGTTGTTGGTGCCAAAGAGGGCCAGACGCGTGACATCACGGGTGGAGCCATCGGCATACGTCGCGGTGACCCGCAGGTCCATCGACATCCCGGCCTTGTCAAAAATCAGTGATGGCTTGGAAACCGCGATGCCCGCCACGTCGGGCACATCGCCCACGTCATCCGGGGCGCCCGCCTCGATCCAGGCGCGGAGGGTTTGGGCCAGGTCGCTGTCGCGTTCGAACAGCTTTCCCCCGGTGTGAGGCACGGCGCCGGTAGCCTTCAACAGCAGTAGGCTTTCCGATGGCAAGGCCACGTTCACACGCCGGCCAGGTATCTCTTCGACCGTGCGGAAATAGTCGCCGCCTGTATCGTAACCAAACAGCGAGAGCATGTAGCCGTCCTTGCCGCTGGCCGATCCGTGGCAGGTGCCAGCGTTGCAGCCGGCGCGGAAAAAGACCGGCATGACGTCACGCCGAAAGCTCGGCACCGACGAGGCATTGGGGGCCGAAGTAACAGGGGCCGCCTCATTAGTGCCAGATGTACTTGAGCCAGACGCATTGGAGCCCGTCGTGCCGCTGGACGGTTCGACAGCGCAAGCGGCACTCGGGGCCAGAGCACTCGGGGCCAATGCCGTGCACGCAAGCACCAGCGTCAGAATCGATTTCACGGTCACGAATGTTATCCCTCTTCGTTTTGGCTTGGGGGCGTCTGACTTTCGGGGGTCTGATTTCAGATTAGTCGGTCTCATCACTTCTCCAACCTCGGGTCGATTCGTAGCTTGCCTGAGCCCGTCCGCAGTTGGATCTCTTCGTTGCCGACCGAAAACCGCACGTCGCATTGGAGTTCGCCCACCATACCCAGCAGGGCTTCGTCGCTGGCCGCAAGTTGCACGGCAACTTCGGTGGAATCTTTGTCGATCGTCGGCTCGGGGCCAACACGGGTCACACCGACCGGTAGGCCGAGCATGTTGACGCTCGCGCGACCCTCGAACGGTCGTTTCTGTTTCACAGCCCAGCGGTACTCAATCTTTTCGCCCCGGCGGACACTCTGCGGTTCACTTGAAAGTGACACGAATGGCTCGGCGACCTGGATGGTGACGATGTCGGACGAGACCCGCACACGTTCGGAACCCAGGTCCGTGTCACCTCGGACCTTGCTGTCCGCGCGACCGCCCCTGGCCTGGGTCGTGGTCGCCATCACGTACAGGGGCGAGTTGCCGAGCTTGGCATTTGCTGCAGCCGAGAGGGTCAGGTTGGCCGTGCTCTCTCCCGCAGGAATAATCTCGGCCGGCGACGTGCCGACACCCGGCGGGGCGAATTCGCACTGGATCTCAATCGCTTCGTCGAACCCTGGTTCTCGCAGGACCCGAATGGGGATGGTCATCTCCGATCCCCGCATCAGCGGTTGCTTCGGTGCCTTCAGTTCCAACGCAAATCCGGCCGGTTCGCTCACCGCCGCCGCGAACCGGTCAACCCGGATGTTTCGCCACGGATAGTGTGAATACGACACCCGCTGCAGGTTCTGTTGGTTCACCGTTACGAACGGCTCGCCGCCATCCGCAGGTTGCGCCGTGATATGGATCAGCGACGCGTCAAGGGAGGCATCCGCGTCGGCAACCAGCGTCATCGGCCAGACCGACTCCAGGCTGGGAAGTTGCGGCGATAGCATCTTAATACCAGGCGGCAGCCCCTCGATTCCCAGATCGATCGGCCCCTTGATGTTGCTTCCCTGACCGGGATAGAGCGACAGCCTGACGGTCCAGGTACCACCTCGCGGCACCGAAAGCGATGTCTTACGCGGTCGCTCCGGCTTGTAGCCCTCAAATGACAGACCCACGTGGAGTGTGTTCACGGGCGGGGCGATCTCAACACGGTAGACGTGAGTCGGGCCACCAACGCCGCGCGGATCGGCAATCTCGAGTACGTAATCGCCGTCCTGCTTCGGCGTCCACATGACCGAAGGGTCGAACGTTTCAGGAAAGTCCCCCTGCCCGCCATAGATATCGCGATCTGGGCGACTGGCATCATCGGCTGCAAGCTCAACGGCGCCTGCCACACCCGACTCGTCAACGGGACGCAGTTTGATCGAAGGATCGACGGGCGACCCGATCGCGCTTGCCCACACCCGCACCTGTAGCGGCACGCCTTTTTTCACTGTGATGCGATATCGGTCAGTCTCGTCGGGCTCGGCGAGGATGCCGTTGACCGCGACCGGCGTCGCAGGCACTCGCGTCTCGGGTTGGTCGGGCGTTTCGAGCACGTTGGGGAACGGGCTTGAGCGGAAGGACAGCGGCAACGGCGCTTCGCCAATGTATGAAAACGTGCCCGCTGATTGCGGCAGCGTCACGGTATGTGAAACGGGGCCGAGCGGGTCGCCGAGAAACTGCACGTCAAGCGGCATGCCCGCCGGTCCGCCAGGTGGGAACGCGGCCAACGGTCGGAAGAACCGGCCGATGTGGATCGCGTACGCTCGCTCTTCGGGGATGAACATCGAACGCCGCAGGACGACCGTGTAGTCACCATCAACGGGTAGCTTCACCGACAGCAACGGGTCTTGGCGGTTGAGCGACGAGTCGTCGTTCATCGCGATCCGCTTACCGGACGGGGCGAGGACCGCGACGACTGAATCGTAACCATCGGGCACGGGATTCCACCGCAGGTCGTTACCCATCTTGACCATGTCGACCTCGACGGAGAGGCGGTCGCCGGCTTTACCGGCAACGCGGAAGCAGTCGATGTCGTCGGCAGCGCTTCTCGAGAGCGTGCCGAGAACCGTGACGTTCGGCTCGACTCGCAGGGCCGTTTCAACCGTGTCGTTAGAATTGGCGTTCGCTTCTCCCTCTTCGATCAAGGGAAAGGGACTCACGTGGATCGTGCCCATCGAAGATAGGCCCACCGCGGTCAGGACGCGGAAGGGATACTCGCCCGGTTGACAGTCTTCGGCGACCTCCAGCTGACACACCAGTCGCTCCTTGTCAGCGTCGAACTGGGTACCGACGCAGCGGATGCCAGGCTGCATGCTGGTGTCGCTGATACTGCCCGTGTTCGGTCCCGCAATCCCTGGAGGATAGAACAGCACCTCGAGCGCCTCATGCCGCCATGAAGAGATCGTGATCTCGCTCGTCACGCCACGGCCCACAAGCCGCGGTGTCACACCGGCGATCCAAGGGTCCGCTAGTGCCAAACCGCTGGACAGAACGACAAGGAATGCAGGCGAAAGAAACGCTGCAATGAACGTACGCATGTTGTGTTGGCTCTTGTAGGGAATATCGCTAGGGCAGTTAGCCAATCGCGGCAACGGAATCTCGACACCTGAAATTCGACATCCGGCAGGACAGCATCACTTTGGCGGGAAGTGTTGTTTCGAGGTAAGCCGAAGCGGCGTTGACCGGTTAAGAACAGTCACGAAATCAGTTCCGTAGCTGGACTCGCCCGAGTTCAGTAAAAGCTGGCTATGCGAAGTTTGGCGACGCTGGCTTCACGTTAATTGGAAGTTGGTTTGGGGACTGTTCCTTAACTAATCAGCGACTTGACGACCTTGGCATCGCGGATGATTTCAATCGGTCGCGTGCCAAACGCCACCAGTTCCTTGTTCGCATCGATGCCCAACTGGTGATAGATCGTGGCGATCAGGTTTTCCAACGTTACGGCGTCGCGAATAGGTTCGCCGCCCGTCGAGTCGCTGGCACCGTAGACGAGCCCCTGATTGAATCCGCCACCGGCGAGCATCATCGAGAAGCAACGAGACCAGTGGTCGCGGCCACTCTCCTTGTTGACCTTCGGCGTGCGACCAAACTCGGTCGTCACCCACACAATGGTCGAGTCGAGCATGCCGCGGCGATCCAGGTCGGTGACCAGTCCGGAAATCGCATGATCCAGCGGCCGCATCTGGTCCAGGCAAGCTTTCTCCACACCGCTGTGGCAATCCCACGACCCGTACTCCAGCGTCACGAAACGCACACCCGACTCGACCAGCCGGCGGGCAATGATCAGGCGTTCGGAAAGCCCCTTGGGGTGCAGCCGACCATCGGGGCCCTTGATGTCGCCGGTGACTTCGCTGCCATAAAGATCCAGCGTCTCGTCGCTCTCGCCTTCGAAAGAAAAAGCATTCTGGGCGTCGGTCGATGTCAAAAGCGAGTAGGCACGAGCGTGGAACTCATCCATCGTGTCCAGCATCACCGGATTCGCCTCGAGGGCTCGGATCCGCTTCTCGACCGCATCGCGAACCGAGCGCCGGCGCTGAAGCTGCTCGAGCGACATGCCAGCCGGCAACGAGAAGTCGCGGACGCGGAAGTTCTTCTTCTCCGTCCCCGGGTCGCCGCCAGTCTCGAACGGGCCATGGATGCTCGGCAGAAATCCTGTACCCCCACTCGCTGGGTTCTTACCCGGAATCGAGATGTAACAGGGCAGCTCGCCGCGGGCGCCAAGTTCGTGGGAGACGATCGAGCCCATCTGCGGATAGTCGATTACCGCCGACGGCGTATAACCGGTGTACAGGTTGTAAGTCGCCAAGTTGTGGTCGGGGATCTTCCCCACCACAGAACGCACCACCGTGAGCTTATCGGCGATGGACGCGAGTTGCGGCAGGTTGTCACTGAACACCTCGCCAGTGTTCGTCTTCGTCACGCCAAAGGAGCCGCGATATTCAACCGGCGCCTCAGGCTTCGGATCGAACGACTCGTGGTGCGGAAAGCCCCCCGGCAGGTTGATCTGGATCACGCTCTTGGCACGAGGGGCGATTCTGTCGCCCGACGCAATCGACATCCCCGACCGTTCCGCCGCCTGCAGGCGGAAGAGATCGGCCATCGAAATCCCAAGCGCGCCTAGCGACCCGGCTTGAAGGACTTGGCGACGCGGCATCGTCCGAAAGCCAGAACAGCCACGAACATAGTCAGTGGATGAGCTCATGAGTTGGATTCCTGCATTGGGGGATTCCTGCGTTAGGAGTGAGGTCACCTGGAAACGTTGCAAAAACTGTCACGGTAGGCAGCCACGCAAGTTTCGTTTCTTAAGGTCTGAACTTTCGTCCACTCGCCGCCGAGAGGCCTTTCGCGAACAGGATGCAGACGGTCCTGCGTCACTGCTCACGCCCAAGGTCATCGACGAGTTGTTTTGTTAGGTGAGTGTTTTGGTGGGTATGCAGAAGAACAGTACTGCCATTCGTTTTGGCAAAAGTGTCGTGGTCATGTCGTTGGCTCATTCGCCAGTGGAATCGACATGATTTGCTATCGGAAATCTAGGTCAGGACTGTTCCTCCGAAAGCACATGTTCCGCATGGCGTAAAGATCACGGTTTTCACCGGGGAAGTTTCAATATTCCAGGATTTTCTTCTTTTGTTGGGCATTCTGTCGATATTCGACACTTATGGCACTGCATTCGCCACTACCCGCCTGCGGTGCCACTCGCCATCAACTTTCTCTGAGCGAGATCGTGACGGATGCTCCGCCATTTACACTGGAGCAAGGTTGACGAACAGGCGATGGAACAGCCGACACTCAATCGTCGGCACAAACAAACGACGAAACAATCTGCTAAGGCCGCGAAAGGGAGCTGGCCATCTAGTGCTTCATCCAACCTTGACATTGGGATTGGCCAAAACCGGAGGGCTTGCGCCCTGCCGCTAAAAATGTTTGC
This sequence comes from Aporhodopirellula aestuarii, assembly GCF_023701485.1. Lineage (GTDB taxonomy): Bacteria > Planctomycetota > Planctomycetia > Pirellulales > Pirellulaceae > Rhodopirellula > Rhodopirellula aestuarii. Next base: position 33,526 of record NZ_JAMQBK010000085.1, read on the forward strand.
GGAACGGCGCAAGCCGTCCGGTGCTAACCCCAAAATGAAAAGTAGCCGAAGCACTAACTGCACACAAAGCGAAGAACTTCATATCCAATCATCTTGTTGCGGGATCCTTTTTCAAGCAGCCGAGTTGCTCGTGTGAACAACTCGACGTGCCACGTATCGGTCCAGTCGGCCGTGCTGGCATAAAGGAACTCATAAGTAGGCAACGTGTTTTCAGTGATATCAATCGACTCACGAAGAACAAGTCCGTGTGCCTTAGCAAGCTCCTGGTAACGACTGATTGAATAGGACAAGTCGATCTCGCCATAACTCCAGCGGATCGCCTCGTTTGCGGAAAGGTCGATCTTATCGAGATATTCCAATGACCGTTCGCTAGGAACGAAATCGGAGAGAGTGAGCGTCCCACCTTGATCCAACAAGCGTTCTGTCTCAGCAAAGAATCTTGGTCGGTCGAAGTGAAAAACGCATTCGACCGCCAGGACGACGTCGAAGCATTTGTCGGGAAGCGGAATCCTCGCTGCATCGGCGTGAACGAACTCGATTGAGTTTCCGTGTTTAGGACGTACAAGTTCAGCTGCCCGCTCCAGTTGACGAGGGTCGATGTTGACACCGACAAGCTGCAGACCGGAATACCGATCGTTCAGGCTGGCGAGCGTGCCGCCGAAACCGCAGCCGACATCTACAATTCGCATTCCATCTCGAATTGGGGCTGCGTCGCAAACCACGCGGCAGAGGTTCTCGGCCGCCGTGCCGTAGTCCTCCGGAGAGCAAGTTGCTTGCGATGGGTCTTTCCAATACCCCCAATGAACATGTCGACTAAACGCAGCCACGGTCGATGCATCGTGTTTTGCGAGACGCTCGAATAGACCATCGAAATAGGGTGGGTTGACTGGCTTATCTACCATTTGCACTCCAAGGATATGGCGTCGAATGCCTCGATGCCTCCTGAGCCACATCGATGCATTTTTTAACCTATCTAGCATACGCGTATGGCCAGCCGCTTGCTCACAACGGGATCACACAGAACATTCGCTCGCGTCTGCTCGATGTTTGCCCGGCCGGAGGCCTGTTCATTTTCCGGCAGCCTAGCAAAAACCGTGAGGCATCGCTCAAGTCAGAACCAGTTACTCCGCAAGAATTTGAATACCTCGCAAGTAGGCAAGCGAGCCAGAACCTTCGCCAGTGATAACAGCGGCCTTTCTGGTGCCAAAATGCTGCTAAGCAGGTACATGGAAGTGATTCGGTATAACGACAATTCCGCTGATCGTGATCGGTTCGGCGTAGGCCGGACCAAGGAGCCTAAGCGACGCTGTTCCGGCACGACTGAGCAAGTGAATGCCGGAACTCGCAAAGCCTCGGTCCGGCCTACAGTTCGCGGCAGTTTCGCCAGATGATTCCTGCATACCTGCTTAGTCATGTTATCGATGGCGGCATGATCGTCCTATTGCTCGTGACCTTGG
>NZ_JAMQBK010000086.1 GCF_023701485.1 Aporhodopirellula aestuarii
ATAAATCAACAGGCTGTTAATCCTCATCTGATGCGGCTGATGCAATCGCGAGAGCGTTGGGTGGGACCGGACGGCTTGCGCCGTACCGCTAAGAAGAACCCGAGGCGGTAGGAGTACCGTACGGCTCGCGCCGTACCGCTAGGAAGAGTACGAGGGGATCAGTACGCTGGCGTGAAGTGGATTGCTTTCAGGCTAGCGGTTTCGACTTCGCCTTCGATGCAGTTCACTCCCATTGTGTACCTTCCTGCTTCGGGGAAATTGATCCAGCCGATCGGGAATGTTTGGTAGTTGTGTGATGAATTCTGCTGGTTTTGAATCGCTTCACCACCCTCGATCGCGACTTTCCAGACCAGACGCCCTTCACCGGCGTAGGTCAAGTCGACGTTGTATTCACCTGCCTCGAGCACGTCGATCGTCCAGGACGCTTTGCTGTCCGCTTTCCAGTCGTGAGCGTGAACGATGCCTTTCCATTCGCCGAATTTTTCCATCCAGCGTTTCTCTTCCTTTTTGGCGTTGTTAACGTCGGCAAACTCAACTAGCAATTCGGTCTCGATGCTCGGGTCGATCGCCCAAGTCGGATCGACGTCGGGCTCACCCACCAATTTTAGTTCGACGACTGAAACGAGCTTCTCGGGTGCACGCGGTGGTAGCGTCAGAACGACTGCGTTTCCTTGACGTGTTGAAGTGACCGGTTCCGATTGAGGGGCGTTGAGCAACTCAACGGATTCGATTTCATTTTTCAAATTGGGGAGATAAAGTTTGCCGGACATGGGCCATTCGAACACGCAAAGATATAGCGTGTTGCCACGCCGGGTGACGTCACCCCATGGCAACGCGTGCTCCCAAGGTGAAGCGTCTGCGGCATAAACGACTTGCGGGTATCGACGGATCCATTCGCCGGACATTTCGAGTGTTTTGACGGCGCGTTCAGGCACCGTTCCATCGCCGCGGGGGCCGATGTTGAGCATGTACGTTCCGCCACGGCCGACGCAGGCGAGTAACCGTTTGAGAATTTCACGGGGTGATTTCCAGTACTGGTCGTACCAAGCGTAGGCCCATGAATCGTTCGTTGTGTCGACGCTCTCCCACATCCCTTCGATGTTTTCCCGTGGCACTTCCATATCGCCAAGCGTTTGATAATCGCCGAGTCCGTGACCGGCGCGTCCGGAGACCATCGCGTGCGGTTGGTTCTCGTGGACGACCTCGACGAGTTTTTCAACATAATGTTTGGGCATCTTTCCGGGCGTGTCGAACCACACGATCTCGATCGGTCCGTATTCGGTGGTGATCTCGCGAACTTGTGGCAGACACTTTTTCTCGAAGTAATCGTCGAAGGTGGCACGGTTTCCTTCTTCGTCCACGCCCGGTCCACCACCACCACCGGGAAACGTCCAATCTTGATTGTGCGAGTAGTAGAATCCAAACCCGAGTCCCGCATCCCGGCAGGCTTTGGCGAGTTCCTTCATCGGATCTTTGTTCCAGGGCGTTGAGTCGACGATGTTGAAGTCACACGCCTTGGAGTGGTACATCGCGAAACCGTCATGGTGTTTTGCGGTGATGACGATGTACTTCATGCCGGCATCTTTGGCGATGCGTGCGATTTCGTTGGCATCAAATTTGACCGGGTTGAACGTTCCGGCGAGTTTCTTGTAGCGGGCGATCGGAATGTCGGCCATGCGTTTGTTCATGATCCACTCGCCGATCCCGTAATAGGTTTTCTCGTCGACTTTGTTGCCGAGTTGCGAGTACAGCCCCCAGTGGATGAACATCGCGTAATTGCCTTCATCAAACAGTTGCCCCCGTTCGGCGTTCTCGGCGCGGAGTTTGGTGACGCGATCACCCCACAATTCATCCATGTTCCCGGAACGTTTCTCGGCCGTCTCTTGGCCAAAGGAATTGCAGGGACTCAAAAGCAAGGCGGCGAAGCAAAGTAGCGTTAATTGTCGAAAGGTCATGTTGTATTCCTCGTAGGGGAGATGTTCGCTTGATTTACCAGATGGAGGTGTTCGAAAAGTCGTCCTTGGATGATGACTGCGGACAAAGTGTGTTCGTTTAATTGAGGTTAAAGGCGGAACGCAGTTCGGCGATCACTTCGTCGGGCATCACCGACACGTCGCCGACCGAGCGTGCGTTAATCACGGCTTCGGCGGTTGATTCGAGGACTTCGAGTCGGTCAAAGGCGTCGAGTACGCTTTTGCCGGCGACGACAACCCCGTCGTTTTCCAAGATCGCAGCGGGCGATCGTGTGGAAACGTATTTTGCAATGCTGCCGTCAGCTTGATATTGTACGCCGTAAGGGACATGGTCGACGTCGAGCAAGAACACATAGCTCTCGGGAATCGTTCGTGTATCAAAGACAACGTCCGTGACACTGAACGCGGTCGCGTTGACCGGGTGAGCAAACACGATCGCCTTGACTTCAGGGTCGTTATCATAGATCGCCTGGTGAGCCAGCACCGCGCGACTAGCTTTCTTGCCGAGTTCTTGTCGGCCACGATTGACCAGGACGATATCGTTGACGGTCAGTTCTTCACGATCTTTTTGGGTGGGGGTGATCAGGAACGTGTCTTTGTCCAGGCGAGCTGAAAAGCTGCCCTCGGTACTGATCAACAATCGTTGCCGACAACCGCGACGTAGAAACTCGCATAGTTGCCGACGTAGTTCGCGTTCGGTGGGGAGGGCCGTCTCGGGCTCAAATGTGGGCAAGGCCACACTTCGATCGGCCGCGATGCGGAGTTGCTCGTCATCGAGGTAGCGTGCCTTGCCGATTTGCCGTGCTTTGATCAAGGTTTTTCCGGCGAACTCGAATGCCTCGAATCGTTGAAACGCCGTCGACAAACATTCTCCACCGACGACGACGCCATGGTTTTCTAGGATCACGCTGTCGCATCCTTCGGCGAATGTCGCGGCAATGTTCGCGCCGAGCTGTTCGCTGCCGGGGCACGCGTAGGGGGCAAACCCGACCCGGCCACTGACCGAGTGTGTCTGGTGGAACAGTTTGGTGTTGGGCGCCGATTGACAAATGCTGAATGCCACCAGGGCGACCGGGTGGGCGTGGACGATTGCACGGATGTCAGGTCTCGCTTCGTAGATCGCCTTGTGGAACGGGAACTCGGACGACGGCGGGTGAAGTCCGTCGACGGTTCCATCGGATTTCACACAGACGATGTCGTTTCGCGTGAGATTACCTTTGTCGACGCGTGCGGGAGAAATCCAGATGTCACCGGACTCGTCGCGAATCGAGAGATTCCCGCCCGAGGTCGTGGTCATTCGGTAGCCGTATATGCGGCTCATCGTATGCTTGATTTCGTCGCGGGGATGAATCAATGGACGCGGTTGGGTCATGAGGGAATCCTAACGTTGGTCGGTCACCAAACAACGCGTGGGCGAACAGTCCAGCGGGGCTGGGAGCTCACGCACTTTGTGTGGGCGGGATTTTGGAAAAATCGGGGGAATGAAGTGCGTTGGCAGAACTGGTGGATCTGCGTCACGCTGTACTTACTAGGATACACGCCTACGGAGCCGTCAGGTCAGCGATCGTTTGCAAAACATTTTCTCGGCGGAATGGTTTTGAGATGTAAGCGTCCATTCCCGCATCGAGGCAACGTTGATGATCGGCGGCCATCGCGTGTGCGGTCATGGCGATGATCGGGGTGCGTTTGCCGCTCTCGGATTCTTCTTCGATTTTACGAATTTCCATGGTCGCGTCAAAACCGTCCATTTCGGGCATTTCCACGTCCATCAGGATGAGATCAAACGGCTCGGAGGCGAATTTCTCGACCGCTTCGCGACCGTTCTCGGCGATTGTAATTTGGTGTCCCTGTTCGCTTAATAAGTACGTTGCGACTTTTTGATTGAACAGACTGTCTTCGGCCAACAAGACCCGCAACGGACGTGTTTCGCCGTGTTGACTGTCGCGGTTTGCCTTAACCGGTTCCGCATCCGTCGTCGATTCGTCACGTATGACGGTGGCGACCACGTCGAGCAGCGCCGAATGTCGGATCGGCTTCATCAGGTGCGACTGAATCCCGAGTTCGGACACGCGTTCCAGGTCTTCTTCGCGGATCCCGGTCGTCAGCAAGATGATTTTGATGTGCCGCAAAGCTCCGTCTTCGCGGATGCATTTTGCCAATTCAAAACCATCGCGATCGGGCATGTTGACGTCTGAGAGAACGATTTGAAACGGCTCGCCTGCCTTTTCGGCTCGTCGTAGTTCGTTGAGGGCGATGGTCACGCCCGGTGCGACTCGGGGCTGCATTCCCCATTCTCGGGCGATGTTCGCCAGGATCGTTCGGTTCGTTTCGTTATCGTCCACGATCAGGACGCGGACGGCGTTGACGACAGAGAGCAGATCGTTCTTGAGGCTTTCGGGAGCGTCATGGCCGATCGGGAAATTCACCGAAAACGCGAAACAACTGCCTTGCCCCAATTCACTGGTGACGTCAATCTGGCCGCCCATCATTCGCACGATTCGCAGCGTGATCGCGAGGCCCAGACCGGTACCGCCGAAGCGACGCGTTGTGGACCGATCGACCTGTTCAAATTCTTCGAAAATGACGTCCCGTTTTTCGTCAGGGATACCGATCCCGGTGTCTCGTACGGAGAATCGGAGCGTGACGGTATCGTCTGGCTGACGCTGTGCTTCGATCTTCAGAACCACCTCGCCGACTTCGGTGAATTTGATCGCGTTGCCGACGAGATTAACGAGGACTTGCCGCAGGCGGCTGAAGTCAGCAACGACGCGCTGAGGCACATCGGATGAAATATCCAACGCCAATTCAATGTTTTTATCGTGAGCCCGGACGGCGAGCGATTTCATGACGCCGGCAACAATTTCGCGGATGTCGCCGGGCATCGGATCGAGCTCGACATGGCCCGACTCGATGCGTGAAAAATCGAGTATCTCGTTGAGCAACCCGAGCAACGCTTCGCCGGACTCGAGGATCGTGCTGACTTGATCTTTTTGCGCCGGATCGAGGCGGCTGCTCAAAAGGAGTTCCGACATTCCGATGACGGCGTTCATCGGAGTTCGGATCTCGTGGCTCAGGTTGGCGACAAATTCACTTTTGGCGCGACTGGCGGATTCGGCGGCTTCTTTGGCGAGCACCAAGGCTTCGTTGGCTTCCCACATTTCGGTGATGTCGCGTGACAACCCGAAGGTGCCAACGATCTTTTCGTGGGGATCCCGCATCGGCAGCTTGGTCGTGGCCACCCATGTTTTCGAACCATCGGGCCAGATTGCGTACTCCTCGCGTCCGAGGATTTCTTGGCCGCTCTCCAAGAGACTGAGTTCATCTTCGCGAGCGGCCCGCGCGTAAGCTTCGCGGTGATAGTCGAAGTCGGTCTTTCCGATCGCTTCGCGGGGATCCGAGAGCCCCATTCGCTGCGCCAACGTCCGGCTGATTCGCAAGAACCGACTGTCGAGATCTTTGAAGTAGATGAAATCGGGCAGGTTGTCGAGCAAGGTATGAAACAAGAATTGCTCTTGTTCCAATTCCGCTTGCGCCTCGGTTTGAGCGGTGATATCGAAGAACGCGACCGAGATCCCAAAAAGGTTGTTTTGGGGATCAAAGATCGGGTTCTTGCGAACGTAGACGTTGCGATTGATCGACGCGACCATGTTGAGTTCGATATGTTCGCACGTTCGTCCGGTCTCTAACACACGACGATCGTCGTCGACGTACTTGGCCGCAAGGTCGTGCGGGAACAATTCGAAGTCGGTCTTCCCGATGATCGCTTCGGCGGGCAAACCGAGTAGTTTGCGGGTCTCGCGATTGACGTAGAGAAACCGTCCTTGAACGTCTTTGATGATCAGGTGCAGCGGTAGGTCTTCGACCAACGGACGTAGTAACCACTCGGGAAGCGGTTGTTCGGTCGCGTTTTGGTTTCCAAGTATCACTGCAGACAACTCGCAAGTTTCACGGGAGGGTTAACCGACCGGAAATGCGACAGCGGAGTCGCATGCCGGCCTATCTTCAAAACCGATCGCACTCGGTCCAGGCTAGAGCGTTTTCAATTCGATTGGAGTTGCGAAAAAGTAGTGGTGGCTTCCAGCTGCCTTCGGCTGTGCGTTGGCGTCTGGAAGTCGCCGTCGTTCGTATGTTGGCGGATGGAAGCCACCACTACCTAAAATGTAAGTGATCTAGCTGAACACCGCGACATTGGACGTCGCCGACCCTCTCGGGACATTGATTGTTTTAGTGCTATTATTACCGGACGGCTTGCGCCGTTCCGCTACGATTGAAATCTCGCAGTAAGTAAATCGAGGTCTCGCGAGGGTTCGCAAGCGGATGACGCCCGCAGTTCTCGGTCTCGGAGATACGTTGCTTGTTTGAGTGTTTTTTTAGCGGAACGGCGCGAGCCGTCCGGTCCCGAGTCACCGGACGGCTTGCGCCGTTCCGCTATGATTGAAATCCCGCAGTAAGTAAATCAATGTCCCGAGAGACCGAGCTACGTGACCATTGCACTGTTCGGTTAGGTTGATTCGCGTAGTTTTTCGAATCGCTTCTGCGCTTCGCTCCATTGATCGAAATCGGTTGAATCGAACGTGTCGATCGGAAACGATTGACGTACCAAATCACGCATCGCCGAAAGCGATTCCAGGTCGCCAAGTGCGACCGCTTGGATCAACACATTTCCAATCGCGGTTGCTTCGACCGGCCCCGCCAATACTTTGCGTCCGGTCGCGTTGGCGGCAAATTGATTGAGTAATGCACTCTGGCTACCACCGCCAACGATATGCAAATTCTTGATCGTCCGTCCGGTCAAGCGTTCGATCGTGTCGAGCGTACTCCGATAGAGTAACGCGAGACTTTCGAGGATACATCGTGCAAATTGACCAGGTGATTCGGGAACCGGTTGCTTTGTATCGCGGCAATAGCCTGCGATCGCTTCGGGCATGTCCGCGGGACTCAAGAATCGAGGGTCGTCAGGATCGATCAGGCTACGAAACGGCTCGGCGGCTTCGGCCAGCTTATTGATCTCGGCGTAGTCATATTCGTTGCCCTGACGTAGCCATGCCCTGCGGGATTCTTGGAGCAGCCATAACCCGACGATGTTTTTCAGAAAACGCGTCGTGCCGCCGAAGCCGGCTTCATTGGTGTAGTTGCCTTCCCGAACCGCTTCGTTGATCAACGGCCCCGGCAATTCGACACCGATCAGCGACCACGTGCCTGAACTCAGGTAGGCCCAATCGTCTCCCTCGGCGGCGGGCACGGCAGCCACGGCGGCGCCCGTGTCGTGTGAACAGGTCGCGATCACTTGCGTCCCTTTGAGCCCGGTGTCGTTAGCCAATTCCGCCGTCATCGGACCGAGAGGTGTGCCCGAGGCCACGATCGGAGGGAACAGCCGTTCGGGCAAATTGAACAGACGCAGCAATTCCGCAGACCACGAACCCGTGGTGGGATTGTACATTTGCGTTGTGCTCGCCAAGCTCACTTCGGCGCGGGCAACCCCGGAGAACAGATAGTTCAGGTAGTCGGCAATGTTGAGGAACTGATCGGCAATCCCGAGCACGTCCGGATTGTCTTCGACATCCGCGATCATGTGGTAGAGCGTATTAATCGACATGAACTGGATGCCGGTTTCGGCGAAGATCGTTTCGCGTCCGACCGTTTCAAGGGCCGCCGTGTAACGCTTTTCCGTTCGGGCATCCCGATATTGGTAGGGCGTCGCGAGCAGCGGCTGGCGTTCATTGAATAACGCGTAGTCGACGCCCCATGAATCCACGCTCACCGAGGCGACCGCGATTCCACGAGCGGCAATTTTTTGCAGCCCGGTCTTCAGTTCTTGAAAGATCCCGAGGACATTCCAACGCAGTGAGTTTTGGATACGCGTGGCGCCGGTGGGAAAGCGATGGATTTCTTCGAGGACCAATTTTCCATCGGTGACGCTGCCAAGCATCACGCGACCGCTTTCTGCACCGAGATCACACGCGACGTAGTAACGACTGGTCATAGTTTTAAAGCTCGCTGTCGATAGTGTTCGTCGATCCGGTTGGCGATCCGATCGACGTCTTCATCGGAAAGAAAAACGGGCCCGCCCAAAGCCGCCGCGCCGACGAAAATTTCCGCCGACTTGTGAGCCATCAACATCGCCGCCTTGACCGCTCCCGGTGTTTTTCCGAGCGTGATCAGGCCGTGATTGGCGAGCAGGATCACGCGTGGGGGCGTGCCGAGTTCGTCCATGTATTTCTGTGTCTGTTCGCGAATGACTTGCGAAAGTCGCAACCCTGGATCGGTGTAGGGGACGAAGACCGATCGGGCGCCGCAGCAAACGATTTCGTCCGGAAAGAGTTTCTTCGTGGCGAATTGCTCAGCGATCGGCGAGCAGAGAATCTGGTTCACCGCGATGCTGTGAGTGTGCCCGATGAAGTTGATCCCGGGGAGCGTCAGCAGGTAAGCGTGAAAGAGCGTTTCCACCGACGGTTTCTTGGATTCCGGATCGACGCGGCAGGCGAGCAGGTGATCTTCGATTTCCTGATCCGTCAGGTCGTCCTTATCGAGCATCGGCAGCAACGCGTCAAATCGGCAAGCGACGACGTCGTCTTTGCCGAGCGTTTCCAGGCAACTGCCGCTGGCTTTGACGAGAAACGACTCGTCATCGAGTTTGGCGGACGTGTTGCCCTCGCCCAGGATCGCGAGGTTGCGATCTTCTTGGCCGAGAAAATGAGAGAGTTCGAGCAGGTCTGATTGTGTTTGTGTTGAAGACATTTGCATTCTCTACAGCATGCAGGCCGCGAGCCTGCATTGAGGGAAAGTTCAGTATATTGCAAGATCCCAGGCAGCGTGCCTGGGAGCAGAAGATTAGGCGCGTCCGTAGAGCGGGCCAAAGTTTTCGCAGGCACGGAAGTCAGCGGATTCGATGTTGTCGGTACCAAACGCATTCCACGCACTCGGGCGGAACACGCGTTCGCCGGCGACGTTGTGCATGTAGACCGGGATCCGAAGAATCGACGCCAATGTGATGAACAGGTGACCGACATGTCCCGCTGTCATCACGCAGTGGTTTGCACCCCAGGAGTTCATCACGTCGTAGGTGGATGTGAACGCTCCACGCCCGGTGACGATGGGGGCGAACCACGTCGTCGGCCAAGTCGGGTTGGTCCGCAAATCCAATGTGTCATGGACGTTCTTGGGCAGTTCAACCGTGTAACCTTCGGCAATTTGCAGAGCCGGTCCGAGTCCGGAGACAAGGTTGATCCGGGTCATCGTCGCGGGCATTCCTCCGAGGGTGGCAAAGCGGCTGCTCATGCCGCCGCCTGGGAAATACTCCGTGATCGAAGGGTGCCAAGTGGTGGCTTTAAGACACGCGTCGACTTCTTCGTCGGTGATGTCCCAGAATGGTTTCATCGTCGGATTGCCGTCGGCATCTTTTTGCTGTCCGGTGCCGTCGAGCGTCGCGGGGCCTGAGTTGATCAGGTGCAAGAGTCCGTCCGCTGCGACTCCATCGAGTTGATAGCCGTCACATGCCGAGGCAACGGCATCGGGGCTCCAGTAGGTTCGAAGGTCGGCGAAGACTTGACCGGTGTTGGTGAGCAGGTGCCCGAACAACATGGTGGCGGCGTTCAAACCGTCGTTTTCGGTCGCGACGATGTAAGGAGTCCGTTTGCCATTCCAGTCAAACGACGTGTTGAGGATCGCTTCCATGAAATCGCCGTTGGGGAAGTGGTCCGTCCATTGACGCTGACCTTGGAAGCCCGATGCGATCGCTTGGTGACCTTGGGCTTGTTCCTTGAGCCCCATTTCGGCCAATTTCGGATTGCCGACCATCAGGTCGCGTGCGATCAACACCATCTTCACGCAGTCTTCCCACTCGCTATCGAGTTGCTCGCGTGAGCGTTTGGTGTCGTCGCTGTTGTAATCTTTCCCTTCGGGGCAATTTTCTTTGACCCAAGCCAAAGCCTTTTCGTATTCAGCGGCATCGTATTGGCCTTTGTTCATCCGGCCGATGAACTCGCTCATGTCGATGTCTTCGACCCGCATGCCGAGCCATTTTTCCCAGAAATCGTAGTTCAACATCGAACCGGCGATGCCCATCGAGGTGCCACCCATCGACAGGTAGGCTTTGCCTTTCATCAATGCCGCGGCGAGACCGCAGCGGGCAAAGTCCAAGATTTTTGCGGTGACGTCGGCGGGCATCGTGGACGTGCCGGCTTCTTGCACGTCGCGGCCGTAGATGCCGAACGCGGGGATGCCTTTTTGCGTGTGTCCGGCCAAAACCGCAGCGAGATAAACGGCGCCGGGACGTTCCGTTCCGTTGAACCCGAAGACGGCTTTGGGACGCAGCGGATCCATGTCCATCGTTTCCGAACCATAGCACCAGCAAGGTGTTACGGTCAGCGACACGCCGACGTTTTCGCGGCGAAACAGTGCGTCGCACTCAGCGGCTTCGGCAACTCCGCCGATGCACGACTCCGAGATCACGCACTCAACGGGATCCCCATTGGGATATCGAACGTTGGACGCAATCAACTCGGCAACGGTCTTTGCCAAGTTCATCGTTTGGTCTTCGAGTGATTCGCGGACTCCGCCGAGACGCCCGTCGATGGTCGGACGAATGCCGATTTTGGGTAGGTCACCCTTCCAGATCGTCGGTGAGGAGTTGTTGCTGGACATGGAACTATTTCCTTTCAGGTTTTCCGTTGTGAGGACCGCTGCGAACGAATCTAAAAATTGTCAGCAACAGGGACGGCGTGAGGAGAGAAAAGGTTTGGGGACATCTGGTTTACGACCGAGTGGAATTCAGCTGCGGTTGTCGAGTTCGGCAAGAGCCTACCGCGTAAAGAACGCGGAAGAATGCGATTACCAGATCGGACAGTCATCTTCCGCTGGATCATTAGCTGGCGATAACGGGTGCCGCTTGTTTGCGACGCAGTAGGTAGACCGAGAAACCGAAGATCGCGATGACAATGAAGCAAATCAAAGGCAAGAAGAACGAAACGCGTACCGACTCGAGTGCTTGACCGGCGATCGTCATCCCTTCGCCGTCGATCATCGCACCTTGATAGCGAGGCATGAATGCACCACCGACGATTGCGAAAATCAAACCGGCCGAGCCCAGCTTGGCATCATTTGGTGACAGACCATTGAGTGCGATGCCGTAAATCGTTGGGAACATCAACGACATGCACGCCGAGACTCCGATCAGGCAATACAGCCCCGTCATGCCTTGCAGGAAGATTGCTCCGGCGGTGAGCAATCCGCCGCCGATCGCGAGAATGCCGAGTAGCAACCCGGGCTGCATGAACTTCAGGATAAACGTGCAGATGAAGCGACTGACCAAGAAGATGATCATTGCGACAATGTTGGCATTCTGAGCTTGCGAAGCGCTGAGACCGACCAACGTCATCCCGTAGTGGATGACGAAGGTCCAACACATGATTTGGGCACCGACATAGAACGTTTGCGCGATCACGCCGCCGACGTATTGCCAATTGGTAAGGAGGTTTTTCATCAAGACGGCGATGTGAATTTCTTCTTCCTCATGGCCCGTATCAGGCAATTTGGTGACCACGAATAGCACCAACACTGCCAAGACGATGAACGCGATCACGACGTACGGAGTTTTCACAACATCCAAATCGTGAGCCATCATCGCTTGGCGAGCCTCGGGTTCCGCCACGGCGTGTTCTTCCATCGCAACGGTGATCAGTCCATCCACTTCGCTGGGCAACATGGTTGCGTACTCGGGGTGAGCGGCCAACTCGGAAGCTCGGAAGTCGGCAACTTGAAGACCAGGCAGAATAAACGTGCTGGCGACGATCATGCCGGTTAGCGACCCCATCGGGTTAAACGCTTGAGCCAAATTCAATCGCTGAGTCGCGGTTTCCCGCGGGCCCATCGACAAGATGTAAGGGTTTGCGGTGGTTTCCAAGAACGCGAGACCAAAGGTCAGCACGTAAAAACCGACGAGGAAGACGTTGAAGTCCATCATCATGCTGGCGGGAATCGTCAACAGTGCACCGATCGCATAGAGCGTCAGGCCGATGATAATGCCCGACTTGTAGGACACTTTGCGGATCACCAAAGCCGCCGGGATTGCCATGGTTGCGTAGCCGCCATAGAACGCCCACTGAACCAAACTGCTCTGGGCGTTGCTAATCAAGAAGATTTCTTTGAACGCTCGGACCAACGGGTTGGTAATATCGTTGGCGAATCCCCATAACGCAAAGAGCGTTGTGACCAGAATGAAGGGGAACAGGTATTGGCTCGGAACCACGGCGGCTTTCGAACCGGTTGATTGCTCGGTATCAGCAATCGCGGGAGAGTCTTCTGAATGCATGATTGCGACGACTAAAAGAATTCGAAAAAAGGAACAATATCGCGGGCACGCGACACGTGGGGAGGCGTTCATTTCCTTGAATCTTGACGAGCTCCGCCTGCGCTCCTTCAAGGTTAAGGATCACGTTGTTCAGCGGGAGTGTGTGTGACGTTTCGCCGCAAACTGCCTTCCGCTGAGCATCGCAAAGGAATAAAATGCGTCTTCCTTTGGCACCTTGGGGCTAGATAATAGCGAAATAATCCCCCTCGCTGGGAACAAAACGCGACACAAAATTAATCTTTTGCGTCAGCTAGAATGCTTTCGGATAAACTCATGAAACCTAAATCACGTCCCCGAATCGCGTTGCTCGTCGAGGCATCTCGCGCCTATGGACGTGAACTTCTTCGCGGCGTCGCTCTTTTTGCCCGCACGCAGGTGGATTGGTCGTTGCTGCATCAAGAAATGACACTCGATTCGGCGTTCCCGGACTGGATTTCGAGTGCACGAGTCAGTGGTGTGATCGCCCGCGTCGATCTGCACACGATCGATCCGTTACGCAAGCTTAACGTGCCGATCGTCGACGTGCGCTGCAATCGCAAGTTCGATGGGATTCCACAAGTCGAGACGGATAATAAGAAAGTCGCCGAGTTGGCGTTCGAGCATCTTTGGGATCGTGGCTTTCGTCGGTTCGCATTTTGCGGGTTTCGTTTCGCGTCCTACTCCGACGCACGGTTGCGATACTTCCGTGAACTCGTTGCGGCATCCGGCTGCACGCTGTCGGTGTATGAGTCGAAAGGGAAACCGAGCAGTTCGTTGACGATGCTCGAGGAAGCAGGCTTGGTCGACTTTGAGCCGTTGTCCAAGTGGCTGGCAACGTTGCAGCGTCCGACGGGGCTGTTTGTTTGCAACGACATTCGAGGGCAACAGGTTCTCAACGCGTGCCGAAATATTGAAGCGTCGGTTCCTGATGACATCGGCGTCATCGGGGTCGATGATGACGACGCGATCTGTCTGCTTTGTGATCCGACTTTATCGAGCGTTCGGCCAGACGCGGTTCGCGTCGGGTATCGGGCGGGAGAAATCTTGCACCAGATGCTCTCGGGTTTACAGCCTGAAGAACAAATCGAGTACATCTCGCCGACGTCGGTGTGCGAACGTTTTTCGACCAAAGTGATTGCGGTCGACGACGTCGAATTGGCGCGGGTATGCCGTTTCATTCGCCAACATGCTTGTGACGGAATCAATGTCGGCGACGTCGCGGAATTCACGACTCTCTCACGCCGACAGCTCGAACGTCGTTGCCAAGAAGAATTAGACCAGACGCTGCACCAATTGATCACCGCGACTCAAATCGCACGTGTCAAACAGCTGCTCACTGAAACCAAGATGACACTCGAGCAGATCACGCACCGGACGGGATACAGCCATAAGGAACGATTGAGTGCGGTGTTCAAACGGGAAACGGGACAGACTCCCGGTGAGTACCGCAGCCAAAATGCCAAACCGCCCGCTCCGTAGTTGTCGCGACGAGACGTGGCAATTGGCGGATTCCCCCGCTTGATTCTTCGCACATGGTGACACGTCGGCGACGAGGTGGGGTGAGTGGTCCCAAAACACCCAACTTCGACCAGATGGCGAGCGAGGGGATGAAGTTTACGGATTCCTATGTCGGCTGCGCCGTCTGCTCGGGCTCTCGAACGTCGCTACTCACAGGGTGTCATTACCAACGATTGAGCATGGATGCGGTTTTGTTTCCTCATAGTAACAAGGGGCTGCAGCCGGACGAGACGACTCTTACAGACATGTTAAGAACCGCGGGATACGAGACCGCCTGTGTGGGCAAATGGCATCTCGTATCTGCCTGGAAAGTGGCAGCGGCGTTGGTGTGCGACTAGGCCCGGAGGGCCGATACAGTCCATGCCGGTGGCGCGAGCCACCGGTGTTGTTAGCGGGCATGCGTTTGAGGCCTGGAGGGCCGGCACAAACTCCATTGTGTCGGCCCTTCAGGCCTCGCTTGACTTAACCGAATTCTTTACCGGGCCTTCGCAGGCCCGGCATTGGTTGTGCCGGCCCGCTGGGCCTCGTGGCGGCGTGGTCTAGAGGGTGGAACCTTTCGTGTCTGGTCGGCAAGTGACAGCGGCGTTTGTGCGCGACTAGGCCCGGAGGGCCGATACAAACCGTGCCGGTGGCGCAAGTCACCGGTGTTGATAGCGGGAAAGCGTTTGAGGCCTGGAGGGCCGGTACAAACTCCATTGTGTCGGCCCTTCAGGCCTCGGTTGACTGAACCGAATCTGTACCGGGCCTTCGCAGGCCCGGCATTGGTTGTACCGGCCCGCTGGGCCTCGTGTCGGCGTGATCTAGAGAGCGGCATCTCGTTTATGCCCGGCAAGTGCCTGCGGCGTTGGTGTGTGACTAGGCCCGGAGGGCCGATACAGCCCATGCCGGTGGCGCGAGCCACCGGTGTTGTTAGTGGGCATGCGTTTGAGGCCTGGAGGGCCGATACAAACTCCATTGTGTCGGCCCTTCAGGCCTCGCGTGATTGAATCGGATCTGTACCGGGCCTTTGCAGGCCCGGCATTGGTTGTACCGGCCCGCTGGGCCTCCTGACGGCGTGAGATCTAGAGAGCGGCATCTCGTGTCTGCCCCGGCAAGTGCCTGCGGCGTTGGTGTGCGACTAGGCCCGGAGGGCCGATACAACCCATGCCGGTGGCGCGAGCCAGCGGTGTTGAGCAACGCACAAGTTCCCAAGATGAAGAGCATTAAACGCTTGCGATCGGCTCGGTGATGGCGGCGAAGGTTCTTTTGCCGTCACGTCCGATCCAGAGACCGAGCGGCGTGTCGCCACAGCTCTTCATCCGGCGACCTAACTGCGTGGGATCGAGGTCACTGCCGCGGACTTTTATCAATTCTGGGTGCGCTTTGCGAGTGCGAAAACATCGGCGCAATTTTCGATCGTCGCAACCGACGACTTCGATCACGCGTGCGGCCATCGCCATCGACCCCCAGTCACTCATTTGTTCGAGTGAATCGCACGTCAAGAATCCGCTCGCCGATCCGACGACTCGTCCGCCGATCTCTCGTGCAAACGATGTGGTTAATCCTGCGGCACGTATCGATGCATCGGGATCGATGATCCACTCCCCGATCCCCGCCCCGGACGAATTGGGAACCGAGGTATCTTCCGCGGGTGCGGCAAAGACGTGAGGGATTCTGTTGCGCAAAGCGATTGCCGATCGTTGGCCAGGGCGTAAGCCATGCTCGAGCATCCAAGGATTGTCGAAGAGTTCACCGTAAATTGCTGTCTGTTCCCGAACGCTGCCCGATGCGGAAATCCAGGTTCGATGGAGGTCGGCGGTTTGGTCGTCGGAAAGCTGTGTGGCCGGGGCGAGCTTGATTAATCCGCCCCGTGTCAACTTCGCGAGTTCCGTGACGCGAGACCAGTCAGGAACTAAATCGTTGGCGTCCGTGTGGCGTTGTCCATCGGCGCGTCGGTCGGGATCGACATGGAGGTAGGTGGCACCAGCGATCAGGTCGGCCGACGTAGCGACAGTTACGTCGAGAGTACGAAGTTCTGCACTCACTCGGGCGACCTGTAAATTCGCCGCCGTGAATGCGAGCACATCGGGATCGAAATCAACGCCTGTCACGGGGCCGCGTTTGGCGAGTGCGATCAAGTCACTTCCCAAGCCACAGCAGAGGTCCGCGACGGGGCGATCTCCCATCCAAGAGGCCTTGAGGCTCGCGACGCAGTGATGCGTCGATTGCTGGAGTCCACGGCGTGTCACCCACCACGCGTCCTGTTGGTTCGCCGCCTCACCGAACGTGCGTTTCGCTTTTACCTGCAGCGAAGCGATGTCGATTAAGACGGCACGTTGAGCGGACGTGATCGTGTCCTGGTTTGCCTTGCTGCTCGGATCGTTGCTGAGTTCGTTCAGTCGGGCTTGAAGGGTGTCGGTGATCTCGCCGAGGGCGTGATGCGAATAGGATGTATCGCTCATTCGCTAGGCTCGCTTCCGCTGCGCAGGCCTAGCAAACAATCCAACGCGGTATGTAAGTCAGTCGCGTGCGTCAAGCGTTTAAGCCAGTTGATTTGTCGAGGCACGATCGGGATTGGCGTGGAAGCGAGGTCGAATTCATCGGGGCGAAGTGTTGCGACGATCGATCGCATGAACGCTACGATGCCACTTGTTTGACCGTGCGAATCGTCGGCGACCGTGGTCAGCCAGTTGGATGCATAGAGCGATCTTTGCGTATCGCTTTCGAGCCGGTCGGCTTTGTTGAGCACGGACAACGTCGGCACATCGCTGTTGTGCAATCGGATGGTTTTCAAGATGTCATCGGCGTGAGTAACCGTATCGGGATCGACCACCATGACGACTAGGTCCGCTCCCGCGATCGCCAATGACCCGCGACGGATGCCTTCTTGTTCAATCACGTCGCCACCGGCGCGAATGCCAGCGGTGTCTCCGAGGCGGATGGCGAGTCCGTCAATGACGGTGTCGCAGTCCACGACGTCACGCGTCGTGCCCGCGGCATCGTGCGTGATACTGCGTCCATAGCCTACGATTTGATTGACTAGGCTGCTCTTGCCAACGTTGGGCGGTCCCGCCAGGACAACGCGGTACGGTGTGGTGAGATGTAAACCGATTGATCGACGCCCCAGTATTTCGGCCGCCGACGAGATCAGTTCGTCGAGTGTTTGGGAATGTGTCTGGTTTTCATCACGTTGAAGTTGGTTCTTGATTCTGTCAATCCAATCGCTTGTCCAATTGAGCAAACAACCGCGGGTTTGGGCGAGTGCGATCGCCGCATTTCGCTGGGTCGTGCAAGCCGCCAGCACCCATTGAGCTTCCGCAATGAGTGGTTCAAAAGGTCCATCGCCGGACGGAACGCTCACGCGGGCGAATTCCGCCGATTCGACTTCGACGGCGCCGAGTTGCACGAGCGACGTGATGATCCGTCTGACCGCGGCGGAACCGCCATGGCCGTGGATTTCAAAATGGGTTTTGCCTAGTGGCGTCAGGACGACAGACTCACCTTCGGCGGCTAAGTTTTCGATCGCGTCTGCGGCCTGCCAAGTTCCATAGCGGATCTGGCCTGGATTCCACGGGGCATTCGTCGCCGCGCGAAAGCATTTCCTGACCCACTTTTCCGCTTCTGGCCCCGCGACGCTGACCACAGCGACTGCGGAACGACCTACGGCGGTGATGCGACTGACATAAGTCTCGCTCATGGGCGAGTGGGCTGCGCAGTTGACGACGCAGGCAATTCCTTGCTCGACGATTCCGGCAGCATTTCCCACAACCGCGGGTCACTCAGCGATTGGGCTATCAGATGCACGCCATCGAACGCTTGGTCGCGGGTGTGTTCGTTGGGGACCGCAACCGTAATCGCACCTGCCGCGACCGCCGCCGCGGCGCCGTTGCCGCTGTCTTCGAGTACGAGCATGTTGTCCGGCGAGATCGACATCGCCGAGGCCGCTTTGAGGTACATCTCGGGATGTGGTTTGCCATGCGTGACGTCGTCGCCGGTTAACACAAACGCGAGCTGATCGTGCCACTGGGTGGTTGGGAGAATCATCTCGACAAATTGTCGTTGGCTGCTGGTGGCGACTCCAAAAGGGACACCGCTGTCACGAAGGCGCTGCATCCATTGATCGAGCTGCGGCATTGGCCGCAAATGTTCGAGTAATAGCTCGCCGTAAACCGTGTTCGATTCCGCCAGCAGTTCATCGGGCGCGTCGTCGAGTTGATGGAATGCGATCATTTCTGCGATCGCACTTAAACCGACTCGGCCCATCATTCGTGTTTGCAATTCATTGCTGAACCGATATCCGCGCCGCTGCAGCACGACATCGCCGACACGGAAATAGATGCGTTCGGTGTCGAACAGCAACCCGTCCATGTCGAGCGCCACACCGTGAATCTTTCGATGCAGTTCGTTTGTCGGGTCCGTTTCGTTGGGGCGGGTCAAAGGTCCATCTCATCGAGAGAGTCGACGAGCCGATCGAGCTCGTCTTTGGGTTGATTCTGGCGTGAAGCTTGCCGTTTTTTTAAACGTTCGTCGATTCCGACTGTGCCACGTCCGGCCAGCAGTAATTGTTCGTCCCGTTCGCGAGCGGCGGTTGCGATCGGGTCATCGCCTGTGGCGGGAGCACCGAACAACTGCGACAGGTCGATTTTGAAACCCTCGTCGCCTTCGGTTTCCGCGCCCGCGATCGCCGGGGCTTTGTGTTGTGGGAAGATGATCGCGTTCTCGGGGCACACACGACTGCAGGCGGGACAGCCCTTACGACAATTGTCGGGCTGTTCGACCATGATGCTTTCGACACCATCGACGCCGTAAACACCGAACAAGCAAAAGTCGACGCACTCCATGCAGTTCGTGCAGCGGCTGTAATCGATCACCGGATACCAGCGACGACCGGTCGCTTCGTCGACCGATTCGATCTTGCCACCGACGATTGGCAGTGCTCGCGAATCAGCTGGCTCGGAATCGAGGCCGAGAATGCGGTAAATTTCAGCGACGAATTCCGTGGTGTCTTCCGACGATTTCAGATCGATGCAGAAGATCTTGCGATCGGGGCGCGGGTACAGATCCGTCATCCGAACGGTGGAGTCGGCGGCGTCCGCAGATTGCTGTTCCCCCAGTGTTGACTCCGCGTCATCTTCGTCCGAGTCGTCATTCCCCAGCAGCACTTTGCCGACATTGCCGCCGACGCCATTTCGATCGAGCACCCAGTGGGCGGCACGCGGGAAGATCCAGCTCGCGAGGATCACGTCTCCTTCGATCGCACGCAGACGATTGATCGACTCGCCGTTTTTCGGCAAATCATAAAGGTGCGGGACAATTACGACATCGAGATCCGCGATCTTGCCAGCGGCATCCGCAATCGCTTGTTCCAACGCCCGTTTCGCCGGATTGCGAGACTGGCCTTTGGAGACGACGAGTGTACAGGATCGAATCTTCTCGGCGAGAATCATGACGCGGTCAGCGGGATTTGGGGAAGGATTCCAGTGCCTACTATCCTGACCACCGCGGCCGTAACGATCAAGCCACCCGTTTTTCGTAACGAGTGCATTGACATCGCGATACGATTGTCCGGGCAGCGCGTGTTGTCACGAATCACAGCTCCTTTTTGCGTTTTTGGTATACACCCGTGATACTCGCGGCGCGTCCGGTCGGCTGCTAAGCTACTCGGCTGCGTTCTGGACATTTGATTGGCCAAGCATTCCCTCCCTGTTATCTCAATCCGGGGAATCGTTGCCCTCGCGTTTACCTCTGCTGTTTTCAGTGGTGCGAAAGCCGCCGAGCACGCGATCGGTTCTTTTGTGGAGTTCCAACGTTGAACGTCCAAACGACTGTCTCAGATGCGGTCCTGAAATTTCTCGGCGAAACCGATTGGCGGAGCATGAGAACCGCGCTGCCGGCGGATCGTCAGGAACTAGTGAACGGCCTGGCCGATCGTGTTGAGGCTCAAATGAGCCAGAGTTTGCCCGCACGAATCACGTTTATCTGCACGCACAATTCGCGACGCAGTCAATTTGCACAGGTGTGGGCTCAAACCGCCGCAGCCTACTTTGGCATGACCCGGGATGACGTTGTCTGTTACAGCGGCGGAACGGAAGCAACCGCATGCAATCCCCGCACGATTGCGTCATTGGCACGTGCGGGATTTGTCGTCACCGAAGATCTGACCATGGAAACGGGCGCGGAGGAAAATCGTGTCTACGATATCGCGTACAGCCAAGCTCACCGGCCGGTGAAGTGTTTTAGCAAGGTGTACGATACCTGTGAAAATCCGAGTGCGAATTACATCGCGGTGATGTGCTGCGACCATGCCGAAGCCAACTGCCCGGTCGTGCGAGGAGCGTCTCTCCGCGTACCGATGTTCTATACTGATCCGAAAGTATCTGACGACTCATCGGATGAGGCGGCAACGTATGATTTGCGCAATCGACAGATTGCAACGGAAATGTGGATCGTGATGGGCGAAGTTGCCGAGCGGCGGCAAACGAAACAGCGGTCGGTCGCTGGCGGAAATGATCAACTGGTGAAATGATCAACGGGCGTTTACGTTCAATCGCGAGAGACTTGGATGCGCAAATTGACTCACTTTCGTTGTCGCAGGTTGACGTCGCTGGCGATGTTTGCTGCGTCGATTCTTCTCGCATCGCTAGGCGGTTGCTCGCCTGCTCAACCGCCCTCGATGGCTGGCGGGGCGCCATTGGTCTCGTGGGACCATCTCAAAACGGAGCGTTGGCGTTATCAGCTCAGTAGTGAATCGGAGATCGCCGAGTACCGATTCGAAACCAATGGCACCGTCGCATGCACAATCGGGAAGAAAGACATCATCGACCCGGTCTACGGTAACGAGCCAATGAATACGGTCTATGGTGTCGTTGCGAAGTGGTAAATTCTCGACACGGGTGACTTGCAAATTCACGATGATGAGTCGGGGCAGTCTCACACCCGGCTCCGTATCGTCACGCTCGATCATGATTCCGCGAGTGCGCTAAATCCGACAACGGGTCAAACGCGCGTCTTCACCCGCAAGTACACGCCCTGATTCAATCAGTTCGCGGATTTCAGCTCTCGGTCGACGGGTTGTCGCGGTCGTAACTGCTGTCGTGGCGCACGGATTATTACGGTTGCTTAAACCTCGCGGACGCCGATGGAACGAGTAAGGAAGTGTTCCGCGGCGTGCTGGAACACAAGGGACTCAGTAACCCAGGCTCTCCGATTGTGCGGGAGAGTCGCATCGCATCGCTCGATCGCGTGAATCGGCATTGGGAGAAAAAGTGATGATTGGCGGACGCATTGGAAAAATCGCGGTTTTAGCCGTCGCCGCCGGCACTCCGTACGTTGCCAACGAAACCCAGTGGGGCCGCGACGCTACGACGTCGATCACGAGACAAATCAGCGGCGAAGGTGGCTCGTGGAACGTGTCCGCACCGTGGAGTACCGCAGCGGGCGAACCGGCACCTGGAGGCGTGACGCAGGGCCGGGGATCGAACCGGTACCCGATCCATTCGCTGCATGAGGTTGAAACATTACGACCGGTTTCATCGTCCCGCTATCGCTATGAAGAAGACATTGCTCGCAAACTCGGAGCGATGCCCGAAGATGAGAACGCACCCCCGAGTCTGGCCGGCAACAACGTCGCGGACATCCGGGAAGCGTTGCGATTTGACCTGACCCCGCCGATGATTCTGAATCGGTTCTCCCGAGTTTCGACCGTGCTCGCTGACCTGCAACTCGAAGGCCTTCGCGTTCCGGTCGTGACGGGCATCCGCAGCGACGATTTCGCCGGGACGCTGACGTATTACTTCGATCAGTCGGGCTCGATCCAGCGAATCAACTTACACGGCTTCACCGGCGACACGCAGCGGCTCGTCTCAACGCTGACGAACCACTATGGGCTCGAAGGTGAGCGAGCTCTCGACGCGGGGGTTTATACGAGGCGTTGGAACGGCATCCCGGTGCACTTGTTGCGGATCACCCACGCGCCGGTCGTGTTCAGTGACGCGGTGCACCAGAAGTACACGGTGTTTCTCGAACTGAACCAGCCGAACCTGCGGTATGGGATCAGCGAAGAGGCACGGCGGATCATCCAAACCGACCGCTGGACCGGTCGCTGGTAGTCGCCGGGGGCGAGCTCGATCCCAAACCACGGATTCACGTCCGCCGCTAGCGTATGGCGACACTTCTAGGCTGTGAATCTATTCGCCGGGGGACGTCGATTGTTTTAGTGACGTTTTTAGCGCAACGGCGCGAGTCGTCTGGCAACGCGGGACCGGACGGCTCGCGCCATTCCGCTACTTTTGAAATCCCGCAGTTATGCAAGCGACATCCCGAGGCGAAGCAATGTGGCCGTTTGCTCCGCAAACGAAGCTTGCGGGAACGCTCGTTCGCGGAGCGAACGGCCACACTCATAACTTCTCAGCCTGTCCGTGACTAACTATTCGCGAAACATTGGCTCGTCGCACAAATGGTGGCGGCATACAAGAATCGCCATGTGTTAAACAAAAAAAGAGCGTCTGATCACTCAGACGCTCTTTCGTTATTTAGCTATCAGCCGAATCGTTAGGATTTGTCTTCCGATGATTCGTCCGTCTTTTCGGTTTTCGATCCGGCGCTCGCACCGACGGTTTCTTGCGAATCCTTCGGATCGGGCAGCCCGCGAACTTCGCCGTCGAAGTTCAGTCGGGTGATCTTGCCGGAATCGTCGCGATGGACGGTGATCACGATCGTGTCCTTGCCTTCGAAGGTACCACGCAGCAGTTCTTCGCCGAGCGGGTCTTCGATGCGTTGCTCGAGAGCACGACGCAAAGGACGAGCACCGTAATCGAGGTTGCTGCCTTTCTTGATCAAGAATTCCTTCGCTTCGTCGGTCAATTCCAACGCCAATCCGCGTTCGAGCAACCGCTCGCGAACCTTCTGCAATTCGAAGTCGATGATGCCCTTGAGGTCGGTCGTGGTCAGGTGACGGAAGATGATCGTGTCGTCGAGTCGGTTCAGGAACTCAGGACGGAAGACGCGTTCGATCGAATCCATCACGCGTGATTTCATCGAGTCGTAGCTCGCGTCACCATCCGGTTTGGCAAAACCGAACGCCGCTTCGTTCTTGATCGCTTCCGCACCGGCGTTGGTGGTCATGATCAAGATCGTGTTGCGGAAGTCGACGTTGCGACCGAAGGAGTCCGTCAACCGACCTTCTTCCATCACTTGCAACAACATGTTGAACACATCGGGGTGAGCCTTTTCGATTTCGTCGAACAGGACCACGGCGTACGGGCGACGACGGATCTTCTCGGTGAGCTGACCGCCTTCTTCGTACCCGACGAATCCGGGAGGTGCCCCGATCAGTCGGCTGACGTTGTGTTTCTCCATGTATTCGGACATGTCGATGTGAACGAGCGCGTCGGCGTCACCGAACATGTATTCGGCGAGTGCTTTGGCGAGCAACGTTTTACCCACACCGGTGGGCCCGGCGAAGATGAACGAACCGGTCGGCCGTTTCGGATCTTTCAAACCCGAGCGGCTGCGACGGACCGCTTTGGCGATCGCCGTAACGGCTTGCTCTTGGCTGACCACACGTTGGTGCAGTTCCTCTTCCATCTTGAGCAGACGCAGCGAATCTTCGGTCGAGAGGCGAGTCAGTGGGATACCGGTCATCTTGCTGACAACTTCGGCGATCACTTCTTCGTCGACGACGCCATCGGTTTGCTGGCTCTTCTCACGCCACTCCTGAGTGATCTTCTCTTTCTTCTTGCGAAGTTTTTCGGCTTGATCACGCAGGTTGGCGGCTTTTTCGAAGTCCTGGTTTGCGACCGCGTCCTCTTTGTCCTTGTTCAGCGTTTCGACTTGCTCGTCGATTTCTTTGAGATCTGGTGGACGGGTCATCGAGCGGAGTCGCACCCGTGCACCGGCTTCATCGATCACGTCGATCGCCTTATCGGGCAAGCAACGAGCGGTGATGTAGCGTTCGCTCATTTCGACGGCGGCCACAACGGCATCGTCGGTGAACTGCACGCGGTGGTGTTCTTCGTAACGCTCACGCAATCCTTTGAGGATTTCGATCGTTTCCTTGGTTCCGGTCGGTTCGACCATGATTTCTTGGAAACGACGTGCCAATGCATTGTCCTTCTCGATGTACTTACGGTACTCGTCGAGGGTGGTTGCACCGATGCACTGGATCTCACCGCGAGCGAGCGCGGGTTTGAGCACGTTGGCGGCATCGATCGCGCCTTCGGCACCACCGGCACCCACCAGGGTGTGCAATTCGTCGATGAACAGGATTGTGTTCTTAACCCGGCGGACTTCCGTCATAACGGCTTTGATCCGCTCTTCGAATTGACCGCGGTACTTGGTACCGGCGACCATCATCGCGAGGTCGAGCACGACGATTCGTTTCTCACTGAGAATTTCGGGAACTTCGCCGTTGATCACCCGTTGAGCGAAACCTTCGATGATCGCGGTCTTACCGACACCGGCTTCACCGAGCAACACGGGGTTGTTCTTGGTACGACGGCAGAGGATTTGGATCGCACGCTCGATTTCTCGTTCACGCCCGATGACCGGATCGAGTTCGCCTTTGCGGGCGAGTTCAGTGAGGTCGCGACCGAAGCTATCCAAGGCCGGCGTCTTACTCTTGCCGCTCTTGCTGCTGCCGCTACCGCTCGAACCGCCGTCGCTACCTTCGCCGGTGCGTCCGCCGCGTTCGCCGACTTCGGCGCCTTCGAGCCCGTGGCCGAGGAGGTTGAGCACCTCTTCGCGGACGTCTTCGAGTTTCAATCCCAGGTTCATCAGAACCTGAGCGGCGACGCCCTCTTGCTCACGCAGCAGACCGAGCAGGATGTGCTCGGTGCCCACGTAGCTGTGATTGAGATTACGAGCTTCTTCCATCGAATACTCGATGACTTTCTTCGCTCGCGGTGTTTGGGGCAATTTCCCAACGGTCACCATTTCGGGACCGCTTTGGACGAGTTTTTCGACTTCGAGACGAATTTTTCTTAAGTCGACATCGAGATTCTTAAGGACATTGGCGGCGACGCCGCTGCCCTCTTTCACCAGTCCGAGCAGGATATGCTCGGTACCGATGTACTCGTGATTGAATCGCTGAGCCTCTTGGTTAGCCAACTGCATGACTTTCCGGGCTCGGTCTGTAAACCGTTCGTACATGTTTTTTCGTCCTTAAATCAAAAACTTCAAATCTGGTTCCGAACCCTCAACGCTGTCGGCGGATCACGGCCCGCATCAACATTTTTGTAACGCTGTCAAATTGGCGAATCTTTCGCGGCACTGTCAACAGCAACGCAAACCGCACACCAAAACCTTACGACACCTGGCGATAAACCGCCATCCTAATGGTTTAACGTGGATTGGGGGATAGGAGTTCGCTGACAGCGGCTACACCCAGCAAATCGTTGCGTTCGAAGCAGAATTTTTCTAATTCCGAGGCAATTTGCTTGTCACCGATTTCTGTCGCCCGTGCCGCCATTTCGATCATCTCCGGCATAACCCGTCCCAAGGGGACGCCATCGGGAAACAATTCCATTGCCGCACGCAGCGCGTCTCCGGGTCTGCCCAGGCGATCGAGCAGGTCAATGTACACCTCCACAGAGCCGCTGCCATGAACGACGGCGTCGACCGTCCTCGCCCGCTGCTCAAATAGTCGTACCGCCGCGTCGACTTGTTTCCCCAACAGTGCGGAGAAAAAGGCCGCGTGAGCGGGGTAGAAATCCACAAACGGTTCCTCGCCGGGATACTGAAAATCGGCTGGCAGTCGCCGGCCATATTGGCACAGTTGCAAGGCCTTTTCCAGCAACTCGCGATCATCCAAAACCAGCGAAAATCGCACGACGGACGCTAAATGTGTCGTGTCCAGGTGGTAGCCGCCCCCACCCAAAATCCACTTGTGCTTGGAAACCAAGTCTCCGAGCGACGTATTCGCGAGTTCCCGTTGGACGGTTTCGGCGTCGACGCCGTTGTCGGCCGCCCGCTGCGAAAAATCCTCGCGAACGCGGGTATCGAGTTCTTCGTAGAGATGCTCAAGCAGGCATTTGGATGCGATTTTTTTCTCTTCGCGGGACCGGCTCGCAATCACGGAATCATAAAGCGTGATGGAGTTGCACGTCCCCTGCTGCGCGATCACAGCGGCGAAGCCGCGCTGCAGATCGACGCCTTCGTGCAACAGCACGTGAATCATTTCGTCGTAGTTGTCCTCGGTGATTTCGACTTTTGAGAACAATCTTTTGGTGAGGGCGGGATCACCGATTGGCCGTAAATACATCCATCCTTCACCAATCTTGCCGTTCTCGATGAGCATCGCACCGGCTTGGCGGCATGCGTCGAGCAGGCCCTCTTCGAGACCACGCTGAATTTCGACTTCTCGCGGCGTTTGCATGCCGATCTTTTCGTCGGGTGGAGCGATCATCGGTAACCCGAACAACATCCGGGTTTTCATTTTCAACGCCTCGAACAGTTCCACCGGTCGACGTTCTCGCCGATAAAACGCGATCACCTCATCAATTCGCTTCGCAGGATCGTGGCTGAGTTTTTCCAGCATGCCGGGATCAAGCGACGGGGTTTCGGTGGTGGTCGTCGGAGCTGCATTCACGGATGGGGGCTCATCAAAGGGTGGAAAAAGGGCAAAGCGTCCATCGCCAGATTTGCCGTGTCTTTCGTGATCGGCGAACCTGCCCGCGGTTGCGTCGGTCAAACACGGGAGGCCATGTGTTCGTCAAGTTTCGTCTCGCGCGGACGCTGCGATAGCCAAACGCCATCGATCAAACGCTATCCTGAATACTCTAACACGAAACACGGGGCTCACGGACATGACGTACTTGACCATCTCTTTGTTCTTCGCGGCGTCCGTCTGTGCGGTTCTGATTGTGGCTGCCGTGCTCATCGCGATTGCGATTTTGACTCGCGGAAACCAGAGTCGATACTCGCTAAATTATGGCGGAGACGCGGTCTCTACGATCTATCGTGACCTGCAACTCCTGGAGTGCGAACCCCGCGGCGAGCGTCTGTACGTGCGATACGTCAACAACGGGGCGAGAATGGTGTCAACGGTGACGTTTAGAATCAAAGTGTCTGACGCCGCAAATCGATTAATTGCGGATCTCGAGGAATCGATCTACGACACGACGCAGCCGGGTGAAACCAACGAAAACCTGATCGAATCCGAAAGACTCGCTGAAGTGCTGACTCAGGTTGGAATCCACGTGACAGCCAAAATTGTGCATGGGTACACCGACTGAGAGAAATCGAGAATCGAGCGGAGGCAACCCGAAAGCCGGTCGTTCGATCGCGGAGCCGCATCGCCCCAAACGCAATTTTTCAAAAATGGCCCACTCGCCAACGACACAATGGGCCATTTAAAAGAGCGGTCTAGGAGAGGAGACGTTTCTTAGCTCGGCACAACTTCGCCGGCGGGTTCGCTCGCCAGTTCGGCTTCCATTTCGGGCGACTCCGGTGTGGCGACTTCGGGGGTTGTCGTTGATTCGGCTTGAGCGAGACGCAGTTCGTCGTTTTCGTCGCGCAGTTCCAGGACTGTTCGACGCAGTTCGTTGAACTCGGTTGCCAGCGTATCCCAGTAGTCGTCGTTTCGGAACTTCAAGCCGCGTCCATCGGCGCCCGATGCGAGCGCACGCATTTCGCGTCTCATGCTGTAAATCGGACCTGCAACGCGGTTTGTGATCCGCAGCATGTCGTAGACCATCAGCGGTCCGAGAACGAGGAATCCTGGTACCCAGTAAACGGCTTCATCGGTCAGCGAAAGAAAGATCTCTGACATGAGAATGCCAGGATGATGCATCGCTTGGGTGAAGAACTGGATGACGGTGAAATAGGTCATGCAGGCGGCGCCATAAAGCACCGCCCGAAAGACCAAGCTTACTTGGACATCTTGTTCAACCAGCAATTGCTGGCGAATGGGGCGTGAGGGCATGGGGGGATCTCGATAATGTTTGGGGGCACAAACGACGATATCTTCGATTGGCACTCGGCAAGAGTGCTGGAACAATCAGGAGACTACGCGTTCCCGATTGCCGCAGCTGAACTGGAGAAACTCTCCTCCGCAGCTTCGGTCATGAGATTGACACCGACCATGCAAACAACGGCGATCATGGCGACCATGACGGCGTATTCCACAGCGGTGGTTCCTTCTTCGTCAGCGATCCAATTCCGAATGCTGCGACGGTTCAGTCGAACATTGCGGAGGCACGCGCTTGCTTGAGGCACTCGGCGGCTCGTTTTAGCGGGTTTGACTTGTTGAGTGGTTGTCGCGACAAACATGATCGCATCGTTGGCGAAAAGGAAGGAAGGCGTTGAGACGCACAGTGGGCACCATCCCCACTAGAGCAAACGTAGGTCAACTCCCTCAGCCGGAACGTCTGCACCGCAAACCGACCGCCTCAGGTTTACAAGAAACCTGTAAAAAAGGACGCTTGATCCGATTGTGCGGGTTGGACGAGTTAAGCGGAATCATTCACCATGGGCACCCGCCGATTGCGGCACCTTGGTCGTCCTTCGCGACGTTTGCTGAATCGAGCACCCCCTTTTCGCCGCCCACCGATCGTCTCCATCTAAGTATTTTATGAGCGGATACCTCAACGAACTGACCCTGCGATTGGCGATTGGTGCCGCAAACCTCGCCCCCGACTTGCGGGATTCGCACGCCCGATGGCTGCAGCAGTGTCAGCGCGGTGATGGTGGTTTCGCGGGACGTGAAGGCGAAAGCGATCCGTACTACACCGCTTTTGCACTGAGGGCGTTGTGGATACTCGACCGACTCGAGGAACCAGTGGCTGCCCGCGCAGGTGAGTTTCTGAGGCAACGGATGGCGCGGCGCGACAGCGTGATTGATTTGATTTCGTTGATATTTGCCGCCGCGATTTTGGAGATGGCCACGGGCGAAGTGGTCATTTCCGATGACGACACGACTTGGCGGAAGAAAGTCGCCGACATGCTTGCGACGCTTCGCTGCGACGACGGCGGGTTCGCCAAGACCCCCGAGGGACGAGCGGGCAGCACCTATCAAACCTTTTTGACGGTGCTGTGCCATGAATTGATGGATGTTCCCGTTCCCGATGTCGAAGGGATCACCCGATTTCTTGACTCGCAACGTCATGAAGACGGTGGTTATCTGGAAATTCGCGTCGCCAAACGTGCGGGCGTTAACCCGACCGCCGCCGCCATCGGCACCCTCAAAACGCTCGGACGGCTCGACGTCAGCGATCAGTCCGACACGGCGGAGTTTTTGTTGGAAATGCAGAGCCAGGAGGGTGGCCTGAGCGCCAACACGCGGATTCCTTTCGCGGACTTGTTGAGCAGTTTCACAGGGCTGACAACACTGGTCGACCTCGCCGCCGCCGACCAGCTTTCGCTACCACGTCTCAGGCAATACGCCGAGTCGATGCAGGCACCCGGCGGCGGATTTGTCGGTTTTGCACTCGACCAGACCCCTGACGTGGAATACACGTTCTACGGCCTCGCGACGCTTGCAATGTGCGCCGGTTTGAACCCTTCGCAATAGCGACCGCTGTTCCAGATCGCGTCAATTCGCTGTCATTCGGGCGAACAAATGACGGCTATTGGTCTGGCAGCAACGATTTTGCCGATTGTATTCAATGATCGTGCCGATGGTGCCGATTAACACGGATAGCGCGTTGATGGAACTCGGCGCCGCATCGATTGATCATTCGGTCTGCGAAGCGTTTAACCGCAAGAGGCGTCAAGCCATGATATTGTTCACATTTAAAGTCATCAACACGATACGCAAGGCAATTGCGGGACGGAAATACCCGTCGCAATTGGCTTGGGGTGTCGCTTTCGGTGTGCTCGTCGGCCTGATTCCGCACGGGAACCTGCTCGCCGTCGCCTTGGTGCTGTTCGTGTTGTCTCTCCGCGTCAATCACGCCATGGTGGCGCTCGTCGGTGTCGGTGTCACGCTTGTGGCACCCAATATTGACCCCACGTTCGACGCCGTCGGCCGCTGGTTTTTTGCCCAACCCGACGTGTCGATGAACCTCGCGAAAGCCTGGCAATTTCCACTCGTGGCGTGGACGGATCTCAATAACACCGTTGTCGCGGGGAGTTTTCTGATCGGTTTGGTCGCGTTGGTACCGCTGTTTCTGCTGACCTATCCGATCTTCCGCGCCCTCGCACCGGCTGACGAAGAGTCCGGAGACGGCTCATCGCCTCGTCACGCTAAACCACGCAAAAACAAAGCTGTGGACGAGCCGCCTGTTCACCGCGTCGACACCAAGCACAACGCCGCGGCGCCCCACGTCGCTCCTGCAGAGCGTCCGCAAAGGCCCAGTCGTCCAGCGGCTGAAAAGACACGCACGACAGGAGGCGGTGATGCCCCTATGACTGCGACATCGGGACGTGTCTACGACGTCCGTCGGATCGATCCAGGCACCACGAACACGGCTGCCGTGAAGCCATCGACCCCAGCCCAACCGGTACGGCAAACGCTTGTCGCTATCGCTGGCGACAAGTCGCCGGGTGCAACTGGGTCAGATCAGTTCGTCAAAACAAAATTAGGCGCCGAAGAGAATTTGTCGGCTGCCGATGACCAGCAAAAGATCGACGAAGCGCTTAGCTACTTGCTTCGTCAACTGCGTGATTCCCAAGACAAGGATGCGGCATGATTCGTTGGCGTTTTTTATTGACACGAGTCATTCTCGTTGTCGCCATAATGATGATCCTCGCATTGGGCCTCGGCCCGATGGCGACGTACGTTACCATCGCCGGCTTGGAAACAACCACGGGCGCGAAGGCTGAGATCGGTTCGGCAAAGGTGGGACTGTTTCCACCGTCGATCCACTATGCCGACGTGCGTGTTGCCGATCCACGTGATGGGAAAGAGTTCCGCGATGCATTCGTCGCCGACTCCGTCGACCTCACGATTGACGGTGACGCATTCCTGCGTCGTCGCTGGGTCATTCGTCAAGGAAAAATCACGGGACTGCAAATCGGTTCGCAGCGTGATAGCTCGGGCCAATACGATCGAGAGGTTGATTCGGCCGACGAGCCCGATAGCCCTTCGATGATCTCGAAAATGCTGACGCAGTTCACATCGGGTTTATCCGATCAGGCGGAAGCGATCGGTGAGGATCTTGAAACGGTCAAGACGGGTGAAGAAATCCGCGTGCGCTGGAAAGAGGAATACGCGGACCTGTTGCAGCAAGCTCGCGATCTCGAGCAACGCGTCAAGACCATTCGAGACGCAGCCAAAGGCATCGACAATCCGCTGCGAGATTGGCCCGAACTTGAGCGAACGCTCGCCGAAGCCCGCAGTGCCCGCGAAGAGCTGTTGCGTGTCCGTGCGAAACTCGACGCGTTACCGGACGAAATGCAAGCCGACCTGGCGCGACTGGAAGAAGCCCGCAAAGCGGATCTTGCGAAAGTCGACGCGTATGTTCCCGGTGATCTAAGCGAGTCAAAGAATTTTGGCGTCGACCTGATCGCCGCCGAAATTCGCCGTTCGCTTGCTCAGCTACGGGGCTACCTTGATAACGGGCGTACTCTGGCAAATTACACCGTTGTGGCGCCCGATAGTGAACGTATCCGCGGGGAGGATTTCGACTTCCTCGGACAACGGCGTCAACCTGAAATGTTGATCCGCGAATGCCATGTCGATGGATTGATGCGTGCTGACGGAAAAACCTATGCGTTGACTGGCGTTGTCGAAAACATGACTCCGCAACCGGAACTGTTGCAAACGCCGACCCGTGCACGTTTGTTGCTCGAAGGGCCTGAGACGGTCCAAGTCGATTACGTTCGCGACCGACGCGAAGGCGATACACTCGATCGCTTGACCTTGCATTGGCCACAGATGCTTGTTGATCCCGTGCGTTTGGGTGATGGCAGCGATGTTGCCGTCGCGATCAGTGGTGGGCAGCGTGAAGTTTGGGTTCAGCTCAATAGCCATGGCGATGACGTGCAAGGCCGCTTGGTTAGCAAGCAAGTCGGTGTCAACATGCACATCGCTGTCGATGGCGACGCGGCAAATTCCGCCGCTGTCGTTTCGATGAATCAATCGCTTGCCAACGTGAATACGATCGAAGTTGATGCAGCATTCACAGGCAACTGGAAGGAACTCGATCTTGACCTGAACACGAACCTCGGCAACGCATTCAGCGACGCCGCGAAAGGTGCGATCGCGAAACAGCTGGAAGTCAGCAAGGCGAAACTCGCCGCCAAGGTCGAAGCGGTGCACCGTGAGCAAATGTTGAGCATGCGTGAGTGGATGTCCAAGCAACAAACCGAAGCACAAACTTTGCTCGCCTCGGCAGATCGCTCGATCGAAGAGATGAGCCAGAAGGTGCTTGCGGAAGTTGGCGATGCGGACAGCTATCTTGGCAAACTTCGCACGTCATTTGGCAAGAGTTTGCGTTAATCGCGGTGATTGCCGACTCTGCGCGATTTGCTATCGAGCGAATCGCTCAGTGGCGAATGGCTACAACTTGACGCAGACCGATTTGGTCTGCAGATAGTTCTCCAGTGCCGCGTGGCCCATCTCGCGCCCCCAACCTGATTGCTTGTATCCGCCGAACGGTAACGCGGCGTCAAAGATGCTGTAGCAGTTGATCCACACCGTTCCCGCTTTGACGGTTCGTGCCAACCGGTGTGCCTTTGAGATGTCTCGGGTCCAAATCCCGGCCGCCAAGCCATAGGTCGAGTCGTTGGCTTGGGTAGCGATCTCGCGATCGTTGTCAAACGGCATCGCGGCGACGACCGGGCCAAATATTTCTTCGCGAACGATCGACATTTCGGGTGACGCGTTTTTGAGTACCGTGGGCTGGACAAAGTACCCGGCGCGATCGACCACGGCGCCGCCCGCGGCCGCTTCGGCGCCCTCGGTCATTCCGGCACGCAAGTACCCACTGACGCGCTCGAATTGCTCCCGTGATACGAGGGGCCCCATTTGCGTGTCCGGATCGAATCCGCTGCCAAGTTTCATGTTTGTCGCGATCTCGCTGACGCCCGCAACGACTTCGTCATAGATCCCGCGTTGCACATACAACCGAGATCCCGCACTGCAGACCTGACCTTGGTTGAAGAAGATCGCATCGGCAGCGCCGGCGACAGCGGTGTCGATGTCAGCATCATCGTAGATCACGTTGGGGCTTTTTCCTCCGAGTTCAAGGGTGACCTTTTTGAGGTTGCCTGCGGCGGCGTGAATGATCAGCTTGCCGACCTCGGTCGAACCCGTGAACGCAACCTTGTCGACGTCATCGTGGGACGCGAGTGCGGCACCGGCGGTTTCCCCAAAACCTGTCACAATGTTAACAACGCCTTCAGGAATTCCGGCTTCGGTGATCAACTCGCCGAGACGGATGGCAGAGAGTGGTGTTTGTTCAGCCGGCTTGAGCACGATCGTGCAACCGGTGGCCAAAGCGGGGCCGAGTTTCCAAGCAGCCATCAAGAGCGGAAAGTTCCACGGAATGATCTGCCCGACGACGCCAACGGGCTCTTTGAGCGTGTAAGCATGGAATTCGCTCCCGGGCGAGTAGGGTACGTTCAACGAGATCGTGTTGCCTTCGATCTTGGTTGCCCATCCCGCCATGTAACGGAACATGTCTGCCGCGAGTGCGACATCCGCCGCCTTTGCTACGGCGAGCGGTTTTCCGTTGTCGAGGGTTTCTAGTTGAGCGAGTTCGTCCGCGTTGGATTCGATGAGTTCTCCCACCTTCCAAATCAATCGACTGCGCTCCGACGCAGTCATCCGAGACCACGGGCCGGAGTCGAATGCTGCGCGGGCGGCGGAGACGGCCGCGTTGATGTCTTCCCGATCACCTTCTGCAACCTGAGCGATCACCTGATCCGTCGCAGGATCGTAGACATCGAATTTCTTGCCACTTTTCGAATTCACCCATTGTCCGTTGATCAACATCTTCTTGGGCGACGACAGAAACGATTCAAGATCAGCCGGTACGTGGGAACGGGATGCGGTAGAGGAAGACATCGGTTTTCAACCTGCGGTTGTGGGGAGGATTGTGAGGTGAAGACAATTGACGATCGTAACAGATTTCATGCCATCGACCTCGTTTTGATGCCATCCATTGCGAGGCGGACGCGGTCGGATGCGCCACCGAAGAAGCCTCCTGAGTTGGCGATTTGTAGCGGGATCCGCCGACGCGGTGAGTCCCGAGCAAACGCAGCCGAGCTTCTTGGCGAATACGTGCGTCAGACCGATCATTTTTAGCGGTCAACTGTTGCCGCCAGCGGCGCGGGAAATGCTGTCTACAGCGATCGCTGACGACTATGCTCCCGCTGGGTACGCAGCCTACCCGTTTCTACCGCAATGCCGCGTCTCCACGTGAACAAAGCGACAGATGATTCTTTCTAGAGACCAAAAATTTATGAGTGACAAGCCTGCAAGGAATCCGCAGACGGTAACCGACTGGATGTTGAAGCAATGGATGAAGGCGGCGTTGAAGAGCGCCGAGGAGGGCGTCGAGCGGGGAGAGAACCCGTTCGGCGCTGCGATCTTTTCGCCGGGAGGTGAACAAGTCGCGGTTGCGCACAACACGGCGAGATCGACAAACAACCCGTCCGCACACGCGGAAATTAATGCGATCACCGAAGCGTGCAAGACTCTTGGCAGCCGAAACCTCCAGGGCTGTTGGTTGGCGTCGACCGCAGAGCCGTGTCCGATGTGCATGTCGGCCTCGGTTTTGGCTGGCATTCGGCACATCGCGTTTGGTGCCAATCAAATCGTGGTCAGTGAA
Source organism: Aporhodopirellula aestuarii (assembly GCF_023701485.1). Classification (GTDB taxonomy): domain Bacteria; phylum Planctomycetota; class Planctomycetia; order Pirellulales; family Pirellulaceae; genus Rhodopirellula; species Rhodopirellula aestuarii. Next base: position 34,512 of record NZ_JAMQBK010000086.1, read on the forward strand.
GCCGGATATGGTGGCCTGGGCGTTACCGGACGCGAGCTTGCCCAGATGTTTTCTTGCGACGTCGACGTGCGTGGCTCAGTTCTCGGTAACGACTGCATCACGCTGCTGTTACGGAACCGAAAACGTGAGCGTTCTGCCTGATTTGAAAGCGGCGGACTGAAGTGGCATCGGTTGGTTCGCGATCGACCGCAATGATCGGCGAGCAACCGGCGGTGGTCGATTAGCGTCCCTCTCTCACGGGGGATTTCTCGTTCTTTTGCCAAATGTGGTGGGTTCCGCGCCGCCGGTCACGAGGCGACAAGGGGAAATTTGCATGCTCAGTACGGACCCGGTATCCTCGGCGTCCGTTTGATCATCGAGAACCGCACCGCCTGAGCCACCAAGATGTCCCCACCTCGATTCGTGTTAGCGTTTTGTCTCGTCCTCACCGCGTTTCCGCTGTGCTCCGCCCACGCCGAGCAGGCGGAAGCGACTCCGGGGGAATCGGCCCAGCCGAACTTTGTTTTTTTGCTGGTTGATGATCTGGGCTGGGGAGATTTCGGGTGCTACGGATCTCGTTTCCATGAAACGCCGCATATCGACGCGTTAGCGAAGGAGGGCATGACGTTTCAAAACGCCTACGCCGCCTGCACGGTTTGCTCGCCGAGTCGAGCCGCGATCATGACGGGTTGCTATCCCGCTCGCCTACAACTCACCGACTGGATCGCAGGCCATCGTCATCCACACGCCAAACTCGCCGTGCCGGATTGGAAGATGAAGATCGATCATGAGCGGGTGACGCTACCGGAGGCATTAAAGGAGGCTGGCTACGCGACCGCGTTCTTTGGCAAGTGGCATCTCATGCCTAACGGGCAGGACGACTTCGATCAACATTATCCGACCGCCCACGGATTCGACATCAATATTGGTGGTCGTGAATGGGGGCAACCCAAAGGGCCAGGAAAATACTTCTCACCTTTTGACATGCCCAATCTCGACGACGGCGAGCCTGGTGATTTCCTGACAGACAAACTGACGGATGCTGCCGTAGACTTCTTAGACAAGACTGGAAAATCAAAGCCGTTCTTACTGTACTTTTCCTACTACACGCTTCACGGCCCGATCATGTCCCCGCCAGACTTGGTCGAGAAGTATCGAACGAAGGCGAAAAACTTTGAGAATACGAAAAACGAACACCTTGATCCGGCACGTGCGGGGATGGTCGAACGTCTCGATGCGAGCGTCGGTCGTCTGATGCAAAAGCTGGACGAACTCGGCGTCGCCGACAACACCGTCGTGATGATCACGGGTGACAACGGCGGTAACTTTCAAGGCACGTCCGGCGGATTGCGAGATTTCAAAGGCTTCTCGCACGAGGGCGGTACGCGTGAACCGCTCATCGTTCATTGGCCGGGGGTCACGCAATCGGGGACGTCATGCGACGAGTCGGTGATCGGCACCGACTTCTATCCCACCATGCTCGACATCGCCGGATTACCACTGCGTCCAAACGAGCATCAAGATGGAATCAGCCTCGTTCCGCTGCTGAAGGGAGAGTCTGCGAGCCTCCCGCGTGAGGCATTGTACTGGCACTATCCGCATTATCATCGCACGGCACCGTACGGCGCGATTCGCCGGGGCGATTGGAAGCTGATTGAATTCTTTGAAGACGGTCGCCTCGAACTCTACAATCTCAGCGATGATCCTGGTGAAACAAAAAACCTAGCTCAGACAAAGCCCGAGCAAGCCGAAGGGCTCCTTCAACAACTGGTTACCTGGCGAAAAGCAACGGGTGCCCAAATGATGACGCCCAATCCGAACTATCACCCCGACGAGCCGGCCGCGAAGAAAAAGGCCAAGCGAAACAAGTAATATTGACCGGACGTTGCCATGGTTTTACCGTGCGACCGGAGTGAACACCCAACCTTCGATTATGAGCTTCGCTGAGTATTCGTGCCTACCTGCTCGGCTGTTTCTTGACCATGGCTTCAAGATCTCGAAGGTAGCCTTCTTTCTTGATTCGCAGTTGCGTTGACGGATCGACGACAGTGTCGAGCAGGTCATTGAGCTCTTTCACCAGCTCAAGATTGGGACGTCCGGTCTGTTTGATACCTTCGAGCAATTCGTAACCTTTAAACTCGATGTAAATCAAAACCGCCCGGTGGCGCCGCTCATCAGTTTGGGGTAAGTGTTGTTCGGCGATGCGTATTGCATAGCGAATGTGGCTCATCGACATCTCGGGATGTTCGGCGAGCCGATGCACCATGGCACACATGCAGTGCCAATGCACCTTGGTCCGAATCGAAGGCACGGCAATCGTCATCTCAATGCCATCGCTCTCGGACTCCGGAATCGGTTCGGTCGCGAGCTGACTCATCAACGTCATCGCTTTTTGTTCGCGATTGCTGTGACGTCGACCTTTGGGTGACTTCAACAGGTCGAATAGGTAACCGTTGAGCCGGTGCGTTTCTTGCATGTAAACGGGGTACCCACGCTGATTGCGAACGGCAATCGCCTCGGCGAGAAAACGGTCCGCGTCATCCAGTAATTCCTGGACGCGAGGCAAGTCTAAATCCGTCGCCAGTCGCACCGTCGAGATGTCAACTTCAGCGGCGGTCGTCAACCGGTCATCGTTATCAAAGTGCCACCGTGGCGGCAATGCGATAGCCGCTGCCGCATCCTCCGAGGCAAGCTCAAGGAGTTCGCGAGATCGTGGAGGCGTCTCCAGTACCGCCATCCGCGATAGCAATCCCGCGCGACATCGGTATGCGCTTCCCCGCAAGTCCGCAGGGACGTCGCGACTGTCAATCACTTTCGTGTACGCGTCACGCGCTTGCGAGTAATGCCTGCGGGCGTCGTCATCCTCGCGGCTAATGAATCCACGCTGGTCCTCCGCACGTCCGAACAAGAAAGTGCGGTAAACGGACGGCGGGGAATCGCTGTTTCGCTCGGCAGCCGCTTCGTATGCAAACAATCGCTCGATCATGACCGACGCCGGCAGATCGTCGATTTCTTCGTATCGTTTTTGAATGAAGGCTTCCGCGGCAATCAGGTAAAGTTCATCGCGAAGCTGAGCGTTTTTCTCGCGGGCCGCAGCGGTTGCGGCGGCGAATTCGACGCGATCGAGCCGATCGAGAAAATTCGCATATTCCATCGGAGCGGTCGACCGTGAGATCGCATCGAGATAACGATGACACAGCACCGTCAATTCGGGACGATCGAGTACCGAGGGAATGACAGGTGATCCGGCAACTGGCTGCGACGTCAATTCACGAACCGCATCGATCGCTTTGGTGAAACGGCTGACCAGCGTTTCGTCAGCATTTGCGGTGACGTTAAATGGTTTGTCGATGTCTGATGAGTCGAGTTGTCCGACGGAGGCGAATACCAGTTTGCCGGCCAGATCCGAACGTTCTGAATCTTGAATCGTTTCATTGAGCCGACGCGAGACCAACTGCCACAACGCAAACCCAACTTGCGGTGTTCGGCGAGCGTCGTCCAGCGACATGTTCATCGAATCCCAGATTTTCATCGCGTCCGGTAGATCACCGCTCGCGGCGACGAGCAGGAAACGTTCAGGCTGAACCTGTATCCGGAATGCGTTTGATTGCCCCGCGAAACGCTGGGCCAAATCCAGCACCCCGGTGCTACGTGTGATCGATCTAGCATGCCTGATCGTTTCGATATCGTCGTCGGCCGCGCCAGAGTTTTCCTGTAACCAGTCCAGGCAACGATAGGCGACATCCTCACGCCAGACGTCAGGAACGATCAGTTCCAACATGGGATCATTCTGCACGTCGATCCAATTCTTCATTGCATCGCTAACGCGGTTGCTGTCCCACATCACCAATCCTGCGACGGTGCGCGCGATTAGTCGTAGTTTACCGCTGACTCGGTCCCAGCCCTGTTTGCGATCCGCGTGCGACGCGGTTTGTCCGAGCTGTTGAACCAAGTCAATCGCCATGCGGTCAATCGAAGCGATCTCGTCATCAACCTTCCGGTCATCTGCTGTCTGCGCGTCGCGGGTTCTGCGGAGCGCGACGAGTGTTTGCATTTGCGATTCCGCTACTCGCGTGAGCCGCGTTGCGTTGGTATTAAGCATCATCGCGCGACGCAGGTCGTTGCTCCGAGTCGCGATCGAGTCGAGTTGTTCGCCGTTGAATTGCGTCACGCCTTTATCGTCGATGACGATTCGAGCGAGCGTGTAGCTTGCATCCGCCGCCCGGTTGTTCGCTGGAAATTGGTTGTCGGCAATAAACGAGTCACGAACAACCGCGGCACGTGTGGGCAGCCCTTCGATAAGCGTCTGGCGTTCCAGTGGAGCGACGTTCGAGTTGGGACGTGACGTAAGCCAAACTAGCGACGAGAGCGACGTGAGATCGACCCGGGCGGCCAACTCCGCGATAGCGTCTTTCATGCTCGCATCGAACGCCACTGAGGAATCTCGCAGCGTCGATTGGCGGAATCGATCGGCAATCGAATTGCCTTCGGCCACAAACCGTTCTTCATAGGGGAGGTCGGTGATTTTGGCAATTTCGGGCTCGATCCAATTGCCTGCCTCGTCCAAGGTCGGCGCAAACTTCTCCAATCGCGAGACGAATGCCTGTAGATCCCGAATCGACAGATCGGCGCCGTCCGCATCGTCCCAACGATCCAAATCGGCTCGCGCGAGAGCGAGATGTTCTTCAATCGTTTCTGGTTGCTTGGTCGGCGGCGCTTCGATCGCGGGATCCGAAGACTCCGTGGATTCGACGTTGGGCATCTCGGTCGCGTTGGCGTCCGATTCAATGGTCTCGTTTGAGCTAGCGGGGCTCTCGACTATTCCCGGTGGAACGCTGGGGATCGTTGAAACGTCTGGCTGGGAACGGTTGTCATTGTTCTCTCGAGTTTCTAACGCGACGTTTGGTTCTTCGGTCTCTGGCATCGCCGAGTCGCCATCTGAACGACCCTGGCGGCTTGGTTCGATGCCGACGTCCGTCGGCAAATCCGTCGTCAAACTTGGGGAGACGTTGGCATCTGGATCTTTTGCCAGTGGAATATCGGTGGAGTCGTTTGGCGTGATCCGGGGAATGGTGGCAACGGTTGCGTCGCCGTTGTCAGCTTCCGCCACGGAGGGCGTTTGATTGGCTAAATAGAGATACAGACCGCCTCCGGCCAAACAACCGAGGAAGATTGCCGTGGCGATCAGAGCGTGGCTCCGTCGCGAAGTTGCCCCGCTCTTACCCTTGTTGAGAACCGCCTCGCTGAGTTTCTCCGCGAATTCGGAACAGGAACTGTATCGTTGTGCTGGATCGAGTCGCGTCGCCCGTTCGATCACTTCGCGTTCTGGTTGTGACAACGCTCCGAGTTGCAACTCGCCGTTTGCCTTGGCGCGAAGGAACGACGACCGCCTCGAAGTTTCAAACGGCAGCGACCCGGTGCGAAGCTCGTAGTAGGTGATCGCCAGTGAATACTGATCAATCGTCTTGGTGTAGGTTTGGTCGAACAACATTTCCGGCGCACCATAGGCGGGCGTGCCGATTGCCAGCTGAGTGCGTCGATTTTCGTGCACACGGCGGGCTAGTCCGAAATCGCATACCTGCGCGTTGCCACCAACGATCAGAATGTTCTGCGGCTTGATATCACAGTGATAAATGTTGTGATGGATATTGAGTTCGTCGATTGCCGACGCCGCGCCGGTGATGTAGCGCAGCAACTCGGGTGCGGGCACACCGCCGGGCAGGTGCAGCGGGTCATCACCCTCGGGGGCGTTTCCGGGGGCACGCATCTCGACCAATCGATCGTGGAGCGTTTTCTCGCCCAGTCCCATTGCGATCACCATCTGCCGGGCTTCGCCCAGTGAGGCATCCTGGTCGTCTTCGTTGCGTCGGTCTCCAGGCGTACGGATGATCGAAGAATCCGATCTCTCCGTTTCGCCGGCGGTCGGTGAGGCCGATTTCCGCCCGAGCGCCGCTAGGAACCCAGAGCTCGCGTCACCGAGGTACTCGCCGGTCTCGCGCAGCTGACTATCACTCGTTCCGGATTTCTCTGATGAATCGGGGTCGACCGCCGAATCGGCCAACCCCATCGCATGCGTTTCTCGCACGCCATCGGGATCTCGTTCACCGCCCAAACACTCGGTGTCGATTAAGGACGACTCGCGGCCGAGAATTTCATCCGTCGCGGAGTTGCTGAGCAGTTCCCCTTCGGCATCAAAAAACCACACCCCGATCAAAGGACACAGGTTCGTGTGTTTGACTTCGCGAACGATCCGCAGCGCCCCGAGTTCCCGCTTGCTGCCGATCATGCCCATGTCGCGAACGACCTTCACCGCGACGTAAACCCCGCCGGAGGCCCGCGCTACCCAAACTTCACCTGCCATTCCAGATCCGAGTCGACGAACGAGCGTGTAGCCCGGCACGATCTCGAGTCCTCGTTGAATTACGGCAGGCATCGGCGAATGGTCTAACTGAACATATGAATGGTAGAGACGGGTGTGCATCGCACGGGACCGATAGTGCCCCCCGTTAGTCTAGCGAGATCCAAACAGGTCTTCACCGTGGAACATGTACATTTCACCCGTTTTCTAAGACCAAGTTGCCACAATCATCGTCTAGCGACCATGAAACCAACCCCCAGGTCAACTCAATCCCACAATCCTACCCAGCCCCACGCCGTTCTCACCTCTATTGAGTGTTGCAAGTCCACCAGGGTTTGCTTTGGCTAGCGTTTTCAAGGCGTTCTGTGCGCGACGTGTGTCGATTTTGGGAGCAGGCTACCTACGTCGTCCGTCACTCGGTCGTCGTTGCAACGCAAACAGAATCCGGTGCAAACTAGACGCCCGTTCATGGTGGGGTATTTGCTCCTAGTCCTGTAAACACACGATACGCCGCGGAGGCCTACAGGACTACAAAGGCACTTAAGACGCTGGATGTTGTCCGGCTATGTCACCTCATAGCGTTCGGGTCGATTTACACGACCTCGAATTCCTTTTTTTGTACGCAGGGACTCCATATGAACAAGTGTTTACAAAGACGCGGGTTTACGCTCGTAGAGCTTCTCGTCGTGATCGCGATCATCGGTGTGCTGGTCGGATTGCTGCTACCAGCAGTCCAAGCGGCCCGCGAGGCTGCTCGCAGGATGAGTTGTAGCAACAATTTCAAACAGATTGGGCTGGCGATTCACAACTATCACTCCGCCTACAATCAACTGCCGACGCACGGTACGGGAACCAACCCGCTACTCACCGCCGAGAAAACGGCCAACGGACCGTGGGATCACCACCGGTCTTCCAACATGGGAAACCGGATGCGGCTGAGCATGCTGGTTGGAATCACTCCGTTCATCGAGCAACAAGCGATTTGGGAGCAAATTTCGAATCCGATGGGGACGACCTATCCCGCGATGGGGCCTACCCCCGATGTTTTGGCCTATGGCCCCTGGGCGACTGAGATTCCTGGTTTTCGTTGTCCCAGCGACCCCGGGTTTGGACTACCCGCGCTCGGTCGAACCAACTACGCAGCATGTGTCGGTGACAGCTTTAGCACTCATCCGCATGGTCCCTGGAATTCTTATCGGACCCAACGGACCGGCGAGGAAGGGTCTCGAATAAGTAGTCGTGGTTTCTTCAAGACCCTCGACAAGACTCGGTTCCGGGATTGTTTGGATGGACTGGCGAACACCATTGCTGCGGGAGAAATTGCCACGGACCTTGGCGATGATGACAAACGCACGGTCAATTGGCGAGATAATTCGAACAAGAGCCCTACCTGGGGACAAGTTCGTAACAATCCCTCACGGTGCAAGAGTAAAGTGCAAGCGGATCGACCTCAGTTTTGGGATCCGATTCATACTGTCGACGTGAATGCGAGCCAAGGCCGAGGCTTCAAGTGGGCCGACTACCAACCGACCTATACCTCTTGCATGACAATCCTTCCTCCCAATCGTGAAGTCTGTGGTCCGTACAACTCAGCAGGCGTCACTTTGGTCTCGACGATGTCGAGCCGACACCAGGGCGGTGTTCATGTCTTGATGGGTGACGGTGCTGTGAAATTCATCACCGACTCAATCGAAGCGGGGGATGAAACGGCGCGGCAGATATCCAACGGGTACCGAGACGGTCATCAAAGCCCCTATGGGCTGTGGGGATCGCTCGGAACTCGCGCTGCCAAAGAAGTCATTAGTGAAGAGTTCTAAACAGACTCTTTACAAGCCCGGCCCAAAACGCAATTTGGGTCGGGCGTCATGTGTGTTCAATTAAATCAACGTGTTGATCAAGTTAGGAAATGAGATGAAACATTTATATGTGGCACTTTTCGTCGGTGTGATGATGGTCGCTAGCGGTTGTTCAGATTCACAGTCAGTCAATGTTGCCGAAGATGCGGATGCGGCAGCGATTGAAGAGTACAACCGATTGAACCAAGAAGGCATCGACATGATGGAGGAAGACGACACTGATTATAACGAGTAATAATCACCGTCGTGATCTTGGGTTTGGATGACCGTCGCGCGGTCTCCCTTTAATTCGATGATGGTGGCGCGGATACGGGCGCATTGCGTCATGTCGTATCCGCCCCGCCGATCATCACCTAGCGACCACGTGACCCTGAGAAACGGCATCCCCACGGCTTCAGGAAGCGTCCCAATAATTG
>NZ_JAMQBK010000087.1 GCF_023701485.1 Aporhodopirellula aestuarii
GCTGGTGGACGGTTACACTGCTGTAGCTGAACGCCACACGCCCTTCCGGACCGGCGGATAACCATTCCGTTGCATGGATCGGCGAAGTCACGTTTTCGACGATTGAACATTCCTTATCGCCGCCCCGTGACGCGTCCCGTTCGCCGAAGAAGCTGATGCGTAATTCCACATTGAAGTCACACCATGAAATGGAAACGGAACGATAAGATCGTCCGGCACTACGCCAAGCAGAAAGCAAACACGTCTCTGACGCTGGAATTGCTTGAGGATGGTATCTTGCCCAACACTTACGATGATTCTGGCCAAACGCTTCTGCATATCGCGATTCAATTAAACGAAAAGGCTGCACTGATCCTGATTGACGCTGGTGCAGAACTAAATGGAGACAACTCCAAACGAGATGTTGGACCGCCAATCCATACCGCTGTCATCAATTACCGCATTTTTAAAGCCTTGATTGACGCGGGCGCCGATATATTTCGGTTGACGAACGCTCAACGCAACATCGTCGACTCGACAATGAAACAAACCTGGTTCAAATACGGCAAGGATCTGATCCGTGTCCTGGAGTTTTCGCTGAACGCAGGCGTCGACCCAACCGCATTGAACGAATACGATTCGTGTGCGCTCGATCAAGGGGTTGACGTGGATTGGCTAGACAAGGTGGTTGAAACTTTCAGCAAGTATGGATACGAGTACAATCAACCGCCCACCGGTGGAGGAATCTGGTGACCATCACCATAAAGAACGGACGCACCACTCCGTGTACCGGAGCACGGCATCTCGGTTTTGCAAATGGAACCTCGTTTCGCCGTTCCGGGTGACGGCAAACGCTCTGCCTGACAAGTATTTTATGAAGGTTCTTATGGTTATTCGCTTGGCTCTATTGATCGCGGTCGCCTTTACCTTCGGATGCAGCGGCCCGAAATTCACTAACCTAGGGAACGGCGTTGGTGTTCCGTCTGAATCCATCGACAGCAATGCAATAGCCAACGGGATTTCGCGAGACGAAGCGAAACAAAGCATGCTTGAAGAATCGAACGGGAAACGGCAGGCAAAAGACGTGAAGTGACACCGCACCGATGGCGGACGTTTCGATTACCCTTTTCAGCACAAAATCACACACCGACTTCCCTAACACCTGCGATTTCCGTACCCGTCGACGCGCTTCGATAAGGATGTCGGGCGTCACTCCTCCACGTCGCGTTACACTACAATTCCGACAGAACAATGTGCTCCACCGGGGCGGCGGGCGGCAGCGTTCCTAAAGTCAATGTCGTTCACCTCCGCCCGATAAACACAGGCGTCCTTCAGCCGTACGAGGGTGAGAGCGAAATTGCAAACAAATCACAACGCCGTATGTGCTTCTTGACCTATTGAACGACCGAGACTCAGGAATTCGCACGCGGGCATTGGCAACACTGGGAAAAATCAAACGTCAACCTGACATCGTCGTTCCAGCCTTAATCCCACTGCTCAATGACGAACATGCTAATGTGCGTTGGCATGCTGCGTTTGCGTTGGGGCAATTTGGGAAGGAAGCTCAAGGAGGCATACAATCGCTGGCCGCGCAAATGAACGATGACTTGTCTCCGATTGCAACCTTTGCCGCGATAACGCTACGGCAGATAGACGACACTATTGCGACCGAAGCCAGACTCATCGATCTATTGTCCAATCCAATCGGTCAGAATAGAGACCGTGCAATGAAAGCCTTGGTAGACTTGGAAACTCCTACCGCACTTGACGTTCTTGTACGCCGTTATCGGAACGAGGATGATCCGAAACTGCGTGATAGAATTGCACGCACGATTGCGAAACTCGACGAAAACGTGAACCGCAACACCGCAACACCGCAACACCAAGCAGGCAACCGGAACGGCGAAGCCACGCGGATTAAGAATGGACAGTCAGTCATCGCCGCTCGGTTACGCTGGCCCGTTTTCCGACTGAGATCGACCACCTCCTCGAAATTACTTCCTCTCTCGATTTTGTTGCAAGCGATAGTTACACGAAACCCGAGTGTGAACAAATGCATCCACAAAGACCAACCCTTGTCGCCGCTGTAATCTCGTGCATGCTGTGCCTAACGATGACTCCCGCCTTCGCCATCGTGGTTCAGCTCAGCTCTCCTTCTCAGGTTGTATTCTCAAGCGAGTACCCTGAACACGCCCGCAAAAAAGTTCGGGACGCGCTCGATGTCAAGAACAGCAGGTTTATTGATGGAGTCACTAACATGCGGAAGACAACCCTAAATTTCACTGGCGACACGACGGCAATCAACGAAATGCTCTTGAAGCTGACAGAATGCCCTGCTGCTATCGTCTCTGTTTCATTCCGCAATATCGACCACGAATGCGATTGGCGGCTCGTTTACACAACGGACGACACCAAGTTTCATGCGATAGTCAACCTGCACTCAGACCAAATTGACCTCGAGGATCTAGAGATCCCGCCCTCAAAAGGACCAGCCCTGGCAGTACAGGTCGTTCCCTAACCCATCCAGACCGAATGGGAATCATGGCATACATCGGAATCGAGCTTGCCGTCGTTTTCAGATGAAACATTTACTCTCCCGAGCCGGTAATTCCGGAGCCTCGCCGATCTGAAATGCCCCCTGACGCCAAACGCTCACTGCTTGCCGAACACCTCGCCGAGTTCCGTAGTTGGTCATACGACACACTGGTTGCAGAGATCGACCGCTCACGTAAAACGCACGACTGCCTTCGGCACACCGAAGGCGTGTTTGACGACGGCACCGAGTACCAAATGGAGTTCAACGTTTTCTGGGATGACAAACGCGGTGGTGACGTTCGCGTTTGCGGAGACATTTCGACCGAACCGCAGCGCCGATTGTTGTGGGTTTTGCCGATTTACATTCCCGATGCGACGGACTCGTTCATCATGGCCCAGGACGGTTCATTCGTCGGCGATTAGCGAGCATGCGAATTGTTGGTTTGCAACTTGGGCGACGGGCCCCGTGTGATGGTGGTGAACTCCACGCCACATCGAAAGCGTTGCAGTGAACCATGCGTTTCAACGGAAGCGGGCTTACAAGGTTTGTCAAATGGATAGTCAAACCTCCCGCCACCCACACATCGTCGCCGTTACCCGACTCAATCAGCTTGAAACGCTATGGAATCGCTTTGCTTCTGCTGTTGACCGCATTAGCCGGCGTTGCCTTTTCCCCTGGCCGTCCATGTCAGCAGCAGCTGACTGCATTTAACGTCGTCGACTTAGACACGCGTCACACCCATAGCAAGAAGGCAAAACACTACGAACTCACTATCGCCAATACGGGCAGTAATAGGGTATGGGTACCGGACAACGACACTCCGTTCTTCGACGTTACGTTCAACCTAGATCCTGGATCAAAGTGCTACACGTTTGCAAACGGAATATTTGATGATCGCACTGCGGTTCAGCTTAAACCGGGTGATGGCTTGGCTTACGATCTCGATGCTACCGCTCGGTTCCGTGAAATCGATTTCTCGCTGCCCGTTCGCGACCGGCGAGGACGCGAGGCGCATTTCGAGCACCGGCTGAAGTTTGTTGGCGGACTGATCCACTCGGATCGTAATTGGCCAAGCTCGAATCTGTGTCAATCTGTCGCCCAACAGTCAGTTGGCTGGCATCGGCTAACTCAAACGCGTTGCGCGGTCGATCACCCGATGGCATGAGGAGCAACGAAACAACTGAAGAAAGAAAGGTGCCAGCACCTTCTAGGGCGTCACGCTCTTTTCCACCGCAACACCGGACGGCTGGCACCGTTCCGCTGGACAGCCTCCTGGACAGTTAAATTTAATAGAATCGATCGCCTGTCGCCTCAACCTCGAGTCCACCCTCCGCCCACGCAGACGACCCAAGGAACAAGTTCCGATACACAACAAAGACTCGTGTCACCTTTTATTTTTGACAGGAAGCAAAACAGACGCGTTATTAATGACGACAAAATGCGATGGGCAAAATATTGAGGCATTGCTCTCGAATTTTGCCTATACTGCTTTCTTCCCCTCATTTAACGATGAAAGTGCCAGATGTTAAGACTGCGTCGCCGTTATCGTGGCAAACAGAATCGTGTTCGATGGTCACTCAGTTCTCTAGAACCTCGGTTGCTGCTTGCTGCCGATGCGGGCGCTGCGCCAATAGCTGCAGCCGTTGCTGACGACGTCCCGGCGGCATCTGAATCTGAAACGCATCATTCCGATGCTGTGAACTTAGTTTTCATCGACGCCAATATTGAGAATTTGTCGGAGTTGATTGACGGGATCGACGGCCATTATCAACTGATCCTGCTGGACGCGAATCGATCGGGTCTCGAACAGATCAGTGAGGTACTGGGCAAACGCTCTAATGTTGCGAGCCTGCACGTCATCGCGCATGGCGAAGCTGGCAAGCTGGCCATCGGTAACGAAGTGGTCAGCCAGCAAACACTGATTCGGCAGCAGCAACAGATTCGTCAGTGGGGTGAATCGCTGACCGTAGATGCTGACATACTGGTTTACGGTTGTCGCACCGGTGAAGGTGACGTGGGACGAAGTTTTGTGGAATATCTGTCACGGCTCACGGGTGCGGATGTCGCCGCATCGGTTGACGCCACAGGCAACACAGACAGGAACGGCGACTGGGATTTAGAACGTGTCGTTGGCACAATTGAATCGAAAGTCGTGATCAATCCACGCCAGCGTGACCAATACCAAGGTCTGTTTCCGATCAGCATCCGTGCAGCAGGCGCCGAGAACGTCGAACAGATGTTGCTGCAGATCGATGGCGTGACGGTGGCCACGTACGACGATGTTGGTGGCGACGCGGACGCCGGCGTGTTTGTAGAGTTCACACACAACATCGATGGCATTACGCCTGATCAAGTGCGGATCGCATTCACCAATGACTCATGGGATCCGGCCAACGGAATCGATCGCAATCTGCGAGTTGACAACATCACCATCGACGGCACGACTTACGAGACCGAAGATCCGAGTGTCTTTTCGACGGGGACCTGGTTGCCTGCCGATGGACTCCAACCAGGATTTCGTCAAAGCGAATACCTGAATGCCAACGGATACTTTCAATATGCAGAATCCGGTGGCAATGGAAACGAAGAGTCGGTGATTGACCTCCGCGTACTTGGCTCCGAAGGGACGGAGCAGTTTCAATTGCAAATTGATGGACAAGTCGTTGCCGATTTCTCCGCCACGAATGCATTTCAAACTTTTAGCTACACAACCGCCGATTCGGTAACGGCCGACCAAATCCGTATCGAGTACACCAACGATACCTGGGACCCAGCAAACGGCATTGATGCGAATTTGACCGTTGATTGGATCGAAATCGATGGAACTCGATACGAAACGGAAGGTTTGGATGTTTTTTCGACTGGGACCTGGACAGCGGCTGATGGCATTCAGCCCGGGTTCGGACGCGGAGACACGTTGCACACCAACGGATATTTTCAATACGCCGAGCCGACTGAAAACGGAAACGACGGGTCGGTCATCGACGTCAGCGCGGTGGGGGCCGAAGGGACCGAGCAATTCAACGTGCAAATTGACGGCCAAATCGTCGCCTTATTCTCGGCGACTACCGGATTCCAAACATTTCGTTATACGGCCGCCGATTCGGTGACGGCAGATCAGGTTCGCATTGCGTTTACGAACGATACGTATGACCCCGCCAATGGCATCGACGCAAACTTGACGGTTGATTGGATTGAAATTGACGGCGCCCGATTCGAAACGGAAGGTCCAGCCGTCTATTCGACTGGGACGTGGACAGCGGCCGATGGCATTCAGCCTGGGTTTGGACGCGGGGATACGCTGAGCACAAACGGTTACTTTCAATACGCGCAAACTGTCCCTGGAATCGGTGACGGCGAAATTTGGCTGCTAGAAAGTGTATTGTTCCCTGGACAATACATGCGACTCGAAGAAGTCGGCGGCAATGTTAGTTTGTCGACGACTGCCGATGCACGTAGCATGTGGCGCGTTGAGGACACTGGTGCGGGAAGTACGTTGCAAAACGTTGCCACCGGTCAATACTTGGACGCCGACGGGACAGCCGACGGCGGCAACATCGACGTTTCAGGAACAACGATTGAAACGGACGACTTGTGGTTGATCGTCGATAATGGTGCAGCTGGTCTGACGCTGAGAAATGTCGATACAAACGGATATATCGATGGCGACTCGATCGCGGAGGGATCCAATGTTGATCAATCTCCGACCGTCAGCGCGGACGACTATTGGATACAAACTGTGATCGTCAATCCCGATACGCGGGCATTGCCTGATGCAAACGAAGTAACGTTCGCGGCCTTTGGTGATTACGGCATTGCCAATGCACAGACACCATTGATCAGTTCGCTCGTGCACGGGCTTTCAGCCGACATTATCTTAGGATTGGGCGACTCTCGCTACGCCGGCGAAACGTACGCCGGGGTCCACGGAGCTTTCTATCCGTATTACCTCAATGGCGCCCAACCAAATGAAGATGCTCCGACCGGCGGCACCAGTCAGATCAATCGTTTCTTTGCGGCACCCGGCAACCACGATTTCGATGACGCGGGCGGCATCAACGAATTCATAAACTACTTCTCGCTACCAGGTGACGGGGTTCCGACTGCTAGCAGCACCGGCAGTGAACTGCATTACGATTTCTTGTGGGGACCAGCACACTTTTTCGTGATCGATGCAGAATCCTTCCTCAATGATCCATCATCGGCGACGGCTCAAACCGCCTGGCTACAGAGCCAATTGCTAGCTTCGACGTCGCCTTGGCAAATTGTCGTGATGCATAACCCACCCTTCTCATCGGGTGATGATCACGGCAGCGAACCGGCTCTGCAGCTTGACTATGCGCTCTGGGGTGCTGATCTCGTGTTGACTGGACATGACCACATTTACGAGCGATTGGAACGTGGTGGAATCACGTACATTGTCAGCGGATTGGGCGGAAAGTCGATCCGCAGCTTCGATGACATCGAAACCGGCAGTATCGCACGCTACAAGGATAATTTTGGCGTCAGCATGTTTACGGCCACCGAGACACAGATCATCGGATCGTTCATCGACATCAACGGCGTGGTGCAAGATTCATTCGTGATCGAGTCGGTCTAGCGAATTTCTTACCTTTGTCGCTGCCACCTTTGCCCGAAAGTAATTTAAGGAAGGCCCACACTCCGGCGAGCGTAGCGACTCACATATCAGTTCAAAAATGCCCAAAGGCTATGCGTGACGGGTGAGCAAGGTAACTTGAGACATGCTTCCCAATAGAGAGGAAGGTCTTGACCTGCTCCTCGAATCAGCACCAAGCTCAGTGAGAAAATCCGGGCTTCTGATCGAGATTGACGAGAAACGAGCCCCCCCGGGCCTCGTTGGGAGTCCTCTGGCCGACGCGCTACCAGGAAAGGATTTTTGCTGGTGACACTGGCTTGCTATCTGCAGTCGCTGGACCGAACGGGGCGTCAGTTACGGACAGACAAAATGGGCTCGATCCAGGCGTCTTTGGCACCGTTACTCACCCGTATCGTTCTGGCCCCTCACCGCCGGTGCGATGTGGTGAAGAAACTTGGTCGGATAGGCTCGTAAACACGACCGTTTCAAGCGAAGTGATGTTGCACTCCGTGTTGAAAATTCCTTTTCATTCCGTTGCTTACATGGAAAATCGCATCGTGTGGCTTCTTCACGCCACTACAACTTTGCGCGGCAAGCAGTAACGGTTAACAGGATTACGTCATGATTATTCGATGATCCAGGATGGTTTAATCAATTGCATTGCGAGAGCGTTCCTCCATTGACGATTCTGGTAGCTGGGCCGCTTTCATTATCAGGTATTCGCATGCAAATCACACTTCGTTCCGTTCTCACCGCTTTGATCGGCATTGCTTTTGCGTGTACTGCACGCGTGACATCGGCTCAATCCTGTGACGATGGTTGCGATGGAATGAGACAGACGATGGCTTCGCAGTGTGGGTGTAACGCTCGTGGAACGGTTGGTTCACTGTTCCAATGGAGCGACGGTCCTCTCAGCGGAACACTCGCCCAGCCCGACGAACCCTTGGTTACGGACCGTCCTGACTTCACCGAAGCGAGTAGCGTCGTCGGCCTGGGAGTCTTACAGCTCGAGACGGGCTACACGTACACCTACGACAATGATGGAACCGATCGTACGATCGGACACTCGTATCCCGAGACGCTGCTTCGCTATGGCGTGCTCGCAAACTGGCTCGAGCTTCGTGTCGCCTGGAATTACGGCGATGATGACGTTAACAGTTTGAACGCAACCGGAGCAGATGACCTGTACGTTGGTTTCAAGATCGGGCTGACGCCCCAGGAGGGCCAGCTTCCCGAGATGGCGATCATTCCGCAGATGACTGTTCCAACGGGAGGCAACGAACGAACCGCTGGTGAAGTCTTAGCTGGACTCAACTGGCTTTACGGTTGGGACATCAACGACTTCCTCGCGACCGGCGGCAGCACTCAGTTCAACCGCTCACTCGATGAAACGACCAACAACGGCTACACCGAATGGGCTCAGTCATGGACGATTGCCTATTCATTGGCTGATCGCCTGGGCGCATACACGGAGTATTTCGGTTTCTATCCTTCCGGTGCTGACACCGCCTCACCAGAACACTACTTCAATGGCGGATTCACTTACTTGATCAACAACGACATGCAGTGGGACATCCGCGGCGGCACGGGCCTTAACAACGAAGCGGACGACTACTTCGTCGGAACAGGACTGTCAATTCGGGTTCGTTAAGCGGCCAATGAAAGAGCGAAGAACGCAAGATGAAACGGAAAACCTAAGGTGTTAGGGCGCTCCTTCAAGGTTGTCGTTGGACAAGAGCTGCCAGTCACGATCGTCGATTCCCAAATCATCAACGAATCGCGGCAGTAGCTGTCAAAATGCACGCAGCGGGATCGCCGATCAACCGCATCGCCGTGGCCCTGGAGATCGACCCGTCGACGACAAAGAAGGCCATCGAGTGGGGGGCAAAGAACGATACTCGCTTCATCCCATCGGCCGATTTTTAGCGTCCGGCGAAAACTTGTGGGCAGCAAAGCGGCGAAGATCGGTCCCGAAGTCGTTCGATTAAGAAACGAAGGATGCACGTTCGAAGCGATCGCCGAGAGACTCGGAACCACCGGGGCCACCGCCTCGCGAGCGTACAAGCAATTCCACGCCGCCGAGAATCGCAACGCCGTCACCGAGGGCAAGAACTTGGCCACCGGCCCCAAACGTCGCAAGATCTCCGACGAGAAGATCAACCAGATTCGTGACCTCCTCACCCAAGGCAACCTCGGCATGCGAGCGATCGCCCGCCCGTCAAGTCGGCGTGCCCCCCTGGACTGTTCGTCACGAGAGGAAACGGATGCCGGAAGCATAGCCAAGATGTGCCGATCGCCTTCGCCGGCTCGTAGTTCTCGAGCTCCTTGAAACGCTGACGGGTTCGCTTCGCAAACGTCCCCGTCGCCATCTCAAGAGTGAGGGCGTCTCTGAGGGACTCGAGATCGCCGATACGTTCCTAGATTGTTGCCATGACCCCATCATCGCGACGCCCAATCACCACTCCAGATCGACCGTTCTATGCACAGGACCGAGGTCCAGAAGGAGCAAATTTTGGGAGACCCAACGCCTCGCAAACACCCACCTCTCACCGGTTGTCCACCACGCCGGACCACGGGTTCCCCGAAAAAGCTGGACACCGCGACGCCCACCCCCTCTAATTGGCATGCTTGGCGATCGCAACCGACCTGTTATCGCCGGTTAACCGGCGTTAACACCCCGGTCTCAACTTATCACCGCTCCCAACCGGTGAGAATTACTTTGTTCCCCGACTGAGAAACGTGACCTACTTTTACGACCTACTCGATTGGCCATGCTGCAACTGATCCGAAAACTGTTCGGCACCGAGCACACGGGCAACACAACCCCAACGTCCGAGATGTCGGATGCTGAGCTGTGGGATGAATTGCTCGCGACCGTCCGCCCGCCGAGATCAAAACCGCTTCGTTCGCGTTTATCCGATCCGCAATTCGCAAATGTCCACGAATGGCTCAAGCCGCCAACCGACTGCCCGATGGCAAAAGCGATGATGCGATCCCTGATCGACGTTCAGCGATCAAACGGCTGGAAGCAATTTGCGGAAATCACGCTCCTTTACGAGATTGGCGACGAGTCGTATGACGAGCCCCCTGAATCATCGGTACGCGGGGTCGGTGGGCTCTGTCATATTCTCGAAAGACCGGGCATGATTTGCTGGCGAACCAATCCTGATGATCCCGACGAGTTTCAAAAAATTGAGATCACACTAAATCGCGGGTAACAATGCCGTGCACCGGAATACGGCATCGCGCGTTTGCAAATGGAAAGTCAACTCGCCGTACTCGGCGACGGCTGACGTTATCGCATTCACGAAAGAAACTCGCTTGCATGATCAACCACCGCTATCTTGCTGACCTTAGGTCGCTACTGCATCCTGCGGTATACCCGCACGAAAAGCTTGACCTCCCGCAGGAGCTACAACTGCTGCTCACTCGCAAAAAGCGAAAGTCGCCGAGGTATGCTCTCGCGGTGACGACATGGGACAATGGCTGCAGCGGTGGCGATTTTCTGACCGATCGCCGTCGCGCGGTGTCTCGCGAACTAGCCGCACGATGGATGTTCGCCGAGGTTGGCCTCTATTTGGTCGTGTTGGGCACAAACAACGACTGGAGAGATCGCCTTGCGGAAATGCATGCCGATAGAACTGGCTTTCACGCAACGATCGTGCAGGGTGTACACTACGTAAACATCGCGACGGGCGACTATGACACAGTGCAGAGCGCCTGGGGCCCATTAACTTTCGGCAATGCTGAAATCTTGGCTGATTTGGTTGCTTCGGTCCCAATGGCGGCATAGCCAAATGTCGCGACAACCATCCCGTGCACCAAAGGACGGCTTGCGCGGTTTCACAAATGGAAAATCAATCGTCCGTCCTCGGTGACGGGTAACGTTATCCCAACAATCCTAGTGTCTGGCATCGAAGCGTACGCTCTATCAAACAAACTAGTCGCCAAGGCAACGAAAGGCGACACGTGTTTAGTCGCAGCATTGCCCACAACACGAAGAATGGGAAGCGTCCCAATAATTGT
>NZ_JAMQBK010000088.1:0-71987 GCF_023701485.1 Aporhodopirellula aestuarii
CGGACGGTGCGGTGGCCGAATGCTTACTTTACGGCAGCGGGTCTCTGGAGTCTGCGGGAGGCCCACAATCGTTTCGGACAATCCCTATTGGGGAACTGCTAACCGGAGAGCCGTATGCGGGAAAACCGCACGTACGGTTCGGAGGGAGGGGAGTCCGGCTCAACCGGACTTCCCTACCCCTATGTTTCGAAATTCCGCAGTAATTAAATCGACGCCCCACGGCGCTCGGCTCACTGCCGGGGTTGTTGTCGATCAAAACAACGAGAGCCGGTGATGCGGAAGCTCCGCATGTACCGGCTCGCGAGGATTCGGCGGTAATGTTTAGCGTTGCACGCGGGCGGACCCGCCCTTGGCGAAGGCTTCGACCTCTGGAAGTGTCGCCCGGCTGACGTCTCCGGTGAACGTGGTGAGCAACGCGCCGTGAGCCCAACCGATGCGAAGTGCGTCTTCAGGAGCACGTCCATCGAGCAGGCTGTAGATCAAACCGGATGCGAATCCGTCACCACCGCCGATGCGGTCGATCACATCGAGTTCCGCGGTCGGTGCCGCGTACTCTTTGCCTTCGTGCCACAACACGGCGCTCCATGAGTGGCGGTTGGTCGAGTGGACTTCGCGTAGAGTCGTCGCGACCGCTTTGACGTTCGGGAACTTCTCGACGGCGTCGCCGATCATTATGAAGAAGTTTTTCGGGTCCAATCCGCCAGAAGATTTCTCTTCGACGTCGGGCCCTTTGATGCCGCATCCCTTTTGCAGGTCTTCTTCGTTGCCGATCAAAACGTCGACGTTCTTAACGATCTTGGCCATCATTTCTTGGCCTTTGGCGAGACCACCGATGGTGTCCCAAAGTTTGGCTCGGTAGTTCAAGTCGAAGGAGCGGATCGCGCCGTGGCGTCCAGCAGCTTCCATCATCTCGATCACGACTTGCGACGTCGTTTCCGACAGGGCCGCAAAGATACCGCCGCTGTGTACCCAGCGAACGCCACCTGCGAAGATCTTGTCCCAATCGAAGTCGCCCGGTTTGAGCATCGCTCCGGCTTCGTTGGCTCGGTTGTAAAAGACGACAGGAGGACGGACGCCTTGGCCGCGGTCGCTGTACACGGTCGCCATGTTGGGTCCGCGAACACCGTCGTGTTTGAAGTTCTTGTAGAACGGTCGGACACCCATCGCCCGCACTTGTCGCTGGATCAGTTCGCCGATGCCGTTGTCGACCATGGCAGTCGCCACGCCGGTCGAGAGACCGAAGCAGGACGCCAGGTTGGCGGCACAGTTGTATTCGCCACCGGACACATGAACTTCAAAATTGGTTGCGGTGCGAAACGGAATCACGCCCGGATCGAGTCGGTGCACCAACGCACCCAAAGCCAGGAAATCGAGATCGGCACCGGCGGCTGGAATTTTCATGCTGAAGACTTCAGTGTTGAGGATGGAGAAGTGTTTTGGGAGACGGTTTGCGACACATCACTCGGGTGAGCGAATCGGTTCGGAAGTGACGATTCGTCGTAACTCTTGGTGAGTTTGGCAAACTGAATTGTGCGAACGATTAGATCGTTACCGATGCGAATCCGCCGTCGACGGCGATGTTTTGGCCGGTGACGAACGACGATGCCTTCCGGCTGGCTAACCAAATGACTGCGCCGGCGAGTTCTTCTGGCGTGCCAAAGCGGGCCATCGGGGTGTGCCCGATGATCTGTCCGCCACGTTCGGTGTAGGTGCCGTCTTCGTTGAAGAGCAGTTTGCGGTTCTGTTCGGCGGGGAAGAAACCGGGGCTGATCGCGTTCACGCGGACTCCCGTGGTTGCCCATTCACGGGCGAGCCAGAGGGTGAGGTTGATCACGGCAGCTTTGGCGGCTGAGTAAGCGACGACTCGCGAGAGCGGGATGATCCCGGACATCGACGCGATATTGATGATGCTACCCGCACCGGCTTCGATCATCGCCGGGGCGAAGACTTGGCTCGGCAACAATGCACCGCCGACGAGGTTGAGGTCGAAGACCGTTTGCCAAGCGTCGGCGGGCAGTTTGCAAACATCGCCGCCTGGCGGGATGGTGGCATCGGGGTGGTTGCCCCCGGCGGCATTGACGAGCACGGTAGGCGTTCCCGCCCAAGCCGTGACGGCGTCGCGAGCCGATTCGAGTGATTCTTTGCTGAGCCCGTCGGCGGCAAAGAATTTCGCCTCACCGCCGGCGCTGATGATTTTTTCCGCCCGGGCGTTCCCGCGTTCGGCGTTCCGGCCGAGCACCGCGATTTTGGCCCCCGCACTCCCGAGAGCCTCGGCCATGTGGCCGCCGAGTTCGCCCGTGCCACCGATCACAACGGCGACATCATTACTGAGATCAAAAAGATTGTTCGTATTCATAGCCGAACAATCTAGCTACACGCGAAGTCCGAAACCAGACGACGGGGCGTGCATTTTTTTGATTCACGGCATTCGCTCGACGCTCGGCCGAGATCGCAGAGACAGCCGCGTGTTCCATAGAGTTTGATCTTGTGCTGAGGCGTCAGGATTCGCCTCCCGGAGTGCCGTGTTCTGCCGATGTGAGCGTTCCGGATCACGATCGACTCTATGACTTTTTGCCACATCCTCGGCGGCCCGTGTTGGTTCGGCGAGACGTCCCGGGGGGCGACGTCCAATTCGCTGCTTCAATCGAGTTGTCCAATGAATACGTAGTACGGGGCCCGCAGCATTGGCAGGTAGGGAACCTTGCCGGTATGTTCGCTAAGGTGCAACGTCTTGAACTTTCGCTGCAACATCGCGAGGTGATCGCCGGAGAGGAACACGTTGTCCGCGGCAAACCAGTGTTGCCAGAACGCCCTGCGAAGCCAGCCGTGCTGACGCAGTGGGGGATCGGCGTGTTTGCGAGAAACGTAAAAATCGGTGACGCCGATGCGGCCACCCGGGCGGAGCAGTTGGATCGCTGCATCGACCGCGGCAAACCAATCCGGAATCATCGTGAGCGAATACGAGAACGTCACGAGGTCCGCGGGGCGGTCGATCGCTCGAAAGGTGGTCGCGTCGGCGAGGTGCGTTCTGACGACCGGCCCGGCAAGGTCTCGCCGCTTTGCGATACCCATTAGCGAAGGCGATAGATCCACCAAATGCACCTCCGACAAACACCCTGCTCGATCGCCCGCCAGCGTCACGTTCTCGCCCGTGCCGCACCCCAAGTCCACCCACACACCTCCGTCGGTGAAGTCGAGCTGTTCGATCAGCGGCTGTCGGCCATGCAGCAACCGGGATCGAAAGCCGTCGTAGTCACCGGCCTGTTTGCCGTAAAAACTCTCTAGCCGATCTTGGTGCGTCGAGCCCGTCGTGCGGTGCAGCAGCAGTTGTCGAAGGACGCGTAAATCACTCGCCCAAGTACTCATGCTGCCATGCCTTTGAGATCCGCAACGTAGAAACTGCCGTAGGTATTGACCCGGTCACAGACATGGAGTTTTTTCGCCAAGTCGGTGTGGTATGACAGCAAATCACCTAAACGGCAACGTCGCCCGTCGTACCAGACTCGCAACGGGTCGATGAAGTCGACTTTCAATGCTGCGCTGCGCCACAGGATTCGGGAGTGGGTGGCGGCCCGGTCGAGGATCGCCTGCCATTCGCTGGCCAAGTGTTCCGGATAGCGATCGTACAACCAATCCATATGGTCCAGCAGGACGAACCGCGAGATCGAACCGTTGTGGTTGGTCAAAAAGGTTTCCATCGTTGACGTGTGCACCGAAATGCGATCGGCGAGGCCCGATTTGAATCGATCGAAATTGACCGCTCGGAGGTATTCGGGACAACACTGATCCGAATATTCGCCCGTCAGATAGACTCGCCAGAAGTAGTTTTTTTTCAGTGGTGTGTTTTGGAAGACCGATGCGATCCGATCTTGAATGAAGTCGGCGATGCCGCCGGGATAACCCTGGTCGATTTGATTTCGTTGGCTACGCGGCACGCCGAGCATTGCCATCGTGGTGTCGCGTCGCAGCGCCCAACGCAGCGGCCGAGTCCACAGCAGACGATCGACATTTCGGCGTGAGTAGATTTCACGTTGATGTTCGACGCTCGGTGCGTCGAGTAATTCGTCAATGGCCGCGCGAAGCTCGGGTGATCGTTTGACATAACCGTTGATCAACCAAGCGAACAAACCGGCGGTTCCGCGAAAGTAAAAACTGCGTCTTCGATGGCTGCCGTCAAAGAAGTTGCCACGCAAATCCCAAATCTGTTTTGCCTGATCGCTGAGGTGTTGTCGAACGGCGTCCTTGTAGAGTGAGTGCCATTGCGGATGGCGGCCTTGGCCGAAGAGGCGAAAGAAATCGTCGTGTGCGAGTGACTTGATCGTGGCCAGTTTCAACTCGAGCAAGGCATTTTGCAGCGGATTGACGTCGATCGCATGGACCTCACGTGGGCTTTCCAACGCATAGTCCAACGCGTTGCATCCGGCCGATGTGATCAGCGCGACGTTGTCATTGGGGCCTAGCTCGAGAGCTTGGCGATCAATCTCCGGATCCTCCCAGCACGTGTTGTAAACCAGATTCTGACGGTGGACCGCGGTAAAGCAACGGTTAGCAAGCCACTGAAATGCCATCGAGTCATTCGCTTATGTTGGGGGAAGACACCGGTCCGGAATCGGTCGGCGCCGCGACTGGAATCGCCCGTGAGCGACGGCGGATTTTTAGCAAACCGATGTTTAGATTGAGTGATCATGCCTCATGACTTGCGTTAAACATTCTCGACGAGTCGCCGGCGAGATTGCTGTATGTTGTGCCGGGGCCGTGAACATTTGACCCGTGGAGAGAGTGGATTCACGTCGGACGACACCGCTTTGGGTTGCCCATGACTTGAGACGACGTTGTCGCAATTGGTTATTTTTGATCCGCAAAACGGGCTGGAAACGCGGTTGGGACCTGTTTAGGGTGTGAAATCGCTCGAATGGGTCGCTCCAAAAAACGCCCGTCGAACTCCTGCCCTGCCCCGCCCCGCCCTGCCCCGCCCTACCCCATGCTGGCCTCCCCTGCCGGCACTCCCACCTTTATTCCTGCTGCAAGCCCATGAATCTTCGATGCTTCGTCGCTGGTCCGCGTCAGTCGCGGTTTGATTCACGTTCTTTGCCGGGCTCGAGTCGTGAAAAGTTGCGTGGACCCTTGCTGTCGCGACCCATGCGTAATCGCGTTTCTTTTGCGTGGTCGTGGATGCAGCGTTTGGTGTGCGGTCCCGAAGGCACGCCGGCGTCGCCCCTGCTCTGTTCTCGCGTTAGCCGTGACGATGGTGGGCTGAGCTCGTGCCGATGGAGCTCGATGGTATGGGGCTGGGCATTGGTGTTGCTCGTCAGCGCGAGCGTCGTGGCTGATGAATACACATTCAGTTGTTGGCAGAATGGCTGGCGAAAGAATGCCAATGACCACAGCGCGGACATCTTTGGAATCGAAACCAATCGTTACGGTTTCACACTCGATGTCGCCGATTTTCGAAACGTGAGGGTGGGCCGGATTGCCAGCACGCAGTCCTACGCTCAGGCGGCACGCCATAAGGCGGAGAAGTTCAAGCAGCTGCCACCCGCGACACTGTTGATTGAGATCGACATTGATGGCACGAAATATCGAGCAAGCACGTGTGCGGCAGGACTAGAAGAAGGTGTCAAGCGTTTGTCTTCGGTACGCATGTGGGAGTCAGGACGCTACGTTCAGCACTACGATTTTCTGGGACTCGCTTTCCGCGATGCCGCTGGCAAGGGACTCGACTGCGACGCTCGTCTTGATTTGGTCGCGTGGCCCGGTTCGATCACGTTTAACCTGATCGTTTCCGGCGAACTCAAATGCTCGACGAGTGTATTGAGTTTGGGACTGACGAGTGAAGCGGGCAGTTGGCGTGAATCGATCACCGTTGACGGTCCGTGGGACGGTGAACGCGAATACGACGTGACAGTGACCTGTCCGATCACGCCTGTTGCCGACGCATCAGTACCGAACGTTTCGGTTGCGACTGCAAGTGGGACCGCGATACCCGTGCGATTTGATGACCAGAAAAGTTGTTTTGTGGCCTCGGTGAACCAGTTGCGGCGACGCTGGAAAACGGGCAACACCGACATCCGGAACTATGACGAGTTTGACGTGACGGTTTCTGGTGGTGGCCCTCATGCGGTCGTTCCATTGCTGGTTGATATGCGTCCTCCTGCCAATGTGATCGGTGTGTGCCCGATCTTGTGTGATGAGGAAGGGAGACCTACGGGGATCCCTGTTCAGCTAAGTAAGAACTGGCACTACACGCCGATGGGGTCGTACGTGATGACGTACATGATGTTGCCGGCGGAAAAGTCGACGACGTATCGATTGCGGTTTTCCTACGGTTTCTACGGGACTCTGCCCTCGGCCAGTCACGCCCAGTTGTGCTTAATCGGATACGGGGGGAACGGTCGTTGGGACCAATTGGCGATCGGATGTTGGGGCGAAACGATTTGCTTTGATGTGGACATGAGTTTGGTGGATGTCGCGATTACCGATATCCGCACGCTAATGACGCGTAACGGACGTCAGGGGAAAAAGTGGGGATGGACGAATGCCGGTTGGGGCGGCGATTGGCTAAACATCCGGGATGCGAAGCAGAAGAAATACCTACCAAATGGTGTCAAGACCGCGTACGTCTCGCATGGCCCCTGTTTGACTGATGTGCGGCACGAAGGCTACTACGGCGAGAATCAGGAAGTCGCGTTTGCGGCACGCGTGCAAACATTGCGTACCGACGACTATTGCCGAACGTTTCAGAAGCTTCGGTACACGTTCGAGCGAGACGTTGAGGCGGACGACATCTGGTTGTTCAAACTCGGGAGAACGTTCAGCTACCGAACACCGCGACTCGACTATGGACATGCGGGCGGTCTGATTGAATCTCTTAAAACGCCTGCCGATCTCACCAAGGGGCAGCGATGGGTGGATGAGGTCGAACTGTCGGGCGATGCACCTTACTGGATCGCTTTCACGGGAGCGGAAGAGACGCCCGCGAAGAATAACATGCCTAACGGTTACCGGGCTTTGATCGTCCGGCGATTCGAAGCAGTGATCGGTGGTGAAACCTACGCGCAGCCCACCATCGGAAGTCCTGTCCATGCCGACAACCCGGTTAATTTGGATCTCGAATTGCTGCCTCCCGACGGCATCCGCCAATTCACAAAAGGCGATCAAATCGAGATGGATTTAGAGTTGATCACGTTGCCACGGCAGGCAGATGACTACTACGGCCCGAATCAGAGTTTTCGTAATCATCTTGCCGAAAACCCGAACTCGTGGAAGACGACCTATCGCGAAGCACGCGGCAATAAGCTCGACGTGCACGTCGTGGGCGGACGCAAGATTTCGAGTTATCCGATTGTTGTCCAGGTCTCAGAGCCTGAGGTGACCGTGACGATTCAAGGCGGCGTGGGTGCCGTTCCGATCCAATTTCAAGGCTTAGACGACATTCGCAATTGCCGACTCTTTCAAGTTGTTGATGGTGAGCGAATCGCGTTGGATCAGTCCGTCCATGGCAATGATTTTTGGCAAACCGATTTTGATTCAGTGTCGAAGACCTATCAGATGACATTCAATCTTCCGCTAAGCGAAATGAGAGAGTCACGCTGGGTGTTGACCCATTAAAGCGTTGTTCTGTGAATCCGCCCTTTCTGCGATCTCACTTTCCATCGATTGATGATGGAATACCGTCCACTCCAACCCGTCCTTTTTGAAGAGCCTGCTATGAACCTCACTCGATATTGGGTCGTCTGCATGATGGTGTTGTTCTCAACGCATCTGTTGGTCGCCGATGAGGTTGACGAAGCGTCCAAGCCGTTTATCCATCCAGGGTTGTTGCACACGACCGAGGAACTCGCGTTCGTCAAAGAACGAATTAGCAACGCGGAAGAGCCTTGGAAGTCGGCATGGGATCGATTACGGGCATCGAGTCCGGCATCGCTCGAACACGTCCCCGTGCCATACGCAAAGGTGGTGCGGGGGCCGTACAACAACCCGAACATAGGAAGTTCGGAAATGGCGAGTGACGCGTCAGCGGCATACACGCATGCACTGCAGTGGTGTCTTACCGGAGAGAAAGCTCACTCTGAAAAGGCGATTGAAATTCTCAACGCGTGGTCATCCACCCTGGAGGTCGTGTCTGGTCACGACACAAAACTGCTGATCGGAATGATGGGCGTTAAGTTTTGTAACGCTGCCGAATTGATCCGCCATACCGATGCCGGTTGGCTGCCCGCCGATCAAGACAAGTTTGAGCGGATGTTGCGGGAGATCTTTTATCCCGCGATTCAAGATTTCTATCCCACGGCGAACGGGAATTGGGACGCTTCGATGATTCAGACGATGATCGCTATGGGAGTGTTCCTGGATGATCGCGAGATGTTCGACCGTGCGGTGGATTACTATTTACACGGGGAAGGAAATGGCGCCGTTCGAAATTACTTCAACGAATTTGGCGAGTGCCAGGAAAGTGGTCGCGACCAGGCACATACCCAAATGGGGATTGGATTCCTCGGCTGCGCCTGCGAGATGGCGTGGAAGCAGGGAGTCGATTTGTATGGCGCGTACGACAACCGACTTGCATTGGGGTTTGAATACACCGCACGGTACAACCTCGGTGAAGACGTGCCGTACGAACCGTATCACAGCGTTGATGGCCGGTACCACTATCGACGCATCTCATCGGATTCACGCGGTCGTTTCTCGCCGATCTACGATCGTGTTGTCTATCATTACCGCGACCGCGTTGGGCTCGATATGCCGTATAGCGAGCGGGCTGCCCTGAAAACTCGAACAAAAGATCGATCCGGCGCACACGTGGGGTGGGGGAATTTGATGTTTGTCGGTTTGCCGTAAGCTCTCGCCTCTTCGTCTTGGCAGCGTTAGGCTTCCTTTGCGATTTCAAAACCCGCCTGTTTCGCATGCTCGACGATGGGGTCGGCGAATCGATTGATGTCGCTCACCACGACGCGTGTGTTTGGGGGCAAATCAGAGGCTCGATAGACGCGACCCGTCGCATCTTCGACCAATACCGGACGTTGGTCACTGACTTCTTGATGTTCGTCGCTGAGGACGCCGGTTCTGGCAATGTCCGTGTCGGTGCCTGACGCGTTGTCGTTGGTTCGCAGGCCGGCATCATGTGAAAACGCGGTGTGTCGCCAGTGAACATTGAGTGTGGACATCGATCATTGCCTCTGATATTCGAGAAATCACCGTTCGGCACGCTGATCGTGATCCGCACGCATGAAACGTTGTGAGGATGACGATCGGCGAAACACGGTTTGCTGGGAATTGTTCGTTTGTATGACAGACGAACGGTTGCAAATCGCAGGCCAATTCAGGGTGTCTACACGGGAGGCGATTTGGGGCTGTAGTGTCGACGTAGCCATCGACTCAGGCCTTCCAGCCCAGGAAACAACACACGTTCGGTGATGTTGCATTGATCCAGCTTGTCGCGGATCTCCCACTTCAAGGCAGCGGGGATCACAATTTTGGAGCAGAGTTGGGGATGTTCGGCGATCCAAGTATCCAGACCTAGGGTGGCGTTTGACATGACCGAAAAGAGTGCATACTGATTGACGATTCGGTCGTCCATTGACGGCGGTTCCAAGAACAACAGAAAAGGTTCCTCGGACATCCGATCCAGTTCCTCTAACGACGAAACAATTTGGTTGAGCATGTCGGTCGTGAACGTGTTGGCGCCTTCTTTCTGTAACGCTTGGTGAATCGATGCTGGTAGGAGTTTGTGGGGTCGTTCGTAATCGATCCGCCAAATGGCTCCATCGAGATCTCCTTTTTCTGTGCTCGCGGTCGCGAAATGAGCTGCGATCAGTGGTGAGTGGGTCCAGTCCAACAGACGCGTGGGCAAGCCGTGGTGTTGGGCCAGTGCTAGCCAATGCCAATACGAGTCACGGGCCATCACGTTCCGGTGCGCGTACTTTTTAAAGTTGCGGAGCAAGTGCTGTTCGAGTCGGTCGAACGCTCCTCCCATTCGGATCAACGTGGTGTCGAGGGGATAGGATGCGTCGGACAATCCTCGAAAGGCACACGAGGATCGAAAGCGTCCCAATTGATCATTCCAGGCGCCATCGAGTAGCAAATCTTGAAGATGTGTCCAGTTTTCAGCCGTTTCGATACGCACACGTCCACTCCCGCTGCCAATCCCAAGTCCGAAGTCTCGTCCGATCTTATCCGATGGATATCCTCACGGCAGGGCACGCCCCAAAATTAGATCGTGGCATCACGTCGGGGTGAGTGGCAAACTTGATGCTCACCTGAAAACATCTGATGTGTAGTCGGCTCAATGCGGGTGCGTTCCGCATGGACGCGATGTTTGGTTGCTCGATCTACAGGTTTTCCGACAAGACCGTGTGAGGGTGCAAATCGGCGGATAAAGGTGGTTGTGCTGTCGATTTAATTGAAGGGCTGGACGATGTTCAAACACAATGAGCAAGCGATTACGTCCGCCATGAACGCAAACAGACCAGCCTTTGTGGGGCTGGTCTGACGAGCTTAAGTCTTTCGTTTCGCCGAGTCGTCGAGAGACTCGGTGACGAGTTCACCAGGGCGTCATTGCCGAGGTGTTTTTTCGGATTAGAAGTCTTCCGAGATGATTTCTCGAGAGGCTCGGGTCCCGAGTGAACCCCAGAGGCCGTATGGGCTCTTCTCACCTTTCTGCACTGGGGCGGCGGTTGCGTCGCCCGCCTCAATCGAGTCGGTGATGAACTTCACGGCCCCGTCGCCCATCAGGACGTGGGCACCGCCTTGGTGGCGGCTTGAGACGGAGGAGATTCCCTGCCCGTTGTCTCCACCTGTGGTGCACGTTGCTGAGTTAGGAGGCAAGACGGTATGGACCGCTGAGAACACCCAGCGCCCGTCCGCCCATCGCGATCCTCGGCTCTGGTTTCCCGCGAGCACATTTTGCGTGCTGGGGTAAAACTGGGGCCGAGTCGGATCAGCCAAATCTTGACACTTCGAGGGAGTAAACAAGCTGCTGTAGTGCGCGCCTTGGGCTACCTCAGCAATCAGTTCTTGCTGTCCGACACTCGTTGCAATTTCGCCGGCAGCGATGGTGTTGGAAAGACCGTCCAGCACGTCGCGGAACTTCGTCACGTGTCGACTCCAGAACATGCCTCGGTTGCTTCCGCGTACCCATGCGGCGACGTTTGGCAGGTCACTATTCGTTCGGGCAGCGAGGTCTTGGACGGCGTTCCAACCCGGCCATGCTGCGGTGCCGTTCCAGTCATAGTAATCGGTACGGTTTTTTCCGCCGGAGTGTGTCATGCGAGGGTTGTCACCGAGGGAGCACGCATAGTTGGTGCGTCCGAGGGAAGGCAGGCCGCGTCCCGGATCGCTTGGGCACCTGAAGGCGGGAATGTCCAACGCCCAAGGTTGAAAGCCGCCATACCAAGGTGCTGGGCCCATCGGTTGATATTGATCGCCTTCTGAGTCGACGCCGTTGGTGACTTGTTCCCAGATCGCTTGTTGTTCAATGAACGGGGTGACAGGAACGAGCCAGCTGAGCAGCAACGCATTATTCATGGCGTTGTTAGCGCTACCACGGGCATCTGTTCCCGACATGTTCGGCGGAATCTGTTTGTAGGCGGAATGGTAGTTGTGAATTGCCAGCCCGATTTGTTTGAAGTTGTTGCTGCAACTCATCCGCCGGGCTGCTTCCCGAGCCGCTTGGACGGCAGGCAACAGTAGGCCGACTAGAACACCGATGATGGCGATCACGACGAGCAGCTCGACGAGCGTGAAGCCTTTTGTGCTCGGGCGGTGTTTTGGATGCGGTAGTGTTTTCATGGTTTTTTACTCTCTTGAAATGCAAAGATGATTCGTTGTCAGCATCAATGTTGACGTGCTGAGATTGCTTTATCGCCCCATTTAAGATGGGCACAACGAGTGGTTGTCAAATGACCCCGATGAACGCCTGTTAGGATCGGTTCATCGCTTCCTCTTCGGGGGTTGGCCCTGGCATATCTGTATCTTCCACGGAACTTTCAAACTCGGCTGAAATTGCTTCGGCTTGAGCGTCCAGGTCTTCTCGGGATTGGCCTTCCAGCACGTCGACCGGTTGATTGGAGCCCCCGCAGCCGATGGTGCACGCCAATGGTGCGGAAACGAATAGGGCCAAGATGAGGTGTGCGATCGTTTTCATGTGGGGGGGTCCTGCAGTGTTTTGATGCGCGTCGGAGGGGGGAGGGATTCTCGCTCTTTACCGGTGGGCGTAGTGTTCTGCGACGCGTCAATCAGTGTTGTTAAAGGTGTCCTCTATTACGTTAAACAAGCGGAATTCACGATCCTTAACACGGTGTCAGGGAATATTTGGAATTAATCCCACTTCAGCCGTTGTGAGTGGCGTTCTGATTCCCAAAGCGTCTATTGGAGACCTTGAAAAGGGAGTGGGCTCTTTTGTCGCGGTTGTGTTGTGCGCAGATGTAAGTTTGGGATGACTTGATGTGCAAAGGGGCCAGCGATGCTATTGCTTGCTCCCCTCTGTGGTGCGGGCTTTTTGCATCGAATTGATACTGGTGAACAAGTGCTTCGTCGCCGCTAGGAAATGTATCGGAACGGCGCGAGCCGTTTGGTTTTGCAGCAAGTCTTGATACCGGCAACGCCCAAGTGCTTTCGCTGGAGAACGCCACTTCTCATGTGGCTCACGTGGCTCGGACTCTCCGAGACCGAAAATTGCGGGCGTCACCCGCTTTCACAACCGCGGAGCGACTCAGCGACGTGAGAGGCGAAAACGCCTAAGAAGCGTTTGCGAAACGGTGTGCGTTGTTCGGTTCCACTTCGTGTTTGCAAGCGGACGAAGCACTGTCGCAGACAGAAGTATGGGTGACCCCTTCGAGAGGCATTCAGCTATTGCTGTTCAACAACTTCGATGTCAGTCGTGTCTCGAAGAAGTGCCAGTTGGGCATCGGGAAACTGACCGGCGCTGACAATCACGCTGCGCAGGCTACGGCTTGGAACCAGCGGTGACAAATCAGTGACTTTGGTGTCGCGAATGTCGAGATGGATGAGATCGAGATCACTGAGTTCCGTTAGATCGCTGATCTTGGTCCCTCGCACGTCGAGCATCTTCGGGTTGAGTGTGTAAAGAAGATTCACGCGGACACCAGGCGGCCACGGCGATGAGAGGGTGCGGACGAGTGATCGAACATTCCCGCGAAGGCGCAGTGCGTGCGTGACCGCGTCGTAATTCAATTCCAGGTCATCTGGCTCGTGATTATTGATCAGGACCCATGAACGAACAATTTTGACACGGTCTTCGATTGGACGTGGGTATTGCAGGTCATAGATCAGCATCTTTTCAGCCAAAGGGGCTCGAAACCGGCTGGAATGGCAAAGGTCGCTGATCAACTGTACAAAATCCGGCGTGGCAAGAAAATTATTCGTGTGCACCTTCTCGTTGTATTCTCGAGCAAAGTCAGCCAGATCGGGCTCGACTCCCTTTTCTTCATCGAGCAGTTGAGTTGCTGATGGGAAATCTTGTTTCAGAAAGTACAGCCAAAACTTCTTGTGCCATACACGAGACTCCGGTGGGGGCTCGTTCGATAGCACCGCGTCGATGTGCTGCATCGACAGTTCGACTGTCGTTGCAAAGGTGTCCTGTGGGATCAATGGGATGCTGGTTAGATCGTCTGACAAGGCCACCGCCGATTGGACTTGCGCTTTGAGTCGTTCTTCGGACTTGTTTTTCTCGACGACGTACATTGCGAGTGAGTCTTCCGCCCTTCTCTGTGCGAGTTCAGCGTTTTTCTGTGCGACGGTTGCCAGCGCGCGTTCGGTGTCGGCGCGGATCCATGCCCTTTCCGCATCGGCACGAGCGGCGACAGCGGTTTGATGTTTCTGCCGTAGTTGCGTGATAAAGAAGGCCGCACATAGCAGGAGGATTGTGACCGCTCCTAGTGCCACGGCACA
Organism: Aporhodopirellula aestuarii; assembly: GCF_023701485.1. Taxonomy (GTDB): domain Bacteria; phylum Planctomycetota; class Planctomycetia; order Pirellulales; family Pirellulaceae; genus Rhodopirellula; species Rhodopirellula aestuarii. Next base: position 13,909 of record NZ_JAMQBK010000088.1, read on the forward strand.
AACATCGCGGTGACGACGCCAGAACAAACCGATTTCACGCAAGACACTGCTTTGTTCCACCGACGCGCTGTATCCGGCCAGAAAGCGAGAAATGTCTTCTTGCAAACAATTGACGTCTGCGTAGCGATCGGCGGGGGTGTTTGCGGTCGCTTTGTCGATCATGGCTAACAATGCCGAATCGATCGGTGGACGTGATTTGCGGAACGTCGAAATTGAATCGAGTGTCACGACCTCGCAAAGAACGCAGCCGAGTGCGTAGATGTCCATTTGCGGTGTCTTGCGAGCGCGACGATCCTTTTGTTCGGGCGACATGTATGTGGGTGTCCCCTTCACCGCATCGAGCAGCGGACCGTACAAATCAGGGTCGAGAAACACTTCCGAATCGTGCTGCGAGTCGTCGCTCGGCATGACAACGCCCAAGCCCCAATCGCAAACTTGGGTCTCGCCAAATTCGCCGATCTGAATGTTTTCAGGCTTAATGTCGAGATGCAACACGCGTTGTGAATGGGCGTACGCGATCGCTTCGCAGACCCGCATGAAGAGCATCAATCGCTTTCGCAGCGTGAATCGATCGCGTTCCCTGCCGTGTCTAAGTTCGTCCAGTACGGCCCGCAGCGAACGTCCCTGTTTGAACTCCATCGTAAAGAACGGACGCCCTTCGGAGTCAACGTCCATATCGAAGAGGTTGATGATGCAGGGGTGTTTCAAGCGGCCGGTGAGGTGTGCTTCCCGCAAGAACGCGTCGTATTGATCGTGGGAGAATTTCGGTAGAGGTTTGGCCAACGCGACATGGCGTACCGTTTTGGCGTCGTAGACACGGAAGACCTCTTTCATTCCTCCCCGGCCGATTAATTCGGGGTTTTGATATCGGTCCTCGATTTTAAGGATAGCCGTGTACAGCGGGCAGATGTCACCAAGCGCGGAATGTTCGTCGATTTCGTCTGCGGAGATCTCGTTGGATGCCTCGTACAGGAGTTTTGCGAGGGGATCGATTCGGCTGAACGCCTCCTCTGAGGTTTCATCCCAGGAATCATGAGAGAGATCAGATTTCATTCTGGTGAGTCCGGGAATTCGAGTTGTTCTCGCAACAGTTTAACTTCATGAGCGAGTCGTTTCTTGACACGATTCTTCAGCACATAAACGCTTTGAACGCTCACGCCTAAGTCCTCGCTGATCTTTGCCGATGACTCGCCTTCGGTACTCCGCAGAAATACTTCGATCGCATTCCCCGAGAAGACCTGTTTCATTCGGTTCATGGCAAGCCGGACGACGTGCGTTTGCCATTCCGCTTCAATCCGCTGTTCCAATTCGGGATCTTCGTAAGGCAGGTTTTCCAGTTCGTCGACATCGGTGCCACCCACCCGCTCGGCACGCTTGCGTTTCCAGTAGTCATTATGAGCGACATTGAGAATCAAACGTGTCAGCCAGGTTCGAAAACGAGCACGCGTTTCGACGCGACGATAATTCTCCAATTCCTGCCAAACACGCGAAAGGACTTGTTGGGATACGTCATCCACATCCGACGGGGAGGTGCCCATCCCGATCAAGAACCGGCGAATGAACGGTTCGTAATATCGCAGCAATTCATTCCAGTCGGGATGGTCCTTCCCGGACTGTGCCCGTTCCAGCAAGGTAATCCGAGTCGGCAGGTTTCTAGACGAATTCATTGGGCCGACAGGGACGGGCTCACGGTTTTTCGAATCATGCTTGGTCGCCGAAAACACCACCACGTTGGGAGCAACGGACACGAATTTCGCCTCGCCAAGCGGGGGCAGCGGCTGGGTTCACGCAACCGGGTAACTCATTATAGCTCACGCGACGCATCGGCTCGGCATCGAGGTGGTCGGTCGATCTGGAGGCGAAACGCCTGTCCTCACTATCTGAAATTTAATAATTCTAGTGAAGCTGGGTGTTCGTCCCAGCACCGTACGGCGTTGGCTGGCGACATGCGACGACACCCTACAATTGTCATCAATCAGAGATCCCTCGCCATCCCGCTGGCGCGGCAAGACAGGGTGCACATTCTAGACTCTGTAATTCTTTCACTCAACGTTGATCCGAGTCACCCCGCGCAGTCTGCTGCGTTGTGGCTCGTGACCATTCGGTAGTGTTACCCGTTGCGAGTTTCGGTGAGCACAATCCTAGCCCGACGGGGGCGTGTGTCCCGCCGCGAGTGAATAGGGCGAATCGCCTGCGGCGTGTGTTGCGGGAAGACAGATTCCGCCCCCACGGTTAGCTAAGCGTGATCGCACAATTCGATAGCGATGTCGACCATCTTGCGGGAGTAGCGATGTAGTTTGGCGTGACCGGGGCACCAGCCTTCGAGGAACCGCACGAAATCGGCCCAGGCGATTGGGTAGATTGCACGCCACTGACATTCGAGCGATGCCACGTCGAGTCCGCTGCCGCCGAGTGCTTGGCTGAGCGTGTCGAAGTAAATTTTTAGGTCAGCCTCTTGCGAACGTTCGCATTCGGTTTCGTCCAAACAACTGCCTAGAAAATACGCTACATCTTTCATTCCGCATCCACGCCCGACGTACTGGAAATCAACGACGGCAGGAGGACTGTCAAAGTCATTGGCGAAGCAGAAGTTTGCGACTTTGGCATCGCCATGAACGAGGGTTTGGAATTCAACCGATTGCAATCGCTGATCGATCGCAACCGCGGCGTCTTTGAGTGGACCATTTGGCATCGATTGCCATTCATCTGGTCGCGTTTCGAGATGCCAGTATGTTCCGTTAGGCCACAACCCGTCGCCATCCTCGCCCATGAATTTGGCGTGAAAGTGAGCGAGCCAGCGGAGCCCCGCTGCGACACCGTCTCTGCCGAGGCGTTGGCGTCGGATAGGAAAGCCCGCGGCGTCGAGATCCTCCAGCACCAAGATCTGACCACCCTCGATGTCACCCTGCGCAAGGCATGTGGCGACGCGGCAGCGTGGGTCACACCGATCGCTCCAGGATCGGTACCAACATGATTCCACTTCGTACGAGCGGAGTTTGCGCTCGTGCGACCGAGTCGTGTTCCAACCTCGCGGATGGTCTTTTTCTGTTGGTGGGGTGACCTGTTTGACAATCACCGAGTTCGCGGGGCCGCCTTCGAGGCCGACGCGCAGGATCGCACCGTAACCGCTCCACAGCGTTTGCAGGTTGCGGACGTTCGTAATTCGTCGGGCCGGTAGTTCGGCCAGCAACCATTGGCGTACGTCGGGTAACAGGTCCATTTGCGGGCTTTGTTGTGCGAGGCATTGTTGTGCGGGCGGCGGGGGTGGTCACGTGTTGGTGGCGAAAAAGGGCTCTCTGAGACGCCCCACTTCCCATCGAGGCCCTCGCGGCTCACTTTATGTTTTCGGTCAGGGTGTCATCCACCCGATCGAACCGACATCGTCACTATTTGCCGGTGTTCCGGAAGGACGCTCGCTATTATCCACAAACTCAAGAGAACGCAAGTTGGCAAGTCCTCTCGCTGATCACTGGACTCTCCGATCCGACATCGATTATCTGAATCATGGATCTTTTGGTGCGACGCCTCGATGTGTTTTGGCGGCCCAGCAAGCATGGATGGCACGCTTGGAGCAAGAGCCGATTGAATTTTTGGCGCCTGAGCGGACGCTGCTGCCCAAGTTGGATCAAGTACGCAAACTCGTGGCGGAGCACATGAACGCGAGCCCTCGTGACGTCGTGTTTGTTCGCAATGCGACCGATGGAGTCAACGCGGTCGTTCGATCGATCGCGTTGCGAGCTGGTGACGAAGTTCTCATCACCAGCCATGGTTACAACGCATGCAATAATGCCGTTCGTTACGCGGCCGAGCGAGCCGGCGCGACCGTCGTTACCGCAGACATCCCATTCCCCATCAGTGGTCCCGATGACGTGGTCGACGCCATCACCGCTTGCCTGACGCCGAGGACACGGTGGATGTTGGTCGACCACGTGACGAGCCCGACGGGGATCGTTATGCCGGTAGACGAAATCGTTGACTTGGCACACGCACGCGGAATTCGAGTCATGATCGATGGGGCGCATGGACCAGGGATGTTGCAGGTGGATCTGCAGCGAACCAACCCGGACTACTACACTGCGAATCATCACAAATGGTGGTGTGGCCCCAAAGTTTCCGGCTTCCTCTTCGCACGAGAGGAGTGGCAGGATGAGATTGTGCCCGCGGTAATCAGTCGTGGTGCCAATCTCGACGGATTTGGCGATACCAAGTTTCAAGCCAACTTCAATTGGCCCGGGACGTTCGATCCCTCACCGCTGTTGGCACTCCCCACGGCGATTGAGTTCTTAAGTGGTCTGCATCCGCAACCTGCAGGATGTGGGTTGGAAGCTCTGATGCGAGCCAATCATGATTTGGTCGTCTCGGCGCGCCGTTTGATTCTCGACCGACTCGGGATCGAGGAGCCGGTGCCCGAGTCCATGCTCGGGAGTCTCGCCACGATCCCGATTCCGGCATGGCGTGATTGCACGTCGGATCAGATCAAAGAGATTGGCAAAAGACTCCGGGATGAACATCGCTTTGAGTTTCCGGTCATCCGGTTCGCCGATAGCATCGGTTGCCTGCGAATCTCCGCTCAGGCTTACAACTCGATCGAGCAATACCAACGACTCGCAGACGTGCTTGTAAGGCTGACTGCGTGAGGACGCATTCATGTCCGGATTAGCGTTCTCTTGTACTCGCGTTTGGAATGCGGAGCTGAACGTTTGTGGATAGGTGGCAGTGTTGTTACGCCATTGTCTTGTCCTTTGCCGCCCTGCCCTGTTTTGCGCTGTCCTGCTGGGACGTCGAGTAAATTGCTGCGGCATTTCAAACGTAGCGGAACGGCGCGAGCCGTCCGGTGAAGCGTTACCGGACGGCTTGCGCCATTCCGCTAAAACAATCGACGTCCCCTCTATCCTGCCCTGTTTTGTGATCAATCTAAAAAGGGGATATGGCGACTCGGTTGTAAGAAGCGGCACTGTGAATCTGTTAGAGTGTGACGCATTACAAACTCAACCCGCCTTTAACCTTTGAGTCACATGCATCTTAACTCGCGAGTGATTGTCTTTTTGTCGTTGTGTGTTTCCATCAATCCAGTTTCTGCACAACAAGCTGGTTCGTCTTGGGAGGCAGACCCTGCCCAGGTTGCGAAAGACTCTGCGCGGAATCCTCAATTCAATTATGAGGAATCGAAAGTTCCCACGTTTACACTTCCCGATCCGTTGAAGATGGCGGACGGACGTTCAGTGTCCTCGAAGCAGGATTGGATTAACGGGCGACGTGATGAATTGGTGGAGGTGTTTCGACGCGAGGTGTATGGTCGCCGACCGACTACTGAGTATCACGTTGATTTCCAAGTGTTGGCCGAAACGGATGACGTCTTTGAGGGAAAAGCCACTGGGAGAGACATGCAAGCGATCGTTACCATCGGCGAACGCGAATTCAAGTTTCCCTTTACGGTATTCATTCCGAATGCGGTGACAGAGCCCGGGCCGGTAATTGTGTTCATCAATAATCGCAGGCCAGACACGGTCCAGTCTGTCATCGAAGAAGAAGCCTCAACCGGGGCGAAACGCACGATCATCGACCGCGGATATGCGATCGCGACGTTCCACACATCCGATGTCGATCCAGACCGCAAGGATGGATATGCCGACGGGATTCGGGCATTTTTTGCAAACGGACAGCCGCTGCAAAATGATGACTGGGGAGGCCTGTCGGCGTGGGGCTGGGCGGCGAGTCGGGTGCTTGATTACATGGTCGCACAGCCGGAGATCGATTCTTCACGCACCGCAGTCGGAGGACATTCCCGCAGTGGCAAGACGGCATTGTGGGCGGCGGCTGAAGACCCGCGGTTCTCGATCGCCTACAGCAACGATTCGGGATGTGGTGGGGCGGCGATCTCACGTCGTCGTTTTGGCGAAACGGTGGGCCGGATCACATCCGTGTTCCCACATTGGTTCTGTGAAAACTTCACCGCCTATTCGGAGCGTGAAGACCAGTTGCCCGTGGACCAACACGAACTGTTGGCGTTGATCGCGCCGCGAGCGGTGTACGTCGCGAGCGCCGATCTCGATTTATGGGCCGATCCCAAAGGCGAGTACGCATCCGTCGTCGCAGCGGCACCGGTCTATCAATTGTTGGGTGAGGAGGTGATTACCGATCCGGAAATGCCACCACTGAACACGCCCCGACACATCGGCAAAACCGGATATCATATTCGCAGTGGTGCTCACATGATTTCAGAAACCGATTGGAAGATGTTTTTGGACTTCGCTGCGGGACAATGGAGCCGATAAACAAACTCAGTTCGTCCGCGATCGGTTTTTTGCGGGCAATTCCTGTCTAAGCTTAGTCCCGGATGCCGAGCAGTTCTTTGGTTTGGTTCTGCAGTTCTCGGAGGCGATTCTCAACCTCATGGCAACGGGCGTCTCCCTCAGCGTCGCCTTTAGCCTTACCCTTGCTGTACCCGATCGTCCAGCCGACGACCACGCCAACGATGAGGCAGAGCGACGCAAACAGTAACAGGTCGATCGCTGGCATCTGAGAACATTTTAAAAAGGGGGGGCGTGGCCGAATAGCGAAATGGGTTTGCGGTATCATACCGGGGCCTACGGTCGCCCTCAACGTACAGGGTTTGGCAGCCGATGACACGCTTTTGTCCGGAAACGAGATGTTGTTTTTGTATCCCGAGATCCGTGGACAGATCGAGGTGATGGCGATTGTCGTGGTGCTCGGTTGCCTATTGTCAATCTGGATTGTGTTTGGTCGCGGATGGTGGTTTGCTCGCGTCTGTATCACATTCGCTGCCGTCCTGGCATTGTTGCCGATCCGAGCCTATCAACCGATTGTGTGGTTCGTGTTCATGATCCTGATGTCGGTGGCATCGCTCATGCCGCTGCGATGGTGGTCCGAGCGAGTTTCCGCTCCATCGATTGCTCCGCTCCAACCTGCCGGCCGTTGGATGGTGGTGCTGAGCGCCGTCATTGGTTGCGTAGTCGCGTGCTACAGCCTCGATCGGGTCGGTGCTCGGGCGCCGGGGTTGGGCTGGCGCGAGATGGCATGGGTGTTCGGGTTTGTGTTCTTCGCCGTCGTGTTGGGACTCATTTCGTTGTTTCAGCGATTGAAATCTCGCGGTCCATTAACGCCGAGGCGTGAGGGGCAATCACGCCAGCAAACCGGCTTCAAGTTTTCGTTGTCGGATGCACTTTTGGTCACCGGATTACTCGCTTTCGCAGCTGCGATCACGATGTACGCGTTGCGGCTCAAACCGATCGAGGATGTTGGCCACTTTCTGGGTTCGGCAGGCTTGGTTGTCACAACCACTTGGTTGGTAGCCGCAGTTGCGGTCGTTCGTCACCTGCCGACTCAGTTGTTCGCATTCGTGGTGCTCATCGCGGTGGTGTTGCTGGGTGAACAGCAACTCGGCCCGACGTTGCGATGGTGCAGCGAAACGTCTGCCTACGGAACACTCCGTGCAAATCAAGCTCAGTTCGCGATGGCGGTGACTGCTCGTGGGTTTACACTCGTGTTGCTGGCGTCCACTTGCATCGCGGTCGCGTCGGGTTGGTATTGTTGGCAACTTGAAGCGGTTGGGTCACGTCGAGCCGTGACCACGTTAGCCCGTATCGCCGTGATCACCCTGACTGTGGTAGCACTCGCTAGCATCCTGCCGATTTACGCGAAAATGATTCCGTCTCTGCCACCGCGAACCTTCGCCTCCGTGCCTTCCGAGCAAGCTGTGTACGCGGCGTTGCGGTCGGAAGTTTTACGATTGCAACCGTTGGTTAACGCGGCAAAGGATCCGCTTCCTGAATCAACCATGCAAAAGTTCGATTCGCTTTTGAATGAGCGATTTGCGGTTCGCGGTGATCATCAGTTCAATGCGAATTTCAGTGCACAGTTCACTGCTTTTCGAGCCGTCGCACGAAGCATGCAGCAACGTTCGCAAGATGCCGCGATGCAGCAGCGTTATGGTGATGCGCTCGAGCATGCTCTGCAAAGCGTGAGGATGGGCGCCGGACTCGCACGAGGCGGCACGCTTTCACATTCTTTGATGGGAATCGCAATCGAGATTTCCAGCGGCTATCGAATTCTGGCGACCATTCGCGACGACATACCCATCGAACGAATTCCTGGTCTGATTGCCGAACTGGACACGATTGAACAAAACCGTGAAACGCTGGCGTCGTACAAAGCAGCTGCTGATTTGGATTGTGAACGCGATTTTGGATGGCGTTACCGTCTCAGTTTGGTGGCGTTTAGTTTGTCATCGGCCAAACCCGAGCACTGCCACACCGTCGTGACGCCGACACTCCAAGCGACCGAGGAATCGATCATCCGGCGTGACATTATGAATCGACTATTAAAGACGCAGCTTGCGATTCGCTGGTTTGAGTCGCAACGAGGCCATCGTCCCGACAGCCTCGAGGAATTGGTGCCAGAGTTCCTGTCGTCCGTTCCCATGGATCCCTTTATCGATCGACCGTTGGTCTACCACAATGTTGGCGAAGGCTTCGAACTCTACGGCGTCGGTTGGGACCGCGTCGATGACGGTGGCCGATTTGGTAATGAGGCAAATATGTATGGGGGTGGGTTTGACTATGACATTGATAACATGTCACGTTAAGCAAAACCCCGGGCCGGTTAAGGTTGTTAGCGGAACGGCGCAAGCCGTCCGGTCCCGAGTCACCGGACGGCTTGCGCCGTTCCGCTAGGAAAGGCACTTAAACAATCAACGTCCCATCGCAACTAAGAACGGAAGCAATGCTGGCGTGCCCTTGTCGTTCCACGACGTTGCGATGATTTAGCAGGCCAGGTTAACGCCCTCATGGCACGTAGGTTTCTGCCCAATGATTCCTACCGACCTGCTTAAAAAAACACTCGCTTATTTCAAACAGGTCGTGAACTGTTGGCATGCCATCGTGTTGAGCAGTTGGGCCAGTGCGGGGTCGTAGCGATGTCCTTCGTCGCGCATGAATGCGTGCTCGCCATTAAATTCATGCCATGTAAACCGCGTATCGGCAGCTGTCATGGCGTCGTAAATGATTCGTCGGCCTTCGTTGGGGATGTGTGGATCCTGACGCCCCCAAATCATCATCATCTCGCCCTGTATTTCTGGGATGCGGGCGAGCGTGTCGTCGGCCATGCCTTTGCCGAGGCTGCCTTTGTGGATGTCAGTGGCGTAGAAGCAAACGCCCGTTTCGACTTCGGGATTCATCGCAGCCCGAAATGCGAGGTGCCCTCCCAAACAAATTCCCACCGAACCGACACGTCCGGTGCATCCGGGATCGTTGCCAAAAAAGTCGATGACTGCCCGAGCATCCGCATCGTAGCTGGCGAGTTCCTTCGTCGTCTTCAATGCGTTGCCACGGTCGGTGCCCGGCTTGTCATACGCAAACGCTTCCCCGGGCTGAGTGAACTCGTGATAGACATCAGGGACCGCGACGAGAAATCCATGACCGGCGATCATTGCTGCGGTGCGCGCGATCGGGCCCGTCATTTGGTAGATCTCGGCAAACAGCACCACGCCTGGATATTTTCCGGGCCGGTCAGGCCGGAACAAATGCGTGTGCATCGGGCCATACGGCGTTTCAAGATTGACGGCGGAGACAGGTTGGATACGCATGCGAATTCATGGTTCGAGAAAGCGGTGTGCAGAAAAAGTCAGTCGGTGCGAATCGTCGTTAACTAAGACGGGTTAACCATTTGTCGGTGTCGATTACCTCGCTGATGAACATTTGCTGGGCGACGAGAATGGAGTTCTGCAGTTCTTCCGCCTTTGCCGAACCGGCTTCGTTTTCGACGTTCAATGTTCCGGTGGCATCACTCAGGAATTCAACTTGGTAACCCCGATGGAATGCTTGCCGGGCGGTCGTGTCGCAGCACATTTGGGTCATGTAGCCCGAGATGCTGACCGTGTCCGCGTCGACCGATTTGAGCCACTTATCGAGATCGGTGCCGGTGAACGATCCAGGCAGTTGCTTGTCGATCAAGACGTCTCGCGGGCGGTCCTCGACTTCCTTGTGCAGTTGCCACATGTCCGAATTAAGACGAAACATGGGTGATTCCGGATCGGGCTGGTGATGACGAATGACCGCGGTGGGCACGTTGGCTTTGGCAGCCTCGTCCATCACCTTGAGAATGCGATCGAGGTGTCCGACCGGGTAAGTAATCGGCAAGGCACCGTCAAAATATTCCCGTTGCACGTCAATGACCAATAAAGCCCGGCTCATGTTGTTTCCCTGTTGAGTTGCGAAATTTGGTTTGCGTTGACCAATCACATCGGGAGTATAGCGGGGTGGAAGCCGAGACGGTTAGTGTGCGAATATCAAGCGATCAGTCCTTCGTGAATTTCGCCATGTACATCGGTCAGACGGAAGTCACGGCCGGCGTGGCGGTAGGTGAGTCTCTTGTGGTCGAATCCGAGCAGTTTCAAAATCGTTGCGTGCAAATCATGCACGTGCATTCGATTTTCAACCGCTTTAAAACCAAATTCATCCGTCGCACCATAAGCTTGTCCGCCTTTGACGCCGCCGCCAGCCATCCAAACGGTGAACCCGTAATGGTTGTGGTCGCGGCCGTTGATCTTGCCTGCGTTGGAGCCTTTAGTGGGCATCTCAACAACGGGCGTGCGGCCGAATTCGCCTCCCCAAATCACCAGCGTGTCTTCGAGCAGCCCTGACTTTTTTAAATCGTTCAGCAAGGCGTCAATCGCTTGGTCGCATTGTCCGGCCAGTCTGCGGTGGTTGACCTCCAGGTCATCGTGATTGTCCCACGGTTGGCCCTTGTCATGCCAGACTTGAACGTAGCGAACACCGCGTTCGACGAGCCGTCGGGCGATCAAAATTTGCCGTGCTTGGACGCCCTCGCCATAAGCTTCAAGCACGTGCTTGGGCTCGCGACTGACGTCGAAGGCATCGGTTGCTTCCATTTGCATTCGGTACGCAAGCTCATAGGACTGGATTCGAGCGTTCAGAGCCGGATCGGGACCGCGTTGGTCGAGATGCATCGCGTTGAGTTTTTTTAACGCCTCGAGTTGTTGCTTTTGCTGTTCGTAACTCGTGTGCGGGTTGACGATGTTTTCGATCAGCTTTTTGACGTCTTGATGGCGAGTGTCGACGTGGGTTCCCTGGAACACGCCAGGCAGGAACGCGGTTTGCCAATTTTGTGTTCCAACGGTTGGGTAGCCGTTGGGGCACAACGCAACGAACCCCGGCAGGTTTTGGTTTTCGGTGCCCATGCCGTAGGTGACCCAGGACCCCATGCTGGGACGTACAAGCCGCGATTCACCGCAGTTCATCAGACGCAGTGACGGTTCATGATTGGGCGCGTCGGCGTACATCGAGCGGATGACGGCGATGTCGTCGATGTGTTCGGCGGTTTTCTGGAACAGTTCGCTGACCTCGAGTCCACACTCCCCGTATTTTTTAAATTTGAACGGGGATGCCATGGCGGCACCCGTCTTGCGTTCGGTTCGCAGGTCGAGGGGCAATTTCTTGCCGTCGTATTTCTGCAGTGCGGTTTTGGGGTCGAAGGTATCGACGTGCGATGGACCGCCATTCATGAACAGGTGAATGACGCGTTTGGCGGTGCCCGGGAAATGAGTCGGCCGCGGCATCATCGGATTGGCACCCGCCTGAGCGGTTTGCAACAGACCATCGTCGCCTAGCAAGCCGACCAATCCCAACACGCCCAGCCCGGTTCCGCATTGCCGCAACAGGCTGCGCCGCGAGAGCGAGCATTCTTCGACAGGTAGTAGGAGGTTCTTGTCGTTCATTGCAAACTCATTTCTCAGTCGATGAATTCGAACTCGTTGGTCATCAGCAGCATTTGGGCGTACCGCGTCCAAACGTCCAAGCTTGCGGCGGGTGTCTGCGAAGCGGCATCCGATTGAGCTGCCTCGTCGGCTTTCCCCGTTTCGGAAGATTGGGCTTCAGGAGACTCAGGCTCAGAAAGCTGGGGTTCCGCGACGGTTACAAACTGTTTTCCGATTTCCAGCTCTTCGGCGGTTGGCTGGCGACCAAAGATGGTTTGGTAGAGCTTTGCGATTCGCTGGTCGTCGGTCGGTTCCGATTCGGAATTCACGTGGGCGACGAGTTGTTGCGACTGTTCGATCGCGAAGGGCGAGTTCAGCATGAACAGCGATTGCTGCGGCACGATCGTTCGCGAGCGTTTGGAAACGCTTTGGTCGGGGCTGGCAAAGTCGAACGCTCGAAACAGGTTCGGTAGATCCTGGCGATCGATGGTCCCGTAAATCGTACGTCGATGCGAGAAGGGTGCCGTCGTAATGGGAGCAGACTTACCAAACAATTTGGCATCCAGGTTACCGGCCACGGCCAGCAAAGAGTCGCGAAACGATTCGAACTCCAACCGGCGACGATTCATTCTCCACCACAGCCGGTTTTCCGGATCGACTTGCAGGCAGTCGTCTCGGTTGACGCTGGATTGACGATACGCATGCGACAGCATGATCTGACGATGCAATCGTTTGACCGACCAACCGTTCTGCATGAAGTCAGCCGCAAGAAAGTCCAGCACATCGCGTTGCACGGGTTCGGGGCACTGGATTCCGAAGTCGCTCGGCGTGTCGACCAAGGGTTGGTTGAAGTGGTGCATCCAGACGCGGTTGACGAACACGCGTGCGGTGAGCGGATTGTCTTTGCTGACGATCGCGTCGGCCAACTCCAGTCGCCCGGCTCCGTTTTGAAACACAGGGCGATCTTCGGGCGAGAGCAGTTTCAGGAATCGTCGCGGGGCTTCTTCGCCTCGACGCCCGGCATTGCCGCGGATCATCACGCGCGTGACGCCGGGATGTTCGCGGTCGACAACGATCATCGCACGATCGAGTCCCTCGGGGGCGTTGGAATTGAGTTCGTTGATCTTGCCTTCTCGCTTGGCAACATCGTTCCGCTGGCCTTGGTCGAACATCTCGCGGATTTTTTCGCGTTTGATCACCAAGGGCGAATCGTCGAGCGACAGCAGATCCAGTAATGCCTTTCGTGACGGATCGGACTTCGCGTTTTCTTCATCGCGAGCTCCCCATTGATCGTGAATCAATTTGCCGTAGACGCGTGCCAGCTCGGTCTTGTTTTTGAGTGGTTGCTGCAATAAGGCATCAAGCACCAAGGGGTTGAGCTTTTCGGCGGGGAGTTCGTTCCAACCTTCGATTTTCCGCTGAGCTGATTCGGCGAAACCATCGTCGCCAAGTGCTAATAGTTCATGCCACGGCATGAAGACTTTCATTCGCGCAGCGTCTTTACGGTTGACGAATGCTTTCCAGCGATTCAAAAGCCGGGGATGAACTTCGATCGGTTTGAGCGAGATAAAATCTTGTTCTTGCAAGAATGCTTCGCGTTCCGCACTGGATTCGATCACACGTGCCAAGTAGTCGGTCGGATGCTCTTGCGTTTGTGTTTTCAGTTGTTCGTGGATTTCATCAAGCCGTTTTTCAATAGCCTGTTTTTCTGCTTCGAGTTTACCCAAGAACTCACTGAACTTCGCTTTCTCCGCTTCGTCGATAATCAGCGGCAGCTCGTCTGGGCTAGAACAGTTTTCGAAGATGCTGAACAGCGAGTAGTAGTCTTGGGTCGGGATGGCATCAAATTTGTGATCGTGACACCGGGCACAACTGACCGTTAGTCCGAGTATGCCACGGGTCACCGCGTCGACTTGATCGTCAATCACATCGAGCCGGTTGAGATACTGACGTCCCACGGTCAAGAAGCCGAGGGCGGCGAGATCTGCGGGTTCAGCGGAGTCCATCATGTCAGCCGCCAATTGGCAGCGTACGAAATCGTCGTACGGCAAATCTCGATTGAATGCTTTGATGACCCAGTCACGATAGGTGTATGCGAACGGAAAACGTTTGTCGCGGCCGCCCGGGGAATAGCCGCGGGTGTCGGCATAGCGGGCGACGTCGAGCCAGTGTCGGGCCCATCGTTCCCCATAGTGCGGTGAATCGAGTAGCTGATCGATCAGTCGCGGCCAAGCATCGGGGCGCTCATCGTTGACAAATGCATCGATCTGTTTCTGAGTGGGTGGCAAACCGATCAAGTCATAGGTCGCGCGGCGAATTAAGGTTCGGCGATCCGCTACAGGTGAAAACGAAAGACCGGCATCGGCGAGCTTGGGTTCGAGTAAGCGGTCGATTTTGGTTCGGGGAGAATCGACACTCGACGTTGTATCGGATTCCGGAATGGTGGGTGACTTGACCGGTTGCAGCGACCAGTGTTCGGATCGATGAACGGAGACACGCTGCTCGACGGTCAAGGTTGGTTTAACCGGTGCTTCCTCGGGCCATGGCATGCCCATCTTGATCCACTGATGGAGATGATCGATTTCGGCCTCGGACAACGGTTCGTCCGGTGGCATCTCGTAGTCACCTTCGTGTTTGACCGATTCGATCAACAAGCTGTGCTCGGGATCGCCGTCTTGGGCCGCAGGCGTGTCGCTGGCTCCACCTCTGAGAATGCTCGCCCGCGAATCAAGGCGGAGTCCACTTTCCGATTTCTCCGGTCCATGGCATTCGTAACACTTGGCCGACAACAACGGTCGGACCTTTTCTTCAAAGAATCGGATGCCGTCTTCGTTGTTTGCGTCAGCACATCGAGCCGTCGATGCAGAGATCGCCACAACGCAGCCGGCGAGCAACGCAGCAATGGAGAAACGGCCTCGTACGTGGACGGTCGGGTTCTGACTCACGGCGACACGCAGTAATGGGCGGGATGTGATTGGAATCACATGTGGAGGGGGGCGGGGAGCGGTTTTGGGGGGAGGTGATTCAATCAACTCGCTGTTCACGTCGTGGCCGCTAGAACAGCATCATAGCTGAAATGGTCGCGTGGGGACACTAAACGGTTACACACCGGAATCTTGAAGATTCCGCAAAACTCTAAAAATCTTAAGTAACGCTGAATCTCAAGTAGCACTGCGGCAGCTATCGGTTGCCCGTGGTTTTTCCGACGTCCGCCGAACGCCAGCAATACCAGCTCGCCAAGGATGCGTGGGGTCGCCACTTCGATGCGATCGCAGTGCTGGTGGCGAGATCGGGCAACTCATCGAGTCCGTATTGGTCTCGGATAGCGGATCGAACGCCGAGGTCATCGTGGGGGAACACGTCGGGCCGACCGAGCGAAAAGATTAGGAACATTTGGGCGGTCCATTTCCCGATGCCTTTGACGATTGTGAGCTGCTCGATCACTTTGTCATCGGAGTACCGACCAATGTTTTGCAGGTCGATGTCGGCATTGTTCACTTTGATCGCGAGATCGAGCACGTATCTCGCTTTCTGCGGCGAGACGCCCGCGGTGCGAAGTTGCTCAGGGGAATAGCGTGAGAGGCTGGCGGCGGTGACACCTTCGTCGCCGACGAGTTCATCGAGTCGTTTGCGGATCGCTCTGGCCGCACCGGTCGAAATCTGCTGCGAAATGATCGAATTGACCAACATTCGAAACCGGTCAGGGTTCGGACGGAGCGTGCAGGGGCCAACGGAATCGATGATGCGTTTCATGACCGGGTCGGCTGACCGGAGATGTCGGATCGCTAGATCGTGTCGATTTTTTGCGGGCATCTGAAGATCGTTTTCAGGTCTTGTTTCAGTTGCAAAAGGTTCAGTGATTCGGATGTACCTCGTGCCAATTTACTGGCTCGAGCGTCCGCAGAACCTTGTGACCGTTTTCGGAGTGAGTGCTGAAACGAAAAAAGGGTTTTCACTCGACGAGTGAAAACCCTTTATCAGTACGGATGAGAGGATTCGAACCTCCACGTCCTTATCGGACACTAGATCCTGAGTCTAGCGCGTCTGCCAATTCCGCCACATCCGCATGTGTGTCGGCAGAAGATATCCGCTGTGCGGGGCTTCGACAAGTCGCACTTTTCGCGATCGGACGCCGGCCGAGAATTTTGTCCCGGGGCGATTTGCTGCCGAGCCACAGGGTGGCGTGTCGATGACGTCGGCAGACGATACGATAACACCATTGTCTCGCCTTCTTTCCACGTCCCCTGAATCATCGTTTTGGCTGAGCCCATCGACCCCACGCCGCAATCTGTCGCGTCGCCCGATTCGGTGCCGGTGGAGCCCCCTGCGCCTGAGTTCGAGCCCTCCACGCCGGTCCAATATCTGCCCGGGGTCGGGGCCGCCAGGGCGGAACGGTTGCGAAGATTGGGGCTGCGCAGGGCCCAGGACGTGCTCTTTTTTTTCCCGCGAGAGCATCAGTTTCCGCCACCACCGACGCGGGTCGACGATTTGCGTGAGGGGTGCCCGGCGACGTTCATCGGCAAAATCACTGACGCGGAACTCGTTTCCCGGACACCTGGGAAATCGCTTTTTGCAGCGATCGTCGAAAACGATTCGGGGGCGGTGCGGATCGTTTTTTTCAATCAGCCATTCCGAGCTGAGCAGTTGATTTTCGATCGCATCGTCCGGCTCAGCGGTTCGCCGAAGCTCGCGGGGCTGCGATGGGAGTTCACGCACCCGAAATACGAACTCATCGAGGCGGACGAAGCGGACGCAGAGAGTCCCGAAAACAAAGGCGAGATTCTGCCGGTCTATCCGCTCACCGAATGCGTCAAGGAATACGAACTGCGGCGGTTGACGCGGCGGGTTGCCAGCGTGCTGGCCGGTGGAGTGAAGGAGGTCATGCCGCCATCGATCCGGGCGGATGCGTCAGTGCGATTGCGGGAGGCGGGGATCGAACTGGTTGGGGATCTACCGGGTATCAGCACGACTCTGCGAGATATCCATGGTCCGCCCTCGGCCGAGGCACTGACCGCCGCCCGCACACGGTTGATCTTTCAGGAATTGTTCGTCATGCAGCTCGCTTTGGCGATGCGGCGGACTTCGTTGACCGGACGATTGCAAGCGCCGGCGATGCCGTGCACGGCGAAAATTCGGCAACGTATTCTGCGTCGTTTCCCATTTGAATTGACAGCAGATCAAAACCGTGTGATCGATGAGATCACTCGTGAAATGGGGCGTCAGTTTCCGATGAACCGGCTGTTGCAAGGTGACGTGGGCAGCGGCAAAACGGTCGTCGCGATTTTTGCCATGATGCTCGCCGTGGCCTCGGGGCACCAAGCGACGTTGATGGCACCGACCGAAGTGCTCGCCCGCCAACACTACCAAACACTCAGCAAGATTCTCGCCGACAGTCGAGTGCGAATAGGGCTGTTGTGTGGTTCGTTAACGGCTGCGCAGCGCCGCGAAACGCTCGAACAGATTGCGTCGGGTGAGTTGGATTTGATTATCGGCACGCAGGCCCTCGTATACGACATCGACTTTCATTCGCTCGGTTTGTGTGTGATCGACGAGCAGCATAAGTTCGGCGTCCGGCAACGTGTGCGACTGCGTGAAGGCGGTGTCGATCCGCATTACCTGGTGATGTCGGCGACTCCGATCCCTCGGAGTGTGGCGATGACGCAGTTCGGTGACGTTGACCTGAGCACGTTGCGCGAGAAACCAGCCGGACGCGGGGAGGTGCACACGTATCTCGCCGTCGATTCGTGGCGTGATCGATGGTGGGATTTTGTCAGACAGCGGATCGCGGAAGGACGGCAAGCCTACGTGGTCGCGCCACGAGTCGGCAACGAATCGGTCCCCCGTGATCCATCCACCGAGTCGCCTGACGACCTCGACGAGTTGACGCTGCTCGATGAGGTGGAGGACGTGACATCAGTCAGTCGCACGTTCGAAAATCTACGGGACAACGTCCTCAAAGAGCATCGGGTCGAACTGTTGCACGGGCGGATGAAACCGGAAGCGAAACAGGACGTGATGCAGCGGTTTGCCGATGGTGAGATCGATGTTCTCGTCAGCACCACGGTGATCGAAGTCGGCGTGGATGTCGCTAACGCAACGGTGATGACGATTCTCGGTGGCAATCGTTTCGGTCTCGCCCAGCTGCACCAGTTGCGCGGTCGGATCTCGCGTGGTGTGCATGCCGGTTACTTATGTGTGTTTACCGATGGTGAGGGATCACCCGAGGACAGCGAGCGATTGAAAGTGTTTGAGCAAACCTCAGATGGTTTCGAACTTGCCGAAGCGGATTTTCGTTTACGTGGACCGGGTGACATGCTGGGGCGAAAGCAAAGTGGGTTGGCACCTCTTCGGATCGCGGATCTCAACCGAGACATCGAAATCTTGCAAGTCGCTCGCACCATGGCGCAAGAGCTGATCGATGAAGATCCGGGCATGCAGGCGGAGGAACTCGCGGGATTGCGGGATCAAGTGTTGCGACGCTACGGCGATCGGCTCGACCTCGGCGATGGTGCGTAGCTGGACGGCATCCGCGGGATTTCAAAAGTAGCGAAACGCACAAAATCACTCAACGTCCCACGGCCACAATCACCGTTGCCTGGTGCAACGCCCCAGGACCTCTGGGATCCTCGCAACGCGGCAGGATGAATATGGCCGTTGGCCAATCCGTTTGGTGCGCCCTTCGCATTCAGGGGCGTTGCCCCTGTCTACGGTGAATGTAGGCCTTTGGCCTATCACACGCCCCGGCAGACTCTCACACGATCAACAGGCGTCATGCCGTGGCCAACGGCCACATTCACCTCAGCCTGGGGCAACGCCCCAGGACCTCGTAGACCGGCAGCCAAACGTTGGCCAACGGCCGTCGTCACCCGGATGCTCGCAACACGGAAGGATGAATATGGCCGTTGGCCAATCCGTTTGGTGCGCCCTTCGCATCCAGGGGCGTTGCCCCTGTCTACGGTGAACATAGGCCTTTGGCCTATCCTGACCGGCAGACTTTCACACGATCAACAGGCATCATTTCGTGGCCAAGGGCCACATTCACCTCAGCCTGGGGCAACGCCCCAGGAGCTCGTGAACCGGCAACCAAACGTTGGCCAACGGCCATCATCACCCGGATGCTGGCAACGCGGAAGGATGAATATGGCCGTTGGCCAATCCGTTTGGTGCGCCCTTCGCATCCAGGGGCGTTGCCTCTGTCTACGGTGAACATAGGCCTTTGGCCTAATCCCGACCGGCAGACTTTCAGACGATCAACAGGCATCATTTCGTGGCCAACGGCCACATTCACCTCAGCCTGGGGCAACGCCCCACGGCGTCTTTGTCGCCTGCGGCGCGGTCCGGCCTCACGTGATCTGCTTTTTTGTCAAATTTTTTTTGCAAGCGGACAATTTGACCAACGTGCGCATCAACTCATACGCTCACTTGGGCTGCGCATAATCTTTGCGATACGACAGCCGATGTTGTTGGATCGAACGGTCACGACGGTTCAGTGACGTGGTGATGTGAGTATCTCGCTACAGCAGAATTGCCTATCCAAGTTATAGTGAAGGCTCCGAGTGCGAGTGTCGCAGATAGGTCAGGATGAAGCGGAAATGAAATGACGTCGTTGAATTTGCCAGCATCCTTCGGGGTAAGGATATCGCGGCAAATTTGACTACCAAATCGACAGTCATTTTTGTTTGATTCGGAGGGGGCACGCTTGGGGGAGACGGCAATGGTCTTGTGATGAGTGTCATGCTGTCTTCATGTCGAAGGTGCGGTAGATGTGACCAACTCCTTCACTTGAATCCGTTTTGGTGTCTATTGAGTGCCACGGGCGTTCAATGGTTTGAGATAAGGGTAAGTCGATGTTTTTTCGGTTGTTTTTAGCTTTCGTATGTGTTGCCGTCACGGGCGAGTTGTCGGCGAACGAAAGCGTGATCACGACCGCTTTGACTCAACTGCACCATCATATCGATGGCGACAAAATGCTCAGTCCCGAAGAGCAGCGTCAACTGACGGTTGTCATCAAAAACAACAGTGAAGATTTCGCTTCGGATTCAGAATCGCTGGCCAAAGCTTTCAATTTGGTGAGGCTCTTTGAAGAAAAACACGGTCCACTGTTTCTGACTCCAAAAACGAAAAATGGATTTGCCAGAGAGGTGGCTCGTGGGATGGAATTGGAGCACGCGATGTTCGCGGTCCAGCAAGGATTATTGGATCACGCTTTCACGCCCGATAACTTGAAAAAGTACCGTCGTTTAGTTGATGGCTTTTACTTCAAAACATCCATGTATTTCCCCGGGATGGTGAAGCAGTCGGGTGAACCGAACGAGGTCCACTCGGTGAATATCAACGCTTCACATCCGGCTGCAATCGGTAGCCCCGTGGCTGGTTCCGAAAATGCCGCCCGACGGTGCACGGGATGGTACCTGCCGCCCGGTGCGATTGCCGATGTGGCGGTTCCACCGACGATGGTGAACAAGGGATATTCCATTCGCGTGGGCGCGCATTCGTGGGATCTCAGCAAAAAGAAAACGATCGAACGTCTGGATCGTGTGTCATTGGTTTATCCGATCACTCAATCTCGCACGTTGGTCGCCAATCCGTTGGGAGGTGGGATCTACATCGAGGTGCCTTACAAGGCGAATGCCGGAATCGTGAAGGTTTGGGTCAAGAACGCCGTTCGGGCACCGTTCTTTTCGATGCGCAGTTTTGACAAGACAACGCTGCGGGAATGGAACGCCGTCGAACGCCGGCAGCCTGGTCCGTGGGCTGATTTTGAAACGGACAAATTCATGATGCAGATCCCGACGCCGTGGCTGCAAGCTCTCAATAATCCGGCCACGTTGATGCAAGATTGGGACAAGGCCATGGATGCCGTCTCAGAGCTTTTCGGGCATCCGTTGGTTCGTTCCAAGACGGTGTTGTATCTGCAGCCGGATGTGACGATGCGGGGTTCAGCCAACTTCCCCGGCTATCCACAATCCAACTACCCGTACGATCCCTATCGCCCGGAACAGTGCCGGGATCTATGGATGATCAAGGGACCGCAATTTGCCGACTGGACAGTGTTCCACGAAGTCGGGCATTCCCAGTTTTGCTCGAAGTTCAGGGGCGAAACCGAAGCGCTCGTGAATCTTCCGCACGTCGCGATCATGAACCGAAAGTTTGGTTGGAGTCTCGACAAAGCGTTTGGGAGTTCGGTCAACGGGATGAGCCATCTCACGCTCGATGAGGTGGCAATCATGTGGATGGTTACGGAGAACTTTCGCAAAGGCAATCCGATGAACATCACCAATCGACCCGGTGATGAAGTGAAATATCAACATCGGGGCTATGGGAAATATGTCGAGATTGCCAACCTGTTCGGCTGGGACGCACTGAACCGCTTCTGGACGGAAGAAAACGACAACTGGAAACCAGGCAACCGAGTTCCGCAAAACTCAGATCCAACCGACAGTCGTATTCTGAGGTTGTCAAAGGCTGCCGGTGCGGATCTAAGGCCGCTGATTCACTTTTGGGGCGTTCAGCCGGAGCGGCCCGATCTTCTTGCTAAGTCGATTCAGAACGCGGGATTGAAACCGTCGCGAGAAATCTACGAGCGGCTGGAACACTACAAGACGCTCGTCCCGATGTCGAATCTCGCTTTTCAACAACACCTCAAACGCGTTTATCCCAACGGCCTGGGCAAGCTGACCAATCCGCTTTACGGCACCGGTTGGTATCGCGCCACGGCTGCAAGCTATAGCGATGCCGATGGTGAGGCGGCGCGGGAGGCACTGCAGGACATCATCGATCTCTATTTCTCCACAAGCAACGGATAAGCTTCGTTTGGGCGGGTGGGAATCCGTCGCGCGGTCCGAAACGTTGAAAACGCCGGTGTCTGATGACGCAGTCTCGTAGGACCCTGTGTGATAGACCCTGTGTGAGAGGACGCTGGCATCGTGGTTTGGGTATACTCAGCGGTCTGTTGACTTGTTGATCACGTGGACCCCGATGGCTCAAACGATAAACCGAGATGAGCGCGATGACGGAAAGTTTCGTCGCCGTGAGTTACTTGCCCGGATATTGTTTTGGGCGGTTGTGTTGGTGTTGGTCAAGGTGTTTCTGTCGATCGTCATAGAGTATCGAAGGTACTTTCCGGCAGATTTTGAATCTAATTTTCTGAGTGGGCGGCGGCACTCGTTCACGGGCGGATATCGACAGGCGTTTTACGTTCATATCCTTTCGAGTCCGATCGCGTTGGTGTTAGCGACTTTCTTGGTGGTCAGCGGCGGCAAGAAACGATGGCAGGTGATGCATCGCTTCGCCGGGCGGATTCAGTTCATCTTGGTGTTGTTGGTGGTCGTGCCGAGCGGCATGGTGATGGCGAAAGATGCCTACGCGGGTCCAATTTCAGCGGCGGGGTTCATTTCGTTGAACGTGGCCACGGCGGCCTGTCTGGTCATGGCAGTATGGCGTGCGCGGAATCGCAAATTTGTTGCCCATCGTCGTTGGGCGACGAGATCTTTCGTGCTGCTGGCGTCCCCGTTGCTGTTGAGGCTGATCGCGGGTGCGGCGATCGTGACGGGTTGGGAATCGGAGCGGTCTTATCAATTGAATTCGTGGATCAGTTGGTTGATTCCGCTGATGATCTACGAAATTTGCTTTGCGTATCCAAAACCGCGACAATTCAGTTCGGGGACGAGTGCGGTCATCCAAGTCGAAAACGGGGGGTCACGATGAGGCGGGAATTCATTCGATGGAGTGGTTTGGCAACCCTGTTGCTCTTTGGGGTGGTCGGTTGCAATGGCGAACCGTTTATTCGGGTGCCTGATGCCGACGAAGAATTCTCGACGCCGGCCGACTATCAAAACTACGATCTCGAAATGCGTGAGCTTTCGGCCGGTCAATCCGAATAAGGGGACACGTGTGAATTGCAAAATCGAAAGAAACGTGATGGGAAAAAGTAGTGCCAGACGTGGGTTCACTGTCGTTGAGCTGTTCGTGGTGATTGTCATCATTGGAGTGCTTGTTGGATTGCTGCTGCCCGCGACACGCGGTGCGAAAGAAGCGGCGCGGCGGATGAGTTGCAGCAACAACTTCAAACAAATCGGGCTGGGGCTGCACAACTATCATTCCGCATACGATCGGTTGCCGATGCAGATGGGTGGCACGTACGATCCCAATTCGGATTCAGGTGGAACGTCGCCACCGGGTAACAACCGCTATCGGCTGAGTTTCCTCGTAGGCCTTCTACCCTTTGTCGAATCTCAGTCGCTATGGGAACAAATCACGACGGGCGAAGACGACCAAGAACGAGATGTCCCATTCGCGGCGATGGGGCCGGCCCCGTGGACGCGGCAATTTAATCCATGGCAAACAGAGATTCCGACATTTCGTTGTCCATCGGATCCGGGACTGGGTTTGCCTTCGCACGGTCGCACCAACTATTCCGCCTGCTTGGGGGATGCAACCCATTGGCTCAATACCGGGGCAACTCGATGGGATTCTGAGTCATTGACTTGGGTAGATGATCGCAAATCACAGGTTGAGGCGTCGGGACGTGGCGTGTTTGTTCCGCGTGCGGTGACGCGATTTCGCGATGTCTTGGATGGGCTCGCCAATACGATTATGGCTGGTGAAATCTGTACCGATTTAGGTGATCGGGACAAGCGTACCAGTGGATCGCTGTTGAATTCGTGGGCGATGATTCATGACACTCCGACGCTTTGCCGAGATCAAATTTCGTCGCTGCGCCCGCAGTTCTGGATTCCCCAGAATGAGCCGGAGGCACCCGCTGGGATCGGCAGCAGCAACCAACGTCGAGGATTCCGGTGGGCCGACGGGGCGGCTTTGTACACGGGGATGAATACCATCCTACCGCCTAATTCTGAGGTCTGTCTTGCCGGTGGCGATTCGGGGATCGGCGTTCTGTCGTCGTCGAGTCGCCATCAAGGTGGCACGCATGTTTTGATGGGAGACGGTGCGATTAAGTTCATTACCGACTCGATCGAATCGGGGAATCCCGATACCGGCACGGTGATGTTCGGTGGCACCGGGCCGCGTGAACCGGGTTCGTTTAGTCCGTATGGATTGTGGGGGAAACTCGGAACCCGGGCCAGCGCCGAGGAGATCGAGACCAGCCTCTAATCGCTACGAGAGCATGAGCCGCCTACGCGATCGTCGCGTTCTCATTTGCTACCGGAGACAACCGTCTCGAGTTTATTGAAGGTGTCGAGCCACTTGTTTTCTGCCTCGCTACCTTCGGGGATTGCCAGTCGGGCACTCGCGATCTGTTTGAGAGTTTGTTTCTCAAGCGACGCGCGTTCCGAATCGCTATCGACGACCTGGGCAAGCATCCATCGACAGCGTGCGAGATGGAAGTGAGCTTCGAGTAGCGACATGGCGTGTTGTTCGGTGCCACGTTCGGAGTATCGCAGTCGATGCAAATTGACGGCGAGTTTGGACCAACCCCAGATCGACGGTTGGTCTTTCGAACTTTGGATCGCCGCCCGTAATTTATCTTCGGAATCGTTTTGGATGGCGAGTTCTTCGAGCGTCAATGCCGCTTGTCTCTGCAAGTCAAAGACGTTGGGGGTTGTTTCCAAAATCTGGGAAATCACGGCCAATGATGCTTCCGTTTTGCCTGCCAGACGCAGCCATTCGGCCTGGCGAACTTGAGTCGGCGCCAACATGTTTTGTGGCAAAGTTTTTGCGGAGAGGATCGTTTCACACGACTTCGCCGCCCGCTCATAACATTTCCGGGCGAGGTCGTCGTTGGGGGCCTTTTCCGCGAGCGTGGCCCAGGACTGAGCCATCCACAATTGATCTTGCAGGCCGGCAGCGGTTGAGTTGGGCGGGGTTTTCGCGAGCGTTTCGTCGAGCATCTTGACGTCGCTCATGGAGACCGTGTCCTGAGCGAGGACTTCCTTGAATCGGCGAATGGCTGTGGCGTACTGCATCGACTGCACCTGGCTGCCGCTTTGTTTACCCAACATAACGTCAAGGGTTTCGAGTGACTTTTGTGCTCCTTGGAGGTCGCCTTCTGCCGTTTGCGCTTTGTAGACGAGTTGGAAGATCGTTTGGGCAAACGCGGCAGGGACGACAATGGTTTTGGGGTTTCCGGTTTTCTTGACGCGGATTGAGCCGACCACTGGAAACTTACCCTTCGTCGTCCAGCGGATGACGTCGGTGGTATCGCCGGTGCGGTCGGCGATGACGGCGAGCATTTGTTTGGCCGTGAGTAGTCGCATCGTTGGCTTTTTGAGATCCGCTTCCATTGCCGTCACGGCGGCGCGGAACTCGTCGCTCGATTTCTTTAAGAGGTCGAGCATGGCATCCGGATCGGCATCCCGGTGGCTGGCCTCGGTTAGAAAAATCGACCAATACGCGACGCCCGAAGCGATCTTGGCGTCGACGTACGCGTCGGAATCTTTGCCGACGTGGGAGTACGCATCGACGGCAAGCTTGGGATGCTCGAAGGCGGCATACAATTGACCGAGCGTGAACCAGAGTTGATCCCGTTGGGGATCGTCCGGCCATTTCGTTTCGATCAACTGGGCGATCGTTTCCATAAAGCGAAGCTCACCCACTTCTTCGGGGATACCCCAGTGGTTTGATGAGGCTTCTTGGACGGCTGCCAATGCGATGAATGCTGCGTCACGGGTCGCACTCTCCTCGGGGTCGCCGAGGCGTGCGGCCGTTTCGCCATAGATGGCAGCCTCCATCAAGTGGCCAGCCTTGAGCGATAGAAATGCGAGCAGATAAAGCAGCTCGTTTCGTTTCTCGAGATTGTCACGTCTGAGCGATAAACCGTAGGCGACTTTGACAGCGCCGAGCGTCTCGCCGAGCTTGGTTTGATACTCTTCGCTATCGGTCGCTTTGTCTCCGAGTTCGGCCCACGCCTCGTAGTTCTGATAGGCGACGTTGTACGCTTCGTCAAAGTAATTCGACGACTTGGCGGGTTCGATGAGCGGGATTCGTTGACGGGGTTCGACTCGCTCGGGAAGTGAAGTGACAGGCGCTTGGGTCTGACCGCCGTACGGTGAACGTTCGGATTCGGCAGGTGCGCTCGCGATTGGTTTTTTTGTTTGGGTGGCAGATGTGTTTTTTTCCGTGGCGCCCAAAACATTGGCGGTGGGTTGCGCGAACAGCGGAGTGGGTACTTGCGCGACGAGATTCTTAAGCGTCCCGGGTTTGATGACGGCTTTTTTGGGGGGCGCGGCCGCTTGTTTTTGCTTGGCCGCGTTTGATCGATCGCGGGCGGACTGGGATTGGTCACCGCCAGTTGATTGCAGCAAAAACATCGTGATGGATGTCAACAACAATAACGCGACGAAACCCGCACCTGCGATCAGGGGCCAGGAGTTCTTTTTTCGATTTCTCCTGCTGGGACGCTCTTCGTCCGCTTTCTCATCACGCTTTTTGGCATCCTTGTTCTTGCGTTTTTTCGGAGCCTTGTCTTCGGTGTCTAACGTGATGATCGGCGACGTGGTCGGCTCGTCGTCACCGCTCGGTTCGTCATCCAGGTTCGGTGCGTCGTCATCGCTCAGCGCGTCATCACGGTTCGGTGCATCGTCATCAAGCGGCGCGTCGTCATCCGTCGTTGCATCGTCACGGATCGGAACTGCGGAATCATCCAGCTCGGGCCGTTGGTTGTCGATGGCGGTTACCAGTCGGCCCTGGAGAGATACAAAGAGGGTAGCCCCGCAGTCACATCGCAGCGAAGTACCCAGCGTTTGCCCGAGTCGGTGCACTTTGAGGCAAACCGGGCAAATGCCTTTGTTTTTTGACGTTGAATCAGTGATGGAAGATACTCCGGTAGCTTTCGTGACGCCGAGTAATTAGTTCGTAATTATTTCGGTTTCAACATGATGCCCCAGATGGGGCCTCGGGTGGAGTTTCTTGGGCGAGGATATCGCTGCGCCATTGCCGCCCCTTCTGGCATCACGCCGACATCACGATAGTTTCCCTTGTGGCTGGTTGCCAGTAATTCAAATTGAGCGGCATCCTTTTTCTGGACCTCCATTCCTCGTGTGTGGATCACGATATTGGGATTCGGCCTGGAGGCGAAATATTGAGCGGCACCATCGGTGAAGGCACCGTCGCCGAGCACGTAGATGACGTCGGGTTTGAGATCGAGCGCGATTTGAATGGCCTTTTTACCGTTCGTTCTCAGGCATAGTGGTACCGTATCGAGCCAATTGGCGAGTAAGGCTTTGTTTCGCGGTGTGGCGGCGACCAGATTGGGCACGGTGTTCGGGTGCATCATCCCGTATGCCGTGTCGCTGTAGAAAATGACGTAGAAACGCTGTTTGGGCGTGAGTTGGTTGACGGTCAGCATGAGTTGGATGAGGGCCGTTTCGAATCGCCCTCTTGTCATGCTGTTGGAGTTGTCGATCACGAACACATTGTTGATCGCGGCAAACTTGCTGCCGAAAAACGTCGGTTTTCCTTTGACCGATGCGATCCCCGTGCCCGGGGTTGTCGAGGCTTTGGCGGGTGTTGTGGGCGGCTTGATCGATGCGAAGTTCACGGCGGAAAGAAAATCCGGCGTGGTGGCTGTTTCGGTGACGTCAGGGACGACTTCCTCAACCGGCGCCGAATCGGCCTCGGGTTCCTCGGTCGGCTCGGTGATCTCGATGGGTTCGGTTTCGATCGTGAACTCTTCGACGACGTTGTCGCTCGAACTCGGCGCCGCGACGATCACGAACTTCTGTTTTTCTGGGTTTACCAAGTAGAAACTCGCCAACATCAGAACGATCGCCACGTGGATCAAGACACTGATGCTGTTGGTCCCTAATTGGCGCAAGTATGCGTCACGTCGCTCGGCGAACCAGAACTGAAAGCGGAGCCATTCTTTGCGCCATCCCGTTTGCTCCTCGATTTGCCGTTGCTGTTCGAGACGCAATTCTTCGGCTTCACGCTCGGACCGTTCGATGGCTGCGACCATCGACAGAGGTGCGATGGTTTGAGGCTGAGGGGATTCGGCGGGTTGCGGTTGTGCTTTGGGCTGTTCGATTTTCGGGGGGGTGGCATTGTCGACTTCGACGGCCGAATCCGTGGTCGGCGCTTTTAACGTCGGGACCGGCGAGTTCGACGTAGTGTCTGGCGAGGTGATCTCTTTCGCCGGGTTTGATTTCCGCCGTTCGCGCGATAGCACGTCACGGTAGCCCTGGTGTTCGGCAGTCCCGCCCTTCTCGACGGGGACTTCGAACAGCCGCCCGTCCTTTTCGAGAATCATCAACCCCCGACTTTCGGGCCGGTAGTAGCCGTTGGCTTCCGCTTTCGGAAGCTCCGAACGGGGGATCAGTAGGAATTCGATGCCGTTAGAAACCGAAACAAATCGGGAGCGACTTTGAGGAGAAGACATTGCAAAGAAGAGTGGTTTTGGTGGGCATGATGCTGTTTTGCGGGGTGTGGGCAACCCGCAACCTATAGAGAACGCAGTCGGTGGTCAAAGGTACCTCTCATGCCCGTCAAAATACGCGATTTCAACCCTTGAACGCGGCGATCACGCTGGACAGGGATTGTTTGGCGTCGCCGAAGAGCATTCGCGTGTTTTGGCCAAAGAACAACGGGTTATCGACGCCAGAGAAACCGGACGCCATCGAGCGTTTGAGCACAAAGACGGTCCGGGCGTGGTCGACGTTGATGATCGGCATCCCGTAGATCGGGCTGTTTTCGTCTTCGCGGGCGGCCGGATTGACCACGTCATTGGCCCCGATCACGATCGCGACATCGACGTTTTCGATTCTCCGGTTGATGTCTTCCATCTCGACCAATTGGTCGTAGGGGACGTTGGCTTCGGCCAGCAGCACGTTCATGTGACCGGGCATCCGTCCGGCGACCGGGTGGATCGCGTAGCTGACTTCGGCACCGTTCTGTTCGAGCAATTCGCCGAGTTCTCGCACCACGTGTTGGGCCTGCGCCACCGCCATGCCATAGCCGGGGACCATGACAACTGAGGAAGCGGCTTCCAGGATGAGATACGCGTCCTCGGGGACGATCGGTTTGACTTCGCCTTCGACCTTGGTCGCGGTTTTTGCCGCCGTGAACCCGGAGAACAGCACGTGGCTCAGCGAGCGGTTCATCGCTTTGCACATGATGTTGGTCAGGATGATCCCGGCGGCGCCGACGAGGGCACCGGCAACAATCAGAATCGTGTTGTTGATCGCGAGACCTGCGGCACAGGCGGCGAGACCGGAATAGCTGTTGAGCAGTGAGATCACGACGGGCATGTCGGCGCCGCCGATCGGAATCACCGCCATCACGCCGAGGACGAGCGAGAGGGCGATGACCGCGTAGATCAGCGTTGAGTTCCAAATCTCCGGCTGGGCCACCATTGCGGCGCCGCAGCCGATGGTGACGACGAGCAGCAGGAGGCTGATGAATTGTTGACCGGGTAACGAGATCGCGCGGCTGGGCATCGTTTCGGACAATTTCCCCCATGCCACGATGCTGCCCGAAAACGTCACGCCACCGATCAGAATCGAGATCAAAATCGTGATGATCGTGAAGGCGGATTGCGATAGGTCGGCATCGGGTCCGCCGCCCATGTCGAGTGCCGCCCATCCGACAAACAGGCTGGCGATACCACCGGACCCGTTGAACAAGGCCACCATTTCGGGCATGCCCGTCATGGCGACTCGCCGGGCCGCGACCGCGCCGACGATCGTGCCGAGTACTGCGGCGACGGCGATCCAGCGGAAATCGATGATCTCTTTCGAGCTGAGCGTGACAACGACGGCGACCAGCATCCCGAGAGATGAGAGTTGATTTCCCCGCACCGCGGTGGCGGGCGAGCTAAGCAGTTTTAATCCGAAGACAAATAGAATCGCCGAGACGATGTAGACGGCACCAATCCATTCTGGGCTCATGATCGTGCCTCCGGTTCATCTTTCTTTTTAAACATGCCGAGCATGCGGTCGGTGACCATGTAGCCGCCGACGACGTTAATGGTTGCGAAGAACACCGCGATCGCACCGAGCCACGTGGCCCACGCGGCCATCTCGCCTCCGGCCAGGGTGAGGGCCCCGACGACGGTGATCCCCGAAATCGCATTGGCGCCCGACATCAAGGGCGTGTGCAACGTTGCGGGAACTTTTGAGATTAATTCGAATCCCAAAAAGATCGACAGCATCAAAACGAAACCTAGTAACACGGTTTCCATGGTGAGTTCTCGTTGGTGTTATTGTTTGTCTTGAATCATCGGGTGAACGATTTGGCCGTCGCGCGTGATCACAGCGGCTTGGACAATTTCATCGTCGGGAGACAGCGTCAACTGCTTGGTTTCACTATCCCAGAAATCGGTAAGAAGGCTGACGAGGTTGTTGGAATACATCTCGCTGGCGTTTCGGCAGACGTGCGACGGGAGGTTTCCCATGCCGAGGATTTTGACGCCGCCGACGTCGACGATTTCATTCAGGACGGAACCTTCGACGTTGCCTCCTGATTCGACGGCCATGTCGACGACGACGCTGCCGGGCTGCATCGCGGCGACCATTTCGGCGGTAACGATCCGCGGTGCGGGGCGGCCAAACAACTGCGCGGTCGTGATCACCACATCGGATCCCGCGATGACGGCGGCCTGTCCCTGTTTTTGCGATTCGATTTGTTCGGGCGTGAGTGCTTTGGCATAACCCTGTTCGGTTTGGCCGACTTCGCCGAGGTCAATTTCGACAAACTTGGCCCCGAGCGATCGGACTTGTTCGGCGACGACGGGCCGGGTGTCAAACGCTTCGACGCGAGCACCGAGACGTTTGGCCGTCGCGATCGCTTGCAAACCGGCAACCCCGGCTCCGATCACGAACACCCGCGCCGGGCGAATCGTTCCCGAGGGTGTCATCATCATCGGGAACGCTTTGGGACAGTGATACGCGGCTTGGATCACGGTGACGTATCCGGCCAAGTTCGCCTGCGATGAGAGCGCATCCATCTTTTGCGCCCGGGTGCTCCGGGGGATCATTTCCATCGAGATCGCCGTGGCACCGCGTGAAGCCATCGTATCGACGAGGTCGCGGCGGTTCATCGGATCCAGAAAACTGATGTGGACCGAGCCCTGTTTCAGCGATTGGAGATCATCGATTTCGGGTTGGCGAACGCGTAACACGATGTCCGATTGGCTCAGCACCGCGTTACGATCCGGTTCGATTGAAGCACCCGCCTCCGCATACTGTTGGTCGGAAAAACCAGACGCAACTCCCAGTCCCGATTGGACAACGATTTCGAAACCGAGGCGGATCAGTTTCTTTGCGTTGTCGGGCACGATCGCCGTTCGGAGTTCGCCCGGCCATGTTTCGACCGGCACACCAATTCGCATTTCAAATCTCGAATATGTCACGTTGGAAGATCTCGAACTGTCGCCTCCAGCCTAAGCTGACGCGGGGGCAAAGGAAAGTGGACGCGACGATTCAGCCCCTTATTGCTGCTTGTGGTATCGTGGGTTCACGGCCGAGCCATGTGTCGCAGCGGTTCAGCGAACGGTCGGCTGCCCCGCCTGTCTCTGCCCTGCCCTGCCCTGGTTCTACGCGGTCCTGATTTTGCCTCATCTGATTGGTCTTGGCTCGGCGAGCATTTCCCGGCGTCATCCGATTGCCTCCCGCAGCTCCTGTCTCGTCCCCACGTTTTCTTCGGCCAACCCATGGAGTGTTCTGTGTCTCGTCGATCCTTCAATTTTCTGTTTTCATCGTGTTGCGGTGCGTTGGCCTTGTGGGCTTGCATGACGCATCGCGATTCGATTCATGCGGACGAGTCTCGGGATACCCCACCGAACGTCGTTTTCATCATGGCAGATGACTTGGGGTACGGCGAACTGGGTTGTTACGGTCAGCAGAAGATTCAGACTCCGAATCTCGACCGGTTGGCCGCCCAGGGAATGCGGATGACGCAGCATTACAGCGGTGCCCCGGTTTGTGCGCCGGCCCGCTGTGTGTTGATGAGCGGACAACATCTCGGGCATGCCGAGATTCGTGGGAACCGTGATTCCGGAAACGGTCGCAAGTTTCCGGGGCAATGGCCGATCACCAGCGAGTTAGTCACAATCGCGGAAGTGTTGAAGGCGGCGGGGTACGCGACGGGAGGTTTTGGGAAATGGGGCCTCGGGCCGAGTGACACTTCAGGTGGTCCGAACAATCAAGGGTTCGATCGATTCTTCGGTTACAACTGCCAACGCAACGCACACAGCTATTACCCGCCGTTTCTAAACAGCGATGAGGAAGAGGAGACGATCAACGAATCGCCGATTCCCGGCCATCGGAAAAAGCCGACCGGTGCCGTTGTCGCGGATGATTATCGTGCCGATGTCTATGCACCGGATCGCATTCTCGCCGAAGCACTCGATTGGCTCGGCGAGCATCGTGACCGTCCATTTTTCTTGTATCTGCCTTTTGTCGAACCTCATGTTTCGATGCAACCGCCGCAGGAATGGATCGACCGATATCCGACTGCATGGGATGAAGAGAACGGCGTGTACCGTGGCGAGAATGGTTACCTGCCGCATCCAAGACCACGGGCCGCTTACGCGGCAATGATCTCGGATCTTGATGAGCACGTCGGAACGGTGTTGGATCGTCTTGATAAATACGGGGTGGCGGATGAGACGATCGTGATTTTTACTTCGGATAACGGGCCGACCCACGGTGGCCGTGATCCTCGTTTTCACATCGGAGGCGCTGGGTGTACCTTTTTTGAATCCGCCGGTGGTTTGAAAGGGTACAAGGGCAGTTGTTACGAAGGCGGCCTGCGAGTGCCCTGCATCGTTCGTTGGCCGGGGCACATCACGTCCGGTTCGGTGTCGACGATGCCATCGTATTTCCCGGATTGGTTTGCGACGCTCACGTCGGTCTGCGGTGGTGAATTACCGGCCGGGCAGGTTATCGACGGGATTGATTTGAGTGCCGAGTTGACGGGAGGACAAACGCCTCACCGCGAGCAACCCATGATTTGGGAGTTCGCCGGTTACGGCGGGATCTTTGCGATCCGTGACGGCGACTGGAAAGCGGTTCGGACGAAGACGAACAGCAAGAGGCCTGGGGCGTGGGAGCTTTATCATGTTGCGACCGACCCTGCGGAGGCATCCGATGTGGCGGCATTGCACCCGGAAATCGTGACGCGGCTCGCCGCTGAGTTTGCAAGTCATCGGACGGCCGAGAGCGATTTCCCGCAGCCGCTGCTTGATCCTTCGAACCGGCGTTAGCGAATGATTTCGTCGGAATCGAGGATGATCGTGACGGGGCCGTCATTGACCAGTGATACGGCCATGTCCGCGGCAAAGATTCCGCGTGCTACCGGGAGGCCGAGCGAATGCAGGTGATCGGCGTAGCGTTCGTACAGATTTTTGGCCATGTCGGGCGGTGCGGCAGCGGTGAACGAAGGGCGTCGTCCTCTGCGGCAATCGGCCAATAGCGTGAATTGGCTGATCGCGAGAACACCGCCTCCCGCTTCGACGACGTTTCGATTCATCTTGCCGGCTTCATCGGGAAAGATCCGTAGGTTGGCGGTTTTGTCGGCGATCGCGCGGACGGTATCGACCGAGTCGCCATGGGCGATCCCGACGAGTGCGACCAAGCCATGATCAATCTGACCCACGATATCGCCATCGACGCGGACGTCGGCTTGTAAACTCCGTTGCAGGATGACTTTCACGAAGAAGTCTCGCTAAGATAGGTGTGAGTATGAAATTTGTTGTTCTTTGTCGCGTAACGTGTGAATCGTATGCCGTACTTGTTCACTTGCCCACACTGTCACACGCGAACCGAGGTCGAAGATGAATTCAGCGGTCAATCGGGCGAATGTGTGGTTTGTGGACGTGAGATCACGTTACCTGATTTTGCCCCTGGCGCGGCTTCGAACCGGACCTCGAAGGCCGGTGGTTCGGGCCCTCGAAAACGTCGATCTGCCGCTTGGGTGGCTGCCGCGGTCGTGATGTTATTGCTGGTCGGGGCGTCCATCATCGCGGTGGCGCGGATCGGTGGTACGACCGCTCAGAGGTTGCGAGAAGGCCGTGCCCGGCTCGCGAGCATCAAGAACATGGAAACGATCGCTCAGGCGCTCAACGCGTATGCGGCCGACCATGGTTCCTACCCTGCCCCGGCGATTTACAGCCGATCGGGCAAACCGTTGCTTTCGTGGCGCGTCGCGATTTTGCCGTACCTCGGTGAGGAGGATTTGTATGAACGGTTTAATCTCAGCGCGGCTTGGGATAGCGGACCAAACCAGATGATGACCTATCAAGACATGCCATCGATTTATCGGCATCCTGACTCGCAGCCATGGGGAACCGACACCGTCTACCACTTGGTCACGGGCAGTGGCACGCTGTTTCCTAAGACGGGAGCGTTGGGGCCGAAGCAAGTGACCGACGGGGCAACCAAAACGCTCTTGTTGGTCGAAGCTCGGGTTTCGAGCACGTGGACCGAACCGCTTGATCTCGATTTTGTGGGGACGGGCGGGAAGATCAACTCGACGTCGGGGAACGATTTTGGCGGGGTGACCGAAGGCGGCGTGTGTGTGGTCACGGTTGACGGCCGGGGGCATTTCATGCCTGAGACGACCGCACCGATGACGGTCAATGCGCTCGTGACGCCACGCGGCGGTGAGCCGTTGCCCGACGACGTGTTGGATTGATCAGATTTCAAAGTGATTGGGGCAATCGCACCTGTTGAGGATGCGAGTTTGGGAAGGCACCCGCCTTGAACGCGAGAAAAACCTCGCCATCAAACATTGCAAATCAAAAACGCCGGCATCGCAAAATTGCGACGTCGGCGTTTTTTGTGATTCGATTTTGAGAGCAGCCGTTCTTAGAACTTCCGCGGGGAGACGCGGCCTTGAACGCGACTTGGCAGCCCATGGATGCGAAGGAATCCTTCGGCGTCGTCTTGGTTGTACGATCCGCCACCTTCCATCGTGGCGATTTCTTCGTCGTAGAGGCTGTTGGGGCTCGTACGGGAAGCAACCATGATGTTGCCTTTGTAGAGCTGCAGCGTGACTTCGCCGGTGACGGGCTTTTGTGCTTCGCGAATGAATGCGAAGAGGGCGTCCATCTTGGGCGTGTACCAGAAACCGTAGTAAACCATTTCGGCGACTTCGGGGGCGAGGCGGTCTCGCAAGTGCATCAGGTCGCGGTCCATAGTGAGTTGTTCGACATACATCAATGCGTCGTAGAGCACTGTCATGCCGGGCGACTCGTAGACGCCACGGCTCTTCATGCCGACAAATCGGTTTTCGACCATGTCGATCCGGCCGACGCCATTGCGTCCGGCGACGGTGTTGAGTTGTTCGACCATTTCGAGCGCTGTGACTTTTTTGCCATTGAGGGTCACAGGGACGCCGGATTCGAATCCGATCGTCACTTCTTCAGCTTTGTCCGGTGCAGCTTGTGGTGAAACGCCCATTCCGAAATCGACGAGTTCGACGCCGTTGACGTCGAGCTCTTCGAGTTTGCCGGCTTCGTAGGAAATGTGCAGAACGTTTTCGTCGCTGCTGTACGGTTTCGCCGTCGATGCTTTGACGGGGATTCGTTTGGCGTCGCAGTACTCGATCAGTTCGGTGCGTCCTGGGAAGGCGTCACGGAACGATTTGATCCGCCAGGGGGCGATCATTTCGATGCTCGGGTTGAGAGCTTCGGCGGCGAGTTGGAAGCGACATTGGTCGTTGCCTTTGCCGGTTGCGCCGTGGGCGTAGGCGGTGGCGCCGACTTCGCGAGCGACTTCGAGGCAGACTTTGCTGATCAGGGGGCGAGCGATCGAGGTGCCCAAAAGATAGATTTGCTCGTACTTGGCTTGCCAGGCGAGCACGGGAAACGCGAAATCGCGGCACAATTCTTCGCGGACGTCGACGAGTCGTGAAGATTTCGCGCCGCAGGTGCGAGCCTTCTCCATAATCGCGTCGCGATCCTCACAGGGCTGGCCCAAATCTACGTAAACACAGTGAACTTCATAGCCTTGATCCTGCAACCATCCGAGGATGACGGAGGTATCGAGTCCACCGGAATAAGCCAGCACGCAACTTTTCATATCGAATCAACATCCAATCACGGGGTAAATTTGTCTATGTTTGTAAGGGGTGTCATTTAAGTGGCCGCTGCCCAAAGACGCAAGCGGCAGTATAAATCGACATTCTTCCCCCCACCGTTGTCCTTCCCTACAAAATTTCCGATGACTCCCCCTGCCCCGCAATCGCCGTCTATCGGCAACGAAGTCCCCTCTTCCCTGCGAGAATTACTGGCTTCCGTTGCCAACGGAACCGTCGGGGTTGATCAAGCGGCCGGGAGCGTCGCGTCCATGATGCGGCAAACCGATGATGGAAAGATGGGCGCTCTTGGTGAAGTCGCCTCGATACCGGGAGCCACGGTCGATCTCGGTCGCCGCGACCGGTGCGGGTTCGGCGAAGTGATTTATGGCGAAGGTAAGAGCACCGATTTGATGATCCGGATCGTCGAAACGCAGCTCGGGGCGGAGCAGAGTTGCCTGATCACTCGGATCGATCCGACCTCCGCGGCGCAGTTGCGACGCCATTTCCGTCACACGCACCACAATCCAGCGGCTCGAACACTGCGAATTGCGGGACAGCCCGCACAGCTCGTTTCGCCGGTCTTGGACGATGCCATTGCCCATGTGGCGGTCGTGACGGCGGGCAGTACGGATGCGTCAGTAGCTGAGGAGGCGGTCGAAACGCTCACATGGATGGGGATCGCCCACCGGCGTGTGGAAGACATCGGAGTTGCCGGTCCGCAACGGTTGCTCGCGGCGGTTCCTGCCCTGCGAAAGGCGGCCGCGATTGTGGTGATCGCGGGCATGGAGGGCGCGTTGCCGCCGACGGTCGCCGGCCATGTCGGCGTTCCCGTCATCGCGGTTCCGACGAGCACGGGGTACGGGGCGAATTTCGCGGGACTGACCCCATTGATGGGTATGTTGACTTCATGCGCGGCGAACGTTGCGGTGGTCAACATCGATGCGGGGTTCAAAGGCGCCTATTTGGCTGGTCTGATCGCCACGCAATTGATCGCCGCCGAGAAAGACGCGAAGGAACGATCGATTAGCCAGTACGAGGGCGTTTGATCGGGTTTCCGATGTCACGCGATAGCCGTTTCTGCGTTGGCAGGCGGATCCTGGTCTGGCAGACTTAACGGTGCGTTAGACTGATGGGCGAAGCGGGCTGTGTTGGCAACCCGCCGTGAGTAGACGTCCTTGCTCGCCTCATCGACTGCTTTACCAGGAATTTTGATGCAACGTCGTCCATTGAAACTGCGGACCCGCGAATCATCTGACCACAAAGGGACCTTTGGTCGCGTGTTGTTGGTTGGTGGATCGCGCGGGATGGCGGGATCGATCTCGTTGTCGTCGATCGCAGCGTTGCATACCGGTTCGGGGCTGGTCGCTGCGGCCGTTCCCGATCCGGTTTTGGAAACGGTCGCCGGGTTCCATGCGGCGTTGATGACGATCGCGATGCCTGCCCAAGACGGTTGTTTTTCGGTGGGTGCTTGGTCGCCGCTGAAAGGATTGATATCTCGGCAAGACGCGATCGGGGTGGGACCGGGGATGACAACGAACGAGGGCAGCGTTGCGATTGTCGACGGATTGCTGCGGCAACGTCAAACGCCAGTCGTGTTCGATGCCGACGCGCTCAACGTGATCTCAGAGCATCGTCTTTTCGACGATGAAGCAATCGTCAGGACGGAAGGTGATGCAGCCGTCGTGTTGACGCCCCATCCGGGAGAGTTGTCGAGATTGACGGGGGTTCCCGCGAGCGATGGTGACGAGCAATTGGCCGCGGCGCAGCGCATGGCGGACCGCTTGGGGATCACCATCGTTGTCAAAGGCGGACCGACACGCGTGACGGATGGATGTGCGCCGGATGCACCGGGGCGAACCTTTGTCAACTCAACCGGCAATCCCGCGATGGCGACGGCTGGTTGTGGTGATGTGCTGACCGGTGTAATCACCTCGTTGCTCGGCCAGGGTTTGTCTGGATGGGACGCCGCCCGATTGGGCGTTTGGATCCACGGCCGGGCTGGCGATGTGGCCGCGTCGGCGATCAGCGCCGCTGGCATGACGGCGGCCCACTTGGTTGAAACGTTGGCGATTGTTGCTGACGAGATGGCCGAGTGAACCAGTACATCTCGTGACCAAACAAAAACAGCCGACATGGGGAAGCGTTCCCCATGTCGGCTGCCGTATAACGTGTCGTGTCGAACGCCGTCGGTTGTTGGCGTGCGTTAGCGGATCACGAGCAACATACGGGTGTTGCCGCGCCGCACAACGACTTGCAGTGGCACCTGTTGCCGCTGAGCCTCGGCGAGGATCTGCGTCAACTGGGCAACCGAGTTGACCGGGCGACCGGCCGCACCTTCGATCACGTCACCGACTTGCATTCCCGCCTCGGCGGCAATGCCCTCATCGTTGACGCTGGTGACGATCAGGCCTTGTTCCAGATCCGTGTAGCCGTATCGTTCGGCCGTGCGAGGCGTGACGGGTTCGAGTTCGGCTCCCAGTGCCGTTCCCGCGCCGAACATCGCCATCGCTTGGTCGGTTCGTTCTTGCAGGTTGACGGTGACATCCATCATCTTGCCGTTCCGGTTGACCTTCATCTGGACGCTCTCTCCCGGCGGACGACTGGCGATGTAGTTGACCAATCGCGAGCTGGTGGTCACCGGGCGTCCGTCGGTTTCGAGGATGACATCACCGGGTTGCAGCTTAGCGTTGGCGGCAGGTTGGCCGGCCAACACGCCACGGATCAACGCACCCTTATTCACCTTGAGGCCGAATTCTTCGACGACTTCCGGAGTCACGTCGGCGACCTGGGCACCCAGGAATCCGCGACGAACTTCACCGTGTTCGATGATCGAGTTGAGGACCGGTCGGGCGAGTCCAACGGGGATGGCGAAACCGATCCCCGCGCTGGCACCCGATCGAGACAAAATCGCCGTGTTGATGCCGATCAATTCACCCCGCAAGTTGACCAGCGGGCCACCGGAGTTGCCGGGGTTGATGGCGGCATCGGTTTGCAAGAAGTCTTCAAATCCGTGACCGCCGTCGACGATTCCTTGGACGCGGTTTTTTCCGCTGATGATGCCCGCGGTCACGGTTTGATCGAGACCAAAGGGGCTGCCGATGGCGAGCACCCAGTCACCGACTTGGATCGCGTCACTGTCGCCGAACGGAACCGCGGTCAGGCCGTCACGGTTGATCTTCAAGACCGCGAGGTCGGTTTCGGGGTCGGTGCCGACAACATCAGCATCGACTTTCACCCCGTGGCTGAGTTCGACGCTAACGATATCGGCGCCTTCGACGACGTGGTTGTTGGTCAAGATATAGCCATCTTCACGGACAATCACTCCGCTGCCTTGGCCTTGTTGTTGGGGTTCGGAGTTTTGCCGCCCGCGGCCGTCACGGAAGTATTCTTCGAATCCCGGCGGCAATTGCCGGCGGAGATTCGGAGGTAGTTGTCGGGCGCGGGATGCGACATCGGTTTTGGTGCTGATACTGACCACGCTGGGCCGTATCACTTCCGCAACGGTGCGGAAGGCGGACGAGATATCTTGTGCGGTGTTCAGGTTTTGCATCGCCGCGCGACCCTGAATTTGCTGTTCGGCGTAGGCGTCGTTGTTTGCCGCATGGGGCAGGCTCATCATGACGCCAACGATAAGCGTCGCGACCCAAGCGGTCGCTAAGACGATGCTGATTCGCTTCCATTGCTTCTGCATTTTCGATTCTCCTTGAGGAAGATGGGGACTTTCGGGAGTTTCAACGGGAGGCCTTGTGTTACGTGACCAGATGCATTTTTGTTGATTGACCCGAATGAACTGAATTCGCTTGAAAAATTGGCAGTGAATTTGCTGCGAAAAACGAAACCAAGCAAACAACGCACCAATTTGCTACGTTGTCGGAAAAGGTGTTTTGCGTTTTGGTGGTGTTCGTTACCCTTTCTGCTGCACGAAGGGGTTTCTCGTGCCCGATAATGCAGTTCTGTGGGCCCGGTTCGCAATGAGTTGTGTGAAATGATGGATCTGGAAATGATGCAACGAACCCTGACGGTGATTCTGGCGGGCGGGCGTGGTTCCCGGTTGGAACCGTTGACGCGAGATCGCGCGAAACCGGCGGTGCCGATCGGCGGTTGCTATCGCATAATCGATTTCGTCCTGAGCAATTGTCTCAACAGCGGCATGCGACGGCTGTTGATGCTGACTCAGTACAAAGCTCAATCGCTCGACCGTCACATCCAGCTCGCGTGGACGAATTATTTTAGCCGCGAACTCGGCGAGTTCATCGACGTCGTCCCCCCCCAACAACGCATCGATGACAATTGGTATCAAGGGACCGCGGACGCTGTCTACCAGAATATTTACGCGATCGAACGGGCGATGCCCGAGTACGTGGTCATCCTCGCTGGGGATCACTTGTACAAAATGAATTATCACACGATGGTGGATTTTCACCATCGCATGGGGGCGGACATCACTGTCGGAGCTCTGCGGGTTAGCCGTGACGAAGCTCGCCAATTTGGGGTGATGCAGACCGATCTGGATAACCGCCTGATCGAGTTTGAAGAGAAACCGAACGATCCCAAGCCGACGTTGGACAACCCCGACGTTTGCCTTGCCTCGATGGGCATCTACGTCTTCAACACGCGTTTCCTATTTGAGCGTTTGTGCGATGACGCGACGGACCCCAACAGCAGCCATGATTTTGGCAAAAACATCATCCCCGCCGCGATCGCCGACAGCAAAGTGTTTGCGTTCCCGTTTACGGATGAGAATCGAAAGAGCGACGCGTATTGGCGGGATGTCGGCACTCTCGAAGCTTACTATGAAGCCAACATGGACTTGGTGACGGTTGACCCCCAATTGAATCTGTACGATTCGCAATGGCCGATCCGGTCCTTCCGACCCCAATTGCCTCCGCCCAAGTTTGTCTTCGGCAGCGAGGGGCGGTCCAACCGGAAAGGTGTTGCGCTCGATTCGATCATCTGTCAGGGGGCCATTATCAGTGGGGGGACGGTGCTGCGATCGATCGTCGGAGCGGGGTGTCGGGTCAACAGTTATGCTCAGGTTGAAGACAGCATTCTGTTTGACAACGTCGAAGTGGGACGGCACAGCCGGATCCGTCGAGCGATTATTGACAAAGACGTGCGGATCCCACCGGAAACCGAAATCGGCTATGATCCCGTTTTGGATGCCGCCCGAGGGTTAACGGTGACGGACAGCGGGTTGGTGGTGATAGCTCGAGGCGAGTTGATTCGCACCAACGATTCGGTGTCTTCGTTCGCCTGACGCCAGTCTTTGCTGGATTTTTGCACTGATGCCGCCCGTAAACGCCTTGCTGCTTTTTGCCAGCTCGATCCTCGCTGTTGTTTTGGTTTTGATCGGCTTTTGGCTCGGCCGGCGGCGACCCGTGAAATTGGAATCGATGGAGATTCCGCCGCTGGTCGATGACGACGATCGGCAAAGGATCGTCGGGTTGCTGCAAAGTCTGGCACGGTGGACGAACGAGTATTCGGGTAACGTCTCCAGTTATCAGTCCGATCTCCAGCAGATCAGCGACCATGTCCGCCAAAGCATCAACGCGGTTCAGCGAGATCGGGCATCAGGGCGAGCAAGCGGCCGGGACGAAACCCAGATGCTCAGCGATGCCCGCGTGATGACCTTGATCTCACAAATCATGGGCACCAACGAAGAGCTGCAGACCCGCTTGCAGGCGGCTGAAAAACAGCTCGAGGAACAGACCCAGCAGATCGAGTCGTATCTAACCGAGGCACGCACCGATGGTTTGACCGGTTTGTTCAATCGACGTGCCTTCGACAAGAAGCTCGATGAAATGTTCGCGGCCTATCGCGGTGGTGGGAGTTCGTTCGTGCTGATTTTGGTGGACATCGATCACTTTAAATCGATCAACGACACGTATGGACACCCCGTAGGCGATACCGTGTTGCAGCGGGTCGCTGCGACCCTGGGGGCCACCCTCAGCGACGCGAAAATCGTCTCTCGTTTTGGCGGTGAAGAGTTCGCGATCCTGACGGAGACCCCGATTCGTGTTTCAGGGGATCGGATGAACAAGGTTCGCAAGAAGATTGCTGATGAACCGATCCAGGTGGGCAAGGATTCGATCGAGGTGACGATCAGCGTCGGTTTGAGCGAACCACGTGATGATCTCGCGATTGGTCCCATCGTCCGTCGAACCGATGAGGCGTTGTACTGCGCAAAGAACCGTGGTCGTAACCGCGTTTACTTTAACGACGGTTCGGGGCCACAGCTCGTTGGCGCGCCCGAGATCGCGCGATCTTGATCGTGTCCTGACGGAGTTTCCAATCATCAGGCATACTGAAGGGCTGCTTCACCCGTGCCGCCTGAGAATGATGTCCGCCGCGAAATGACACCGCCCTGCCCTGCCCCCACCCAAATCTTGATGCTCGACGCGTTGGAAACTGACGCCACGGCAATCGATCTCGTGAAGAATGGTGCGGTCAGTATCGGCAATTTTGATGGGGTGCACGCCGGTCACCGTGAACTGCTTGCCCGCACGAGGGCGAATGCCGATGCGGTTGGTGGTCCTGCCGTGGTGGTCGTTCTGGATCCGCATCCGGCTTCGGTTCTGCGACCTCACAGTGCGCCGGCGCGATTGACCACGATTCGCAGGCGGGCGGAATTGATGAGCGAATTGGGGATTGACGCCTTGGTCGTTTGCCCCGTCACGCTCGACTTTCTCAACCGTACCGCGGAGGAGTTTTTCGACTTCCTGATCGTGAAACGTTTGCAAGCTAAAACGATGGTTGAGGGGCCGAATTTCTTCTTCGGACGTGATCGAGGCGGCGACGTGCATGTCCTACGCACGCTCTGCGAGCAGACGGGGATGCAGCTCGAAGTCGTCCATCCGCGGATCGAAGGGGGGCGGCTGGTCAGCAGTTCACGGATCCGCGAAGCCATATCGGCGGGCGAAATCGAATCTGCTAACGCCATGTTACAGTCGAAATATCAGATCGCCGGTCGCGTTACCAGCGGCGAACGACGGGGACGACTGATCGGATTCCCGACTGCGAATCTGACCGACATCGAAACTCTCGTTCCCGAAAACGGCGTCTACGCGGCCAAGGTTGCTGTCGGCAAACGTTCACCGGCATCGATCGGAACCGATTCGTCTGAGCTGCTCCTTGCCGCGGTACATGTTGGTCCCAATCCGACATTCGACGCGGAGCAGCGTACCAAGGTCGAGGTTCACTGTTTGGATTATGATGGCGACCTGTACGGTCAGTGTCTCACCGTTGAGTGGAACGCTCGCGTACGCCCTGTTCAAAAATTCAGTGGTGCCGACGCGTTGACCGCCCAATTACGGCGAGACGTTGAGTCAGTGCGTAAGTTATTGCATTAAACTTCGTTCTCAATCGTTTTTATCTTCAACAAGAAAGTGTCTCCGTGGGAGTCAATTGGAAAGCCTTCGTCAACCAAATTAGCCACTATCAATCGTTCATTTTGGTCAGCCACATTCGTCCGGATTGTGATGCACTCGGCAGCGAACTGGGGATGGCCGAAGTGCTCAAGGCGATCGGAAAGGAAGTGCGAATCATCAACGCGCATCGCACGCCACCTGCGCTTTCTTTCCTCGACCCGGCAGGCAATATCGATGTTCTCGGCGACAGTGTCGAAGCGGCTGACGTGAAAGCCGATTGCATCATGATTCTCGACACCAGCGCGTGGGCGCAGCTCGGTGACATGGGGGACGTGATTCGGGCGTCGCGTAGCGATAAAATCGTGCTCGATCACCACGTCGGCGAAGATGATCTCGGTGCGACGATGTACAAGGATTACCAAGCCGAAGCGACCGGGCAATTGGTGGTCCAGGCTGCCGATGCGTTAAACGTTCCGATCACGCGTGCGATGGCCGTGCCCGTCTTCGCCGCCATCGCAACCGACACCGGATGGTTTCGGTTTCCAAGCGTTACACCGGAGACGTATCGCGTGATCGCGAGATT
Organism: Aporhodopirellula aestuarii; assembly: GCF_023701485.1. Lineage (GTDB taxonomy): Bacteria > Planctomycetota > Planctomycetia > Pirellulales > Pirellulaceae > Rhodopirellula > Rhodopirellula aestuarii. The sequence continues at coordinate 57,569 of NZ_JAMQBK010000088.1, forward strand.
GATGGAGGCGGGAGTGGTGCCCAGCGAAGTGTACGGCGACTTGTATGAGCGTGACACGATCGGTCGATTGAAGCTACGTGGTTTGATTCTGTCTCGCACGACATCGGAAATGGACGGCACCCTCGTTTACACCCACGTCAACAAAGAAGACTTCGCCGCCTGCGGAGCCGAAGCCAACGACACCGAAGACGCGATCAATTTGACGCTCGCCGTACGAGGCACGCAGGCGGCAGTGATCTTTGTCGGTCAACTTCGGGGCGGTTTCAAACTTTCTTTCCGCAGTCGGTGCGGTATGGACTGCAATGAAGTCGCTCGTCAGTTCGGTGGTGGCGGGCACAAGGCCGCTGCCGGCGCTTTCTTGGAAGGCACGCTCGACGAGGTGCAAGGACGTGTGTTGCCTGTTGTCCGCGACGCAATGCAAATCGCGCTCGCTTAGCAAACGAAAAGCGGAAGTGCCTTATTCTTTGAGATTCGATCCCCACAGGAGTGGAAATATGTTTTTACGAGTCCCCCTTTCGTTGGTCATGCTCACGTTGGTTGCGGTGGAACCTGCCCGTTGCGATGAGACGACGACGCGTTCCGATGTGGTGATCTACGGCGGGACGTCTGCCGCGGTGATCGCCGGTGTTCAAGCCAAACAGATGGGGAAATCGGTGGTGATTGTTTCACCCGATCAACATTTGGGAGGTTTGACGAGCGGCGGTTTGGGATGGACCGATACCGGAAATAAATCTGTGATCGGTGGGCTCGCCAAGGACTTTTATCATCGCGTTTACAAACACTACCAGCAGCCCGAGTCGTGGACGGCGCAAACTCGGCAGCAGTACGGTAACCGGGCCCAAGGACATCGCGCTAGCGACGACGATCAGGCCACGATGTGGGTGTTCGAGCCTCATGTGGCCGAGAAAATCTTCGAGGACTTGGTCGCTGAGAACGATCTCAAGGTCATCCGTGACGCGTGGCTCGACCGAGAGAACGGTGTGAAGACACGAGACGGACGGATCGTTTCGATCACGACGCTCGACGGACAAACTTTCGCAGGAAGCGTCTTCATCGACGCGACCTACGAAGGCGACCTCGTAGCCGCCGCAAACGTTGACACCACGTACGGCCGCGAATCGATGAGCGAGTACAACGAACCGCTTGCCGGAGTCCAGACCGGCGTGCTGCACCACGCGCACCATTTCGATGTTCTGTCTCAACGCGTTGATCCGTATGTCGTACCGGGCGATCCGGCGAGCGGCGTGATCCCGTTGGTGAGCGCCGAACCGCCAGGGGCTTATGGCAGCGGCGACAAACGGGTGCAAGCGTATTGTTTTCGCACCTGCCTGACGAACTTCGACCCCAATCGTGTGCCGTTTCCCAAGCCGGCAGGTTACGACGCCAATGAATACGAGGTGTTAGTCCGCTGCTTTGATGCCGGTTGGAAGAACGTTTTCAACAAGTTCGATCCGATCCCGAATTTTAAAACCGATACGAACAATCACGGTCCGGTCAGTTTTGATCATATCGGGATGAGTTATGACTATCCCGAAGCAACGTACGAACGACGCCAAGAAATCATCGAAGAGCACCGACGTTACCAGCAAGGATTGTTGTACTTTATCGCAAACGATCCGCGAGTTCCGGACGACATCCAACGCAGGATGCAAACCTGGGGACTCGCGAAAGATGAGTTCACCGACAACGGAAATTGGCCGCACCAATTGTACGTTCGCGAGGCTCGACGGATGATCGGCGAGTTCGTAATCACGCAAAACCACTTGCAGAAGCGAATTCCCACGCCGGAGTCTGTCGGCATGGGGTCCTATGCAATTGATTCTCACAACGTGCAGCGATACATCACACCCGAGGGTTATGTCCAAAACGAGGGTGACATCGGTGTCAGTACCAATGGTCCCTACGAAATCTCGCGGGGGTGTTTGCTGCCCAAGCGAGAGCAGTGTGAAAATCTTGTGGTGCCCGTTTGTGTTTCCAGCACCCACATGGCGTTTGGTTCGATTCGGATGGAACCGGTCTTCATGATCTTGGGCCAATCTTCGGCAACGATCGCTGCGATGGCGATCGATGGCAACAAGGCGGTGCAAGACGTGGGGTATGCACAGCTGCGAGAACGGTTGCTGGCTGATGGGCAAATTTTGGAAACGCCGCCTGGTGCGGGCGGTCACAGTGTCGCAAAAACGGTCGTTCATATTCAGGACGTTGCCGGAGTGACCTTGGATGACGTAAAAGCCGTTTTGGATGGTGCGTGGCAGATGAGTCGCTCGTCATCGGTGTTCTGCGAAACCGGATATCGCCACGATGGGAACGCTCGCGAATCGCGGGCGACCGCGGAGTTTGCCGCTGAATTGCCGGAGTCGGGATGGTACGAGGTCCGCTTGGGATATCCTCCCAATCCCAACCGTTCCAAACGGACGGCGGTGCAAATTCACCATGCCGATGGGGTCAGCAACGTCGTGGTCGACCAAACCCAGCCGCACGGCAAGGGCGAAGCTCCGTTTCGCTTGCTCGGCCGATATCGATTCGCCAAGGATGATGCCGCGAAGGTGTTGGTGTCCAACGAGGGCGCCGACGGTTACGTCGTGATCGACGCTGTAAATTGGCGTCCCGTCGACGGGGAATGAGCGGGAGGGCATGATCCGCATGGAATCAAGAAAGCCACACCTGGGCGTGGATCGATCGGCTTCGGTTTGCCGATTTTCACGCCCGGTTGTAGACTTGGCGATCGTCTCTGACGAACCGCTTTTGACTCGCTTTGCATGCAATTACCGTGACTGATCACCAATCGAATTCCAGTGATGCTCCCGAGGGTGACCCCGTTGTGTTGGTTGCCGCGTTGTACCGATTCACGCCGCTGGTGGATCACGAGAGTCTTCAGGGACCGCTGCAGGATCGTATGCGGAAGGACGAACTGCGAGGCTCGTTGTTGCTCGCCGCCGAGGGGATCAATGGGACGATCTCGGGACGCCCGCCGGTTTTGCGTGCGTTTGTGCAGTGGTTGAGGCAATTCGAACACGACGGTCATCTGCCCTTTGAAGCGACCGATGTGAAATGGTCCGGTTGCGACGAATTGCCGTTTCGCCGGGCACGAGTGCGGTTGAAAAAAGAAATCGTGACGATGGGCGTTGAAGGGATCGACCCGCTTCAGAGCGTCGGGACTTATGTGGATCCCGAGGATTGGAATTCGCTCGTCGACGATCCGGACGTGATTCTGATCGATACGCGGAACGACTACGAAGTCGAAATTGGTACGTTCGCCGGCGCGGTGAATCCGAAGACCGATACGTTCCGTGAGTTTCCGAAATTTGTCGAAGAGAACTTGGATCCGCAGCAACATCCTAAGGTGGCGATGTTCTGCACCGGAGGGATCCGATGTGAAAAGTCGACCGCGTATTTGAAGGAACGCGGTTTCTCAGAAGTCTATCATTTGCGTGGCGGCATTCTCAATTATCTCGAAAAGGTGTCGCCGGAAGAGTCGCGCTGGCGAGGTGAGTGTTTCGTTTTCGACAGTCGCGTTTCGGTGGATCACGAATTGCAGGCAGGGCGGTATTCGCTCTGTCATGGATGCGGTTGGCCCGTTACCGCTGAGATGAAAGCCGATGCCAAGTACGAGCACGGAGTGGCTTGCCCACGCTGTGCCGACGAAGTGACGGACGAACAACGTCGCCGACGCCGGGAACGTCAACGACAGATCGATGAACAGCAGGCCAAACAGGCAAATGCGGCGTCGTTTCGGGACCCTCAATCGCTAACGATCTGATCGACGACAGCGAACGCGATTGAGGTGGGCCACCGTTAACCCGCCGATTGCCATTCGCGAATGGCACCGATCGGGTAGGTCAACATGATGATGTTGATTAACAGGCTATCGCGAATCCACAGCAAACTGATCAACTCCAACGCGATCAAGACGCCGACAGACGCCCGCCAATCGATTTTTCGTGCCAGCCACACGCCTGCCAAGCACATCACGTAATCTGACGTGGAATTGGCGATGCTATCGCCGAAGTAATCAAGGGAAACGGTTGCCTCGCGATAGCGTTGGATCACGAGCGGTGTGTTCTCCAATATTTCCCAACTCGCTTCGATGAACGCGATAACGAGAACCTTCGTGAAAGTCGTCAAACGACTGCGAAACAGGACTGTGAGTAACAGCCACAATCCGACCCCGTGTTCGAAGTGTGATAACGCGTAGGGGTCAAACAGGTGCTGTGAGTTATGGCTCGTCATGACGTCAAACGACCACGGCAGCCAATCTCCTTTTTCACACCACCACACCCGGCCCATCGCCCATAAGATCACGCACATCGCGACGGCGATTCCGAGCAGCGTGGCGGTGAGTGGTCTGGCGAATGGATCGCTTATGCGATTTGGCTTGGTTGTTTTGTGGGACATCAAGGTGTTATCGCGAGCGGGGTAAGGTTCCACAAGTGTTGGGATGATCGACGTGAACAAATGAGCAACCGCTCGGCAAGCCAATTTGATTCAAATAAGAATTCCGTCGTAATCGTTTCCGACTTGCGTCGCAGTGATCGGGTAAGATGGCACCCTCTGTAGAGGGTTTTCAGCGAGCTGTTTTTTGAGAAGGAAAGGATTTTTGCATGTCTGTTTTGAGATGCCCCGTTGTACTTTTGTTGTGTTTGATTTTGCAGCTCGCTCCCAATGGGGGTCAGGCCGAAGACCTGATCGACGCACAGGAAGGCATGGTGCGTTACAAGCTGTCGAACATGCGAGTGAATCAGGGCATCACGGGAGACGAGATTTCGTTTGATTATCGACGCACGAAGGAAGGAACTGGACGGGCGCAGGTGGCTGCTCGTACCGATCACGGTGCTTCCCGGATTCTTGGATTGCCGATTCGAATCGATGCCAGCGGCACGATCCATTTAAAAGACATGTTTGCGAGATCGCGACGGATCATCAATCCGGGCAACGAAGACTTCGGAATCGAGTTCTATTTCATCGTGGAAGCGGCTCCGGGGTTCGGTCCCGGCGGCACGTATCTCGTTTCCAATTCAGTCGTGCACGGCAAAATGAATTCTCGTGTGCAATCACGACCACCCAACGAAGAAGAACTTGCGGCGATCGAAATGGAACGCAAGTCGAAAGTGCCGCCTGAAAGCCTTCCGCCAGGCTACGTTCGCGGTACCAATGAGATGCCGTTGGTTCCAGGGGCACCGGTCATGATCGGTTCCGTTGGCGAATGGAAACCGGCGGTGGTTGTCGCGCCCGCTTCGTCGCGTTTTGTCAAAGTACTCGCCGAAGATTCCAAGTCGATCCGAACGATACAGCGTCAAGATTGGATCGCGGTGTCGGAGGAAACTCTCGAGCAGATCAAGTCGAATCCGCAGCAGTTTTCGATCAACATTCGCACGCTTCCCAAGGGCGACTTGGTGCTTGATGACGACATGCATCCGCTTGAGTCGGCGATGAGTTTGCTCAAGGGAACGCCACTGCTCCGAGAGAAATACGGCAAGTGGGAAAACGTGTATTTCATCAGTTCGGACAATGTCTCGGTGAGAGTCATGATTCGAGGATCGGGAACCCCGAAAGTTGAGTTTGTCCCCATCGACTCTCTGGCGATTCGCGAGCAAACGCTAAAGGACCAACAAAGCGATGCGGCGAAAGATGCTTTTGCCGCCAACATCGCCGATTTCGAAAATTTCACGAAACCGACCGCTGGTGGATCCGGAGCGATGGCGTCCTCGGGTGGGCTGTCTTCGGGTGGCCGGACTGCGGACAGCATGGCATCCGGAAGTCTGTCCCCGGCTCCGACGAGCAACGCGTCGATCACCGATACCTCTGCGCCATCCACTCAACCAAGTCTCGGTCCCGAGAGGCAATGGTCGGACCAAACGGGCAAGTTCAAAATTGACGCACAGTTGGTCAAGCAAGAAGACGGGAAGGTGTTCCTGCGCAGAGCCGATGGGCGCACCATCGAAGTCCCGATCAGTAAGCTCAGCCGGAGCGATCAATCGTATTTAACAGGACTCGCTTCAACCGACGAGAGTCCGTTCACCAATGTGGTTGAGTCGCCCGTAGGCGGCAACGTTGACTACGGCCGCGTGATGCAGCCGGTGATGACCGTTGGCGATTTGAAGTGGGGAGCCAAGTCAGTCGCAGTCTCGCCTGACAATCGCTTTTTGCTGATCGGTCGCAAAGGTGCCGCTGCAACACTCACCGATTTGACGACGGGCCAGACGCTCGTGGATTCAGGGCGGATGGATCATATGGGAGACATCGGAGTGTGCGGGTTCACCCCTGATGGTCGACGGATGGTGATGGGGGGCGCCAAGGGTGTTTTTGAAGTTTACGAAGCCGACGACAAAGGCAAACTGCAACTGCGGGGACAATACCCGCTGCATGAAAAAGAGATCACGGCCCTGGCATTTTCTTCCGATGGTAAGCACGCGTTCTCAGGAGATGCCGGCAAGGTAGCCCGGTACTGGGATGTCGAGTCAGGCGAACCCATTGCGACGGTTGAAGGCTTCGACGGGAAGATCAAGGCGACCCGAATCACTCCATCGGGCAAGCTGTTGCTGGCCACCGATGGAAAGACGCTCAAGTCGTTTTCGGTTGATGAGTCGAAGGTCGTCGGCGAGTTGTCGGTAGGGCGTTCGCATGCGTCAGGACAAGCGGCCGCTATCTCATCGGATGGGACGAGGTTGGCGACGGGCGATGGGTATAAGATCGACCTGTGGGATCTCACCAAGCAACAGAAGCTGCCGACGATGGAAGGGAAAGAAATCAACTGGAGCATGACCTTCGCCCCCGACAATCGGCATCTGATCAGTGGCGGGAATGGCGTCGTGTTTGTCTGGGACTGCGAACGCCAGATGAAGTTGCAGACCAACACGGTCGGTAAAAGTTTCTATGTCCAAGCGGTCGCCGTGAGTCCGGATGGATCACTCGTCGCGGCTCCCTCCGAGTTCAGCAGCGTCGCGGTGCTCCGTGCGCAATAGACGCCACGTCCTTGCTGGGGACATTAGTGAATGAGTGCTTTTCATGGAGGAACGGCTCGAGCTGTCCGTTCCCGCGTTACCGGACAGCTCGCGCCGCTCGGCTACTTTTGAAATCCCGCAGTCATTAGATCGACGCTCCACGCGAGCGTGTTCGGTTGACCGTCGGTCGAAAAACCTGGGCGAGGCGTGGGCTGCTGCCGATTTCGTGAAACTCGCGACTTTCATTGTTAATTTGAATTGTTTGCAACAATTTCAGCGGTTCTGCGGAAGTTTCGTCAAGCGAATTGCTCGGGGAGTTCGACACCCACTGATGAGTAGCCGCCGGGCAAACAGGACGATTACCACGAGCAAGGATGCCGTGAGAACGGATGCGTCGCAAACCAACTTTGTTATCGAGACGGCAGTGGCACCTGGATATTCGGCGGCGGGTAATGCCGTGGTTGATGCTGGTCGTCATCGGAGCCATTGCCGAGCCGCTTTGGTCGCAGGATTTTGGCGGGCCGACGGTAGCCGGACAGGGCCAGACGCTGTTTAACGGGAACGAGACGCGAAACGATCACCTGCAGGACGGCGTCGCTCCCGGAGCGGCGGCCCGCGGAAACGAGTCGAATGCGAGAACTTCCGGCAACACGACGGACTTGGCGGCGGACGCGCGGCTGGGGAATTTGTTCGGTAACGTCGATCAAATCGACGATCTCCCGCCGCTGCGCGAGGTGCTAGCGACGTCACCCGCAGCCGATGCGGTGCTGCGTGCCGAAGCGCTGGGGCGTCGCACGTCCGACTTGGGAGACTTGCTCAGTCGATCCAAATCCGCCCACGGGGTATCGGTTCAAAACCGCACTCCCATCATCACGGACACCCGCGTGCGTGGTCAGCGTGTCGGTCAGGTGCTCGCGTCGGGGTCGTATTGGGCACCGGCTCGGATGGACTTGGACACGATGATGAGCAAGATCGATTCGCGATTGATCCAAGACGTGGTTTTGATCAAGGGGCCCTACGCGAGTCGGTATGGACCGGGCTTTCGTTTCGTCGATTTGGAATTCTTGCAGTCACCGCGCTTCGAGCAGGGCTATGAAGGTCACGGTTCGACGAGTGCGACCTACAACACCAATGGGAAACAGCTCTACGGTCGCCAGTCGTACTGGGGCGGCAACGAAGACTACGGCTTTCACATCAGTTACGGACATCGGACGGGAAACGACTACGAGACCGGACAGGATGGGTTTTTCATTCCTTCGAGCTATAAGTCGCGAGATTTGTTCGTGGCGTATGGTTTCGATCTTTCGGATCATCAGTCGATCGAGATGAATGTCCTGCGACTTGATCAAACTGATGTCGAGTTCCCGGGGCTGGTTACCGATTTGGACTTCTTGGTGACGGACGGATATGAGGTCACGTACACCAACGAGATGCCGTGTTTCGCCGATCGATTCACTGCCGAAGTTTGGTACAACCGGACGCGGTTTGAAGGCAATACGAACCGGCCCGGCAAGCATCGCCAAATCCCGCTGTTGCAACAAACGTTCTATCCATCGGTGATCGGTGCCAACGACGGCTTCACAACGACCGACGGGGATGCTTTGTCAGGCGGCTATCGGCTCGACTCGACGTTCCTCACAGGCAACGGACACGTCTCGATTGGGACGGACCTGATCTATCTCAATCAGGAACTCAACGAGTACGACTTTTACGACCCTGATACGAACGATAACAACTACCCGATTCCTCGTAGTGATTCGCTCGACGTCGGACTCTTTATCGAGAAAATCGCCGACGTGACCGACGACGTGATGGTCACCGGTGGGGCACGCATCGATGGCGTGTTTACCGATTCGCGAGACATTGTCGCGGGTGTTGAAGACCCGCTGAGCGAGTTGGAGGCGACATCGCTCGACAAATCCTACTTCCTCGGTGCGACGTACCTGACCGCCACGCGAGATTTGGGACGCGGTTGGAGCACCGACGCCGGCTTGGGATTCGCCATGCGTCAACCGACGCTGACCGAACTCTATTCCGAATACACGTACATCGGGTCGTTGCAGCGGGGCTTAACGTTCTTGGACGGCGATCCGGATCTGGATCCCGAACGGCTGTATCAATTCGATTTGGGCATTCAGTATCAAGACGAAACTGTTCAGTTGGGCGTGCATGCCCACCATGCCTACATCGAGAATTACATCACTTATGACCTGCTCGATCCGGCGGGGACGTCCGACGGTTTCCAAACGGGAGCTCGGTTCGTGAATACTGATCTGGCGACGTTGTCAGGTGTGGAAGCGTACGGCCAAGCCAATCTGACTTCGATGCTGTCCGCATTCGGAATCCTGACTTACTTGGAAGGTCGCGACCGCAGTCGTTTGGATCCTGCCCGGTTGTCGGCGTTTGATTCTCGGAGTGCCAATGACACCGTCGATGCAGAGCCCTTGCCAGGGATCGCCCCGCTGGACACACGGTTGGGACTGCTGGTGCAAGATCCCTCCCCGCAGCGACGTTGGGGAGTCGAGTTTTCGGCCCGCATCGTCGACAACCAAGATCGCGTTGCGGCGACGCTGGAAGAAGCACCCACGCCTGGGTTCACCGTCTACAACATCCGCACCTACCAACGCATTGGGGCGTTATTGGTGACCAGTGGTATCGAAAACGTGACCGACAAGTTCTACCGCGAGCACATCGACTACCGCTCAGGCCTCGGCGTCTATCAGCCAGGGATCGGATTTTACAGCGGCGCCGAACTCACCTACTAATGGTCGCTTGTGCCGGTTGGTAGCTTGTTTGGGGAGAGATAACGCCCGGAGCACTGCCCTGGTGAAGAATCGGAGCGAAAGCCGTTTCGTTCCTGCGGCTTCCTACTACAATTGTCGTCCCGCGAGCGAGTGCTTGGTTCAGTCAGAAATCGTGGGGAGCGGCACCCGTCAACGGCTGGTTGATTCCCTTGAGATCCGAGATTGAGCGGACAAATTATCACCGGCCAGGGGTTTCGACCCAATGTGAATCACCGGAAGTTTTAACGACTTCCGCGGCGAACGCAGGCTGAGAATCGGATCTCGATGAAACGCTCGCCCCCTTTGTTTTGGCACCACTGATCTTGTACCGGGAGACCGACGTGACTCACTTCGATGTTTTTAATGGCGACGCGGACGGGATCTGTGCTCTGCATCAATTACGGCTTGCCGAGCCCCGTGAATCGACTTTGGTGACCGGCGTCAAACGCGACATCAGCTTGCTCAAGCGTGTCAACGTCGCGGCGGGAGACTCCGTCACGGTTTTGGACATTTCACTGGACAAAAACCGGGATGATCTGGAGCGGATTTTGGCCTGCGAGGTCCCCGTGACGTACTTTGACCATCACTTTGCCGGCGACATTCCCGATTCTCCGCGTCTATCTGTTCAGATCGACACCGCGGGAGACGTTTGCACAGGACTACTGGTGAATCGCTTTTTGAAGGGGCAGTTCTTGCCGTGGGCGGTCACCGCTCTGTTCGGCGACAACCTGCACGAGGCGGCTTGTTTAGCGGCGGCATCTTTGAACCTCGACGAATCACAACTCGGCGAACTTGAGCGGCTCGGAACCTTGCTCAATTACAACGGGTACGGCGGCCAGTTGGAGGACCTCTACTTTGCTCCTGACGACCTCTATCGAAAGATTCAACCTTACGCCGATCCGTTCGAATTCATTGCGTCGGATACCACGTTCGAAAAGTTGCGAGATGGTTTTGAGAGCGACATGAAAAGAGCCGGTTCGATTCCGCCGCAGCTGGAAACGGAAACGTGCGCGGCGTTTCTATTCCCAAACGAATCATTTTCACGGCGAGTCAGCGGCGTCTACAGCAACCAACTCGCTCGCGATAACCCTAACCGAGCTCACGCTTTGCTTAGTGAACTGCCGTCGGGAGACTATCTCGTCAGTGTGCGTGCGCCGCTCGCCACGAAAACGGGCGCCGACGAGCTGGTCCGGCAATTCCCAACGGGAGGTGGCCGTCAGGCCGCCGCGGGCATCAACGAACTGCCCGCCGACCTCTTGCCCCGTTTCCTCGACACCATGCAACAACAGTTTGCGTGAGGTTGCGCGTTCAACGAATTGGCATCGCGCCGATCCGGCGAGCCGCCGGCGTACTTGTTCCCCGGTAAGGGAAACGTATCGGCCGTGAACACGGCTGCCTTATCCGCCATGCGCGCGTGGCAAATGTCCCCTTCGTTTTGCCGGCACGGTCGCTGCACGATGCGTGACCTTTCGGACAACTTTGCTGCGCTCCGGGCGGAGTGTTCGCCAGTGAGTCGCAAATTATTATTAATTTGTCGCAAAATTATACGTTGCTTATTTGTCGGCAGGTATACGATTTGAGCATTGGGGCATCGCAATGCGATTTTAGTTCTCATTGGATTGCGCTCCTGTCGTAATAAATAAGAAAATGAGGCTCGTAAATGTGTCGAAAGGTTGAAAGAACTCGTGCGTTCACGTTAGTGGAATTGCTAGTCGTGATCGCCATTATTGGCGTCTTGGTGGGGCTCTTGTTGCCGGCCGTTCAGGCCGCTCGCGAAGCAGCTCGTCGAATGAGCTGCAGTAATAACTTCAAGCAGATTGGGTTAGGGATTCACAACTATCATTCCGCTTATGATCAGTTGCCCACTCACGGTACCGGTACCCAACCGGGAACGCCGGACGCATGGCACAAGTCATCAAACGAAGGCAATCGCTACCGTTTGAGCATGCTCGTTGGTATCCTTCCGTTCATCGAACAGCAGGCGTTGTGGGAGTCGATCAGTAACCCGAACCCGAATCGCACCGATGGCGATTTGGCGGCGGCTGTGGGCACGATTGCCAAACCGTGGCCGGCAATGGGGCCGGGGCCGGAAGAGATTCAATACATTCCTTATACGACCGAGCTCCCTGGATTTCGTTGTCCGAGTGATCCCGGCTTTGGGCTTCCGTCGCTGGGACGCACGAACTACGCCGCGTGCTTAGGAGATTCGATATGGGAGTTGCATCTTGGACCATGGAGCAACGACCGTTCGACGAAACCGAGCGCACAGGTTCAAGAAGCCCGAGCTTCGCACCGAGGGTTTTTTAAACCGATTGATGTTTCGAGGTTTCGAGATTGCACCGACGGTTTGGCAAATACGGTTGCGATGGGCGAGATCATCACTTATCTCGGTGACCGCGATACTCGAGGTCAGGTGACCGAAAACGGTGCCAATAAGAGCGCGCCAGGAATTTCGGCGGCCAATATTCGCAACAACCCATCACGCTGTTTGCCGCTGATCGATTCGACGCGTCCGAGATTTTGGGATCCGACCTACAACATGATCTCACGCGAGAGTTATGGGCGAGGATTCAACTGGGCTGACGTGCAACCGTTTCAGACGGGATGCGCGACCATCCTCGCTCCCAACCGGGAAATCTGCGGTCCCTACAACACGGCCGGAACGACGCTTATTGCGACAATGTCGAGCCAGCACCAGGGTGGGTGTCATGTCTTGATGGGAGACGGTGCGGTCAAGTTCATTACCGATTCGATTGAAGCCGGAAACTCGACCGCGCGGATGGTCACGATGGGCTACAACGATGGCGCGGAAAGCCCCTACGGATTGTGGGGGGCGCTCGGCACACGAGCGTCCGGCGAAGTAATCGACAAACAGTTCTAGAAAATCAGTGCCTTTCTAAACTCGTCCCGCTTGGAATGCGACGGTGCATTCCAAGCGGTTTTTATGATCCCTCCAATTCAAATCGGTGAAACAATGAATCAAGTGCTGCAACGTTTGTGGAGTGCCAGGTGGCTGGTCCTTGTCGCGGTTCTTCCGTTGGGGTGCAGTGACGATTCTCCGCGACGGGTGACCGATGGTGTCGATATCGAAGCCATTCGAGCCTATGAAGCCGACCACAACCGAGTGCAACAACTCAACGACTCCAGCGACATGAATGCTGTCGACTAGGGCTTCGTGCTGGAAGACCCTCGTTGCGTTCGGCGGATGAAGCGGCTGGCTATTCGCAACGATCTGAAAACGCAATGACGTCGAAGACAGCCAACGAATCCGGTCCTGGCGGTTCGTTTTGGTTATGATCAAAGCGTCTAGTCAGTTTTTGCTCGGGGGATTCCAATGCTTCGAAGGGCTTTTGTTGCGGTTGCCGCATGCATGATGATTTGCGCGGCAACGGCAGCGACGGCGGACGAATCTGCTGCTCCGCCGTCGGCCAAGCCGCTCCTGCTGGCGCATTACATGCCTTGGTTCAGCGTCTCACGCTCAGCCGATGATCCCAAGAGCACAACTTGGGGTTGGCACTGGACGATGAATCATTTCGACCCCCATGAGGTCAATGGGGATCGTCGGGCGATCGCGTCCCACTTTTACCCATTGATCGGCCCTTATGATTCGAGTGATCCAGCGGTAATCCGCTATCACCTGTTGCTGATGAAAACGGCGGGAATTGATGGCGTGATCGTCGACTGGTACGGGCTGGAAGATTTCAACGACTATGCGATGCTGCATCGCAATACTCAAACGCTGTTCGAATCGGTTTCAGCGATGGGGATGCGTTTTGCGATCTGTTATGAAGATCAGACGATTCCGTTTCTCGTCAAAGCGGGGCGGCTGGCCGAGTCGCAGCAAGTTCAACACGCTATTGGTGAAATCAACCATATCGCCGCGACTTGGTTCGAGGACCCATGCTACGTGCGGGTGGACGGGAGGCCGTTGCTGCTGTCATTTGGCGATTCCGGGTTGACCGACGAGGGTTGGCGAGAATGCCTTTCCGGATTGAGGTCACCGGTCGCGTATTTTAGCGAGCACACCCGGCGTGACGGTGCGGTGGGAGCGTACGATTGGCCGGTGCCCTCGATGGGGTTTGCAGCGACTGAGCGATTCCAGTCGCTAGCCAAGGAGTGGAAGCATGCGATTCCGGTTGCGTTTCCACGGTTTGTCGATATCTATGCGGACGCGAAAGTGAGTGAGGGGTACGTACGCATCGATGATTGGGGCGGCGAAACGTTCAAGCGAATGCTTGTCACGGCGAACACGTTCGATGCGCCCTCCATCCAAATCGCGACCTGGAATGATTGGGGCGAAGGGACCCAAGTTGAACCGAGTCGCGAGTACGGTTTTCGCGATCTGGAATTGCTCCAGAAGTTTCGGCAGCGCGCTATCGATCCAGGGTTTCCAGCCAAAGCTGCGGATCTGCGTCTGCCATGGTTGCTCTGGAAAATGCAACAAAACGAAGCTGCCGATGCGGAGCAGATCGCGTCCATCGCCGAACTGATTTTTGAGGCAAGGTTTGAAGAAGCCCGAGTTCAATTGCAGACCACGAAGTAGCTCATTGGTAGGATCGGTGACCCACTTGAGTTCGTAATGGCTCGTGTGCAGACGACCTAGTGCGTTATCGAACCTAAAATCTTGGGTTGCTCAAACCAGAGTGCTCACGTCCTACCGCTAAAACGCGTAGCGGAACGGCGCGAGCGGGCTGT
>NZ_JAMQBK010000088.1:72040-72432 GCF_023701485.1 Aporhodopirellula aestuarii
GCCGTCCGGTCTCGCCCCCCCCGTCCCCATTTTCGATGCCGCTAAAGCACTTCTGATCATGGTGTCGAATGGGGCCGGGGTAACACCACTGTTTGGTAACGAGTCGGCTTACGATTCTTGTTTGGGATAAGGTCTCAGTCCCAGCAGGATTTCCGATCGTTCGGTGAGCGGTTGGGCAGCGTGCGTGGCGTCGGTGTGTTCGGCGAGATGGCTGCGGACCAACTCGTAGACCGCTTGGCGGTCCAGGCTGGTGTCAATCTCAACGCATTTATTTTTGCTTTTGAACAACTCCACCGTCGGCAGAGTCTCCGCCTTGAAAGTGTCGAATCGAAGTTTCAGGCTATCGACGTTGTCATCGCTTCGGCCGGTGTATTTGGCACGACTTAAGATGC
>NZ_JAMQBK010000089.1 GCF_023701485.1 Aporhodopirellula aestuarii
AAAATGCGACTAAACCTAAGAGCTAGCGCTGTCGGCTCACTAGTTTTTGCCAAACGCCTAAAACAACAGCCCGCGAGCCGTCCGGTCCCGAGTCACCGGACGGCTCGCGCCGTTCCGCTACATTTGAAATCCTTCAGTAATACAATCGACGCCCCATCCAACCGAGAGCGAATGAAACGATCAATCGCGTACCAACCGATCAGCCGAGTCGCTGGTTACTTGGCACGATCCGACATCATTAATCGACTAAGCAGGTAGGCCGGAATAATTGGGCAAAATCCTATGAGCCATTTGGGCGTTAGCCTGGAGTGCTAACTCGTTGCGAAGACGTGGAAATACAAGGCCGCGCCAGTATTGCTTCCATTCCTAGTCGCGATAGCGACGGCAGGCAGAAGCCCCGGACGTGAGTCCGGGGTCGACGTCGCCCCCCGCAAACACCAAGTCGCGAAGCGATGACAAATGCCGCTCCCGATGGTTCATTCGTGCGTCCACCCGTGTTTAGTGTCGTCGCGTTGCGACTTGCTTCGCTTTGTTTTCCCAAACCCCGGACTCACGTCCGTGGCTTTTGGATCTCGTCACGATCGCGACTAACCGTTCGCGAATTACTAGATCCAGCTAAACGCAACAGGGATAGCGACACGTCTTGTCCAGAACAATTTTTGGCAGTCCAGTGATAGCCTTGGTTGAACGTAGGAACCATGATTAGCATGAAATGACCGACATACCGAAAAACTCCAGCCTACGTGCTTACAATGGCACCGCTCGGCACTACCAGCCTTCGACCTAAGACCGCTGCGGAATGACCATTCTCCCAAACCATCTACACAGGCAAAATACGAACGTGCACGCCCTTCCCCGAATGACGATTGCCATCATCGCCACTGCACTCGCAATCCCCGCAGCGGGCGGAGATCACTGGCCTGAAAACCGCGGCCCAAATCACAACGACCACCTGAACAGCGAAACGGTCTACCCGACGCGTTGGAGCGTCGCTACGAATGAAAACATTCGCTGGGTGATGCCGCTGCCGGAAACAGGTCAAAGCGGCATCGCGGTCTGGAATGACAAGCTCTTTTTAACCTGCTTTCGCAAGCTCAGCGCCGAAGACATCAGCCCCAAGGGAACATGGGTATCAGAAACACGTGGTTATTGTCTCGACGCGGACTCCGGCGAAATACTCTGGAGTTGTGACCTCCCAGGCAAACGTCCCAACCAAGTCAACGGCACGTTCACGGATTCGACGACGCCCACTCCCGTTACCGACGGCAATCACGTTTGGTTCGTCAACGCGGGAGGCTATATGGCATGCCACACACTCGACGGACAGCGTGTTTGGGGGCGAGAATTCGAAGTGCGAACGAAACACTCTGCCAAACAATTTCAACCGTTCCTACATGACGGCAACCTCTACTACGCGATGATGCGTGACGCAAGCGATCCTGAGCGTCGCCCGCAAACAGCAAAAGACTATGACAAGAACAGCAAAACTGGTTGGCCGTGGATGTACGTCCGATGCTTCGACGCCCTAACGGGCCAGCCCACCGCAGTGATTCCCGACGGAATCAGCGTGCATAGCAAAGGCGCACTCGGATCGGTTCATGGAGAGACCGTGCTGTTGCACGCCAAAGGCGGTAGTCACAGCCCACCGGAAAAGCCGTATGGCCTTGGTCTATCACGTCTCGACGCGGCCCATGATTTGAATTGGGAACGCCCAGGGTTGTACTTCGAAGGAACGCACTTCATTGACGACAAACATGCCTATTGCTTCGACAAAAACGACTTCTTCGTGCTTGATCTGGCAACCGGCGAGACAATAAAACAAATCCGAGTTCGCGATACCGGCAGTATCGTCGCATTTGACGAAACCAGCGGACGATACAAACCGTCTGCCCCAGCACCGAAAGTCAAATCACCCCACTTGCAGACACACCGCACCAATATCGGGGTGGGCAAGTATCATTTCTTCATGAGCGGCCAACCCGGAGTCCTCGGCCGGATCAACATCGAGACCGCCGAAGTGAACTACTTGCAAGTTCCGATACAGGTCGTTGTTGAAAACGGAAAGAGAACCTTTTCATGGACGGAATTCCAATCGGGTGACACGACCGGATCCGGATTTCAAGTAGAGGGAGACAAGCGAAGGCTAGGCCATGGATTTGGCCACATCTCCGCCGCCACGCCGATCGTCGTCAATGATCACATCTACTTCTGCACCGTACTCGGCACTGTCTACGTGATCGACGCGACTGCCGATCAGTTTGATGAGCACGCGCTCGTCGCGGTTAACGACCTCGGGCTCCCCGGTGAGACTTGGACCCTCAGTCCCTTCACCGCCGCAAACGGGCATCTCTACCAGCGCACCAGCAAAGAGATCATCTGCATTGGCGATCAACGTTGATGCTGCCCAGCTTGGCGGTGCGACTTGCCAGCATTTATTAGCCCCGCGAATTCAGGGTAGATTCGTTACGTCACTTATGTCCACTCGGGCCTCGGCAGTTGGTACCGGTGACGTTCCAGACGCCGCTTGCTATCTTCACCGAGCCTCTTGAGCGTTGCTTATCGACGGCAATCACAACTGGTCAAAAAACGACCAAGTGAACGATCAGCTGCCAGCTGTTTGCGATTGATCAATGACGACTCGACCGCTCCACGTTTTTCTGAACGTATTTCGCGGCAATTGGTCGAAAATCGATCGCAAAACGAACGCTAGCACCGCAGTGCAAATCCGTTGGCACGCGTTACGCTATAGGCAACATGCCGCAGAAGATTGCTTTATCGCTTGACGACTTATCGTTTCCAAATCGGCATAGGCCGGTAAGCCATAGGTGGATTCGCTTAAACATCCTTGCATCGACAAGATTTTGCCGGCGAATCCGCGATTTGCGCTTTGCCCGATTTCTTACGATGGAATGATGCTCAGCCACATGGTGACGTTCTGAAGATTTTCACATTTCGGACTTATCTATTTTCGGACCGCTGAAGATCATGGTGAGAGAGAAACCTATGAGCGACTCGCAACACCCCGAGCCGGACGCGTTTGACTTTCTCTCCGGCGAAGGCGAGATGAGCCGGCGAACGCGCGAGTTCGACTGGTCCCAAACTCCAGTCGGCCCCACGGCGCAGTGGCCCCAGGGGTTAAAGACGGCCCTCAACATCATGCTCGGTTCGCGTTATGCGATGTGGCTGGGATGGGGTCCCGAATTCACGTTTTTTTACAACGACGCGTACGCCAAAATGACGCTCGGTCCCAAACACCCGTGGGCGTTCGGAAAACCGGTTGCCGAAGTCTGGCCGGAGATTTGGGAAGACGTCCGTCCTCGTGCCGAGTCGGTGCTACAGACGGGCGTTGCAACTTGGGACGAAGGTTTGCTGCTGTTCCTTGAACGTCGTGGTTTCTCCGAAGAGACCTACCACACGTTCTCATACAGTCCGCTTCCCTCGGACGACGGCAACGTTGGCGGCATGCTGTGCGTCGTCACCGAAGACACCGAACGCACGATCGGTGAACGTCGACTCCGAACGCTACGAGAACTTGCCGCACGGACCAGCGAAGAGGCAACCTCCACCGACGAAGCATGCCAAAATGCGTCGCTTGTCATCGAGAGTAACCCGCAGGACGTTCCATTCGCTCTGATTTATCTGCTCGAAAGCAACGGGCAACAGGCGCGTCGTGCGGGTCTTGCCGGCGTCACCGAGGAAATGCCGACCAGCCCCTACGTGATCGACATCAACAGCGACGCCAGTCCGTGGCCGTTTAAGGAGGCTTTGCAACGCCACGAGAGCATCTTGGTCGACGATTTGGTCGACCAATTTGGCGACCTATCAGTTGGCGTGTGGCCCGAGCCCCCGAGACAGGCGGTCGTTCTTCCGCTCGCCAAATCGGGACAGACACAACCTTTCGGTTTCCTGGTGGGCGGGCTCAGTCCCCGGTTGGCCTTCGACGACAGCTACCGTGGTTTCTTCGATTTGCTCGCCGGGCAAATCGTGACCGCAGTCGCTAACGCGCGTGCGTATGAAGAAGAGCGACGTCGGGCGGAAGCGTTGGCAACACTCGATCGTGCCAAGACCACTTTCTTTTCAAACGTGAGTCACGAATTCCGAACACCGCTGACCTTGATGCTCGGCCCCGTCGAGGACCTGCTATCACGCAGTCACACGGATTTGTCGCCGTCCGCCAAACGACAGCTCGAAGTCGTCAACCGAAACGGCGTCCGTTTGCTGCGTCTCGTCAATTCCCTGCTGGACTTCTCACGCATCGAAGCCGGGCGCGTTCATGCGGCATATCAACCCACTGATTTAGTCGGGTTCACCTCGGAATTGGCCAGCGTCTTTCGCTCTGCGGTCGAACGGGCCGGCCTGAGGTTGAAAGTCGATTGTAGTGAAATCGCCGCCCCCACCTATGTCGATCGCGACATGTGGGAAAAGATTGTACTGAACCTCCTATCCAATGCGTTCAAGTTCACGTTGGAAGGCGAGATTTCGGTCACGCAGCGTCAATGCGGAGACAACGTCGAACTCGTGGTTGGCGACACCGGAACCGGAATCGCATCCGAGCACCTGACGCGAATCTTCGAACGATTCCACCGTATCCCAAACGCCGAGGGACGTACCCATGAAGGTAGCGGTATCGGTTTGGCGTTGGTGCAGGAACTGGTCAAACTGCACGGCGGCTCGATTTCAGCAAGCAGCACCCTCGGCGAAGGCACCACGTTCACCGTGACAATCCCGGTGGGAAAAGATCACTTACCGAGCGACCAAGTTGGCGAGCATCGGGCCTACGTTTCTACCAGCACGGGAGCCACGCCGTTCGTGGAAGAAGCCCTCCGTTGGCTTCCCGACGAAACCGAAGAGGAGAATGCGAACCAGCGAGCTGACGCGAACCAAACACACTCCACCGACCCTGTTTCGATTCCCACCAATTCGAGCACCACCGCAGGCGACGACGATCGGCCACTGGTGTTAGTCGCCGACGATAATTTGGACATGCGTCAATACGTGTCGCGGCTACTCGCCGAACACTACCGCGTCACCGTTGTCTCCGACGGAAAGGCGGCGTTGGAATCGGCTCGTTCCGAGCGTCCGGATCTGGTCCTCAGCGATGTGATGATGCCGCGGCTGGACGGTTTCGGACTGTTACAAGAATTCCGCGCCGATCCACAGCTATCCGAAATCCCCGTGATCATGCTCTCCGCTCGCGCTGGCGAAGAAAGCTGTGTCGAAGGCATGGAAGCGGGGGCCGACGATTATTTGGTAAAACCCTTCAGCGCTCGCGAACTGTTGGCCCGCGTCGGAGCACACCTGAAAATCGCCCAAATGCGGATTGAGTCCGCCGAGTCGCTGCGCCAAAGTGAGGAGCGACTCCGTATGGCGCTCGGTGCCGCCCACATGGTTGCCTGGCAATGGGACGCATCGGACGACCATATCGTTTTCTCGGACAACGTCGGCGAGGTCTTTGGGCTAGACCATGACTCGATGATCGGTACCAGGACCGAACAGCTTTCGCTCATTCATCCCGACGATGCCCGCAATCTCCAAACGGTCGTTGAAAGCGCAATTCAAAACCGCGGCAGCTACGTGAGTCAGTACCGTATATCTCGCCCCGACAATGGCGAAACACTATGGCTCGAAGAACGCGGCCACGCCGTAACCGGGGGATCCGCCGACACGATTCAGCTCGCCGGTATTGTGATGGATATTACTGAGCGAAAGCGAACGGACGAAGCACTTCGCGAGCGAGAACAATTTTTGCAAGCGATCGTGGACACGACTCCCGAGTGCATCAAACTGGTTGCTTCCGACGGAACGCTTCTGCAGATGAACCCCTCTGGTCTCTCAATGGTCGGGGCAGAAGCATCGGCGACCGTGACCGGGGGATGCGTCTACGACTTGATTGCCCCCGAAGACCGCAAGAAATTCCACGAATTCAACGAGCGGATTTGCCGGGGCGAACGCGACAAACTCGAGTTTGACATCGTCGGCTTGACGGGAACGCGTCGTCACATGGAAACGCACGCCGTTCCGCTTCCCGGGCCAAGTGGCGAAATATTGCAACTGGCTCTCACCCGCGATGTCACCGATCGCAAGAAAGCCGAAGAGGCACTCCGCAGAGAACGTGACCTGCTGAGTGTCACCCTTGAAAGCATTGGTGACGCGGTCATCACCACCGACACTGACGGTCGCATCGTGAACATGAACCCGAGGTCGCAAACATTGACGGGTTGGACGCTGGAAGAGGCCGCCGGTTTGCCGCTCAACCAGGTTTTCCGCATCGTCAACGAAGACACACGCGAACCCAGGGAAAACCCGGCGATGAAAGCGTTGTCCGAAGGCACCGTCGTAGGTCTCGCCAATCACACAACACTGATCCGCAAAGACGGCAGCGAATGCCCGATCGATGATAGCGCCGCGCCCATTCGAGGAAACCACGGCGACGTCGTCGGATGCGTTTTGGTGTTTCGCGACGTCACTCAGCGGCGGCAAGCCGAAGCGGCACTACGTGAAAGCGAGTCATACTTCCGAACGATGGCAAACAACGCCCCCACAATGCTGTGGACCACCGAAGTCGATGGAGCGTGTTCGTTTCTCTCGCAAGGTTGGTTCGACTACACCGGACAAAGCGAAAAAGAAGGCTTGGGCGAAGGCGGTTTCGGATGGCTCAACGCGGTCCACCCTGATGATCGCGGAGAAGCACGCCAGATATTCCTCGACGCCAATGCGCGACACGTCCCGTTCTCCATCGACCATCGCATTCGTCAACCCGATGGCGAATATCGCTGGGCAATCAATACCGGCAGACCACGATTCGATGATGCAGGCGAATTCCTAGGCTTCATCGGGTCGGTCATCGACGTCCACGAACGCAAGATTGCGCAAGACTTTCGTTCCCGTCAGGTCCGGATTCTGGAGATGATCACATCGGAACGATCGCTACACGAAATCCTGACGGAACTGGTCTCGTTTATCGAGTTGCAAATTCCAACCGCGTTTGGTTCCATCCTATTGCTCGCTCCCGATGGAAGGCACCTGCGAAACGGTGCTGCCCCACGATTGCCCCGAGAATACAATGCGGCGGTCGACGGGATTGAAACCGGCCCGCGGGCTGGCTCTTGCGGAACAGCAATCTTCCGCGGAGAACGCGTTGTCGTTTCTGACATCCAGTCTGATCCGCTCTGGGCTGATTTCAGTGAACTGGCAAACCAACACCATCTCGCCGCATGTTGGTCACAGCCGATCCGGGCGAGTTCCGGCGAACTGCTGGGAACGAGTGCGATTTATTTTTCCACCCCACGCGAGCCAACGGAAGAAGAGCTAATCGCGCTCGAAGCGTTCGCGCACTTCGCCGGTATCGCAATCGAACGTCCACGAGCGCAAGCGGCGTTGCGTTCAAGTGAAGAGCGATTCCGCGCACTCACGAATGCGACATCGGACATCGTCTACTCGATGAATGCCGACTGGACAGAGATGCGTCAAATCGACAACCACAAGCTTTTCCCGAGCGATTCCCAACCTCATAAGACTTGGTTGGAAATGTTCATCCCGCCGGAAGACCGTACGCAAGTGAAGAAGCTGATCAACCGAGCGATCGAGTCCAAGTGCATCTTTGAACTGGAACATCGAGTCTTGCGAAGCGACAGAACCTTCGGATGGACCTACTCCCGCGCGATCCCCATCTTGGATGAGCACGGCGAAATCATCGAGTGGTTTGGCGCCGCCAGTGACGTCACTCACCGCAAAGATGCCGAAGACAAACTGCGCACCAAACATGAAGAGCTGTTACGGTTCAACCGTGCCGCCGTCGGCCGCGAGATGCGAATGATTGAATTGAAACGACAAATCAACGAACTGTGCCAACGATTGAACGAACCTAAACGGTTCCCGTTGGAGTTTGACATACGACATGAATCGACCAAGGCATAAAATGTCGCAAAACTCTGCCACCCATCCCGATGCGGGCACGCTTGATCCGGCGTTACTCAAGCCTCCTCCTGGCGTAACGCTCGAATCGATACTCCTTACCGACTCGCTCGATCAGCGTCCGTCACGTCCGGCGGATCATGCTACCGAAACGCGTGTCCTACTGACGCTCGCCGAACACCTAGCCGATTCGCCACACGATATTCTCCACAAGATCGCCGACGTGACGCTCGACATGCTTCGTGTCGGCTCGGCAGGAATCAGTCTCATTTCAGAGGAAACAGGCGACTTTGTATGGCCCGCGATCGCTGGTAAATGGTGCCATCATGTCGGAGGCGGCACACCGCGTCACTTCGGTCCTTGCGCCGTCGTGCTCGAACGCAAGTCAGCACAACTGTTCCACCACCCCGAGCGATACTTCCGCTATCTCGCTCCTTCCCTTCCGGCCATATGCGAAAGCCTACTGGTCCCGTTCTACCTTAACGGCGAACCCGTCGGGACGGTTTGGGCGGTATCTCACGATGACGAACGTCGGTTTGATTTAGAAGATTTGCGTCTGCTCAACAGCCTGAGCAAGTTCGCGTCGGCGGCCTATTCGACACTGGACTCGGTCGTCCAACTCGAGCGTGAGCGGGAACGGCTGAAAGAGCGTGAGTTGAAACTGCGCAACACTGTGAGCGAACTTCAAGATTCACGATTGGCAGCATTGAATCTCATGGAAGATGCGGTCGCGGATCGCAAGCTTGTCGAAGATTTGAATCGACAACTCAGTTTAACCGCCGCTCGGGATGCGTTCCGAGTAGCGTTGGCGGACTCCCTGCGCACGCTCGCCGACCCCACCGAGATCCAAGAAGAGGCTGCACGCGTTCTCGGCGTGCACTTGGGAGTCAGTCGCACGTTGTATGTTGATGTGGAGTCTGATGAATCTCAAATCGTGGTCCACCGCGACTACACCTTCGGTGTGCCGAGCGTGGTAGGCAAGTACAACTTGAAAGACTTTGGTTCGCTGATCTACGACGAATGCCACGCCGGCCGAACCATCGTCGTTGACGATATACAAAACGACCCGCGTATCGATGAACCAAATCTAGAAATCTATCTAGGACTTCAGATTCACGCGTTCATTGCCGTACCGCTGCTCAAGGCAGGCCGATTGGTCGCCGTTTTTGGTGTGCAAAACGCCTCGCCACACGATTGGACTGCGGACGAAATTGTGCTGGTCGAAGACACCGCCGAACGCACCTGGGCGATCGTCGAACGAGCAAAAATCGAACAGGCGTTGCGTGAGTCAGAAGAACGTTTTCGGATGTTGGCCGACAACATGAGCCAGTTCGCATGGACGTGCGAAGACTTTGGCAAAGTGAACTGGTTCAATCAACGTTGGCTCGACTACACCGGCAGCACGATGGACGAGATGCGAGACTGGGGTTGGACAAAGGTCCAGCACCCTGATCACGTCGACCGCGTGCGTGAGAGCGTGTTGAGGGCAAGAGAAACCGGCGAAATCTGGGAAGACACCTTTCCACTACGCGGCAAGGATGGTGAGTATCGATGGTTTTTATCTCGAGCGGTGCCCATCAAAGACAAAGCCGGGAACATCCTCCGCTGGTTCGGCACCAACACCGACGTCACCAACCAACGCGAAGCGGAAGAGGCCCTGCGAAAGAGCGAGAAGATGGCCCGGCAAGCCAGCATCAGCAAGAGCGAGTTCCTAGCGAACATGAGCCACGAGATTCGAACGCCGATGGCAGCGATCCTCGGCCACGCCGACATGCTCCTGAGTCACCTCGACGACCCTGACAATCGCGGCTGCGTCGAGACGATCAAACGCAACGGCAACCACCTGCTCGACATCATCAATGACATCCTCGACCTGTCGCGGATCGAAGCCGGCAAACTCGATATTGAACCCGAATCATGCAAGCTCTCAGAAGTCCTCCAAGACATCTGGGCGTTGATGCAGGTCCGAGTCGAAGACAAATCGATCGAACTCCGCGTCGTCGGCGAAGGAAAATTGCCTTCGACCATCGAAACGGATCCCAAACGCCTCAAACAAGTGCTCATCAATTTGATCGGCAACGCCATCAAGTTCACTGAAAAAGGCCAAGTCCAACTGCGGGTCACTCATACCCAGGCCAACGACCAGCATCGACTCCGATTTGAAATCCAAGACACCGGAATCGGTATTTCGGGTGAGCACATGGGCAAACTCTTCAAACCATTCTCACAAGCGGACTCGTCGGTAACGAGACGGTTTGGCGGCACCGGGCTCGGACTCTCGATCAGCAAACGACTCGTAACCATGCTCGGCGGGCAACTGACCGTTGAAAGCGAACTGGGGGTCGGGTCAACCTTCCGTGTCGAACTCCCCGTCGGCGATCTAGAGAATGTTTCGTTTGATGAGTTCCAAATCGAGAAGGTGTCACACCAAACCGAACGTCCACGCAATCGCGTTTGCCTGGGTTGCCGCGTGCTTTTGGTCGACGACCGACGCGACGTGAGGTTTGTTGCGCAGCACATTCTCGAAGGCGCCGGTGCAGCGATCGACACTGCGACCAACGGACGCGAAGCGATCGAAAAAATTCGCACGGCCGAGCAAAACGGCCAGGCATTCGACGTGGTCGTCATGGACATGCAGATGCCCGTAATGGATGGGTACGCGGCAACCGCTGAACTGCGTGCAACAGGATTTGAACGCCCCATTATCGCTATGACCGCCGATGCAATGACAGGTGACAAGGAGCGTTGTTTGGAGGTGGGATGCGACGACTACCAATCGAAACCCGTCGACGCCAAAGAGCTGGTTGAGAAAGTTCGCCGCTTGGCGGAGATTCTGTCCATTGACGCTCTTCGTGCCGAACGGGAACGACGCAAAGCGGAACTGCGAAACGAGTCTCAACACGTCAACGGAGGTCTGCACGTGCTTGTCGTCGATGACAGCGTTGACGCGGCGCGAGCGACCGCGATGCTACTCAAGCTTGAAGGTTTCCACACAACGATTTGTCACAGCGGCACCGCGGCCAAAAACATCGTGGCGGACAATCCGCCCGATTGCGTCGTGATGGACATCGGACTGCCTGATATCCATGGGCACGACGTCGTCCGCGAACTTCGGCGAAACCATTACGAAGGCCTCGTGATCGCACTTTCCGGACGAAGCGAGGAGCTAGTGAAACAACAGTCGATCGAAGCCGGCTGTGATCATTTCGTTGTCAAACCCGCCAGCAAAGGCGAACTCGAAGAATTGATCACGACAAATTTTTCGACGTTGCGTGGCGCCGGAAGCAGTAACGCCTGACCGATGGTTTCTCGACTCGCTAGAGCATTTCCACACTTACCGTAACCGCCGTCGGTAGATGGCAGACCATGTTCCGACAAACGTAGCCACCTATTGCGTGCTACGTCATTTTTTGAAAAACGTCCCAACAAAAATGGCCACCTCTCGAATTACCAAGAGATGGCCGCAATCGTTGGATCGCATACAGACGTGCCGTTAACGAGTCGTGCTCATGTAGAAGCTGAACATCCGCTCGTCATCGAATTCTGCTTTCATGACAGGGAAAGCAAAGTCAAACGCGAGGGGAGCCGGCCCGAGCATCGGGATCGCGACGCGAAACCCGAATCCGGGTGCAACCCGGAAGTTATCTTCATTGATCTCGATGTCTTCTTCGACGGTACCAAAGTCCACAAACGCAACACCACGGAACGCGTCGTCGGCCGTCAACGGGAACATGTATTCCACCGAATTGAGCCACTGGAACCGGCCACCGACCTCGATGAGTCCGGCGCCAGTCGATACCACTGGCGATGCCCCTCGGAAATCGAAACCGCGAATGGTGGCGTAACCACCGGCAAAGAAGTTTTCGAAGATTGGCGTGTCTTCACCGCTAATGCCGATCTGGCTTCCGAACGACAGGGTTTGTTTCCCCGAACCATCGGCACGCTCACGCATTAGCCAGTACTTGCGATATTCCCCTTCAAAGCGTCCGTAGTCGAAATCACCAAACGCTTGTTCGTAGCTCGCTTTAATGTAGTGACCTTCACTCGGTTGCAATGGGCTATTCCGCGTGTCGTGGATCAGCGAGAACATGCCGCTATAGAGGGCGTTATCGCCAAGCACTTCGGCCAATTGAGGCAATGACGGATCGGCTGCTTGACTGATCTCAACATTTTGTCCGTTCACACCAGCGGAGATGGAAAGGTCAGGGGTGATCCGGTAACCGAACGACAACCGTCCGCCCAATCGCCCCTCGTCCCAATCGTCAAACTGGCGGTCATAATAGAACCCGCTGATCGACATACTGATCGGAAGATAACCAAACAGGTTCGGATCTGCGAACTGCGCCGTGTATCGCTGGTAGACACTCCCCGGGACCGCTTCGAGTCGGAACGTTTGCCCTGCACCACGAAACGCCGTGCCGCTGAACAGGTCTTGAAACGAAGTTGGCCAACGCGAGATATCAAAGTTTCGTTCGTCGATCGTGACTTGACCGGTGACACCCGCGTCACTGTTAACGGCACCGCCGAACATCACGCGTCCGGTCCGAGCCGGATAGCCTTGGATGATCAAGTCCGCCTCGCGAACCTCCGGGCCCGTTACCATGGGTGGATACGGCGCGACAGGAGGATAGTTGACTGGCGGATCGTTGTAGGTCGGATTGAACGCCGGCGGCTGCGAGTAAACGTCGCCGCCATAGGCATTCGGGCTCGCTGGCGCCGATGTCTGCGGAGCCGTTCCATAGCCGGGCGTCGAAAAGCTCGGTGGAGTATTCGTTCCGTACGTCGACCCGCCATATTGAGGTGCAGGTTGAGGAACCGAATAGGCCGATGGTGGTGAATACGGTTGCTGCGCGAACGCTAGCACCGGAGCAAGCAAAGTTGCGGCACTCACGTGGAGAGCGGTAAGCAGTCCGACGGCACGTTTCACGGTTGTCTTCTTCGTTTGGAAATTCATGACGTCGATCATCGCAAAACGTCCTCCTTCGGCACAACTTTAATATCGGGAGCTTCCGCGACCGCAGGATTCGTTTCTAGCAATTGGCTGCGTTCGATTCGACGGCGGCTCATTTCCAACGTACGTCGGTCAATCCAATCGCC
The DNA here is from genome assembly GCF_023701485.1 of Aporhodopirellula aestuarii. Lineage (GTDB taxonomy): Bacteria > Planctomycetota > Planctomycetia > Pirellulales > Pirellulaceae > Rhodopirellula > Rhodopirellula aestuarii. Next base: position 13,012 of record NZ_JAMQBK010000089.1, read on the forward strand.
TTCTCTCATGTCAACCAGATTTAGCATGGTGGTTTCACGCATCAGGTGTGGCTCGCCATCGATATTGACCAGGATGCGACCAATTTTCCATCGATCCCCCTCGGTGATTTCATACACGATGTCCGCGACACCATTTTCATCACGCATGATCGTTTTGGGTTTGACTTCGGCATAGATAAAGCCGAGTTCGCCGTAGCCGTACACGATTTCGCCAACGTCGCGACGCATGATCGTTCCGTCGAACATATCGCCCGCATGCAGTTCTAGTCTCGCACGCAACGATTCTTCGGTAATGAATTCATTGCCAATGATCTGCACGTCTCCCACGGTGAAACGGGGACCTTCGTTGACGACGAAGTAGACATTCACCCATTTGCCGGTCTCGTCATATTCGTAACGTCGTCCGACCGTGGCGGTGAGGAACCCCAACGTGTGATAGTACGATGAGAGAAGATTGACATCTTCTTCGATCATCTTCTTGTTGAATTTGTTGCCCAGATAGCTCATGAAGCCGACCATCGGTCCGCGGCTGCGAATGATCTTCTTCAACCGCGACTCGGTCACGATCGTGCTGCCTTCGATTTGAATGTCAGCGATGCGTTCGAGCGGCCCTTCATTGATGCGGTAGATCACCGTTCCGGGCGGCAAGTCGCCCGTCGTGACGCCGACCGAAGCTCCGCCATCGTTGCTGGTGATCGCCGCCGAAACAGCCGCCTGATTAAAGCCTTCGTCGTGGTAGTAGTCGAGCAGACGGCGACGCCCGGACTCGACCGAAAACTCACTCAGTGGATCGCCAGCGGTAACGCCAACGCGTCCAGCGATCTCGCGATCATTGAGCGCTCGGTTGCCGTGGAAGACCACTTTCGCGACCATCGGACGTTCGTGAACGAAGAACGTCACAATCACGCTCGGAGTCAATGTTTCGCCCGGCTGCGTTGGGGGCATTTCGGCTTGGTCTTCGGGGTTCGCCCCAAGCGGTTTGACGTCAAACGTCACCTGATCAAACGACCCCATGTCGTTCAGGCGACGAACGTCCGCGAGCACCGTCTCGCTGTCGTAGAACCGCCCCTTACGGGTCTGCAGTTCGGTAAAGATGTCAGCCGCGGATACCGTTCGGTTTCCGATAATTCGCACCGACGCGACGACGGCGTCACCGCGTTCACGGCGAAATGTCATCCCCGCGTGTGTGTGGATGTGGTCCCTAAACTTCGGTTTCACCGTTGCCTCGGGGGCCTGAGCACCTCCGCCGCCCATGCCGCCTCCGGCTCCACCCATTTGGGCAAAGGCAACTGGTGAAAGAAGGAGCATCAAGACTGGCAGCAGTCGTGCAATCAGATTAGCAATGCGAGGGCACCGCTTCACTCGACTGCGGTTCGCGACCGGACGCGTAAGCGAATCGCAGCTCGTCAGCGGTGGTGACGACGGGAAGGCAACGGGAAAAGGCATCGCCGAGCGGTTCCTTGTGAGGGTTGGACACAGATCGCGAAGGCACCTTTTTTGCGGCTTTTTGACCGTTCGGAAACCTCTGCGGGTCGTACCTACCAATGCTGAGACGTTCACCACAAGAGGGAAATGGCAGCAAAGTGACCGCGTGACGACTGCACGACCTTGTTTATAGATCGTACGTCGCCAACGATTCACTAAACCCAAATGACAGCCGGCAAGGCTTTTGGGCTGACTCTCAATTCACTGGTAACCGCGACGACGTCAGCGGGCCCCCACCCAGTGAAGACAGGACATCTGGGTAGGCAAGCAGCCTTCGGAACATTAGCCACTTAGGAGCCGTTCGGAAAT
>NZ_JAMQBK010000009.1:0-27926 GCF_023701485.1 Aporhodopirellula aestuarii
CCCCGCCATGCTGCGGCGAATCGAACGACTCGAATCACGCATAAAACTGATGGAACAAGAACAACGCCAAGAGTTCGACCTGAGCAAGTTCTACAAAAAGCCGATCGACGACTAACACTTTGTCAGCGTTAAATTTCGGCGTGGAACCGGACGGCTCGCGGACTGTTGAGTTAGGCGTTTCGCAAAAATGAGTGAGCCGACAGCGCTAGCTGCGGGCCTCCAATGGGCACGTACTAGCCGTTAGGCCCGCGGCTAGCGCCGTCGGCTCACAAAAACAACAGCCCGCAAGCCGTCCGGTCCCGAGTCACCGTACGGCTTGCGCCGTTCCGCTACATTTGAAATCCTTCAGTCATACAATCGACGGCTCCCGCAAACGAAGTTTGCGGGGGCGCTCGTTCGCGGGGCGAACGGTCACACTCTTAACTTCACAGCCTGTCCGAGGCTCGCCATTTCTCACCTGGCGCAGCCCTCCCGGACGCGCCAAGCGGACAGCGCCCACACCAAGTCGTCGGCGCCAACAGCGCGGCCGCGGCTTTTCGCAGTCGCGATTCTCTTTTTGTTTTCTTGGGCGCCGATTGTCGCGGAATCTTCCCTCAGCGAGGTCCGCGGGTGGGGCGATTTCCGGTCTCGCCTGCCGGGATTCTGGCCGTGAAGGAAATGCTGCATTTCCCCCTCTTTCGACGGCTAGATGAGAGAAATCTATCATAAAGCGGAAGAAAGCTTTCGCCTTCGGGCCGATAATGCCTGCGTCAATGTGTCTAGTTTCACTAATCCTCCCTTTTTCCGGACTTAGTGCTTGCAATTCGCCGATTGTGGAAGAATACTTGCACTTGCTGAGAGAAACCAATCACGGTTCCGGAAGATCAAATTGTCCACCGAGTCGAGACGAGAGAAGCTACGAGACCACGTTCGGGCCCAAGGGTTCGCGGCGTTAGGTGAGCTTTCGTCCATCCTTGGGGTTAGTGAGTCCACTGTCCGTCGCGATCTCGAGGTTCTCGAGGACGCCGGTCAAACTCGCCGTACCCATGGCGGGGTCTATTGGACTGGCGAGACCGACACGATCGGCACGTTCCGGTCGCACCGCGACGATGGATGGCCGCGAAAACAGGCGATCGGACGTTTGGCGTCTTCGTTTATCGAAGACGGCGACACGATTCTGCTCGACGGCGGCAGCACGGTCTACGAATTGGCCCGTTTGATCGTGAATCGAACGTTGCAGGTCGTCACCAATTCACTGCCGGTGGCGCATCTTTTGTCGACCAGTGATTCCATTGACCTCGTCATGATCGGCGGATGCGTTCGGCGTCGAACGTCCGTGACGATCGGTCCGATGGCTGATGCGATGCTCGCTGATATCAACGTCGCCAAGACATTTTTGTCGGTTGCCGGCGTCACCGAACGAGGCTTTTTTAATAGCGACATGATGTTGGTCGAGAGCGAAAAGGCGATGATCGCCGCCGCCGATCAGACGATCGTGTTGGCCGACAGCAGCAAATTCGGCAAGGTCAGCTTGTCACAAATATGCCGGCTAGGTGAAGTGAACCGAATACTTACCGACGGCGAACTCGAAAATCGCTGGAAATCGACCTGCGAGTCCGCGGGGGTCGAATTACAGTTGGCACCTGTCGAACCGTCGTCATCGTCCATGGCGTTGCCACCGTTGGGCACAACCGATCACCCAAACTTTTCCCAGAATTCTTCACTGTCCCCCTCCTCACACCATGCCGATTCGGCAAACTCCCTATGAGCATGACCGTCGATCGAGCACAGATCGAAGCGCTCGTCCGCAGCGCGATCCGTCAAACCCAATCAAACGGCGCTGCCGTTCCGGTTCATACCGGAGCAACCGGTGCTTCGCCATTGGGATGGGTTGATGGGAAACCTAATCTCCGCGTCAGCATTTCGGCGCGGCATTGTCACCTCACCGATGAGCACGTTGAGATCTTGTTCGGGCGCGGCAGTGTGCTCGAACCGGACAAGGATCTCTACCAGGACGGCTTTTACGCCGCCAAGCAAACGGTGATGGTCGTCGGACCACGACGTCGGATGTTGCCAAACGTCCGTGTCCTTGGCCCGACCCGTCCGTTTAGTCAACTCGAACTCGCATTCACCGATTCGATCTCGCTCGGTATCGACGCCCCGGTTCGCCACAGCGGCAAGATCGAGGGCACGCCGGGATGTGTTCTGGTCGGCCCCGCCGGTTCGGTGCAACTCGAACAAGGCGTGATTCGGGCTGCCCGTCACGTTCACATGAACGACCATGACGCGGCTTACTACGGTGTCGCCAACGGCGACATGATGCAGCTCCACGTCAAGAGCAACGATTGTGGCGTGATCTTCGACGACGTCCTCGTCCGAGCGGACAAGGCGGCAAAACTCGAGGTTCACATCGATACCGACGAAGGCAACGCGTGCAATTTGGACGCGGCAACCGAAGTCATTTTGAAACCGATGCCTCAACCGTGTGCTTGCGGGCACTAAACAACAGCTAACTCTTTCCACCCCCCAAACCTCCCTCAGAAGGACCAATTTCGATGGCAAAAATTAGTGAAGCGCTCGGCATGATCGAGACCAAAGGGTTCGTCGCCCTGGTCGAAGCATCCGACGCGATGATGAAAGCTGCCAATGTGCAGTTCCTCGGCTGGGACAAAGTCGGTGCCGGATTGGCCGCCGTCTTCGTCACCGGTGACGTCGCGGCTGTCAAAGCAGCTACCGATGCCGGTGCCGCAGCAGCAGGTCGAATCGGCGAAGTCGTCAGCGTTCAGGTCATCCCACGTCCGCACGCGGATTTGGAAAAGGTTCTGAAGCTGCCTGCCACCACCGCTGCTAAGAAATAGCGTCACGCGTTTTTTAACTCACACACCCACTCAGCTCTCCACACTAAAGAATATTCTCCAATGAATGATGCAATCGGACTGATTGAAACCAAAGGCTTGCTTCCACTCGTCGAAGCAACCGACGCGATGGCCAAGGCGGCCAACGTGGAAATCGTCAAACGAATCGACCTCGGTGGCGGACTCGTCACGACCGTCGTCAGTGGTGACGTCGGCAGCGTTCGTGCAGCCGTCGAAGCAGGTGCTGCGGCAGCCGCTCAAGTCGGCGAACTCGTCAGCAGCCACATCATCCCTCGCCCCGCCGACGGATTGATCGGCGCTTACTTCAGCTGATCCTAGTCTCTACGGCCAATCGTTCTCTCAAGGAAGATCCCACATGCTCATCCTCGTTGCGAATCTGGGTAGCACCAGTTTCAAATACAAACTGCTCGACGTCAGCGGTGACCTGCAAGCGGTCGACGTGCGTCCCGGCGACCGTGTGCTCGCACGCGGTGCGGTCGAACGTATCGGCGATGCCTCGACGAGTCGTTGTGAAGTCACCATCGGTGATTATCACAACGAATCGGAAATGCCGGTCCCCGATCACGGTGTCGCCGTGCAGGCGTGTTTGGACCAGCTCACCGATCCACAAAACGGATGTTTGAAAGACGCATCGGAAGTTTCCGCGATCGGTTTTAAAGCCGTTCACGGTGGACGAAAGAGTGGGACGTTTTTGGTGGACGATGACGTGCTCGATGCGATGGCTGAAATGAACGCCGCCGCACCCGCGCACAACCCTCCGTACATCGCGGCAATGAAATTGTTGCGAGAGCGTTTTCCCGAATTGCCGTTGGTCGCCGCGTTTGAAACTGAATTCCACGACACGATTCCGGAGGCCCGTCGCGTTTACGCGATCCCGCCGAGTTGGCGTCAGGAGTACCAGGTTCAAAAGTGGGGGTTCCACGGATCGAGTCACCGATTCATCGCCGAGCGTGCTGCCGAGTTACTCGGACGCGACGACGCGAGGATTATCTCCTGTCACCTGGGTGGCAGCAGTTCGTTGACCGCGATCCAGAACGGACAAAGCGTGATGACGACGATGGGCATGACCCCTCAAACCGGGCTGCCGCAGAACAATCGTGTTGGAGACTTCGATCCGTTTGCACTTCCATTGCTGATCGAGCGCTCGGGTCAATCACTCGAAGAACTGCTCAAGCTTTTGGCCAGTGAAGGCGGACTCAAAGGTCTCAGCGAACTCAGCGGTGACCTCCGGGACATCGAAGCGGCCGCGGACGAGGGTAATGAGAAAGCAAAACTGGCGTTGTCCGTTTTCGTCGAAGAAATTCGGCGTCACATGGGCGGCATGATGATCGCCATGGGCGGTCTCGATGCGATCGTCTTCACGGGCGGCATCGGCGAGAACTCAGAAGTCGTTCGCGAAGCGGTTTGTGCGGGGCTTGATAGCTTCGGCATCCAACTCGATAGCGACCAAAACCAAAACCATCGTGCCGAGTCAAAATCGGCAGGCGGCGAAGGCAGCCTGCATAGCGAATCCAGTCGCGTTCAAGTTTGGGTGATCCCGACGAACGAAGAATGGATCGTAGCCAAACGAGCCAAGAAAGCGATCGGCTGTTAAGCAGTCGCGGTAACCTCCAATTCATTCATCCCCACTTCGAATTTCCAAGCATGTTCCTAGCACGCGTCACCGGATCGATCGTCAGCACCCAAAAGGTGGCGTCGATGAAGGGCCACAAGCTGCTGGTGGTTGAGCCGTATCGGCTCGATACCGACAGTCGCGAACGGTTGCTCACGACCGGGCGGACGTTCATCGCGGTCGACACGCTCGGAGCTGGTGAAGGGGATCTCGTTTTGGTGTGCCAAGGCAGTTCCGCCCGCTTAACACCCGAAACCAAAACCCTGCCGATCGATGCGGTTGTTACCGGCATCGTCGACAGCGTTCATGTCGAAAAGAAATCGGTTTATTGTCGGAAAGAGGAGGGGTAAAAGGTTGCAGGCAATCTTTCTTAGGTTGCCGACCACCTGCCACTCGATCTCCCATTACCTGTCACCTGAAACCAGTCACCTATTGACCTTCAATCATGCAACTTGACGAATCACTTATCCGCAACGTGGTCGCTGCGGTCCTTTCCGAAGTCGGCCCAATGCCGGCCGGTTCGAACACGCCGCTGAGCCGTCATGTTCCACCGGGCGCCGGTCACAACGGTATCTTCACCGATGTCAACGAAGCGGTTGCCGCCGCCCGTGCCGCCCACCTGCAGCTTCGTGCCCGCAGCATGGAAGATCGCAAGAAGGTCATCGACATCATTCGCCGGATCAGCATTGATCAGTGCGAAGAACTCGGACTGATGGAAATGCGGGAAACCGGGATCGGTCGGCCCGAACACAAAATCGAAAAACTCCGCACGCTCGGAATGCTTTCGCCAGGAACCGAGTTCTTGCAAACCAAAGCGTTCAGCGGCGACCACGGATTGGCCGTGATCGAACGGTCTCCCTTCGGCGTCATCGCCGCTATCACTCCTGTCACGCACAGTTTGCCGACGATCACCGGTAACGCGGTCAGCATGATCGCCGGCGGAAACTCCGTCGTCGTCAACCCTCACCCATCGGGCAAGAAGGTTGCCGCCGAAGGTGTTCGCCGGTTCAACAAAGCCATCGCGGCCGAAGTCGGTATCGACAACCTGATCTGCGTCCTCGCCGAACCGACTCTCGAAACCGCTGACGCGCTGTTCTCACACCGTGACGTGGCCCTGATTTGCGTTACCGGTGGTCCTGCCGTCGGGCGTGCGGCACTTCGCAGCGGCAAGCGTGCGATTGTTGCCGGTCCCGGCAACCCGCCTGTCGTCGTTGACGAAACCGCCGATCTCGATAATGCCGCCCGCTGCATCATCCAAGGTGCGGCCTACGACAATAATCTGTTGTGCATCGCCGAGAAGGAAGTCTTCGTCGTCGAAAGTGTCTTTGATGACATGATGGCTGCGATGCGACGAGCCGGTGCCGTTCAACTCGACGCTTCGCAAATCGCCAAGCTGACTTCGCAAGCGATCACCCAAGTCGGCGACGACAAACACGACGCCGCTGCCAAAGACTTCATCGGCAAAGACGCCGCCGTGCTGGCACGTGCCGCAGGTGTGAACGTTCCTGAAAGCTGCGAACTCGTCTTCGGTGAAACCGACGAACATCACCCGTTCGTCACCGTCGAACAAATGATGCCATTCCTGCCATTCGTGCGTGCTCGTGACGTCGGTCACGCGATCGCGATGGCCAAAGAATACGAACACGGCTTCCGTCACACCGCGATCATTCACTCACGCAATGTTCGCAACATGACCACGATGGGCCGCGAGCTCGATACGACGTTGTACGTCAAGAACGGACCTTGCATGGCTGCCTTGGGTCTTGGTGGCGAAGGCTACCTGTCGTTCTCCATCGCGGGACCGACCGGTGAAGGCGTGACCAGCCCGGACACGTTCACTCGCGAACGCCGCTGCAGCATGGTCGACGAACTGCGGGTGGTCTAAAGAGCAATGCAAACAGCTCGAGTACTTGGTCATGCCCGTGCCACGGTGAAGCATGAGTCGCTCGTCGGACGCCGATTGGTGATCGCGCAGCCGCTCCTGCTCGCCGGTGATGCCGACGGCCCGCCGTTGCTCGTGCTCGATAACCTCGGTTGCCGTAGCGGTGACCTTGTTTTCCTCACCAGCGACGGAACCGCGGTGCGAGACATTACCGGATCTGACGTCTGCCCGGCACGCTGGAGCGTGGGCGGACTCATCGACTGATCACCGACTCAATCACTTTATTTCGCTACTAACAGACAAAACCTTCCGTGTCCCGAATCGTTTCCCCAACCTCTGACGCACCCATTGCGGTCGCCGACATCGATCTCGAATCGATCGTTCGGCGTGTGCTGCGAGAGCTCGGAGCGATGGAAAACAAACCGGCCCCGGCGCCAGCGGTTGGTTCAGTCGTGATCGACCAATCGGTCGTCGCGGTAGCGGACGTCGAGGCGATTCCGGCCGCGGTCAAGCATGTCGAGCTGCGGCCGCGAGCCGTCGTGACACCCGCCGCCCGAGATGAACTGCGACACCGCGGGATTTCGATCACCACCCAACACTCGGAAAGATCCGCCGCTGCGGGATCGGAATCAAAGCCGCCCGTGCAACCCGGAACGCGAGCGATCGATTTGCAAGCCGATGGTGATGTCAGCGAATCGTTGTTGGCGTCCGTCAAGAAACAGATCACGCTCCGCGGCGTGCGGTTGTGTAACCGTGCCTCGGTCAGCGTGATTTTGTCGAGTCGTCCGGCGACGACCGCTCATCACGCCTGTGGCACTGATCGCTGCGTCGTGTCGATCAATCGCGTCGACGACGTGCGACGATTCCTCGCCGAACTCAGTCCGAACGTTTTCGTGCTCGACGTCAAACACTTGCATGTCGTCGCGATTACCGGGGCGATTTCGGCGATCGCCAAACCGTCGATCCAGACGAAGGCCGGACCCAAAGTCACCGTCGCCGGAGGCCTGTCATGAAAATCGCACGAGTTCTTGGTTCCGCCACATTATCGCGGATGCATCCGGCAATGCTCGCCTCGAGCCTGCGTTGCGTGGAAGTCGTCGAGCGGATCGAAGATTTATCGAACAAGGTGCCAGGCAATGATTTGATTGTCGCTTGGGATCTCTGCGGTTGTGGCGTTGGCGATCTCGTCGCCTTAGCCGAAGGCCCCGAAGCGGCGGCCCCGTTCAAACCGGACGTCAAACCGATCGATGCGTCCATCGTCGCCATTTTGGACCACCTCGAAATCGATCAGAAGAACTGAAACAGTCAACATTCCCATTCCCCCTCTCCTCCCAACCAGTCGCACTCCTCCAACTCCCAAAAGTATTGCTATGGAAAACCTGCATAAAATCAAACAAGACATCTGCGACATCGGACAACGGATTTACAACCGACAATTTGCGGCTGCCAACGACGGAAACATCACTGTCCGAGTTAGCGAGAACGAAGTCCTGTGCACGCCAACGCTGCACTGCAAAGGGTTCCTCAAGCCAGACGACATTTCGCTGGTCGACATGACCGGCAAGCAACTCTCGGGACGCAAGAAACGATCCAGCGAAGCGTTGTTGCACTTGGAAATCTACAAACAACGCGACGACATCCGCAGCGTTGTGCACTGCCACCCGCCACACGCCACCGCGTTCGCGATCGCCCGCGAGCCGATTCCTCAGTGCATCCTTCCAGAGGTCGAAGTGTTCCTCGGTGACGTGCCGATCACAAAGTATGAGACCCCTGGCGGTCAAGCATTCGCCGATACGATCATCCCTTACGTTAACAAAACCAACGTGATGATCCTGGCCAACCACGGTACGGTTTCTTACGGCGAGACGGTTGAGCAAGCTTACTGGTGGACCGAGATCCTCGACTCGTACTGCCGCATGTTGCTGCTCGCCAAACAGCTCGGCAACGTTTCCTTCCTCGACGAAGAGAAGTCACGCGAACTTCTCGACCTCAAGCAAAAATGGGGATACGCCGACCCGCGGAACACGCCTGATTTCAAGGATTGCGACATCTGCGCGAACGACATCTTCCGCGACTCATGGGCGGAAACCGGAGTCGATCGTCGTGCGTTCCCGTCGCCACCACCGATCAAATCCTCGCCCGCTGCATCGAGCAACGGCGCCGCACCTGCCGGTGTGGATGAAGCCGCGTTGGTGAAAGCCATCACCGACGAAGTCATTCGTCAGATGGGTAAGAAATAGAGACCCCCTCCCCTCGCTCGCCCCTCCCGCCGGGAGGGTGAAGCAACACCGGACGACCCCGTTGAGAACGAGGGAAGTTTGGTAATCGACTCAGTGGATCCTTCGAGAGATCCTTCCCCAACCTTAGACATACCACCCTCACACCACTGCACTTCACAATGAAAGTTTCGATCATCGGCGGAGGCGGTTTAGTTGGTTCATGTGCCGCGTATGCACTTCAGTGCGGCGGCCTTGCTAACGAAATCGCACTCCTGGACGTCAACGAAGAACTTGCCGTCGGCCACGCACTGGATCTTCGACACGGTTCACCGAGCGTCGCCAACCAAAAGTTCGCTGGTGGCGGGTACGAACACATTCCGACGAGCGACGTGATCTGTATCACCGCCGGTCTGCGCCGCAAACCTGACGAGTCACGGTTGGACTTGATCAACCGGAACACCGACTTGTTCATGCAAATCTTGCGTGACGTCAAAGCCGCCGGTCCGAAACCGACCGCGATCGTGCTCGTCGTCAGCAACCCGGTCGACATCCTGACCTACGTCGCCGCTCAAACTCTCGATCTCCCGGTCGGACAAGTCATCGGCCTCGGGACCCAACTCGATACGATTCGATTCTGTTCGTTGATCGCCGAGCAACTCGACGCACCGCCGGCGCAAACCAAGGCGTTGATCCTCGGTGAGCACGGTGACACGATGGTTCCGATTTGGAGCAGCGCGACGATCGCCGGATTGCCACTGGAAAAATATCCCGGTTGGAGCCCGACGTTGGCTGGCGAACTGTTCACACGGACACGCGGCAGCGGTGCCGAAGTCATCAAACGCAAAGGCGGTGCCGGTTTCGCCGTCGGGATCGCGATCCGCGATTGCGTTGACGCCATTGTCTTGGACTCCAACGTGGTTCTGCCGATCAGCAGCGTGCAGAACGGCTGCTACGGAATCCGCGACGTTGCCTTGAGCGTTCCCACCGTGCTCGGTCGGACTGGTGTTCAGGCAACGATGGAAATCGATTTGTGGCCGAAAGAAGTGCAAGGGATCCGGGCCAGCGGCACGGCGCTACGTAAGACGCTCGATACCGTTTTGCAACGCATCCGATAGAGCGGCCCGCCTTCAATGCATGCCTAGCCGTCCCTTTTTTAGGCGTCGCAACCGCATCAATGGATGCGGGTTGCGGGCTGGGGTTTCGTAACACTTTGCAACGAGTTTTCGCTGCGAGACCTCTTCACTCGAGTGCCCCAATAAAGTAAACACTGTCCCATTATTGGCTACCGCATCCGTCTCGACAGAGTACGTGTACAAAAGCGATCATGCGAAGCCGATAGATAGCGTCAGGAACGTTTTTGCGGGCCGGTTTTGTCTCTTAGCAGACGTTTGCGTGGGTTTCGCTAGCAAAAGCGATTTTGCGTCCAGTTTGGGTGCGGTTTAGCGGGGCATATTTCCGCTTCGAAGGGGTAGAAGGCGTGGCAGAATGTCCGCTTTAAGGATTCTAGGTATTTTAGGATGCGGCGCACTTTATCCTGAGGGGTTCTCGGATAGACTGGTCGCAGACCACAGGTAAGTTGGAACCGATTTGCGCCCGGACGGGGTGCGTGGGGTAATGGGATTAGCATGTAACGGCTGCGTATTTCAGCGTTCCTCGCACCCCATCCGGTCGCAAATGGGTTCTCTCTTCTCATTTTAGCGATTGTGGCACCCCTCGCTGCGGTGTGAATCGAGGCGTGCTCAGCCCGCAAATAGCCGTGTATAGATTGCCGGGCCTAAGATCAGCACACCGATCGCAACGGCGGTCAGTGACGCGAACAGCACCCCTGCGGCGGCCACATCGAGTGCTCGGCCCACCCTCGGATCATGTTCCGGGTGAATGACCGCGACGAGCAATTCGATCGCGGTATTGAGCAGCTCGGCGGTCATCACCAAACCAATTGCCAAGATCAACGCCGCCCATTGCCACGATGGCAATTGCAAGAGACCCGCGAGCACCAAGACCGCGGCCGTGACGCTGAGGTGCACATGGAAACTGCTCTGGTCACGGACGGCCCAAAACAGGCCCGAGAACGCGACTCGGAATTTGTCGGTCCATGACGGCATCATGACGGCTACTCGATTCCTTCCACGCCAGGCGGCGGAATCAACTGTCCGCCGAGTCGTCCGAGCCGCGACGACGGCAGGAATCGTGGTTCGACCAAAAAGCCAAAACTCGTGTTGTCGCGACCGGCGTCAACATTGGCGCCGACTTGGACCAAGAACGATTCGCCAATGCGGGTCAAACCGAAGGATTGCCCGACGTTCCCGGTTTCTCCGAAGTCGTAAGTGTTCCCCGCCGAGATGATCCATTTCTCGTTGAGGCGATGGTCGAGCTTCGTGCGCAGAACCGTGCTACTGATCGGTCCTTCGAGCGAGAGCAGGCCGATGTAGAAATCGCCCACACCCGGCCGGCTCGTCCGCACGCCACCGCTGACCGAACGTAGCCCGCCATCGAACCAATCGAAGTATCCGTCGCTCAGCAAGGTCACGCGGTCTCCTAAGTTGTACTGCGCGTCGTAGATGGTTGGGCCGAGCGTTTCGCCAAAGTTGTCGCGGTCTTCTTCAGGGAACAGGATCGTTTCAATGTCCACTCGGAAGAGGTCGACGATTCGTTCGCGTCCGGGTAGACCCCGTTTGGTTTGGAACCGGTGCTTCATCCCGAGCCGCAGTTGTTGCAAGTCATCGACCACGGTATCGCTTGGGCTGGTGACGTTTCTTTGGATACCTTGACGGAGTGCGTAGTTGCGTGGGTCGTATTCGTCGGCGAGCGTTCCGCCAAACGTGTTGTTGATAAAGAACCGACGGAACTCTTGTTGCGAATGATCATCGAGCGGATCGTACAGCGGAAGGTCTTGGTAATCGGTGTCGCTATCGGCGTAGAAATACTCGGCGGACAAGTCGATCTTATGAGCGAGACCGCGAACGTTCAGCAAGCTGCTTTGGATGGTGGGGTCGACACGCGAGAGCGGCAAGTTCGCGCGGACTCCACCGCCGCCCCACAAACGCGTGACATCATTTCCGTCGACGCCTTCACCATAGTAAGCCGCCTCGCCGATCGCGAACGGAGCGAGTTTCATCACGCCCGCTTGGATCGGCATCGAGAGTTCTTGGCGAGTCCGCGTGATCACGCCTTCTCGGTCGAACTCGCCCGGCAAGACTGACGTGTTGGCGGCGACGACGGGATCCAAAGGTGCGTCGGCCACCTTGAGCTTTGCGTAGCCGAGTTCGTTGTGCATCGACAAGGTCAAGCGATCACCCAACAGCGATCCGCCCAATGCGTAATGCTCCAATGACGGAAGACGCTCTGTTTCTTGGTAGAAGTCGTTGATCTGAACATTGAAACTCGCGTCGAACAGTTGCGAGCCCGCGTACTTGCGCAGTCGCAGTCCGGTCGCACGGTTGGGATCGTTGTCCCATTCCTGTTCGAAATACTGTTCGAGGAAGTTGCGATCACTGAGGTAGCCGAGTTCGGCCATGAATTCCCAATTGCCCGGCAGATAGTGTCGGTGTTTCAGCGTCGTGCGGCCACGCAGGTCTTCTTCCGGGGTGAGGTCCCTGCGGCCGTTGCCGAGTACGTCCAGTCCGTCGTCTTTAATCGTGTAGCTGTCATAGGTACCAATCACTGGCCCGGCGATCCCAAACATGCTGGTACGCGAGTACGTGGTGCGACCTCCGATTGCCGGCCCCCGATCACTGAGGTAATCCGTCAACAGGATCGACTCAACCCCATCGGGAGCGTTCATGCCGAGCAATTGAAATAGGTCCCACTCGAGCAACACCTGCGAACCAAAAATGTCATCACTCTTGATGTCAGCTCCGGTGAGGTAAAACGTCGGTTTGCGTAGCGGCGTGGAGAACCGCGGCCAATACATGACTGGGACCCCGGCGAGGTAAACAAAGTTGCCGCCGCTAGTGACGTAGGGTTCGGTATCCGCAATGACTTGGCCGGTGGCTTTGTCCATCTTGGCAACCGGTCGCTGCGTCAATGAAAGTTGATTGCTCTGTAACCAATAACGCGGGACGCCCATCCTGCTGCTCGTGACGGCGGCGTTGTTGGCTACGAAATTGCCCTTGGCGAGCTGCCGCATCACTTCGGCTTTGACGCGAACGGTGCCTTGGTATTGTGGAATTGTTGCGATGGCCTCGGCATCGAGGACCACGGCGACCTCTTGCGCGGCGTTGTAGTACATCGCTTCGGCATAGATGATCTGATCGCCCTGTCGGACGACAATGTCGCCTTCCAGGTAAAGCTCACCGTCGGAAGCTTCCGCACTCACGGCGCCGGTAATGATATCGCCTATCGGTGGCGTCCAGGCGATGATTTGGTTAGCGGACAATGATACCGTTCCCAGCGGCACACGCAGTCCGGTAGGGGTTTGCGCGGTCAGGTCTCGCACCAAGACGGTGACGCCCCCGCGAGCGATCAAGATCGTTTCGTTTTCGGCAACGCGAGTGATCGTTGAGAAATCGATCGGTCGCGACGCACCGCGGGCGAGCATCTCGATCGACTTGGTTCCCCCGTCAATCGCGTACGACCAACCGCCCGTCGTCCCTCCGTCATCGGTCAGGATAGGCGGTTCGGGCAGCGGCATGACCGGATCGTTGAGCGTTGGATATCCGGGGTCGGAATAGTCCGGTGCCGCGTAGCTGGTGACAGGCGGTGGCGGATAAATGCTTTCATAGTCCGTGACCGGGTCAGCGGGCGGATCGAGGTGGTCACCCAGTTGAGTGGGGTCGGTTACGATCCCAGAATCGTCCCAGATCAATCCCGAGGGAGGCAGGCTCTGCGAGTTTGGGGCTCCATCGGGAACCGGTTGAACGTATTGGACGGGTGCGACGGCGGACGGGATCGGCTCGTTCAAGGATGCGATCGGTGTGGCTGCCGGTGTGGTTGATGGCGTTGGAGACAGCCCGCATTTGCTCCACCAAGCTTCCGGGATCTCGGTCGCGCCGCGGTATTGGTGCGCACGGATCTCGGGTGGTGCGGGTAACTTCAAGTGCGCGACGATCGGTTCACGAGTCGTTTGTCCCGATCCGATCTGAACTTTGTCCATCAGCAAATGAACATCGATCGAGCTACCGAGTCCGTCGACGACAAAGAAGATTGATTCCGCTTCGAAGCGTTTGCCTTGATGTTCGAGGACACAATCACCCGTTAGCAAAGTGCAGTCGATTGGTAACGCCAGCGGGGAGTGATTGGCAGTTGGTTGTGCGCGTTGCCATCGGTAGACCGTCTCACCTCGTACACTGAGGATCTCAGACGTCGGGGGGGATGCGATGCGAGTGGGTCTTGCTTCGGTCTTTGGAGGGGGGGCGGCGTGTGAAACACGTTCGCCGAGGGTCAGTCCGATCGCCACTAGCATCACGATTCGGACCGCATCTCTCCGCAGTTGCGGCGCAGCAAAAACCCTCGCTCCAACCAAATTCTTTTTGGGATTGAAGTGAGTCGGCGGTTCGGTGCGGTTGACAGCAGTGGCCAAAAAGGCGACTTCGGAAGCGAAAAGGTTGAAAAACGTTGGAATGTCGTCGGTGACTCACGCAATCGCGAGCCATCTCGAGCGACATTACGAAAGCGAACGTTCCACCCACAAGCCAAATTTATCTCGACCCGTTGTCACGATTCGGCACGTTGCGGAAGTACAGACATGACGCCAGTCGTCGGTTGTCTTAAGAACCAATCCGCTTCATCGTGAAACACGAACGTGAGTGTGAAGCGGTGAGTGCTAAATAGGCGACGCATGCCTGCAATTTGAGCAGGCCCCGTTTTGAAAATCCCTAGTTGCGCTTCAATGGGACCTCACTGTCCGTTACGCGAATGGCGCACTGTTTGCCTAGAGAGCCTACTGATGAAGCATTGCATTCGTTTCTTTTGATGCTTCGAAGCCCTTCCTTCCCCCTCGGAAAACAGTTTACGATGACAAGCATGTACTCTCTCGCACCGTTAGTACCTTTACCCGCTACCAACATTCAAACTCAAAGGAACAGCGTCCGAATTCGACGCGGTTTTACTCTTGTAGAACTGCTTGTTGTGATCGCCATCATCGGCGTTCTCGTCGGGTTGTTACTACCTGCTGTCCAGGCCGCACGTGAGGCGGCTCGGCGAATGAGCTGCAGCAACAATGTGAAACAACTCGGCCTAGCACTTCACAATTACCACTCCACCTACCAGAAGTTGCCCCGTCAGCTTGGCGGCACGAACGGCCATTTTGATAAAGGCTCTTCGGGGGGTAATAACCTCCGTCGATATGCTCCCGGAAACAACGGTGGAGAACTCTCGGCATTGGTCGGTCTTACTCCCTTCTTCGAGCAGCAAGCGTTGTGGGAGCAGATCTCTAACCCGTATCAAGTCAGCGAAGGTACCGGTGCCGGGAACATCTACCAGCCGATGGGACCATGGCCCAACCGAACTCTCATCGAATCGGTGAATTCGGCGAGTGGTCTCTATGATCCGTGGATCACTGAGATTCCAACGTTGCGTTGCCCGAGTGATCCCTACGTTGGTCTTCCCGCCCAAGGACGTTCCAACTACGGCGTTTGTTACGGCGACTCGATCGATCAGACGATCGGCAACATGTACCACCCTTACAATGGTACTTTTTACGCCTCTTCGACGACAATCCAAAAGGTACAGGCAGCAACTCGCGGTATGTTCCAGCCCGAGATTGACAACAAATTCCGCGATGTGCTGGATGGTTTGTCCAACACGATTGCGATGGGTGAGTTCGTCACCGATAACGGCGACAATGACAAGCGAACCGTTGGCGTGAAGGGAGTTAGCGTCAAGCTAGCTGGTGGAGTGCTCGGCTGCGAGTCGTACGTCGATCCGGAACGTCCCCGTTTTTGGGCCGACACCACGTCGATCCTCAACGCAGGAAACGTGGAGTGGAGACGGGGAATGCGGTGGGCGTCAGGCTACGCCATCTTCACCGGTATGTTCACCATCCTGCCGCCTAATCGCGAGATTTGCTACTCGTCGGGTTACGTTCAGGGCGATGGTATCCTCACCCCGAGCAGTAACCACCAAGGCGGCTGCCATGTCTTGATGGGCGATGGCGCCGTGCGTTTCATCAGCGACTCGATCGACTCGGGAGATCTCAACCGAGCGATGGTCGCGATCAGCAGTGTCAATGGAGATTCGACTCTCTCTGTTCCCGGTGCTGCTAGCCCCTACGGTGTCTGGGGTGCACTCGGAACTCGCGGCGGCCGCGAAGTTATCTCGGAAGAGTTTTAGTCTCTTGACCGCATGAAACGGACGATGGCATCCCGCAACCGTCGTTTCATGACCTGCGTGTTTTTCTTCCTCAAGGTGCCAGCCGGGAACGCCCGGCTGGCACCGCTTTCACTCAACTAAAAAGATTTCATCGAATGAAGTATTTCGTTTTCACCTCGCTCATTTTCGTCGCCTCCGTCAGTGTGATTGGCTGCGAAGACAGTCAACCCGAAGTCGCTTATGGTTCGACGGATGTCGAAAGATTTTTGGACGAGCACCCGGAGTTAAAAGAGGAACAACCTCTGATTGAGCCCTCTAGCGACAACTAGTCGTACCCGATAATCCCATCCGGTTTGGTAGAATGTCGGCCCCAGTGTTTGAATGGTCAGCCACGAAGTGACGTCATGTTATAGCCACGGACGTCAGTCGGTGGCTTGGTGGCGCCAACCGAAGCAAGTCGCAACGCGCGAATCATACGTGGTGAACCACCGGTGACCGGAACATGGTTTCCGCATAGTCACGAAGTGACGACATGTCATAGCCACGGACGCAAGTCCGTGGTTTGGGAAAAAAACGGCAAAGCAAGTCGCAACGCGACGACACATGCGTGGTGAACCACCGGCGATCGAAACATGCCATCGCTTCGCGACTTGGCGTGTTGGTGGTGTGACGTGTTCCCCGGACTGCCGTCCGGGGCTGTCGCATGCCGTCGCTATCGCGACTGAGAGTCGATACGACGCTCTAACGGATTTCAAAGTTAGCGGTACGGCGCGAGCCGTCCGGTCCCGCGTCACCGTACGGCTCGCGCCGTACCGCTATCAATGAATCTCGGCCCAGTGTTTGAATGCACAGTCACGAAGTGACGACATGAGCTAGCCACGGACGCCAGTCCGTGGTTTGGGAAAGAACGGCAAAGCAAGCCGCAACGCGACGACAGAAAACACGAATGGACCACCGGTGATCGAAACATGCCATCGCTTCGCGACTTGGGTGTTGGTGGTGTGACGTGTTCCCTGGACTGACGTCCGGGGCTGTCGCATGCCGTCGCTATCGCGACTGAGAGTCGATACGACGCTCTAACGGATTTCAAAGTTAGCGGTACGGCGCGAGCCGTCCGGTCCCGCGTCACCGTACGGCTCGCGCCGTACCGCTATCAATGAATCTCGGCCCAGTGTTTGAATGCACAGTCACGAAGTGACGTCATGTGATAACCGCGGACGCCAGTCCGTGGTTTGGGAAGACGACACGTATCAAGTCGCAACGCGACGACAGAGACACGCGTGAACCACCGGGGATCGTCTGTGTCCCTGACGCGATCAACTCCAACGTCGGATTTTCCGATTTTGGCGAGATTGATTTCAAAACTTTGAACAGTAGCGACCCGTTTTGAGTTTGTTGCGTAGAAATCGATCATGGCACGCAACTCACTTTCACGACCGAGAATTCGCTCATGGCAGGCCGCTGGGAAACTTCCCGCGATCGTTGCCATGTTTGTGCTGGCGTCGTGGCCCGCGTGGGGAAGGCAATGCTGTTGCGCCAACGATTTGGCTTCCGCCGCTCCGTCGTCTGAAGTCGCATCTGCGTCTGCCTCGCACGCGAAGGCGTGTTGTGAGGTGACCTCGTGTTGCCTGTCCACCGATGCGACGGATAGCGATCGCTGTGAGCCCGTGGCCGTGGAAGGTCCCGGTTGTGCGTGCTGCCCTGCTGGGCAATGTGCGTGTGAGACCCGAATGGACGAGCTCGGACGACTGAATGCAACACCCTCGCATTCACAGTCCCGGCTGACAACGGTGTCGGGCCCTCTGACACTGTTCGGTTCTCTTTCGACGGTGTTGGTGTGGCCATCACCGACGAGGGCACTTTTCTTATCCGGTGTTTCCGCATCGCCCGATCGTTCGGCCGCGGAACGCTGCGCGGTTCTTTGTCGTTGGCTGAAATAACAGACGCTCGCCGCTACCGACGAATGTTTTGTTTTTAAACCAAATTGCTGTGCCGTGATGCGTGCTCATGAGAGCTCGCCGGTTTCAGCCAACGAAAAGGAAGAATGACTATGTTACGTACCTCTTTAACTTTGATTGCGATCGCTTTGTTTGCCAGCCTCGCGGTGTTTGCGTTGCAAAGTAACGCTGCGGCGGCGAAGGCCACGGTTCCGGCCGCCGAATGCCCGTGTGGGGAATGTGAAGCCGGCTGCGATTGCTGCTCCGGCGGAGACTGCACGTGCGAGAACTGCGTCTGCGAAGCGTGTGAATGCGTCGCCGACTCGGCGGCATGTTCCGATCGAGAATGTTGCTCGGCGGAATCGGCCATGGCTTGTTGCACCGATGGCGAGTGCGGCGAAGGCACGTGTTGCTGCGCCGAGTGCGAAGCGGATTGCACGTGCTGCTGCGTGGAAGGCACCGAATGCGTGGATTGCACGTGTGAAGAGTGCTGCTGTGCCGAATGTGAAACGCACGCAACTGCGGCCTAACGAGATGGCGTTGCGGTCGCGGAAGTCGGCAAGGCTTTCGTGACGATCAACGCGCGGTCACGTTTCCCCGTCATCCCTTCCGGGATTGGCGGGGGATGATCCCGATGTCCTCGGACGTACGTCCGAGGATTTTTTTTGTCGCTACCGCGTGGTGATACGGCCCGCGAGCCGTTATTTGATGCTTCGTGTCGTGACGACGAGGGTTCCGGCCATCATGTCGTGATCGGTGATGCCCTCGTTGGCAAACAACGACCACATGTCTTTCCTCGCGTAGCGTGCTCCGAGGAAGGGGATCATGCATTTGAGTTTCCACCCGATCCACCGGACCAACACGCCCTGATGGAACCCGACCGGGCGGATCGTTGCGGCGTCGACGATAACGAGTCCGAAGATCAGCTTGCCGACCGATTGCCCTCGTAATGATATCAAGAGCGACGTCAATCCCAACGCGACGAGGACGGATCCGCAAACCGCCACGATCAACAGTATGTCATCGTTGGTGAGTGGAACGTCTTCCTGTTCGAGAGTGATGTCCATGCCCAGCACCATCGCCAAGACGCGTGGTACGAGCGCGGCCATGAAGAACAGGGTTCCGTCGAAGAAGTACGCGCCGAGGCGACGCGGCAGCGGGGCGAGTTCGCATTTTTGCCGCGCGGCGTTGATCGCCATCGCGTTCTTGTCGTCGCTGGAGACGTAATCGTCTGTTCCACCCTTGGTCGGCTTGTTGGCCGTGGGCATGGCGCCCGGTTTGGGCGGCAGGGCGACGGGTTTGAGGTCAGAATCGGTGAGTTCGTCGAACAGGCCTGCATCGACGCCAAACGCGTTGGCGGGAGCGGGGGCGGGCCGGGCGGCGGCCACGGGAGCAGTGCGAGCTGTTGGCGCGGCTGCGGCGCGGGCCGGAGCGGCAGGTCGCGTTGCCGCGGGAGCGGCGGCGGGCCGGCGTTGGGCTGGGGCGGCTGAAGCCACCGCGGCCGTCGCGGGTTTGGCCGCCGGGACACGCATTTGTTTGCCGCAAGGGCATTTGACGACTTTGCCAGCCGCCGAGTCAGGGATTTTCAGCGTGCGGGTACACCCCGGACATTTCAATTGCACGTGCACCAACCCTCGACAAAAAAGAAACGGAAGAGAAGGAGCAGTCTAACTCATCTTTTGGGAAAACGCATCAAACACGACGCTAACGAAACAAAAAAAGGCGGCACCCGAGAGGGTACCGCCTGATGTGAGTTTCAAGTCGAGTGCCGACTAGAAGGCTTCGTCATCAAGAACGAATTCTTGCCATGGCACATCGCTCGCTTTTCCGCGGAGGGTCAGCAGCGCTTGGTAGACGCGATAATCGATCGACGACGGGATGAACCGAGTGCCGCCATCCGCCATGCCAGCGTTGACTCCGTCGGTGTGAGCCGACGATGGACGCGCGAGGGAACTGGCGTTCGATGAGGTCATTTGTAGGACGAAAATGTCATCGGAGACACCATCCTGTTTACCACCATTGATTAGGTACTTGTTCTCGACAGCCGAAGGTGGAACAGGTGAACCTGTACCCAATTTATTCCAGGCCGCAGTCATTCCTGCCGCGGTGCTAGCGGAATCGGGGTCGGCGTAGTGCCATACCATGCCTTGCGTATAACGCGAGGACGTTGGGTATCCCACTTCGGTCAAACCTGAGGCCGGGTACAAATCCGACGCATTGATGAATCCGGCACGATTCCAAGGCATCGCTTGAACGTTTTCACTGAATAGCATCGTGTTGCCTTGACCGTCCTTGAAGTCGTCTAAGCGAACCTTCGGGCCGGCAGGATATGACGCAGTGTTGTCGCCGTACTTGTTGTTGAACGCGCCATTGGGGCGCTCCATCGATTGAGCGAGTCTATCTTGAGCGGTCGGCGGCCCTGAGCTGGCTGGTGGGAGTGGAACCATGCCGTTGTTGGCAATGTAGCTGTTCCGAGCGTTTTCCGAGTTGCTGTTCGGGTTGCTAGGGCACTGCATGATTGCGAGGTTCGGAGCGGCAAATTGATGGAAACCATCGCCTGCTTCACCACCCGTTGCATCGAGTTCACCGCCGGCACCATCGACGATCGGATACCGATCTTCGGTCCAGTGCTCGTAGGTTGGTTGAGCGTCGAGCCATGGCAACAACGCAACGGTCCACGTCCCCAATTTGACGTGGGCTGCGGGGGCAGTGGTCATGGTGGGGTCAGATGGATCTGTCGTTCCCGAGTAGTAGCCATACTTTTGCAAGTAACCCGGCAATTCACCCTTCGCGTTCTCGTGCTGAATGGCCGCCAGTGCCAAGTTCTTCAACTGGGTGGAGCACTGGTTGCGTCGGGCGGTTTCCCGGGCGGCGTTCACTGCGGGGATAAGAAGGCCCATCAGGATGCCGATGATCGTGATGACCACCAGTAGTTCGACAAGCGTGAATCCGGAACGATTTGTTTTCATCTTGAGGTGGGTCCGATGCGTCTGGAGAGAGAAGGAAGAAGAGCCCGGCGGCGCGTCCGATGACGCGCATCACCAATGCGGGGTTGGGTTTTCTGCGACGATTATAGGTCAAGCCAGGTTCAAAATGCAACCAGCTACTGCGTAATGTCCGGCAAGGGGGGAGATCCTCGAACCTCGATTTATCGCGAGCAGATTCGCCTAGCGAACCGTTTGCGAGGCCGTCAGCACCGTCATCGTCCAGGCGAGGGGGCAGGATGTGGGGTGATGCGGCATGAAAGATGCATGGCGGCAACAGTCGGGCAAGCGGTCCTGGGCGATGCAAGCAAAGCCGATTGACTGGACCGTTCTTCGAAAGCGATCTCATCGAGCCGGGTAACGCTCCTCGTGACTGCCGACAGAGGGAATTCAATCTTCACGCCGGATCAACTGACTGCGTGCCGCGATCGCTGCGTCATTGCGTGCCGGTGGTCGTGGGCGGGCGAGTTGGACATTTAGTCTGCTGTTATCTGATTGATACCGCTTTTCGGGGGAATTCACGGTCTGTTCTCGCTGCCTGAGTGGCTTGACGCCAGCCACGGATCTTGCCTGACCGTGATAATGCGGCGCGTCCGGTGACGTTTGATGGCGGATGTTTCCACCAACCGGACATTTCGGGTACAGTCCGGTGCTGTGTCCCCGCTCGTTTGCGGGAACCGTCGGTACCGCCTGTCCGTTTTCTGAACCTTTCTGTCCCCCCCCGCTTCATGGAGAAGCCCAGTATGACTCGAATCCTGTTTTCCCTCGCCGCTCTCTGCTTGTTCACCGCCTCCACCGTGACTGCCGACGATTCTTCGGATTCCTCGAAAGGACTTTGTGCCGGCGATAACATCAGCATGTTCTTGGTGACCAAGGTCGCCGGTGCTGAAGACGATGGCGTGGAAGCTGGTGCGACGACTTGTTACCGCTGCAAGTACGGTCAACGTCCGATGGTGATGGTTTTCACCCGCTCGACCGACGGCGCGGTTGCCAAGTTCGTCAAAGAACTCGACTCGACGGTTGCCAAACACGCCGACGATCAGCTGAAGGGTCTTGTCACGTTGATCGGTGGCGAGTCGGAAGATTTGACCAGTCAGGCGAAGGCGATCGCGGACAAAACCGACGCGAAGCATGTTCCGATCGTCGTCGCCAAAGACACCGACAACGGCCCGGCGAGCTACAAGCTGGATGACCAAACCGCCGTCACGGTTGTGTTGGTGAACCATTCGCAAGTCGTTGCCCGTCACGATTTCGCCGCCGACAAGATCGATTCGGCAGCCGTGATGACACAGGTTAACGAGATGCTCAACTAGGGCGGTATCTGGCCTCGATTTGAGGGGGGGAGTGTGCCGGAGGCTCGTTGGCTTGCCGCCATAAAAGTGATAGCGGAACGGAGCGAGCCGTCCGCTCCCACCCCCAACGTCATGTGCTGATGAAACACGATTGCGTTGTTTTACCCAGGGTTTAGCGGGGATCGAACCGGAGGGCTCGCGCCCTGCCGCTATGACGCGTCGTGCAATCGCGAGCGAAAAGTTGGGGTTCCCATGGAGCTTTGCACCCCTCCCCGCCCGAAGCGGACTGATCGCCGCTGAGCGTGATTGACGGGCGGCTTGTGATATCACGCAGGGGTACCTGCGGCAAATCTGCCAATTGAGGCGGTTCGGACGGTTTTTTGGCCGTCTGAACCGCCTCGTTTCGTTTCGTGACCTAGCGTTTAACAGATTCTCTTTGTTTCTGACGCTTTTGATGGTTCACTCTAATGGATTTGCAGACTGCCCTCTCTCGCAATCTCCAGCCTTCCGCCGTGATCAGCGGCATGATCATGTCGATGTTGTTGCTCACCTGGGTGGATTCGGGCTCGATCGAACCACTCGGGATTCGCCCCGTGCCAGACGCATCGCGTGGATACGAGTCTTTGGAAGTAACGCCGGCACTCGAAATCGGCGAACCGACTCAAGAAGTGACGCCGGAACCGAACGAAACGTTGGTCGCCGTGGCCGCTCAACCGACATCCGCCGCCGGAGCCGCAGCGGCTCCCGTCGATCCGCATCTCGTTATCGGCAGTGAAACGTGTGTGAAGTGCCACGAGAACGAAGTCAAGGTGTGGCGGGGGACGCCGCACCATCGGACGTTTGACGAACTGCACCGACGCCCCGAAGCCAAAGAGATCGCTGCCAAGCTGGGTATCCGCTCGATCAAACATGACGGCCGCTGC
The DNA here is from genome assembly GCF_023701485.1 of Aporhodopirellula aestuarii. GTDB lineage: Bacteria > Planctomycetota > Planctomycetia > Pirellulales > Pirellulaceae > Rhodopirellula > Rhodopirellula aestuarii. Next base: position 22,956 of record NZ_JAMQBK010000009.1, read on the forward strand.
GTCAATTGCCACTACACCCAACAAGCCGACGCCGCGAACGGAAACGTCCATGCGATCGAAGGTGTCTCGTGTGAATCGTGCCACGGTGCGGCCGCACGTTACTTGGACGTTCACCACGATTACGGTGGTGAACATGTGACCCGGGCGATGGAGAGTCCTCAGCACCGCAGCGAACGATTGCGTCTCAGCATCGAATTGGGAATGCGAAACTCGGTCAACGTGTACTTGGTTGCGCAGAGTTGTTTGCGTTGCCACACGACCGCCGACGAGGAACTCGTCAATGTCGGCGGGCACTCTGCGGGCAGCTTGGAGTTTGAATTCGTTTCTTGGAGCCAAGGCACGATCCGTCATAACTTTGTCCGCACCGACGGGCGGCAGAATGATCCGAGTTCGCTGGGCCGGCTGCGTTTGATGTTCGTTTCGGGCATGATCGCAGAACTGGAAGCCGGATTGCGGGCAACGTCTGTGGCGACTCAGAAGGCGAAGTACGGAATCACCGCAGCACAACGCACCGACCGCGCCGCCAAACGATTGGAGAGTGTTGCGCAAAAAGTGTCATCGCCGATCATCGAAGAGATTGTGGCAATTTACGGCGGCGTGAAATTGAAGCTCAACAATGAAGCCCAATTGATCCACGCGGCCGACGTGATCGCGACGTTGGGGTATCGATTCGCATCCGAAACCGATCCGGCTGGACTCGCCGCTCTGGACGCGTACATTCCACCAAGCGATCGCTGGAAATAGTCGGACCGCTCGCATTGTGAGCTGAGCGAGAGGTTATCTCGCCAGAAATTTTGGGTCTTTCGAACCAGAGTGTTCGCGGGCAGTGGCTAAAAATGCGTAGAGGAACGGCGCGAGCCGTTTGGTAACGCGGGACCGGACGGCTCGCGCCGTTCCGCTACTTGTGAAATCCCACGTTAATTCAATCGACGTCCCCGAGGCTCTGAACGTGGGCGCTGTGAAGCTATTAGTGTGGCCGTTCGCTCCTAGGTTGTGAACTTATCCACGTGGCCATTCGCTCCGCGAATGAGCGTTCCCGTAAGCGTCGTTTGCGGAGCAAACGGCCACATAGATTCGCCTCCGGCGAATAGATTCACACCCTATCCGCGAACGAGCGTTTACGTAAGCTTCGTTTGCGGGGGACATTGATAGTCTTTAGTGCTCTTTTTAGCGGAACGGCGCAAGCGGGCTGTTGATTTAGTGAGCCGTCGGCGCTAGCCGCGGGCCTTACGGCTACGATGCGCGCATTGGACGCCCGCAGCTAGCGCTGTCGGCTCACTCATGTTTGCGAAACGACTAACTCAACAGTCCGCAAGTCGTCCGGTCCCGAGTCACCGGACGGCTCGCGCCGTTCCGCTGCTTTTGAAATCCTTTAGTAATCCAATCGACGTCCCGAGAGACCGAGCTACGTGACGCGGCTCGCGGTTGGGGGCTGGCGACCTGATCTTGCGGCATGGCGGCTTGGCGGGGTAACTACAGCGTGTTGTTTTCTCGCGCCGGCCGGTCCTGATGCATCGGAGAGGCGGAAATCAACGGTATTGACGCATTTCGCTTTCCAGCAGCCATTCCGTCCACGCTATTGAATTTCACGTCGTGACGAAGATCGACCGTTATATCCTGATCTTGTTCTTGCGCACGGTGATGGTGTGTTTCTTGTCGCTGGCAGGGATCTTCATCGTGTTTCACGCATTCACGGCTTTTGAGGATCTCGTCAATCAAACCCGCTCTGGCGACAGTTTGGTGTGGGTGCTGGTGCGGTTCTATGGTCCGTACCTGATACTGTTATTTGACATGACCGGCGCGATCATCACGTTGATGGCGTTTCTGTTCACCGTGGGTTGGCTCCGCCGGACCGGTGAGCTGACGGCGACCTTGTCGGCGGGGGTTTCACACGGGCGGATCTTTCGGCCGATGGTGATCGCCTCCCTGGTCATCATCACCGGGCAATTGCTCAGCCGTGAGTTGGTGATTCCGCAATTTCGCAGTTCCTTGACAATGAAAGCGGAAGACCTCAACGGTGAAGTCGAGCAAGCCGTCCGTCCGACATTCGATCGCTTGTCCGGCGTCTTGATTGAGGGCGCGAGACTCAAGACCAAAGCTCTGACGATCGAAAAACCGAACTTCCGGATCGACAGCGATTACGAAGGATTCGGCGACATGCTGATCGCGGAAGAAGCGATCTGGGTTGAGCCAGAAGAAGACAACGCAGCATGGTCAGGACTAGCTCAGGGCCACGACTCCGGGCCGCCCGCGGCCGGGTATTGGTTGCGAAACGTCAAACGTCCCGAGGGGATCGACCGGATCGCCTCGGCTGGCCGTGGCAATGAACTGATCTTGCTAACCTCGGCAGATCAACCATGGTTGTCGCCAGGTGAGTGTTTCCTGGTCACGTCGGTGCATCCCAATATCTTACAAACGCAAGACACCGCGACCCGTTTGGCATCGGTCTGGGAGCTGAGCGGCCGGGTTCGCAACCCAGCGGTGCATTGCAGTTTGGCGTTACAGACCCAGGTTCACGAACGGATCGTGCGGGCACCGCTGGACTTTGGTTTGGTGATGTTGATTTTGCCGATGGTGGTCAATCCACGCGGTCGAAAGCTGTTTGTGATGATCGGATCGGCAGTCGGGATGGTGCTCGGATTTTTTGCATTAAAAACCCTCGCCGGTGCGCTTGGTGGCAGCGGCACGTTGGTGACGCCCGCGATGGCCGCGTGGTTACCGCTGTTGGTCGTTTGCCCACTCGCATTCGTGCGGCTTCGGGCCGTACAGAACGTCTGAGCGAACAGCTGGTTCGGTTACAGAGTCGCCGTCGCCGAAACCGAATGGATTGCGGGCTGCCGCGAAAAGATTTTGCGGAACGGCGCGAGGCGTTCGGTTGTGTGTCACCGGACGGCTCGCGCCGTACCGCTACTATTAGGATGTCGCGGTGATTGGATCTGCGTTCGCAAGGCGTTCGGTCTTACACCGAATGGTAACTGTGGCGAAACGCTAAAAATCAACACGCTCGTCGTTGGCATCAAAGCGGGCGTCGTAGTCGATTTGTTCGAGATACTGTTTCAGCGCAACGACCTCTCGCGGCTCGAGTTCCGATTCGATTGACTCGACGGCTTCGGTGATCAGGCCGAGCATCTTAGCGACTTTGAGATAGTCAAACCGGTCATAGGTCTCGCCGGGGCTCGATCGTTTCGCGAGCGACTCTTCGATCGGTTTTCGGAACGGCTTGAGTGCTTCGTGGTCGAGTGGTCTTGGCCAGTAAAGTTCGCCGGTTTGATGATTGATTTGCGATTGGGTCAACCGGTCGTGTCGCGAGCGTTCCATCACGCGTTTGTATGTTTCGACGTTCGCTTTGGCGTCCTGTTCGATGTTGTCGCCCCGACGACTGCGAAGGTCATAGTATTGCTCCAAGCTTTCTTCGCGGTTTTCCAGACGCAACTGCAAGGCTCGCTGCAACTGCACCGCGGACAGCGATCGAAGAAGGGCGCCACGACCGAGACCTGTGGCAAGGTCCGCCTGCCCCTCGAGGACATCGCCGGTCTCGGTCGAAACTCCGCGGTCAAAGAGGCCGTCGTCAGCCCGTAAGTGAGAAACGGATATCGCCGTCGTGCATAGGAAGCCAAAGGTGATTGCGGTAATGATGGGATGTCGGTTCATGGAGTTGCTCGTGTGTTGGGATGGGGCGCGTCGATGCGGATGGATGCCGGCGATCGTGATTGGTGCCTAGGCGGTCGGGTTGGCCGGTGGGGCACCACGCCGCCGAAGCATGCAGGCGGAATCGCGTGCGGTGGACAGCGGTTACCGCAAGACGAAGTAATAGAAGAGCGCGATGGCGACCAGCATCACGGTCAATACCAGCGGATAAGTCAGTCCGACGATGGCGAAGGGGGCTTCGGGAGATTTCTTGCCGAGTGGTTCATCTTTTGACTGAATCGAATCTTGGATTTTCTCTCCCACCGGTTTTTCTTTTGTGTCCATCGTGATTGCTCCAAATCGTGTGTTTGGCGGACGAGTTGTCGGCCATTTGAATTCAGAGTGATGCACGTGGCATGCCAAAAGCCGCACGCGACCGCATCGAGCCGTGTTCACGCGACAGTTCAGTCGAGCGGGACGAGCACGAAACGAAGAAGTTGCCAACCAGTGATTGGTTAAGGTTTCTTCCACTCGACCGCTCAGCGGCGGCGGGGAAACAGTTCGCGGCAGAGTCCGCAGCGCGTGCCATCGCATCCGCGGGCGGTGCAGTGTTCACGACCGTAAAAGATGATCTGCAAGTGCAGCCGGTTCCAACTCGATTCGGGAAACAACCGCTTGAGATCGAGTTCGGTCTGCACGACGTTCTTGCCCGACGACAATCCCCAACGCTGCGCCAGGCGATGGATGTGCGTGTCGACGGGGAAGGCGGGATAGCCAAACGCTTGGGCCATCACGACGCTTGCGGTTTTGTGGCCGACACCCGGTAGGGCTTCGAGCTCTGGGAACGTTTGAGGCACGACGCTGTCGTGTTTTTCGACCAAGATTTGCGAAAGCCCCGCGAGCGCTTTCGCTTTTTGCTTGGACAGTCCGAGGGGGCGGATGAGGTCGAGGATCGCGGGTTCGCCGAGTTCCATCATTCGCTGTGGCGTGCCGGCGACTTCAAAGAGTGCCGGCGTGACCTCATTGACTTTCTTATCCGTGCACTGGGCGCTCAGCAGCACGGCGACGAGCAGCGTGAACTCGTCGCGATGATCCAGCGGGATCGGAGGGTCGGGATAGAATTCATCGAGCCGCTGCAAAACCAGGGCGGCGCGTTCAGCTTTCAACACCGGTTCGTTTCGCTTTCATGTTGCCGAGGCGGTTTGGCGACCGTGCTGTATGAGCCGATCAAGACGCTATCGCCGGGCGTGTTGCCCCACGTCTGACGCCGCTCGACTCACCAGAAGTGGTGGGGCATCGCCGTTGGGACGTCGATTGTTTTAGTGCTCTTTTTAGCGGAACGGC
>NZ_JAMQBK010000009.1:27936-63352 GCF_023701485.1 Aporhodopirellula aestuarii
GTAATACAATCGACGTCCCTTTGGCGAGGCGATGATTTAGATTTGAAAGTTCAGTTCGGGGGCTTCGCTGTCCTTGCCATCTTCGCTGCCTCGGACCCGCAGTTGCGGTTTCTCGAGGACGACAGTCGTGCCCGGTGAAACGCTCCGCGTGATCCAAACGCTCGACCCGATCACGGAATCACGGCCGACCACGGTCCGGCCACCGAGGATGGTCGCGTTGGCGTAAACGACCACGTTGTCTTCGATGGTCGGATGGCGTTTTTGCCCGCGGATCAATTGTCCGTCGGCATCGGTGGGGAAGCTCAACGCACCGAGCGTCACGCCCTGGTACAGTTTGACGTGCTGGCCGATTTCGCAGGTCTCCCCGATCACGACACCGGTCCCGTGATCGATGAAGAAGTAATTGCCGATCGTTGCACCGGGGTGGATATCGATCCCGGTTTGCTGGTGCGCCCACTCGGTCATCATTCGCGGGATGAAGGGCACGTCGAGTTGCACGAGTTCGTGAGCGATTCGGTAAACCGTGATCGCTTCGAAGCCCGGGTAGCAGAACACGATTTCGTCGGTCGTTTGGCAGGCCGGGTCGCCGGCGAACGCGGCCTCGACGTCAGTGGCGAGCGTTTGACGCAGCTTGACGATGCGTTTGAGCAGTTCGATCGTCATCGCTTGCCCCTTGGCTTCGAAGTCGATCTCGTCGACGCAGTCGTCGTGTTGTTGTTTAACACGATGCTCGTGACGAAGGGCGCGGCCGATCTGCACGGTGAGTTGATCGTGCAACGAGTCGATCAATCCGCCGACGTGATAGCGGATGTTGCCTGCGTGAAGATTGGTGTTCCGTCGATAGCCGGGATAGAGAATGTCCTTGAGGTCCAGCAGAATCCGGACCACGGCTTCGTAACTCGGCAGCGGACAGTGGCCGAGATGGTTGATCGAATCGTCCGCGGTGTACGTCGCGACGATCTGTTCAGTCAATTCGGGCAGTGATTCCTTGAGTCGGAAATCGGACGCCATCGCGACTCACCTCAATTAACAACGTTCGGGGAAAAGGTTTCAGCTCACGGTTGGGCGGTTTGAGCTGCCCGCCACGGCACGCCGTGATAGCAGTCTCATTCTACGCCAGGAGCACACCCGGCGAGGTGTGCTCCAAATGGGACCATCTAGGCGAGGCTTGCGTTCGGCAAGCTCACGGGCCGATCGATGGCGGGTTGGCCATCAAGAAATCGCGTGGTCCACGGTGTGTGTAATACGGGTAGGCCACCTGAGCGGTGGGGGCACCCGGTGTGAACGGTTGGCTGGCAACCGCCGCTCCGGCTTGGTGACCCAGAATTCCTGGGTTCAGGTTGGAACTGTAGTCCAAACCGCCTTGTTGCCAACCCAAAGGTCCGGCTTCGCACCCGGTGGCACGACCGCAACCGGTGTGACAACCAGCGATCCGGCCACGTGTCTTGCTGAGCAAACCGCCACAGCGGGCGTTGCTCGATCCGCAATCGCCGTTACCGCAATTGCATGAGACACATTCGCCCGTGTTGCATGTACCCGTGCCGCATGTGCCCGTGCTGCAAGTGCCACAGGACACGGCTTGGTTGTTTGAGCAGCTCGCGCATCCGCCGCGAGTATTGTGGTGGAGACATCCGGTGCTCAGGGCCAACATGCCCATCAATGATCCGATTAAAAGCCAACGATTCATTTCGAATCCCTCTACCTAGCGGTCCAGTTTAATGAAGTGACGCGATTCACCCATCGCGGTTCGGCGTCAATAACGGTTTCGGCTCAATCCACCGCTGCGATACACACAATCGCCCCAAGCAGAACCGAACGCATCAACCCACCCCCGCACAAATTACCTAGCCCTCCAAGTGGCCCGCGGTGGATCGAAAAATGGCGTGATTTGCGTTACGATCCGTAGAAAGAAACGCCGTCGCGATCGCCTCGAAAGCCTCCACGCCGCGGACACTTCTTCATTTTGTTGGCCGGATTCAGAGACAAAACGATGAGCGAAGCGGACGTACACAGCATCGAATCGCTCGAGGATCTGCACCGGGCGGTCGTCCACCTGAGCGAAAAATTGATGCTCCAGGGCTACCAACTGCGGTCGATCGTCACCAACGCGGAACGTCATTTCTCGCAGGAGTGTCCGAGTTATTGGCGGGGCCAACTGCGGCGGGCGGAGCAGCACTTGAGCGAAGCCCTTGACCGTCTCAGCCGCAAGCAGTCGACGCTGCGTTCGGGGGACGCCGTTCCAGCGACGGAAGAGAAAAAGCAGGTCGCGCGGTGGAAAGCACGCGTCCGATTGTGCCACGAGCGGATCGATCGGGCCCGGTCCGTCGCGGTGGAAATGGAACAGAACTGCGACAAGATGAAAGGGCCGATCGCGGATTTGATGGAGCTCGCCGAAGTCACGTTGCCACAAGCCTCTCGCCGTTTGTCGAGCCTGATCGAACGATTGCAGGCCTACCAGAACAACCTCCCGCCGGGCCAGTAGCCGGAGTCGGGGTCTGTTCCGCAACAGTTGTGGGCAGATCCGGTATACTTCGCAAGAGTCGTCCGGGTGGGGCGGATGACGTCTATTAAATCGTGAGAATTCTGCATGAGCACCGTGAACGCCGTTTCTGATTCCCTCGCATCGAATACTGTGACGAACGGGGAGTCGAGAGCCCAGCGTTGGTTGCGGGTGATTGATGATGTCGCCGAAAAATTTGGGGATGCGACGAATCCGATTCTGGTCAAAGAGACCCGGCAAGCGCTCAAGAGTCGGCAGTTCGTGGTGACGTTTTCAGTATTGTTGGTCGCCGCGTTTGCCTGGACAGTCGCCGGCAGTTTGTCGTTGATGCCGTTGATCTACACCACGCCGTCGGCTCCGCGGATGTTGATCGGCTATTACCTCGTGCTCGCCTTCCCGATGTTGTTGGTCGTTCCGTTGGCGGCGTACCGTTCACTCGAAGCCGAAATTGATGATGGCACGTTGGAATTGCTGTCGATCACGGCGCTGAGCCCGTGGCAGATCGTGCTGGGGAAACTCGCCAGTGCGTCGTTGCAGATGATGTTGTATCTCGTGGCCCTTTTTCCCTGCGTCGCGTACGCTTACACGCTCCGCGGAGTCGACTTGCCAACCCTCGGTTTGATGATGGCGGTGTTGATCACGGCGGCCCTGGCGTTGACCGTAGTCGCCCTCTCGTTCGCGCCGCTGGCCCGCGGCCGCACCGGTCGGATCAGTACGCTGTTGGTCGTGTTGATGGTGTTGTTGCTCGCCGAGTATCTCGTCGGCAGCGGCGTGGTCTACACGATCCTGTATGGCAACCCACTGACGATCGGTTGGACCGTTTTTCTGTTGGTGACGTCGATCTTGCTGACGATTTCGGTCAGTCACCTTTTGCTGACGACGACGGCGGCGCAGCTCACTCCGGAGAGCGAAAATCGCAGTAGCGGGATCCGGTGGTCGATTCTGGCATTGACGATCTTGGTCTTTGCCTTCAACGCGTTTGCGATCGAATGGGTGCGTGAAGATCGCGAACAAGTGTTGATCGTTTTCTTTCCTTCGATGTTGTTCTTGGCCGGTCTGTGGACGTTTGCCGGTGCGATGATGGCAGCGGAATCACCCGCCGTCACACCGCGCATCCAACGCGAGTTGCCGGGCAATTTTCTCAGCCGGATGTTGCTGGTGTTCTTTACGCCCGGGCCCGCCACGGGGCTGGTTTTCGCGTGTTTGGGTGTGTTGCTCGTGATGACGGGACTGCTCGTCGGTGTCGAGCGGATTCAGGATCTCGGCAGTGTGCTGCGACCGCGGGAGTTCACGATTTTGCGAAACGTGATCGTGACGTACTCAAGCTATCTGATCGTTTTCTTGCTACTCGTTCGTGGCATCGTGGCTCTCGTGCGGATCAACAATCATCCGCGTGTGGAAGTCGGGTTGGCGGCGTTGATCGCGATCGCGGTTTTGGCGGCGTTGATCCCGTATTCGATCGGGCTGCATTACAACGACTATCGCGCTTACAACTATTCCGGTTGGCAGATCACCAATTGGGTCTGGACACTCGGCGCGACGTTGGACAATCAGCCACCGGCTTGGATCCTGGAAACCGCGATTGCGGCGATGTTGATCGCCACTTTGTTTGCGATCGCAACGGTTGGCCGACGGGCGTTGGCGATCCGAACGGCAACCCCCGAAGCGGTCTTGGCGGCCCAACGGAAAGCCTAACGCATCCCGAAGGACGTCAATTGTTTTAGTGCCTTTTTTAGCGGAACGGCGCAAGCCGTCCGGTCCCGAGTCACCGGACGGCTCGCGCCGTTCCGCTACATTTGAAATCCTTCAGTAATACAATCGACGTCCCACGGGAATTAGCCACAAACCTTGGGGTCAAGAAATGGGGTTTGTCCCATTGCCCAATCCGATCGTCGCTCTCCGTTCGATCCGTAGGCCGTGATCAGCCACCGTCTTTTCAAATGGATGTGGTTAATCTCGCTTGGAAACGGTTCGCAACGGCAACCGGCCCTACGGGAGCGGGCCGTGATCGGATAAGATTCGCGGCATGAACGCACCCGAATCCGAGCAGCCTGTTCCCGACCGTGACGCACTCGCTGGCGAGTATTTTGAAACGCTGCCGTATGAGCCCTATCCGGTTCAGGAGGAAGCGTTGCTGGCCTATTTTACGGGCGACCCGGAAACGACCGGTGGTCACGGCGTGCTCGTTTGCGCCCCGACGGGGACCGGGAAAACGTTGATCGCCGAAGCGGCCGTTTACGAAGCGTTGCGGGCTGGAACGCGGATGTACTACACGACCCCGTTGATCGCGCTGACGGACCAGAAACTCGATGAACTGCGTGAGTCCGCCGTTCGGTGGGGCTTTTCGGCCGATCAAGTCGGTTTGGTGACCGGGAACCGGACGGTGAACCCGGATGCCCCGGTGTTGGTCGTTGTCGCTGAAATTCTGCTCAACCGGTTGCTCAATCCGGAACAGTTCTCATTTGACGATGTGTCCTGCGTCGTGATGGATGAATTCCACTCGTTCAACGACTACGAGCGCGGAATTGTGTGGGAGTTGACGCTCGGGTTGTTGCCCAAGCACGTGCGGTTGCTGCTTCTCAGTGCAACGGTTGGTAACTCGCTGGAGTTCACCGGGTGGCTGCGTCGGGCGCACGGCAAGAGTCTGCAACTCGTCCAGGGCACCGAACGCAAGGTGCCGTTGCAATACGAGTGGGTGGAGGACGAGTTACTCAATGATTTCGCCGAAAAGATCGCGGCGGGTGATACGGTTGCGCGTCGCACACCGGCGCTGATGTTTTGTTTTTCGCGATCACAGTGCTGGACGACGGCCGAGATGCTCAAGGGCAAATCGCTGATCGACAAGTCACGGCAGAAGGAACTCGCGGATATCTTGAACGCGGCGGATTTCTCGACGGGAGTTGGTCCGAAACTCAAGCAGATTTTGATGCGGGGCGTGGGCGTTCACCATGCCGGCGTGTTGCCCCGCTATCGACGGATCGTCGAAGAGTTGTTCCAGCAAAAATTGCTCAGCATCTGCGTGTGCACCGAAACGCTCGCCGCCGGGATCAACTTGCCCGCCCGCAGCGTCGTGTTGCCGTGTTTGCTAAAAGGGCCGAAAGAGAAACGCAAGCTCGTCGAGTCGGCGTCGGCGCACCAGATTTTTGGGCGTGCCGGGCGTCCGCAGTTTGACGACCGCGGGTATGTGTTCGCGCTCGCTCACGAAGACGACGTGAAGCTGCATCGCTGGCGGGAAAAGTTCGATCAGATTCCCGAGGACACGAAAGACCCGGGGCTGATGAAAGCCAGGAAGCAGCTCAAGAAAAAGATGCCCAAACGGCGTGCGGGCGAAACGTATTGGACGCAGGCCCAGTTCGAGCAGCTGCAAACCGCCAAATCAGCTGATTTGGTTTCGCGAGGACGGTTGCCGTGGCGGTTGCTCGCGTATTTGATACTCAAGGACAGTTCGATCGAACCGATTCGGGATCTTGTGGGGCGCCGATTGATGCACTCATCGGGAATCGAAGCGGCGCAGAAAGATCTCAACCGGATGTTGATCACGCTGCACAATTCCGACGCCATCGTGCTCGATCCGCCGCCGCGAGCATTGAAGGAAAAACCAAAGACGCCGGCGAAACCGCAAACGCCTGGTGAGATGGTGCGGGCAATCGAGGCCCAAGCGGCTGCGCCGCCGGCGACCGGGGGTTTGTTCGGTGAGATACTCGACAACATGCGCGGCGAAGAAGCGACGACAAAGAAAGTCGATGAGGAAGAAGACGAGGTCGTTGATGAAGCCGCGGCGATCAAGCAACGCGGCTACGAACTCGAAGACTACAAACCGATGACCGCGACGCCGCGAAATCGTTTGCAGCGCATCGTACAGCTCAAGAGCATCAACCCGTTGTTCGGCGTGTTCATTGCCGACTTGCTCGCCACGGCCGATGACAATGAACGCATCGCGGTTCTCGAAAGTGTTCTCGATGTGCCCGGAACGGTCGCTCGGTTCACGCGGATGCCTCGAATCGAGGACATGCCGCCCGGCACGCTCGCGACGACGTACCTCGATCCGCTGTTGCTACAACGTGGACTCGCGACGCCTGAAGAACTCGGCGGTGCCAAGGAAGAAGAGGAAGAAGAGGTTCGCGACAAAGGATTCGGACGCGTGATGTTCGAAGAACCTCGTGTTTGGCCGCTCACGATCGGTGAGAAGTTGCTGCGATTGTTCCGTGACGACTATCCCCGCGTTGATGACGTTCGCGTGCGTCCGGTTTGGATCGTGGGTGAGTTGATGGAGTTCGGTGGCGATTTTGATAAGTACGTGGTCACGCGAAAACTGCAGAAAGAAGAAGGTATTCTGTTCCGACATTGTTTGCGAATGATCCTTTTGCTCGATGAGATGGCAAACATCCCACCAGAAAACACAACCGTCGAAACGTGGGAAGATTGGCTCGACAATTTGGCCGATCGGTTGACCGAAACGTGTCGCAATATCGACCCGCAAAGTACCGACGAGATCTTGCAGAGCACGGGAGCCGAGGCGGAGGATTTGTTGATCGAACGTGGGCGTCGCAATGGCTGAGATGATCTACCTCGACCATCACGCGACGACGCCGTGCGATCCAAGAGTGGTCGACGCGATGCTGCCGTGGTTCACCGAACGATTCGCAAACCCGCACAGCGATTCGCACGCGGCGGGACGCGAAGCGGCGGACGCGATCGCCGGATCGATTCAAACCATCGCCGAAACGATCCACGCACCTGCCAGTGCGTTGTTGATCACTTCGGGAGCGACCGAGAGCATTAACCTCGCGATGCGAGGTGTGATGACGCATCCGCGGAACCGTCGCAATCACATGGTGGTTTGCACGACCGAGCATCCCGCGGTGCTCGACGTGGCGGCGGACCTGCAACGCTCCGGCGTCGAAGTGTCCTACGTTCGCGTACACCCGCAATCGTCAGGCGACGCGTCACCGCCGGGAACGATTGATCTCGACGCGCTCGCAGAAGCGATCACCGATCAAACGGCTCTCGTTAACGTGATGTTGGCTAACAATGAAATGGGAGCGATCCATCCGATCGTGGAGGTTGCCCGGATCACTCACGAAGCGGGCGCTCTGTTGCACTGCGACGCCACGCAAGCGGTCGGGAGGATGCCGGTGGATGTCGGTGCGATGGGCATCGATTTGTTGAGCGCGTCGGCGCACAAGTTTTACGGACCCAAGGGGATCGGTTTGCTCGTCGCGGGAGGTTGCGAGCGGCGAGTCCGGCTGCGTCCGCAGATCGTCGGCGGAGGCCAGCAACAGGGGCTGCGCAGCGGAACGATGAACCCGGCGGGCGTGATCGCGATGGCCACGGCGATCGGTCTTGGTGTCGACGATGGGCCACGCATCGCGGCGTTGCGGGATCGATTATGGCAAACGTTGCGAGCTGAGGTTGACGGCATTGAACTCAATGGGCCGACACTTTCGGATGCCTCCGTTCGATTAGCCGGGAATTTGAATTTTCGGCTGCGAAGCGTCGAGGGCGAAACGTGGATGGCGGCGACTCCTGACGTCGCGTTTAGTAGCGGTTCGGCGTGCAGTAGTGCCAACCCGTCGGCCAGTCACGTGTTGCTCGCCATGGGGCTCAGCGAATCGGAAGCCCGACGCAGCGTCCGGTTCGGCGTCGGACGCTTCACGACTGAGTCCGACATTGATCAAGCGTGTGAGCGTTTGATCGCGGCTTACCGCCGGTTTTGAAGTTCACTCCGCCGCCAGGATGCCGTCGGGGAAATAGAATTTCAGGGCCGATTCGAACCCATAAAGGTTGTTCGGCATCCGAGCGATTCGCGGTATGTGCATGGAGAGGCAATGCAGTTCGCCTTGCAAGTCTCGCATGCTGGACATGTTAATCGTCTCGACGTGATGTCCGGGTAATAGCTCGCGGTAGGTTTGCAGAGCGTCTCGGATCAGCGTCGGCGGGTCGGTTTCGATAACGGGGACAAGCACCAGATCATTGGCAAGAATCGCGTTGGTGTAGGCGCTCCATGCGTTGCCATTGCGCGTCGGGATGGCAATGCGCTGGACGTCGAGAGGGCGTCCCGCGACCCGGACGTTTTGCAGTCGTTCGACATTGCGATCAAGAATTGCCGCATTCTCAGGGTCGGTCGCTGGATCAACGCTCGCGACCAGCAGCGTGTCCGGGGTCAAGAAGGTTGTGAACATGTCCACGTGCCGAGTTTCTTCATTGGCGAGTGGTTCGAGAACAACGAGTTGTTGGAGGTTGCAGGCGTCTGCGATCGCTTCGGCAACGATGTGGCGACGATCGTATTCGACGTCCTGGCCCAGCATTACCTCTGGGAATTCGATGTGGTTGTCGTCGAAGATGCGATTAGTCGTCAGCGCCAGTCCACGCCCGTTGGGCATCAGGTTGCCGCCCTGAATCGTCCAATGCACCGGAACGCTTTCGACGCCCGATTGAGCGGCCCAGTCGGTAGGCAGCCGGTCGTCGAGGGGGCGTTCACCCAGGTAGAAGAAGTCGAGGATCCTGCTCGCGTTTCGAGTCTGTACAAAGATCGGACCGAAGTCGCGGACCCAAACGGTGTCGGTCGGCATCGGACAAAAATAAACGTCGGGTAACTCCCTTCCAATTTCGGCGAGCCACAGCGTCGTTTCGCGGATGGCGACCGAGTCGGCGCATAATAGCACCAGCGGACAATGCCCGGCGGTCTTGATCGCGATCTCCTGCAAGATCGGGCGATGTTGGGGATGCCAATCGCTGATGCTGAGCAATAACGCGTTGGTCGCCTCAAACTCAGCCGTCAACCGAGGCCATGATGAATTCGCATGACGGATCACGTTTGCCCCGCCAAAGCTATCGCGCGTCATCCGCACGAGTGATTGGGTGGGGCCGGACCGCGGTTGCTGCGCGAGCGTTCGGGATTGATTCCCAAGCCCGATTAAGAGCACCGCCAAGATGGTGTGCCGAACCAAAGTCGACCGCATTTGAACGCCTAGCCAAGACAAAGTGGAATCCTCAAAGACCGCATGACAGCCGAACGCGCGAGTTCGCCGAAGGGGCGATCAACGCAAGTGAGAAGACGTTCGCGAGACCAGTGTACTCGAATTTGGCAAATTCGAAATCGAAAATGTGATAAGACAAGCAAGGTACGTCGTCTGATCGGTGCCAGGGAGGCGAACCCGCGTTTGAGCCGCTGCTTGGTTGTTCATCGGTATTGAGAAAGACGAACGATGAAACGCAAAAAGACTAGGACCCTGTGAGGGGACCTAGCCTTTTTGCGTTAGTTCTTGGACGGCCGAGCGGTGTTTGAATCGCTGGCCGGTATTAGAATCGCGGGTGGGCGATTGGTTTAGCGGACGCCGGGGTTGGCGTCGTCGACCGCACGTGCCATGACTTCGATGGCCGCGTCGGTGTATCGCTCGTACTCGTTGAAGAAGTGATTCATCGCGGCTTCATCGGCGAAGAAGAACATTCTTTGGTGAATCGGGTCACGCATGCCGAAGCGGCGTTTGCCTGGAACGATTTGGCGTTCTTCGAAGAAACGCACGACGTCGATCTCGTTGAGCACTGGTGTGTATGGCATCGGATCGGCGAGGAACCGTTCCATCTTTTCAGACGAGCTGAACAGATACAGTTTGCCGAGGTGGACGACGCCGAACTTCGGATTGCCTTCCACCCATTTGTCTTCGTCGATGACGGTGACGGCACAGTAACCTTCCATCGCGAGCTTAGGCGACGGTTGGGCTGCGGCCGGTTTGCTTTGTTTGGGTTCTGCGGTCACGCCGAGCTGTCCGGTAGCGGGCGATTCCATTTGAGAGCTTGGCTCAGCCAATTGTCCGGGCATTCCGAGCGTCATCCCGTCGGTGCGGGCACCGGCGAGTCGAGCGGTCGCTCCGCCGGGCAGTGGCATGCCAGCGTGTGGGTTGTTGGTTGGTGCAGGAGCCTGGGCTTGTCCGCTCCCGGGAACTTGCTGCATCGCGTAACTGCCGGCCGCGTTGACGGGCAATTGTTGGCTCGGGGCAGGGGTCGTGGGTGCCGAGGCGAGTTGCGTTTGTGCTTGACCGGGATGCGTGCCAGGATTCGGCGTCGCAGCGGGGTTGGGTGCCGACTGCGTCGCGATCATTTGGTTGCCCGCTTGGGCGAGCATCGCGATGTATCGATTTGGATCTTGTGGGCTGACCGAGTGGGCGAGCGTTTTGCCTGCCGGTGTGACGACGACGTCCGTGGGGAACTTCGTCACGTTGAACATTTTGGCCAATTCAGGCGACTTGCCGGCGTGAATTTTGACCGGAACGAATCCGCCCGCGACCGCTGCGGCGACTTCTTGCGACTGGAACGCGCCCGCTTCCAAGCGATCGCACCAGATACAGTTGTCACTGTAGAAGTGTAGTAGGAGGGCTTTGTTCTGGGCTTTTGCCTCGGCGTGAGCCGTCGTCAATTCACCCCGCCACGGGATTTCTGCGGCAGCTTGTCCCAGGGACAAAGTGTTGCTCGCGACGAACACGCTCACCATGAGCACGGAGTGAGTCTTGATTTGTCGTAGCCATGCGAGTCGCATTGGACAAAGTCCTTCTTGTCTGTATGCAAAATTGCTGCGTCCCCACACGATCGTGGGGGCCGTCATTGGGAGAATCGGCTGTACCGATTGAACGGCTTGAGCGGAACTTACCTGATTTTCCGATTTCGCCGCCAGAGCTTTGTCATTGACAATGCCTGGAGGCCGGTCGATACTCCGACCAACGATACTTGGTGTCGTGACGGTCAAGCTGGATCGTCACGAGAACAGGGAACTTCGGTGTGATTCCGAGACGGCCCGGCCGCTGTATCCGACGCCACGATTTGCTGTGTTTTTGACGAAAATCGGCTTGTTTACCGAGTCTGAGTGAAAACCACGGCGGGTCTAATACCCATACCTTTTCTTGGCCATTGCCGCTTTTCGCATCCGCCCTCCTCGCCGCACGGCGTCGGGCGAATTGGCGATTTCCGGTGAGAAGGCGAGGTTTGCGGGAAGCGTCGGGAGTCAGAAGACCTACCAGTTATCGGGCGTCAAACGCACGATTTGGCGGCAGGGTAACTTGCCGGCGGCCGTGTGGGTCTTCTTGGGCGAGACCAGCGTCAGGAACCTGCTTCGTTTCCTTTTTGAGCGAATGTTGTCTTGGTCGGCTCGCGCTGTCGCGGCTTTTCCAGGACGAGCGTTGCTCTGCGTGTATCGATCACTGATGCCATTGAACCCCTCGCCAAATAACCGCGGATCGGCACGTCGGGCGTTCCCGATCCAGCCGCAGTGTGGCGTAATACGGGAGATTGCCGGGCACGTGTCCGATCGCGGATTGGGCTTTCTATCGTTTGGGAAAACATCGCGGGGAAGCCGCCGTCGTGGTTTTACGCTGATCGAGTTGCTCGTCGTGATCGCGATCATTGGCGTGTTGGTCGGATTGCTGTTGCCCGCCGTGCAAGCGGCTCGCGAGGCGATGCGGCGTGCGTCCTGTCAAAACAATCTGCATCAGGTCGCCCTGGGGCTGCACAACTACCACTCCGCATTCAACACGTTTCCGCCGGGGGCGATTGAGGTTCGACCCGAAGTCGCGGGCGGGAAACAGTTCGCTTGGTCGGCTTTTATTTTGCCATACATGGAACAAGCGGCTTTGGCTGAGCGGATCGACTACAACCGTCCGTTTGACGATCCGCTCAACGCCGACGCCGCTCGAGAAGTCGTCCCTGCCTACGTGTGTCCGAGCACGCCGCGGTCGGAACCTCGCACGAACGACATGGGCGTGACGGACTACGGCGGGATCTTTGGCGAGCGGATCGTGAGCACAAACAACCCGCCCCGCGGCATGATGATCCACGATCGGGCTCTCGGTTTTCGTGACATGCTCGACGGCAGTTCTCACACGATCATGGCCGCCGAAGACGCCAACTTTCCCGACGGGCAATGGATCAACGGACGCAATTTGTTTGATCAAGCGTTCCCGATCAATAAGGCGCCCGCCTTTGAAAACGACATGCGCAGTTTTCATCCGGGCGGCGTGATGGTTCTGATCGGCGATGGAGCGACACGGTTCCTTGTAGAACAAATCGACATGGAGGTCTTGGCCGCGTACTGCACCCGAAACGGACACGAACAGGTAACAGGCTTCTAACGGTTTAAACCAGACTCAAGATTTGAGTCGTTGCACAAGACAGCATTCGAGATAGCCACTCGCTATCTGACATTCCACCATGACGAAATCAACATTGAATACGAAACGCATCTCTCGCCGAAACGTCGCCCGCCGCACAAGTCCTCGATTGCAACGACAGTTACTGGTGCAATCGCTCGAAGACCGCCGATTGCTCGCGGCGGGACCCTACGCTCCCGCGGCAGGACAAGAGGGGTCGACCGCGATCAGCGTGGATGATCCCGCGATCGTGGGATGGGCGTCGGCCGTTGCTGACTACTCGCCCGGATCGAATGTGGATGCGGTGTGGACCGACACGAGCAACGCGCTCGGTGCTGCTGAGGGTGAGTTTGACAAGATCGTGTCTCTCGGCCGTGGCGGATCGTTGACGTTGACATTCGACACGCCGATTCGGGATGGCCTTGGTGCCGACTTTGCCGTCTTTGAAAACGCGATCAACGACACATTCTTGGAACTCGGGTTTGTCGAAGTTTCATCGGATGGAATCAACTTTTTCCGCTTCGCAAGCGATTCGTTGACGCCATCGGCTGTGGCGGCCTACGGCGAAGTCGACGCGACGCAGGTCAACAATTTGGCAGGGAAGTACCGCGGCGGTTTTGGGACCCCATTTGATCTCGAAGAACTTCGCGGCACCGAAGGATTGGATGTCACCGCGGTGACCCATGTGCGATTGGTCGACATCGTTGGTGACGGTTTGACGACCGATGCGACGGGGGATCCGATTTACGACCCGACTCCGACGATCGGTTCGGCCGGATTGGATGTCGATGGCGTCGGGGTGATCCATCAAGTCGAGAGTGGCGAAGTCGTGATCGATTTCGAAACGCTCGGCGACGGGCTTGGTTCGGCAACGTTTGATAATGGAGCAAGCGGCAGCGGCGGGTTCACCGAACAAGAAATCTCGCTCAATAACAACTACAGCACTCAGTATCAGAGTTGGTCGGGATGGTCGATTTCGCAATCGACTGACGCGACGACAGCCGGGTACACGAACCAGTTCGGCAATGTCACCGGTGGCGGATATGACGGCTCTGAAACGTTTGCCGTTGGATTCTTTGATTCGTCACCTTCTGATGCACTGCCGCCTCCGACGATCACGCTCGATCCGGCGAGCGGTTCGCGTTTCGATTCGTTCTACGTAACCAATACCACGTATGCGGCGTTGTCGATGCTCAACGGTGATTCGTTCGCGGGTAAGTTTGGTGGTGACAATGGAGATGACCCTGACTTCCTACGGTTGACGGTCACGGGGCTCGATGCCCTAGGTAACTCCGTTGGTGAAATCACGGTGATGTTGGGCGATTACCGTTTCGAAGACAACTCGCAAGACACGATTCTTGATAGCTGGACCTTTGTTGATGTTTCGACGTTGTCCGCCGCGCGGTCGCTGCAGTTTTCGATGGATTCGAGTGACAACAGCCCCTATGGCATGAACACGCCCGCGTTCTTTGCCGTTGACAACGTAACGCTGAGACGGGCGGCAGTTCCATTTGACCTCGCCACCGCGGAGACTCCCGAAAACGAGAGCGTCGTGGCACGGGTTTCTCGGCCGACCGCGGACTCGACCGTTGCGTTGGACGTGACGCTCGAGCGGACTGGTACCGACCGAGTGAGCTTGCCCACAACGGTCACCATTCCGGTGGGGGCACCGTACGTGGAATTCAACGTGATTCCGGTCAACGATGAAATACCAACGCCCGATCGCACGTTGGAGATCACTGCGTCGGCGGAAAACCTGCTGCCGACGACACGGTCACTGCTGATCCAAGAGGATGAAACGCTCTCGATCGCGTTCAATAAGTCGACTGTTGAAACCGTCGAAGGGTCTGGGACGGGCGCCGTGTCGCTCACGTTGACGCGGAACGACGCCGATGTCAGTGAGGCACTCGATGTCACGCTCACACACGATGCCACAGACCTGCTCAGTGTTCCGTCGACGGTTCGGTTCGAAGCGTCGCAGCGTGAAATGACGATTCTGATCGACGTGCTCGACGATGATGTGTTCGGTAGCGGGCAGACCATCGTGGTCAGCGCCTCTGCGGAAGCTCGTGAAACCGCACAGGTGACGATCGTGGTCGGTGAAGACGATTTGCCGACGTTGCTAATGAGTCCGGCTTCGATTCAGTTGAGTGAGAATTCACCCGAAACGACCCGCACGGTGACGCTGTCACGGAATTCCGCCAACACGACTCAGCCCATCACGGTCGCGTTGTCGCTGCCTGATGGCGGACCGTTGGTGGTTCCCAATGAGGTTGTGATTGAGGCGGGAAAATCATCGGCCACATTCACGGTGGGCGTAATTGACGATGCGTTTGACAATGCTTTGGCGACGTACCGGATAGGAGCCGGAAATGTAAATTTCGTTTCGGCAGTATTAAGCGTTGAAGTCGCTGATAACGACACCGCCGGTTTGCAGATCGAATTGCGTGATCTCGCGGGTGATCTGATCACTGAAATTTTAGAAGCGACCTCGTTCACGGCGATCGTGCGACGCACCGCCAGTTCTCTCAATGTGGCTCAGGAGGTGGCTCTGTCGACCAATCTGGGTGAGCGAGTCAGTGGGGTTGGGACGGTGATGATTCCGTCGGGATCCGACTCCGCCGAGGTAACGTTGCGGGTCAACAGTGATGGCTTGGTCGGAAACGCGGTCGCATTGACGATCACCGCGTCGGCGACGGGCGTCACCCCAGCGACCGCGAGCTTGAGCGTCACCGAGACGGATTCGCCGAGCTTGACGATCACGGGACCAGAGGGCGGTTTATCTGAAGCCGATGCGATCGCGATCGGCGATTTCGAATTGCTCGGTCGTGAGATCATCGCGGGCGAATTTGATAACAACGCGGGACCGTCTGGTGCCTTCGTGACGGGGCCGTTTGAGCTGCGTAATTCGTTTGATAACTCGTTCGGTTTTGATTTTTGGTCCGGGTTTGCTGTCAGTCGCGGCGCCGATGTAACCACGCCGGGATACTTCAACCAGTATTCTGCCGTGACTGGCATCGGGGCGGATGGCTCGTCGACCTATGCGGTCGCCTACGCCGGTTCGCCCGCGACGATCGCCCGCGTGAGTGACCGCCCGTTTGCTTCGTTGGACATCACCAATACCACCTACGCAGCCCTGTCGATGCGGGATGGGGACAGCTTTGCCAAGAAGTTTGGCGGTGAGTCGGGTGACGATCCCGACTTCTTGTTGCTGACGATTGACGGTTTGGATGCGGACGGAAATTCGATCGGCACGGTCGACGTGTATCTCGCCGATTATCGGTTCGAAAACAACGAACTCGACTACATCCTGACGGATTGGACGAGCGTCGATGTCAGTGCGATTGGGGACGCGGCGGTGTTGTCGATGAGCCTGTCGTCATCGGACAACGGTTCCTTCGGCATGAACACACCCGCCTACTTTGCCGTCGATAATCTGATGCTCGCGCCGGAAGCCGAATCGCTGCCGACGATCACGATCACCCGCAACACGATCGACACGACGGAAGCTCTGCCAGTTTGGCTTACCGATGATCGCGCCGATTTGATACTTCCCGATATGGTGGAGATTCCGGCGGGACAGTCCAGCGTTGAGGTGCCCGTGACGTGGCGTGATAACTCACTCGCTGATGGCGACGGTGTCTGGCACGTCGATGCGGCGGCGGACGGATTTATCGATGCGACGACCGAGATTGTGCTGCTCGATGATGACGACGCCGAGTTGACTGTGACTCTGTCCGATGAGTCGGTGTACGAATCCGATGGCGTCCAAACGGTTGGTTTTGAAGACATCGGTGGTAATTTGGATCCACAGTCGTTCAACAACGGCGCCGATGGTCAGGGCGGGTTCACCGCGGGCTCGCTGAGTTTTCCAACCGCTTATGAGCCGACCTATGGAAGTTGGAGCGGATGGGCGGCGTCGAACATGACCGACGTGACGACGGCCGGATACACCAATCAATTTTCCGCCTATGCGAACTTGGACGCCTCGGAACCGGGTGGAGGGGCGGGCGGGACTCAGACGTTTGCGGTTGCCGGTGGCTACGGTGCCTCGCCGTTGACGATTTCACTGCCTGATGATTTCACGGGTGGTTCGTTTGAATCGATTGCGATCACGAACACGACGTATGCGGCGTTGTCGATGCTGCAAGGTGATTTCTTCGCGAAACAGTTCGGCGGTGAGAGCGGCGATGATCCCGATTTTTTCTTGCTGACGATCGAAGGTCTTGATGATGCGGGGCAATCCGCCGGAACGATCGAGTTCTATCTTGCCGACTATCGGTTTGAAGACAATTCGCTCGATTACGTCGTCGACGAATGGACGACCGTGGACCTGACTTCGCTCTCCGGTGCATCGAGTTTGCAGTTCACGATGTCGTCGTCGGACGTCGGCAGTTTCGGGATGAACACTCCAGCGTATTTCGCGATCGACGACCTCGTGATCGATCGAGCAACCGTTGCAGAACCTTCGATGGTGATTCACCGCAACAGCGGCGATGTCAGCGAAGAGCTGACTGTGACACTGAGTTCGGATGTGCCGTCGCGAGTCGCCACTCCACAGTCCGTTGTCATCCCTGCCGGTGTCGATAGCATTCGGGTTCCTCTTTCGTTGATCGACGACGCGGTTTACAAGGGTAATCAGACCGTACAGATTACCGCGAGTGCGGAAGGCTTTGTCGGCATGACGAAGTCGCTCACGCTGCTCGAAGATGAGCTGCCGAGTCTGACGGTTACCGGTCCCGACGATGGTTTTTCTGAATCGGATGCGGTTGCCATTGGTGACTTTGAGTTGCTCGGTCGGGAACTGACGGTCGGCGAATTTGACAACAACGCGGGGCCGACGGGTGCCTTCGTGACCGGGCCGTTTGAACTGCAAAATTCTTTTGATAACTCGTTCGGTTTTGATTTTTGGTCGGGGTTTGCAGTTAGTCGTGGGGCCGATGTAACCACGCCGGGATACTTCAACCAGTATTCTGCCGTGACTGGCATCGGGGCGGATGGCTCGTCGACCTATGCGGTCGCTTACGCCGGTTCGCCCGCGACGATCGCCCGTGTGAGTGACCGCCCGTTTGCTTCGTTGGACATTACCAATACCACCTACGCAGCCCTGTCGATGCGGGATGGGGACAGCTTTGCCAAGAAGTTTGGCGGTGAGTCGGGTGACGATCCCGACTTCTTGTTGTTGACGATTGACGGTTTGGATGCGGGCGGAAACTCGATCGGCACGGTCGACGTGTACCTCGCCGATTATCGGTTCGAAAACAACGAACTCGATTACATCCTGACGGACTGGACGAGCGTCGATGTCAGTGCGATTGGCGACGCGGCGGTGTTGTCGATGAGCCTGTCGTCATCGGACAACGGTTCCTTCGGTATGAACACACCCGCGTACTTTGCCGTCGACAATCTGATGCTCGCGCCGGAAACCGAGTCGCTACCGACGATCACGATCACCCGCAACACGCTCGATACGACGGAAGCTCTTCCGGTTTGGCTTACCGATGATCGCGCTGATTTGATCCTTCCCGATAGGGTGGAGATTCCGGCGGGACAGTCCAGCGTGGAGGTGCCGGTGACGTGGCGCGATAATTCAATCGCGGATGGCGACGGTGTCTGGCACGTCGATGCGTCAGCGGTCGGGTTCATCGATGCGACGGCCGAGATCGCGCTGCTCGATGATGACGACGCCGAGTTGACCGTCACGCTATCAAGTGAATTGGTGAACGAATCCGATGGCGTGCAAACGGTAGGGTTTGAAGACATCGGTGGCGATTTGGATCCACAGTCGTTCAACAATGGCGCCGACGGCCAGGGCGGGTTCACCGCGGGCTCGTTGAGTTTCCCAACCGCATATGAGCCGACCTTTGGAAGTTGGAGCGGATGGGCGGCGTCGAACATGACCGACGTGGTGACCGCCGGTTTCACCAACCAGTTTTCCGCGTATGCGAACCCAGACGCTTCGGAACCGGGCGGAGGGGCGGACGGGTCTCAGACGTTTGCGGTTGCCGGTGGCTACGGTGCCTCGCCGTTGACAATTTCGCTGCCCGAAGATTTCACGGGTGGGTCGTTTGAATCGATTGCGATCACAAACACGACGTATGCGGCGTTGTCGATGCTGCAAGGCGATTTCTTCGCCAAGCAATTTGGCGGTGAGAGCGGCGATGATCCCGATTTCTTCTTGCTGACGATCGAAGGTTTCGACGACGCGGGGGAATCCGCCGGAACGATCGAGTTCTATCTTGCCGACTATCGGTTTGAAGACAATTCGCTCGATCACGTCGTCAACGAATGGACCACCGTGGATTTGACTTCGCTCTCCGGTGCATCGAGTTTGCAGTTCACGATGTCGTCGTCGGACGTCGGCAGTTTCGGGATGAACACTCCAGCGTATTTCGCGATCGACGACCTCGTGATCGATCGAGCAACCGTTGCGGAACCTTCGATGGTGATTCACCGCAACAGCGGCGATGTCAGCGAAGAGCTGACTGTGACACTGAGTTCGAATGTGCCGTCGCGAGTCGCCACTCCGCAGTCCGTTGTCATTCCTGCCGGTGTCGATAGCATTCGGGTTCCGCTTTCGTTGATCGACGACGCGGTTTACGAGGGAGATCAGACCGTGCAGATAATCGCGAGTGCCGAAGGCTTTGTTGGCACGACGAAGTCGCTCACGCTGCTCGAAGATGACCTGCCGTCTGAGTTGACGTTGGGACGCGTTGGCGACACGAATCAATTGTTCGGGGCGTCGTCCGATCCCGTATTTGCCGAGTACGCCGACGATGCTGATATTGATCTCATCCTGAGTAACGGCCCACAGCAATTCACTTTGGAAGCAGTCGTGGCGGCGTCAGTCAACGTGGCGTTGTCCGGCGGGAGCGACACGGCGTGGGTGAACAGCAAATCGTTTAATCGCATCGATGGCGGATCGGGCATCGACACTGCGATCTTATCGCCCACCGATCTCGCCGAAGGTGAGTCCGTTGACGTCGCGACTTGGTTGAGCGAACGAGTGGTTGGTTTTGAGAATGTGGTCCTCGGATCCTCAACGATGGATGGCGATTCGCCGTCACTGCAGTTCGACCTCGATGCGGTGAAGTTGGCGGAGTTGCTCGGCGGTTCCGTTCCATCGATCGTGACCGCGGCGGGCCAGTCTTTGAATTGGATCGGCGAATGGCGGATCGGCACCCCGATGATCGAGAACGGAGTATTGACCGCACGCGTGATCGGTGAAGGCATCGAAGTCATCGTCGCGACCGATCTTCCATGGCGGAACGTGGTGCTTAACGCAGACGTCAACGCCAGTGGTGATGTCACGGCGGTAGACGCGCTCGCAATTATCAATCGTTTGAATGCGGATGATTCCTTCGACTTGCCGCTGCCGGAGACATCCGCTGAATTCGTAGGCATTTACTATGACGTGTCTGGTGACGGAATCGTCACGTCGCTCGACGCGTTGCAGGTCATCAATTGGCTCAATGTGCACGATGGAGGTGCCGCGTCGGCTGAACCGACGCCAAGCGACCTCACCGCCGCGCCGCAATCGATGGCGATCGCCGCGACGACGGCCGGAGTGATGGGCTCAACTCCTGTATCGACGGCTACCACATCGCTGGTCGCGGTAGACGGAGGTGTCGTAACAGGCTCAAGCAGTCCAATTGAGGCTCCGCCGACGACCCAATCAGCTTTGCCGGTCGAAATCTTGGGTGTAGATGACTCGGCCTCTGCGGCAAATCGTATCGATCCCGCCGTAGCTGACATCGCATTGAGTGATCTCGAATTGTTATCAACGGCATTCTCCTTACAATCGGAGATCCAGCGATGAGCCGATTGAATCAACCGCTATTGCCTCCACGCTCGCCGTGCATTGGAATTTGCAAGGTTAACGAGCAACAGATCTGCAGCGGTTGCCATCGCACGCTCTCTGAAATTGGACGTTGGTCGATTGCATCGACGGACGAAAAACGTTCCATTTTGAATGACGTGCAACGAAGACGCTTTGAATCCGTTTTTCCTGCTTCGGGCGGGCAAGACGCTACGTAACACAGTCCCGATTCCTTTCCTTGTTTGAAACATTGCCATGAATACGCTTACCGCACGAATCCGCCGCTCGTTTTCCGCACTCACTTTGTCGCAGCTCGCCATGATCGGCGCCGCGATGGCCGTTGCGGTTGCCTCGCGTTTGTTACCTCATCCGCCGAACTTCACTCCCATGGCGGCCATCGGTTTGTTCGCCGGTGCGGTTTGCCTGCGTCCGGCTGTTGCCGCATCCGCGATCGTCGGTGCGATGTTGATCAGCGATGCGTTTCTTGGCTTTCACTCGTTGATGCCAGTCGTCTACGGCTGCTTGCTCGTTAACTTGGCGATCGGTTCACGATTCGTTCGTGGTGCCAACGGTCTTGATTTTGGTGCCGCGTCGTGCGGCCGGATGATCGCGGGCAGCTTGATCGGCAGCGTGCTGTTTTTCTTGGCTACGAACTTTGCCCACTTCGTCGCTTTCTACCCACCGACGTTCAGCGGATTGGTGGCCTGCTACACCGCAGCGATCCCGTTCTTCCAGTTCACGGTCGCTGGCGACTTGGTTTACGCCGGTGTGCTTTTCGGCTCGTTTGCCTTGGTGTCGATGAAGTCCGGTGCATTCGCCGGTGCCGGTCGCTTCGTCGCTCAATCCGCAAGCACTCGCTAGTCAACCGTGAGAAGATGTCCACGGGTGGAGATCACCCGTGGTATGAAACAAAGACAGCCGCGTTCGGGTGAACGTGGCTGTTTCGAGAGATTGCGGCTGTACGCGTCTTGGCGTGTTGATTCGATCGTGATTCGAGAAT
The DNA here is from genome assembly GCF_023701485.1 of Aporhodopirellula aestuarii. GTDB lineage: Bacteria > Planctomycetota > Planctomycetia > Pirellulales > Pirellulaceae > Rhodopirellula > Rhodopirellula aestuarii. Next base: position 49,395 of record NZ_JAMQBK010000009.1, read on the forward strand.
CAGCGATCCATTTTGATCAATCGACAGCCCGTATTGTTACGCGGCCGCTTCGGTGCCACTGAGCATGGCGTTTGACAACGTCGTGTAGGTCAGCAACCAAGCTTCTTTGACGTCTTCGGTGAAGCCTTCACCGAGTCCTTGGCCGAGCGTCCAGATCAACGCTTCTCCGACGGTCGCATAGCTCGATTCGGGCACGTTGTATTGTGCCGCGTGTTTTTGGCCTAAGGCTTGAACGGTCGGCAGGATCGTTTCGAGTCGGTCCAGCGAAGCGACAGCTAGCGAGATCGTCGCCATCAGCTTCTTACCTTGCTCGCTCATGTCGCCTTTGAAGAGCGACTTCAGGCTAGGGTCGAGTGTGAACAGGCGACCGTAAAACAGCTCGGCGGCTTGTTCCGAAATCGGTTTGACTTGTTCCCAACTCTCTTTGACGAGGGTGACTTGTTCGGGGGTCATCGTGATGGTTCTCTTTGAATAAGGATAAGGATTACGAAATATGAAATGGCGTCGAATGGAGGGCGTCCATGCCCGTAGAGCATTCCTCCGTGTTGCCAATGTGAACTCTCGTTAGCGTATGGCGTTTTTGTTTGAGGGGCCTGACGCTATTTGATCGGAACCCGGACGATGACGCCGCCCATGACGTCGTCTTTCGCGAACTCGGGGTAGTGGTCTTCTCGGTTGCCGTGGTCGTTGTGGCAACTCCAGCACGCTTCGGCGACCGCTTTGTCGGCGTACGCGGCGACGAAGAATTTGTCACCGCCGAGTGTCTCCTCGCCGTAAAAGTTTTCGTCTGGATTCTCAGCGAGAAAATCGAGTGCTTTGGTTTCGAATTCGCTTTTCGGGCCGTTCTGTTCGTTGAGTGGCCATTTGCTCTTCAACGCATACGTAAAGCCGGCTTCCGGGTTTTCGAAGACCAATTCCGAGCCCATGCGAAACATTTGCGCCGGTAGCGGGATCGTGTGATCTTCGTCTTCCCAGTATTCACTCGGTGTCACGGGGGCGTCTTGTTTTTTCAGACGAGTGACCACCTTTGACGCGTAGACCGTACGGTCCGCCATCATGACGGCGTGCACCGCGTCGGTGAATTTCTTGTAAGGAATGCCGGGTTCAATGGGTTCCGGGGGCGTCGACGATGCGGTCGCGCCTCCGCCACAACCGGTGGAGGAAACTGCCAGCAGGCACAGCAGGGCGAGAAGAGACAGTGAGAGACTGGTTTGATATTTCATGATAAAATCCAAGGACTTGTGTTGTGAATTGGGTTTATGGCGAGTCGGGATTGCCGCGAGGGCCGTGGGTGGCAATGAGTGCCGAACGTGACGGTGTTGTTAGATCATTTCTTTTTCAGTCGAGCCTCCTTTTTGCGTTGTTTTTCCTCGAACCTCGCTCTTGCGAGGTCGACACTTTCGATGTGGATGGAGGGGGCTGTCGCGAAGCATTCCTTGACGAGTTGGGAGTCCGCCAGGGCGTCGATTGAAAATGCGAGGCCGTGGCAATTCATGCAGACTTCGCGAATCATTTTTTCGTTGGGGCGGAGGTTGTCGTTTTGGTTGTGTTGGACAAATCGATCGCCGCCTTCGTCTTCGATTCTCGGCATGTGACAGGTGGCGCAAGTCACGCCGCTACCGCGAGGTGCCTCGCCTGCGAGTTCTTTGATCCATGCGTCGTGATGGCTGGTGCCAAGGAACGATTGACTGTGTTCGTCGTTGTGACAGGACAGGCACGCCTCCACGGACGCGTATTCGGTATCGAAGCGATGCCCGGAGTGGCATGCATTGCAATCGAGTGTTCGGTGGGCGGCATCGGTATGCATCGCGATTCGTGACTCACCCGGCGTCATCGCGGGGAGGTCTTGCGCCAAACGCATGCCGTGATGGCCTTGCAAAAACGTCTCGGCTTCGTTTTGGTGACATTCGCCGCAGGTAGCGAGTGCCACCGATTGGCTCCAACGTGGTTCGTTGTTTTTGTCGGATTTGGGAGCGTCTTTGTCTTTGATCGAATGGCAGTCGCCGCAATTCACGCCGGCAGCGGCATGTGCGGTTGACGCCCAGTCGTCGAGAATCGTTTCGTCGGTGGGCCAATCTTCGGGGGCGTCGGCGTTGCTCTTTGTCAGCCGTTTGGATTCCGGAGGCGTCGGTGTCGATCGGGTCAGTCGGACCATCTCGTCGAGGAAATCGGGTTCGTCGGCGTGCTTGTTCAGGAAGTTCTCATAGAGTGCCCGGTTGTCGTGGTAGTTGTGGCAACCGGCCGTTGCACAGGAGTCGAAAGCAAAGTTTGCGTGGCTGGGGCGAGTCGTCAGCGTTTCCTGATGGCAGTGGTAGCAGTAGTCAGACGGCATCGTTAACCCCATCGGCAGCGTTTGCTCGTCGACGTGTTCCCGGTGACAACTCAGGCAGTTTTGAGCGTCGAGGATTGATAACAACTCCGCGTTCGTCGGATCGTTGAACTTGCTCGATGGGTGCGTGTCGTTGGCACGTCGGAGTTCTTCGGCATGGCAATCCAGACACGCGTCTTCGCGAATTCCGCTGCCCTCGGTATGACAGACGTCGCACCGCATCTCGATCTGGTAATGTCCGTGAGACGTCTTCCCCGGCATCAACATCGTCTTGGTGAGCGCACCGGGAGCCATCGCCGAGTACGCGACGAATCCGATCACGATCACGTTGACGCCGATCAACGACATCCACAGCCGATTCGCTCCTTGCATTTCAATACCAATAGACGCTGAAAATATGTCCGGCCAACAGAGCCGGCATGGGGACAAATAGTGCGATGTGGACCCACGTCAATTTGGGACGCCAGGCGCGAATCAACATGGCCGATTCGCCCGACAGCTTGGACTCGAGCGACGATGCGATGCCCGCGAGTCCGCCGACCAAACACAACGACAGGAACGTCAAGCTCAAGGCGAAATTGAGATTGCTGCCCATGCGGACGCCGGTGTGAACCACCAACCCCGCCAACATCGCCGTGCCCAGGACCGCGTGCGCGGCCCGCCATAATCCGTAGTTTCCGAGACGGAACCACCGTGTTCGTTTGCGAAGCGAAAACGTGATCGCCGCCAACATGATGAACAACAATGTGAACCCGGTGACTTGTTTGATGAAACCGTCTCGCCACAGGGCGTCGATCTCACGCCAGCTGTCTTGCACGCTGGTGGCAAACGGGATTGGTGGCAGAACCACAATTAACCCCGCGAGCAAAACGGCAATCAGCGAGGTGATCAAGACGGCGATGCCCCCTCGAGCATTGCTCTTTTCAGGACCGGCACCGACCAATTCACAGAGCAGTGATTTGCAGGTTCCGCAGGCGGTTGCCGCGCCTGTCGCGGTCGAGAGCGCGGGGAGGCTGGTGTGACCGGCTGCGATCGCGACGCCGAGTTGTCCGCGTGTGACGCCCATGCATGAGCAGACGGTGGCGTGGGCCGGCCACTGATGAATCGACAGCCCCGCACCGCCGGCAAAGGGAGTCCCGGTCTTGACGAATCGTGTTCGCTGGGTCGGCCACAGACGTTGATGGCGAGAAACGGCCATCCGAATCAGGTTGGCGTCTTCCCATTGTCCGACCGATGCGGCCCCAACCAGCCGACCCTGCTCGAGGATCAGTTTGCGGTAGCCGGTGTCGCTGCCGTGTGTGATCACGACGCCCGAGGTCGATTCGCCGATCGCTTTTCCGAGCGTGATAACGGGGACACCCAGTAATTTCAACTCAACGGCTTCTTCGTTGTCGACGAATTCAACCGATTCGCCCGAAAGTCGAGCGGCCAAGACGTCCGCCATGCGATAGCACGGAGCCACCAAGCCATGAATATGACCGTCGATCGATGCGCATTCACCGATGGCGAACACGTTCGGGTCGCTCGTTTCGAGCCGTCGGTTGACTGCGATCCCACCCCGCGGTCCGATCGACAGACCGGAGGCGCGGGCGAGTTCGTCACGCGGTCGAATGCCCGCGGCGACGAGCACGATATCGACCGATAGCGGATCCGCGTTCTCAAACTCGAGGGTCAGTTTTTCGTTGTCCGATGTGATGCGTCTGGTCCGTCGTGTGACATGGACGTCCACGCCCAACGCTTGCACTTTTTCGCGAAGGACTTTGGCCGCCTGTGCATCGAGTTGACGCGGCATCAGCCCAGGTGCGACTTCGAGAATCGTTGTCGATAGCCCGAGATCTTTGATCACCTTGGCCGCTTCGAGTCCCAACAACCCGCCGCCGATCACCGCGGAAGTGGTGGCGTTTTGCGTTGTGACGTAGTTCCGGATCGCTTCCAAATCATCAATCGTGCGATACACAAACACGCCCGGGCAGTCGGCACCTTCGATCGGCGGAACCCACGGATAGGATCCCGTTGCCAACACGAGTCGGTCGTAAGGTTCGACGTTTCCCGCGTGGTCGTGAAGTTCTCGACGCTCGGTATCGATGTGGGTGATGCGGTGACCGGTTCGCAGGTCGATATCGTTTTGCGCGTACCAATCCCTGGGGGCGAGCAGCAGATCCGATTCGGTGCGACCGGTCAGGAGTGATGAGAGATTGACGCGGTCGTATGCCGGTCGGGGTTCTTCGCCAAAAACGGAAATCGAAAATCGAGATCGCTCACTCGATTCGATGATCCGTCGGCAAAAACCGTAGGCAGCCATTCCGCCCCCCACGACCACCAGACGTTCGGTCGATGTCCTATCGACGATGGATCCAGCGGTTGGGTGTGGGGCACCGTGCATGGGCAAGCTAAAAGCGTGGCCGCGTCATCAGCCGAGTCAACGCGGACACTCAGTTCGGATCATTTTCGATGGGCTGAGTTGTTGTTTCACGCGGGTTGCACACTTCATTCCAAAAATCAACACATAATGGTGTAGAGAAAATTTGTGTGGAAGATGACCCGGTAAGGGTCGGCTATTTAGCAAACGTTCCCGTTTGTGGCGTTGATGAAAGCACTGAAGAGGGTGCTAATCTTGCACGTCAAACAGGCCACAGAGGGGTGACGCCGAAATCAGAGGCAGGGGGATGCCTGTGGCGCAAGCAGAGTGTGCACACCTTTTAAGCTGAACAAACAGTGGGTGTGCGGATTGAGCGCGATGGCATCAAACGCGTTCGAGAATGAAACAAGATACGTTGCAATCGCGACTCGTCGAACCAACCCGCTCGATCGGAGGGAACTGTCGATCCGGTTGTGAGGAGAGCGCGGACATCGTCGACGGACGGCTTGTCCGTGATGGACAGCATTGTCGAATACGCCGTTGCTAAGCAGGTATGCGAGAATCATCTGGCGAAACTGCNNACCGATCACGATCAGCGGAATTGTCGCTATACCGAATCACCTCTATGTACCTGCTTATTGCATGGCAAAAGCGGTTCAACAGTGAGGTTGGGATTCGAGTGAACGGTATGGCCGGCTGTTCCGATCCCATTCACGCGTCGGGGTCTGATCTCGTCAGGCGGTTGACGCCTCTCGCGATCGGACGCTTACCACTCGAGATACGAGATGTTGGACGCGTACGAGGAATTGGCCTGGATCTTGGCGATCGCCTCTTCCATCGCGTAGTAGGTGCTGAGCAGTCTTTCCCGCTGAGCATCCAAACGAACGTTCATCGATTCGACACGTTCGTTGTTCCGTTGGAGCTGCGTGTTGAGCGTCTCTGTTTTGTTGATCAACATGCCGGTGGTGGTTCCCGCATAACGATCGGCGAGAGCACTGAGTTGGCCAACCATGCCGACGTTTTCGTCATCGTCGTTGGTACGGTTAAAAAATTCCTCAACAGCGTCGGCGTTGGTGTTGAGGGCATTCTTCAGCTTGGTTTCGTCCACAGTCATTTGACCGTTTTCGTCGAGCCGAATTCCGATCTGCGAAAGCGATTTGATTTCGCCTGCCCCGGAAAGCGTGCTCGTCAGCAGTCGCGCGTAGCCGGTCTGAATCCGCAGCGTTTCGGTTGATCCGAAGAGCAGTCCGACCTCTTGATTGTCGGCGTCGTAGAACGTGACGTCATCGATCAAGTCGACGAGTTTATTGAATTGTTCGGCGAACCGATTGATCGCCGTCACCGCTTTGCTGGGATCATCGGTGACGTTGACATAGATCGGTTTGTCGGAGACTTCCTTGACCGTGAGGTCGAGTCCGGAGATCGAATCTTCGAACACGCCGTCGCTGGAATTCAGGAAACGCGTGTTGCCGCCTTCGGATGAGATCGCAATCACCGCGTCTTGCCCTTTCGATGCCGTGCGGAAATTAAAATCGAGGTCCGTGTTGATCCCGATCCGGCCCGCCTCACCGCCTTTGTTGGCGCGGATTTGCAACGAGTAAGTGCCGTCGTCGTTGACGATCACGGAGGCATCGCCATAGCGGCCGGACTCATTGATCTTTTCGACGATCGTATCGAGCGTGTCTTCGGCGGTGATCTTGATCGTGGTCGCGTCAGTGCCGACGAGTGAATTGGCTTCGGCGGTTCCGGCGATTCCGAGCTTCGCGGCGACTTCGCCACTGCCAATGTCGCTGATGGTGAGCGAGCCACTGCCGCCGGAGTTGTCATTGATCACGATGCCGTCGCCGGCTTCGTTGAGTGCCGCGGTGACGTCGATGTCGAGACCATTGATCTTGTCGATCAGGTCGCCGAGCGTTTCGATTTCGTCGACCGCAATGTTGATCGCACTGGCGTCACCGGCTGCGTTTGTGATCGTGAAGCTGCCGGTGCCGACGCCACGTCCCTGGTTGAGTTCGGTGAGTTTGGTTTCGAGCGTGACGGTTTGCAGATTGAGGTCGGTACCTTCGATGACGGTCTCGTCCGTCGTTCCTTCGATGCCGAGATTGGCGGCCGTGTCATCGGAACTGCTGACGGTGAACGAGGCTTCGCCGCCCGACACGTCTCGCAACCGGATGCCGTTACCCGCGTCGTTGATTCGTGCGATCAGATCCAGGCCGCTGGCGTTGATCGCGTCAATAACTTCGGCGAGCGAACCGGCGGAGGAGACATCGATGTTAGCTGAGGTTCCGTCAGCGAGTTCGATATCGAAATTCGTGAGTGTGCCGAGTCCGGAACCGCCCCCGAGCTGACTCAGCGCGGCGCCGCGGAGTGACGTCGTTCCCTCGGGCAGATCGATCGTTTTGCCGTCCGCGGTGGAGGAGGCTTCGTCGATCCCCCATAACCCGAGGTCGGCGGCTGTTTCGGCGTTGCCGAGTTGTTCGACCTTCAAATTGGAATCAGTCTTGCCTGTGAGGTCGATCAGGCGGATCTTACCTTCACTCGTCGTGGCTTGGATATCGACGCCCGCATCATTAATCGCTTGCAACACGTCGTCGATCGTGCGAGCGGCGGTTAGGTCGACTTCGGCACTGGTGCCCGAGCGGTCTGTGACGCGGATTTTGCCAGCTTGGACGCCGAGGCCATCGTTGAGCGTCGAGAGCAAGACTTTGTCGTCGACGAATCCGCTGGGCTGGATCGTGATCGACCCCGTCAGCCCGAGGGCTTCGTCTTGGGCACTGAAACGCTGGGCCGATTGGACGTTGTGTGTCGATGCGGTTTGCAGCGTCCGGATGGTATGGTCGCCCGCGACGGCTGTCTCGTTAGGGGTGACGGATAACGCCGCGGTGTTGGACGACGTAGCTTTTTTGCTGCGAAATAGCGATGAGGAGCCTAACGCGTCACCAGCCAGCTGGACGCCGATCACTGTCGCGGTCAACGAAGCGATCTGTTGCTGTTGCCCTTGGAGTTCCTGGGCTTTGCTGAGCAACCGATCTCGGGGCTGGGCACTGATGGCCATCAACTGATCGACGGTTCCAACAATGTCGGTGCCGGTGACGAGTCCGATGGATGATTGAATGCGGCCCATGAATCGGGAATCAGATAGAAGCGGAAGGGGACGTGAACGATTATTTCGTTAAACGCAACCAGGTAGACATCACCTGTATCGGCAGTTTTGGCGACTGCGCACGGCTCAGTCCAGAAATCTGGTAATGAAACTTAGGAGCGCCCGTTCACTTCGGGAGGTCCGCGCAGCAAAAAAGCCGCCTCAGGGTAGCGGCCCCAAGACGACTTTGAGAGTTATGCGGCTTGGTAGCATGATGTGCCACCCGAATAGGTGGTTCTTGATGCCGTGACCGCGTTTATCGTGTTTTCCCCGGGTACCGGGCTTACCAGGGGCCTCGAACGTAATAAATACCGTACTGATCCGTGTGGCTGGGCCAAACCGGCGTCGGCAGGAACTGGCCTGGAGCAGCCGCACCAGGGCTCGAAGCGTTACGCCCGAACTGATGGTGGACCGGATACATCAGATTTTGGCTGACTCCCCACGAGTATGTCTGCCGCATGCTAACCGTGGGGGGCACGATCAGGGCCGTCGGTTGGCCGTAGGGGGCATAGTAGTAATTGCCGTGCCACGGGCGCGTTTGGGCATAATTGAGGTTCCAAACGTGCGTCATCCCGTAAATATCGCTCGCTTCAGCGGTCGACGTCATCGACGACGACGAGCAGGCTGCCGCGATGACGGCGAGGCAAAGGAGTGTTTTTCGGATCATGGCATTGTTTCCCCATCGTTCGGGGATTCCCAGTGTTTCGGGGGACGAGGAGGGCGGGACCGCGTGCTAGCGGGGGATCCGCAGCACGTTCCAGTAAAAGTTGCTTACAGCCGTTTTGACCGGTGGATAGGAATACGAGACTCGCGTCCGATTCATCCCCCGACCCCCGTCATAATAGTTGTGAAATCGGTCGGTGTGCTTGTAAAGCATTTCGTGCGGGTAGAACGGTTGGTACGTCAGGAACGTATGACCAACGTTGGGCGGCACTGGCACCGGGGAAACGTACATTTGAGCGTTCGCCGAATTGGCCGGGCCCTGCGTGTAAAAGTTGTAAAACAGGTCCGGTTGACCGTATTCGCGGTTCTGGACCGCTCCCGTCCCGCCGCTTACCACGGCACCCTCGTACGATTCACCGACCACGACGTCGCTGACGACTTCGGAACTGACGATGCGTTCACCGCCATGGCCGCCAAAAGCCTGGGCCGAAGTAGCCGCCGCCAAGAGGGATGCGGACGCCGCCAGGGCGATCGCGATGTTTTTGTAGCGTCGCGTGCGGGTTGAGGCCGTCGCCACGGCTCGATTAATTGTTCGCTTCATGTGCGCGTTCCTTCCTTGAACGACGACCGATAGATGTTTCCTAAGAAGGGTTTCGGCCGTTGCGATGGAAAAGAATCAACCTACACGCGGGTCCCGCGATGATCGCCACTTTAGGGGCATTCGGTACTTCCGTAGCATCTTCCTTCATCGTTAGGGTTTCGCTACCAAGCAAAAGGTCGCTATAACCCCTGAACTTCGCATTTTTCTCGACAACCAACACGATAGGGACCACCAAGCGTGGCAAAACGGCGTTCTACCTCTTCGTCATCTCGCACCGGATCCAAAAACAGCAAGTCAAAACGCGGTGCGCCCGATGAATCTCTGTTCCGTGAGATCGAAAACATCCCGCTGCGGATGGCCGCCCAAGACCGGTATCTGAACTATTCGCTCTCGGTGATCACCTCCCGAGCCCTGCCTGACGTTCGCGACGGATTGAAACCGGTCCAGCGTCGAATCCTCTACACGATGTTCCAGCAGCGTCTCGATTCGACGGCCAAGCACCGCAAGTGTGCCAAGGTTGTCGGCGACGTGATGGGTAATTATCACCCGCACGGCGACAGCTCGATTTACGAAGCACTCGTGCGGATGAGCCAGCCGTTCTCGCTGCGGATGCCGATGATCGACGGTAGCGGTAACTTCGGTAGCATCGACGGCGACAACGCCGCTGCGATGCGGTACACCGAATGCCGCATGATGCCAATCGCATCGGAAGTTCTCGCCGATTTGTCCACCCGGACCGTCGCGTTCAAGCCGAGCTATGACGGCACCCGCGAAGAGCCGGTCGTTTTGCCGTCGCGAGTTCCCAACATGTTGGTCAACGGCGCGACCGGAATCGCCGTCGGGATGGCTACCAATATTCCGCCACATAACCTAAAGGAAGTCTGCAACGCACTCCTGAAATTGTTGCGTGACCCCGAGATTAAGGATTACCAACTCGTCGCCGGCGATGCGATCCAGGGGCCGGACTTTCCCACCGGTGGAATGATCGTCAACACCAAGGATGAACTGCGTGAAATCTACGCCACCGGTACCGGCACGATCAAGCTGCGTGGTGTTGGTGAGGTCGCCGAGTCGAGCAAGACGGGCGATGTCCTGCGGATCACCGAGATCCCGTTTGGTGTGAACAAGGCCGCGATGGTCGAGCGGATCACCGAGTTGGTTTACAACAACAAACTGCCGCTCGTTGAAGAGGTACGTGACTTATCGAGCGAAGATATCCGTGTCGATTTGCTGCTCAAGAAAAACGCGGATCCGGAAAAGGTTCTCGCCTATCTCTACAAACACACCCCGCTGCAAACGAATTTCAACGTCAACCTGACGTGTTTGACGCCCACGGAAAACCCTGAAGTCGGTTCGCCCCGACGGCTCTCGCTCAAAGAGATCCTGTGGTACTTCCTCAAATTCCGTTTTGATGTTCTGACCGCGCGGCTGACCAACGAGCTGAACTCATTGCTCCGGCGGATTCACATCCTTGACGGATTCGCACTGATTTTTGATGCCCTCGACGCGATCATCAAAATTATCCGATCGAGCGAAGGCAAAGCCGACGCGGCGGCCAAGATCATGAAGCGATTCCCCGCGGAGAAAGGTGGTCTCGACGCCGAGCAAACCGATGCGATTTTGGAATTGAAACTGTATCGCCTCGCTCGATTGGAAATTAATCTAATCCTTGATGAACTGAAGGCGAAACGAAAACGGGTCAAAGAGATCGAGAAACTGCTCGCCGACGATCACGAAGATTTTGCCTCGTCGGGGCGTTGGAACATCATCCGCGATGAACTTACGCAGCTCGTCTCGCAATACGGCAGCGATGCGTGGTCTCGCCGGCGAAGCAAGATCGTCGTCCCGAAAGAGGAAGTCGAATACACCGAAGAAGACTTCATCGTCGCCGAGAATTGTCATGTCCTGATCACCGTCGATGGTTGGGTCAAACGTCAAAAATTGATCGCTGACCCGTCCAAGAGCCGTTTGCGGCAGGGTGATAAGATTCTCGCCTGCGTTGCCGGAAACACCCGCGAGACGATCGCGTTCTTCAGTTCACTCGGCGTGTGTTACACTGCTCGGATGCAAGACCTGCCGGCGTCAACCGGTTTCGGTGAACCGATTCAAAAACTGTTTAAGTTCAAAGACGGTGAACGTGTCGTCGCGGTGATGTCGATGGACCCGCGTGTCATCGGCAATATTTCCGAAGATCCCAAAGGCGTCTACTATCCCGAAACGCACGGCTTGGCCGTCTCGAGCGACGGTTACTCGTTGCGGTTCGGCTTGCAAGGATTCGTCGAGCCTTCCACACGTGCCGGTCGTCGGTATGCTCGCGTCAAAACGGGCGCGTCAATCGTCGATGTTGTGCCGGTACACGGAACCGAAACCGTGCTCGCGGTTTCAGCTGACGCCCGTGCCATGGTTTGTCCCGTCGATGAGATCAATTACTTGTCGGGTGCGGGGAAAGGCGTGTTGTTGATGAAGCTCGCCGCGAGTGACCGGTTGCTCGGGTTCAAACCGTCGACGGGCGATCGTGACTTATTGACGGTTGTGACCAACCGTGGTGCCAAGAAGACGATCTCAACGGCTAAGTACCGCACCACATCTCGGGGAGGACGCGGGATCGAATTACAGAAGAACGGCAAGATCGCGGAGATCGTTGAATCCCCCATCGAACCGCCGAGGAACTTTGAGGAGTAGGTCACCTGACCGCTCCGGCAGTTCGCCGATTCGACTCTCAGCAAGAATTTCGCCCCACCCGAATTTGCATTTTCGCTAACTATCATCCGCTATGTCCATCGCCACCAAGCCAAGCAGCCAATACAACGCCAAAGATATCGTCGCGCTCGAGGGTCTCGATCCGGTTCGTAAACGACCGGGGATGTATATCGGCGGCGTTAACTCGGCGGGGTTGCATCACCTGATCTGGGAAATCGTTGACAACTCTGTTGACGAGGCGATGAACGGGTACGCGTCTGAAATCACCGTGACGCTGCACAAGGACGGACAGACGGTTTCCGTCAGCGATAATGGCCGTGGCATTCCGGTCGATAAACATCCCAAGACGAAAAAGCCTGCCCTCGAAATGGTGCTCACCGTTTTGCACGCCGGCGGCAAATTCGAAGGTGCCAACTACAAAACGTCCGGTGGTCTGCACGGCGTCGGTGCGTCGGTCGTCAACGCTCTCAGCAAAGAACTCGTCGCCGTGGTGAAACGCGACGGTGCACAGTACCGGATGACGTTTGAACGCGGGGTCGCGACCTCCAGACTGCAAAAACTTAAAGGGGCGGTCCGCGGAACGGGGACAACCATCACGTTTAAACCCGATCCGACGATCTTTCCAAAAACAACGTTCAACAGCGAAACGATTGTCGCGCGACTCGAGACCGCTTCGTTTTTGCACCGTGGCGTGAAGGTTACCTACATCGACGAAGTCGCTGGCACCAAGGTCACGTACCTGCATGAAAACGGAATCGTCGACTACCTCGCCAAAGTCATTAAAGAACGTGGAGCACGAACGATTCACGACACGCCGTTCACATACCGCATCGATGACACGGAACGGTTGGAAGTGTCATTGCAGTGGACTGAGTCGACCGACGAGCATGTGCGTTCCTACGTCAACGGGATCCCCACGGCGAGCGGTGGTTCTCACGAAAACGGTTTCCGCGGTGGCCTCGTGAAAGCGGTTCGTAATTACATCGACACGCACGACCTGACGCCCCGCGGCGTGAAAATCACTCACGAAGATATCCGCGAAGGTTTGATCGCGATCGTGTCGCTGTTCATTGCCGAACCGCAATTCCAAGGTCAAACCAAAGACCGACTCAACAACCCCGAAGCTCACGGCGTTGTCGAGTCGAATGTTCGGGGGGCGATGGAACAGTGGCTCAATAACAATCCCAGTATCGCCGATGGCATCATCGCTCGCGTCATCGCGGCGGCCCGGGCACGCGCCGCATCACGTGCGGCGAGCGAAGCGGTTTCGCGGAAAGGCGGATCCAAACGTGTCATGTTGCCCAGCAAACTGGGTGACTGCGTTTCCGGCGGCAAGGGACGATCGGAGTTGTTCATCGTCGAAGGTGACTCAGCCGGTGGTAGTGCCAAGCAGGGGCGTGACCGTAACTATCAAGCGATCCTGCCGCTGCGTGGAAAAGTACTTAATACGGAATCCGCGACGCTGAAGAAGATTTTGGAGAACAAAGAGATCCAGGACATGATCGCGACGCTCGGATGCGGGCTCGGTGCGAATCTGAACCTCGGTGACCTACGCTACGACCGCATCATCCTGCTCGCCGATGCGGACTCCGACGGTCACCACATCACCACGTTGTTGCTGACGTTCTTCTATCGGCACATGCCCGCGTTGATTGCCGACGGAAGATTGTTTATCGCGGTGCCGCCGCTGTACCGCGTCGATATCGGCAAAGAAACCTATTGGGCCGCCGATGAACCCGCCCGCGAACAGATCGTTGCCGAACATGGTGGCCGCGCCGAACCCAAAATCACCCGATTCAAAGGGCTTGGTGAGATGGACCCGAAAGTGTTGTGGAACACAACGCTCGACCCGAGTAAACGACGGTTGCTCAAAGTGGAAATCGACGACCACATCGAAACCGACCGAGCGATCAGCGACCTGATGGGTCGCGACGCGTCCGCCCGGTTCCGATTCATCATGGAACGTGCCGAAGACGCCAGCGAAATCGACGTCTAAGCACGTAGGCAGCACTCAATCCAACTCCCAACTCTCCCCGGCCCGAAACGGGCCGGCCCTCCCAAGGGGAGGGTGAATTCATGGTTTCCCTCGACTGCATCCAAACAGACCACCCCAATAACCACCCCAAGCCTCATCACCCTCCCTCGGGGCATTGGTATCTACACA
>NZ_JAMQBK010000090.1 GCF_023701485.1 Aporhodopirellula aestuarii
GGCTTACGCCCGTGCCATTCTGGCCAGGCTCGTCTTTGAGCCACAACGCAGCGATAACCAGGCAACGAACTCGAACGCAGGCTGATAAACAGTCAGTGATTCGTGGCTAGGTGATTTCATATATTCTAAACTTTCACTTCAACTTCAACTCGAACTTAAACTTCTTCATTCGCGATGGATGCACCAGAATAGCCAGATGCAATTGCATCTTTTGATTCCGTTACGGAGTCAACTGGCTGCGTTTCAACGTCTTCTCGTAAATCCTGGTCCCGTCATCCCCGATAAGCCTGTAGGTGACTTCGGGATCGGCGAGCGATGCGTCGATTGACAATTCACCAAATGCATACTGGTCGGAAATCCCATAGAGCTGAGTCTTCCAACCTTTGTTCTGTGCGGGAGGGCCAAGTCGTCCACCCAAGCTGGCCGCTTCAAACTCGAAGAACTCATAACCCGACGGCCGGGGAATCGTGAATCCTCGTGCTCCATGCCGATCACCCGAAACTAAAATCACTCCGCCAATATGGTTGTCTTCAATCAGCTTGAAGATTCGCTCGCGACCTTTCGGATCCCATTTGCCCCAAGAATCTTTTCCCGCTGAAACGTAATCCGCCCACATCGAACCACAAGATAGAATAATGAACGGCCCTTGGCAGTCGAGCAGTTGTTCTTCCAGCCACTGCATTTGTTGCTCACCAAGAAACGACCCTGGCTTATTCTCTCGAAAGTACCGATTGTCAACCATGATCACGTCGCAGGGGCCGATCCGCGTGCGCAGAAAAACGCCACGGCGCTCGTCATCAAACCCATACGACGGGTTGTTCCACGACTGTTTGAACACATCGCAAACACCCTGTTTGTCTTTGGCCGTGAAACCAGGCGGGATACCGGCCCGGTCGTTGTTGAAATAGTCGTGGTCGTCCCACGTCGCGTAAATCGGAACGGAGGCGGAAAGAGCCTGCCACGGCGGATACTGATCACGCAACAGGTAATCAGCTCGATGCAAACCGAGATGGTTCTCGCGGTCCTGAACCGCAATGTCCCCCAACAGCAGCATAGCCGCCGGCTTGCGACTTCGGATCATCTCCGACTGGGCTTGATTTCCGAAACCCCAGCGGTGCAAACAACTGCCAAACGTGATCCGCACGGTTCCTTTGGAGTCGTCAACCGGGGCCGTCGTAATCGCCGCGTCCTTGGGAATGGAAATCTGCTTTCCGTCCACCAGCACGCGGTACGGATAACGTGTCTCGGGTTGCAAACCGGTGATGGGTACGATTGCTGTCAAGTCAGATTCGACCGTGCTATTGACCGGTCCGAATGACTTTGTCTCGTTGTCCACTGTCAGTTGCACTTCGACCGCTGCCGGCTTCAGCGTGCGGACCCAGACTTTGGCGCCTTCGGAACTGATGCAGCCCAACAACGGCCCCCCCAAAACCGACATGCCGCTGGCCTGACATTTGGTTTGGAAGTCCGTGTTTTGCGCAAGTTCTGCAATCGTGGCATCCTGCTTTGACGACAGAACGTCCCACGCCACTCGGTACATTTGATTGACGGACTCCGGTTGCTCTTCAAACAGGTTGAAATTGAACAGAGTCGATTCCAAATCATTCTTCGAGCTTCCCTGCCTCGACTTCGCGTTTGGCGAGTCAGGCCGCGGCGTTTGCGCTTGCCTTACCTTTTTCCGCTGTTCGTTCTGCTGCTGTGGATTCGGTTCCTGTGCACTGGCCAGCAAGGGGGAAAGAATTCCTAACGCCAAAACCAATGCTGCAATGACTGTCTTTTTCAATTTACGGTTCCTATGTGCATTCTGTCCCGCAGGACGTCGAGTGATTTAGTGCTCTTCTTAGCGGAACGGCGCAGGCCGTCCGGTCCCACGTTACCGGACGGCTTACGCCGTTCCGCTACTATTAAAATCCCGAAGTAATTAAACCGATGTCCTAAGGGATACATGTTATGAATTATCCGGGCTACTCCTTGAACGACATTTTAATCATATCCGGCAGTTTGGTTCGCATCGACTTAGGAACCGCGATGCGCAGCGATCCGACACGGTATACACGCTCAATCGCCGCGCCGGTTCTCAATAACTTGACTGATTGGGGCCGGCCAACGTCGTGAATGAAGACCGCGTTGTCTTTGTCTGGCATGGCGTACCAAGTGTCGCCGCAAACGGTAGTAAAATTTCCCGTCGTGTCGAGCGTCGGCTGCGGTGCGTCAAGATCAACGTCGTAGACTGCTTCGCGAGAATGGGCCATCCAGTCAGCCATTTCATCACAGACGTCATAGAACCAGTCCATCATTTCGCCGTTGCCGGCGTACCCAGGTCTACTGCTGCTGGAAAACATCCTCGCGGTTTTGTTCAGCCGCGCGTAACGTTTTACTTAAACGAGTGTCCCAGGCGACGAGCTTCGTTCCAGACCGTCATCGAGGTGCAGTCGATGTCACGCTTTTCCCCCAGTTGTTCAACCCGTCCAAGACGGATTCTCGCCGATCAACTGGGCAAGTTACCTGCTCTGCTTTTCACTGAACGCGCGTTTGCGAACGCAGCGATGCGTTTGAGGTACAAGTGTTCCCAGGTCTCGCCACTGGTACTTTAGCTTCTCGACGACCTTGTAACTGACCGAAAAACGCTTGGCAATCTTGGGCATACTTTCATTCCCCTCCTGAACGGCGGCGAGGATGCGTTCATGAAAATCCATATCCAACGCTTTCATCGATTGAACCTCCTTGTAAGCAAAAACGTCAAATTGCCCGGTTTCCAAAAATGCACCTATATCCATTTTTGAGATGCTCTCGTTGAATTCCCTGCCAACAGCGTACTGGCCAACTACAGTTTTAAAAGCGATGACCTCGTGCTGCTGATTGATCGACAATCCACCCCAGGGCTTCGTAGTTTCATGAAAGCCACGACCCGATTGGAATTGGGGAAGCACAAAGCGAAGGTTTAACGCGCCCAGCCATCCGAAAGTCTACTTTTGGAAAAATAGGCTGTAACGAAAACGGGGCGTCAAACAGCTGACGGGCGGTGAAGTCGCTGCCGTCGCCAAAAAGGTGGAACCCCACGCTCTGGCGAGTGAAGTTACGATGGTAAATGTCGGATCGACCAAAAACTTCGAACTTCATCATGGACTCACCCCTTATGAAAAACAGAACACTCTTTTCATCTTTCGCAGCATTCGTTCTCGCGTTGATTGCTCCGATGTCTGCCAGCGCGCAGACGAAGCCGAACATTGTCTTTATTTATGCTGACGACATGGGCTACGGAGATGTCCAGTGTCTGAATCCGCAGCGTGGCAAGATCAAAACGCCCAGCATGGATATGCTGGCGAGCGAAGGGATGCTCTTCACCGATGCTCACACCACCTCATCGGTTTGCACGCCCAGCCGCTACGGACTTCTGACGGGGCGTTACAACTGGCGAACACAGTTGCAGACTGGGGTGCTATGGGGATATAGCGAGCCGCTGATTGCTGCGGATCGCCTGACCGTTGGCGGGCTTCTTCAACAGAACGGCTACGAGACCGCGATGATCGGAAAGTGGCATCTTGGGATGACGATGCCGACGACCAATGGTGTGCTGCCTGTGGGCAGGAAACCCAAAACATTGAACATTGTTTGGGATGGCAAGATTCAAAACGGGCCAACCACACGTGGTTTCGATTACTACTATGGGATCTCCGCGTCGTTGGACATGGCTCCTTATGTCTACATCGAAAATGACCGGTTCGATGGCGAGATCCCCCAGGACGGAAAGAGCAGCACAGCAGAGGGTTTCACTCGAGATGGCGTGTTGCCCGAGTTCGGACGGCGGGCGGCCCAATACATCAGCCAACGGGATGACGACAAGCCTTTCTTTCTGTACGTGCCGCTGAATTCGCCCCACACGCCGATTGTCCCGACGAAGGAATGGGTCGGCAAAAGTGGACTCGGAAAGTACGGGGACTTTCAGATGCAAACGGATGCCACCATCGGTCAGATTGTCGATGCAATCGACGCGGCGGGATTGAAGCAGAATACGCTAGTCATCGTCAGCAGCGACAACGGCTGCTCCAAGGCAGCCGGGATTCCTCAGCTGCAGAAACAAGGCCACTACCCGAGCGCCCAGTTCCGCGGCTCGAAGGCTGACCTTTGGGATGGCGGACACCGCGTGCCGTTCATCGTCCGCTGGCCAGCCCGCGTCCAGGCAGGCAGCCGATGTGATCAAACGATTTGCATGACCGACTTCATGGCGACATGTGCGGATATCGTGAACGCCAAACTTCCCGCCGATGCGGCCGAGGACAGTGTCAGCTTTCTGCCCGCTTTAGACTCGAAACCCATCGTTTCGACGCGAGCCGGAATAGTTAACCATTCGATCAGCGGCCATTTTGCTTACCGACAAGGGAAGTGGAAACTGATGCTCGCCAAAGGTTCCGGTGGTTGGTCTGCCCCCAACGAGAATGCCGCGAAGAACAGCACGCAAAAGGCGCAACTGTACGACATGGACGCCGACCCCGGTGAGACAAACAATTTATACGAGAGTCGTCCGGAAGTGGCCGAACGACTGTTGAAACAACTCGAATCCGACGTCCAGGGTGGTCGCAGCACCAAAGGCCCGATGGCTAAAAATGACGTCGAAAACATTGTATTATGGAAGAACCAAACGAGAAGATCTAAATGAGCCAAGGCGAAACAGTCCAGCGCGCAGTCGTTACACCGGTTGACGTGTCGGAAGTTGCAAGCGTTAAGTGTTTAGGAAAAAAGACAACCAAAGGAAATCCAATGAAGAACACCCCCGTGATCCTCGCGATTCTGCTCAGCGGCCTTTTTACAGCTAATCTGTCGGCTGAAGGAAAGCCTGGAAAGAAAGATTTCCCCACACAAGCCGGGATCGGAACGGTGGATCGGTACAATGCACATGGCAAGGAAGTGTATCGGTTCGTTCCTAACGATAAAGCACTGCGAATGATCAAATTCGTTCCCGGTCAATTAGGCTACAAGAAGAACAAGCTCCCCAAGGAGTATGAGACCATCCTTGCTACCGCGCTCGCCGAAAAGAAAGAGATTCATCTCGAATGCAAGTACTTTGATCACGGCCCTGGAAAGACCGCGATCGGAAAGAAAATAATCGTGTTGAAATTTGCAGACGCGGAATCGCCAGTTCCAACGAATTGAAGGACGCTTGCCTTTCGCACCAAGACGTTACGTCGATTGCCGTACGTCGAAAGGTTCAAGCGGGACTCAATTTCGGACCAAATTCGGGGGGAATCGCAGTGAGTAGCGTCGAATCGCGATCGCATGCTTTTACCCTTCTACGATCAGTCGCTGCTTGACTCCGGCGAGGCCAACACGCTGGCTGAATTGGCTAGGTTTCTCGGTGTCAGCCGTACGCGTGTTACCCAAATTCTGAAACGCCTGCATTAGCGTAGCAACAGCACCGAGTTCCGCGGGTTCTTGTTGACGACGGATATCAGGCTCGTGGATAGTGCCGTTTTCGTTTCTGGCAAGAATCCAGATCTGGTCACTCTTCGCATTTCCAGAGACGGACCGAGTCAAAGACAATCCGACAATTCGGTCCACCCTTGAACGTAAACCTTGGCCCGAGTTTGTCTTTGTCGTTGATGATGGTGACCGCTTCGTGTTTGTACGCTTTGCTGTAACCGTTGACGCCAATGGTGATCTCTCCCTTTCTGTATTCGATGACTAGGTCGATCCATTCACCGAGCTTCATGCCTGACTCGGGCTCGGCAAACGTAGGGCCATCCGGCAGCTTGACTCGATGACCGCCTCCTTCCAGGTAGTTGAAGACGATCATGTGGTGGCCGATTTGAAGAACGGGCCTGCCGGGCGAGAGTTTGTCCGTCTCGAACCTGAATCGCATGTGACAGACAAACGCTTCCGGGATCCGATTGACGTGGACGACCGGTTCCAGCCCGAGATGATGATCGCGTTTGAGCACTTTCATCGCCTCTTCCTTCGATTGGAACAGTGCCGTCACAATCAGCTTGCCAAGCTGGGAAAGAAGGAAACCGAGATTCAGATCCCGTCATCGGCACTGCAGCTACTTGGCGCCTTGCTGACCGAATTCGCCAAGGGCAACGCGGTGACTATGTTCCCGGTGCATGCCGAGTTGACAACGCAGCAGGCTTCGGACTTGCTCGGTGTGTCGCGGCCGTTTCTGGTCGAGCAACTTGAAAAGGGCGAGCTTCCGTTTCGTAAAGTTGGTACCCACCGGCGTGTTCTGCTGAAAGATCTGATGGAGTACAAGCGGTCGATGGACCGTAAGCGTCATGAAGCACTCGATGAATTGGCGGCACAGGCCCAAGAGCTCGATATGGGTTATTGAGCCTTGAGTCACTTCACGGTTGTTTACGACGCGTGCGTGTTTTTCATCGGTAGTTCAATCCTTGTTCTTTGAATGCTCGCTTGGCGTAGCTGAGCGTTGGATACTTCTTCGCGATTTTCCCGGCAGCTTGGTCTGCCATTCGCGATCCTTTGTCGCCGCCTACTGCGTCACGGAGTTCGGCGAGCATCTTGGCGGCTTTGGCGTAGTTCTCGGTCGACCGCGATTGAATCAGTTTCTCGGCACCCGAGATCGCTGAGTCGGGATCACTGCGTATTTTTGCAAGTCGCTTCTCACGCTTGCGTTTCTCGCTGGCAATTTCCCGTTTCTTCCTTTGGTCCGCTTTTATGTTCGCCTGTTCACGGAGTGCTTCAAGCGTGCGAGAGCCCGCACTAACCGGCCACGTCGGCTGGCTAGATTGGTTTCGCATGGCGGCTAGGACTTCGGCACGCACGGCCACAGCGTCATCTCTAAGAACACGGCGCATCAGTACACGCAGGGTCTCGGGTGACTGGTTAGCCAACCAATCATCTACATCGGGCTCACGGGCAGCTTGACCGGGCAGTTGAGGTGATTGTTCATTGGCGGCAGCGAGAAGATCGCTATCGAGTTCGTAGAAGTCAATCAATTCGGCAAGCTCGGGCGGGAGCTTTCCTAGACCAGCGGGTACTGGTGGCTCGAGAGATTCTTCATCCCAATTGCATGCTAGCCATCCGAGATAGAGCACCCGGGTGTCACCGGTCATCAATCCTTCCCGGATTTTGGGAAGGCAGGCGACCATTCGCTCGAAGCTGAAATAGCCCTCACTGTAGAAACCAGCATCGCATTCAGGCTGAATCGACAGCACGCCCCCTTTGCCGCGTTTGTCTTTCTTCCATTCGATGCTGTACTCCATCGCGTAGGCCTTGAACTGTTTCGCACTCAGGGGCAGTCCCATAGGCAATCGAAACAGTAACTTGCGGACACCGTAGTTTGCGTAATGCAGATGCACGTCGTATCCGCGTCGCATCATCTCCAGCGAGTTGCCGTGGAAATCACCGAAGTGATATTCATTTTGAAATTGCCACCGTGTCACTTCCGCCCGCGTCGACTGGCGCCGCATGTACTCGAGCTGCTTGTCATCGAGTGGTTTGTCGACTGCAGCAAAATAGACGTACTGGTAAACGCTCATGGATGATCACTCCGTTGTGTCTGGTGACTTCAGAATTCCTTTCGCCAAAACTCGCGAATCAGCTGATACGACAGTTGATGAAGTCATTAGCTTACGACGAAACAGCGGTTCCCTGTAGTTCCTGTACCATGATTCCGTGCGTGTTGGGAAATATGCGAAATGCTGTGGCGACGCTAAACCACTCGTTCTGCTCGCCGAGTTGCTCGCGATTTTTGAAGAACACGAAGTCAACTTGATCGTCGTCACGGATCCGAATTTTGGACAATCGGCTGCCAGTCGGTTGGCCAGTAACATCGTCGCCGCGGCGAGTGAGTTTCAGCAGGATCTCACCCGCGACCGACTTTCCGAGATGCGGATGGCTTTGAAGCGTCACGGCAAACGTGTCGCGGGCAAGATTCCATTTGGCTACATGACGGAGATTTGTTGGATGAGGAAGTCATCCTGGAAGGCTTCGACGATCGAGTCGACTTGGGTCTCGTCATACTCGATCACAAAATCGATATCGCGGGTCGAGCGGGGAACTCCCCAGTAGTTACCAGCCATCGAACCGACCAACATGTAATCAATGCCGGCCGTTTCGAGTCGACACAGGCAATCAACAAGTAATTCGGTTTCCGTCACGACGTCTTGCTCTTGGCTAATTCAATCTCGTAGCCGGCACGAATGCGTGCTTTTAGCTTTTCTGCGATCTCTGCTTCACTAGCATCAGGATTACGATTTCGAATTCTCTCGCGAGC
The DNA here is from genome assembly GCF_023701485.1 of Aporhodopirellula aestuarii. GTDB lineage: Bacteria > Planctomycetota > Planctomycetia > Pirellulales > Pirellulaceae > Rhodopirellula > Rhodopirellula aestuarii. The sequence goes on from NZ_JAMQBK010000090.1 coordinate 8,228, forward strand.
GATTGCGAGGGACGCTTCGTGTGAGCCGAGGCCAATTTTGAGCCATTCTTCGCCGGTCATGTGGCGGTAGGCCTCCAATTGAAGCTGGTCGATATCTAGCGTGATGCTTACCCTTCCTTCGGAGACAGCGGAAGAATACGTTCGCGGGCCAGTCCAGCAGGTCATCGGGGTACGTCCGGACGCGGAACGCGACATCTCGCACTGGTTCACTCATTCGTGTTAACCAGCTTTGCCGAGTCAAACAGAGAATCAGAGAGTTCTCGGGGTTGTCTCTGGGGTGCGGAGCAAACCAGGGTGGTTGGACTCGGCAGCCCGGACTCTCGCCGCGAAAGTGAGAACTTTGAGTTTGGGCGCCACGGCGTCGAAAGACCGCGAAAAAGGGGGCGGAAACGAGAAACGCCCGCGGGTCATGCTGGACCGACGGGCGTTAACTGGTTTGCGAGAGTTTTCGCTTTTTTAAATTCAGCTCCCCGAACCCAACGCTCTCCGGAAAAAGTCTCAGTTTGGGGAACTGTGTAACACCTGAATCACCAATGAATTACAGCAAATCCGTTCGGTTCGGTCAATGCCTGTTTGAGATCTGGATGGTCAAGGAATTTTGCATGGCGGGTTAGCAGTACGCTGTTAACCACATGCGGTTTGTCTTGCCAAGCCGACAAACCACGATGAGGTTAACAGGCAGAGACTCCAGGAACCATACGCGAGCGTGCAACTCCCCCTAGTCCAGACGTACGCTGCTTGTTGATTGATGGATATTCAACCCGATTTAGATCGGCGATTAGCCTCGTCGCTTCAGCGGTGTACAGCCATGGTGAGCTTCTAGGTGCCATAAGGTGGGCTTATGCAATGTTCATCTTTCGAATCTTGCGGACGGCTTCCTTGATGGCTTGGAATTCTCCGGGCGTACTTCCGATCACCAGACGCATCAGTTCGGGCATGTCCTTAGGATGCCGCTTCACCATGCCATCAACGTCCTCCGGAACGCGATCGGCAAATGAAATCCATAGATCGGCATCCTCACCGAGGATTTTGGCAATTCGCCGCACGCGATTGGCCGTCGGTGGGTCGAAGCGTCCTTGCTCAACTTGGGATAAATACGTAGGCGACACCCCGATCATGTCTGCGAACTTCCGAAGCGTGATCCGTTTCGACAACCGTCTTTCTCGCAACCGAGCTCCAAATCTATTCGTTCGCACTTTCTCTCTCAAAGTTGTCTTCACGTTATTGGCCTCATTTTCCTAACGAACTCATCCGATCTGCTCATTGAACACGGCTGCGTTGACACGTTTGGTCACATCGATTCGCCTTTCGATTGCTCGTTGCAAATCCTTTCCCTTTCGATGTCGCCTGCGATTCGGATGGACGAAATGCTGCGGCGTGGCGAAGCACAGGACACGCTCGAGCGTGCCGAGCTGGGCAAAGTCTCGCAGCCTCGTCTCACTCAAATCCTGAGCCTATCGCAGCTCGCACCCGAGATCCAGGAAGCGTTGCTGTACCTGCCTCGCGAAATGACGGGGCGTTCAAAAATTCACGAAAGCTGCGTCCGATCACTAGAGAATTGTGCTGGGACAAACAACGCGAGAAGTGGGCAACCCTACTGAAAGAATGTCAGTGGTGCAAAATGGCCTCGAGTTCCCTGATTGCGAGCGCAAGGCTTATAGTTTTTGACGCCGAGCCGGAGCAAAAATGCAGACCGCCGCCACCGACTGCTTCCAAGTGCAGTCGGCAGCTCACAGCCATCAACTAAGTCTGACGCAGTCGAGCAACCTCTTGCCCTAACAGCTCAATCATCTCCCGGATGAGCAGGTAGTTTTCACCGCTGCTGTGGTTCCGCTTCGACAACGCAGCAAGGTAGTCGTCGAGTTCGGCGGAAACCTTGACGTTTCCGGCTGCGGCACATAGATCCCCGAAGAGTGTCAATACTCGCTCAGCAAATTCACGATCCTTGCAAATCGCTTCCAATGCCCCGTCCATGCCCTGGGCGATTTTGTCTTCGGCTCGGGCAATGTTTTGCTCGTCGAAGCTCAAGCGACCACTGTCAACGATAGTGCTCAACACCCCGTCCAACTCGATTCGTTTTCCACCGGAAAATGCGAGGCCGTCCCAGTGGCTGGCCAATCGACAACGCAGCATTTCCTTCTCCCGGTCGACGACATCCAGGTTGCGGTAATAGTGTCCACCGCGCTGCGCGATCGCACCGAAGCACAGACCCAACGCAAATGCCAGCTTACCGGTGTCGGTCTTGTCACTCGGCATAATCGACGGCATCGACGCCATCGTCTCACGCGAGAAGACGGACAGCCAGTTGCCGCCCTCGGCTTCCCATCGAGTGAGTTCCGTCATGCACTTTCGTACGTCTCTGATCCAGTGCCATGACGCGCCATGCACCCGACGGGTCGCGATGATTCGGTGCCGGTCGCTGACAGTCGTCTGCGTCACGGTCCCGTTGTATCGTGCATCGGTCCCAACGTGCGATTCGGTAACCGCTTTCAACGCCTTTGCAACGATGGATCGCTGGTGCCCCTCGTCATCGTCGCTGCCCCTGGGAATACCGATGATCGTTGCATCGGGGAACTGCAATCCCAAACGGCCGGGCTCGGCCTGCCACATTGGTTGAATAACACCCAGCAGGTGCCGGAGTTTCGCTTGAGCAACAGGCCGCTCCTCGAGGTCTCGCAATTGTGCAGCAAGCACGTCGACAACCGACAACTTGCTCAACTTAGTGCGGAACCATTCTTTGGCAGCGGCCTGAACGGCATCGAACGCCTTGTCTTTTGAAACCAATCGCCGAGTCGCCGACGCGATGGACTTGCCCAACGCAGGAACCAAACGTTTCATAATCTCGCCATGAATAGGACGATGAAGCGAAAACAATCGCTGCATGGTTCGATCCGTCATCACGTTAATCTCGGCTGACGAGTTCGTTGTCACGCTTCTCGCGCCGCGACTGACTTGGCTTCTCGCGACCGTGCTCTCGATCCGATGCGTCGCCGAAGCGATGACCCTCTCCGCCGTCGTGCGTTCGCGATTTGCGGCGTACAGCAATTGCCGCAAGACATCGGCTGCCGATGTCTTTGCCTTCGCTCGCACGGCTGCCGAAAATGACGTCATCAACTGATCAGCCACAGCCCGCTGTCGTTTCTTGTCACATCCCCAACCACGCAGTCGCTGGCTCAAGCGACCGATGTGTTGCTTCGTAACCTCAAGCGATGCGACCGAACGCTCATGCTCCAGGCGAGCTTCATCGTCCAGCGCGGAGGCACCAGCTGACAGTCGATCTGCGATCGCGACAATGAGTAACTCAGCGTCTGCCCAACTGCTCTGCGCGACCTCCTTGCGAACACAAGCCAACAAGGATGATTTCATATCATCAATGAGCTTTGCCGAGGTGTCAGCCAAACGTGAGGCGACACCTGGCAGAACCTTCTGAGCGAAGGCCGTTTTCGCCGCTTCGGCTTGCGAACAGAATCGTGCGTTGCGGAAATGCTGATGCTGAGAACCATTCGTCTTCACGAATAGACTGCGAGTCAATTCCCGTTCCGAAGGCAGTGTCAAACTCTTGAGTTTTTCACTCAATTCGTGAGGACGTAGACTGATGGGCTTGCCCGGCAAGGGATTCGTCAACCAAGCGTCCGCAGCCTGCTCCCAGTTGACGCCATCGGACGAGTCCGTCACGCATTTACGCACGAATTCCGTAAGCCACGTTGTGGACATGCTGTCGACCAGTTCGTCGATCGGCAACGCAATGGCAGCCGACGCGAAGGTGCTCACATGGCGATGCCGCTTGGTGACCGGATCGGGTTTCATCAGTGCCTGCATCGTCGCCAGATTGTCATCATCAGTCATGGCCTCGTCACCGATCTCCGTCGCCGTCATGCTCATCAAGAACATCGAAGCGGCCTCTCGGACATCTTTTCCGCTTTCCATGGATCGGCCATCGGACAGATGACGCGTGGGGAGGTAAATTTGCGAGAACAACCCAGGGGGGATTGGCGTGGCAGTTTCTTTGGTAAGCCCAAAGGTCACTCCCTTGTCGTGCAATGCACCATTTTGCGCGGCTTCGATTTCTCGGATAGTCATCGCACCGTTGCAGTACATCCGAGAAGCTTGCTCCGACCCAGGGATCAGTTCGTCAAAGCAGCTTACCGAGGGCAAGATCGCCACCAGGTTGACACCCATTTCGCGTGTCTCTTCACGGATCATTGAAGAAAGCTCCACGTGGTTTGGAGACCCGGTACCTCCAGTGATTGAGCCGATCAAGAAGATGGTCAACCGGTTCTGAACCTGAACACGGCCACCGTTGCGATGATCCATCTCGCGTTCCAAACGGCTATGAACCCCTTGTAATTTGGCGATCTTGCTACGAACCGCACTGCGGACCACCTCTCGGTTTGCCGCGAACGTAAGCGAACCGTTCTGACGATCCTGACCGGCTTGCGTCGTTCCTTGATTAGCGACCAGCAACTGACGTGTGGCCTGCTCAGGATTATCTAATCCCATACGCTTCGCCAAATGCGGATGGGCGTTGATGTCTTCCGCTGCAAGACGATTTCGTTCGGTGCTCATTTCAACGAACTCATCGTCCGCGAAAGCAACCCCATTCGCGTCGCCTCGCTTAGACGCTGGGTCCGTATCGAAGTTGAGAAAGTCAACGAAACCTGGGAAGTCAAGCGACTCCGTCTTCTTCTTCGTCAAGCTATTGATCTTGCACCCTTCTCCGCCGATGCCGATGCAGAGTTTAGGCGAGATCAATCGAATCAGCGTATCAATCGCCTCATCAACCGACCCCGGTGACGGGGTGATCGCATCTTCGAGATCAGTGATGAACGAAAGTCGACGCTCGCTGATTCGCGACTTGGGTGAATCCACTCGATCGTTTCGACGAGCGCGACGTGTCTTTCCATTGCTGTGTTCAGGGTTGGGACGGATCATGGCAGTAACTCCAAAAAGGGAAACAGGGGTTGGTTGATCAGGAACGGATTTCACACGTCGTCAAACTACGCCGTGTAAATGATTGTGAAGTCGCCCAACGTGAGCGTTTCACCAGACTCAGCGATTGCTGACTCGTCGGGGAATCCATCCCGTTGCAGCGTGATACAGAAACGCTCTGCTCCCGCCTCTACTTCCAACATGGACACCAGCACCGAGGTGCTTTCGTCCCACTTGATTGCTTCATCCGCATGTTCGCCGTCAAATGCGAAGGTCTTCGATTCGTAGATATTCGAGACTGGGGTCACGACCAAAGCGCCACCAATCATGTCGAGCGACTTCGCAAAGTTTGCCTCATTGCGTTTTGCAACGAACCATACTCCGCCTCCGATCAAGATCATGCCGATCGGGAATTGCCAAGACAGATTGCGGACCCATTCAGCGAGTGGCTCAGCGATTTCAATGGTTTCCTCCCAAGTTCGTGGCGAAGTGCCTTCAGGACCATAAACGGTCACGATGACATTCCACTTTCCTGGAGCGAATGTGTGCTTCGCGTCCGCGTCGAAATCGAGTACGCGCGGCTCGCTACTGTCGCCGAAATCGTAGATCGTTCGCTCCACGCTACCCGTAGACTGATTGTCGAACTCAACTTCGGTCGGCCCTCGTCCTGTCAGGCGGTTTGCCTCAAACAGAGCGGTGGGCTGCACTGCTTTGGGAACGACCTCAAAATGCTGCTCCATCTCATCAGTACCCCCAGGACCAGTGACAACTTGTCGGATCGAAACTTCACCAGTCGCTGAACACGGGAACTCAAAGAACGGGCTTGCTTCATCCGCTGCTAGGTCGATTGAAATCGGTGACTCAAATCCAGTCACATGGAATACCATGGATTCGATGGGACCGTGCGCTGTACTCGTAATCAGCACCGAGTCACCAAGCGTGGGGCGTCGTGTACCGATTGTGAAACCAGCAACAGGTTTCGCATGAGCGTCAACTTCTATCTCCTGCTCAAACGTCGCGGTACCACCCGGCCCAGCCACGACTTTACGAACAACATGTCGACCGCCTTGTTCGCTTGCGACAAAGTCGACGATTCGTCCATCGTTGACTGGCCTTCCATCAATGAACAACTGGCTCGATTCAATGACCCCTTCGGATTGATCAACGATCTGAAAAGGCGTCCCTGGACCAATGCGTTTGGGCATCAGCAAGTTCGCGACGGGCTTACCTGGACGAGGCACATTCAGTTTGGCCTCGCTGGTGACTGTCTGATCAAACTTATCCCATACCGTCAAACCAACAATTTGCTCCCCATATTCCTTCGGCACGACGAAGGTTACATGCTGCTCGTCCGATTCGCTGCCATCGGGCAGCAACCATCGCTGACGAACGCCGCCTGTTGTTTCTTTGATGGCCGTGACCCGATCACCAGGCTTCGCCGTGGCGGCAGACAGTTTGATCGATGTGGTCGGCGCGGGTGGTTGCCTAACCAATACGGTGGCTTTGGCTTCCGAGCGTTGATTCAGCTTGTCCTTCACGACTAACGAAACAACCTGCGCCCCGATGTCCTCGAAACGGTGTGTTACCTCTGAATCGCTCTTGACAACGCCTCCTGGCAGAATCCAGCGACGATCGGCCACTTCACCTTCCGAAACATCCGTCAATACAACTGGATCGCCAAGCGTCACGACCGCCGGGTTCGTAGCGATTTTCGCGATCGGAGCGTCGGGGGCCACAACCCGAATCGTTTTCGTGACCCGACTCTCCCGTCCAGCGTCAGACTTGACCACATACCGTATCGCAAACTCGCCAGGATGATCGTATCGGTGTCGCAGTACGTCACCTTTGCTGTACGGCGTTCCATCGCCCCAATCTGCCGCTTGCAACACAATGCCCTCACCGTAGCTGGTATCGAGCAGCCCAATTTCTTCACCGACGCGAATGCTCGTCGCCGACAGTTCAAAACCGGCGCTCAGTGGTACCAAGTCAACCGCTTCGTCAACGCGAATAACGTTGATACGCTCTTTCTCCAATACCTGCTTCACGTCGGCAGCCAGATCCCAACCGATGGTCACCCAGTCGAGCGTCACGACTTCTTGCAGCAAGTCGCTGTATTTTCGGACAAGCGAGTTATGGTCCAGTCCTGGAGCCTTCTCTTCATCCCCGCCATCACTGAGCAACAACATTCGGACTCGATTCTCAGGATTTTCAGTGGCTAGCTTTCGGGCCAAGGCAAGTGCATCATCAGCAGCACGCCAAAGGAAGGTCGTACCCCCACTGCTTTTAATTTTCTCAACAGCCTCCTGAAGCTGCATTCGCGATTCACTGCCCAGAAGCTTCACGTCACAGAGCGTCGTCGACGCATGATCGAACACGATCGCAATCACCCGAGTGCCATCGGGCAAGTCCTTGCTCAAACGCGAGACCTTGCGTCGCACGTTCGCGATCTTTGTCTTGTCACTCAGGATCGGCTGGATCGGTGATGGCAAGTCGTCATCCATCGATCCACTGATGTCGATAACGACCACGAAGGTCATCGGAGCATGCGTCGGCTCGGCCGCGAAGATCGGGAGAGCGAACGTGAGCATCGCACAAATCAGTACGACGACTATTAATTGTTTCCGGACGGTTTGGTGGCAGTGACGAATCATGGATAGGTTCCCCGTGTTTGTTGTTTTGTCAGTTAGTTACTTCGAGACGATTTCGATGCTCGGTGTCGACTCGCTGGCACCGCCGCCGCGAATCAGGTTGATTGACCACTCAATCCATTCGCGCAGGTCTTCCAAGGTGATTGCTCCCTTCGCAAACAGCAGGCCGATCCCAACGATGGCAGCAAACATGGCCACATATCGAAACCAAGACGATGAAGCGACCTTCCAACTCACACCAAAGCCGACCGCGAGTACCAAGACCGCTACCCCGATCAGCAAGTACATTCCGCTAGGGGTCGACGCGGGCAAGATCGAATCATCAGCCAGAGCCTCGCGAACATCGGCAAGACTACGTCCGCCGAGGTCGCTCTCACCGTCACGCGCAAGATCCCCGTGCAAGACGGTGAAGTTGGTAGTGGGACGTTTGATGGTGACGCCGATGTTGCCTGGCATCACCGGACTGAGTGCTCCGATGTCGAAGACGCAATCGTGTGGCAGGCGACTGGCGATCTCATGATCAATGCCCAACGTCGCGACTGGGCCGCTCGGTTGAATATCAACTGACTCGACCGATCCCACTTGAATTCCATCAAGAACGACAGCGGCCCCCGCTTCGAGCTGGTTGACGTCCGATCCTCGAAGCATCAATCTCGACTTGGCGGTGCCAAGACTCGACCAGCCCCACCAAGCGAGCAAACATACGAGGACAACAACAAGAATCGCGATCGCGAATCCCGGCATGGTAAATCCTTCGTCATCGACGAAAGGCAATTCGGAATCGGTCTGCGTCAAAGACTCCTCGAAGTGTTGCTCGTATTGATTGTTCATCTTCGCTAACCTTGTTTGACAGCGTGTGTCGTTTCTGATTGAAAGGAATAAAACTCGTTGCACCGTCATAAGACTGTTTGTTACGATCTTTGTTGTTACCGAATCACGCTCACGCTTTTGTTGAAAACCCCGGCTTCGACTTACTGTCAACGGCCTGCAAAAATCGCGGGCTGTAACAGCGAACGCCGCATGACGGCGTTTTGTGTAACAACATGCTCCGCTGATTTCGTTCAGCTCGTCGCTTGAACTGTTTCCGGTGTTGCAGTCGCCTTCGCGTCCGACATAAATCGCTGCACGACTAACATCCATTCGCTGGCGCGGGATAATTCCAGGGTAAGTAGCCCAAGTAAATTCTTTGGCGAGTGACTTGAAGACACTTTTACTTCCTCGTTCAAAATGCTGATCAACGAGTCAATTTGGTATTGCGAAAGTTGTGGGATCGACGCGATGAGCCGATACTTCTCGGACGCGGTCAGCGACAGGGAACAACGCAGTCGCTCCAAGAATCCCGACTCGTCGAATTTGGTCAGCGGATGCTTTGGGATCACAACCGGCTCGATCGGCAACTCACGAAAAATGTCACCAAATCGGTAGTCACCCACCGCCCGCAGTGCGGCGATATCAGAGGAATCGAACCCGTCGCTCTCGGATACCTGCTGACCGGGTGGAGGAGGAGGAGGGCCGTTGTCTTTAAGGCCCTCGGGGAGACTCGTTGGCTCGACGGGGCGATCAAACACTCGGTCCGGTGCAAGCCCTCCTTCTGGAATCTTAGAGTCCAACGTGAACGGTTCGATCTCGTTGTTCATTACTTCGATTTCAGCATCAAGTTGCGAAATCTCTGCACCGAGATTGTCTCCTTCGTCGGAGCACTCGATCTTCGCCGACCCGAACTCAAGCTGCTGAAACAGCAACTGGCAGATCTCGTGAACCTGCTCCTCAGAAGGATTCGACTGCAAGACAGATAGCCATTCTCGCTTTCGACTCTCCGAAACGCAGTCAGTGTCGGACACGAACTCGATAATTTGGCCGACACCAAGCGGGCTGGGATTAAATTGCATGGTCATTTCAATTCTCCGGTGGGGTGGTTAAACAAATCGTGGATTGCTCGGTGACAGGCGATGCCGCTTCCTTGGTCTCGTCATCGCTCGCGGCGTCTTGGCTAGTCGTCACAGCCAGCGACTGCGGCAGTTGCTGGAGCGATTGCTCAACCGTCGGGAATGCGTTGCGTGCTTTCCGCAATTGGGCTTCAATGACGCGGTGATCTTGGCCGTGTTTCAAACGCGAGATCTCGCGAATCAGTTTCTCTTGTTTCGGATTCGGGGCATCGCGGTGGTTCTCGATCCGAATCGTGAACGGTTCCCTTCCAACGGTTCCATGCGACCGTACAACGCCCGTGAAGTTCGGTAAGTCAGTTAGGGTTGCCGGGTTCACATTCATTCCCATGCCGCCCGCCAATCGCATCGCGTCCATCGCACTGACTCGAAGAGCGACGATCGTGGCAACATTGCCCATGATCGAAGCGAAAACGTCCTCTGGAAGCTGGTCGACATATTGGTTGGCAAGCGTTACGGATAGCTTGTATTTCCGAGCCCCAGAAAGAAGTTCCGCGATCCGGCCATCAGCGAACAACTGGCACTCGTCGGCGAAGAGGTGGAATGGCGTTGCAGTCTCTGGAGTTTGCTGCATTGCCGCCTGACGCAACCGCGAAACGACGTTACTCGCGAGCAATCGCGACGGGTGTTCGCCAAATCGGCCTCGGCCGAGATTCACAAAGAGAATTTTGCGTTTCCGAATCACTTCTACAAAGTCGATTGAGCGGTCTTGACAGATCACATTTCGCATCGCGGAGTCGGAAATGAAGCGGTTAAACTTCGACGCGATGTAAACTGACAGATTGCGAATATCAAGATCGCCCCGAGCCGACTCCATCTCGCGAATAAAGTCTTCCGTGTCTGGATCTTTCCCAGACAATCGGGTCAGTAGCGCCGCTCGCATCGCCGGATTCGAGTAGAGCGAACGTAACATGGCCAGACTCGGTTTCCACTTACCGTTCGGTGGAGCAACCCCCAGCAACAACCCCAACATGCCGCGTATATGAGCTTCACAAACCGGCCCCGAAACGTTGTTCCAGTTGTCGCCATAGGAGTGTTCCAAGTCACAGTACAAATCGTTGATAACCAGATCGCGAGCGGCCCGGTATGTGATCGGGTCGGATTCATGGATCATCAAGGGATTCAGGCCGACGGGGCGTGTGGCATCGGTCGGATCAACAATGATCACATCACCCGCTCGTTCTGCGGGCATCCGTTGCAGAACGCTGGCGATCAACGTTCCGTGAGGGTCGATGACGGCGACGCCTCGACCACGCCCGATGTCATCAATGATTTGTTCCCCCATCCATGTGCTCTTCCCACTGCCCGTCTTGCCAACGATGTAGGCATGTTCAAATCGCACGTTTTCGTCGGTACGCATTTCAACGCGCCGACCTTGATGAATCGCCATGCCCAGCAAAACGTCGCTGCCGCTTGCCCCTCGTTCGATGTCGATATTGTCAAACTGACGAACAGGCAGACCCATTCCAAGCGAAACGGGGATTGGGAGACGCAGGAACGACACTGCTTCGGTCGGATGAAACAGTTCCTGCGGCTTTGGCGTAGCCATGCTTCGCATGACTTCGCTAACTTCGACCGTCTTCGCATTGACACCTCCCGGCAATGAGTTCACGCCAGCACTATCGCGATGCAGTGAATTGCGAACCGTCGCGATCAGGGATGCTTTCGGTGTGGATGCACCCACCAAGAAAATGCGAGCAGCCAGCACCTCACCAGTGAGCGCAGCCAAACTGATCGCAGCGGTTTGGCGGGCCGCATCATGAACGATGTCCAAAGCTGTTTGGTCACTTGACGAACCAAACTCGCCGCAGCTAGCAATCATCGCATCCAGCGAATCGCCAGCGAGTGCAGAGCCTGTGGTCACGTGGGCCACAAACGCCGTCGCACCGGCCTGGGATCGCATCGCCTTCAGCAAACGTTCCCAGCTATCGGGCTTGGGAGTCCACGTCGAGCGAACGTTGCCCTGCGAGCCAAGTGACTCAGTTGATTCGCCACGTGAAGCTTGAAGAACAGCAGCCACCATCAATTCGTTACCTGGCGGGACGACTGTGGTACGGCGAGTAAACTCAGTCGCTTGACCGTCTTGAAGCAAGTCGCCAATCGCTTGGAGCATCGCAGTGTCCAGCGTTTCAAAGTCAGCGCTAGTCAGGGCAGCGCGAGCCACGTCAAGCAATGTGTCGGCGTTTTCCTGTGCGCGGCGTTCTGCGGTCGCTTGAATCGGCGATCGCCCGATCGCGATCAGGAATGCCTCAGTCTTTGCCTCACGAGCTTCGGGATCGCGGTTTGTGAGAGTCCCGTGTAGATACTCAGTTCGAACAGGGAGCGATGCGACTGTTTCCGCGAAGGCCAGCCATTGCTCATGCTGATCCACGAACAGACGCTCCAAAGCTTCCGTCGCCGGTTCCATACCATTTTTCGATCGACAGTCCTCCATCGTCGCCACTCGGAAGCCCGACAACGCCAGCTTGGAGCCTCCCGATTCAATCTGAATCACAGGTGTGTTGCATGCTTCCGCTGGCTGCACAGATTCGCGGCCAATGACTTGTGCCAGCTTCGCCCGCATCGCCTCGACGCGAAACTTCTTGTCTTCCTGCATCAATCGCTCTTCGCAAAGCTGGAGCTTCTTTTCCTCCAGTTTCGCGGCTGGCGAAGTGTTGCTTTCACCGTCCAAGCAAACTGGTTCAAGTGAGCGTTGACGTTGTTCAGGTTTCATGTTTGATACCTCAGTTGCCGGTTGGGGTTAAATGTGTGCGATGGCAAATGGCGATCGTCACCCAAGGACATGTCTGTGTCGTGGCCGCGTGTTACAGCGAGATCTTTCTCGAAACACGCGAGCCACTCTGCAAAACGCGAACTTCCATGTCTTCGTAAAAATGTCGGGTTCGGTTGAAAACGGTAACAAGGCGTTCTGGTGAGTCGAACTCAGTGAAACAAGCTCCGAACGAGCGATCCAATGGCGTTATCAAACCGATCCCACCGTGAATTCGCGATTGAACCAATCGAGACCAGCACAACCTTCCATAGCCTTCGTTGTTCCAGGCACCGGTGTTACAGCTTTCACAACTCGCGTAAGACAGTGAGTACTTGAGATTGCGTGAAAAGCGGCTCGCAGAGAAAGCAGCATTTGTTCGTTGGCTGTTACAACGTCGCCGCTACACGATCGGGCGGCGTAACAAACACACTGCGAAGCCGTGGCCCACGCGTCCTACGATCCGAGCAGCACGTTTCGGAACGTGAGCGACACGCGGCGCGTCCGAAGAACACGCTTGCCATCAACGACGTCTGACTTGCGACCCGCGATCGCGTGCTTCCAGAGATAACGAGACTCACCGTGCAAGACGATGACGCTGCGGGATTGCAGATGCACCGTTCTCTTCTCGCCGGTGTCCACATGGGTAAAGTCCATATCACACGATGATCCAAGCGTGATGGACGCGATCGTGTCGTGGAAACAAGGTTCACAGTCGACGTGCGCGGAAATCCCTTGACCAGGGAGATACTCGTTCACGATCAACTGATCGGGCAAGAGACGAAACAAGCCCTGCTGGTCGAGCATCGAGGCGACCCCTGCTGCCCAGTCAGGGAGCGGCCCCAAGAACATGGACTCGTCGATTCTCCGAGCCTTGTAGTCATACTTGAAACCATAGTGTTGGACCCTGCGTTTTAGGTCGTCCAACCATGGTGAAGCGTCAACGACTTCAAGAAGCGACGCTTCCTGCGAAGGACTAAGGAAGTTTTCAACGTAAGTAAGCTGTGGGATAGATTCCATGAGCGTTGGCACCTGTGAAGGAAGTGAGGATAGGCGATTCGTCGATACATCTACGTTCCTTACAATCGCACCTGTTACGGCTACATGAGATCATTCCTTGCAACTCCATTAGCCGTTTGGGCGTTAGCCCCGGTTGAATGAGGGAACCATGGCTAACGCCAAAACGGCGAATAAACTGAAACAAATCACCAGACGTACTTGGCACCCCACAACCCCCAGGAGAGCAGCAGAATCCAGCATTAGGCCAAGCCTTGGGCAGTCGATGAAATTCATGCGACTCGTAACAATTGGGGCAAACTTGCTGTCACATCAGTAACACACATTGTCCCCGCGACGTGTTGCCTGGTCTTTGTGAAACCCTGGCGGGTTTACTCAGCGATCAATGGCGATCACAACCTCGCTCGACTCTTGGACGACAGCGACTCGCCCAGAAACGAACACCACCACGGTGCCACCGGGATGTGAGGGCGTTGGATCGTCAGACCAAACCGAGGTGAAAGGTGACGAGTGCCAAGCCGACGACGTCAGGCTGGCGTCGCGAGCGAGCATGGTCATGTCGGTCTCTGGGATCGCACTCAAACGTTGCCCGAGCACAAAACCGTTGAACAAATAGTGAGAAGCCTTCACTTCAAAAGGGCTACCGCTCGCTGATAACATCGTGACGGGAACATCCAGGTTTTCCGGGCAGGTGAGAGCCTGGGGACGAAAACGACTGGCAAGTTGAATGTTCTGATCGGCATCGACCGTCAAGCTGGGGTCAAATCCTTTGCGAAGTTCGTCTTGTTCGAGATAGTGAAGAATGTCGTACGACCAGCCCGCGTCCGAATCGAGCATCAGAGGTTCTGTGGGCAATTTGCGGAAACTGTCATGGAACATTTGCGAGGCCATCGCGATTTGACGAGCGTTACTCAGGCACGCCATTGTCCGCGCAGATGCCCGTGTACGTTGGACTGCGGGAAGAAGCATCGCCAGCATTATCGCGATGATTGCGATCGACGCGATGAGTTCAATCAAAGTGAAAGCAATTCGCTTCGTGCGTTTCATTTCACGATTCCTATTGAGTTGGTGTTGCCTTACAAATCCAAACGGGCGGCCGTGGCTATCACGACCGCCCAGAAAATCACCACAACTTCCTAACGAAAGCTGTACAGCCGAGCGTCCGAATTGAATGACACCCAGCCATCGCCGACCCTTCGCACCGTACCATCCCATGGGTCCATGTAGTACGCTTGCCCTCGCGTCGTCTTGTACACCAACACCCAGTGCGTCGATGATCCAAGCGGACGACGCGACGCGACAACGTACACCGCACCTCGCCCGATCCCACGTCCGACCGCTGACCAATTACTCGGGAGTCGCGACCGACCAATGTACTTCAGCCCACCCGAGCCATCGAAGCTGGCGGCGACGTCATGCTTCAGCAGACCATTGGAGTCGTAGCCGCCACTGCGGTTCAGAAACCCGTTCAAATCGCCAGGCGTGGTCCGAAGGGCGGCGGCGAGGCAGGTCATCAAGCAGCCGTAATCCCCCACCTTCAACGAACTACTTCCCATTCTGTCGTTCTTCCATTTCGCATCTCGCTGCGAATAAACATTGATACGAAGCGACTGAGCATTCACGCTCGTCGCAGAAACCACGACAACCATCAAACCGAGAATCAAAGTTCTAAACATCTTCTTTTACCCTAGCGCCCGATGTAAACGACTCTCGTCCCTGGGCAAGCGGACTTCGAGTTGACGATCCGAAATGTCTCGCCGGTAAAACCCTGCGTGCTACAGACGGGCCTGTTACCGTCACAAGTAACACGCTGGCAATCAAAACAGCCTGAAAAAGCACGGAATTCGGGAATCAACGAAGCACGAGAAAGTACGAAAAACCTCTCGCCCTGTAACAACGGTGGCTCTATCGCTATCGCAGCCGTAGCAGTCACGATCGTCGTATTTCGTGTGCTACCAGCGGTAGCCAGAACGCTCCCCCAAGTCTCTTGCATTGGTTGACGCTCGTCGGCCTGAACAAGTCGCGCTATCAAGAATCCAACGCACTTCCACGCTACTCCAAGCAACAGCGGATGATGTTCCGCTCACGCTGTTTCCGTGGTTCGTTTTTTGCAACGCCTGAACCAACATCCGAGAACGGTGTCTGCTAAAATTGGCGGACACAGTTCAACGTCCAAGAGGAACACAGATGACAGCAGCGATGGCTACGACCCAACCTGACCGAGTTTTGGTCCGCACGACCAATGCCATCGTTAATAATTTTGTGAATGCGCCAACACAACAGAAACAGCGTCTCGTCTGTTCGTACGAAAACGACTTTGCCAAACTCTGGGGACTCGACCGTGGTGAATTTCTCAAGCGGCTGTCACCCGATGACACGCTCGTCGTCGTTCGACATCAAACCAACGGCCCCACCGACGATCTTCCTGAGATCGGCAAACATCTCACCGTGATCGACTGGGCCGTCTGGTTCGGCTTGCGATGCCTGGACGAAAAACAGCCCGTCCCGCACGTCGTCATTCTCGACGCCACCCGCCAAAGCAACCCGACCACCGACGCAGACCGTTTCATGGCGATGTTCCCTGGCCGGGAAGTAGCCGCCCTACCATGGCTGACCCACATCACCGCTATCCCAGGCGAAGACGAATCAAGCTGCTTGGTGAGATTGCTACCCGCTATCGGACAACACTCTCCAACGCCGCCCGATCACGACGCCAGCATGATCCGTCAACTCTGGCAGAGCTTTTTCTTGAGACCAACTCAGCCATCGGATAACCATGCGCTCGCGAATGTTCTTGGAGCGTCTTTGTTCTTGCGAAGTGACAATGACGAGAACAGCCGAACTGCACTTCAGCGTATGCTCACGGCGCTTGGCCTCTTCCCCGATCGGGACGCAGATTTCAGGAAGCGCAACCCTCAAGGCAAGTTGTACGCTCAGCTACAAAGGCTGGTTTCAACGCTACCAAAATTCGACAAAGCCGACGTAAATCTTCTGCTCGTCGATGATTCTGCCATTCGCCACGGTTGGCTTCAATTTCTTTCAGAACAACTGGGGATAGGACAGTCAAGAAACGCTGTCGACGAAAATCGTGTTGTCACGACTCTCTACGAGCATCGAATCACGTTGACAGGCACAGAATTGACGGGTGAACTCCTCGAATCAATTCGGCGAGCAATAAGTGTCAATAGTCGCCGCCTTCGCTGGGGCGAGCAATCCCGTCCCATTGATCTTCTCTTTCTAGATTTAAGGCTATACGAGCGAGAGTCATTAAACCTTGAACGCGACTTTTTCGTGAGAGTGATTGACACGTACGAATCTTGGAGCACGCGAAGTAAATCGAACGGATGGCCTGTCATTGGGAACGATGAATTGACTCGGCTGCGTCAATGGGCCGTGAAGGAATCAAACGAAAAGGCGTCTCGTAGCGACGAAATGTACCATTCGGCTGTTACCTTGCTTGCAAGATTGATCGCCGGTGTTGATCCATCTCTACCGATCGTGCTGTTCTCTTCAACGAACCAGAAGGTGATCACAGAGGAACTCAAAGAGTACGGCAGCATCTTCACTCAGTTTGCCAAGCCAACTTTGATGGCGGACAGTAACTCGCGAGATATCGATGCGGTAATGCTAAACCTCGCGGAAGCTTTTGAGCATGCTTGTCGCTTAGTCAAAGCGAGACGACTGTGTCAGCATATTGAAACGTGTAAAACGCGAACTAAAGTACGACCTGAACAAAAAGAAACAGGCCGGTGGAATGTCCAGCTATTTCTCGATGAAACCTACCGAAAGAAACGCGGGCTTGTTGTCGGTGGTTTTGTTGTGGCATTGCCACCCAGTGTGGATGCTATTCAATTCGATGCTGAATTGCGAAGCTTCTTTCTTAGAAAGCTGGGCTCGAATGATACGTACCCGTCCCATGGACTGCCAAAGAATAAGGAAGCTCGTAGGGTAGCACTGCTGAAGGCTATCCCTGAATTGCGAAAATTTTGGCTGAAGAAAAGAGCGTCAGTCATACCCTTCACGCTTTGCGGGCAACTTCGGTCTTCAGTACATTCCGATCTCGAACGATCGAATGTCTTTCGTGACGAACATGTTGGCGACAACCTTCACCGCGAGCTGATGAGAAGCTCGCTTGAGTATGCCTGCTACACTTTGATGCCCACTCTTCTTCCGCACGAAACGGAACATGATCTTTGGTTTCACGCGCCAACTCGTGTTCAGTACGAGTCCAGTATGGATGCGCAGGTCTTAAACGAAGCTTGGGGAATCCGCACGGCTCCCGCCGGTCGAAATGTTCGTTGCCATGTATTCTCAGAGGATGATGCGAGGGGGATTCTTGAGGAAATAGAGCGGGAATATAACGGCAGCTCGATTACACCCCGTCCCGTACTCGCACGAGCATACCACCTCGATTATTCAAAGCAGGAAGGTGAGAACGAACTGACATTTATCATGCACCATCTCGCCGATGCTTTCCTAACCGTTTTTGATAAGCCGTTTGAGTTCAAAACAAAAGAAGATGAGGAGCTAACCAAGAAGAAACGTGAAGAACAGGAATCAATCAACGAGGGAATAGAGCCGCTCAAGAATGCCTTGGTCGATATCGACTACGGGCCTGACTCCTATTACCTTCTCAAAGCAAATCGCGAGTTCGCACACGGAGAATACGCCCAAGCGATTTTCTATGGGACATCAAGCGGCAAATCAATTCCCGGCTTTGACGGTGCAGTCGATGTATTGAAAGATTCTGCGGTGGCATTGGTTGGTCCTGATTGCATCTTGCTTGGAAACCTGCTGGTCGATGGCAAACTCGAACGGATTGGAAATCGCCGACTAAAAGGCAAGATTGTTCAATTTGGGGAAAATCCTGAAAACGTAGTCGTGATCGAAAGCTCGGGCAGAAAATTCACGACAACAAGGAAATACGTCAAGGCGATTCCAAATCCCAGGATCGGCCAGAATGTGACTTTTTTTGGAGTTCGTGAATCGGTACCGCTCGACGGATGCTTTCGGGCAAATGATGTGAGGTTGGCAAAATGAGTCAGTTGGTTGTTATGGGCGAATCGGTTTTGGCGCGGACCCTCAGCGTTTTATTGCGTCAACGCATGGGAGATGATGCCGTACAAGATGCTGCGAATCTCAAGCAGGCCAGCAAGCACCTGTGGCGAGCGGGCGATAGCGCGACCCTCTGCGATACCACCCACTTGCTTTACGTGGCAACCAAGACGCCGTTAACGGAGAATCTTGTTTTCAGAACTCACTGCCAACTTCGCCCAAGCGAAACACGGTCGACATCGCTGTCGAACAGCGACACAGTTTGGTGTGGGGCAATTGTTTTTGTCTCCGCGATACGCTGCGACGTGCACAAACTGGCCAACACTGGACCGTTCGCCAAGCTGAAAGTGGGCAATTACGTCCTGCCATTCCCGCTGTCGTTCATTGAATTGATGGCAACAATGAAACGCTGCGAACCACTTCTCGGCGAGAGTTGGAAAAACCAGCTCATGGCCATCGAAGGACTCGCTGCCATGAAGAAGTGCCTAAACCAAGTCGCTGGGAGCGCCTCGCATGAGACATCAGCCGCTTGCGAATCCCTGCGAGTTGCGATTGATAACGTACTCGACGACCGATTGCTGAATCGGTTGCTGGAGCATCGCGAAGTAATTGGCGAGTTGCGAGCAATCAGCAAGTCGATCAGCGATGCCAGAAACCCGCTAGATCCAAGTGATCTTGTAGCGAGAGTCCGCAAAGCGCTGGCCAAATACCTTTAACAAATCCACGTAGAGAATAACCAATGCCTGACCCCATCGTCGTAATCGTCGAAGACAACAATGAATGGCGCCTTGAACTGACCAAAATGTACTCTCGCATTCTTCGAGGCGAAACGAACAGCAGAAAGCCTGATCCGACGAAGCATCAATCGGTATTTGCTTTTTCGACTGCCCTTGAAGCATTGGAGTTTCTAAGGACTAAAGCAAGGGGTGACCGCGCCCCGAAATCACAAGTCGACATTCTCTCACTCGATCTGAACCTAAAACACGAAAGCGGCGGCACCGGAGTAGACGTACTGAAACGAGCGGTAGCCCTTGGAAACAAATTTGTTTCGATCATTATCTCTGGCTACGCGGACGATGACGAGTTGGCCGAGCAACTTGGAACAAAAGAATACGGTCGCCTTCTGTCGCTCGAAGCTTTCGCGACAGGGCTTACAAGGTGTCCATCATTTTCTTGGGACAAGAAGAAGAACTTTAGCGTTGTAGATCAAGTGAAGGCAATCGAGACGATCCTTGTCAGCAAGTATCCGCAAGGAAATGTTCTCCGCAGTCTCGCGGCTGACCTTCAGTCACCGTCAGTCGCAGACTTAAACGGAAAGACTCTCTGCCTTCACTTTGAGTTGCCCAGCGAGCTTGTGAAGCCCAGCACAAAGAGGTGCTTTGATCTACGGGACTGGGAAGAAGTTGACCAGATGTCAATGTGGAGTGGGGTATTCAAGCGACGGCACCCCGACGATGAGTTTGAGTTTGATCTTTCAGATATGTTGACCAAGCTAATTTTTTTAGCAGACCCACCGAAACCAGGTGCAGGTCAAAAGTACCCAAAATATGTCGCAGGGCTTTCGCTTCAAGACGACGTTGCTACTCCAGCAAAGAAAGAGGATTGGCTAACATCTTCGCCAGATGATTTGACGCCACAGGAATGCGTCTTCTTCCTGCGTTTAATTGCATCGCAAGAACCTGGAAGAGCGTCGGGTAAGCAAGAAAAGCCTCAAACGAGTGAAGCGCAGGTCGTTCCAATCCTGCCTGAACTAGTAATCACAGGATTAGAGGACCAATCCGGATGGACCGGTAAAAATCATAGCAAGGATAAGCCAAAAATTTATCGGCCGGGAGATTCTCTGGTCGTCAGGCTGCGCGACAATGCGGAAGACAGTCGCAGTCAAGCGATGGCAACGGCGATCAGTCGCCTGAACACCAAGCTGAAGCGACTTCTCGGCAACGTGAATTTTGACGTCGTCGAGAACGTGGACAAACGATACCGAGTGCAAAATGCGGTGGAAGAAGACTTGGATTCCGATTTACCAAGTACTTTCGCTCTGGCTGGCAGAGGGGGATCATTCTTTATTCACCGAGTTTGATTCTTCAAGGGCCACGCAATATCGAATACGCGAAACACGTGATTGGGGAAAACAATGAGCTTTGCAGTTATGCTTTACGCTGATCATGGCGAGGAGTTCACTCGTGACGGGCTGGTAGAGCTTTTCCTGAACATGGGCGCGGTGTATCAGGAGGATGAGTACTACACCGACAAGGGTGAGATCCCGCCGATGCCTTATCCTGGTCTGTACGGCTGCATTAACGTGGTCGAGAAACTGCGAACCAACGAACATGGATTCACTTGCGTGGCCTGGGTGAACTTGGGGAAGGCTGCCAAGATTGATGAGCAACTTCCGATCTTGATGCAGATCGCTGACAAATCCGGATTCAAGTTCATGGACGATGATGCGGACGGTGGTTTCGTCGAGCTCGACGCAGAAGGAATCAAGCAGCGTTTTATACAGGAAACGGCTTGAATCTACACGATGCTGTTCGGCGACGATCGTGGCGATCGAGATAAGGCTGAGTAGCCTACGGCTTTCTAGCTCTTGGAGTTCGCAGGCTTCTTCGCTACGGATTTGCCCAATTCGGTTTCTTCGGTGTAGAACTCTTGGGCTGCTTCTTCGCTAAACTTCAATGGCCACTCGAATAGGCGGCGAGCTTTGGTTTTGTTGTTGCGGGGAACGTCTTCGCCGGTGACAAGGCGGTAGGACTCGGCGACGTTCGGTTCGATCGTTCTCTCGTCGTTGTCGTTGTAGGTGGTTTTCGGGTTGGCGATCAGCGCGGCCTCAAAGTAGCGGGCGATTAAGCGGGCGAAGGCGTCTTGCAGCTTGGGCCATTTGCCGTCGAGTTCAGCTCGCGGGCGGCCGTCGAACTGGAATGACTCGATGTGGTCGATCAGGCTGTCCACGGTTGCGGGTGCGATTGTTTGTGAGGGCTGGGTGGCGACATCGGCTGCTGGTTGTTGGTCGGGTTGGGTGGAGTCGGTTGCTGGTCGTTTGGTTGGCGATTGTGGAGCGGATGCTTGCGTCTTGCGTTGGGGCAACGGGATGTCATCGGGTGTCAGGCGGTCGGCTCGCGGAGCCAAGACGATGGCGCGTTCGATGGCGTTTTTGAGTCCTCGGATGTTGTCGGGCCAGTCGTAGGTCTGCAAGTGCTCGATCAGGTCGGATGAGATTCTTCGCGGCGTTTCTCGATTTCGATCCAGTTGATTGATGAGCAGATTGACGATCACTGGCAAATCCTCCATCCGCTCACGCAGCGGTGGGAGTTCCAGCGTGACGACGTTGAACCGTGGCAACAGGTCGTGACGGAACTCGGCGTTGTCGACCATCGCTCGCAAATTTTCGTTGGTGGCAGCGATAAAGCGAACGTCGATATCAATCGGCTTGCCTTCCTCTCCGCCAAAGGGGACGAGTTGCCTGGACTCCATGACCCGCAGTAACTTGCTCTGCACGGTTGGCGGCAAAGCGCCCAGTTCGTCGAGGAACAAGTCGCCTTGGTTAGCCGCTTCGATCACGCCGACACGATCCGTCTTGGCATCGGTGAACGCCCCCTTCCTATGACCGAAGAGTTCTGACTGAGCTAAGTTCTCTGAGAAGTTGGCGCAGCTTGTTCTGATTTGAGGGCCTGCGATCGACGGACGGCTCCAACGCATCACATACTCAGCCAACAATTCTTTCCCTGTGCCGGTTTCACCCAAGATCATCACATTGGCGCGGCTTTGGCCCACGAGCCTCGCCATTTTGAGTGCCTTGTGCAGCGACAGCGACCGACCAGCGATGCACCCCATTTCGTCAGGAATCAGCCCGAGATCGAAGATGCACTGTCGAAATTTTTCCTTGTTGGCACTCTTCGGTAAAAACTCCTTCACGCCCAACTGCGAATAGAGTTCGTCAATCTTTCCTTTGTCTTTTTCCTTACTGGAGAGAATGACGACGGGGATATCGGGGAACCGTGATCGGATTGCACGGATCAACTCCAACCCAAAGTAGGTTTCCGGTTGCCGGTCGCGATCGCATCCGACCGGAGCGCCCGGTTCATCCTGGCTGCTTACCTTGGTCACTTCGCCGGTGGGAAATTCCATGTCAACGAAAACGCAGGCCCAACGATCGCGTGGCTCGCATTCCCAGCCTTGGCGAACCGTTTCCAAGGCACCCTCGATGTCGTTTTTGACAACATCGCCCACACGAGAACACTGTGGCAATTGCCCACGACAGAACGTCGCGCGCGCGACCGGATCGCTGACGGTGGTGACTTTGCCGTCATGGTCTCCCGTTTCATCGACCAAGCCAAACCACTTGCACTGGGCACGGCGCAGTTCGTTCTGCTTGCCACTCGCGCGTCCGCTACCCCATTGGTCGTCGATGATCAGGATGCGGGGCAGTTCTTGAAAGTTGCGATCAGACATTGACACTTGGCTCAGCAGTAGAACGTAACCGTCCACCAGCACC
>NZ_JAMQBK010000091.1 GCF_023701485.1 Aporhodopirellula aestuarii
GTAACCGTCCACCAGCACCATTCCGTGCGTTGGGTTGACGGCTATTTCTTGAGCTGTCGACGTCTTGCACGTCGGACTCGCTTGCGGTCGGCTGCTTGTCGTCGTTCGTCTTGTCGGTAGTCGCGGATGGATTCCGGGTGTGAGTCTCTCCAGGCATGTGGACTCAGCGCTGACCAGTCGGTTTCGCCAGCCAGGGCTCGGCGTAGCACATCATCCAGATACGCGTGAACGTCCAAGTCATTGCGGATCGCTGTCCCGATGATCGTCATCAAGTTCGCCGCTCGTTCACCTGCCGACAACGAGCCTTTGAACAACCAATTCTTGCGGCCCGTCGCCACTCGCTTCATCAACTGCTCGCAGTCGTTGTTGTCGATCGGAACGCGAGCATCCTCGGTGGAGCGATTCAGTGCCGCCCAGTGTCGACGCACGTACGCTGCCGCCTGGCCAAGATTGCTTTTGGGAAGAACCTTCGGTGAGCTCATCGCTTCGCTCTCCAGGTATTCCTCGATCGACCCAAGCACGTGACGCGAGAGGCTTTGCCGCCGCGACAGTCGCTCTGCGTCATCAAGAGTCTTGATTTGATCCTCGATGTCGTAAAGCATCCGAATCAACGATTCCAGCTTCGCCACTTGGATCGGGAACGCACCGCGGCACTCGTCAATCTTGCGACGCGCATGCGCCCAGCACGCCGCGAACGTGATTCGCGAGTCGCTGCGCACATCGATCTTTTGAAAGCCTGACCAGCAGTCGCCGATCAGCGTGCCTTCGTAATCCGCCAGCACATCATCGGGGCCGTCACGGTGACGACTGACCGTGAAGTCGAACGCGACCACCGGAAGACGCGATGCGTAATAGCCCCAGAAGTTCGCTTGGATGCTTGGTTTGCCAGAGGCGATCGCCTTTTCAAGCACTTCGCCGATTCGCTCAGCGCGTGGATGATTTGACAAGTCGGGAATCGCCGTGGGCGTGATCAGCACCACGCCTGTGTCATCACAGCCCACGCAAGCGTCTGTCTTGAGAAAAGACCGCAAGTGTTCGGCCAGTGGGCGGAGCGCGAACTCGACAGAGGTTTCGATATTCGCCAGCGTGCTGCGACTTGGCGTCCAGCCGCAGCCACCGAACAGGTCTTGCTGGCGGTAAAACGGCAGGTGATAGAAGTACTTCCAGGCAATGACTTCGACACCGACCGAAGCGTCGAAGCGATCACCGGCGACCAGTCCGGTGG
Organism: Aporhodopirellula aestuarii; assembly: GCF_023701485.1. Classification (GTDB taxonomy): domain Bacteria; phylum Planctomycetota; class Planctomycetia; order Pirellulales; family Pirellulaceae; genus Rhodopirellula; species Rhodopirellula aestuarii. The sequence goes on from NZ_JAMQBK010000091.1 coordinate 1,226, forward strand.
GACGCTCGGGACTGATGATCGCCGGCTCTTCGTCGGCACGATTCTTTTCAACCGGAAGAGCGTATTTGGCGTACTTGTTGATGCGGACACGAAGCTCGGGCCGGATCCACTCGAGCGTTTCGACCTCGTCATAGCCGATCAGCTTCAGTCCCTCGCGTCGATCTTCGGGAAGGTCCACGATCCGCTCAACTCGCGGCAAGTGCTCGGGGAACTTGCGGTCGCTCTTGCGAGGTGGCCTGCTGCGTCGTTTCTGTTTTTCTTCCTCGGCGTCTTCAATGACCTGTTCTGCTTCCCGAACGGCTTCTTCCAACGCACTGACCACTTCGGGCGTGGCTACCTCGCCGAGGTCCAGAAACAGTTGGCCGTCGCCGTCGACGCGGCGTTCACTCCGTCTGCCAAAGAGTTGCTGAAGCAGCTTGTCGACCTTCAGCTGTAGGTCGATGTTCTTTTGTTCGAGCTTGTCGTTGTGATTCTTCAGCTCGAGGACCGAGTGGGCTTGCTCTTCGACTTGCGACTGCAAGCTTGCGACCATCCGGCGAAGAGCCTCCATGTCATCAGGCATTTGCCTTGAGTCACTAGGCAGTTGAACGTTCGTTGATCGCTTCGCATCCATGGTGCGCAATTATACGAAACGCACCCTGGATGCAAAGTGTTCTCATTAAGCAACTTTCATTCGTTTGCGCCTTGTCTTGGCTGACTTCAGCGACACGCCAGCGATCCACATCGCGAGTTCGACCGAATCAATCGTGACATGTGCCTGCTCGCATTGGGACGTCGGCAACTCGACGGTGCCTTGTTCGAGCCGCCTGTACCACAATGTCAAACCACCGGTTTCCCACCAGAGGGCTTTGATGCGGTCTCGCTTCCGATTGACGAATAGAAACAGCGAGCCGTCGGTAACGCTCTTGTCCAGCGAGGTGGTGACAATGCCGGTCAGGCCGTCAAAGCCTTTTCGAAAGTCGACCGGCTCGGTGCACAGATAGATCGGCGTGCCATCAGGCAATCCGATCATGGCCGATCCTCCTTTCGTGAATTTGGCGGCGAACCCGTCGGTACTTCGACACGAATGCGAATGCCACCGGGAAGTTCAATCGTCGCGCTGGCGTGATTGGGTGCGGGAGCGGGACGCTCCGGTGTGGCTTGGAACGTGACGGGCACGAACTTGGCCACCGCATGGGCTTTCGGATCTTGTGCCGAACGCAGCTTGCGTTTCCAGTTGTAGAAAGAAGGCTGCGAAACACCTTCGGCAGCACAGAATTGAGCGACCGTCATCTGAGCTTGCTCAAATCGCTGCAGGCGTTGCGTCCAAAGCGTCGCGGTTTCGGCTCGGGGCATCGGATTTCTCCATTGGGAAACAAAGTAAACCCAATAGCCTAAAACCCGCGTCTACAACGGTTCTGGTGAACGGTTAC
>NZ_JAMQBK010000092.1 GCF_023701485.1 Aporhodopirellula aestuarii
CCAAGCTGACTGACATGACGGTCTACACGTTCTTCCGTGAAGTCGCAAAACTGGGAGGCTTTCTTGGTCGCGCAAGTGATGGCGAACCCGGCTGGCAAACCGTCTGGCGTGGCTATCGAAAACTCCAATCCCTACTTGACGGAATGAACCTCATTGGTGGACTGTAACGCAGAAAGTTGTGGGTAATGACAAGGGTGTGAACCCCCGGTAACGGATGCCTATTCAAACCACCAAGCCCTGAAAGGGGCGACACACTTTCCCCCGCCGAGTTAGTAGTGACCGGGTTGTGTCGGCCCTCCGGGTCTTGGAGTTGGGTTAGGGCGGGGTTCCGGGGCCTGTTGGCCCCGGCATGGGTTGTGTCAGCCCTTCGGGCTTGAAAGCTGGACCAATGAATGGTGCCACCCACCATCTGGTTGCTAGCTCATGGCCGATTTGACGAACGGTGCCACCCAACATCTGGCTGACCCAACATCTGGTTGACACTCAGCAGAACGTGGCCCTTCGTTTGGCGACGGTGGCTACAGAGCGCAGATGGAAACGCTCTAAAAACGGCCTATCTCCCTCGATGGGCCGTCTCTGCAATCCGGCGAGCCGCGATCTCAATCCGCCCTCGCTCCCGACGCGTTCACGTCCCGGGCCATGTTGACGCCAGGGTGGAGTCGCCCGCCGAAGCGGCACCGACGTTCTGGACGTGCGTCGCAACTCGGTCCGAGACCTGGACGAGCCCCAACGACTCGCCGGGGGCGTTCCCCAATCGGCTCACTGCCAGCGTGACACGTTGCGACGGGAGGCCCCCTCAAACGGGACAACCACCAAACACGCAAACCATTGCCAGCAATCGACTTACAAAACGGAATTCACATCCGGTACGCCGATTGCTCATGGACGGGAACCGCGGGGTGGTTCTGTCCGTCTGACCGACGGGACCGTTCTTGCTTCGCTTCACCATCCAATTACCCCCATTCCCTTTCCGGCCGTATGGCCCGGATCCGCATCGCCTCTCGCACTCCACCCAAGAAGAAACACGTGATCCGACACCCCGGAGGGAATTTGTTCCAGCCGACGCGGAGGATCACCTCGGAGTCGAAGTTGCTCAGATCGCGGATCTCGGTTGTCGCCAATCTCAGGAGATTCACACCGTGGCAAAGCAAATCGTTTTTGACGATGACGCGAGAGGCCCTTTGCTGGCTGGCGTCAGCAAATTGGCTCGCGCCGTCCGCAGCACCCTTGGCCCACGTGGCCGCAACGCCGTTTTGGACAAAGGTTGGGGCTCGCCCAAGGTCACTAAGGACGGCGTGACCGTCGCCGAAGACATCGAGCTCGACGACCCGTTCGAAAACCTAGGTGCTCAACTCGTCAAAGAAGCTGCCAGCAAGACCAACGATGTCGCCGGTGACGGAACCACGACCGCTACCGTCCTCAGCGAAGCGATCTTCCGCGAAGGCCTGAAAATGGTCGCCACCGGAGCCGACCCGATGGCTCTGAGCCGCGGCATCCAAAAAGCTGTCGACGTCTGCACGGCGCAAATCGCCAAAATGGCAACCCCGATCAAAGAAAACAGCAAGTCCGACATCAAACAAGTCGCAACGATCGCTGGTAACAACGACCCCGAAATCGGTGACGTCCTCGCCGACGCATTCACCAAAGTCGGCAAGAACGGCGTCATCACTGTCGAAGAAGGCCGATCCAATGAAACCTACGTCGACGTCGTTGAAGGCATGCAGTTCGACCGCGGCTTCCTGTCGCCGCACTTCGTCACCAACCAAGACGAAGTGTCGGTCGAACTCGAAGACTGCTACGTGTTGCTCTTCGAAGAAAAAATCAGCAACAACAAAAAAATGATCCCGCTTCTCGAAGCGATCAGCCAATCGAAGAAGCCGCTGTTGATCATCGCCGAAGACACCGAAGGCGAAGCCCTCGCGACTCTCGTCGTCAACAAGATGCGTGGCATCCTCAACGTTTGTGCTGTTAAGGCTCCTGGCTACGGCGACCGCCGCAAAGCCATCCTCGGCGACATCGCTGTCCTCACCGGCGGCAAGGCCATCTTCAAAGACCTCGGCATCGACCTGGAAAGCGTCAAGTTGTCGGACCTCGGTCGTGCCAAGAACATTCGCATCACCAGCGAAGCGACCACCATCGTCGGCGGTGCCGGCAAGAAGGCTGACATCGAAGGCCGCGTCGCTCAAATCCGCCGCGAAATCGAAAACACCGACAGCGATTACGATCGCGAAAAGCTGCAAGAACGCCTTGCCAAGCTCGCCGGTGGCGTCGCTCAGATCAACGTCGGTGCTGCCACCGAAACCGAGATGAAAGAACGCAAAGCACTCATCGATGACGCCCGTGCTGCCACCCAAGCCGCACTCGAAGAAGGCATCGTCCCCGGTGGCGGAACCGCACTCCTGCACTGCCGCAAAGCGGTCGAGAAACTCGAGAAGGAAACCGAAGGCGATCAAAAGCTCGGCGTCCGTATCATCCGCAACGTGCTCGACCAACCGATGCGTGCGATCGCCAACAACGCCGGCCTCGATGGAGCCGTCGTCGTTAATCGTGTCTCGCAGCTCAAGAGCAAGACCGAAGGCTATGACGCTAACGCCGACAAGTACTGCGACCTGATCCAAGCCGGTATCGTCGACCCAGCCAAGGTGGTCCGCACCTCGCTGACCAACGCCGCATCGGTTGCCTCGCTGTTGCTGACTACGGAATCGCTCATCGTCGACATTCCTGTTGAGGAAGAAGAAGGCGGTGGAGATCACCACGACCATGGAATGGGCGGCGGCATGCCCGACATGGGTGGAATGGGCGGCATGGGAGGAATGGGTGGCATGGGCGGCATGATGTAGACCGCTTCTGCACCGCTCTTCCACGGAGCGTTGCGGGCCCCGGAAAGCCCTTTCCGAGAGAAAACTTCACCACGCTCAATCGCGAGCGTGGTTTTCCCCCACAACCAATTCGCTCCACCGTTTGGTGACGGTGGCGACAAACACAATTAACTCAATTTTTAACTAGGAATTCCCCTCATGGCAGCGACCAAAACTATCAACCTTCGCCCCCTCGATGACCGCGTTATCGTTCGCCCGAACGAAGCTGAAGAAACCACCGCTGGCGGAATCGTGCTCCCCGATTCGGCTCGTGAAAAACCACAACGCGGAACTGTGGTTGCAGTAGGCCCAGGCAAATTGCTCGATAGTGGCAACCGTGGCGAGCTCAGCGTCGCAGTGGGCGACGTTGTGATCTACGGCAAGTACGGCGGAAGCGAAGTCGAAGTCGACGGCGAAGAGATGAAGATCCTTCGTGAGAGCGACATCTTGGCCAAGATTGGCTAACACGTCGGTTTCTCTCGCTTCATTTCATTCATTCACTTAGGAATCTCAGTCATGGCAAAACAGTTGCTATTTGAGGACCACGCCCGGGCCCGCATGTTGGCCGGTGTGGACAAACTCGCAAACGCCGTTGCGGTCACCATGGGACCTACCGGTCGCAATGTGATCATCGATAAATCCTTCGGCGGACCGACCGTCACCAAAGACGGTGTTACCGTTGCCAAGGAAATCGAACTGGAAGACCGGTTCGAAAACATGGGTGCCAAACTCGTCATCGAAGTCGCTCAAAAGACCAGCGACCTCGCCGGTGACGGAACCACCACCGCGACCGTGCTCGCCCGTGCGATCTTCAAAGAAGGTCTGCGGAACATCGTCGCTGGCAGCAATCCGACCGCGATCCGTCGCGGTATCGAGAAGGCTGTCGATGCGGCTTGTGCCAAACTCGTCGAAATGGGACGCCCCGTCAGCGGCAAAGAAGAAGTCGCTCAGGTCGGTGCCATTTCAGCTAACAACGACAACGAGATCGGCAGCCTCTTGGCCGACGCCCTCGAGCGTGTTGGCAAAGACGGCGTGATCACCGTCGAAGAAGGCAAGAGCCGCAGCATGGAAGTCGAATATGTCGACGGCATGCAGTTCGACAAAGGCTACATCTCGCCTTACTTCATCAACGATCCGGGCTCGATGGAAGCCAACCTCGAGAACGCCTTGGTGCTGCTGTACGAGAAGAAGATCAGCAACATCCGCGACCTCGTGCCGTTGCTCGAGAAGACTGCCCAAACCGGTCAACCTCTGTTGATCATCGCCGAAGACGTCGACGCCGAAGCACTCACCCTGCTGGTCGTCAACAAACTCCGCGGCACGCTCAACGTGTGTGCGGTGAAGGCACCTGGTTTTGGTGACCGTCGTAAAGCCATGCTCGGCGACATCGCAACCCTGACCGGCGGTACGCTGATCAGCGATGACCTCGGCATCCAACTTGAGAACGTTACTCTCGAACAACTCGGTCGGGCCAAAAAGGTCACCGTCGACAAGGGTCACACGACCATCGTCGAAGGTGCCGGCAAACGCGAAGAAATTGACAAACGTGTCAGTCAAATTCGTGCCCAAATCGAGCAAACCGACAGCGATTACGACAAGGAAAAGTACCAAGAACGCCTTGCCAAACTGGCCGGTGGTGTTGCTGTGATCAGCGTCGGTGCCGAAACCGAAGCTGAAATGAAGCAAACCAAAGCTCGCTTGGAAGACGCCCTTCACGCGACCCGTGCGGCCGTTGAGGAAGGCATTCTTCCTGGTGGTGGTGTGGCGCTTGTGTACTGCCGCGAAGCAGTCGAAGCGGCGCTCAAGAAAGCCAAGGGCGACGAGAAGGTCGGTGTCAACATCGTGCTCGGAGCTCTCGATGCCCCGATGCGTCAAATCGCCGACAACGGCGGTATCGACGGCAGCGTTGTGGTCGACGAAGTCCTGCAAAAGAACAACCCGAAAATCGGTTACAACGCCCACACCGGCGAATACACCGACATGATCAAAGCGGGCGTCATCGACCCCGTGAAGGTTGTTCGCACGGCTTTGATCAACGCCAGCAGTATCGCCGGCTTGTTGCTCACCACCGAAGCCCTCGTGACGAACTTTGAGCAAGAAGACAAAGACAAACGTCCCGTCGAAGGCGTTATCAACTAGCCCCTCTCGGACGTCTCGTCCGCTTCTCACCTCAGCGGCTTGCCGCCAACGGGATAGGCGGAACTCAACCACGACGTCCGAAGGCTTTCACTAACGACGGGCCGTTCGCTATCGGCGAACGGCCCGTTTCGATTACCAATCTTCCAACCAATTCGGTTTCATGGCAACCAAGACTTGTTACTACGAAATCCTCAACGTCGAGCGATCTTCGACCAAGCAACAGATCGACCGTGCCTACCGCAAACTCGCGATCAAGTATCACCCTGATACGAACAAGGACGACAGCGCCGTCGCCATGTTCAAGGAGGCGACCGAAGCTTACGAGGTCCTCAGCGATCCGGCCAAACGTGCCCGCTATGACCAATACGGTCACGCGGGCGTGGAAGGGGCCACCCATCAATATGGCGACGTCGAAGATATCTTCGAAGCGTTCGGTGATTTGTTCGGTGGTGGCGGTTTCGGTGACTTCTTCGGTGGCGGATCACGTCGAGGCGGTGGCGGTCGAAGACGCGTCCGCCGCGGCGCCGATATCCGCTGCGACGTCACGCTGACGCTTGAGGAAGCCGCTCGCGGTTGCCACAAAGACATCGCGTTTCGACGCCGCGTCACCTGCGAAACTTGCGACGGCAGCGGTGCCGCCCCCGGCAGCGAACCGGTTACCTGCACGATGTGCGGTGGACAGGGCCAAGTCATCCAGTCCGCGGGGATCCTGCGCGTTCAAACGACCTGCCCGACCTGCCAAGGCGCGGGAAAGCAAATCAGCCAGCCTTGTAGCAACTGCCGTGGCACGGGACTGCAGAACGAAAAAGCGGAACTCAACGTCGAAATTCCCGCCGGCGTCGATGACGGCATGCGGGTCCGTTTGCAGGGCGAAGGCGAACCGAGCCCCGACGGTGGACCGCCCGGTGATTGCTACTGCTTCATCGCGGTCAAACCACACAACCTATTCAAACGCGACGGCAAACATCTGATTTTGCAGTTGCCGATTTCCTATCCGCAGGCAGCGTTAGGCGCGGAAATTGAAGTCCCCACCCTTAACGGCCCACACCAACTCACGATCCCCGCGGGAACGCAGAGCGGCGATGTGTTTACCGTACGTGGGCAAGGAATCGTGGACCACCGAAGCGGCCGCAACGGCGACCTGCTCGTGCAAGTCTTCATCGAAGTCCCCAAAAAGCTCAACCCCGATCAAGAAAAACTACTACGGCAACTCGCCGATCTCGATCACGAGGCCGTGCTCCCCGAACGAACCTCCTTTCTCGATAAACTCAGGCATTTCTTCGACCCCGAACCGGAAAGCCCGTCTGAAAAGAAATCATCATGAACGAATCCACCTCCCAATCCGATAACGACGAACTCCGCGACGATCAAACCGAAACACTCGATGCGGCGATCGACCAAGCCCACGAAACCTCCGAGGGCGACAACGCCGAACCGGAAACCAGGGATGAAGAAATGAATCGATTGCGCAGCGAAGTCGAAGCCGCCGACAAACGGGTGCTGCAGGCGCAAGCCGAAGCCGAAAACTTCCGTAAACGGATGCGACGCGATTACGAAGACCAGCTGAAGTTCGCCGCGATGCCGTTGGTCAACGACATCCTCCAAGTTCGCGACAACCTCAACCGCGCGATCGACGCCGCAAACGCGAGCGAAGCGACCGAGGCCGCCGAAGGTCTGCGTGAAGGCGTCGCCATGGTTGCCAAACAACTCGATGACACGCTGCGAAAATATGGCGTCGAACCGATCCCAGCCGACGGCGAAGAGTTTGACCCGAACGTCCACGAAGCAATCTCACAGATGCCTCATCCGGAAATCGAATCAGGCAAAATCGCGCACGTGGCCGTTGGCGGTTTCACCATGCACGGCCGCGTGATCCGACCGGCGCAAGTCGTCGTCAGCGCGGGTACGCCGTAGCAACGCAAACCCACCAGTCATCGAGCGGATACCCACTCGAACTCCACACAAAACAATCTCCCCTGTCCCTTTCACATCTTTTCGGCAATCACCTCCATGCCAACCTACGATTACCTTTGTGAAGCCTGCGGTCACGAGCTTGAAATTTTTCAGGGCATCAATGACGAACCTGAAACCAAGTGCCCTGAATGCAAAAAGAAGAAGCTGAAACGACAATTCGGCGCCGGTGCCGCGATCGTGTTCAAAGGCAGTGGGTTCTACCAAACCGACTACCGCAGCGAGAGCTACAAGAAAGGCGCCAAAGCCGACGCGAAGAAATCGGATTCTGGTAGCTCTGAGAAAAAGAGCAGCAAAGATTCGTCCGCCAGCAAACCGGCCCCCAAAGCCGACTGACCCGAGCGGCCACTGCCTCTATCCAAAAACGCGTTCACGCGACGCAGCATGATCGTCGCACAAGTGGGCACGAGCGTCATTTACTAATCGTCATGGCGAGATCCAATTCTCGCCATGACTTTTTTTAATGTTGTCGAGCAGCGTCTATTGCTGTTGACCGGCGCCATCGTCCGGCGACAAACCCCGTCGGCGTCCCATCCCCTGGCCCATACCGCGGCCTCCACCTTCCCCATCACCGCGGCCCATTCCTCTCCTTTCGCCGCCCCGATTGGCAGCATGTGGATTTTGTGACTGGAGTTTCGCAAAGAGCTCTGCGGGTACCATCGCGTTCTCTTCCGCGATCTCGCCAACGGTTGCGTCGACTCGAACGACTTTGACACCTTCGCCGCGAAGCGTCGTGATGAGCTCCTCGTGCGTCAAACCGATGTTCTCGGCGAACTCAGCAAGCGTAAACTCTTCTGCGTGAGGTGCGGGACCGGTCGAAATATGGCTGTCCCAGTAATCTTTGATTCGCTCATTCAACTCAGCCGTCACCGTCAGACCGGGCGATTGCATGATCGTCCCCGCTGTCACGACTACCGTGATCAAGGCGGCTGCCAACATTTCCCATTTCAAATTAAAGCCGCCCGCGAGTTTCAATCCGGCTGATCGTTTTCGGACGTAACTCCACAACACTTTCCAGTTATAGAGCAGGTGCAAGGCAACCACGAAAAAAAACAGCAGGCAAACATTGATGTGCAATGACGCCCACGTTTGCTTGTCCAACCCCAGCATCGTCCAACCACTCCAATTCGCGGTGCGACCTCGAGGCGTGAGATAGAGAACCACTCCTGAAACCGCAACCAACGAAAAGAGCATTGAAAGCAGGAGAGACGTGAATCCTTTGGTCTTGAATTTCATCGGCCTGTCGCCTTGATAATGTGGGACCGCAAGTCACCAGTCATTTGATGTTGATGCGATATACCCAGGAAGTGTCATCCGTTCCAACACGATGAATTCGCGCACGTTTCGATTTGTTTGATGTGGCAATTTGTCATCACCATTTTGAGGCAATGATGTGTCGTAATGACGCGCATGCGGTAACCTCCAACTGCACCGACGATCTATACACCAACCCTGGTCGAGCTAGTGCGATCGGAACCGCCAATTGCTTGGTATGACCTCAACAAATGAACTAGACTGCACGCGCATCTGATGATCGTTCACATGCGACTGACGAAGTCCCCACACTCTTATCCGTAAAAAGCATGCAGACTTGTGACATGAACACGACACGCGTTCTGGTTGTCGCCGTTACGATCCTGTTGCAGGGATCGATTGATTGCCGAGCGGCGGAAACGTCTCGTCGCAACGTGGTCTTTATTTTGATCGATGACCTCAGCCATTACGGCGTGACCGCTTATGGCGCCAACCGCATTTCATCGGCGGCAGGCGGATTTGAAAATATCGTGTTCCAGACGCCACGCATCGACGCCTTGGCTCGCGAAGGGCTGCGGTTCAGCAACGCGTTCGCCTATCCCTTGTGCGAACCCACTCGCACGACCTTGATGAGCGGCAAGTACAACAACCGCAATCACTTGGTGAGCAAAGGCCAACATGCCTCGGACATCACGTTTGGAGATCTCTTCCAACGGGCGGGTTATGTCACCGGGATGACGGGCAAATGGAAACAAACACGTGGCACCGTGGAAATCCTCGCGAAAGACTACATCTCCGAATTCGGCTGGGATGAATACTGTTGTTTCGATGTCATCGGCGAAGGTCGTCGCTACATCAACCCGAACTTGGTCATCAACGGTGAGGTTGTCAACTACAACGACGAACGGGGTATTGATCCGGCCACAGCCCGCCGCTGGTACGGCCCCGACATCTGCAACCGTTTCGCGTTGGACTTCATCGAACGGCATCAGACCGAACCGTTCTTCCTCTACTATCCGATGATATTGGTCCATGACGAACACCTGCCCACTCCCGATACGATTCCTCATTCAGCATTCGATGAATTCGATGCGATGAGCCGCGACAAGAACGGACGGCGTCGCAACGAATTGAAATACTTTCCCGACATGATCGCCTACACAGACAAGCTGATCGGCAAGGTTGTCGATCAAATCAACACGCTCGGTTTACGCGACAACACACTTATCGTTGTGATGGGCGACAACGGCACCAAAGAACCGTTCACGCACATCCTTCCCGATGGCAGCGAGTATCCAGGCGGCAAAGGCAGCACGACGGACAACGGGACTCACGTGCCCTTGGTACTTTCCCTCCCCGGTACGATTCCCACCGGCGATTCTGATTCCGATCGAACTTACGATGGCTTGGTCGACCTCGCCGATATCCACCCCACGCTCTGCGACGCGGCGGGAATCGTCCCACCTAACCAAGCCGATCTGGACGGTATCAGTTTCTGGCAACAGGCGTTGGGTAAACAGGACGAACACCGAACATCGTCATACGTCTGGTACAACCACAACCGCCCGATGACCGATCCATCCGAGGTGCTCCAGTACGCCTTCGACAAAAACTTCAAACGCTACGGTCCGGACAGGTACTATCCCGCAGGACGCTTCTTCGACCTTCGCTCCGACCGCCTCGAAACCAGCGGCAGAACGAAAGTGAAAGGCCCTGGGTGGAACAAGTACTATCACAGCGGACTCGATATCGAAACGCTCGACACCGAACAACGCGACGCCTTTGATCGCCTTGGTGACGTGCTCGCGGCTCATCGTTACGTCGCGGTCACCGAACTCAAAATCCGCAACCGCAGCGTCGCGATGCGATCGGGCGAAAGTGCACAAATGACCGCGGATGTGCTTCCCTCCAATGCCACTCGCAACAACGTAATCTGGGAATCAAGCGATCCCTCAATTGTCTCCGTCGATAAATTCGGATTGATCACCGCGCACCGATCGGGCAATGCGGTCTTATCCGTCTATTCCTGGGACGATGCCTTTCCGGTAGCCAATCAGTCGCCCATCACATTCTCACGTGACGGCCTGACGGACTCAGTCCCGATATCCGTTCGTTAAGAGCCACGATCGATCCGGTATCCGATGGACGACGTCGCCAACAAAGGTTGACGACCTTCGCTACGGGATCAACCTTCATTTCCCGGTGAAGCTGCGTTCGGGTTTTGGTTGAGATCCGGCCGCGGTGAATCGATTTGGGATTCCAGGATCTCTTTGAAGTGCTCGACTTTTTCAGGATACTGGGCAGCCAAATCGTTTCGCTCTTCGTTGTCTTTGAGAATGTCGTAGAGCTGGTACAAGCCTTTCGCCTTGTCGGCCACAACCAACTTCATTCCGTCGCCGCTGATTAAGGCGCTGTTACCGGTGTGGGTGAAGTGGTTATTGACGATGACGTAGTCATGCGTCTGCGTTTGCGGCTTTGCTAGCAGCGTCGGCAGATACGAAATGCCGTCTTTACCCGCTGGCGGTTCCACACCGACGAGATCGGCCAACGTCGGCAAAAAGTCATAGTGGGCGGTCAACAAATCGGTCTGGGTTCCCGCCGCGACTTTCCCCGGCCAACGGACGATCATGGGACACTGCATGCCACCTTGATACCCACTGCGTTTGAGTCCCGCACGACCGCCGGCACCGTTGAACACGTCACCGTGCTCGGACGTTCGCCACTTCTTGTCCGTCAGGTTGGTTTCTTCACCATCGGGTGTGCGGTGATTTTTGTAGTCCGACTTGGGGCCATAATAAAGCTCATGCCCATTGTCGGACGTGAACAACACCATCGTGTTGTCATCGATCCCCAATCGCTTCAGTTCCGTCATGATCAGCCCGACGTGGTCGTCGAGCATCTTGACCATCGACGCATACTTCTTTTCCGCCAGCGACATCGTCGGATGATCGGCAAAGTCGGGATGCAATTCAGGGATCGCAACCGGACCGTGGGGAAGCTGCGTGGGGTGATACAAGAAGAAGCGTTCCTCGTGGTGTTCACGGAGGTATTTCAAAATGCCTTTGATGAACACATTTTGCGAATACGTTTCCCCTCCATAACCAACCGGTTCGTCACCTTGCTCACTCGTCTTGCCGCAATCGGCGAGCGTGTTACCTGGCAACTCGAACTTCTCACCGTTTCGCCACAGATAGGGCGGATAGAATCCATGACAGCGTTGGTGATCGAAATAACCTTCGTAGAAATCCCAGCCAAAGCGTTTGACCCGTTCATGCCAGGTCAGAAAACCTCGATCGAGCTTTCCAAATTGAGCTGTTTGGTAACCGGCCTTCTGTGCGATTTGAGCGAGAAAGACTTCATCGGGAGCGATCGGATTTGCGGTCCGCTTGAGCTGCTCCATCCGCCGCTGGTATTCTTCTTCGGTAATCTTTCCGGCATCACGGAGGATCGGCAGGCCGGCACGCGTTTGCCCCCATCCACCTACACGACCATCATGCATTCCGGTGAGCAACGTCCAACGCGACGGCGCGCAGTAAACGGCCCCGTAGTAATTGTTGAACTTCATTCCCTCGGCAGCCAACTGATCGATGTTCGGCGTTTTGACGATCTGTTGCCCATAGCATCCGAGCATGCCGGGACCGAGATCATCGGCAAAAATGAGGATGACGTTGGGAGCCTCCGCTGCAACGGAATGCGCGCTCGCAATATTGAGCGTCAATAGCAGCAGAACGGCGACGAAACGGTTAGCGATTCGGTTCATGATGTGACTTCGGTTTCTTGGTTTGAGTTTCTGAATGCGAGCGACGTATCACTGAGAGAGCGTAAACGAACTCAATCCCATTACGTTCGATTCGCACGGTAACTTTATCTTCCCTCTGAGGCCGCTTACTAGCCAACCGCAACCGTACGGCAGCTTCGCCAAACGGCTCCAACGCGGGGACGGTTCCTGATGCGACTACGTTGCTACCGAACAGGAGAGTCACCTTACCTACTGGGGACGCAACTTGCCCGAAGTTTTCAATTTTGACATCCGCGGAAGCACCGTGGAAGGCCGGTGCACGGGCCGAAAGAATTGGTTCGATGTAGTTCCCCCTTGGCAGCCTCGACCAACCGAAGATCAGCCCCCCCGCGGTGTTTTCACCAAGTAGTTTCCCGGCGAAGTTCTCGGAGGTGAAACCGCTGTTACCCGCAAACGTGACGATCAAATCATCGCCATGCTTTTCAGACGTTACTGCCGGGCAACCGCGACCAAAGTTCACCTCGTCCGAGGCCCCAAAACGCAGTGAGAGAATATCGACGTCGGAATGCGGATCAAACCCGGACTCCGCGTGGATCTTCTCCTACATGGAATCGGTGTTCCCGATGATCGGTTGCCCGTTAAGCGTGGTGAGTCTCCGCCCGACCGTGAGGGGCAGTACGATCAGTTTCGAACTGTCTGGTCGAGCGGCAAATCGCCACGTTTGTCGAAATCGATCACCGCAAAGTTGGCCGCGACCGCTCGGCTGTGAACGTCTTGGAGAATCCGAATCCGTTCGCACTTGTACCAATCTTCGATCGTACCGGATTGGTGAACGGCGATGCCTGGCTGATACGCCTCTCCTCGGCGGCTCTTCGCATATCGGGGACAGGGATTTTTTTTCTGATCGATGCCAGTCGTTTGCTCGGCGTTTTTGGCGGTGCCAAGATGACTGGACTGCGTGCCAACAACACGGGGGTGCAGGGCCAACAAAACGACGAGCGTGATAAGACCAAGTGTTTTTTGCATGATCAGAATTCTCGTGGAGGATCGCCGGGGCGACGCTCTCCAACAGAAAGCGTTCTACAGAGAGATTCCATCAAAGCGTCCAATTTGGACGTCTTTTTGCAAAAAACGATACGGCGGGGGCACAGCATGAGGCCTCGACACCGCTCCGCCTGAATGGATTCCGGCGGAAGCAACTTTTGATTGGAGCAGCCTGATTCGCCAGATTTCAGTCCCCCGAAGTCTGGCGACATAGGCTATCTCTCTTTAGCAGCTACGTTCGCTAGAGCGTGATCCACCGTCTGGCGACGGTGGCAACAGCAAAGAGTCCACCGTCTGGCGACGGTGGCTACAGTAAAGAGAGAACGACTCTAGACTTCCAAGAAGAGACGCGCCGGGTCTTCGATCGTTTCTTTGATCGCAACCAAGAACCCGACTGCTTCGCGACCATCAACGATCCGGTGATCGTAAGTCAGCGCGACGTACATCATCGGCCGAATCACGACTTGGCCGTCTTCGGCGATCGGACGTTCTTGGATCGAGTGCAGACCCAAGATGCCGCTTTGCGGAGGATTGACGATCGGCGTGCTCAGCAGCGATCCGTAGATCCCGCCGTTGCTGATCGTGAAGGTTCCGCCCATCAGATCGCTGGGTTGCAAACGGTTTTCTCCCGCCAGTCTCGCGTATTCGGCGATCGAGCCTTCGATTTGCGAGAACGACATGCGTTCGACGTTTCGCAGCACAGGGACAACCAATCCTTTTCCGCCGCCGATGGCGATACCGATGTCTTGGTAATTGCGGTAGACCATCGCGTCGCCGCGGATCTCAGCGTTGACGGCAGGATATCGCCGAAGCGCTTCGACGGCCGCTTTGGCGAAGAACGACATGAACCCGAGTTTGACGCCGTGCTTCTTCGCGAACGCGTCTTTGTATTTCGACCGGATCTTCATGACCGGTGACATGTCGATTTCGTTGAACGTGGTCAGCAGAGCCGCCGTCTGTTGGGCTTGGACGAGGCGTGAGGCGATCGTTCGCCGCAGCATGCTCATCGGTTTGACTTCTTCGCTGCGGTAGGCACTCTCGGAAATCAGAGAATGCGAGGGAGTCATTTCCATCGACGGTTGGGCTGCCGCGTTTTGGGTAGGCCGGGGCGCCGGTGCTGCGGGAGCTGCTGGGGCAGGAGCAGGGCGAGACGCACCACTGCGGATGTACGCAAGCACATCTTCCTTGAGCAATCGTCCACCGGGGCCCGTCGCGGGCACGTCCGACGCGTTGAGCGAATGTTCGTCGAGCAAACGTTGGGCGGCGGGCATGACAAACCCCGCGGCTCCACCTCCACCGGCGGGCTTCTCTGGCGTGGCGGTCGCCGCCGGACGAGCGGCGGGTGCGGGGGAAGTCGATGGCGACGAGTTGGATGCCGACGACGAGGCCCCCGCATCTCCACCCCCGGACTCGGATTTCTCGGCCACACGGATGCTCGCGATCCTTTCACCCACTTCAGCAAACTCGTCAGATTGCTTCAAAACGTCTTGTAAGTAACCGCTCGCGGGGGCAGGGATCTGAACCGACGCTTTTTCGGTTTCGATCTCGACCAAATCCTCACCATTTTCCACCCAATCGCCGTCGTTCTTTAGCCAGGTGCCGATCTGGACTTCGCTGATGGATTCACCGACGGTCGGGACATCGACTGGAATGATTTCGCTCACGGAAACGTTTTCTACTAATTAAGAGGGTTTTGCGAGGTTCGGAAACGAGCACCCAAGATAACGATCGAAGGTCGACATGTCAGCGGACCCGATTGGGAAGAGTCGTTTTCGTGAAATTGTTTGAAACTGACGACGGTTTGAGCCGATGAAGTCGAATAGCCGGGAAAACGTTTCGCATTTTCGATGATTCCCATTTTTTTTCCCCGGCAATTTTGCGTTTGCCCCACGTACCGGAAGTTCAGTCAATCCCATGTCCCAAGAATCCAGTGGAGGACACCCGCTTCAAGCCGGGCTGATCGTGCTGTGTCTGGTCGGGGGCGGTTGGTACTTTTTTCGTCACTACAACGTCGACGGGCTCGACGGGGTTTCGATCTCCCCCAAACAGGAGAGCGGAATCGTTGACATGGGGGATCCGTTCACGTTTACCTCCTCGACTTCGATCGAACGCCAGCGGCCAAGCACGTCGAATAAGGGCGGCTTTCCCAGCGACCGGTTTGTCGGCAACGAGTCTTTGACGGCAGCTCGCCCGGCCGACCCCGATTTTGAGGCGGATCCGATTATTTCGAGTCCAAGTGATCTTCACGCCCGTGGCGGTTCACCAGACTTCAGCCGCCGGGCGCGTTTCGCTGCCCCGAATCTCCGCGTGGCCTCGTGGGCCCTCGACGGGTTCGGACCGACGAAGCTAGCAAGCGATTTGGCCAGAAAAAATCTCGTCCGCGTCATCCGTCAGTTTGATGTGATCGCGGTTCAGCAGATCTCGTCGCTGCAGATGGACCTCGTGCCTCGCATGGTCGACGCGATCAATGAAAGTTCGCTCGGTGGCGGAGCACCTCTGTACGACTATGTACTCGGCCCACCCACGGGACCGGAAGATCGTGGAGAGCAGCTGGCGATCCTGTTCAATCCCGCTCGCGTCCGCGTTGACCGGACGCAAACGTACACGGTTGCTGATCCCGACAACCAATTGACCTACGATCCTCTTGTTGCCTGGTTCCGGGCCGCCGAACCGCCCGTGAACGAAGCGTGGACGTTCAGCCTGGTAAACGTCCGGATCGATTTGTCACGTGCCCCGCAAGAAGTCGCGTTGCTCGGTCAATTGATCAAGTCCGTCCGCGACGACGGACGTGGCGAAGACGATGTCGTGCTCACGGGCCTGTTTCAAGCCGACGACTCGTACTTGTTACCGGTCATCGCGGGCCCCAACGTGCGTGCATCGGTCACCAGCACGCCGACAGACATCTTTGGTCGTCACCAAACCAGCAACGTGCTTTTTGATCGTGAATTGACCGCCGAAGCGATCGGCCGTGGCGGTGTTTACGATTTCCTGCGGGTCTACAATCTCAGCGTCGCTCAGGCTCAAGCTGTTTCGAGCTACTTGCCCGTCTTCGCCGAGTTCACACCGCTCGAAGGCTCGCCACTCGTCCATCAAGCGACCGTTCCGGCAACGGCGACTCGCTAAAACGGACACTGCAGCCGCCTCGCCCGCGCGGAGCGGCGAACTGCGTCGGTGATTGCCTATTCACCGTTCGCTGTCTTATCGGTAAGTGACCTGACAAACGTGCCGATCGTGGCCACCGTGTAGGCGGGGACCATCATCAGCAGGCCGACAAACGGCGGCATCAACGCGACCGAAAACGCCATCGCCACGTCGGTCGGCTTGGGAGCCGACGATCCACTGGCGAGAATCTGAAACGACATGATCGCACCGTGCAGTGACGCGTAGAAACCGACCAATAAAGGCAGCGGAACGATTAACAGCAACATCGCCGCCGCCATCGAACCCCGACCACGGATCACGACAACCAAAGCCAACACGATCGAAAGCAGTGCTGCGGCGGGCAACAAGATCAGGTAGGTGGTTCCGAGCGAATTGACCATCCAAGTCAGCAGCGACATTTGCATCGGTTCTTCAGCGTTCATCTTGGTCTACCTTCTTTCGATTGATGTGGATTGGTTTACATTACGGGCAATTCACTGGACCGGCATATCACCGGCTCACTCACGGCGAACGACGCGGATCGATGAACGTATATGAACCGCCCACTGCTCCTGTTACTCGCGTTAGTCGCCGCACTGCCGTTTCTATTGCTCCAACTCTCAGGCACGGACGACAACGCTGCGAGGCGCGCAAAATCCGCAGCTCCGTCGGACGACGACTCTTGGCGGGAACCGATCACGGTATATTGCGCCGCGAGCAATCAAGCGGTCATGGAAACGATCATCGCGGATTACCGCCACGAGTTCGGCAGCCAAGTCTTTGTCAATTACGGCCCCTCGCAAGGATTGCTGGCACAGATCGAAGTCAGCCACACCGGCGATCTGTTTCTCCCCGCCGACGCGAGCTATCTGGAATCGGCTCGCGACAAACAGCTGGTTTCGGACGTTTTCCCGGTCGCTCGCATGAAAGCGGTCATTGCCATTCGTCGCGGGAACCCGAAAGCGATCCGAACACTTGCCGATTGCCTGCGTGGTGACGTGAGGTTCGTCCAAGCTAACCCGGACGCCGCCGCAATCGGTCGGTTGACCCGTGCGACGTTGCAGCGACAAGGATTGTGGAAATCGCTGGATCAGGCGACCACGGCCTATCGCGGAAACGTGACGGAGGTCGCCAACGATCTCGCGGTGGGATCGGCCGATACGGGCATCGTTTACGATGCCGTCCTGCACGACTATCCTGGCCTCGAGTTCATCGAAATCCCGGAACTGCAGGATGCGACCTCGGATGTCGAGATCGGAATCATCACGGAATCGAAACGGAAGGCGTCGGCGATGCGTTTTGTCGAGTTCCTCACCGCAAACGACCGCGGCCGCCAACGTTATCGTGAGCACGGGTTTGAGGTGCCAATCGATCCCACCGAGGAAACTCGCTCAGGATCAAGCGGAGAATGACTGGTTCTGGAATTAACCAGAGTTCTCGATGGAGGATTCCGAGCGGAATCCACTACTTCAATCCATTTCCGCTTTGCCCTCGGCCGGAAGGCTTCGTGGTCGCCGTGAAGTCTCGTTTGATTTTGGTTTCTCGCTCCACGCCGCAAGTTTTAGATACCCTTTTCTATTTTTCTTTTCACACGTCTCGCCTACACCCGTGTCCAATCGACCGCTCGTGCCCCGCCGCCGCAGCGATGCCCCGTTCTTCTTATTGATGGGAGGGATCTCGTCGTGTTTCGTTCTTTTGATCGTGTTGTTGATCGCCGCCGATCTGGCGTTCACATCACTCGCTGACTTTCGTGATGTGCTCGCGAAGCCGGAGATACGGGCGTCGATCCGATTGACGCTGCTTTCATGCACCGTGTCTGCGATCCTGTCGGTGATCGTCGCGATTCCGCTGGGGTACCTGCTCTCGCGGTTTCAGTTTCCGGGACGTTTCGTGGTCGACACGTTAATCGACATTCCGATCGTGCTACCGCCGTTGGTGCTCGGACTGAGTCTGTTGATCCTGTTCCATCTACCGATCGGAAACAGCGGGTGGGAATTGGAATCGTGGTTGCGAGACGAAGTCGGTTTCCCGGTCACCTATCGCTGGCCCGCGGTCGTTTTGGCGCAGTTCGTAGTGGCGTGCGCGTTTGCCGTTCGAACGATGGGTGTCACCTTTGATCAGATCGACGCCCGCGCCGAAGACGTCGCCCGAACCCTCGGCTGCACCCGACTGCAAGCGTTCACGAAAGTCGCGTTGCCGCAAGCGGGACGCGGCATTGTCGCGTCGCTCACGATTGCATGGGCCCGCGCGCTCGGCGAGTTTGGACCGATCCTTGTCTTTGCCGGCGCCACTCGGATGCGAACGGAAGTTCTCTCGACGTCGGTGTTCTTGGAACTGAGCGTAGGCGATCTCAATGCCGCCGTTGCGGTGTCGTTGTTGATGGTCGCGATCGCCATCGTGGTTCTGCTCGCGTTACGGGTGTTAGGAACACGGCGATTGGGGATGGCAATGATGTCAGGAGAAAGATCCCGATGATTCGTCTCCACCAGATCGCGATCCAGATCGCTGACTTTTCAATGTCCGACATCTCGATCGAAATCGAACGCGGACAATACGCCGTGCTGATGGGCAAAACGGGATGCGGCAAAACGTCGATCCTGGAAACGATTTGCGGTTTGCGAAAACCAACATCGGGAACCGTCTGGGTTCAAGACACCGACGTCACGCGGTTTTCCCCCGGCGACCGGCAGATCGGCTATGTGCCCCAAGACCTCGCATTGTTTCCGACCTACAGCGTGGGCGAGCATCTGGAGTTTGCACTCAAATTGCGCAAAACGCCACGCGAGCGAGTGAACCAGCGTCGTGACGAAACCGCTGAGATGCTCGGAATCACGCATCTGCTCGGTCGCCGCGTCGAGGGGCTCAGTGGCGGGGAAGCTCAGCGGGTGGCGTTGGGACGAGCCCTTGCCGGAGAACCATCGGTGCTCCTGTTAGACGAACCACTCAGCGCCCTCGACGAACAAACCCGTGATGAGATGCTCGCGCTACTGCAGACGCTCAAAGACGCCACCCACGTGACCACGCTTCATGTCACCCACAATCGGATCGAGGCGGATGTGCTGGCCGATCGTCGGTTCCGAATTGTGGATGGCGTGATCGAAGCGGAATGAAATTTCTATCCGCTGATGGAATTCACCAGACCTGTCACGCCCTGCGACGGCGGAACTTTGCGCCTCGTATCGGGTTAGACTTCAGGGGGAGACGTCGTTTCGGTTCCACGATTTTGCAAGGCTCGTCATGTTCACTCGTCACATTTTGATTCTCGGTTGTTTCTTCAGTTGTAGCCTGGGAACGGTCCGCTCGGCTGTCGCGGATGAATATGATCCGCTGACGACGGCATCGGATTTCACCGCCGAAACGCTCAAGCTCGATGTGATCGACAGCAATCGCGATCGGACGATTCCGATCCTCGTGTACTTGCCCGAATCACGGTCTTCCGAACCGGTCGTGCTGTTCAGCCACGGCCTCGGGGGCAGCCGCGAGGCGTCGCCGTATTTAGGAAAACACTGGGCCGCACGCGGTTACGTGGCCGTGTTTTTGCAACATCCCGGCAGCGATTCATCGGTCTGGGAAGACAAACCGATCGGCAGCCGGATGCAAGCGATGGAAGCTGCCGCATCGGGAAAAAACATGATCGACCGCGTGCGTGACGTGCCCGCCGTGCTCGACCAACTCCAACGTTGGAACGACGAGGCAAGTCATCCGCTCCACGGACGACTCGAGCTCGACGTAGTCGGCATGTCGGGACATTCGTTTGGCGCCCTGACGACCCAATCCGTCTCCGGCCAATCCGCTGGCCGCTTCGGACAACGGGCGACTGATTCGCGGATCAAAGCCGCCATTCTGATGAGCCCCAGCAAGCCGCGATTGGGCAACGCCAAGACGGCCTTCGCCGATGTCAGTATTCCCTGGCTGTTAATGACCGGCACGCACGACGTTGGCGCCATCGGCGGCCAGACCGCGGAGTCTCGCCGTGGGGTCTACCCAGCGCTGCCAGCAGGAGACAAGTACGAATTGGTCCTCCACAACGCCGAACATTCCGCATTCAGCGACCGCGGCCTCCCTAACGATCGTTTGTCGCGAAACCCGAATCACCACGTCGTGATTTTGGCATTGAGCACGGCGTTCTGGGACGCCTATCTGCGGAACGACAACGCGGCGAAAACCTGGCTTCAAGGTGCCCCCGCGAAAGCCATCTTGGAACCGCTCGACGAGTGGCAAGCGAAATAGCCGCAGCGAGTTACGACGTCCGGGCGACCGCCGAAAACCCGAGCTCTCGATAGCGTGAACCGGTCCCCGCCGGTCAATGGAGAAAACGCCGCCATACCAGGGAGTCGCTCAGGATCGAAACCCCCACAAAGAGGACATTCGCACCGCAGATAGTTTTTTAAGGCATTTCACTTCCCTTTGCGACCTTCCAGGCCTATACTTAGGTGTTCGGCCGGTCGAGCCACAGCGGTTCGGTTTATTCGGTTCGTCTCGCTGAATCGTGACTCGATTTCGCTCGTTTTTTTCGCGAAATCTCTCACGCAATCATTCATTCATTCTCGCGCCATTGAACTCGGTCGCCTTCGAACCTGCGGCCACCACCGTCGTAGGAGCGGACCACCGCATCGATCGAGTTGCTGAGTGGTTGTCGCAAATCGTCACGGAGGATTTGTGAGCCTGGCTCTCTGCTTAAGGAGTCGAGTGATGGGTGATTCTCTACCTCTATCGAACACAGCAACAACGGCCACCGGGCTGCCGCTGAACGATACGCTAGCGATACGAAATGCGAGCGTGGTCGATGTCGGTTTGCGATCACACGGCGTCGGACCCAACGGCGTCAATGCGAACGGGCAGACCGCTACGCCGATAGCAGAATCGATCGAGCATTACCGCGGGTTACCCGCCTATGGATTGGTGCGGCATGCCGCCAACGTGATCCCACATCGCGTTGCGATCGTGTACGGCGAAAAAAGCTGGACCTACGAAGAACTGAACTTCGACATCGTGCGGTGCGCCGCGATGTTTCAAGCCTACGGCGTCGAACGCGGTGATCGCGTGGGCATACTCCTGCCCAACGTTCCCGAATTTATCATTGCCGTCAACGCGGTGTGGCGTGCCGGCGGAATCGCAGTCGCACTGAGTCCTTTGTCGGCCGCCAATGAGATCGACAAACTCGTCGATCAAACCGAATGCAAGGTAATGGTGACGTTGGACATGTTGGCGCATTTATTGGCGCCGAGTCACAAGAAACTGCAACACACGTTTTACGTTTCGATCCGTGAGCATTTGCCGGCGTTCAAACAACTCGGCTATCTATGGATGCGGCAACAGCGCGTCGGCACGTGGTCGTTGCCGTCGGACAACTCGCACCATTGGCTCGCGGAAGAGATTGCCACGACGCGGCGGGAGTGGAAACACGTCCCCATCAACGCCGAGACGGACGCGGCCTATATCTTGCCGACCGGGGGCACGACCGGCGAACCCAAAATCGTCACGTTAAGCCATCAGAATATGGTCGCCAACGCTTGGCAACAATTGATGTGGACAAGACGTCGATTCGCCCAAGACACGATGCTCGCGGTACTACCGTTCTTCCACAGTTACGGTGTCTCGGCAATCGTGATGGGTGGCGCCGCGATGGGAGCCACATTGGTGGTGCATCACCGGTTCAACGTTCGACAGGTGATCGCATTGATGCTCGAACACCGCCCCACGGTGTTGCACGCCGTGCCCGCGATGCTGGCGGCAATGAACGAACGACTGGACGATCATCCGGCTGACCTTTCGTCGCTCAAATGGGTGATCTCGGGCGGTGCTCCGCTCGACGCAGAGATCGCGGAAAAGTTTGCCGAACACAGCAAAGCGTTGGTCGTCGAGGGCTTCGGATTGTCCGAAGCCTCCCCGGTCACACACGTCGGTAATCTCTACGACGAACCCTGCTACGGAACGATCGGATTGCCGTTACCCGAAACGCAATGCCGTATCGTCGACGAGAAAGGTGGCCTCGACGATTTGGGTTGTGGCGTGGTCGGCGAAATGATCATTCGTGGTCCCCAGGTAATGCTCGGCTATTGGAAAGATCCGGAGGGTAGCCAAGAGGCGATGCGTGACGGATGGTTGAAAACGGGCGATTTGGCAACCCGTGACGAACGGGGCCGCTACACCATCGTCGGTCGCAAGAAAGATCTGATCATCACGTCCGGTTTCAACGTGTATCCGGCCGAAGTCGAAGCAGTCTTGCAAACCGCTGAGGGCGTGGCAGAAGTCGCAGTGGTGGGCCAACCCGATGCCCTGCGCGGTGAAGTTGTGAAGGCGTTCATCGTGATGCAACCGGACGCGGAGTGGGACGAAGACGCACTCCGGGCTCATTGTCGCGAGCATCTGTCGAAACACAAACAGCCGCAAATTTTTGAACGGTGCAGCGAGGAGCTTCCTAAAAACTTCCTGGGCAAAATCATCCGCCGCAAGCTACGAGAGCCTGACGCGGAGGAAGGCCAAGACTCATCAGGAGAAACCGCATGACTCTGAAAAGTGACAACCGTCCTTTTACTCCTGTCGCCATCGTTGATGGTATGCGGACACCTTTCGCCAAAGCGTTTGGCAGTTTTGCGGATGTGTCCGCTGTCGAACTCGGCAAGATCGCGGTGCAGCAATCGTTGCGGCGTTGTGGTCTGTCGCCCGAGGCCGTCGATCAGGTCATTTTTGGAAACGTGGCGGGGCCAGCCGACGCAGCCAACATCGCCCGCGTGATCGCGCTCAAAGCGGGGGTTCCGCAGTCGCAGATCGCTCATACCGTCAATCGCAACTGCGCCTCCGGGATGGAATCACTGCTCGCCGCATGCAACGCGATCACACACGGGGAAGCGACCGCGGTGGTCGCCGGGGGAACGGAATCGATGTCTCAGATCCCGCTGTTGGTCCGCCCCGACGCGGCGAAACTGTGGGGTAGACTCGCACGTGCGAAAACGATGATGGCACGGCTCGCCGTGCTCAAAGATTTTCGCCCGCGCCATTTCAAACCCGTCGTCGGAATCGAATTGGGGTTAACTGACCCGGTCTCGGGGATGAGCATGGGCGAAACCGCCGAGTTACTCGCTCGAGAATTCGGAATCTCCCGTAAAACGCAAGATGAGTTCGCTGTAGCGAGTCACGCTAAAGCGAGCCAAACCCAAGAACGCTGTTTCTTCTCTGGAGAAATCGCACCGGTGACTCTCAAAGACGGAACAGTCTGCGACAAGGACGATGGCATCCGTCATGGGCAATCGGTCGAGCAACTCGCACGTCTGCGTCCGATCTTCGCCAAAGACGGCACGGTTACCGCTGGAAACAGTTGCCAGATCACCGATGGCGCCGCCGCGATGGTGTTGTCATCGGCCAAGGGTCTCGCTCGGTTTTCGCGTGCACCGCTCGGGCACATCACGGGCTTCGCGATCGCCGGGTGTGATCCCCGCCGGATGGGCCTGGGACCCGTTTACGCAATCGCCAAATTGATGAAACAAACTGGACTGAAGCTCGACGATTTCGACCTGATTGAAATTAACGAAGCGTTCGCCGCCCAGGTGATCGCATGCGAACGGGCGATGGCATCCAAAGCGTTTGCCGAAAAAGAACTCTCACAATCCGAACCGATCGGCGTGTTGCCGATGGATCGAGTCAACGTCCACGGCGGCGCGATCGCGCTCGGTCATCCGGTCGGCACGACGGGCACGCGTCTGGTGTTGACGCTGCTGCGTGCCCTGCGTGATGCGGGCAAACATCGCGGCTTGGCAACGCTCTGCGTCGGAGGCGGACAGGGCGTGGCGATTGTGGTGGAAACGCGATGACCATCCCCAACACTGGCAACGGCGAGGGGATGACCCAACAGCCGATTTCGAACCGAACCTCAACCCGGCTTCAGAAATCGGCTTCGACAGAAGAACACACATGTCTCAGGAGAAAACGATGAACGAAAAACAATACACCGCCTTCAACGTCTTAATGAATTCGGCTGGTGTTCTGACCGTGTCGCTCGACGTGACACAGCGACCGATGAACGTTTTCACCACTGAGGTGATCGACGAACTCGACCACATCATCACCGACATCGAATCCCGACGAGACGTGAAACTAGTCGTCTTCCGCAGTGACAAAGAGAGCGGGTTTCTCGCCGGTGCCGACGTTCGCGCGATCGCAAACATCACCGGACCGTCGCAAGCGGGTCGATTGATCGACGCCGGACAACAACTGTTCCATCGCATCGACCATATCAGCGTCCCCACTCTCGCGGTCATCCATGGGCCTTGTTTGGGCGGCGGTCTGGAATGGGCGCTCGCCTGTGATTATCGAATCGCTCGTGACAACAGCAGCACGAAAATCGGGTTGCCGGAAATCAAACTCGGCCTGATTCCTGGTTGGGGCGGGACGCAACGATTGCCGCGTCAGATCGGGCTGACCCAAAGTCTCAAAATGATTCTGCAAGGCAAGCCGGTCTCGGCGCATGCAGCGGCCAAAATCGGGTTGATCGATCGGGCGATCTCACCGGACGATTGGGAAGAAGGCGTGCGGCACTTCATCAGCGAAGTGCTTCACGCACGTTACCGCCGGGAAGTTTCGATGCGTCAACGAATGATGCATCGGCTCGAAACATCATGGCTCGGTAGCAGCATGATCCTGCACACGACGAAGAAAAAGATTCGTCATCAGGAGCATCAATACCCCGCTCTCGGTGCCGCCGTCCGAGCGATCGAATCAGGGCTGCAAAAACAGGGTGCGGGCTACGTCACCGAACGGAGCGAATTTGTCAAATTGTTGGCCACACCGACTTGTCGCAACCTGTTGAACCTGTTCTTCGCCCGTGAATCGGCACGAAATATCAAGACCTGGTCGACTCGCGATCGGGCGGATGTTCACTTTCACGAAATTCGCCGCGTCGGTGTGATCGGTGCGGGTGCGATGGGCGCCGGAATCGGACAGTTCGCCGCCACGCAGGGATACGAGGTCGCGATGCGCGAAGTCGACGATCAGGCTGCACAAGAAGGGCGTCAACGCGTCGAAAAACTGATGAAGTCTTACGCCGACCGATACCGGCTACCACCCTCGACACGTAGCGAACTGAATCAACGGATCGCCGTCGCCACCGATGACGATGCGATCGTGTTGTCGGATCTGGTGATTGAAGCGGCCGTCGAACGACTCGACGTCAAACAGGAAATTTTCAAGCACCTCGGCGACCTCGTTGCTGCCGATTGCATCCTCGCAACCAACACCTCCTCGCTCTCGGTCGACAAGATCGCGGGACAGACCAATCGTCCTGAACGGGTTGCGGGATTGCACTTTTTTAATCCCGTGCACCGGATGGAATTGGTCGAAGTGGTTCGCGGCACACGCACCGACGATGACACGGTCACGCGATTGGTCGCGTTCGTTCGTTCGCTCGGCAAGACACCGATTGTGACCAAGGACGCACCCGGTTTCCTCGTCAACCGGGTCCTGTTCCCCTATTTGGGTGAAGCGGTACTGATGTTCGGCGAAGGATACGCGCCAGCGGATATCGACCGCGAATTGCGTCACTTCGGAATGCCAATGGGACCATTGGAGTTGATCGATCGAGTTGGCGTGGACATCGCGATGCATGTCGCCGGGTCACTCGGCGATGTTCTCGTTGGTCTCGATCCGGTCGTCGATCTGCTCAGCCTGATGGTCGAAAACGGCGAACTCGGAAAGAAAGCCGGCTGCGGCTTCTATCGTTATCGCGATGGCAAAGCGGTCCCACGATCTGAGCAAACGACCGTTCCGATGACAGTCGTTGATGTCAACAATCGCTTCGCACTCGACGGTTTGAACATGGTCCAGCGACGGCTGGTTTATCCAATGCTAGCCGAGTCGGTCCGCTGTAAAGAACAACAGATCGTGCGCGAAGATTGGATGATCGATCTCGGAATGGTGCTCGCCACCGGATTCGCGCCGTACCGAGGCGGCCCGCTACGGGTCATCGATTCGATCGGTGCCGGTGTGGTCAATGAGAACATGAAACAGTTGGAAATGATCCATGGCGTACGGATGAGGTCACCCGAAACTTTGGAAGCGATGGCGGAGGCCGGCACGCGGTTCTTTGTCCGAGAAGGGTCGATCGATTCCAAGGATTCCGAAACGCCGCGCAACTGACCGGAGCCGACGGGCTGCCGATCGACAGATTGACCGCCGATCGGCGCCTCCAGCGACGTGCAACAACAAACCGTGAGGAGCTTAAGATGAGTACTGACTTCCGCAATCAACCTGATCTCGACGCCGCGTCCGATCGATCCACCGAACCGGTCAAAGCGGAGTCATTCGCCGAAGTGGCGTTACGTCTCGGCGGGGCGTCGGCTGACGAAGCGAAACGCACGGGTGTGTTGGACACCGCCGATGACGAGGTCGAAGCTCTGTTCGCACCTCGCTATCAAACAGTGAACAGTCCGGTTCACCGTGCGGTCTGGGAAAAAGACAACGCTACCGAACCGTTCGAGTCGCTTCCTTTGCTGCCATCACCATCGGTCTCACTGGTTGTCAAACAATCGCTCACGATCGTCCGCAAACATCGCGACGAAAACACTCTGTTCGGCAGCGACGGAAAGATCACGACCAAAGTACTCGCCGAACTCGGATCGGTCGGGTACTGGGGACTGTTGGTCGATCGCGAGTACGGAGGCAGCGGTGCGAGCATGCGTGAGTTCACCGACATGATCACGCGAATGGCAGCCATCGATCCAACGGTTGCGGGCCTCGCGTCGGTCCACGGTTGCATCGGTGCGGTCGACCCGGTGCGGTCGTTTGGCAACGAAGAACAGAAACGGCGATTTTTACCCAAACTCGCCGACGGCCGAACCTTGTCCGCGTTTGCATTGACCGAACCGGGTGCCGGCAGCGATTTGACTGCGCTGAAGACCACCGCGGTTCTCGACGGAGACGAATACGTCGTCAACGGTGAGAAACTATTCATCACCAATGCGATCCCCGGACGGACGATCGGGCTGGTTTGCATGATCGACAACGTGCCGAGCGTGTTGATTGTCGACTTGCCCGGAAAGACGGATGAAACATTTGTGCTCAACAGCTATGACATCTATGCGCTACGGCGAGCCCATAACAACGGATTGATCTTCCGAAACTTCCGCGTTCCGAAGGAAAACCGACTCATCCCGTTGCAAGGTGATGGGCTGACAATCGCTTACCACGGGTTGAACTTGGGGCGTGTCTCGCTCTGTGCGAACGCCGCCGGAACGATGCGTTGGATGCTCAGCGAAATGTTGCCGTGGGCTGCCTATCGCGAAACCTATGGGCTCGCGATTGAACGCCGCGAACTGATCCGTCGCCGCCTCGGACGAATGGCAGGCATGATTGTGGCCTGTGACGCGTTGTCCGCATGGTGCGCAGGGCTGCTCGATCAGGGATACCGAGGCGAGATGGAATGCATCATCGCGAAAATCTTTGGTAGCGAAATGCAAAAGGAAGCCGCGATCGAACTGTTCATGAAAACGCATGGCGGTCGATCGTTCCTGAAAGGACATTTATTCGGCGACAACGTTCATGACTTCCTCGCCCCTTGTATCTACGAAGGTGAAGGCGAAGTCCTGGGGATGGCGTTCTTCAAATCGATGGTCAAGAACCACGGCAAAGAATATTTCGAACCGATCGGACAAGCGTTACACACCCTCGGCGTTTCGAAACCGAATCCCCTCAACCCCGCCCATGCGTGGGCACTCCGTCGACCGCTCGTGAAGTACGCCGGATGGTTCGCCCGACAATCGCTGCGGGCGGCACGGTGGACAGACACGGACGTGAATGATCCTGATCTGAGGCGACATGTGCGATTTGCACGACGGTATCTGTCGGCGAGCGGCATGAAGGTTAGTTCGGCGATGCGGAAGTATCAGTTGAAACTCGCCGACCGTCAGTGCCGCATGTCGGCCCTGTCGCTCGATATCCAGTCTGCCGTCGTGATGCTGGTGACGAGTCTTTATGCCGGACGCAGCAGTGACGCGATCACACGCGCGGCCGGAGACGCAATCTGCCGCGAACTGCGATTGCGGATGCAAGGCGGAAAACCAAGTGATGAAGATTTCCGACACATCACCGGATTGGGCGCGCAGATTGCCGAAAACGGTTGGTCAGCGCTCGACGGCGTGCAATCCGGAAAGATCATGATGCCGTACAAATAAGATCCCCATTCTCTCACGAGGAGCGAAACCACCATGGACCTTCGAAACTTCATCCCCTTTATCCCACCCTTCGAACGTCCACCTGCGGCGAAACGCAGCGCAGTGGTCGCGCTCGGTGGCGGAGGTGCTCGCGGTCTAGCGCACCTGGGAGTGATGGAGGTGCTCGCGCAAACGCGAGTCCGCCCGGAACGTTTCGTCGGTGTCAGCATCGGCGCGCTCGTCGGTGCCCTGTGCGCGCTCGATTCCAATGTCCACCACGTGCGAGACAAAGTGCTCGGTTTCCTTAGCTCACCCAGTTTTCAACACCATCAACAACACCTGTTCGGCTCGGCCGGTGTCACTGAGGACACCGCAACCTCGGGGATCATGGCTTGGTACGATCGGGCGAAAAATCTTTACTCCGCACATCGAAGATTGACGCGCGCGGTGACTCAGATATCGCTCATGCCCGAAGCGATTCTGACCGCGTCGATCGACGAGTTGGTTCCTGATGTCGAATTCTCAGATCTACCGATGCCGCTGAGTATCGTGGCGGCGGACTTGCGAAGCGGTCACCGAGTCGTGTTGGAAACCGGCTCGGTTCGCAGTGCGATCCATGCGTCGATG
The DNA here is from genome assembly GCF_023701485.1 of Aporhodopirellula aestuarii. GTDB lineage: Bacteria > Planctomycetota > Planctomycetia > Pirellulales > Pirellulaceae > Rhodopirellula > Rhodopirellula aestuarii. The sequence continues at coordinate 28,917 of NZ_JAMQBK010000092.1, forward strand.
GCACTCCCCGGCATTTTCCCGCCGGTGGAACACGACGGCATGCTGCTCTGCGATATCGGTGTGGTAGATTCCATCCCGACCTGCGTGGCAAGTTCGTACGCCACGGACCTGACCATTGTGGTCGACATCGGGCAACACAACGCACGCATGGAAAAGTTCGAAACCGCACTGGATATCATGATGCGGATGCAAGATATCGGCGAACAAATCTTGCGTCGTGAAAAAACCGAGCTTGCCGACATTCACATCCGTCCCGAATTGGCCGATGTGTCCTGGTTCGATTTCCAGAACCCCGAAGAGATAATCGAACGGGGACGGTCCGCCGCGTGGGAAGAACTCTCCCGGCATTCGATCTTCCGAGTCGATTCGCCGGCCGAGAAAGCCCCCGCCGACGAAGAGCCCGAGACGAGTCCTATCGAGAACGTCCGTTTTCGATGATTGCGGTGAGTTCCGCTTTCATCTTCTTCGCGACATCCGGGTGCTCCGCGATCACGTTATGCTGCTCAGCCGGGTCAGCCTCGAGATCGAAAAGCATGAACTGAGGAACCGGCGTGTTGGTGAGTTTCTGTTCGACCACCACGTTGCGGGCTCGCTTGCGATCGTACCGGTGCAGTTTCCATTTACCCGATCGGAACCCGAACGTTCCCGATCCGCCATTGTCTTGCTGGACCAGCGAATCACGCCCCTTCGCGTAGGGGCCGCCCAAGATCGCATCGGATAAATCCATGCTGTCGAGTGATGCACCTTCGGGAAGGGCAGTCCCCGCCAAGGCAGCGAAGCTGGCCGCAAAGTCGATCGTGCAGACAATCGCGTCGCTCACGCCGGGTTGGATGTGCCCCTTCCATCGAGTGATGAAGGGCGTCCGTGTTCCGCCTTCATACACGCTGTACTTGCCACCCGTGAACACGCCACCGGCCCGGTGCTTTCCGATCTTTTCGACCGCTTCGTCTTTGTAGCCGTCATCGAGGACCGGCCCGTTATCCGAACAAAGAACGACGAGCGTTTTTTCGGCGAGGTTGAGTCGGTCGAGCGTGTCCATCAACTCGCCCACGCACCAATCAAACTCCAAAATCGAATCGCCTCGCAAACCGAGTTTTGACTTCCCTTGGAATCGCTCATGCGGCATCCGCGGGACGTGAATGTCGTGCGACGAAAAGAAAAGAAAGAAAGGCTCGTCACGATGCTGTTCGATGAACTCGTTTGATTTCTCGATCCACTTGTCCGCCAGGTCCTCGTCGCGGAAGCGGGCGGCATGGCCACCGGTGTAATAGCCGATGCGACTAATCCCGTTATGGATCGTGTGATTGTGGCCGTGCGACCAATCCAGTTTGAGCGAGCTGCGATTGGTGATGCCGTTGGGATGCTCAGGACTTGGACTCTTATTTCCAACCCACAACGGATCAGCGGGATCCAGGTTGAGAACGCGATGGTTCTGCACGTAAACTTGCGGCACGCGATCATTGGTCGTCGGCAGCAAAAAGCAACTGTCAAATCCGATCTCGAGCGGCCCCGGTTTCAATTCGTCGTTCCACTGCGGACCGTCTTCGCCACCCAGCCCCAAGTGCCATTTACCCACGACCCCGGTCGCGTATCCGGCATCCTTCAATATCGATGCGACGGTTTCCGTGTCCGGCTTAATGATCGCCGGTGCGGTGGGTGGCGCGATACCGGTTCCAGGTTTCCGAAACGCGTAGGTGCCCGTTAACATCGAATAACGGGTCGGCGTGCAAGTGGAAGCAGAACAGTATCCGCTGGTGAACCGAACGCCTTCCGACGCCAGTCGATCAATGTGTGGCGTCGAAATTTCAGTTGCGCCGTTACACGAGACATCGCCATAACCGAGATCGTCAGCCATGATCACGACGATATTAGGTCGCTCCCCGGACGATTCTCCCGAAGCAGCATGAAGCGAGGAAAGAACGCAACCCTGCAGGAGGCAGGCGGCCGTTATCAACAAAGTGTTTTTCATGTCGTGATCTGATCAGGAATGTGGGGACTGAGTGGGGGACGCGGTCGATACACCGTTGACTCCCTCGTACTCTTGAAACGCGGCGAGACGGTTCGTCAATCGTGAGGGTGTCTCGCGTCATCAAACGAAAACGATAGTCTATTCAGAGCTGCTGCCGATCGATCAAATGATTCCCGGCGTTGGCATCCAACGGAAATGCGAAGGAATCGAATCTGAAACAGACGACATACCTAGAGCGTGCTTCTGAAATTCTAGCAGGACACACGTTAGTTCGCCGAGACTCCCGGAACAACCAACTCACTCGTCAGGAAACACTGCGATAGCGAATCACACATGAGTCCCATCGTCGAACTACTCATACTCACGGGAATCGCGGGAGCAGCCATCCCGATTGGGGGCGTCATTGCGTCTATAGAACACATCCGCCCGAAATGGCTCGAGGACGAATTCCGTCACACCGTGATCGCTTTCGGTGGCGGCGCTTTGGTCTCCGCGGTCGCATTGGTGCTGATTCCGGACGGCATCAAAACGATCAGCACGTTGGAATCGGTCACCGCATTTGCTGCCGGCGGACTCTTTTTTTGGGCGTTGCAAATCATGCTCGATCGGTCGCAATCGTCCGCATCCCAACTGGTCGCAATGTTGTCGGACTTCATCCCCGAAGTGATCGCGTTGGGAGCGACGATCGCATTGGGCAAAGGCGGCGCGATCTTGTTGGCATCGATCATCGCCCTGCAGAACTTGCCCGAAGGTTTCAACTCCTATCGGGAGTTCATCGACGGCGGTCTATCGAAGTCCAAAATCTTGTGGGCGTTTATCGCCGCCGCTCTGCTCGGACCGCCGCTGGGGGCGTTTGGTTTCTGGATGCTATCGGACCACCCCCGCGTGATGGGATGGATGCAGGTGTTCGCCGCCGCTGGCATCCTGTACCTCGTCTTTGAAGACATCGCGCCGCAAGTTCCGCTGAAACGGAGCAGCTTCCCACCGCTCGGCGCGGTACTCGGTTTTCTCCTCGGCCTGCTCGGCAAACTGCTGGACAGTTAATCATGCCAACGGCTCGTAGTCATACCAGCGACCAGGCACGCCGGAATGCTGTCGGGCGAGGTGGGATCGGAAGCGATTACAGACAACTGCGAGAGGCAGCGCGGTTTTGCAAGAATGTGCGAAGTGCCTTGGCGAATTCACCGGCTGTTTGATAACGCTCGTCCGGATCGGTGGAGAGGCATTTCGCGAGAATATCATCCAACTCCGGATTGAATTTCTCGTTGATCGTCGTCGCCCGCTTTGCGTTCGTCGTTGCGATCGTTTGGATCGTTTCTTCACGTCCCATCGAACCGACGCCGTGAGGATGTTCCCGCAACAGGAACAGATACAACATCGTCGCAACTGCATACAGGTCGCTGCGATGATCAACGCGATCGGCGTCGCCACGTGCTTGTTCGGGAGACATAAACAACGGCGTGCCGAGCACCGAGCCTTCACTGGTCTCATTGGACGCCGGACCCGCGTAGGCCCGAAACATCGACTTGCTTAATCCGAAATCAACCAGTTTGGGATGCCCTTCGCGGTCCACCATCACGTTAGACGGTTTGACATCGCGGTGAATGATGTTCTGCGAGTGCGCGTGCTGCAATGCATCACATATCTGGGCCATGATCTCGATGATCTTTGTCGCCTTCGGTTTTTGCGACGCGACGTAATGACCGAGTGACTCTCCCTCGATCAGTTCCATCGCGTAATAAGCGAAGTCACGTTCGAGATGGCTTGCGTAGATCGCCGCGATCCCCGGATGATCCATCTTCCGCATCACTTGCACTTCGCGTGCGAATCGTTCGAACACGAGATCGGTTGCGAGGTCGGCGCGGATGATCTTGATTGCGGAGAGTCGCCCGGTGGCGATGTGCGTCGCACGCCAAACGGTAGCAAAGGCTCCCTTCCCGATCAGGTGATCAATTTCAAAACCTTCAACTTGTGGCTTGGTCCATTGCGCCGGCGGCACCGCTTCCACGATCCGCCGCGCCGATGCCAAACGACTTTTCAAGAGCGCTGCGACGATCGGTTTGGTTAAATAATCATCGGCGCCCGCATCGAGCCCTTCGATCATATCCTCTTCGCGATCCCGGCTCGTCAGCAGAATGATGTACGTGAAGGGTGCTTCCGGGTTCTGCTTGATTCGCCGACAAACTTCCACGCCTTCGATCTCCGGCATCTGCCAATCAAGCAGTGCGAGCCGCGGCGGATCATCTGATTGCAACGCGTCGAGCGCCTCCCGTCCGTTCTCGGCGAAGATGACACGATATCCCCAAGGCGCAATCGCCGCCTGCATGAGCTTTCGCCATACCGGGTTGTCATCGGCGATCAGAAGTTTCATGAGTCAGGGGAGCTGGGACTGAGCAATTTGTAGCAGGCGAATAGCGACGGATTCTCCTCCACTCTGGAGGGTATTCCTAGTCGTGTACCACTTTTCACCTGGAAAGCCTGCTCTCATTCTATCCTTTGTTTGCCCTTGCGACTCATTTTCTTGATCAACAAACTCAATCCGATCTCTTGCTTGATCCTCTAGGTCACCTGCTATTTTCTGCAGCCGCACCGCGCCGAGTGCCGAAGCAGTCCCCTTAAGTTGGTGGGCACTCGCCGCTACTCCGGCTACGTCGGCGCGGTCGAGCGCGTCGGTCAGCTCTCGGATCTGTTTCGGCCACTGCTCCGCAAACGTGTCGCACACGATCTGCAAAAACTCCTCATCTTCTCCCACATTTTGCTTCAGAATCGACTCGTCGATGAAATCAACCGCGACGGTATCTAAATCGAATGTCTTGCCATCGTCTAGAGTTACAACCGTGTCGCTCTCCCGATGCGAACTCTCATCCAGTGTGTCATCCAACAAGCTCCCCGGATTGGCCCGAATCCGCGACTGGGGGCCACAGGTAAGATCGTCTTCGTCATCATCGTCCGCGGTTTGATCGAGATGTTTATCAATGTCGATCGCTTCCACGGCCGTGAACAATCGCTCCGGTGTGAACGGCTTGGAAACATAGTCGTTCATCCCCGCGTCAAGGCACCTGACCTGATCGCCACTCATTGCGTGTGCCGTCATGGCGATGATGTGGACGTCACGTGCGGGCTCAGGGAGTGAGGTACGAATCCGTTTGGTCGTTTCCAATCCGTCGAGTTCAGGCATCTGAACGTCCATCAATACGACGTCAAAAAAATCTCGCTTGAGACGTTCGATCGCCAGAAAACCGCTCGCCACTCCGACGACATCGTGACCTCGTGCACGCAACATATTTTCGGCGACCACCCGATTGATTCCGCCATCCTCGACCAACAGCACTCGTCTCGGGATCGCACAATGGCCGAACGTATGCTCGACAGCGGCAAAATCGCTCTTGGCATGCGATTTCAAGCGTGTTGAATTTTCGGCGTCTTCCGCGACTGGATGCGCCGATCGATTCGCGTCGAGGTCCACCGCCTCAGCGACCACACTCATCAAATCCGTTGGCGAAACCGGCTTAGGCAAACAGCGAAGAATATCGAACTCGCTGAGCCACGCGTGCTCGACCTCCTCCCCCATCGACGACAACCACGCAACCGGCGTATCGGCAATCTCCTTGTCGTTGCGAATCATGCGGACAACCGCACGACCATCCATGCCCGGCAATCGATAATCCAGCAGCACCAATTGATAATGACGCCCCGCCGCGTGTGCCGATTTGAGCGTTTTGAGAACCGCTGCTCCGTCGTTCAAGCAATCGACATGGCAGCCGGCCTCACTGAGCATCTCGTTAAAGATGACTCGGCTGATTTGGTGATCATCGACAACGAGCAGACGTGCCCCACGAATCTCTTTGGCGAAGACGTTTCCGCCGAGAAACATGATGTCTGACTCCGATTGCACCCACAACGGCACATCGAATTCGAATCGACTGCCGACGCCAGGCGTACTCTCGACACTCAAGCTGCCGCCCATGCGTTCAACCAGCCGAGCGCTGATGGCGAGCCCCAGTCCCGTACCGCCGTATTGGCGAGTGGTGGAGGCATCCGCCTGCGTGAACGCCTCAAAAATCTTCTTCTTCTGTTCGGTGGTCATCCCGATGCCGGTGTCTCTCACCGAGATCAGCATCCGCACCCGCGACTGCTTTTCACCCGAACCGATATCCGTGTCGAGCGCCGTTTCGTCAAACGAAGCACTCGCCTCGACGACGACTTCTCCCTTTACCGTGAATTTCAACGCATTGCCAACGAGATTGACAAGCACCTGCCGCAGTCGTGTGGGATCACCGACCAGATAATCGGGCGTTCCTGGCAAGATCCTCACCGCCAATTCCACGTCACCGACTTCAAATGGCGAAGCGGCCCCTTCTGTCTTCGAGTTGACGAACTGGCGTCCTCCGGCAACCGACTGAACGGTCTGGTTAATCAACTCGTGTAGAACGAACGGGACCTCCTCGAGTTCAATCCGCCCGGCTTCGATTCTGGAAAAATCCAAGACATCGTTTAGCACATTGAGCAACGCATTTGCAGACGTCTTGATCATCATCATGAACCGGTGCTGTTCGCCCCCCAAAGGACTCCTTAACAGCAATTCCGTCATCCCGAGAATCCCGTTCATCGGGGTGCGGATCTCATGACTCATGTTGGCGAGAAACTGGCTCTTCGCTTGCGTCGCCCGACGCGCTTCCGCGGCCGCTTGAGTTGCCCGGTCGCGCTGCACGCGGAGTTGCTTGCGACTAATCGCTTGCACAGCCAGGCTTCCCTTGAGAATCCCGATAATCGCAATCGCCGAGAGATAAAGCGATAGGACCGTCGCGAGAATCGCGATCAAACTCAAACGTGTCCAGGCAACCGAACGCACAAACCGAGTGGCTGAGAAATCAACCCCGACGAGGGCTTCGACATTGCCTGCGGCGTCCCTCATCGGCGCTTGGGCGGAAACCCAATAGCCCCAACGATCCAAGTGCGGCAAACCGGCAAACGTCACTTCGCCATCGAAGGCCTGCCGGATGTGAGGAGCGTTAACGGTGGTAAACAATTCGCCGATCCGCGTACGCGACTCGAGCTTACCCGTGAATTTCCCGTCGCGATCGTAGTCCGTCTCGGAATCGACAATCAACTGATACACCCCCTCCTCAGACCCCGGCGGACCAGTGCCGGGGGACAATGCCGCGTCCTTTGCACCATCGGGTGCCATGCGGAACGTGTAAATATCGGCCACCTGAGGATTGACCTTCAACCATCGCTTCTGAGCCTCAATCATACTCAGGTACTTCGGATCATCCGGAGGCGTATCCACCGTGATCGACGCGTGTCCCAAATTCTGCAACTCAATCGCATACGTGGGCGCAATCCCAATCACTTGCTCGCGCAGAACCCGACGTTGCAATCGATCGACGTATTCGACCAACACGCAACCGACCATGAGCGTCGCGATGAGGACAAAAAACGACAATCGCAAGCGAAAAGGAGGCAACCGTTTTTCGATCGCCGACATCGGATCATCGTCGTCTGCCCCTGCCGATTCGTCATTGGGTGTCGCAGGCGTGACGCTCGCGACGTGGCGCAGCACGTAGCCATATGCCAACAACACGATGATGCAGAATAGGACGTAGTCGATTCGATACTCGTACCACGTCTGCCAAAACATCTTGCACCTATCTTATTTCTTCATGGGTCACTTCCGATCCGAGATCGGACGAATACGCACCTTCCATCGTCCCTCGAATCATTGGGTCACGCCAACGCGTCCCCCACTGGCCTCCACGCCCATCTTTGCCCGTGATGGCCAATCGTCCTGCTCGCGACATTGCATCATACAGTCACTTCGGGATCATCTCAGCAACCAGCCCGTTCCAATGGCCCGATAATCACTCAATTATCACCCTGGGCGTTGCACTTCGGCAACTGCAATCAATTGATTTGACGTTAATCCGTCACCGCAGACGTCACACTAACCAGCATCAATAATCGTTGAATTCGATACGTTATTCCCAAAGTCATCGAAACGGTCGAGCGTCCAAATGACCTGCTTCGATGCAGGATCGACTTCAATCAGGATCGGCTGGCCTGCTCCGGCATGACAATTTCCGATTATCCAGTGATCGTTGTCGAGGACTTCGACCGTGGTCACCCAAGCCAAGCGGATCCCCGATAGATCGTTCTGATGAATTTCGCGAACGATCTCTTTGGCAGGCGTGACTTCGAGAACACAGTGTCCGTTCCCTCCACCAATCAACGTATTCCCGTTGGGCAATCGGAATGCTGAAAACAACCGGTTGCCGAACGCATCGGGGCCGTGCCCACGTCGTGCCGACTTGCCAAACATGGGCACTTCATACTCCCACACCACCACGCCATCGGGGTTGTACTCACGCACTTTCCCGTCGGCTTCCTGAGCGACCAGGTAATTTCCGTTTTCGAGTCTACGTGCCAACCGAGTGTCCGAATGCGGATTCGGGTGATCGAGCACGAGCTTGATTTCATGAATGATTGTCCCATCGCGATCGACTTCGATGAGTCTCGCCGGGCCCGATTCCGCAATCATCGTCGTGCCATTACTCAACCGCTCAAACGCGTGCACCTCGACACGTTTCCCGGCGTTGCCGTTTTGGGACGCGCTGTCGTATTGCCAAACGATCGTTTTGGTAGTGACATCGATTTCGACAACTTTTGCAGTTCCCTGGCGAGTCAAGATACGCCCATCCCCGAGCCAATGAATGTCATGGATACCGCCCCATGGCATCTGCCATGAGATATCACCGTCGGGCTCCACGATGACCAACCCTGGTTCACCCTGTAACAACACCCGATGAGAAACCGAAGGACGTTCGTCGCCCAATGCCGCTAGGCCCCCTAACAGACCAATCACCATCCACGCGAAAATCGCTTGCGTCAAGGCAAGCTTTGGAGCGCCTCGCGAGTACCGCGACACCATCGATTTGCAACGGTTACCAATTTCCCATCGAAGCTTTAGACTGGATCGCATCGTCAATCAACGTTGTCAGTAGGCAGAAAGATTTGGATTGTGGGTCGCAAGCGAACGAAGTCATCGACAAAGACCGTGTCGGTCATCATTCCGACATGGAACGAATCGAAATCGATCCACCGATGTCTTGCCTCCGCGTCGGCGCTCAGACCGCTTGAGATCATCGTCAGTGACGGTGGCAGCGAAGATGGCACCTGCGGAAAGGCTCGCCGCTTCGCCGAGCGATGCTCAAGCGACGTGATTGTAGTCGACAGCCCGTTCGGCCGTGGCCGGCAACTCGCCCAAGGCGCCGCGGTCGCACGCGGAGACGTGTTGCTGTTTCTCCATGCCGACAGTGCTCTCGACAAACACTCGCTCGATCAAATGCGAAAGGCGGGATGGCCGGCTTGGGGTGGATTCCACCAGCGGATCACCGAACCACGTTGGCGTTTTCGTTTGATCGAGTTCGGCAACGCGTTGCGTGTCAGAACGCTGGGACGCGTTTTTGGCGACCAGGCGATTTATGTTCATCGTGATTGGTACGATCGGGCCGGCGGGTTCGCTGAGGTAGCATTAATGGAAGACGTCCTGCTATCGTCCCGCCTCCGCCGAATGGGACGCCCTCGCTTGCTGCCTGGTCCGGTTCACGTTGACCCGCGCCGCTGGCTCCAACGAGGCGTGATTCGGCAAACCTGGCTGAACTGGCAAATCCAAGTCGCATTCGCGCGAGGTGCCGCCCCCGATGAACTACGAAAACGTTATGACCGCACGCGACATGATTAAACGCGACCTTCAATCCAAAACCCTGATCATCATCAAAGGCGGCCTGTTCTTCCTGCTCGGCTGTTTGTCCGCGTTCGTCTTGCTCAGCTCGATCTTGTCGCTACGCAATGTCCTCATGTTAGGACTGACGATCTGGAGCTTTTGTCGCGCCTACTATTTCGCGTTCTACGTCATCGAACATTACGTCGATGACTCGTTTCACTACAGCGGCTTGATCGACTTCGCTAAACACTGGATCAACCGCGTGCGGAAATAAGGGTCGTCGAGCAACTCATGATTGCTAGTGGCACCGTCTAGCCGAACGGCATCACTTTCTGGCAGACGAATTGGAGTTCTAGACTTTCACGTAGCGGAGTTTCTTCGAGGCTCCGGAAGTAGAAACGCCCGCTATTCTCGGTCTCAAGGGACGCCGATTGTTTTAGTGCTATTTTTAGCGGTACGGCGCAAACCGTCCGGTAACGCGGGACCGGACGGCTTGCGCCGTTCCGCTAAGATTGAAATCCCGCAGTAATTAAATCGAGCTCCCGAAATTGCGAGCTACGGGAAAAGTGGCGCTGTCCAGA
>NZ_JAMQBK010000093.1 GCF_023701485.1 Aporhodopirellula aestuarii
CCTATGCCCGTGCCATTCGAGCCTGGCCACGATTGCTCTGGCTTTCATTAGCGTTTGGGTGGGAAGTGATGTCATCGCTGCTACCCCGGCGGAGCAAACAACAAGACCCAATGTTCTGTTCATCATTTCAGACGACTTGGGTGACCGTCTGGCGTGTTATGGAGATCCAGTGGCGGTGACGCCGCATTTGGATCGGCTTGCGAAAAAAGGGGTGATATTTGCAAACAACTTTTGTCAGTTCCCTACCTGTGGGCCCAGTCGTGCTTCGATGTTGTCCGGACTTTATCCCTTTGAGAACGGCTGTGTCAGCAATAAGAATGAGCCATTCAGCAAATCGGTTCCTGACGTCGTTTCTCTTCCGGCCTTGTTCCGGAACAACGGATACTTCACCGCTCGTGTGGGCAAGATTTTCCACATGGGGATACCAGATGGAATTGGATCCAAGGGAGGAGACGATGATGATGCCTGGGATGTCGCGGTCAACAACACCGGCTATGAAGCGTCTCTCGAAAACTGGAAAAACGCGACGCACGTTGGAAAAACGCAGAGAGCTGGGGTTCGCGTCGTCTACGACAACCCCGACATCGACGATGAAGAGATGGCCGATGGCCAGGGACTCGTTGATGCTGTCCGGATTCTCAAAGAAAATAACCCCGACGCAACCGGGAAGCCCTTCTTTCTTGCGTACGGGATCTACAGCCCGCATCCACCGATGATCGTTCCCACCAAGCACTGGGAAGCCACTGATCGTGCCAAATACGAAATGCCATTCGTGCCTGGAAATGATCGAGATGACATTCCGCGGATCAACTGGCACGTCAAAGGACCAGGATTTGACTTCATTCCAGAGACGCATGCCGTCAACTATAGCCATGCCTACTACGCAGCGGTTCATTTTGTAGACGAACTTGCCGGCAGGTTGATTCAAGAACTGGAAAATGAAGGATTGGCGGATAACACCATCATCGTTTTCACCGGCGACCAAGGGTTCCATTTAGGCGAACATGGGCATTGGCATAAGTCAACCATGTTTGAAGAAGCTGCCCGAGTTCCGCTGATCGTGGTCGATCCGCGACAAAAAGAAAAAGGTAAAAAGTGCTCTAGTCTAAGCGGCTTGATCGACATCTATCCAACGCTCTGCGAATTGACCGGTGTTGAACCGCTTCATGAATTATCGGGCGTGAGTTTGGTGCCTCAACTCAGTGATGTCCACGCACCTGGAAAAGAGTACGAGATTACCATGGGCGCTCCGAGTGGATATGGAATACGCACCAAGCGGTATCGATACACAGAGTGGAGAAAAGCGAAACGGGGGCCAGCCGAACAAGCAATGCTCTACGACTTGGAAACGGATCCGCACGAGTTCACCAACTTGATTGATGATCCGGCCTATGCAGAGATCAAGCAAGAGTTGAGCGAAAAACTCGGTTCAGCAATTGCCGGTGGCAAGGCGTCCACAGCGGATGCGCCGACTGACGAGTTTCTTCCCAAACAAGATACCTTGCCGGTTCCGCCACCAGAGGGTGCGATCGTTCTGTTTGACGGAACCGATACTGTTGAATTCGTGAACATGAACGGCGGCCCAGTGGACTGGGAGGTTACTGAAGGCTCGCTCGTCAGCAAGAGAGGCAAGCGACGAACCAATCACATCGTTTCCAATTGGCACTTTCGCGATGCCGATATCCATGCGGAATTCATGCTGCCCGAAAGCGGTACAGGAAACAGTGGACTGTACATACACGGCCTTTATGAAATGCAGATCATTCACTCCGAAGGCAAGGACAAGGTTGGCGAAAGTGACATGGGGGCCTTGTACGGATTCTCGAATCCGTTAGCCAGTGCTGGACGACCTCGTTCTCAGTGGCAGGTCTACGATATTCGGTATCGTGCTCCGGTGCGGGGACCCGATGGCAAGATTACAAAGGAAGGTTCGATCACGGCTTGGCTGAACGGACAAAAGGTTCAAGACAACGCTCGCTTCGGTGAACCGCGTTCCAACTACCACCCCTATCGCTACGGGACGACTGATTATCTGCAAAGCATTTGGCAACGGCAGAAACAAATGATGGTCGGGCCTTTGTTCTTGCAGGACCACGACAATCCGGTCCGGTTCCGTAACGTTTGGATTCGACCACTCGACGATCAATCAATGCGTTACGAATCAGAAAATCGTTAAAGGTATCCAAACAGCCCGAGTCGATGACGTTGCGTTTGAAAACAAAGGCAAAACCAGCAATTAAGATCCAGCGTGCGCACCCAGTCGCGGGCTTCGCCGTGCTCATTGCCACCGCGGTCAACGAGCACGAATCAGGGATGCTGAACCGAACGCGCCGGGAACGTGGGTAAGGAATGGTTTAGCTAGCGTCCATCGACGCATGAATACAGCTTTGCTTCAGTGAGGGCAATCACATTCACGGGCAGAAATCTTCTTCACGAGATGGGGCGGCCAAATGGAGCGTCCAAGACGTCTCTGGTTACGTTGAGCATCGGCCGCAGCAAATCAGGCATCTCCGCGGAATGGCATTGTTGACCAATTCCCAGTCGATAGCATCCACATGTGGTAGCTTCAGGCTAGCGACATCGCAAATCCGAACCACTGGAGTTGATCAAGATGCATGTTCCACGCCGTCGATTGTTGCGTTCGCCGAACGCCGGGTGGCTTGTGAGCTTGATTTTTCATGCAGTCGTTCTACTGGCATTCGCGATGATTGTTCTAACGGCACCCGTAAGTGATCTTCGGTGGTTGAGGTTCGAGATTGGGAATGACGAACCCTCGGTATCCGCGGAATTCGAATTCGCATCGAGTCCGATTCACCTGGAGGACACCCCGGATGAGGCCTCGAACGATCCCGTTGCGAATCTTTTCAGCAACGTTTCGCTTAACCTTTTGGAGGAAGCCTATCAGCCTGAAACGCCTACCGCCATTGACCGGGCGGGATACGGTGACGTCAAACGGATGGCCAAGTTGACCGCAGGTAAACCGAGGGCGACTAGGCTAAGCAGTACGGCTAGCTTGTCCGCCACATTCGACGGCCGATCCGCAGAAAACAAAACGCTGTTGCTGAATCGATACGGCGGAAGCCAGCAAAGCGAAGCGGCAGTTGCCCTTGCACTTCGGTGGCTTATCGAACACCAAGTAGCCGATGGTGGATGGACGTTCGCCCACGACGAGGTGTGTCTGGGGAAATGCGGTGACCCAGGGCGATTTGCGTCCTCGCGAAATGGTGCGACAGGACTGGCGCTGCTGCCGTTTCTAGGGGCTGGCGAGACTCACATGGCGGGACAGTACAAAGATGTTATTGATCGCGGATTGACATTCTTGATCGCGCACCAATACCTCAGCAGCGGATCGAATCCGACGGGAGCTTGGCACGAACAAGGTGGCACGATGTATTCGCATTGCCTTGCGACGATTGCCATCTGCGAGGCGTACGCGATGACCGGCGATTCTCGCTTGCGAGATCCTGCCCAGCGCGGGCTCGACTATTTGGTGAAAACGCAAGATCCACGCGGCGGGGGCTGGCGTTATGCACCGCAGCAACCGGGGGACACGTCGGTCGTTGGTTGGGCAATCATGGCACTTAAGAGCGGCAAAATTGGAGGCTTAACCGTACCGGATCCGACACTCACTGGCACGGAACAATTTCTTAACTCGGTCAGTAGCGCTGGCGGTGGGAAATATGGCTATCTGAACCAGAAACTGATGCACGATGGTGGCGTGACCACAACATCGATTGGTGTTTTATGCCGCATGTATCAGGGCTTGCCAAGAGAAAATCGCGGTATCAATCGCGGAGTGAGCTTCATTTCGTCGACTGGTCCGCGTCTCGATAATCTGTACTACAGCTACTACGCAACCCAAGTAATGCGGCATCTTGGTGGTCCCGAGTGGGAGCCCTGGAATCGAGTGATGCGAGATTCACTGGTTCAATCGCAATTGACCGCTGGGCACGCATCAGGAAGTTGGATGCCGAATCCGCTTCCAGAGATGGGTGGGATGATGGGCGGGCGACTCTACTCGACGTGCTTGGCGACGATGATTCTTGAGGTCTATTATCGTCACATGCCACTCTATACGGACAAATCGATCGATGACGAGTTTGCGTTATAGCTGAGTGGCGTCAGGGACTCAGAGTTCAAACCCTTGCAAAGAGATACGGCAATGGCGGTCGCGGAGTCGTTCACGCCGAAGCCACATCGAACTCGCAGTAGCGAGTTCACTCCGCAATTGCGGCTATCAAACCTTCGTTCGTTTGGACAAATGCTGAATTCACATCAACCGCCCTGGTGATGGGGGGCAAGTTCAAGCCGAGTGATGGATTTGGGTCAGCGGCGGGTTGCAGCGAATGATCTCACCTGAATCCGATACCTTCAAATAATAAGACGACCCAATGTGGACAGGTGTTGAGAAAGCGGAATCCCCGGTGGGCTCCAGTTTCTCCCAAATGTTGACCCGATAGTTGCCGTTGTGGTGCCGACATACCTCCACATGATGCAGAAGGGTGGGCCTGCCGGTTTTCGCCAGGATTTGGGATTTGATCTTTTCCCTATGGTCTGATTCCGCCACAGGTTCATCTTTCTGTGGAGCTGCTTGATCGATTTTTGCCATGATTTCCTCGGCCTCTTAAATGCAATGAGATGCTCAACTGTACCGTAACGGAGTTAAGTTCGATACGAGTGCGGAGTCGAGAACGCAGTCGTAACTGATCGGCACCCCCGGGTGAAACATGGTCAGTTGATCGGAAACGACCTCGGGTTCTCCACGCGACAAACTTTTCACACGGGAATAAATGCTGCGATGGGCGCATTCTTCTTCGGCGAAAGCGATCCAGAGCGAGGACGCATCGCTTCGTTTACCGACCCGGCAAAATCGTGAAGCTTTTTTGACGCAGCCGGTTTCGTCGACCAGAACGACTTTGTTGATTCTCTAACCCGCATGGGGTGTGAATGTCCCACGTACAAGACGAAGACGAGCTGTTCCGGACGATTCTACGAGGGACGCGTGGATCGTGTACCGTCTTTCTCCGATTTGTCACCTACCTGCACTCGGTTGCATCGAGCCAATCCGTCAGCAGACTTGGCGATGCTCAATCATCTTTTCAACAACGTCCGTGAAACGTCGCTCGATTTCCCGCAAGTGACGACGCGGTAGTCTCGCGATCTCTTGGATTTCTCCGGAAGCTGCATTCGATCACGACTTCCAGAATGACATCGACCTTTATCATCTGCTTTGTCGTCAAATGCGGTAACGAGCTGGCGGCAACTTCGGGATCGCTCAAAGGTATTGGACACTCTCATTCTCTTGGAACGCTTGGTTGATTGGAGTTACGTCCGTTAGCCAGGAGGAGGTGCTTGATCCTCAGGTACTCACCGAATGACCACGCTTGGAACGGGCAACCACGAGGCGTGTGTGGTGGCTCGGCGTCGCAAATTTCAGAGATGTGACCGATGCCTGCATGATTGAGGTGCGTTTCGAGTGGCGTCAGAAATCTTCGCCGTGCTTCCTGCTTTGCGTCGGGCGAGTTATCCCGCACCCGCAACCAGGCTTCGACGAACGAACCGATTAGCCAAGGCCAAACTGTTCCTTGATGATACGCGCCATCTCGCTGAAGCACTCCGCCTGCATAACGTGGTTGGTGATCGGGATGATCCGGGGCGAGTGAACGCAGTCCGAGCGGTGTGAGTAATCGTTGTTCGACCGCGTCGACGACTCGGCGGGATCTGTCCTCGCTTAGCAACATCAGCGGCAACCCGCCGACGGCGAAAATCTGGTTGGGACGAAAAGCGTCATCCACGCTGCCCGATTCATGGTTGTTGTCGACGACATCGTAGAGGTAGCCTCCCTCCTCGTTCCAAAAACGATCTGCGAAGGACGCCTGCCCGTGCTCAAGTTGCTTTTTCCAGCGATGGGAAAAACGGCAAGCAAACGCGAGGGCGTTCAACCACAAGGCTTGAATCTCGACGGGTTTCCCGATCCTGGTCGTAACCACCCAATCACCGACCTTGGCATCCATCCAGGTCAATTGCACACCCGGCTGACCGGCGGCAATCAGCCCGTCATCATCGAGGTGAATCCCAAATCGCGTTCCATTGGCATACCCTTCCAGGATTGCGTCGACGGCTGCTTGCAAACGCGAAATGTCCTTCGACGGAAGGCTCCGTTTCGCTTTGCGGTGTGCTTCGAGGCTGTCTTGGATTGCGACGATGTACCACAGCGATGCGTCAACGGAATTGTATTCGGGCGTGTCACCGTGGTCGGGAAAGCGGTTCGGCAACATGCCTTCCGAAACGGTATCGGCCCAGCTCATCAGGATGTCGTGCGCCGTGTCGAGCCACTGCGTTTTGGTTAAACACAAACCACGCATCGCGATAAATGTGTCCCGCCCCCAGTCTCCGAACCATGGATAGCCCGCGATGACGGTAGTGCCTTCGTCGCGACTAACGACATAAGAACGAATGATCTCTGATTCACGACCCGCTCGCTGGCGGCGAGAGCGTTCGTTGCCTTCGATCTTTTCGAAATACTGCTTGGTCGTTGCCCCTTCAAGCCCACAAAGATCGGCCAAGGGTTGCCCTGCGGAGAGCATCAGATAGGCATCTTGCTCGGCAAGATCCCAACGAAATTCTCCAGGTGATCCGAGGTCCTCCATGTCGTCGAGTCCGCGTTCACGCTCGAAAGAATAGAGAAACGAGTTGTACCACTGAAACCACTCGTTGAAGGTTGCATTGGATTGGGCATGAACGGTCGGCAGGTCGGAATAGGGTTGCCAGGAAATTGACTGTTCGTGACGAGTGGTCGCCGAATTGAAGTCAGGATTGGCGTGATGCATCCCGTGAAAGTCGCGTCCCGAGAGGAGCGGACGTAGCCGTAGCGACACGTCCGTGCGGTGGCCGATGACGCGCCACCGCAGGGCAACGCCCTGCACCCGATCCGGAACAAAAAGCTCTTGGAAGATCCTGATGTCATCGGCGAATTGGTAACGCCAAGTTGGCCAAGGATCATTGGTGAAAGAATGCAGCGAGAGATGCCCGCTCGGAGACTCAACGTCATTGCGGTAGTACTGTGTCGAAATTGGATGCGATCCGTTTGGCGTTTCGACCCAAGCGTCAAATCCATTGACCAATACGACGCGGTCCGCCGGCGGATTCTGTGCCACGAGCAGCAGAGCGTGATAGCGCCTCGTGCGTTGACCGCTCACCGTACCGGATGAAAACCCGCCAAGCCCATCCGTCTCGATCCACTCAGCCAAGTCTTTCTCGAAACGCATTTTGTTCATTTCTGTTGCTTGCCAACGGTTGTTCGCATTAACACGAGATTATCATGCACCAGACTCGATGACCAAATGAATTTTGCATCGGATTGGGGATCGTCAAACAGGTCGGTGAAATTCGTGTAGGCCGGTTTGTTATCGACTCCGACAAAATCATTGGTATAGGTTACCGCGTTTGGCCAGTCGCTATCATCGAAATCGGCAGAGGCCCAGTCTTCAGGAATCGGCCAGTGGGCTGCGAAGAAAGCTGTGCCGTCTGCGGTGTCTTCGGTGCTGCATTTTGAACTGTCCCGAATGTCTCCATTGACTTCAAGGCATTCCTTCGTCTTGAGAGGGGCTATGTAGAACGTTTGTGCTTTCCAGTTCGCATCGGTTACCGAAACGGTTTCGCCGGCTGCGTTTTTGACCACCGCTACCAAACCGGCGTCCCCCTGATGAAATGGTGCACCTTTGAATTTTTCAAAACCCAGCCCCAGACGTTCCTCCCAATCGACGCCCATGATCGCGACGGTGAACGGTCGCTGGGCTTTGAAACGAATCACGCTACTGTTAAATGGAGTCATCGGAACGGCATCGACCGCCAACAGTTCGCCATTGACGGAGAACTCGAAATAGTTGTCGCCAAAAAGGTATGCCGTGAATATCTCGTTGCCGCCGGCGTCGATCACCGGTATCGCATCCAGATCAATATCGGCGATTCCGGCAGGCTCCACCCCGTTTGCTTCGTTGTACAGATCGGCCGCTTTAGTCGCCGATTGAAAATGCGTTTTGGCCGGCACCGTCCACTCAGCCCCGTCTGCCGACTTGATCGTTCCAATATTTGCCGTGCGTGGATTGTTTCCCTTCCATTGGTAGAGCTTGATTATGCCTGACTGAGCTTCGCCCTGAGTGAACGAAGGCTGAACGGGCGTCACGTCCCACTCTTGCGCGTCAGCAATTGGATGGGGTGCCGCGATGGCAACGAGTAGGACGGTAGTCACGACCGCGATCGAGAAAGACTGACGATTCATGGGTTCACCCTAACGGACAAGTCGTAATAAGAAGAGTTTTTTGGTTGATGCAGGTCTTTCGCAATCAGAGAATTCCGCGCACGTATCCATTGAATGACCAAAGCACACAGGGTACCGACGCTGCGTCAGCCGTCAGCGACTCTCCGTTTGCACCTGCGGCAACTCGATCCGCAGAGAGATGGGCATTCAATCACACATTCATCGTTTTGTGTGTCGCTGTGCGAAGCACTGAAACGGTGAATGTCGGTGGCACGCAAGAATCTTTGGCGGTGCAATATGTTCACCGTGCATTCTGATGGTGTACAACCCAACCGAATGACTCAATCGGAAACGACCATGAATGATAAAGACAGGATAGATGGACGTATTGGATTTTCCTTGCTGACACTTCGGATCGGAGTTGCGATTGTTTTCCTGATGTGGACATTGGACAAACTTCTCAATCCGGAGCACGCCGCGGGCATTTTCGAGCGGTACTATCTGACGCCCGGCCTCGGAGCGTCCTTAATGGTTGGCGTGGGCATCGTGCAGATGATCTTGGTCTTGTCGTTTCTCAGCGGATTTCTGCGCACGTGGAGCTACGGACTCATCACTGCATTGCACACCGTTTCCACAATCAGTTGCTACAAGCAATACATGAATCCTTGGGAAAAGCCGAACTTGTTGTTTTTTGCGGCGTTTCCGATGTTGGCGGCATGCGTCACGCTTTGGTTGCTCCGGGAACTCGATACCTGGACCGTCGACAGTTGGTGGAAGAAGAAAAAGGGCGTCGTGGTGGCCAAAGGAAACGAGTCACAGCCAGTCAGCTGAGTAGCAGAACCTACCAGTTCTAAAATGCTCACGCGGTCCTCGCTCCTCCCATCACCCAGCCTAGGTTACCTGCGAACTTTAGCTGGACAGCGCCACTTTCTGGCGGACGTATTGGAATTTTCGACGTTCACGTAACGGAACCTCTCCTAGGCAACTGAAGCGGGTAACGCCCGCTGTTCTCGGTCTCGGGGGACGTCGATTGTATTACTGAAGGATTTCAAATGTAGCGGAACGGCGCGAGCCGTCCGATGACTCGGGACCAGACGGCTTGCGCCATTCCGCTAAAAAAGGCACTAAAACAATCAACTTCCCGAGCCACAGCTGGAAGCCAAGGATACGTTGAAGCTCCAGATCCTTCAGAAATAAATTAGACGTCCACCGGTTTTTGTAATCTGATTGTAAGGAGTGCCGCTCACTGACGTCTTCTATCTATCAACGCGTTCGAGCAGCGAGTGACTCGCCTTCTGCGTTCGCGTTTGAATTCGCAAATACCGCCGTTTGCGGACGCATCCTAAATGGAAAGGGCCATGGCCAAGGCAATCGGATCACAAACCGACGACAATCAATCGGGGGTGAGGAAGAAACTTGGCGTCTTCCTGATCGTCGCGGTCGTCGTCATTGTCGCGTACACACAGTTCGGCGATGCGTTGAGCCTTGAAAGTCTCGCGCAGCAAGAGACGCAGGGAAGCGTCCCAAAAATTG
>NZ_JAMQBK010000094.1 GCF_023701485.1 Aporhodopirellula aestuarii
GTTCAAGTAAGCCGCTATCGCGGCGGGGCGTGAGGGTGTTGGTGTTGCCCGCATTGTAGCAGCGTCGCTCGGCGCTGGCATGTTTCCTTGGTTGTTTCTTTTCTCTCACCAAGGAGACCCTACGATGGTCAACTACAATCACCCGCCCAAGTCCTCAATCTACTTTGACGGTTCGCTCTACCAGAAGATGAGCGAAGACCTGCAGCTGGCAGGTTTCAGCAAACGCACCGTTCATGGCTACCTGCGAGCCGTTCGACAGCTCTCCGATTGGGCAAAAACACGCCCTGATCGAATCTCCGAACGTCAGCTGCGGCAGTACTTCCTCTATCTCAAAAACGAGAAGCTCTTCGCCTACGGTTCCATCCGAGTCGCGTTCTCTGGGATCAAGTTCTTTTACACCCGAACCTGCAAGCGAAACTGGGAAACTCTCGCCACGATGAAGCTCCAGAGGGCCAAGACGCTGCCCGAAGTCCTCACCATCGATCAAGTTCACGCTATCATCGACGCCTGCCGCGTCGAAAGAATCGCTCTGTTCTACTGGACCACTTACTCCCTGGGGCTGAGGCTTGAGGAGGCCAGGAACTTGGAGGTCGGTGATATCGATGGCGAGCGGATGATGGTCCACATTCATCGCGGCAAGGGCGCCAAGGATCGCTACGTGCCGCTGCCAGCCGAAACCTTGAACTGGCTGAGACGGCACTGGGTGACTCATCGCCATCCCCGGTTCCTGTTTCCGGCTGAAGGACGTGATCACAAACAGTCCGCTACCAGCAACACCCCGATCCAAACCAGCACCGTCCAGAAAGCGATCGGCAAGATCGCCGGTCAGCTCAAATTTCAAAAGAAAGTCTCCACGCACACGCTCAGACATTCTTACGCGACGCATCTGCTCGAAGCCGGCGTGTCATTGAAAGTCATCCAGCAGTACCTCGGTCACAGCAGTCTGCAAACCACGCTGATCTACCTGCACCTGACCGAAACGGCCGAAACCCAGGCACGCGACGCCATCGAGCGAATCTTCCGTCGACCGTAACGCCAGTCCACGCTAGCTGCGATGTCCTCGGTTGCCGACGCACTGCGCAAACACGCCCCGGCGATTTGGCAGACCCTTTCGATCGCTCAGCAAAAAGTCCTCTCGTCGATCATTCGTTGCCGTACTGGCGCTCTCGGTGGCGTTCGCTACCAGTGCAACGGTTGTGGTCGCGAACACTGGGTAGGCCGCTCCTGCGGTAATCGACACTGCCCAGCCTGCGGTCACGAGAAGACACAACTCTGGATCGAAAAACAAACAGCCAAACTGATGCCGGTCCATCACTTCCTGGTCACTTTCACGGTACCTCGGGAAATCAGTTGCGTGCTGCGCGGACACCAACGTGAAGGCTATCGCTGTTTGTTTGACGCCAGCAGCCAAAGTATTCGCGACGTCGGTGCGGCAACCAAAAGCTTGAAAGAATGCCAGCTCGGCTTCTTTGGTGTGCTTCACACTTGGGGGCGTGACCCAGCTGTCTATCATCCACACGTTCACTATGTCGTTCCCGGCGGCGGGGTGAAGTTGGATGCGGACGGCCAGCCTGAGTCATGGCAGAGCACGCCGAAGAACTTTCTATTTCATCATGACACGTTGGTGCGAGTCTATAAGGCGAAGCTCGCCGATGAGCTACGAGCTTGTGAACTTTACGACAGCGTCCCGGCGTCAGCTTGGGACAAGAAGTTCGTGGTCGATATTCAAGCCGTCGGACACGGCCTTGCCACTTTGAAATACTTGGCCCCCTACGTTCATCGAGTTGCCCTGAGCGACAAGCGAATCGTGGCAGCCGAGGACTCGTCGGTGACTTACACGGTGCGTCCATCGAAATCCCAGTCCACGGTCACGCGGACCGTCGAGGGAGAAGCGTTCGCAGAAGGCTTCGCCCAACACGTGCTTCCAACGGGCTTTCAGAAGATCCGGCATTACGGTTGGATGAGTCCAAACTCGAAAATCAAGCTCGACGAGGTTCGGTGGCTGGCGTGGTTGTTTTTAGGATGGACGTTCTGGCTGGCCAGCGGACATGCACCGCAGGAGAGACCGCTCACCGCAACGCTGCGCTGCTCGGACTGTGGTGGTGAATTGCGTGTGGTCGAAGTGACTTACGATCCGATCGTATGTGACGACGACCGAGCCCTGGGATACTTCGACAGCGGATGATGTCAGCCGGCACGACCCAACAAATCGATCTCATCGGAACGTCATCGGGAAGGCGTGAGATGGAGAAGCGCGCCGACTCAATCGAAATCACAAAAAATCAAGTCTTCACCCTTCTCTCGATCACGAACAATGGCATCGCCACGCACTTACCTCGAGTCATCCAGTCGCACCAGCTTCATCACTTGGATCGGCCCGCAGCAATCCTGAGTGAAATGCCGAAGCAAACCCCATACGTTTGATCGAGAGACCGCCCCTCTCATCAACCGAGCTTCTTGAACAAAGGCCTTGAACATCGGCTCGTACCTCGCGATGTCAAAGCCTTACTGGTT
>NZ_JAMQBK010000095.1 GCF_023701485.1 Aporhodopirellula aestuarii
TTTTAGCGGAACGGCGCGAGCGGGCTGTTGTTTTAGGCGTTTCGCAAAAATGAGTGAGCCGACAGCGCTAGCTGCGGGCCTCCAATGGGCACGTACTAGCCGTTAGGCCCGCGGCTAGCGCCGTCGGCTCACAAAAACAACAGCCCGCGAGCCGTCCGGTGTCGCATCATGTTTTAGTGTCGACAATCCACTATTCACGTTTGGATAGCTTGAATACTCAAACGTTAGCGTGGGCCTATTCGTTTCCCAAACGATGCAGCAAATCGACCAGCGCGTCGGGATTAAACTGGGCTCGCCGCTTGAGCTCCACCCCGAGGTAGTCGGGATAGATGAATTGCTTTCGCCCCGAAGGAAGGTCCGTGTCCAAACCGGTCAATTCAGTTTCGTGCAATTGACTAACGGTGGCCTTGACCGAATCGGATACGGATCCGTTGACACGTTGCAGCTCCTGCGTCATCACGTCCACGGCCCATACAGCCTGCCGAGCCGCGTCGTAGGTCAACAGGCGTGAACCGTCGGTTTCCGCGATCACTTTCAACGCCACGCGAGTCAATGATTCGTTGAACGCGCGGGTCTGAACGACATCAATCAATTTGTCGATCTCGTCAATGAGCTGACTTCCCACTTGGGAAACGGAATCCGCCGCTCCAAGAGGTTGCTCATCGAACGATCGTTCTAATGCTCTTTCCAAACGCTCGATCTTCTCATAGCTCACCTTTCCTCCGAGCCGGTAGGCGACGTCCAGCAGCACATTCTGCCATTCGTGCTGGCGAGGGCGTCCAGGAGTGCTTGGCTGCGACGAAGTCAAGTAGCGTTGTTGTCGCCTGCTTTCGGTTTGCAGCTCATGATGACAGGCGGCGCAATCATAGAGTGCATAGTCACCCCAATCATCCGTCTGCGCCAATTGAACCATCAACTGCACCGCTTTTCGGCGGGCCACGAGAGCCCCGATGAACACTTTGCGGGTATCCCAGTGAGTCTTTCCGGCCAACTCGGCATCGCGACCAACGACACCGGGATAGTTGATCTCGAAGTACGGCTCACGCGAAGAGTCTTCGCCGAGGTTTTCATACAACGTCGACGGCGATTGCCAGTGTTGCGGCATTTGTTCGCAAAACGTTTGCACCTCAACCGATGGCAATGGCGGGTGTCCCGCCGCGTACATCTGGTGCGTCACAAACATACCTCGCTCACGATTGCCCACATGACAATCGAGACACAGTGACGCTTGATTGGCCGTGTTGACCAAATCGGTCATGCCCGACGAACGTTTTGCCTCGGGTGAGGAAAGACGCCACGAGTCACTATCGAAATGCTTTTTCTGCCAAGCGACTTGCGTACCTTCCTGGTGGCAATACAAGCAATCGATGCCAATCGCGTTCTTGGTCAACACGCCTTCGCCTCGGGTTTCTTCACCGGTCACGCCCCCATGACACGTCAAACAAGCCTCTCGAAATTGGGCATATCCTTCCGGCGATTCCACAGCCCCCTCGCCCCACAACTTGTCACAGATACGTCGACTGAGAACATTACTCGTTCCGATCCACTCCTTGGGCACCTCAGTCAAACCGATTTGATTGGCGTCGAGCCGAATCCCTTTCCGGCGGTAAGCGGCAACGACCTCATCGGTGCGGGTTTGCATGCGATCGTACAGATCTAACAGGTCGGTCTCGAGATCTTTCTCGGCCAAAGGTTCCACGCGGCGACGGGCGATGGTGTGTTTGTCTTGACTGACCCAAGCGTCCATTTCTTGTCGACGACTGAACGCGTTGAGTTGACCGGATTGGCCCGACGCAATTTCCGCTAGTCCAGGGCCGTCGAAATGACATTGGATGCAGGCAGCTACCGCCGGCTCCGACACCCACGTCATGTACACAGGATCGCTCAGTCGCTGCTCGATCGAAGGCGCGTCCTGGGCGTTCACAACCGGAACCGAACTCAGCAAGATCCCGCCGAGCAGGAGTCCGCCGCAAACGGCAACGTTTACCGAACGCCATCGGCCAGCAAACTTCGAACATTGACGCGGATCAATCATCGTTAAACGGATCCGCTTCGTTCGCCCTTCTGAGACGGAGCTCTTCGAGCAGTTCTTGACGTGATTTAACGCGTGGTTTCGGGGCGGGTTCGTCATCACGTTGCGGCCGATTGTCCGGTTGCGGAGTTACGTTTTTCTCTGACTCTTCCGATCGTTCAGCACGCCGTTTCGCGATGTTTTCGTTGACGCGTCTGATCACCGACTGGAGTTCGCTATGTATCAGATTGATTTGATCACGATCGGTTTCCCATTCACTCAGGTCCGGCCGTTCGACAGGTCCGAGCCAAGCAGCGAGTTCAACCGCAACCATGGCGGCTTCCGACCGACTCATTGTTGATTTGGGCTCGTCACCAATCTCAGGAACGCGTTCCGCAAAATGAGGGGTGGTGGTCCGCTCCGCATAGCGTAATCCGGATCTCAATCGATTGGCAACTAAAAACGCGGGCCCCGATGCTCCGCTTGGCCATGCATTGCGAGCGGCTGCGGCAGCTAAATAATACTGGGCAGTCGATTCCCAACTGCTGTAGGTTTCCTCATTACCGGCGGCCATCGTGACCAGTTGAGCCAGTTCGCTTGCCTCAAATTCAAAACGTTCGACCGCATAAACTTGATCCACCCATTTGGCCAGCGCGGCTCGTGCGCCGACAGCAGTCGCAGCGACAACATCGGCATCAGCAACCGATTCGGAATGCAATGTGGACCGGAGTTGATCGATGGACGCCAACAAACTGAAATCGTCATCAACCGCGGCTCCGGTCCGCATCCGGTAATTGAGCATCCACCGTATCCCGATATCATTCCACGACGAAACCATCGGTCCGCCCGGGAATCGCCCCTCGGGTCGGTCAGGACGTCGTTCATTGGCGAAACCCAACGTGTGATGGCAGGCGGCACAGTCGTAGACAGCCAATTCAGGCCACTGACTCACTTTCATGCTGTTGTCGCGAACTTCCGACTGGGCGCGTTCGACGAGCAGCGAAAGCGAAGCGTCCATGGCTGCAATCTGCCCGGCGAGCCACAGCTGGGCTTCGTACCGCCAAGCCGCTCTTGCTTCGGTGTCCCGCCAATGCTTGGGCTGGCGATTGTGGTACGTGGTGAACTCATACCGCAGCGCCGGATGTCCTGCCGCGATCAAATCATGATTCATGTCACGATCTCGATCACCGACATGACACGTCGCACACATTCTTGCTCGCGTCAGCAAATCTTGTGCGTTCACGAACCCGTCGGCTACTGCGTACTCCGGATCAAAATGGTCTTGAAAGTGAGTTCCTATCCACCGCTCAGACGGACCATGACACGCCGAACAGCCGACGCCTTCACGCTTGAACGATGCGGATTCGTAATGGCGACTCGCATACGAAGCAGCGAATTCGCTACCTTGATGTGGGTCGTGATACCGTGGCGTCGAATTATGGCAGGCAAGACAATTGTCATACCCGGCCTGGTCAATGACCGCTCCTGAGTCGTCCAGGATTCTCAATCGCCGCATCATAGCGACGCTCTCATCGCTACAGAATGTTCGCCAACTTTGCGAATGAGGATCGTTCTCGACCCACAAGGGATACTCGTTCCCGCGCGACACTCGCGGCTGAACGACGGCGGGTCGTGGGCCGCCATGACAACTCGCCGAGGCACAAGACTGCGCCCCCACGATTTTTAAATCTTTGCGGAGCAGCGGGCTGTTCAGATGATCCAAATTGCGAGCGATGAAGTGATCTTGCGCCGAACACCGTCCTCCTCCCATGCCAATTACGAAAATCGCATTCAACGAAGCTACCGAAATCAGCAACAGTCGCCAAAACGTGTTTAGAGAAAATGCCATCGCCATAGTTCCTAGGAGAATTCCCGACGCTCAGGAGGTTTTTGTCGCATCGGCAAAACGTTCTGATGAACTCCTGCTAAGGTAGTTCGAACCCGCTATCTGGTTGCCGCAAAGACACCAGAATTCGCACAATCGCGCCAATTACCTCGTCCAGGGTGTTGGAACGCCCTCCTTTTCAAGATACAAATGTCTATTCAGGGACGGACGCTCAACTCAGAATAGTTGAATCGAGCATCGCCGCGTTCTTATCCCAAGATTTATCTGGCTCACTCAGTTGTTACTGCAACGAAATCAAATTCGACTTCACCTGCCGTTTGCGTTTCTCGCATTAGTTTTGGTGATAGGTTGTGCCGTCTGGTACGTCGTCGATTCCAGGAACGCCGAACAGTGGCTCGGCGGCGGAAGCACGGTCGGGTTGGCATGCGGCGTGATTGCCGCTGCGATCATCGCTTTCGAAATGCTGCTGTGGCCCCGCAAACTTCTGCGACGGCTGCGGCTTTTCCCAACGAAATATTGGTTAGCCGCGCACCTTTGGATCGGTTTGGCATCCTTTCCACTTGCCATCCTTCACTCGGGATTTCATTTAGGTGGCTTTCTACCCGCGACGCTGATGATCCTGTTCGCGCTCACCATTTTCAGTGGTGTCTACGGTTGGGCGATACAAAATATCTTGCCCAAATGGCTGCTGCGAAACTTACCTGCCGAGACGATCTACAGCCAAATCGATCATGTCGCCGAGCTCGCCGCCGAAGATGCCAAACGGATGCTGATCGCATCGTGTGGACAGCGCCGCACCATGCTCGACGTATCGCAACTCGACATGGAAGAGATGGATCTTTCGCTAACGCAAACGATCGTGATTGGTGCCGTTCGCCAAGCCGGAAAAGGCAGAACGTCGGGTCGAACCCTGCAGACCAAACTGGTGAACGACAGTCGAGACGACCGAGACCGACTCTGGACGGCCTTTGACAACATTGAGGATTTCCTCATCGAAGGGGGCACGGTGACCAGTCCCGTAACGGATCGCCGTGAGGCGTCGATTTGGTTCAACCGGCTACGAAAGGATTGCGGCGCAGACAGCCACGGCGTGATCGATGCACTGGAAGAACTTTGTGACCAACGACGGCAGTTTGACACGCAGGCCGTCGTTCACCGCTGGCTTCATGCGTGGCTACCTTTACATATCGGGCTGTCCGTTTCCGTCTCAGTTCTTTTAGTCGTCCACATCTGGACGGCGTTAAAGTACTGGTAGTCCTTCTTTTCGCGGAGATGACCCTTGAATTCGGTGCAAAGTCCCACGGGCAAACAACGCTCGCAACGGATTCAAATCGACTATTACAAGCGTCGAACCGGATTGGATCGATGGAGACGACTTTGCATCTTGCTGAGTCTTCTGTTTGCCGGCACGTATGCGATCTACCTCGTTTATTTCCTGTTAGCGGCTTCGAGTGCTTCGCCGATCAAGGTTTCTGCCGGTAGCCAGACGCTGGGACAGGTACTTCAACGACACTTCAATACCGGCCCCCTGTCGCTATCCCACGCGTCGTTCGAACGTGATTGTCATGTTTGCCACTCTGACTTCACACCGATGGATGCGAACGCTCCGTCGGATTGGCTTCCGCTGATCGGTGTCAATTCGGATGTGTCGCGGAAACACTTGGAAGATGCCTGTCAGAAGTGTCACTTCGCCGGCAATCACAACCGTGACCAAATGACGGCCCAGTTCGCCGCGAAAGACCAAAATTGTTCTTGGTGCCACCAACCGCACCAGGGCCGCGATTTTGATTTGACTCGCATATCACGAAAACGCTGTGCAACCTGTCATGACGATCTGACATCAGTCACCAACAACGCCCCGACGATTAACAAATCGGTGACCGCGTTTAACGAGGTCGATCACGGCGATTTCGCTTCGTTGAAAACAGGTGATGCGGGACGAATCCGATTCAGTCATGACCTGCACATGATGCCCGGACAGGTCGGTATCGACGCCAAGGGCGGAATGACTCTCGATCGTCTCTCACCGAGCGACCGCGTCCGCTACTCGTTAGAGAATCAAAAACCGACCGACTTGGTCCAACTGAATTGTCAAAGTTGTCACGAAATCGTCGGCCAAACCGTGATCGATGGGCTGGGGACGAATTTGAAATCGGTCGATATCGAGCTGCTCGGTCGCTCGATGACGCCGATCGACTTTGAAAAGCACTGCGTTGCCTGTCATGCCATCTCGCCCGGCGTTATCAGCTCGACAGACGATCCGCTGCGACTTCCCCATGCCGTGTCACCAACGGCGATGCGAACCCAGATTGCCGCAACGATCGACGGATCGAGAGCAACCGGCACGTCCCGCCAGCGACGAGACAATTCCAAGAAAACGCTTCCTCCAGGGATCGGCGAACCATCTTCGCATCAATCGGAATGGCGGGTCACCGACGAAGAAATTGCTGCAGCCGAGGAACTCGTTCGAAAGCAATGCCTAACGTGTCACTTCAGCGAATCGCTCGCCGACGACGCGATTTTGGCATCCACTTCGTCCAATACCACCGCAATGATTCCGACACGCTGGCTTCGGCGGGGCTTGTACGATCACGCAGCCCATCGCTTGATTGATTGTCGGTTTTGCCACGCGGACGCCTATCCCAAATCTCGCACGTTGCCACAGTCGGAACTCGTCACCGACGATCACGAAAAAGTACTCATCGCGGGCATCGAAAGTTGCCAGGGTTGTCACCGTCCTGCCGATACTCCCACGCCAGAGGAGTTGATCACGCGGACGTTAGAACTCGCTGGCACAACGACAGTTTTAAGCGAACAAAGTGCAGCGGACTTGATCGGGATGATGCCGACGTGGGCTTCGGACGAATGCATTTTGTGTCACCGCTATCACTCGCCGACGCCAAAGTCTCACACCGTTTCACCGCCGGTAACTTCGCAATCGGAGGCCTTCTAGTGCGTCGCTGGCTAGTCCTCCCGATCGTTGCGACTCTTCTCTCACCGCTTTCGTATGGTGACGAGAACGAACTCCCTCGCGATCGAGGCTTTACCGCAGTTGGCGCCGAGTCCTGTGCCACGTCCACATGTCACGGCGGCACGACCGTCAACGCACCTGCGTGGACCAAGTCGCTCTCGATGCATCGTGTCAACGATCCCCACGCGATGGCCGGTCTGCTGCTGCTCGATGACGACTCACGACGAATCGTCGCCAGACTCGATCCGAAATCTCAAACCTCAGAGACGGCGTATCACAACGTCTTGCGTACCCGATGCATCTCCTGTCATGCAACCGTCCAAGCGGAAGAGTGCGACCCGATCGGGGAAATTCCTCCTGCGATCATCGGTAATGGGGTCTCGTGCGAAACGTGTCACGGGGCAGCCAGCGGTTGGCTCGATCAACATGTTCAAACTTCATGGTCGACTCGGACGAATCGCACTCAAACCGGGTTCCGAGAAACCAAATCGATTCTGGATCGGGCGCAAAACTGTGTTCGCTGTCATATCGGTTCAAGAACAAAAGACGGATTGGTGCGCGACATGAATCATGATTTGATTGCGGCGGGTCACCCCGCCCTCCGTTTCGACCTGTTGATCTATCATCAAAACCTCCCCAAGCACTGGGATGCCAACACTGTCTCCGAACGAGAATTTGACGCTTCGTCCGTTCGGGTTCGCAATGTCGGACGTGCGATCGGATTGGCCGCCGCGGCGGCGCTGTCCGCGGAGCGTGCGAGCGCACACCTTCGCAACTCCCGTTCGGTTCCGTGGCCAGAACTCGCAGACTACGACTGTTTTGCATGTCATCAAGCCCTCACCACGGCGTCCTACAATTTACCCGCCCGTGATCTCAATCGTTCCCCTTTGCACATCAGCGATGGGTTGCCTGTCTGGAATGCGTGGTACTCTATTTCACAACTCGATTTCCGAGACTCCCCCGAATACCTCATTGCGCTGTCTCCCCATCGCAACGATCCCAAGAAATTGGAAACCGCTGGACGTAAGGTGGCTCGCTATTACTTAGCCAAAGCCGAGCAAGCGGGCAAACAACCACCTTCGCCCACCGCGTCGCTCGGCGAGATCACCGATTTATTGCGGCGCCGGCCACCTGTCGACTGGCACGAAGCGGCAATCGCCTATCTCCAAATCGAAGCCGTCGTCGACGATCTCTCTCGTCGCCGGCAAACCGTGGCTTTAGCCAAACAATTCGCCGCCAAATTACCTCAACTGCAAAAGCTATTGCGGTTTGACGCCAATGTCCCGTCGTCCGACGCGGGCTCAGCAAATTCCCCCTACAAATTCGACACCAAAGCCTTTCAACGCGAGGTCCTCGCGATGTTTGGGTCGTCACCCAGTGCCAAACAACCAGCCCCGCCAACTAGTCCTTCACCATGATTATCCCTGCATTGCACGAACGACAACATCAGCGTGGTTACCTGACGCGTTCTGATCTTGTGGAAATTGCTCAAGAGTGCAACGTCCCACTTTATCGAGTCAATGAGGTTGTTTCGTTTTTCCCGCACTTTCGGACATCGCCACCACCCAAGGTCGTCGTGGATGTCTGCCGAGACATGGCGTGCCATCTACGCGGCTCCGTTCCAATGGTCGAACAATTGTCGGCATGGGCGAAGAACCAGTTCGGAGACCACGTCGAAGTCCGCGGCGTCTCGTGCCTGGGACGATGTGATCGCGCCCCCGCCGCGATGATCAACGAAAAGTTGTACGCGTGCGTCAACGGTCGTCGTATCGAGGATGCCGTCCTTGCGGGTATCAACGATCGCAAAACGCCTTCCGATAGTGACTGGGACACTGCCAAGCCCAATCAAGGGAAGTGGGACATCGATCCCTATGGCGGCGAAGGCAAATATGACATCGTTCGTCGATACGTGACCAAGGGCGGAACCCCCGACGAAGTCATCGCGGCTCTCGAAAAAGCCGGCTTGCTCGGCATGGGTGGAGCGGGTGGACGTGCCTACCTCAAATGGTCTGACGTTCGCGAAGCGAAAGCCTCGAACAACCAAAAATATGTTGTCTGCAACGCGGACGAAAGTGAACCGGGCACCTTTAAAGACCGTGACATTCTGCTGGCGGCGCCCCACACCGTCATCGAGGGAATGATTCTGGCGGGGTTGGTTGTCGGGGCGAACCAAGGATGGATCTACGTCCGCCACGAATATCCCGAACAAATCGAACGATGCCGCGCCGAGATCAAGCGTGCCGAAGAACTCGGTGCTCTAGGCACCGGTATCTTTAACTCCAAGTCGAGCATGAAGCTCGAGGTGTTCCCCAGCCCTGGCGGGTACATCTGTGGTGAGCAAACCGCGTTGATCGAAGCGATGGAAAACAAGCGAGCCGAACCTAGAAACCGGCCTCCTGAATTGATGACCAACGGATTGCATGATCAACCAACGCTGCTCTCGAATGTTGAAACGTTCGCCTGGGTGCCAGCTATTCTTAAGGACTCCGGAGATTGGTTCGCGAGCCAAGGAGAGCGAACGGGGCCGATGACGCGAGACCTGGGCGAATCCATCAAAGGCAAACGGCTGTTTTCGATCAGCGGTGATGTGAAAAGACCGGGAGTGTACGAAGTCGCGACGGGCATCACGCTGGGTGAGTTAATCGACACGCACTGCCAGGGCATGTTGGATGGCCAAGCAATCGCCGCGGTGGCGCTCAGCGGTCCTTCAGGCGGGCTTCTACCAGCA
Source organism: Aporhodopirellula aestuarii (assembly GCF_023701485.1). GTDB lineage: Bacteria > Planctomycetota > Planctomycetia > Pirellulales > Pirellulaceae > Rhodopirellula > Rhodopirellula aestuarii. Next base: position 9,557 of record NZ_JAMQBK010000095.1, read on the forward strand.
AAGATTCCCATCGAGCACCTCAACAGGCGTGGCCTGGAAAACTGCATCGACAGTTCCGTCACCCACATCGATATCCGTGACCTGCCTCTCGACATCCAAGTCTCACGGGTCTTGGGTTACATGCTCGGAGCAGGAATCGTCGTTTACGGTGATAAGTGCGACTTACTGGCCGAAGCGGTCGCGAACAGCCGTTTCTACCGCAACGAGTCCTGCGGCAAGTGTGTTCCCTGCCGCCTCGGTTCGAAAAAGATCACCGACATGGGCGAACGGTTATTGGCGGCCGATGTCGATGCGAATGAACTCACGACGATGTACCCCGTTATCATGGAACTGTCCGCTGTCATGCAAGCCACCAGTATTTGTGGGCTCGGTCAAGTCGCAAGCAATCCGCTGCAATCCTTCTTAAAATACTTTCCACATCTGGCTGAAGATGCTTGCCGCAAACGATAAAAGGTCCTCGCGATGAATTCATCAGACACACCGAAACCGGATCCTTTTTCGTCAACCGGCATCGATCTTTCCATGGCGTTGCCGTCGCTGCTCAACACGGAAGTGCGGATTGACGACGAGGCTCTTTTTGCGCGCGACTTTGACGGGCACCTCGTTCGAGTCGAGAAGGTCACCGCGGCGGAGCTCGATGAAACGGTCACTTTGACGATTGATGGTACGCCCGTAACGGTTCCGGTTGCGGTCCCCAAAAGAGACTCCCAGGGCAAAGTACTGCGAGACAACGACGGCACTCCCATCCCCCGACCGACGACGATTTATGACGCGACCTCAACGGCATTTGTAACTCGCCCGGGCCAAGCTCACCCGATCCCAACCCTCTGTCACAAAGAACACTTGCCTCCAGTCGGAGTGTGCCGCGTCTGCATGGTCGAGGTCACGGAGATGACACGCCGGGGCTCACGCAGCAAATTGGTTCCATCCTGTGTCCAGCGTGTCACCGATGGGATGATCGTCAATACGGTAAGCAGCCGCAACGACACCGACGCGGCCGAACGGGTCCGTCGGGCCGCCTCGACAATCGTGGAGCTGTTGATTGCCGATCACGCCCCCAGCAAGGACGCTGCCTCGGAATCGGCGAAAATCAATAATGAGCTGGTGGACGTCGCCAATCGCTTAGGCGTTAAGCAATCGCGTTTCGAACCATCCAAGAGCTCGCGAGGGAAAGATCTCAGTAGCCAAATGATCGCCGTCAATCATGACGAGTGCATCCTTTGCAGCCGCTGTATCCGAGGATGCAGCGGTATTAAACTCAATCACGTCATTGGTAAATCCGGCAAAGGCTATGAAACCCAGATAGCCTTCGACTTGAACGATCCGATGGGACAAAGCTCATGTGTTTCGTGCGGGGAATGTGCTGTCAGTTGCCCGACCGGCGCGTTGCAGTTTCAACCCTCGTTTATTGAAACGCAAATCAAACGTGTCAAAGACGACCTGCTGGAAGATGGCAGCGACGGCGAGATCGTTACCGCAGACGACCTCGTCCAGTATCCTCTGTTCCAAGGCATTCCATACAAGTTTCTTCAGTTCAACGGGGCCGCTGTCGTTCGCCGCACGTTGACCCCTGGTCAGACGCTCTGCACCGAAGGCGAATATGGCTCGACAGCGTTCGTGATCTTGAGAGGCGAATTCGAAGTCTTTCTCAGCACCGCACGCGGGGCCGTACGTAATCGACGCGCCGACGGAATCTGGGGCTGGCTCGGTGGTCTCAAAACGGTCGTCGAAGCCGTTGGTGGACGGGCCCACTTGTCCGATCTTTCAGGAGTCGCGATCGATGAAGACCAACGGATTCTCGTCAACGCCGAAGACGTGATCCTGGGCGAGATGACATGCTTGAATCGCTACCCACGCTCAGCGACCGTGGTCGCAACCAAGCCTGCCGAAGTTCTCGAGATCAAACGCAATGTCCTCTACATGCTCCAGCGAAACGAGGTCAGTCGCGAGATACTCGACCACGTTTATCGAAAACGCTCGCTACAAAACCAATTGATGTCGTTGCCGATTCTGGAATCGTTGAGCCAGGAAGATCGCAAACGTGTTGCCGAAGCGCTTCGTGACCGCGTCGACCTGATCTCGGTCGATCCCGGTCAGGTAATCTTCCGTCAGGGTGATCCGGCGGACAATTATTACGTCACGCGGCTCGGTTTTGTCAAAATCACCCAACAGTTCAAAGGAGACGAGCGCGTCCTGAACTACCTTGCGCCGGGCAACGCCTTTGGTGAAATCGGTTTGCTGGGTGACCTCGGTCGCATGTTCGCCGAAGAACTGGGTACCGACATCCAACCGGGCGCCCGCACCGCGACTTGCACAGCGCTCGATCACGTTGAACTGATTCGAATCCGCGGAAAGCATTTCCGTGAGCTCGTTCGCAAATTTCCGACAATCCGAGCGTCGATGATTCAAACCGTTGGAGAACTTCTCAAACGAGATGTCCAGTCACGGCGACAACTTCAGGAAGTTCAAGCGGAAGACTTCTTGGAGCAGGGACTGTATTTAGCGCAAAGCCTGCTCGTGCTCGACCTCGAACGATGCACCCGTTGTGATGAGTGCACCAAAGCCTGCGCGGATACCCACGATGGAGTGACGCGTCTCGTTCGTGACGGCTTGCGATTTGACAAGTTTTTGGTCGCGAGCAGTTGTCGCTCGTGCATGGATCCGTATTGTCTCGTCGGCTGTCCCGTCGACGCCATTCACCGTAATGGTGACTCCCTCGAAATTGCGATCGAAGACTACTGTATCGGCTGCGGGCTGTGCGCCGACAACTGTCCCTACGGCAACATCAACATGCACGGGTTCCCCAAACAGGAAGTCGATGAAAAAGGCCGATTACAAACCGTGTATCAAACACGACGTGACGGCAGCAAAAAGGCGGTCGTCCAACAACGTGCGACGACATGCGATCTGTGCAGGAGCATTGATGGAACACCGAGCTGCGTCTACGCCTGCCCCCACGATGCCGCCTTCCGAATGACAGGCCCAGAACTTTACGAAATCACCTCACGTCAATCTCAGACGAAGTAGGTCGCAGGGAATTTTTCCGGAACAGCTGTTGTCAACGCTCACCTTGTCGATGAATGGGCAACCGCGGGCACAACTCGTAGCGATGGCCAAAACATGATCGCGATACGTATGATCGTTAACATTTAACCGATCCGGGCAAACTTCCGAGCCAACACCGACCCTGTGAATAAACATACGTCACCGCGTCTGTTAACTACTCGCCTGCCATAATCGAGAAATCGGCATCAGCGTTTGGCGTTAGGAATGGGTTAGCTGGCCAGCGTCACCTTTCACGTAGTTCGGTCTCTCCGAGACGCTGATTGTTTTAGTGCCTTTTTTAGCGGAACGGCGCAAGCCGTCCGGTCCCGAGTCACCGGACGGCTCGCGCCGTTCCGCTACATTTGAAATCCTTCAGTAATACAATCGACGTCCCCCGAGACCGAGATTTGCGGGCGTTATACGCTTTCAGATCGTCGAAGAGGCTCAGCTACGTGAGAGGCGAAAACCCAATATATCGGCCAGAAACTCGCGTTGTCCAGCGAGAGCTTCTTCGAACCAGAACTTAAGGGTTGGCTGGACCGGAGGGCTCGCGTACTGCCGCTAAAAGACTAAGCGGAATACCACAAGCCGTCCGATCCTACGCCGTTTTTGAATACTGACTAGGCGATAGCGTATCGCTGATTTCACGGTTGCGGGTTCCTGGCGGTAGTGAGGTAGCGTTGGTCAATTTGCGGTTATGCGTGTTTAGGGCTGGGACGGGCAGTGTGTTGCGTTTTTTTTCGTCTATACTCATGCAAACCGACTTTCAGGTGGTGACGCTCGTCACGCCTGCCCTCCCACCTTCTGGCGCCAGTCTGCGACATTGATCGCGTGATTCGGCCGCCGCCACCCCACCTACCTACAGTTCGGAATATGACTCGCATTTCTCGCGTTTTACTTCAGGAACGGTCCCCTCTGCTTTGGATCGCTTCTGTTCTCTCTGTATTCGTTGTTTCTCCGTTTGCCTTTGCGGCCGAACCGTTCCGTTTTGAGAAAAACGATGTCGTCGCCGTGTACGGCAACGGACTCGCCGATCGAATGCAGCACGATCCGTGGGTCGAAACGGTGCTGCAAAGCGAATTGGAAGGAATGAATGTCCGATTCCGAAACATGAGTTTTTCGGGAGACATGGTCAACAAGAAACCACGCAGCAAAGGGTTCACTAACGACGACGAGTACCTGCAACACGTCGCCCCGAGCGTGGTGTTCAGCTTCTACGGATACAACGAATCATTCGCCGGCCCCAATGGCGCTGACGCCTATCGAGCTGAGCTGGTGAAGTTAGTCGATCGCTACACCGTCCTGCGACGCGAGCAAGGCGAAGACGTTCGCTTTGTGCTCTTTAGCCCGATCGCTTACCAAAACACCGGCGACCGGCACTTGCCCGATGGTTTGGAACTCAACGCGAACCTCGCGATCTACACCGAGGCGACCCGCCAAGCGGCAGAAGACACTGGCATGACGTTTGTCGATCTGTTCACACCGACGCTACAACTGTTCGCGTCCACCAACGAACGGCTGACCATCAACGGGATCCACCTCAACGCCAAGGGCTACGAGAAGCTCGCCGAAATCATCGCTGCCGCCTTGCTCGGCAAACCGACACAGGTCGACGACACGATGGCGGACATCTATGCAGCCGTCAAAGATAAGAATTGGCACTGGCACAACCGCTACCACGCGACCGATGGAAACGACATCTGGGGCAGCCGCTCGACGCTTACCTTTGTCGACGGGCAAAGCAATGCGGACGTGCTCAAACACGAACTCGTCATGCTCGACGTGATGACGGCAAACCGCGACGAAGCGATTTGGGCAGCCGCCGAAGGCAAAGAACATGTCGTCGACGACAGTAACGTTCCGCCACCGGTGAAAGTCATCTCGAATATCGGCGGTGGCAGCAGAAGTTCGAACGCCCAAAAAGAGGGCAACATCGATTATCTGTCGCCCGAAGAGTCGATCGCGTTGATGAATGTTCCCGACGGTTACCAACTCAACGTATTCGCATCGGAAGTTCAGTTCCCCGACTTGGCCAACCCTGTTCAGATGCAAGTCGACGCCAAAGGTCGGCTGTGGGTTGCCAGTTGGAACTCGTATCCCAAATGGGAACCGGGTACGGAACTCAAAGACAGCCTCATGATTCTTGAGGACACCGACAAAGACGGCAAAGCCGATTCACGAAAAATCTTTGCACACGTTCACAACCCGCTCGGTTTTGAATTTTGGGGCGGTGGCGTGATCGTCACCTCAGGGCCGGACCTGTTGTTCCTCAAAGACACCGATGGTGACGACGTCGCCGACCTGCGATACCCGTTGCTGCAAGGTCTCGGAACCTCCGACACGCACCACGCGGCCAACAATTTGATCTATGGCCCCGACGGTGGGATCTATTGGCAAAGCGGTATTTTCTTGGTCCACAACCATGAGACCCCTTGGAAACAAAACCTGACGATCGGTGAATCGGGGATGTATCGATTCGACCCTCGCACGTTCGCGATCACGCCCCACGCTGCAAACAGCCCGAACCCGCACGGCACCAGTTTTGACTACTGGGGTTATTGCTATGCCAACGACGGCACTGGCGGCCGGTCGTATCAGGTTCGTCCCGAGGGCAAAGGTTTTAAAATGCACACGCTGTTGACCAAGGAATTTCGTCCGGTCGCAGCAAACGCCATTTTGTCCTCACAACACTTTCCCGACGAAATCCAAAACGACTTCCTGATCTGCAACACGATCGGATTCCTCGGCGTCAAGCAATATTCGCTCGACCGCGAAGGCGATGGCAAAACGCGGCAGTTTGGCGAAGTCTGGGGGACACCTGGCCTTGAATTGATCAACAGCGATGACCGTAATTTCCGTCCCACCGACGCGGTCGTCGGAGAAGACGGTGCGTTATACGTTTCCGACTGGCACAACGCCATCATCGGGCACATGCAGCACAACATTCGTGATCCCAACCGAGATCACGCTCACGGCCGCATCGTGCGTCTGACCGTGAAAGACCGTCCGCTGCAGGAACCCGTCAAAATTGCCGGGGAGCCGATCGAAGCGTTGCTCGACAACCTCAAACATCCCGTTAACGGGGTTCGCCACCGCACGCGTGTGGAACTCAGCGCACGTGATTCCGACGCCGTCATCGCCGCGACTTGCGAGTGGATGAAGGATTTCAACCCGAACGATGAAACCGAAGCTCACCATCTCCTCGAAGCCCTGTGGTTGCATCAACAGCACGGCGCTCGCAACGAAGAGTTGCTCAACTCGCTCTTGAGTTCCGACGTCAAGCACGCCGTGGTTGCAGCGAAGACAGTCAAGCATTTCTGGGAGAACGTCGACGCGACCGGGGCGCAAAGTTTTGCGTCCGCTGCAGAATCGGAGTTTGTTAAGTTCAAGGCGCCGAAACATCTCAAACGGTCCGACCGCAAAGCCTATCAACTCGGAGCCGAGATCTACCAACGTGAATCGCACTGCGCGACGTGTCACTTGACGAACGGACAAGGCAACGCGAATGTTTATCCGTCGCTGGTTGACAGCCCCTGGATCAACGGCAGCGAAGAACGTTTGATCAAGCTGACCTTGCACGGACTGTGGGGCAAACTCTCTGTTCACGGCAAGACCTTCGATCCGGCTCGCGGCGTCCCACCGATGACCGCGTTCCGATCCTTGCTCAAAGACGAGGAATTGGCCGCGGTGCTCACGTTCGTCCGCAACACTTGGGGCAATGAATCGTCGCCCGTCAGTGCGGCGAGCGTCACCAAGGTTCGCGAAGAAACGATCAGCCGCACGACGTTCTACAAACCCGAAGAATTGCTGGCTGAGCACCCGCTCGAAGCTGAATACGCCGGAGCGAACGCTGCCATCGCGGTCGAGGAGTTCTCCAACCAAGCACTTGAGGATGAACTGCTGGCCGCCTCGCCCGTCGAACTCGCCAAACTCGCGATCGAGCGTGGCAATGCACAACGCGGCAAGAAGATTTTCTATGAATCATCAGCCGCCTGTTTTGCGTGTCACGATCCACCATCGGGGGCCTCGCGATTGGGGCCAGACTTGGTGAAAATGCCAGGGAAAATCTCACCCGAAGATCTCGTCGACTCGATCCTTCGCCCCTCGAAGCTGATCGAAAAAGAGTTCGCACAAGTCAGCGTGCTGACCATCGACGGTGAGATCTTGACCGGCGTGCGTGTCTCAACGAGTGACGATGAAATCGTTCTGCGGAATCTGGCTGCGACCGAACCGATCAAAATCGACCAAGACGACGTCGAAGAAGTCATCGAGTCGAAAGTTTCATTGATGCCAGAAAACTTGGCGAGACAACTTCGCGACCGGCAAGAGTTCGACGACCTGATGAAATACCTCATCGAAGTCAGAAAACGCTAGACGATGTCATCGTGCGTTTGCACGTTGCGAAGACGCGGTGTGAAATGCCACGCGAGATCGCATGACACTTCCCGCCGACCGGTATCAGCAAAATGAAACCGGTCGGCCGCCCATCGGGTCTGGAAGCGTTCTTTTCCGTTGGATCGTGGCGTCGCGGCAGATTCGTCTTGTGAACGAGAACATGGATCTGCGTTCTCACTCAAATTAGTCGACCATTTCTATTGAAGGATTTTCCAATGAAACACCTGCTAAGCTTGTTTTGTGCGTTATTTCTTGCGACGCAGATCGTCGCTGAGGATGCTCGGCCGAACGTTGTTGTGATTCTCGCGGACGACATGGGATCGGGCGACGTTCATGCGTTGAATGCGGAATCAAAAATACCGACGCCGAACTTGGACGGACTTGCCGGTGACGGGATGACGTTCACGGACGCACACACGCCGAGCTCGGTTTGCACGCCGACGCGGTACGGATTGTTGACCGGCAGGTATTGTTGGCGGACGAACCTCAAGAAGGGCGTGCTCAACGGTTACGGCGAGCCGCTGATGAAAGCCGACCGCGAAACGATCGCCGGAATGCTGCGTGCAAACGGCTACCACACCGGGATCGTCGGCAAATGGCACCTCGGTCTTGGATTTGCAAAGGATGGCAAGCAGTTCGACTTTAGCAAACCGGTAAGCGACGGCCCCCACACGCACGGTTTTGATTCGTCGATCATCATTCCCGCATCGCTGGACTTTCCACCGTACGTTTACATCCGCGACGGCGAACTGACCGCGTTTCCGTCCCTGGCTCAGCCGGCGAACGATTTCCCTGCGTACCTTCGTAAAGGAGAACGTTCACCTGATTTGGTGATGGAAAACGTGCTCGACGACATCGCTCGCGAGGCAGACCGCTACATCGACTCTCGAGTCACAGAAGATAAGCCGTTCTTTCTCTATGTGCCTCTTACCGGTCCGCACAAACCCGTTCTGCCTCACCCTCGCTTTCGCGGCACGACTGAACTCGGACCGTACGGAGACTTTGTCGCTCAGGTGGACGAGACCGTCGGTCAAATTCTTCAATCGATCGATGACGCCAAGGTTCGAGAAAACACAATCGTGATTTTCACCAGCGACAACGGATCGTTCATGCGTTGCACGGATAATCCCAAATTCGTCGACCACGTTGAGGACGAAACGCAACAAGAGTACCGAGCCGATCATCACCGCGCCAACGGTGTCTACCGCGGGACGAAGGCTGACATTTGGGAAGCGGGACACCGGGTTCCGTTCTTCGTGCGTTGGCCAGGTCACGCGAACCCTGGGTCGGTGTCGGACCAAACGATCTGTTTGACCGACGTCTTCGCGACGCTCGCCGACGTGATCCAGGCCGAAATCGGTCCCAAGAGCGCCGACGATAGCTACAGTTTTCTAGATGCTTTGTCTGGTCAACCGATTACGCGTCCGCCGGTCATCCATCACTCGGTCGCCGGCATGTTTGCGATCCGCGACGGCAAATGGAAACTCGTCCTTGGTAACGGATCCGGTGGTCGCGAACAGCCAAGAGGCGTTGCCGACCAGCGGCCCTACCAGTTGTTCGATCTTTCGACGGACATCGCCGAAAAGAACAACGTAATCGACGATTACCCCGAAGTCGCCGCGAGATTGGAAGCAGGCTGCATGGCGATTCGCGAACAATCTCCCTCGGGTCGCCACGAATAGACTCAGGTCAGCCCCCTACCGGGAAACCAAGTTTGGTGAGGGAACGTTTCGGTATGGGATTGTGGGCTGGCATCCGGTTCGCTATTAAGACGACTTCGTTCGCGAGAGTCTGCGCATTCTCTCGCGAATCGGTTCCCACAGGGAACGCGGTTAGAATCCGGTAACGATTGCTCATTGGAAGGGATTGTTGGTGGTGATAGCAAAGAGACGCCCCATTGGTGTGGTGCCGTCGCATTGTCTCTCGAAGTTTGCTCGGTGCGGATCTTGACGCACGAACTCACCCTTGAGATCCAGTCCCAGCCCAACGACACGTCTTGCGGCCCCACCTGTTTGGCCGCCGTTTACGACTATTGGAATCGCCCGGTCGACTTGAAGGAATTGCTCGGCAAGATCGGCGAACTCGATGGCGGCGGAACGTTAGCCGTTGACCTCGCCTGCGATGCCCTCGAGCGTGGTTACTCCGCGTCAATTGTCACATACAACCTGCAACTGTTTGACCCGACTTGGTTCAACGAAGACGGAGAAATCGAGTCTGCGACCGTTCTGGCGGATCGATTGGAACGGCAGCTCCACTCCAAAAAAAACCACAGCAACATCGACATCGATCGATTGAGGGCATCCACCCAGTCGTACCTCACCTACCTGGCTCTCGGCGGTCAGGTCCGCATGCAACCGCTCGATGAAATCCTGCTGGTCTCGATGTTGGCGAGGGAGACGCCGATTTTATGTGGCCTCAGTGCCACGTACCTGTACCGCGAATCGCGGGAAACGAAATGGGGCAAGCCAGATGACATTGGCGGTTCCCCGACGGGTCACTTCGTCGTGATGCATGGTTTTTCCCCCAAGAATCGAACCGTGTTGATCGCCGATCCGCTCCACCCCAATCCGATGGCTCCGACTAACAAATACGTCGCCCCGTTGGCACGTGTTACCTCCGCGATCTTGCTTGGAATCGTCACCTTCGATGCAAATCTGCTCACCATCTTTCCGGACGAGAAATCCTAATTCCATGAAAACCATTTTGGTTGCGGAGTCCAACGACGATTGGATTGGCGAATTTGAAGACGTCAAAATCGTTGATCCTCGCGATTACCTAGCATCGCCGGACACCAAAACACGCGGACGGACTCGGGTTTACAACCTCAGTCGCTCGTACGCGTATCAGAGCATGGGATACTACGTTTCCCTCTTGGCGGAAGCACGCGGCGAACGTCCGGTGCCCGACGTCACGACCATTCAAGACCTATCGGGATCGGCAGCCGTTCGTTTGATTCCTCAATATCTAGAGGAACTGATTCGCACCTCGTTGAAAGGATTGACGAGCGACGAGTTCGTATTGAGCGTCTACTTTGGCGAGAATTTGGCCAAGCGATACGACCGTCTCTCACGCGAGTTGTACAACGTCTTCCAAGCACCGTTGCTGCGGTTCACGTTTTCCCGCCGTAGCGAGTGGAGACTCCGTCGGGCCTCCGCGATTTCGCTCAGCGCCGTGCCCACGACCCACCGCATGTTCGTCGCTCAAGCGGCGAAGCGACATTTTGCTCGGGGAAGGTCGAGCCGTCCCAAACGCAAATCGATGCGTTACGACATGGCGATTCTGCACAACCCCGCCGAAGGTCAATTGGCTCCTTCTGACGAAACCGCACTCAAAAAACTCATCAAAGCCGCAGCCAGTGAAGGCATCAACGCCGAACTAATCATGCGTACCGACTCGAGCCGTTTGTTGGAATTTGACGCGTTATTCATTCGCGAAACCACCGCCGTCAGTCACCACACCTATCGCCTTGCCCGCCGTGCCCAAGCAGCCGGCATGGTCGTGATCGATGATCCGGTGTCGATTCTCCGTTGCAGCAACAAAGTGTACCTCGCCGAGTTGCTGACCAGGGCCAAGGTTCCGACTCCCGAAACCACGATCGTTCACCGCCGCAACGTCGAAGAACTCGCGGAAACGATCTCGTATCCCTGTGTGCTCAAACGTCCTGACAGCGCGTTTTCGCAGGGAGTCGTCAAAGCGGCCAACTCGGATGAGTTTCGTGCGAGATTGGCGGAATTTTTTGAAGACTCTGAACTCGTGATCGCGCAGACATACATGCGGACCGATTTCGATTGGCGAATCGGCGTGATGGATGGGCGTGCGCTGTTTGCGTGCAAGTACCACATGGCACGCGGACACTGGCAAATCGCCAAACACGACTCGGCTTCTCCAGCGAATCCAAGATTCGGAAAAGCAGATACGCTGCCAGTCGAGACCGCCCCACGGAAGGCAGTCGCCACCGCTGTCAAAGCAGCCAATTTGATCGGCAACGGGCTCTATGGCGTCGACGTGAAGGAGGTCGACGGGCAATTCTATGTCATCGAAGTCAACGACAACCCGAACTTGGACTCCGGCGTGGAAGACGCCGTGCTCCGCGACGAACTTTATCGACGGATCATGGAATCTTTCGTTCGCCGAATCGAAGCCACCAAACAAAACTCCTCCTCTTAATCGTCTGGCATCCGCCTCCCATGACACTGAAATTGTTCGACGCCTTTGGCATCGAAATGGAATACATGATCGTCGACCGCGACACGCTCGACGTGCGTCCGATCGCCGACGAGATGCTGTCGCGTTTGTCTGGCCGAGAAGCGGCGAGCGACTACGAGTCCGGCCCCATCACTTGGTCCAACGAACTCGCCCGACATGTGATCGAACTGAAGACGACGTTGCCTGCGTCCAACCTGCGATCGCTGCCGTCGCAGTTCGAAATCGCGATCGGCGAACTGCGTCCGGTCTTAGAACAATTGAACGTACGCTTGCTTCCCACGGCGATGCATCCGTGGATGGATCCCACGACCGAAACGCAATTGTGGCCGCACGAAAACGCCGAGATCTATAATGCCTTCGACCGCATCTTTGACTGCAGAACGCATGGCTGGGCGAACGTGCAGAGCGTTCACTTGAATTTGCCGTTTGACGGGGATGCCGAATTCGCACGCCTCCACGCGGCCGTGCGGTTGGTGTTGCCGTTGTTGCCTGCGCTGGCAGCGAGCTCTCCGTTGCTGGAGGGTCGCCGGTCTGGGCTGCATGACAACCGCATGCATCACTATGCCGGCCACTGTCACGCGATGCCCTCGTTGACAGGCGATCTGATCCCGGAACCGATCTACGACGAAGCGACCTACCGACGCGAAGTGTTCGCTCCCATTGCCAGCGACGTTCAACCGCATGACGTCGACGGGGTGTTCGAGGTCGATTTTTTGAACGCGAGAGGTGCGATCGCTCGCTTTGACCGCGGCTCCGTCGAACTGCGGGTAATGGACGTGCAGGAATACGCCGGAGCGGACGTGGCGATCTGCGCTGCCGCGATCGGAGTGATCAAGTCGCTGGTCAGCGAAGATTGGTCTCGGACGTCCGATCAACAACCGTTTTCCACGCGGAGGCTGCGAGACATGCTCGACCGCACCACGGTGAAAGCCGAGTTCAGCCTGATCGTCGACCGCGACTATTTGCAACTCTTCAACATCAACAAACCATCTCTGACGGCGAAGGAACTCTGGGCGACGTTGCTCGATCGAGTTCGACGAAGCGACCAGATGCTCGCGAGCCTATTCGCACCGATCGACATCATTATGGAACACGGGACACTCGCGACGCGAATCATCACGAGCCTCGGCCCCACATTCGACCGCCAATCCCTGCACGATTTGTACGATGAACTCGCCGATTGCCTCGACACCTGGGAACCGTTCAAGCCGTGACGGGTGAGCACGCGAGAAGAATGCCGCCAATCTTCGTGATCACATGCGAGCACGGCGGAAACGCGGTGCCCGCCGAGTACGCGTCGAGGTTTGCGAGTGCCGGGGCAAGAGCGGCGATTCAGAGTCATCGCGGATACGACCCGGGGGCGTTTGAAGCAGCGTTGCAGTTTTCAAGGTCGCTCGGCGTGGAACCGATTTCCTCGACGACCAGCCGGTTGCTCGTTGATCTAAATCGCTCGACCGACAATCCCGAACTGCTCTCCAAATTCACCCAAAATCTCAGCCCGTCTGAAACCGCGGTTTTGTTGGAACGACACTATTTCCCGTACCGCCACCGCGTGACGGCGGCGATCGAAAAAGGAATCACGGATCACCACCAGGTGTTTCACCTCTCAATCCACACCTTCACGCCGCGAATCAGGGGTGTCTGGCGGGACATCGACGTGGGTTTACTTTTTGATCCTGCGAGAAAATCGGAAGCCGAATTCTGCGAACGGTGGCAGCAAGAACTGGCTTGCCAATTCCCTTCGCTGCGTGTGCGTCCCAACGAACCCTATAAGGGTGTCGACGACGGTTTTACGACCGTTCTGCGTCGACAATTCGCCGACCATGATTACGTTGGAGTGGAAGTCGAGATCAACAATCGATTTGCAAAACGATCTGTTGATGCTCAAGCCAAACGGGTAAAAGCTCTCTTACAAACCCTCCCACACCGGACACATTTTTTAGATGGATCGGATACTCACCCGTCATGAACTCGCGGACCTGAAAAGGGAAGCGAAAAGCGACCCCAACTTGGGTCGCAGCATGGCGGACGCGGCGTGCTTCGGCGGCATGGTGGGCTGCGGTGAGAGCTACTTTGCGGCATTTGCCCTGGCGATCGGATTAAGCGAAACGGCATCTGGCATCGTCGCGAGCGTTCCGCTGTTGGTCGGTGGTGTGCTGCAGCTCGTTTCGCCGATGGCGATCAAACTCATCGGCGGATACCGGCGCTGGATTGCTACGGGGGCCGCCTTGCAGGCACTCGCATTCTTGCCGCTGGCGTTCGCCGCGTGGAATGGCACCCTGACGCTTCCGATGATGCTACTCATCGCTTCGGTTTACTGGGCCGCCGGTCTCTCCACGGGTCCGGCGTGGAACACTTGGATCGAACAAATTGTCCCAACGCAGCGGCGTGCGAGGTTCTTTGCAAAACGCTCGCGTTTACAACAAACCTGCACGTTCTCCGCGTTGATGATCGCCGGCGTGGTCCTGCACTGGACATCCGAGCGAGGAATCGCGTTGCTCGGATTTGCGGGCCTGTTCTGCCTCGCCGCGGTGCTGCGACTGTTCTCGGCTGCATTCCTGCACCTGACACGTGAACCGACGAATACCGTGGCCAAGTTTGCGAGACAGACCGAAAAGGCGAAAATCGATCTCGCAAACACCGACACCAAGCCTGCCATTCGCTTGCTCGCGTACTTGGTCGCGATGCAGATTTTCATTCAACTCAGCGGCCCGTACTTCGTGCCCTACATGCTTGGGCAATTGGAACTGGGTTACGGAGCTTACGTCAGCTTGGTGTCCCTCGCGTTCCTAAGCAAAGTCACCTCGCTCGCGTTTTGGGGGCGGATTGCCGAAAAGGCCGGCGCCACGAAAGTACTCTGGTTTGGCGGCATCGGTCTCGTTCCGTTATCGTCGCTCTGGATCATCTCCACCAACGTCTATTGGCTCGCTGTGGTTCAGATCACCAGCGGTTTCATGTGGGCAGCCTACGAACTCGGCTTCTTCCTGCTGTTTTTTGAAATGTTGCCCGCCAGTCAGCGAACCCGATTGCTGACCTACTACAACTTTGCCAACGCGTTGGCGATGACGGCCGGTGCGTTAACCGGTGCGGCAATTCTTTCGCAACTCGGATGCGAATCGCAAACCTACTACTACCTCTTCGGCATCTCGTCGATCGGTCGAATGTGCTGCGTCGCCTTGCTGGCCAGTATCGTGTTGCCGAACGTCTCGCTGAAATCCATCCGCATGCGCATCCTTTCGGTCCGATTGGGAGCCGGCAGTGTCTCGGCACCGATTGTCGCGAGCGCCGAAGAGACATGAAAGATCGCATCAGATTACGAATCATCCATACGGCATCCTGCGTTACAATCCTGCCTTTCTGTACGAAAGCTGGTAGCACCACATCGGTCGATCTGATTTCACGGGCCCTCCGTAGCGGAAGTCCACAAGCGGAGTATTGATTCCACCACCAAATGTGTCAGCGATAGATCGAGCTATCCGGTCAATGACACGTCCGGCCACGATCGGCTCGATCATTCGCACGACTTGATTGAATCAACAATCCGTCAAGACGTTCAGCAAATATCGCTTCCGTCGAAACGCTTGCCGAATTTCGCTACCGCACAGCGACCGCCCCGCCGGCGGCATGAATCAAGGCGAATACCAATACCGATCGCGTACTGAATTCCCATCAACTAAGTCCAACCGTTGTACACGCAAGTCACGACCCAGCAAGGATCGCAAGCTACGAAATTCGGGACGTTTGGTGGCGTCTTCACGCCATGCACGCTCACGATCCTGGGCGTGATCATGTTCCTGCGGTTCGGCCAAGTGGTCGGACAATCGGGAATCCTCGACGCCATCCTGATCGTGCTCGCCGCCAAAACGATCACGACCTTGACTACGTTGTCGCTTTCATCGATCGCGACCAACACGCGTGTCAAAGGCGGCGGGGCATATTTTCTGATCAGCCGCAGTCTTGGCGTCGAGTTCGGCGGAGCGATCGGAGTGCTGTTCTTTTCGGCTCAAGCGATTTCGGTGGCGATGTATGTGATCGGTTTCACCGAAGCATTCTCGTTCACCTTCCCCAAGTGGGATCCATACTTCACCGAGGTCGCCACGGCGGTCAACCTCGGCACGTTCGTTTGCGTCTACATCGGTGCCGGTTGGACGATCCGGGTGCAGTATTTCATCCTCGCCATTTTGGTGATGGCACTGGGATCGTTTTATGCTGGCGCGATCACGGATTTTAATCCTGACTACTTGCGAGCGAACCTGACACCAAAATTCGCCGAGGGCGAAAATCTGTACACGATGTTCGCGTTGTTTTTCCCCGCTGTGACCGGGATCATGGCAGGCGCGAATATGTCGGGCGACTTGGCAAATCCGTCCAAATCAATCCCCAAAGGAACGCTGCTCGCCATCCTGGTCACAGCATTGGTTTACCTCTCGCAAGCCATCTTGCTCGGATGTGCCCGCCCGGCAGATGAGCTGATCAGCAACAACATGGTGATCCGTGACATCGCGGTGTGGCCACTGGCGATAACAGCGGGCGTATTCGCGGCGACTCTGTCGTCTGCGCTGGGCAGCATGATGGGCGCGCCGCGAATCTTGCAAGCGTTCGCGCATGACAAAATCTTTAAATCGCTCGAGTTCTTCGGCTCCGGCAGCGGCCCGACAAACGAACCTCGTCGAGCGACCGTGCTCACATTCGTCGTCGCCCAAGCGTGCATTTTGCTGGGCGATCTCGATGCAATCGCGCCCATCATCACCATGTTCTTCATGATCACGTATGGGTTGCTCAACCTGGCAACCTTCTACGAAGCGATCACCAAAAACCCGAGCTATCGCCCCACGTTTCGCTATTGCCACTGGATCACGTCACTCGCCGGGACGATCGGTTGTCTTGGTGTCATGTTCCTCATCAATTGGATCTGGGCCAGCGTTTCGATTGCGTTCATAGCCGCGTTGCACTGGTACATCCGCTCCAAGGAAATCGAATCCCGCTGGGGCGATTTGCAGAGCGGCGTGATGTTTGAGCGGGCACGCAAATCATTGTTGAGATTAGAGGCCGAAGTTTACCACCCCAAGAACTGGCGACCGGTCATCATGGCCCTCAGTGGCACGGGTTGGACCCGCCCGCACATTCCAATCTACGGTTATTGGTTGACTTCGGGGCAAGGCATTCTGACACTCGCGCACGTCGTTTGCGGGGACATCGAAGTCCACGCGGAGCGACGCGAGCAATATGAAAAAACGCTTCGCAACTTCATCGCCAAAGAACAGCTCGAAGCGTTCCCGGTGGTCACATGCAATCAAATGCTCTCCGATGGTATCGAGTCTCTGATCCAATGCCACGGAATCGGCGGCATCCGCCCCAACACTGTGTTGTTAGGTTGGCCACGTGAAGAACGTGCCGAATCGTTCGGGGCCAACATTCGCGTTATCGCCCAGATGAGACGCAGCATTCTGGCGGCACGTTTCATGAGCCATCGCCAGAGGTCCGAAACCGCAGACGAGTCTTCCGAACTCGAAGAACACTGGAGCGTCCCCGAAGGAACGATCGACGTCTGGTGGCGTGGGATGGCCAACGGAGCATTGATGTTGTTGCTGGCTCACCTGTTACAAAAAAATCCGGGCTGGCGAAACAACAAGATCCGTGTGATGCGTGTCGTCTCGGCTCCCGAAGCCAAACCCGAAGTCGAACGCAGCATGGCCGAACTGGGGGCCGCGTCGCGGATCACGTTCACTCCCACCGTCGTCATTACCGATCGTCCCCCACAAGAAGTCATCCCCAAAGAATCCGCCGACGCCGCGATCGTGCTACTCGGCTTTCAAACTCCCGAAGAGGGGCACGAGATGGAACTTTACCTCCGCATGGAATCCATCGCCGGCGACCTCCCCCGGGTACTCTTCATCGACAGCGCCGGCGGCATGGCGTTGGAATCGTAGGACAGGTCACCGCGGTCAGCAGACCGTTTCGCTTCCAAGACAATAAAGGGAGGCAGGAGGATCGCCTCCGTCTCCCCACGGGAAGGCATTGCGTTTCGCCGCGTGAAACGCTTCAGGCCAACGCCTCCTGTACCCGATTGACCAACCCGTTGTCGCGATCTTTGCTGCCCGGCAGCAGGTAAGCCGCATTGGCGAGGTACGCGGATCGAAACTCGGGCGAGATCGCGTAAAAATCTTCCAACGCCGCGGAGCTGAATTTGTAGTCATGCGAATCGTTTCCTTTGAGAAACACCAGTCGCCGGGCGGCATTGATAAGCAACTCGGGGCGACCGCCACTGCTCAAAAACGCCCTCATCGCGCCTGCGGCCTTTTGCCGATCCTCGGAAACGGTGCGAAACATTTCGTCTACGTTCATTGATCCGGCCGATTCATCGACCGCCATTTCGCCGTCAATCTTCTGAGATCCGACCTTTCCTCGTGAACGCATCGAATCTCGAAAGTACGGGATGAAGGCTG
The DNA here is from genome assembly GCF_023701485.1 of Aporhodopirellula aestuarii. GTDB lineage: Bacteria > Planctomycetota > Planctomycetia > Pirellulales > Pirellulaceae > Rhodopirellula > Rhodopirellula aestuarii. Next base: position 27,649 of record NZ_JAMQBK010000095.1, read on the forward strand.
CGTTTTGCAGCAACAACTCGCGGCGGGTTTCATCGCGATAGGCCGTTCGGAATGAATACTGCATCGCATTCGTCGCCGTCGCGGAATGCAACGAGATGATCCCAGGTTGCTGCCCAAGCATTTCGGCGGCGGACAAGAACAACGCATCACTTACCGATTGTGGCGACACTCCGCGGGCCAGCATTTCGGCGGTCGCTTCCACCGCTTCACCAGGAGTTGATCCACGTAGCGTGTTTAACAGCGACAACGTGGCCGCTGGGTCGTGTCGACCGTGATTCCACTTTTCACCAAGCTCGCCGCGTTTTTCCATCGTCACCCGCCAGGCCGCGTCCGCGGCGAGTTCACTCGTCGACGGATTCGGATCGCCGGTGTGGTTGAGGATCGCGTAGGCGAGCGACCGCAGCACGGGTTCGGCGTACTGCCAACCGATGCACTGGAGCGTTCGATAGGAATTCGCGACGTAGATTGCTTTGTGCCCGATACTGCGAAAGTCCCGACATCCGTAATGAGACATCAAATCAAAAATCTTGTCTGCCGATGCCGATCGACATAACGCCGCCACCGCCACATCGGCCGCCTCAACGTCCCACGCGTCCATCGCATCACGGAACGCCTGCTCGGCTTGATGCGACGGAGGAACCTTCGACTCGTCCACCGCCGCCATCGTCCAATCGCCTTCCCTGACGTCGCGAGCTTGAGACGATTTGAAATAATCCAACGCCCAAAAGATCGGCAGCCAACGATCGGTATCGGGAGCCGCGAGACTCGCGAGGTGCGCCGAGTTCACCACCAAGACGGCATGAAACTTGAAGCCAACGCTCGGCCGAGGCTGGACATTTCGAACCCCCGCCAACAGCAGGGCTGCCAAAACTTCTCGGTAGCTGGTTCCGGTTTGAATTTTCGCTGCAAATGTCTGAATCACTTTTTCGCGAGGCGTTTCCTCCAACAACCTCACCAACGGTTCAATGTCGGATGAAAACTGAACCGCGTCCGCTGGCAACCGTGACTCGGCCGCCGACACCTTTGGAAGACTTCCGAGAAACCCGAATTCATTGAGCGTCAACGTGGCCCCAGCAGCACCCGCCAATTGCAAGAACGTTCGCCGTCCTTGTTTGTCCGACCGACCGTCCATTTTGTATCCCCTTTCGATTCGAATCAGGTTCGTTCAACCGAAGTCTATCCTAACGCGCGGCTGACTCCGCCTACTAAGGAATCTTGGACTTACATAACGTTTTGCAAAACGGCGGATGAACGCCCGTTCGCCATGAAATGATTCGCGAAGTCGCTTCGCGGCGTCGATTGCGTGGTCAAGTCAAAGAAGTACGACTAGACTACGCCGAACGCCAATCCATTGATTTCCAATTGTTCGCTACGAACACGGACAAACAGCATGCAAGCAACCGGTCGACACGCACGTTGGTTGATGGCGACCACGGTCGCTATCCTGGTCGGGCAATCCGTCGTCGCGCAAGACCGTATTTTTGTAACCAGTGAACGCATGACGCTGGGTACGGAAAGTCTTCGTTCCGCCTCCGCTCGGATCGGCGACATAGATGCCGACGGAGATTTGGACATCGTCGTCGCGAACGGTCGCCACTGGCCGCAACGCAATTATCTGTTCATCAATCAAGGCAACGCTAAATACTCGGTCGTCCGCCCACTCGGTAGCGACATGCGAACCACCTATGCGTGCGAACTCGCTGACTTCGACGGTGACGGCGATTTGGACATTGCCGTTGGAAATGACATGGCTCGCGGCCAAATCTTCTTAAACGACGGCGCGGGTAATTACGCCGAGCACACCGAGTTCGGCGACGTCTCGAGTCTTCGCAGCTTGACGGTGGTTGACCTCGACCGCGACGGCGATGTCGACATCATCACAACCTGTCGCGGGCGTCCCAATCGCATTTACGTCAACGACGGCAACGCCAACTTTCAACTCGCCTCGTCGTTCGGACGCGATAACGATTCGACAATCGATGTCGCCGCGGGCGATGTCAATCACGACGGATATCTCGATTTGGTTCTCGCCAATCGGGATCGCCAACCCAACGAAGTATTGCTCGGCGCTGCCAACCTGGACTTTTCGAAACGCGTTCCGTTTGGCAGCGGCAACGACCAATCGCGAGCCGTTGCGATCGCTGACTTCAACGCAGATGGAAAATTGGATTGGGTGATCGGAAACATCGGCCAAGTGAACCAACTCTATCTTGGTGATGGTGCCGGCGGCGTCTCACAATCGATTCCGTTTGGAAGCTCGGACAGTCAAACATACGCGATCGCGGTTGCCGACATGAACAACGACGGCGTACTCGACATTATCGCTGGCAATCTGAATCAACCGTGTTCGGTATTCCTTCGCCGAGGTGACCCAACCGACTTCGACGAAGTCCCCTTCGGACAACCGTCAGCCACTTACGGGCTGAGCGTTGGCGACCTCGATGGGGATGGGTACGCCGACATCGCCGTGGCAAATTCGGATGCCATGAACCGTATCTTTCTCAACCGCCCCGCTAAACCACGATTGAATCCATGAAGACGTTGACCGTGAAACTTTCCGTTCTGTTTGCATGCGCTTTCACGCTGACATCGTCCGCACACGCACAATCAACAACGGATTGGCCGTCTTTTCGGGGCCCCCGTGCTCGCGGCGTTTCCGAGGGTGGTTCGATTCCTACGACTTGGAACGCCGATACCGAAAACGGACCCACCCAAGGTATGCTGTGGGATACCGAAGTACCAGGCCTTGGTCATTCGAGCCCAATCATTCAAGGCGACCGCATCTTTCTGCTGACGGCGGTTGCCGATAAGGGCGACTTGGAACTCAACATCGCCGCCGGAGGAAACATCGATGCCGCCGAAGACGACGGCTCGCAAAGCTGGATCGTGCTCTGCTACGACAAGACGACCGGCAAAGAGATATGGCGACAAACGGCTCACCAAGGAATGCCTCGGGCGACCCGACACAGCAAAGCGACACACGCCAACACGAGCGTCGCCGTCAGTGGCAATCGACTGGTGGCTTGCTTCGGTTCAGAAGGTGTGTATTGCTACGACCTCGACGGAAATCTGATCTGGAAACGCGACCTCGGCGTGATCGATGTCAGCAAATACGGTATCGGATGGGGCTACGCGAGTTCACCGGTCATTCACGGCGATCGCGTCGCATTGATCTGTGACGATCCCGACCATCCTTTCGTAACGGTCCTACGTCTGGCCGATGGAGAGGAAGTCTGGAAGGTCGATCGAGCCGACGAGTGCGAACGCAGCTGGGGCACGCCGCTGGTTTACGAAAGCGATGGTGTTACTCAAATGATCGTTAACGGTTGGCCTTGGATCGTTTCCTATCACTTCGAAACCGGCGAAGAAATTTGGCGACTCGAGGGCGGCGGTGACAATCCAATCCCGACTCCGTTTGTAGCCAACGGATGGATTTACATCACCAACGCCCACGGCGGCAAAGCTCCGATCTACGTCGTTCGCCCTGACGCCCGTGGGACGTTGTCACTCGATGAAGAGGAACCATCCGAGGCCATCGTCTGGAACACCGAGCGTGGAGGGTCGTACATGTCGACGCCCGTCGTCTCAGGCGATTACCTCTACCTTGGCAACTCCAACGGAGTCGTGCGATGTTTTCACGCCAAGACCGGCGAAAAGATGTTTGAGAAACGCTTGGGTAAAGACGCGGGCATCATCGCATCACTCGTCGCCGTCGATGGAAACGTTCTTTGCGCATCCGAAAACGCCACCGTTTATGTCTTGGCGACTGGTCCCGAGTATGAATTAGTGGCTGAAAATCCCGTCGGCGAACCCTGTTTCGCAACCCCGGCAATCTCCGACGGCGTCCTATACCTCCGCACCACCAAACGTTTGATCGCGATCGGAAACTCCGAACCAACGAACTGATACAGGAGTTGGACGGGGGGTTTTCCCCTAGCGGGATTCGCTAAATCGTTTCCGCTCGGTCCTCAGTCGCGTTTGATCACAATTTTTTCCACCGATTCCGTCGTCGTGTGGATCTCGTGGATCGTGCCGTCGTGACTCTCGACGACGTAAACGCTGCCAACGTTGGTATTAAATTTCCCCTGACCACTTGGCGGAATTCTACGAACCTTGCCACGTCGTCCGCCTTGAGTGATCGGGTACACGTGGATCAATGTGTCGCTCTGGTTCTCAAACGCGATCTCCGTACGCCCTTGCTCGCCGGTCGCTTTCGAATGAATCGCTGGCGTCATCACCAATCCGATTCGCGGATGCGTTTTTAACAGCAATTCGGTGAGTTCATCGATGAGTTCCGCGTCCGCAGTCGCAATGATGTTTTCGGTCTCAGAATGTTCAGTACGGTGATCGTACATCTCTCGATCGGTCACCTCACCGGTGGAAAAGTCTCGCCACTCGACCAAACGATAGTCATCCGTGCGAACCGAATACCCCATATACTGTTTCCCCTCGAAATTGCGGTAGTACTGATTGACCGCACCGTCGTGAACCTTCGCGGAAACGTCTTTCAAGTTAGGAACGAGGCTCACACCGTCGATGAATTCAGGAACTTCGATGCCAGCCAATTCGCACAGCGTCGGATACAGGTCCAGCAGTTCCGCTAACTGGTCGCTTTGCTTTCCAGCCTCGTCCACTCCCGGTCCAGCCACAATCAATGGGACAAGAGCATCGATTTCGTAATTGGTCATCTTGCCCCAACCTCGATACTCTCCGAGCTTCCAACCGTGGTCGCTCCACAGCACCACGATCGTATTGCCGGCCAAACCTTCCTCCTCCAGAACGTTTAGCAACCTGCCGATTTGTGCGTCGATGTAACTGACACAAGCGTAATACGCGTGCATCAGATGCCGGGCATTGTCGCTTGATACTTCACGGTCATCCCAAGGACGCGGGAGATCAATTAGATCGACATAGTGCGTCAGCTCACTGTTGTTATGCAGTGCGTAGGGTGGTGTATTGGGAGTGATCTGTTGGTTGGTGAGCACCGGCAGTTTGCTCGGGTCGTGCATGTCCCAGTACTTCTTCGGCGAAACCCATGCCAAGTGAGGACGGATAAAACCCATCGCCAGAAAGAACGGCTCGGACTGTTTCGCCAATCGTCGCAGATCTTCGATCGCCATGTTTGTTCGAGCGCCGTCGAGCATTTGATCGTCGGGCAGCTCCGGAGAGGCTGTGCTCGGCCCGCGGAGATTGTTCTTTCTCCAATCGTTGGGGGGCAACGCATCCTGTGCCTTCTTAATTTGCGTCTTGGTGCCTTCCGGATAAACGTATGGCAGCGGCGGAAGATTGCGAATCGGTTCGCTCCACGACTGCGGATCTGGCGTCGGGTTGTGATAGATTTTGCCGTGGCTCACAGCCGTGTAACCAAACTTTCGGAACCACTGCGGCATCGTCACGGCATCCGGCATGGCTTCGCGAAAGTGAATCGGTAACGTCCACACGCCAAGCTTGTCGGGACGAAGCCCCGTCATCAACGTCGCTCGCGACGGGTTGCACACTGCGACTTGGCAATACGCCCGGTTGAACTGCACACCCTTCGACGCCAAACGATCAATGTTCGGCGTGATCGCGTGCGGGTCCCCATAACACCCGATCGACGGCCGCAAGTCATCGACGGCGATGAACAGCACGTTCGGACGTTGCTCGGCGTGACTTGAACCGTGGACGATAGCCAGCAGGGCAATCAACACGACGTTTTGAAAACAGAATCTTTGCATGGCAGGACGCATCGCAAATTACATGAGAGTGAAACACCGAACGTCAACAACGACGTCGAATCGAGTCCGCTCAAACAGGCAGACTCGAGCCAGCATACTCCAAAGAATCAATCCCCAGCGATCCCATGAAACAACAAAATGAATCGTTCCGAACAATCATTCTATCAATCCGAAATCAATGACAGTTGCGTCACCTTCCTGGCTTGATAAGGGATGCACCGCCCTGGGGCATGATGAAGCCACTCCTAGAAAATCGTCCCGTGTCTGACTAGAACGGAGACTTCCAACCGCTCCGATCGTATCAACTGAACACTCCCTATGAAGAACGATACACTCTCGACACGTGTGACTAATACCATCGCATCGCTAACAAACCACATTGTTTATGCGCGGCTACTTGCTTCTACGTTTGTCTGCGCAGGAATCTTATGTTTGGCATCTCCAAGCTTTGCTGCAGAAAACAAGATCGCATGGGCTGACGAACTGGCCGCATACGATTTGATTTGGGAGCGACTGCCGAAAACTTGGATGGAATCTCCATTTCTCGGCAACGGCGAACAGGGAACGATGATGTACCGGGAGGACGACCAAGCGGTACGATGGACGGTCGGCAATTCCGCGGCTCATGATCACCGCCCGGCGAGTGAGGACGACCTCAGCGAAAAGAACGTCGAAGTGCTCAATCGCGGCCGACTCTTCATTGGACATGTGCGGGTCGAGTGCCCCGAAAAGCTAGTCGGCAGCACCTCACGACTCTCGCTGTGGGACGCCCAAGCAACCGGCGAATATCAATCGAAGTCGGGCAAGGCCCAATGGAGAACGGTCGTTCACGCAAACTCCCCCGTGATGCGGTTCGAGATGGCGGCAACCGGTGACCTCGAGGCGACCAAGTTTGTCTACGTTGCGGAAGAGGCACAAAACCCGCGAGCTCTTCGAGCAAAACTACCACGTACCCCGTCCAACCCTCCTGCCGTACACAAAACGTTAGACGATGGCGTCCAGACTTCAGTGCACAATCTCTACGCCGGTGGCCAAACCGCCGTTGCGTGGTACCAGTCGCAATCGTCGGGACAAACGCGGCTTTGGCTCAGCGTCATGCACTCGTTTCCCGGCAACGATGCCGAAAGTCTCGCCGTGGCAGCCGTTCGCGCAGCCGCTGCGGCGGATCAGGACGAGTGGCTCGCTGAGCACCGACAGTGGTGGCATGACTATTACCAACTCAGCTATCTCTCGACAGGCGATCCCTTTTGGGATGCGTTTTACTGGATCCAGCAATACAAGCTCGCCTGTGCCACTCGAGCCGAAAAATGGATCATCGACAATCAAGGCCCCTGGTTGGAGCCGACGGCATGGAATGCGATTTGGTGGAACCTGAACGCGCAGCTCTCGCACAGTGGATTTGCGACCGCCAATCGTCGCGGCATGGGCTCCGCCCTCTCGCGTCGGTTGAGCGAGTGCCGCGATCAGTTGGCACTGAACGTCGCCGAAGAATACCGCAGTGATTCTTACGCGATCAGCCGCTCCACTTCAGGATGGGATTTGGCCGGACACGCCGGGCAACCCGGAACGGGACGTCCGCCCAAAGACGCCAACATCGGCCTCGAATGCGGCAACCTGTTGTGGGCACTCCACAATGTGGATCTCGAATATCTTTATTGGCAGGACGAAGAACTGCGTGATGAGACTCTGTATCCGTTATTGGTTCGTGCGGTGAACTACTACCGATATTTTTTGGTCGAAGAATCCGATGGACTTCTGCATTTGCCGAAAACATATAGCCCCGAATATCGGATCGCCGAAGACTGCAGTTACGATCTCGACTTGCTGCGATGGGCAACGGGGAGACTTCTGGAGCTTGCTTCAGAAAAGAATCTCGACGAGTCGACTGAACCACTCATCGCGTACTGGAAAACGGTGCAAGAAAAGCTCGTCCCGGTACACATCAATGAAACCGGGCGAATGATCGGTCGAGACGTATCACTCGTAGGCGGCCACCGTCACTGGTCGCATTTACTCGCGATCTACCCGCTCCACACGTTGACGCCTGAGTCGCAGAGTGATCGCGACCTCATCAAGTTGAGCCTTTCGAACTGGCACGATCACGGACGCCCCATGGCGGGATATTCGGTCACCGGCGGAGCTTGCATTTCCGCATTGTTAGGAGATGGCGATCGAGCTTACGATTTCCTCAACCGCCTCAAGTCGTTTCTTCACCCCAATACGTTTTACACGGAACTGAGTGTGTTACCGGTAATCGAAACACCGCTCCATGGCGCCACCACGATGCAGGAAATGCTGCTTCAAAGCTGGGGTGGAAGGATCCGTGTTTTCCCAGCAATGCCGAAACCCTGGTTTGGCGCACAGTTCGACCAGTTCCGATGCGAAGGAGCGTTCTTGGTCAGCGCCCGACGCGAGGCCGGTAAAACGAGCTGGGTTGAAGTCACCGCGGAAGTCGGCGGGAGTGTCGAGGTGGAACCTCAACTGGTCGACGCCGAGTGGGCGACCTCGGATAACAGCACCGTCGAATCAAAGCGTGACGGTGTTTATCAGGTTTCGTTGTCCAAAGGCGCCACGGTATTGTTCTGGCCGAAAGGACAAACCAAACCGACACCGCGAATCGAAACCTCGCCCAACGACACAAACCCGAATCCGTTCGGGCTCACGTCGCGTTAGGTTGACAGCGTTCAACGAATCAAACGCCATCGTCTTGCAGACTTCGGTCAGACCCCAAACTCTGGGATCTGACTTAAACAGGGATCGCCTTATTCAGTGATCGCCTTATTCAGTGATCGGCCAATCATCAGTGCGGAACGAAGACGCAGGCAAACCTTCTTGGTTTGCCAAGTTTGGAATGTCGCCACTGCCCCATCCGTATCGCACGGCAACGGGTTCGGCAACCGCATCACTGCGGACGACAATCGTGTCGCCGTCGATCACCGCTTCCGCGTCGACGAACTGCTTGTCTGCCCCCGCGATGGTGAAATGGGTCAGTTCCTTTCCATCCATACCAACGAGGCCGCTACCGATGTCGGTGAAGGTCAAGCGAATCGCACCGTCTTCGACAGCATGGCTCTTGTAGAGCGGTCCTGAATCGACCAAACCTTCACGTCCATAGTCGCGTGCCAACGCGAGGCGAGCGAGACGTTCACCGACCGGTTTCTTTTGCTTCGGGTGAATGTTGGTGGCATCACCGATATCCATCGTCACCACCATCCCGGTGTTGGGTTCCGACAGAGCCATCACTTGGGCCTCACGCAGGAACGCGGCGCTCATCGGGTTCGTCTTGTACGCGAAGGGAGCGATTTGAACGTAGTAGAATGGGAAATCGCCCTGCCCCCACCGTGTCCGCCAATCGCGGATCATGGCTGGAAACAGCGTTTGATACTGTTTCGGATTCTGCACGTTTGATTCGCCTTGGTACCAAATCACACCGCGAAACGCGTACGGGATCAGCGGGCGAATCATGCTGTTGTACAACACCGCCGGACTGGTCTGCTTCAATCCTTTCGGTTTCTTCTCGCTGCGTGTGTAAGTCAGGCCTGACTCCTCCGCGATCGCGGGATATCCGTCGAGCACTTTGTTGAACTCAGGGAATTGTTCACGCAGAACCTCAGGGCTCACCCATGCTTCCGCACTCGAACCGCCCCAATTCGACGAGACCAATCCGATCGGCACATCGAGCTCCTGATGCAATCGTGAACCGAAGAAGAATCCGACGGCACTCAGGTTCAGCACCGTTTGCGGATCGCACTTCGTCCATTGCGTCTTGACGTCGTCCTGTCCTTCCAAAGACACCACGGCGGGGATTTCGCAGTAGCGCAGACGTGGGTAGTTTGCTTTCTCCACGTCTTCTTTGAAATGATCCACGCCGAAGCCACGCATTCTCCACTGCATATTCGATTGGCCGGAACAAATCCAAACTTCACCGGCGTAGACATCGTTCAGTTCAACGGAGTCATCATCCGTCTTGATCGTGACCACAAACGGACCACCCGCGGCAGGCGTCATGAGCGAGACGTGCCAATTCCCTTGCTCATCGGCCACGCTCGTCGAGGTCTCATCGGACCATGATCCGGTCACCGAAACTTCATCGCCCGGCTTTGCCGTCCCCCAAAAGCGATTGTCTCGCTGTTGTTGCAAGACCATGTGGTCGCCGAAAATACCTGCGACTTGCAGTGTTTTTTCTTCAGCGGCGACCACGCCAGAAATCATGGATGCCCACAACATCACACACGTGATCGTTGTTTGGGCCACTCGGACGGACAAATGCATCTGCTAGATCCTTAATAGTATCGACGAACTTCAAGTTTGCATCGGACACGCACTCGCGGGCGGAGTGGGTCCTCGTCATGGCTGACTCAATCGCTTACCGAAAACATCATTGCAACGTCAAAGTTGTCGTTACTACGCAGCTACGCAAGACTCAGTGAGTCACCCCTTCTCCGTTGCATGCATGCTAGCCCAGGCATGAAGGTTGCAACCGTACCGACGAGCGTGGTGAGCTAGTCAATATGCGTGAGCTAACGATCCATTCATGCTTAGGGTGATGAGAGCAACCTACCGCCAACGCCAAATCAGTTGACGCGTCGAGAGACTCCTACCGACCTGCTTATTGGAAGATGTTTCCCAGAAAACGATCGTCGATGAAGCTAATCTTTCTCATACTATTGAGCAAGTTTCAGCACCGGAAACCGGGCAAGACTATCGATATTTTCCGGTGGCACACTCATAGAAACAACCTGATGTGCCACGCTTGCCGCTCGCGCGACGATCGGCGCATAACAGGAATCACCTTCGCCGATGGGTGATTCCTGTGGTAGTCGCAACACACCCGGTGTTCGTCATCGCAATTACCAAAGCAATCGCGGCGAACGACTGCTAGCCGAGGTACTTCTTAAACCACGCGATCGTGCGTTCCCACGCGAGCTTCGCGGCAGCGTCGTCATATCGCGGCGTTGTGTCGTTGTGGAAACCGTGATTCACATTGGGATAAACGTGAGCCTCGAAAGGCACATTGTTATCACGAAGAGCTTTTTCAAACGCGGGTGCCCCCGCCAGGATGCGACGATCCAGTCCGGCATTTTGAATCAGGAGCGGCGTTTTAATTTTGGATACCTCCGACGCGTTCGGTTGGCTACCGTAGAACGGCACGCCGGCATCGAGCACATCGGGAAGATTGACGGCGAGTTGGTTGACGATACCGCCGCCAAAACAAAATCCGACCGCACCAACTTTGCCCGTCGAATTCGGGTGCGTGTCGAGCAGTTTTGCACCGGCGATGAAATCTTCCAACATCTCACCGCGGTCCCGCTTCGCTTGCATCGCACGTCCATCGTCGTCATTCCCCGGATAACCTCCGAGCGGCGACAAGGCATCGGGCGCGAGAGCGAGAAAACCGTCCACCGCGAGACGCCGTGCGACGTCAGCAACGTAGGGATTCAGACCTCGGTTTTCATGGATCACCAACACTGCCGGAAACCGCTCGCCGACAGCGGGCCGCGCCAGCAACCCTTTGATCGTGCCGCCGCCCTGAGGCGATGCATACTCGATCGTTTCGGCTCGAATACGAGCGTCGTCCGGTGCGACTTGCTCTGCCAATGCGTAGTTGGGGGCGAGGGTTTGCTCGATCGTTTCGACGGTCAGCCCACCCACAGCGAACGCCGCCAATCGTTTGACGTACTCACGTCGCGTCAATCTTCCGTGCGCGTAATCATCGTAAATATCGAGCAGACGTTGATCGATCTCGTTCGCGGTGGCGCGTTTCATGTGCTTGATTCCGTTGGGGAGAATGCATGAGCCGCTGGTGTTCGTTTGTAAATCGACGGGAACGATCTCACGATCCAGCGTTTCATTTCGTGGGAGAACCGTCGTGCAAAGAATAACCCCACCCGTTGGACAAGGTTTCGAATCCGCTGTTGAAAACGAGACTTCTTGAACGCGTCGGGGTTCAATCCGCGTCTCGTCCTACACCTTCCCCTATCCAATGGAATTCATTGTGAACACGCGATTCGCTCTCCTGCTGCTGTGCATGTACGCAACCTGCACAAACGTATCGGCCGAAGTAAGCACAACGGATTGGCCCCAGTGGCGTGGCCCTGACGCGTCGGGAACGGCTACCGCGTCAAACCCGCCGATTTCGTGGAGCGAATCAGAAAACGTCGCATGGAAAGTCGCCGTCCCTGGCGCGGGTAGCTCAACGGCGATCGTCTTGGGCGACCGCGTCTACGTGTCGACCGCCATGAAGACTGACCGCGTGAAAGAAGACGCGACAGCGGGCGCGTCCACAACCGATACCGCTGAAAACTCGCCATCCAACACCGATGAACGCCCTCGCGGCCCACGAGATGGTGGAGCACGCGAAGGCGGCCCGGGTGCCGAAAACCGTGGTGGAGACCGCGGCGGTCCCGGCGGTGGATCACGTGGTGCTCGCGGCCGACGTGGCGGAGGTGGCGGTGGCGGTTCGGCGCCGACCAATTACTACGCGTTCATGGTGCTGTGCTACGACAAAGCGACCGGCGAAGAGATCTGGCGAACCACCGCGACCGAGCAAGTCCCCCACGAAGCCGGACACAATACCAACACATTCGCGTCGTCTTCGCCTGTAACCGACGGAAAACGACTCTACGTCTCCTTCGGCTCACGAGGCGTTCATTGTCTCGACCTCAACGGCAAACTGCTGTGGAGTAAAGACCTCGGTAAGATGCAAACGCGGGCACAGTTCGGCGAAGGCAGCTCACCGGCCGTTCACGATGGAACCCTCGTCGTTCCCTTCGATCACGAAGGCGATTCCTTCATCGTTGCATTGGACGCCGAAACCGGATCTGAGAAATGGCGGCAACAACGCGACGAACAAACCACATGGTCCACGCCACTGATCACACAATACGACGGACGCACCCAAGTGATCGCGAACGGATCCAATCGCGTGCGCAGCTACGACTTGGCAACCGGCGAAGTCATTTGGGAATGTGGCGGACAGGCGAGCAACCCGATCCCGTCGCCGGTCCGATTCGAAGACAACGTGATCGTGATGACGGGTTACCGTGGGTACGCGATCTACTCCATTCCGCTGAGCTCGAAGGGCGACATCACCGACAGCGATTCCATCACCTGGATCGAAGAAGACGCGGCTCCATATGTTCCGTCACCAGTTCTCTACAAAGGCCAACTCTACTTCGTCAAAGCCAACAACGGCGTTCTGGTTTCGCGAGATGCCAAAACCGGTGAGCTGCTGATCGATCAAACTCGTCTGCCCAACATTTCAACCGTCTACGCGTCACCCGTCGCCGCCGCAGGCCACATCTACTTGACCGGCCGCGATGGAACGACCGTCGTACTTCGACACGGCAAAACGTTTGAAGTCGTCTCGACCAACAAACTCGACGATACCATCGACGCCTCCGCAGCGATTGTCGGCGACGAAATTTTCCTGCGTGGCAAAGAACACCTGTACTGCATCCGTAACCAGTAGCAAGTTCGCGACGAGCGAATTAGCCCAGCGGCGTTACTCGCGGTTCTCACCGACCACCACGACTAGCGTCCAAACGGCTAGGTATCGAGCAAGAAAATTCGATACGATTTGCTTGTGGGATCCGCTATCATTCTGCACCTCAAGAATTCTGGCGAAATCCACAACGCCATTTCATCCCCGCACGGCGATCACTTGCCCGCGTGGCGAAGGCTTTTTGCATGCGTAACGTTTCTACTCTCACCTACCTTCTCGTTTTCGCGACACTTTGCCTTTCGACATCGCCGTGCGTGATCGCTCAGGACACCGTCAAAGAGCCAGCCTCACCCAGCTCCGAGCTGCCCCTGTCCTCCAAAGACCCCGACGAGATACGCGCGCGAAACATTGCCCAGTTTATCGACGCTCATGTCGCCTGTCGCATGACGCAGCGGTTCGAAATGTACTGCCCGCATTCCGAAGAAGAACTTCGGAAGCTCAAGTCGATGGGCTTCACGCAGGTGATCTTGGACCGCGTGGAACTGCACGAAATGGCGACCCGCATCGGCCTGAAAGTTGTGCTGGGAAATTGGTGGTCACATCAAACCACGCCTGACGAGATTGAACGGGGGCTTTTATGGGCTCGTGCGGTCGACCCGAAAACCCTCGTTGGTTTCAGTGTGCAGGACGAACCTGAACGCAATACACCCGAAACGCACTTCGACTTCTACGTCGATTTATACAAACGTCTGAAACCGGTCTTCCGCAAAGAGTTCCCCACCACTCGTATCGAGATCTCTCATTGGGGACCGATGGCTGCGTTAACGGATGCGCAGCTTCAGTACTACTCGCTGCTTTACAACGCAGCCGACGTGATGCGAATCATGCCTTATCCGGACATTCATGAAGCGCCGCTTGATGACGTTTTTTTCATCATGCAGCGGAGTCGCAAAATAATGACGCTTGCCGATCGTCAATTGCCGCTGGTCGTCATTCTGCAAACGTGGATTCACCCTCCCAAAAGCAAACTGCCCGAAATTGATGAACTCCGGGTAATGGCATACCAAGCCATGCTTGCCGGAGCAGAGACGCTTTCTTTCTTTGACTTCAATCAACAGGTATGGAACCAGACCCCCGGGTTCTCGGATCGCTTCGCTGAACTCATGGCCGAACTCACCAGCTTGAGCGAGCGATATCGCGAGCATGAGATTGACACATACATCACCCAAAACGGCATCGTCAAATCAACACTCACCTCGTCAACAGGAGAGGTATCCCGAATCGAACTCAACACGCACCGTCATGCGGTCGGCGGATTTGGGCCGTTGGAAGTCCGAGAGGTAACAAGCGGGTTGCCGGACGGTCGTTGATTGTTTGCATCTGTCGGCAAACAGTCCGACTCGATTGTAGCTCTCAGCGATTCCCGCGAATTAAGAGTCCGATGGATCGCCACTTGTCATCGTGACGTACAACGCCGTGACTTCTTTGCCGTACTCCATTCTCAAGAATTCTTCGCGATAGGTTGCCTCCAGGCCATGAGCCTGTGCAACTTCATTGACATGATCGGCGTGGTGAACGTACCGCCCCGAGTCGGTGAGTGACCACGGCGGCTTAGATGCGGCTTCGACGGAAAAGCCGATCACACCGCCGGCGTTCAAACGCTTGACGGCTGGTGCAATCACCTGCGACAGATCACCGAAATAGATCAGAGCATCGCAAGCGATGATCAAATCAAATGTCTCCGTGACGCTACGCAAAAATTCAGTGATCTCGGCGACCTGCAGATGATCATAGACGCCTCGTTCTTCGGCCCGCGAAATCATCTCCGCGGAAAGATCGATACCAATCAGCCGCGACGCCCGATCCTTCAAGGTCAGACCGGCTAATCCAGTCCCGCAGCCAAGATCGAGCACCGACAACCCTCGACGCTCACCAAGAGCTTCGCCGACCACCGAGTTGAGATGCTCGGGCCCCGAATACCCAAGCTCGTCACACATGTTGGAGTCGTAAAACGCCGAGAAGCGTTCATAAAGCTGCTTGATGCACTCATCGGGGACGCGGGCCGGTGCCTCATCGTCACGGAGCGAAGTCAGTAAATGCCGAACTTCTGCGTCATCAGGACAAAACTGCATGTAATGTTCGTACGCTTCTCTGGCTTCGGGCCGCTTGCCAACAATGTGCGCCAGCTCACCCAGTTCCCGCCAATAGGCGTTGTTGTCGGGGAGCAACTGCGTGGCGCGGTCCTGGCACAAATACGCTGCCTGCACCTTGCCTTCACTTCGTAACTGGCACGCAAGTTCACTGAGTTGATCGGCGGGCAATTCTCGAACTTCGCCATCAACAATTGCTTCGTTCCCTTCGACTAATACTCCTGACGCGACCGCCTGATCAATCCAACCTCGCACAGCCGCTTCAGAGTTCGGCGGCAACAGAGGCGATGCGATTGTGAGAACAGCGTCCGCGTCTCTGCTTCCATCACAAAGTTCCACCAACAGCGCAGCCGTCGGATTCAGCTCATGCAGCCGGTTGGCTGTGGTGTGATACGCGATGTATCCGTCAGCGACAGGCGAGAGCAGCACATTGGGATTGACTGAGAGAAACGGCATTGGACGTCGAGGTGCTGAGTAGATGAGGAGACACGTCACCGCCCACCTACCACAAGCGGGAGCGAACGGTCAACGGATGGCAAGAGACGCGCTGCGCCGAGTTCGGCGACTGCAATGAAAAACCGATCGGCCGAAAACACGCGACACAGAAATGGGAGCACACATTCTACAGTGCGAGGGTCTTACATGGCGGCCACCCGTCTGATTGCAAAGAACTGAACGTCGCTCGCACTTTGGATCAGCGGCAAACGGCAACCTCGCCTACGCACCCCCAAAACAACTTGAGCCCTGAATTCACATCCAGGGCTCAAGAACCTAATAGCCTCGTTTATCAAAAACGATGGACAGGGAATGCCCCAAAGGCCTACTGATTACCTTTGCCTTTCCCCTTGCCTCCACCGGCGTTGCCGCCCTTGCCTTTACCTTCACCGGCAGCTCCACCTCGGCCACGTGCTTCACCATCCGCTCCGCCCCGCCCAGCGGCACGTTGTTGAGCGAATGCCGTCAAGGCCGCGACAAGTTCAGCTTCGCTCAGCTTGTTGTCGCCGTCTTTGTCGAAATTAGCCATCATTTCAGCAGCCAATGCCTTCGGATCCATTCGGCCGCCACCAGTGCCTTTACCTTCGCCTCGGCCGCCTTCGCCCCTGCCACCTTGGCCTCGGCCACCCTCGCCCCGGGCACCTTCACCGCGTTCACCCCGGCCACCGCCTTTGCCTTTGCCACCCTTACCGGATGCGGCCCCCGTGTCCTCGTCGTCACCCAGCACGACCGTCGACATCGCGGGCAAAGAAACAAGTGCCGCTCCACCGACCAGCATTTTGCTCAGGAAACCACGTCGTCGAGAATCAACCAGTTGAAGGGCATCGATTGTTTCATTCTTCATAATTCGCTCCGTTAAGGGATCGTCCTAGAATCGGACAGAAAAAGCAGCAGAAGGATTTTTCTGCTAGCCGTCTTAAGCACCGCGGAAGCCCTTAGGTTTCGAAAGATTCGCCTTCAATCTCCATTTTCCCAACAAATGCTCCGACAACGAGGCGTTCAACGCATAAGCAAACGACGTGCGTCAAAACCGCACACTCACCTTAGATCTCGCACCTACGATTCCGCTTAAGTCTTCGGGATGTTTCACCCCAATGAATTGCCCCAGACAAACTCTCCGGCTCTCGACCTACAAGCCGGCTGAAGGTGCGTTTTGAGCACTGCAGAACTCATTGATAAAGACAACCGGTATTGGAACTCGTCGTGGTTTTCGGACCTCCCAACTTGATGCGATGTGCCACAACTCATTCCTATGGGACGTCGATTGTTTTAAGCAGGTCTGCAGGAATCATCTGGCGAAACTGCCGCGAACTGTAGGCCGGAACGAGGCTTTGCGAGTTCCGGCATTCACTTGCTCAGTCGTGCCGGAACTGCGTCGCTTAGGCTCCTTGGTCCGGCCTACGCCGAACCGATCACGATCCGCTGAATTGTCGTTATACCGAATCACTTCTATGTACCTGCTTACCTGGGCCTTCCGCGTGGGCGGACGGTGGATTCGAGGTCGAGGCGACGTGGGATCG
>NZ_JAMQBK010000096.1 GCF_023701485.1 Aporhodopirellula aestuarii
GTTCTGGTGAACGGTTACGTAGAACGGGGAAGGATCACCAGCGTGCCGACTTTGGCAGCAATTCCATGGCCGCTTGTAGTTCCTCGCAAGCGGTCGCAAACTCCTTGGCCACCGGCAAGCACTCACGAGCCGAACCGGGAGTCGACGGCACGGGGCAGCCAGCCAAGCATTCGCAGAGTTCCTTGTAAGCGGCATCCACCGCATCAATCGCGGCGGTGGCCCGATCACGAACATGCTGGGTCCGTCCCAGCCACAACTGATGCCACACCGGTGCCCAAAAATGACGCTGTTCATCAGGCATCCGCTTGAGCGGAATCTGATCACACAACCGCCGAGGCGAAAGCACATCCACCGCCTCGTCAATCAACGCACGAGCTTCCACCGACCGCCGATCCCACTGGGGCAGCGTGTCATGAACAAACGACTCTTCAAAATCCGGATCAGCCTCAGCGTCTCCCGATTCCAAATCCGCCACCCAGCATCGCAGCCGCAGCAAGTAATTATTGGACAACCACTGGTGATTGAAATCCCCCCGCCGCCCAAACCAAGTTTGAGAACTCATGATGACTTTAGCTCCGCTTGCAGCTGCTCAAAAACTTTGCTCACTTCGTCACAACCAATCGACATCTCGTCACGTCCGTTCCAATCGTCCAGCTTAGAAACGAACTTGCAAACATCGCCCATTCGCTCGAACGAATCTTTCTTCATTTCTCCCTCCAGCTTCGCCAGAAGTCCAGTTCCGAACAGATTCCGCCATTCGCTCGGCTGCTCGAACCACTCACTTTTCTCCTGGGTCTGAAACGTATCCAACGCTAATCCCTTGGCATCTTCGCCAAGTGCTAAACCCACTCCCGCAGCATCGAAAGGAGGATAAGCGTGAGACAGCAGAAAAGCCTCACAAAACAGCGACACTGCAAGAACGTGCTCACGCTGTGTCCTCTCTGGAGGATCTAAAAGCCTGGGAAGTTTCTCGGTTGAACGATCGGGATCGCCTGCCCATTTGAATACTTCAAGCCAACCCTCGTCATCTGGAACGTTGGGTTTGCCGAAACCGACATTTGCAGCGTACCAGCGATCAGAGTTAGCGTACTTTTGATCTTCGGCAAACTCTCGCAATTCGGCAGTTTGCAGCCCCGCTTGCCCACCTGTGTAGGCAACGACAACGGATGCACCATTCAAAGTTGACCGAACAGATTCGTTAGACGATATCCACTCTTCACCTAAATCTGTTCGATGAACAACTGCAACTTCCGTCGCGCTAGAAACACCAAATCCTTCAACTAGGGACTTGTCTCCGTGGTGGGGCACGACCTTCGATTCATCGAAGACCGAAGCAATCAATTTGATTGCTTCGGTCTTACGACTCTTTGAATCCAAAACCAAGAATTTTATTTCAGACACGCTTCACGACTCCAATTTTGAATTCGGTTGCGCCAGCGGACTTCCCCGGCAGCACCCAGTTAAACACCGAACGATCTTGGTCAAGTCCGAGAAAACAATCGTTTTGAAATGCGTTCAACGCATCCAATGTCTCTCCTTTGCGAGCGTTATGGAACTTGGTTGGAAGTTGTGTCATGCTCAGTAGCGGCTGCTTGTCATCATTGTCGGCAACTCCTCTCACGCACGATAAACCGACTTCAACCGAGAAATAGCCAAAGTCACCAACAGCATCTAGAGAAGCTGTCACGGAATTTTCCGCTCCGCCCTCGTCACGGACGACACTCTTGAACAAGAAGAAGCTCTTTTTTATTACTCGCTGATATGATTCTTTGTCAGCAAGTATCATCTCAGGGCACATATTGTCAGGCTTCATTCTCGCGATCTCTCGCGCAAACGCCACCGGACCCGTTGAGGCCAAGAGCGGAAAAATAAATGTTGCCGTGGTAGGAAGGTTTTCACCCGTTCCCAACAACGCACGTCCTCCGACGAACGCCTTCAAAGCTTCATAAACCCACTTTTCTTCCAACCATCGTAGAACGATTTGATCAATAGAATTCCGTACGTCAGCATCCAAGGATTCATAAAGTTGGGTAATCGCAACACTAGGTTCTTCTGGATGACCCAATCGGTATCCATACGCAGCGAGCCTCCGAAGATAGGTTGCGAGCTCGCTATCTAGCTTCAGATCGCCCTTGTACCATTCCGCAAATACCGGAAAGTCGTGCGGAATTGGAAATTTCTCGCGATCCTCACTACTCTTGGAAGTAAACCAGTTTTTCGAGTATTCCGGCCAGAACAGGTTCTTTAAAGTGATGGTCCTTTTTTTGCAAAACTCATCCAATGCATTATGAACCTCTTCGGCCGGTGTTTCACCATGATCATTCTTCGACAGCGTATGGCATATCGCTACATCCCTACCAACATTGCGCAGTCGGCCTACTTCATGCTTTGGGGTTTTTTGCGTTGCAAGGATGAAATCCGCGTCCACGTACTCATTGGCTAATGCGTGCACCACCAAGAGCATTCCGTGCAGAATGTTTTCATTTAGATATTTTAGTTGATCAGATAATTTTGATTTTCCCGTCGCTGCAGCAAGACATGAATCCACTCGTTGTCGAAACATAGTCTGTCGCAGAGCAAAACTGCCTTCATCTTCCCCGTCCATTCTTTTCAGCTGTACATCAAGATGCCGCGTTTCAAGCTCGATAAGCTTGAACTCCATGTCAAAAAAGAACAGGCAAAGCCCAGAAGCATTGCAGCAGGAATCAAGTGCTTCAACAAATATCTGATCAGCAGACTTTTTGACATCTGCGTTGTCTCTAATCCGCAAAGCAGTGGGAATACAGATCTGGCTTGAGGCGAGGGGAGCGGAAGGAAAGTTGTTCCACACGGGATGCCATGCGACAGGAGTGTCTACTCCGTACACTTCACGGGTGAGACTTCCGTCAACAGGGATTACCTCATCCATCCAATGTGCGGCGTAATCCATATCGTTGTCTTCAAACAAATAGACTTTTAGCATCGCTAGTTTTCAATCCAGGAAATGTTGCGGATATTCATAATGGACTTGAACTCTCTGCACTCTGAGTCTGACTCATTGTCTTTGATTTGCACTTCGCACCCGTTCAAAAATTTTTCTGCAATAAATCGAATGACGGATCGACTCCTTGCACCAACGTGGCTTGCTTTGGATATTCTCTCAAATACTCGGCCACGCGGGTTTGCAAATGAGAGTGTCAGGGTGATGCCACCAAGCTCTGTATCGGCGATTGCGTGAATTTTGATTTTGTCTTCTTGATTGGTGGACTGAAGGAAATTCTCAAAAAGAACTGTCATCAGTCTCATCACGCCAGATAGCTCTGAGAATCGCGCAATGCTTACGGGGTCGTCTTTGTCGAGGCGAAATTTGTCGTCGAAGTGGTCCTTGTCAATCAAACAACTGCGTTCGTCGCTGAGAAATTCAATCGCGATATTAGTCCCTCGATTCACCTGTCTCCAGGCCGCCCGAAGGCTCTCTGGGTTCGACAGTTTCAGGTTTTCGCATCGACCTACTAGTACTGATTGTCGTGCGTGAAACATCGCGTACCTCGCGATATCATGTACGTTTTCTGGTGGAAATCGAATCAACCGTTCATTGCAGACGCTTTCATTACTGGCCGACTGTTCGCGTACCTGCCGGGGAAAGAGGTGATCTGGTTCGATGCTCATTGACCAAAGCGTCAATACTGAACTTACAGCTTCGTACAATTGCGGCAGTGGGATGACTTTATCGCCACGAAAACCATCTGGTTTTTCTAACGCATTCCAATCTTCTGAGTTGACCAGCCAACCATTCGACACCTTGCCCGCTAACGTTCGGACTTGGTGCGCAAAAACGTCAACAGCCGCTTCGGCTCCAGTGCGTTCACCTTGTTCTAACGCCTGTACATGCCGGTATCCGGCTCCCACCGAGTCTGCGCAGTAGCTCGCAAGAAACCGAGCTTCTTCTGATGTCAGCTCTCTTGAAGAACCGAAAAACAGGCCTCCTCCGGGGGAAGCTTCCCAAGCCGATGTAGACGCTTGCCACTTCGGTTTTTCTTCAAGCGAGAGACTCCACCAAGCAATCGGGATAGCATAGAAAAACTTTACAGGCTCGCCTCTCATTGAGGTTAGGCTGCTCGCCTTCGAGCCCAGCTTGTCAACGAGGGTTGCGAATGAGTTTTCTATTCGTTTACCGCGACCACCATATTGATTCTGTGCGTTTGAACGTGGGACTTCCCATGTACGAGTACACCACTCACTGCGGGGCTCTTGATATGCTGCGCCGCTCGCATGCAATCGGTTCTCTTCTCCTACTGTGCCCGCTAAATACCGCTGTGAAATTTCAGCCGTTGTTTTCAGAGATTCCTGAAACTGCTCCAGCTCATCCTCCGTAGATGGGGCGTTGGAGTTGTCATGTGGGAGACCAACCTGAAATACTGGGTGACCTGCGATGTCGCTACCACTTTCGACGAGATCCAAAATGATTTTATTGTATGTGTTCGTCCCGACCGATGTCGGTGACGAAACGTACCCACGTGAGAAAAGCACACCCTCTCTCGGAAGTAAAAACACCAAATCTAGAACACATGTGTGTGAGCTTAGACCCGGGCAGTGCTCTTCGATTTCTCGCCGCAGTACTTTTGCGTGACTGCATGCTGCAGCCATTCGGGACTCTGCTGAACTGTTTGTCGCGTACAAGTCTGAGTACACAGCGAGATCGCGATTGGAATGCCGAAACTCGATTGACATTTAACCAGCCTTTCTGAGTACCTTGTCACCGTCGTTGGTCACGTCAATTATGTCGACACTACCTTCTGCATTCACTTTTAGCACTCCTAAAGGGGTACTGAGATCGCCATACTCATCAAGCGTTATTTCGCCAGCCACTCCATCAAATGGCGTTACGCTCTCGAGCGAGGCTGGAGTGACAGTATTGGAATCGGCATAAGCTTGCACGATCATTCGCCCAGTGTCGTATGCAAAAGCCGGAATGAAATTCGGTGTAACGCCAAAGCGATTTTTGAATTTGTCCGACCATTCACTTCGTTTGTCCACGTGTTGCGGGAAGCCGAACGGAGGAGCGATGTACGCGATTCCCTCGTATCTTTCAAAAGACTCTTTGGTTGTTAGTAGTTCGTTGAAGTCCATGATGCACAGCACATTACCGTCTTCAAGCATGGACTCGCTTCGCAGTGCGTCCAAAATTGGAGCAACGTGCAATGAAAAACCGGCGACCAAGATGACATCCGGCTTTGCGAACTTTGCTTTGAGTGCAAGCGTGCGGTAGTCGTCGTGCCCAAATTCGTATACTTCCCTCGTGAACTCGATACCGTTTTTCTCAAGCTCCGGTTGTACATATTCTGAAAACTCAGCCTGGATTTCAGGATTGTTTAGTGTGAATGCGAACACGCGTTTAGCGTCTCTGCTTATGGCGTAGTTTGCATAGACCGGACCTTCCGCCTTGAAGTGAGGCAGGATTCGCATTCGATTCTTGGGGGTTTCAGCGAGGTGTGCATCGTAGCTGACCGTAAGGTGTACGTCACACACATCATCAACAATGGGTGCAACCGCTTTTGTCATTTGCGAAACGCCTGAGATGTAGACATCAAATCCATTCGCCGCCTGCTTTTGAGCAATCGTTGCGGCGGTCTGCGGCTCGCCCCGGTTGTCCTGGATATCGAAGATGATCTGATCTCGATCAACGCCGAGTTCATCGCAAGCATCATCCACTCCCATTTGAAGACCATTTGCGTACTGCCCGCTAAAGCCTGCTACTGGGCCAGTCAGCGGAATGTTCACCGCTACATGAACACCTTCGGAGTTCGTCGTGTTGCCAGGCTGACGAGATGCGAAGAAGCCAATAGCGGCGATCGCTGCGACTAAGAGCAAGCCGCCGATTACTTTGTTATTCATGAGACTTTACTTTCTATATTGGTTTTTGAGGTACAAGGATCAAAACCGCATTGCCTTGGGATGTCATTTGTTTGCACGTTTCGATGAAGGACTTTCCGTCATCGAGTCCGTTGAGGGGTTCGTCGTAGATGTTGAGTGAGTTCGACTTTGATAAGGCGAGCGCCAATCGCTGGCGTTCACCGCCGCTGAGTGTTGAACATTTACGTTTCTCGCGGCCTCGAAACATCTCAGGTAGCGCCACGCCAGCGAGCGATGCTGTCTCTTTCAAGGTTAGGTCGGGAAATAACGCACTGCTTGCGGTGATACAGGAGACGCTGCTTGCGCGAGCGTCTTCGCTTTCGGTCGCGATCGTTTGCTGTCCGTCAATCGTGATTGAGCCTTGCTCGATGGGGATCGCACCGATGATTGCGTTGAGCAGAGTTGTCTTGCCCCAACCGTTGGGAGCTTGCAAGATGCCGATCTCTCCTGGCATGAGCGTGAGAGACAGCGGCGACGTGCTGCCGTCTTCGCCGACACCGATCACTTGTCTCGCACCGACGTTGACCACAAGGTCGGTGATTTGCAACGCGGGCCTGGGGGCATCGAAGGTGCTATCTGCCGTGCGGATGCGGGTTAGCGTGGCGGAGCGAACAAGCGTCTCTTCGACAACTTCATCGCCCTCACCGATCAACGCTTCGATCCAGGCTTCACGGGTCGATGAGATTGGCTGAGATGATCGCCGTGTTTGCTCGTCGCACTCGGCGATGTCACAAATACCATCGGCCAACGACCATCGGTGGGTGACGATGGGTAACAGGTGATGCTGGTTGAAGAGATGCTCGACGATGACCAACGTGACACGATGCTGCTGGATCAAACGTCGCAGATAAACCAGAACATCTTGGATACCTTGCTGATCCAGTCCAGCGAGTGGTTCGTCAAGGAACAGCACTTTCGCACCGGCCTGAATCGCTCGCGCGATGGCAACACGCTTAGACTGGCCAAGCGAAATTTTGTCGGCGGACGAGTCGTCGCGATCGACCAATCCAAGTTCGTCCAGGACGGTAGAAGTATGCTCGGACTTCGCGTGCGACCCGAACAGTGATCGCAGCGGGCTTTCGCTTCGTTGGTCTGGGGTGGCGATCGCGAGGTTGTCGCGCAACGATAGGCTTCCAAACAGACGCACGTCTTGCCAGCTCCGACCAACACCGGCTCGGGCGACGAACTCGGGACGGAAGTGATTCCAAGGATTGAGTTCTTGCCACCAACCCCGTGGGAATGTGAAGGTTGTTGGCTCATCACCGATCGAATAGGTGATTTCGCCTTGGTCAGGCTGTAGGTTGCCGGTGAGGATATTGATGAGGCTTGTTTTGCCCGAACCGTTTTCACCCGTCAACAACACGCATTGACCTCGACCAAGCGTGATATCAACGCCTCGCAGTACGGCGTTGCCATCGAAGGATTTAGTGATCCCGCAAGCCGACAACACCACGTCAACATCGCTACCGCGATGTGGCGTTTTCGTGGGTGCGGTGGTTGTTGCGGTGACCATGTGATGCTTGTTTTGTGTTTGCGTACCGGTAGCGAACGTGGCTAACGCACTCGCCGTGCCGTTGCCTATTAGTTTTCCAAAAACAGCGTTTTCAGGACCAAAACAAGGTCATGGTCAATTTCTGTCAGTTGCTCGGCAACCCAGGGTAGCAAAAACGCTACCTCGGGCGATAGTTCGGCTACTCAACCCGGTATTCACCTGCGACCCCTTGGGGTCGAAAGTGCATCATCAGGATCAGCATCAGGCCGTAAATCAACATTCTTAGATTCGCAGCCTGGGCGTCGGGCAGCGACAAAAATCGCAGGAGTTCGGGTAATCCCACCAGGATTGCGGCTCCCACGAAGGGGCCGCGAAAGTTACCGACGCCGCCAACGACGACCATGCTGAGCATCAAGATGGATTCGTCGAGTGTGGCTGAAGTTGGATCGAGGTATCGGACATGGCTGGCATAAAGTGCCCCGGCGATCGCGACCAAGCCTGATGAAATCGCGAAGACTTGGACTTTTAGTAGACGTGTGTTCTTGCCCAACCCTCGTGCAGCGAGCTCGTCTTCTCGCATCGCGACGAGCACCCGCCCCCAGGAGGAATCGGATAGCCTCCAAACAACGAGGGCGCACAAAGCCGCGACGACACTTGCAAAAGCGGCCATCGCAATCGGTGACACAATGCTGTACCCGAACAAGCTGGGTCGGTGGATGCCGACGATGCCAAACGGTCCATTGGTCAAATTACGCAGCGAGCCAAGCGGTGCATCGACGCTGTGCCAGTTGTACAGGGCGCTGAAGATCAAGGCTTGCACGGCCAGACTCGCCAAGACAAAGAAGTCGCCCTTGAGTCGCCAGGAGCAAAGCGAAACCGCCAAACTCAACGCAGCGGAAACCAAGATGCCGACCGCGACGGCTGGCACGAAACCCCAGTCCAAATTGACAGACAAAAGCGCGTATGCGTAAGCGCCCACGGCGTAGTAGCCTGCGTGAGCAAGCGTCAGCAATCCTGCGTAACCGACGACCAAATTGAGACTAAGGGCGACGATCAAGTAGATGTCGAAGTAGACGATCAGGTGCAGTAAGTAGTTCATTCGGCCTCCAGGCGTTGTCGACGGCCAAGCAGTCCATGTGGGAACAGAATCAACACGACCGCAAGCAGGCCGAACGAGACCGCTTCCTGCCAGCGGGCGGACATGTGCCAGACAACTTGCGAACGCAATAGGCCCAGGATCAAACCACCGACGACTGGACCAATGAAAGTGCTGCGTCCGCCGATGATGACGGCCACCACGGCGAGCAGGATCGCATGCAGCCCGGTGTGAGCATCGAATCCCAAATCATAGGCAGACACCAACGCGGCGATGGACGCAAGCGCACCGGCAACCGCAAAGGACAGCAAGCGATAGCGATGAACGTTGTGACCGTACAAAGCAAATTGCAATGGGTTGTCGGCCAACGCACGGAGGCGAAGACCAAGATCGGATCGACGCAGAAAGATCAGGAACGCGCCGATCGCAGCGGTCGCCCCGATCAACGACACCCACTGAGCACCAGTGACGATGACGCTGCCAAGATGAGACACCGAGTCCAGTCCGCGCCTGAGGCTTTTCGGATCGTTGCCCCAAATCATCGCGACCGCCTGGACAATGACGATGTAAGCGCCCAAGGAAGCGATGAGCTGGGCACCGCTGGCGGCACCTTTCTTTTCCAGCGGCAGGTGGATCGCTCGTTCGGCGACAAGGCTTAGGGACAGCCCGGCCATCACCGCGACGGGTGCCGTAAGCCACCAAGTCCCCGTTGCGTCTAACAGGCTTAAAGCGACAAAAGGGACGGCGGCATAGATTCCTGCGAGGGCGATAAAGAAGACGCGAGTCGGCAGATAGACAGCCTGAAACGCGAGCGCAAGCAGAGCGATGCTCGCACCGGAAATCAGGCCGTTTACCCAAATCTGCATTTGTTTCCTTTGTTTCGCTGTGTCGATCCCTGAGTCGGACGACGCGATGTTGTTTGCTAGTTGGTGTTGCTCTTTTGCTACTCGCGGTCGCGTGGGTCGCTGAGCAAGCTGGGCTAGAGACTGACACAGTCGCTGTAAATGAACACATAAAATACCTGCGCCCGCTCGGTTACGCTGCGCCACACGCCGATTGCCATACGGTTTCAGGCATGACAATGCACTTGCGATGCCATCGGGGGCGTTGATAGGGAGCGTGGCGAGGTTCACGGAGTACTCTCAGGTTTCGGTGTGGGCGGAAACAACCTTTCCATGTTTGCATCCAGCAGCAAGGAGCCGAGATCGTCGTCCATATCAGCGAGGCTAGGGTCAATAGACCCAGCTCCTGTAATGTGGAACTTGAAGTAATCTGTCGGTTCGTCGCCGTCATCGGAGTCGTGCTGATCCCGGGATTTGTTCATCTGGGCTGCTTTGGATTGGAATTTGGCTACGGTTGTTGGATGCTTGTCTGTATCTACTTGGTTGTTACGCGGACGCTTGTTACAGGATTTGGATGGTGGACTTTCCCGAAACAGCAGGAAAACCGCCTTTTCATCCGCCGACAATTCCATGCTGGCTGTAACAACCTGCCGTCCGTCGATCAGGTTCTCGTAACAGCAGTGTCCCTGGAAGTCGTCCGCGAGCAGCCGTGCTGTTCGCTTGCTCCTCAACCGAGGTCAAAAAGATTGGTGTGCATTTAGCGAAGATGAGTGTTCCAAAAGATTGAACTGAAACGTAACGAGGAGATTGGGAACACTCATCCGCGCTGATCGCACACTAATGAAGAAAAGAGATTGAAACGCTTGGGAAGGAGGAAAACGAATTAGGACCGTTTGACGGACGTCCGAGTCCGTCGAAAGTTGCGTCAGTCTGATGTGCGTGCTCTACGCTCGAACGACCAGGAAGCGGGTGGGCCAGGCGGCGAAGACGCCGCCGGTGGCTCCTGGACGAATCGTGCGGGTGCGATACTCGAAGTTGGCGCCGGGGTTACTTTGTGGGTTGGGCACGTAGGACGATTCGGAGATCTCGATCGAGCCATTGGCGTTGACGCGCTCGACGAAAGCAACGTGGCCGTACCCGCCGACATCCCACTGGGCAACCGCACCGACTTGCGGCGTGGAGGTCGCTTGGAAGATTGACGTTCTGGCTTCCCAGACGTTTGCGTTGCCGGTCAACCCGTTGAGGCGGCTGGCGTTGATGCCGGTGACGTTAGCGGTTTGGCGAATGCGGCCTTCGACGTACCAAGTGCAGTTGCCTGCGGAAGTTCCCAAGTAGGTTGCACCGAAACGAGCGGGGGCGTAGCCACGATTTCGGAAACCATTGTCCGTAGTGTAAGCACCACCCCACCAGTTCACTGGGATTGCCAGCGTGGATTGTGCGACGGCGGCTGGCGTGACGGTCGACGTCAATTCGGAGTTGGTGATCCCGGCGGCGTTGACGCTCTGGATGACGAAGTGGTGGCGGGCGTTGGCCGCGAGTCCGGTTGCGGTGTAGCTTGTTGTGTTCGCGCCGAGTGTGTCGAGTTTCTGCCAGCCATTGTTCCAGTACCAAACGCGGTATTCGGTCTCATTGGCTGCATCGTTCCAGTTCAGGCGGACTGCATTGCTGGCGGTTGCCGTTGCTTGGACAGCGACCTTCGATGGTGGCGTCGAGACGACGGCGTCAGCTTGCAGCCGCAGCGAGTAGTTCGTCGAGCCTTGGTAGGCGG
The DNA here is from genome assembly GCF_023701485.1 of Aporhodopirellula aestuarii. GTDB lineage: Bacteria > Planctomycetota > Planctomycetia > Pirellulales > Pirellulaceae > Rhodopirellula > Rhodopirellula aestuarii. Next base: position 11,091 of record NZ_JAMQBK010000096.1, read on the forward strand.
TGACACGTACGAAGTAGGTACCCGCAGCAAGTTGACGACTCATCGACTCGTTGTTCGATCCCCAATTTCCGCTGCTGGCGATTGTGGTGCCAGAGCCGTTGAGTAATTGCATGTCCGCGTCATTCGTCATGCCGGTCATCGTGATCGCGACGTCACTGGTTTGGGCAAGCGTGAAGCGAACGTAATCGTCCCTGTCGCCACTGGTGCTGACAAAGTCGTTCAAAGTCACGGCACCGCGAAGTGTGCCGATGTTTCGGGCGGCGGCCAGCGAATTACCAGCGTGATCGGGGGCGACAGCAGCGATTGCTTCGATGGCGAGGTCGAGCGTGTAGTTGCTGCTGGCAGCGCCGTAGGGGTAGGCTCGCACGAAGTAGGTGCCAGCATCCAACGTGCGGCTGATTGATTCGTTCCTTGCGCCACCGTTGGTGGACCATGCCAGTCGGGAACGGTTGGCGTTGTAGAGTTCCAGGTCAATGTCAGCGCCGAGGCCGGACATGGCGGCATCAACCGTCGATCGCCGGGTGAGCGTGAACTTGTAGAAGTCGTTGGTATCCCGAGGTCCAACGTATTCCTGGATCGTCCGATCACGGTCGGTGCCGATATCGTTGGCTTGGTTGAAGGTGTTGCCGCCCAAGTCGCCAGCCATGAGTTGGCGTCGTTCGAGGGTCTCCAAGCTCAAGCTCGCTCGATTGTCCTCGCGTTGTTGCGATCGAGGCGATTCGTTTTGAAATAGCAAGCGATAAATCAAGGCGAAGATGGTTTGGAAGAATGGTACTACGTGTGAGAACATGGGCGTCAGCTCCGAAAAGGTGGTTTCGATGCCACGGCGAACATCACCGCAGCTAGTAGCACACCTGTTCCAAAGACCCCTGTTACAGCTTTTTCGCGTCGAACATCGGTGAAAATGCAGGTTTTCGACGTCGCATTTTTGATTGAAACGGTAACAAGTCTCCAATTCCCCGCTGGTTTTGCGACACAACACATTGCGAGCCGTTCGACTATCAACCATTCCAGTGCTCTGACCTTCATCACCTGCTCCTGAATCGAGTTCGATAAAATCAGTGTTCGATTAGCGACGATGAGTGTTCCAAAGTTTTCAGTTGAGAGGACTACGTGCGAGGTGAAGGAAATGGGGAACACTGATCTTCACTAATCGAACTCTAATAAAGACGATCGTCTGAAAAGCTTTGCGGGTCGCTTGCTGGCAGTGGGCGAGCGAGCGACAGCAGGGGCTGGTAAACTGAGGCTTCTACTTTGAGAGCAGCTTCACTTGGCCCGAAAGATGCAGTGCGTTCTCGGCGGGGTTCTCTTTGGGGATCACCCCGTTTTTTCCAGATATCACCGAAAGGTCTTGCCTGTGCAGGCGAATCAGAACATTGTCGCCTACCTTGGTCCAGCAGGAACGCACACGCATGTCGCGGCGATGGATATCTTTGGTCCGGTCGACTTTGGTGGGTTTCAGTATCGGAACGTGACGACTTTGAGCGATATTCTTGAGGCTGTCGCCAGCGGCGAAGCAGGTTGGGGCGTCGCGCCCTACTTCAATACGACCAGCGGTACTGTCGAGGCGACGTTCCCGGCGGTCGTCGATGATGTGGCACGCTCTCATTTCGCTGAGCTGGAGGTTTGTTTGAGCGTGCCGGTGCGCATCGCTCACGATCTGCTGGGGAACTGCGCTGGGGCACCCGAGCTGATCCTGTCAAAACCGGAAGCGTACGCGCAGTGCAAGAAGACGTTGCTCCGTGAATTCCCAAATCACCGGTTTGAAAAGGCTGACAGTACGGCTCAAGCGGCGGCGCGTGCTGAAAAGGAACGAGGCCCGACGGCAGCCTTGGCGTCGAAGCAACTGCTCCCGTTTCATCGTAAGCTGCAACTGACTCAAGAAGCTTGCCAGGATGTGAAGGTCAACGTCACTCGATTCATGGTCGTGCGTCGCAAGGACTCAGCCCAAACTCTTGTCGACGAAGCATCAGGTGGTCTGAAGCGGCGAACTTGGATTTTGATCAACAACAGTGACACGCGATCCAACCTTGCCAAGTTGCTTGCCGCTGCGGAACGTTGGGGACTGGGCACTTCGGCGATCAGTGGCAAAGTCACCGATCCCGAATCGGGTGAGATGCGTTTGTTGGTGGAACTGGACAGTGGGATCAACACATGGAAGACCAAACACTTTCTTTCGGAGGTTGCCTACCTCGGCCCGATCGTGATCGGATCGCCACACGTCTTGGAACGCCCTTGCCCGATGGGCGCTCGCAAGTGGGCGGAAGCTCATGCCATCGAACATGATTCGACGGGGCGATTGGATCTTTTCAATCGACTCGACCCAATCGTTCGACAGGGGCTAGTTGGGGTGCAGCGGCAGCGACTCTTCGAGCATCCTGAAGTGAAGACGATGGAAAGCGTTTGGCAATACCTGGGGGTCGAGCCTGATCGGATGCTGAATACACAGTGCTATGTCGACCGAGAGGGTGGTCAATTCTTGTTCTGTGTGGTCCGTGGGGATCAGCGAGTTGGTTTTGGAAAGGTTAAGGCATTGTTTGGAAAGCAATGGCAACGCGCGGAAGAGTTGGATCTACAGAACGCGGGTCAGCGGGTCGGTGCGATCTCGCCGCTGACGGTGCCAGCGGGTGCAAAGGTGGTGTTCGATCAACTCGTTCCGAAGGGCTGCTATTTGTTCCTGGGCAGTGGCGACGAAACGATCAGTGTGTCCATCCATGCGGACGAGCCAATCTTTGCAAACGCAGATCGCTGTGACATCCATGCCCAGTAGCAACCTTGAGGGATCAACGAGAACCGAATGCGAGTGTTGACGAGCCAAAGCGAAGTGATCCTGCGAGTCTTGCAGAGCTGCACGAGTACACTGCCTGATGTGAAGACTCGTCCGTGGGGTTCCACTGCACTGGTCGACGAGGTCGAGACGTTGATTGTGGTCGGCTACGGTGCCGATATGATTGCATCGCAGATGCTGGCCAGGCGAAAGCGAGCCTATCATGCCGCAATGAACTGTGGATTGCTCGATTTGTTGTTTGCTGACGTGACCAAGTCGCCAGTATTTAAGGATGCTTCGTTTCACGCGGCCTGCGGCTTATTGCATGATTTGAAGAATGGTTGTGACGTGACGAAGGAAAGTGTCAAGCAGGTATTGCGTGATGTTATCGAGCCTTCGATCACGCTAGGATTCTTGAAATCGGATAATTCAGATGTTATCGCGATTCGTCCGTACACCCGTCGGCCCGTGATGGATCAGCAGAGCACACAAAAGGTAATTGGTTTGTACGGAGCAATTTGGGGAGCGATGGCCTTCGGGAAATCAGAGGTGGGCGACCATGAATAAAAAAATTCGCATTGCATTCGTTGACGACAATGCCGAGCAACAACTTCGCCTGATTCTTGGGGAACGAGGGTATCCGAATCGGACCTTTCGAGATGAAAGCGGTCGCGAATTTGAGCTGGTTGCCTATTCTCATCCAGATGTTTTTCTTGAGGCGATGACGCTTGGAGAACTGAATTGCAAGGCGGCACTGTTGGATATCGACTTTTCGGCAGTCGTCGACAAACAGCTTCGCATGGTCGACGGTGGAACTCTCCGTAAAGAGAAGTGGGGAATCGAAGTTTTACACACGGTCAAGCGGATCGACCCTGATTTCCCAGTCGTGATGTTGACGTCGCTGGATGGTTTGGGGCTTGCCTTTGACTCCGGAAAACTTGGTGCCGACGGTTACATTAACAAGTCGGAGGTGACGTACGATTCTGAGCGATTCTTCAGAGAGCTTGCCGACGAGACAAAAGCGGTAAAATCAAGTTGGAAGGATCTCGACGAGTCCGAGACTGCTGAGCTTGAGGCATCGTATCGTTCCGAATGTTCAAAGCTCGCCAGGATCGTCATGCACGCGATTGGGGCGTGCAACTTGCGAAGTATCTACAGCCACGAGCATCTTGCAACGGCTGATGAGTTTGCCAGCGAATACGACGAAGCGGAAAGGAAGAAGGTCGCTACGGTTGCGTACTACCAATACGAGACCGATCGGATCGCCGAGCTGATCCAACGGATGCTCGATGGCGTGTCTTCGGATCAACGACTGCGCATCCTTGATGTTGGATGTGGCACCGGACGGATCGAGGAGGCTCTTTGTGAATCCGATCTTAGTGAACGGATCGACTTGGTTGCGGTCGACTTTTCGGGGGCGATGATTCGCTCTGCCCATGCCAAGCTGAAGCAGCGATCGCAGACTTGCGACGTGCATTTGGGGATGCTCGGGGCTTCCACAACCGGAAAGCTCAACGTCAGCCTGTTTCGTGCGACGGCGGAACGACTGGGGTTTCTCGGGGAAGGCGATGCAATGTCGTTCGACTTGGTTGTCTTGGGTTTTGGTTTCCTGAGTTACGTCAACTATCGCGAGGTGTTGAAATCCAACACGGGCGATGAAGGTCCGGGTGGTGTCTTCGATCTACTTCGTCCCGGTGGCAAACTTGTTTTCTCGGTCTACAACGAAGCCTCGGCAGTTTACGATCGAATCGCACGAACCCATACGGCTAATGACGAGATGCCGGTGGCTGCGGTGATGGACCCCGCGACGGGGTTCCTGCAAGTGGATTTGACTCGAAACTTTGCTTGTGATCCGTTCACGGTCGATCGAATCACACGATTTGTTCGACAAGGTGGACTAACGATCGACCCCGAAGATGTGGAGACGTTCCCCACGCTGCATCTGATGGTCAATCAATCTGAGTGTGCTGACCTGCCAACGCACCCAATTTTCGCTCCTGGTCGCTGGGACCAGTCGCTGTACGAATTGGATCGCCGGTTGTCCAAGGTGATGCCGAATCGAGGGCACTACATCGTGGGCGTTGCGAGCCGACCGAAAGGAGAGTCGAAGTGACGATTACCGGAAAGCATGTGTTGATCACGGGTGGCAGTAGCGGGATTGGGCTGGAACTAGCAGAACAATTACTAGTCTTGGAAAACAGTGTCGAGATTCTCGATATCCAAGCTCCAATGGAGAGTCTACCACAAGCAATTTTTCATCAAGCAGATTTGTCGTGCGGTGAGAGTATTGCTCAAGCGATCGGCGCAATCAGCGAACCACTGGATATCATCATCAACAACGCGGGCGTGCTGGTGCGGGGCGGCATTTTGGACAACTCGGAGGATGAGTTTGATCGCTCGTTCAATGTCAATTTGAAAGGAGCGTGGCTCATACTGAAACATGTGGTCGAAATGAAGAAACTTGTTTCAAACCCGACCATTTTGCAAATGTGTTCCACCGTCGGTCTTGAACCGGCACCGCACCTTCGGGTCTACAGCCTGACGAAACAGACGATCCACCGTTTCGTTCAAGCATTGCGAGCTGACTTCCCAGAGTGGACGGTGAAAGCGGCGTATCCAGGTGCCGTGAAGACGCCTATGACCACGGTGGGAATGTCTGACGAAGAATACGACAAGTTGATTCTGGAGCGTTGGGGCGTGAATTTCACGGCGGCTGAAACGGCCACTGCCATCCTTTCGCTGCTCGCCGCACCTGAAAACGACTTGGTTTACGATCCGCGAGCAAGAGGATACTCGCTAACAAATCTTGGATGAATCGATGTTGCAAAATTTAGATCGAGAGTCCGAGTCGTTTGGCAATCACCAGGTAGCGTTTCCGGGCCAGTGGGTTGTGTTCCACAAGCCAGTTGAGTGTTTCCTGGTCTTGCTTGGTGGTGGTTGCCCCCAGTTCAATAAGTAGTTCAAGGGCCTGTTGAGATACTTCGGCTGTTACGGCGGCAAATAGCAATAGCGAGCAATCTCCAACTCGCAGATTCGGGTCTGCGCCTAGAGTTAGCAAGGTCTCGCTGACACGCCTGTAATCGTCACCGAAAAGGATCAGTTCAGCGGCGATGGAGAGTGGTGGATCACGCCGGGACTGTGGTTCTGGGTTCGGCGATACTCCGAGTTGAACGAGTTCAGTGCATTCATCGCAAAGTTGCGTCAAAGGCACCTGATCTCCACACGCGCCTTCCAAAAGGTCGCTGAGAAGGTCCGTACCGTACGACAAAATCAGTTGGGGATGTTGACGAACCGCTTTTGTGGCCGACTCGAATTCGACTATGTATTGTGATGGCTGCATCTTCGTTTTGTCCTGAAGGCGGCGGTGAAATGGTGCACGGTGGTAGATGCCGGTGTCTACCTATTTGCCTATTTCACGGACGCTTGTTACAGGAGATTGGATCGTGGATTTGTGCAAGACAGCAGAAAAACCGCCCCTGCATCCACCGACTATTTCTCTCGGTCTGTAACAACTTGCCGCCCGTCGAATTAATCGGCGTAACAGCACTGCCACAGGAAGATTCGCGTGAGCATGCGTCTTGATCGCGGGTAGTTTCCGGGCAGCTCCCTTAGTTGCTACGACAACGGAGCCATGAATTAGGCGGTTGTTACAGGCTCTCCGCGAAACCCCGTTTTTCGCGAGCGGTTCTCAGCCATTCTTTTTCAGTGTTTCAATGCCCCAAAGCCTTCTCCAGTCTTGAAGTTCCTGTAACAGGCGGTTTTGTAGTGCCAGGGTGGGTAGTCGTCCACGTCGGGCGGCACTAACCAACCCTGGAGACTTCCATGACTACTTCCGCGAAACGCCGCCGTCTTTCAAACCACATCACTCGCAAGCCTCAAGCTCAGAACCTGGAGGATCGCCGATTGATGGACGCGGACGACTCCTTCGGCGGTGCCGTTTTCCTGGGCACGGATCGTGATATCGAGACGAGTGGCTGGGTTCGCCGCTGGTCCGATCCTCACGATTTTCGATCGTTCCGTATCACGGAACGCTCAAAGGTGATCATCGAGGCGAACAACTTAACCAACGACGTTGATATTCATTTGCTCGCCCAAGACCAGTCGCGATTGGATAGCTCGACCCGCAGTGGGACGCGAAACGAGCGAATCGATGCTGTGCTCAACGCTGGGACTTACGTGGTTGATGTTGATGCTGAAAGCTGGTCGTGGGCGAGATACGGGCTTTCGATCAACATTGACCCGGTTGCATCAAAACCCGACGCGACCGTGGTGCGTGCGACCCGAGTCTCCACTGACTGGGCTCGGCTGACGTGGAACAATGTGGCGGGTGAGGATTCTTACTCGGTTTGGCAGTACCACAACGGTCGTGAGACGCGACTCGGGACGTTAAACGCGAATCAAACCACGTTTACCGCTCGCAACCTCTCGCCTGGCAGCAGCTATTACTTCCGTGTGGATGCGACGAACGAGGCGGGCACCTCACGTTCTCGTTGGCAATACGTCCGCACGCAAAGGGAACGGGTTGACATCTCGCCCGGAATCTCATTGGAGAAGATTTCAGAAGGTTCGGTTCGAGTTGGCTGGAGCAATGCGTCTTTTGAGGATGGCTACCGCGTCCAGCGCTGGGGCACTCGTGGGTGGGAAAACGTCAAGTCGGTTGGTCGTGACCAAACCTCGACGATCGTGTCAGGGTTGCAGTCAGGTCAGACTCACTACTTCCGCGTTGAAGCATTTAACGGTCAAGGGACGGATCACACTTCATGGAAGTCGATCTCGCTCGTCACCGATTGGTCTCAGGATTCATCGGTCGTGAACGCTCGAAACCAGCTCAGCAGCTTCAGTTCGTGGGACGCGAATGTCTACCGTCAATTGCGTTACATTCCATTGAACAATAGCCAGGGAAGTCGCTCAGCGGACGCCTACGCCCGTGTGATCGAACAATTCAAGGTGGAAGACAGGTCTCATCGAACCAACATCAGCAATCGTTACACTAAAGGCGGGTACGACAACCTGGATACTCGCTGTAACATCTTCGCGGGCGACGTGATGCGAGGCATGGGAGCCAACCTTCCGCAGAAGCCCAACGGCGACCAGATGTTCCAGAACGCGAACTCGATGAACTTGTGGCTCAACAGCCAGTCCGGACGCAACGCTGGTTGGCGAGCGGTCGACGTCACCACGCAAGCTGGACTCGCCCAAGTCCTTGCCCATGTTCGAGCCGGTCGACCAGCGTTGGCATCGCTCGAAGCGTCACGGCCCACCGCTGGCGGCCACATCGCCGTCATCCGTCCTGATCAGCCATCGACTGTTCGTAGCGTTGGTGATTTGCGCGTGGCTCAAGCGGGAGACGATAATTTTGCCAATGGCACTCTGACACGTGGTTTCGGTGGCACTCGTGGTGTCCAGGTTTTCATCCACGACTGATGACGGAGGCTCCGGAAATCAACAAGCCGTCGCCGACCGATTGGTGGGCGGCGGCTTGTGTAATCGTGCAACCCGGAGGTGTGCTTGAACCCGGACAGCGCGTCATTCAACCACCAAACCGGCTTTAAGCCATCGCCATTCCAATTGACTGAGCATGGCATGTTTCGGGAGTCGGCAAGTGGACTAAGCGGTTGTTACAGGAAGATCGCATTTTAAAAAGCGATTCAACGAAGAAAATCGACGGGCGTAACTGAAAGTAACGGACCTAGTAGTTCTCGCATCCGAAACGGCCTTCGTAACAAACCACTGGGAAACAAGCCGTTTGGTAACTGACCGTGTGGTCGGGATCAACAAACTCGGAGTACAAGAATGAGCGTGCTTAATAGCTGCAGTGTCTGTCCAGGCCAATTGAATGCGACGCCGACCTTCAACGACTTCGACACTGATCGTCTGAATTTCGTCGATGCGTTTGACGCGTTACAGTCAATGGGCTGTCTGTTCCCCCTTGAAGGTCACACCGAGTTCGATTCTGACAAGTACTCAACCAGTCGATCGAGGGTGGCGTGCTTCGCTTTTTCCAGTGGTCACGTGAATCGCTGAAACTGCGAGTTGATTTGAGCAAGTTGTTGTCAAAACCGAATGCTGGTGACGATGATTTTTGGAAAGCATACGAAATCCTTACTGAGCTCTTTCATCGCATCGCGGTTGCGACCGAAATAGTGGCGGCTGACTTCGCGGACGAAGATATGGGTGATTTCTTTCATGCGTACCATCGCCGTATCGCAGACTTCCTTTGTTGGCTTGCCGAATGCGACGATGACCCGTTGCCGTCGTCCTCACCGAACTACCCCTGGGTTTTTCGGCGGGAAGTGTTGACCGCAAATTTTCTGGTTCATTGCTTGATGGGGCAAGATTCAGGAGCAGATTTCCTTGACACCTCTGACAGGATGCAAGATGCGATGCTTCGGTTGGCGATGGGCAACGCGGTCATCGCCCGTCGGCAGGTGATCGCCGACGTGGATCGGGAGCTAGCGATCGTTTGGGAAGTGCGGTTTCTTGACGAACGCGATTTTGGGGCACTCGCACAATTGCGAGAAGCGGCCCATCAGTGGGACGGCGATCAAATCAATGGTGGTGATTTGTGTATCGCTATAAAACGAGGTCTATCGGGCTTAAGCTTGCTTTCGTGTGAACGCTGGGACAATGCCTATCAGGCATGCACCGACCTTTGGACCATAGTCCATGGCAATCGCTGCAGTGAGAAGCGATCGAGCGGCACAAGTTCCGATGTTGGGCAGGCCGTTAGTCAACAGATCACGCACATCTTCAAGATCATCGCTTGAGCCAAGTGTTACTCGAACAAGGCGTCGATCTCGCAGCCTGTTACAGCCATCAACGAAAAATGAACCCTCGTGCGACGGTGAGAGGACCAAGGACAGGGGTGAACCACACGCCTCATCAAGTCTCAAACGGACAGAAGGCGATTGAACTCCTGTAACAGCCCAGCGGGTAACACGCATGGTGATAGATGATCCCTTTCCGTTTGACCTCAACCGAGCTGACCACATGAACGAGAACCCCAAGTACAAACCTGAACCCGTTCAAACTGAGCCCTTGCATTCCTTCCTGGAGCGGATCAAAGCGAACGGGAAAGGGATGCCGCAACACATGGTCGTCAACCACGACGGTATGCCGCTGTATGCACAGTCCATCCCCTTCATGCTGATCACTGGCGGGACAATTTTAAGCGACCCCTACCACGACCGCGAATTGCGAGTCGTTGCTTTTGAGGACGTTGCGATGGCGACGCATCCCGCCAAGGAAGCGGACCGTGAAGACCAAACGGGAAACCAAGCCAGCGACGGTGATTCAGACCAGGCAGCAATGCCCAGGCTTCCAACCATTGTCCGGGTTGTTGTCCAAGGATCTGACGAAGAGAAGCTGTTCCTCAGCGACTTCAATTGATCAAGAGATGTCCTTATCGAACCTATCCGAAGAAACTCTACAAAAAGGTGAAAGCTGGGGGATGCGTGCCACTGAACCAGATATCGACGCTGAGTGCTTGGAGTTGACTGATGCTCTGCTGAAGTTGCACGAGTGCGAGTGCTTGTTCCCACTTGATGGTTCTGAAAGCTATGACGAAGACGCCTTCTTGGATCTGATGATCGGTGGGGGTGTGCTCCATTTTTCGATGTGGTCAGACGTGGTGCTAGAAGCAGCTGAACGGGCTGGTCGCACGGCTAAGAACATCAATCGAGGAATACTGTCCTACTCCGATGCGAAAGCAATTCACGCCGAAGCATTGGGTCGCCTAGCCAAGGCTGCTGGGATGGTCTCACAAAGTCATGCCGATGGCCCCATCGCCGAGTACTTTTCCCAACTTGCGTCACGTGTCACTGATTACTTGTGTTGGTTTACCGGTGGGTGCTCGACAAGAAGCTACTCTGCCTCCCCCTATCTTGAGTCTCAGGAGATCTTAAACGCCCGACAATGGCTTGGTTCGTTCATGCAACTCGATTCGTGTGACAGTTCCCGCCGCGCGATCACAGTTATCCATGAATCCGTTGAGACATTGCGACTTGCTGGGGCAATCGTTGTCGATCGTGACGATGTGGTCGACGATGCTATGGGAACGCTCGCACATGTACTTAAAGTGCGGATCGTCGGACGACTCGACCGCGTTTGGAATCAGCGACTCGTTGAATCGGTCGCACGATGGGTCGCCAATGAAATCACCACGGGTGATCTATGTATTCAAGCGAAAATATCCCTGTCTTCATGCACTTATATTTCACCAGGACAATGGGAGAAGGCTTTCGCTGCGTTGTCAGACGCCTGGGTCGTTACCCAAGGGAGAGGTCTCGGTGATGCGTATTGCAGTGAGCTCGCCAACGACTTTCAACGCGACATTCAACAACAACTTACTCGGATTGCCATCACGTGCTTTAGCCAAGTTCAATGAAAGCTCGATCCCGTGCGACGGCAGGGAAACCAGCGGCGTGGAAGTTGGCGTTTTCGACGCTCGCTTTCGTTGCCGGAGTTACGACTTGCTGCAATTGCTTGCCAGACGCCGGCCGGAAACAGCCAACTCGCTTGATCATCCTTGTTCCCGGAACATTTTCAAAGAATTCTGAGTGGTCGCGAGTTGATGTACCAGTACCAACACTGGCGAAATCGCTCAGGCAACAGCTTCGTACCACTGATTCGCTGGTGGCGTTTCAGTGGTCGGGTCAATTGAGCCATCAGGCTCGATTGGACGCCGCGATCCAATTAGCCGATTACGTCGCGAATCAACGGCCACAGTTCGATGAAATCCATTTAGTGGGGCATTCCTATGGTGGCAGCGTCGCCCTAGCTGCCAGCGGACAACTCAATGAAAGGGTCGAGTCCGTTATCTGCCTTGGAACCCCGCACGTCTATGTCAAATGCTGTGCGTCGTCTGAACCCATGAACCTCCCAGTGTATTGCCCGCCGTCGACACTCGAAAACGTTTACCGAATCATCACTATTGATGATGTCGATGATCGAGTGGTTGACGAAATCTCCAATGCACTATTGTGCGGCGTCACGGAACGTCAAGCCCTTGATGCCACCAAGCCCTGGGAGCTGCCCTTCGGCGAGATTACACCAGCGGAAGCCAAGCCAACGTCGACTCAACGGCTATTTGAGTCGTCCAACGTGTTCGCCTCACGCGATTTCAAGTTTGCAGATGTACAGATCGTGATTGACCATAACCAAGCTCATTTGCTTGGGATCACGCCCCACACACGACTACATGACCCAGCGATCTCGCAGTTGCTCTTACGCGTCATCAGCCTTGGAGGCGAGTAAAACTCTGATCAACACGCCCCGCTCCATCGTTTGTTTACATCACGCAAAGGAAATGGCATTTGGCGACAACCTGCATAGTTGGGAATGAAACGTCTCCACAGCGAATTTGGAGCAGTAATTCAATGATGCTACATAACACTAACCCGCAGCATCAATGCAAAGTAAAACACTGCATTGTCCTCACGATCCGCAATCCCGTGCGACATAGCCCAGATTATTGGATGCTGAACGCTTGCGCGATCGTTACGAACGGAATCGTGACTGCGGAGGAGACGCACTGCTGCCGTATTAGAAGTTCCGGTTCGGCTGCGCAAACGGTGTATTACCTTCTCGCAAATGCTTGGCTCGCAGCGAGGCAAGACTTCAACCACTGTGCTTCGCTTGGGTTGAGCGTCAACATCCCAGTGATGCCATCGGTCACATCGACGGGCGTGTTCCAGCCGATGTCGCCGCCACGCAGAATCGCAACGCCCGTTGCCCGATCTCGTGTGAACACCCATTGCTCGCCGAAAAGATTTTCAAAGTAGCCGATGTACTGATCGGCCTGGGAGTCATCAACAATTGGTGGATCGCCTGATCCAGGAACGTGATGATTACTGATTTTCAACAGTGGTTCGGACATCGAAAAGTGTTCTCTCAGTTCACCTAGAATGCATGGGTCGTTCATTCATCGCAAGAACTAATCGCGTTGTCGTCACGATTGCCTCTCGCTGCTATCGAACGTAGCGATGCATTCGATGGCAAGCAAGCTGATCGAACTGGATGCGTTCCACTTTTTAGAAAGTCGTTCGCCTCAACTTCGTCCATCAAAACAAGCGGCACACAAAGCGAAGCAAACCGCATTCAAAGACACACTGAAAAGGTTAACGCCGGCGCGTGCCAGCACGCTTCAATCCTTTGGCGACAAAGTCGAACGCGTCGGCCGGCTTGTAGTCTTCGAGCACGTCGAAGAAGCACGCCAGCACTCGCTTGGTCTCGGCGACGTTGATCTTCACACCTTGGGTGTCGGCGCGGGCGGCGACTTGGTTGTAGATGTCACCGAGTGTGGATGAGTGCTGAGTAGCGGTCGACTTCTTAGTCGCTGACTTCTTTTTGGCCATGACGAATTATTCCTTGCCGGAGTTGAAGACTGTAAATTCCTAGCAAGAGTTTTAGCTGTTTGGAGGCGTGATGAGAACACTACTGCATCTCACTTGCCCCTGAGTCCTTCAAACCAATTGTCGATAGGTTCGTGAAACGATTGGTGGTGAACGATTCGGATTGCTTGCCAATGATTCAGTCCGAAGCCGCGATAGTTCCACTCACACGGCAGGCAGTAAGTTGGCGCTCTCGTTTCGAGCAGGGCCTTGGTGAGAGCGACTTCGTCTTCACCGCCTCTGTAGAGTTTTCGCCATCGACTCATCGCTCGTCGGATGATTGGCGAGCGACGTAGGAACAGAACTCCAGAGTTGAATGATGGCACGCACATCAAATCGGGAGCGACTTTGTGGATTCGTCGCGATAACCCGTGAATGGCAGCGGCATGGTAACCGTAGCGATCTGTGAGCAGATCAAGCGGTTTCGCGGCGTCGCTGTGCAGGATTACCGTGTCAGTGTCGAGGTAGAGCGTTCGTGCATACGGCAGTCGAGGGATGAAAGCCGGTTTGACCGCGTAACCTGGCTGACCGGGCCACTCAACAACAACGACTTGATCGACATCAGGTACGTCGGCCAAGTCGGTCACCAACGTGATTGGCAAGTCGAGGTGTTTACGAACCGATTCAATGGATCGGACGAGGGGTTGTCGCATCCGCTCGCCGATCGCAACGTAAAGGATTCCCTTGTTGCCTTCGCTCATCTCAAATCCAGATGTCACCCGAGGATTTTTCTGATCCGTTCGGTTCGATGTCTGCGGGATCGGGAGTACCGGGGTGACCGGGCGGCATGTTGTCGGGCCACCAGAAACCGGGCGGCAAGTGGTAGGGGTGATCGGGCGGAAGCCGCGGCCAGACGTGCCGCGGCGGCGGGACGAGTACTTCGGTCGAGCCTTCGGGTTCAGGCGGCCAGGGCCAATCCTCGGGCCACCAGTCGGGACGCTCATCGTTCTCTGAGGCGGAGGTATCGTCATCAGTGCTTGAGCCTTCAGGCGGATCGGTGGGTGGCGGCATTGGTGGTGATGGACTGCCAGGCGGATCGAATGGCGGAACGAATGGGTGCCATGGCGGCGGATCGTCGCCACTGAATGAACCAGGTGGATGTCTCATTGAATCTCACTCCTTTGAGTCGGGTCGGGATGTTTGAACGGCACACGCTTGCTGGGACAGAGTCCGCATTGAGGAATCGCTTTGGTTTGAACGAACGATCGCAAGTCTTCGTCGCTGGCGCTCGGTGGGCATGCCTTGTAGTCACGAAACAGTTGCCATGCAGGCTCAGTCTCGATCCGCAGACGTTGCTCCATCAATGCGTGGTAGGCAAGTGCGGGGCACTTGAATAGGAAAGTGCGAAATAGTTGAGTGCACGTTTTCTGCATACAGATCTTGAACGCTGCAGCGGGATTGGAATCGAATGGCATTGGTTTGCCGTCTTCGAGTCGGTACTGTCGCATCCAGCCGCGATGCGATTGTCGGATCTTGATTTGGATGCCGGGATAGCCGGCCCGCCATTGCCACACCGTCTTCCTCACTTCGTTGAATCGAGCCAGATAGGGTTCGTGCGTTCCATGCTGGCTGACTTCGAGTCGGCAGTCGGTTTCGTCGAGCGTTGCCGGCAGATCGAGATGGCGATTGAAGAAAAATCCGTTAGTGACGAGCATCAAGTCGGAGTCGGGCCACGATTCGCGGGCCAATCGCAGGTGCTCGATCAGGTGAGGATTCAACAGCGGTTCACCCCCGAGCAACGCAAAACGCTTCGGTCGAATTCGATGCAACCAGTGCGAGTACTCACGTCGCGCGTCATCCGGCGTCGGCATTTGCCCTGCCAGATGAAAGTTGCTGTAGTGGCTGCACTGTTGACACGAAAGGTTGCAACCGTGAGCAAGGTGGAACTCAAGAGCCGGGATTTCGATCATCGCCACATCACCTTTCGCAATCCGTGCTTCTTGAGACCGGCGTCGAGGAACTCAGGACGGCGGCGAACGTAGCCTGGCGGATCAACATGTTCATGTTTGAACGAATGATTCACATCGACGGCGACGTTCATGCCGGCGATCTTTGCTCGCCAGAAGAAATCCCAGTGCTCTTCGACCTTCAGCGTTTCGTCCCAGCGGATCGCTTGGAGAATGTCACGATAAGCAACAAAACAATTGCCGACGTAGTGACACCAGCGAATCGAACGATGTTGCTTGTAGTTGCCATGAGCGATCCGCAGCACACGGTCCTCGACACGGAGCATTTTCGGACGCTCTTCGTCGTTGCTCAGGGCGGCCAATAAATCGAGATCGTGATGCTTATTCAGCGTCCCGATCAACTCAGGCAATCGCGTTTGGTTCGTGACAAGATGGTCGTCGTCCGTGAAGATGACTACCGGCGTGTCGCCGGCGTCGAGCAACCGATTGCGACCGGCGGACAATCCGATGTCGTAGGGAGTGATGATGACCTTATCGACCATTGCCCTCCCCGTACAGGACGCTCTCGGCAAGTCGTCTCTGCTTGCGCATTGATTTGACCTGCTTTTCTGCATGACTTCGTGGTTTCGTATCCCGTCAGGTTGCCACTTCGGGCATCGGGACAATCAGGCATGATTTGCGAAAGGGGTTAACAGCAACCTGTTAACCAGCGGTCTGTTACTGCTACCGCAAAATTTATCGGCGTGTGCGGTTAACAGACACGCGAGTTTGAAGAGGCCGATACCGAGTCTCCTAGTCGCTGGCTTTGCCGGTTGAATCAATCGATCGGCGGCGAGAGATTCGATATCGCCGCTGAGTCTTACTACGCAGTCGGTTGGCGATTGCGAGGAACGGATCGGCCGATAGGCTCATCGTTTCAGCGGGGTACAAATACTCTGCCACTCCGATTGTTACCGGATTTGCAAGGTTTTTGGTCGCACAATGGCGAACATTGTCCACCCGCTTTTGACACTCTTGGCGTCGCTGACGCGGCAGGAGCTGGCCCAGCAGATTCGTTACCTGAAAGCGGAGAACGAGATCCTTCGGTCAAAGTTACCTGGTCGCGTCACGCTGGACAATCGTGAAAGGAACACGCTGGTCAAACACGGCAAAAAGCTGGGCGGGAAGATCAAGGACGTGATGACGATCGTCTCGTATTCGACGTTCCGGCGTTGGGTCCGGAAGATGGAAGATGACACGCGCGCCCCTGCGAAAAAGTCGGCCAAGCGAGGCACCGGCCGCCCAAAGATCGAGGAAGACGTTCGCGAAACCATCCTGCGGATCCGCAAGGAGACAGGGTTTGGCTACACGAAGATTCTGCAGGAGTTGCGGCGGATGGGCGTTCACGTTTCTCGCCAAACGGTCAAGAACGCGATCGTCGACGCCGGTTTCGCACCAACGCCCGGCGATCACCCCGACACTTGGCACAAGTTTCTGAAACGCCACGCCGATACGCTGTGGCAGTGCGACTTCGCGTGCAAGAAAAAGTGGACGTTGAAAGGCCTGGTCGACGTTTACTTCATGGTCTTCATTCATCTTGGCACGCGGCAAATTTGGATTTCGCCGTGTACCGAGAACCCGACGGGCGAATGGACGACGCAGCAGGGCCGCAACTTTCAAATGCACATCGACGACAATGAGCTAAAATGCGAGATCCTAATGCGGGACCGCGATCGAAAGTACGTTGACTCGTTTGACGACGTATTCAAGACTTCAGATTGCAAAGTAAAGCTCACACCGATCCGGTCGCCCAACTTGCAGGCTCACGTTGAGCGGGTGGTCCAAACGATCAAACACGAAGTGCTCAACGCGTTCTGCATCGTGACCAACGAGCACCTCGACGGCATTCTTCACACGACGCAGAGTTGGTACAACCAGCGTCGAGGCCATTCATCCCGAGATCACCTGCCGCCGATTCGCGACGACGTGGTCACGGTACCAATCAAGTTCAGCAAAGACAGCGTCGTCTGTGATTCGGAACTGGGCGGTCACCTGCTGTCGTACCGGCACGTGGCTTGATTCTGGTCAATGAGGCGTGCTTCATGTTCGGTTCATCGTAGTGCAATGCTTGTGCGTTCAGCTCTGAGAAAATACTTGGCTCGAAGGATTGCTTGATTCGAGACTGTGCATGATACAGCTTGCAATTTTGCGTCCGCCGTCGTGTGATGGTTCGATCGGTGAAACCTCGGCATAGTCGCTGGCTTCGTCGCAGAGCAGGCGTAGGTCAATCACATCTAATCCGAACCCGAAAGCGGTTCGCGTGATGATGTCGTTGATGACCGCCAAACCGCACCGGCCGGCGTCGTCCAAGTTCGGAATGCTGTCGTAGATCGTGCAAACCCGCAGCGGCAAATTGCGTTGCAACAGCGACTCGATCAGTTCGCGATATTCATTCTGGAACCCCGCCAGCGAAGCCTTCATCTTGGCCAAGGCATCTCGGACGTTGCCGCTATCTTGGCCGAACAGATTACATTCAAGGTAGATCGCGTCGTTACCGCCAACGCTCAAGACCAAGTCGGTTGCGTCGGTAGGAATTCGCTCGATCTGTCGATGCACCGAGCTGATAACGGCTCCGTCGACGGCAAGCAAAGTCGCTCGATCGGCATCGGGCAACATTTCGCAAAGGTGCTCGTGGACCGATTTTCCGTCGCCGACATAGGTCTTGTTGTCGAAGATGGAATCGCCGAGAAGGATCGTGTGCTTGGTCATGGGTTGAATCTCGCTAGTCGTCAAAAAAATCGTCGACCGCGTCACCGATCATGTAGTGGATGTCGGTTTGTGCGGTCCATTTATCGAGCTGGAACGTCTCGGCGATTTGCTGGAGCCGAGGCTGGGGCGTCGCATTGCCGTGGTAGATAACCGAGATCTGTCTCGCTGGCGACCACAGCACTCGGCCCCGCGGAACATCGAAGTACTCCGCCGACGCATCCAGCCCCAATTGCATTCCGGCTTCTGGCCAGAAGTCATTGTGCGCATAATCGCTGTCGCAGAACCCAGCCTGCACATCATCTTCATCGGGTAGATGATGAAACGCGACGATCTTTGATCCGTTGTCCCACCAGATTCCGATCAAAGGTTGCGGATGATTCACTTTCGGCATTTCCCGAGCACTCCCGCAATGTCGGGTGAATCGAAGCCACCCGACTTTGTTCCCTTTCCGGTTTTGTCGTTCGCGGCCGTCTTGGTCATGTTGGAACGATACACTTCGTCGAGCAAAGGTTCGGCCGGCATTCCCGTTGCGACCGCGTCACCGAGCAACACGGTCATCCGATCCGCCCAAGCATCCGCGGCAGCAACCAGATCGCCTTCGTTGTGAGCTTCGACCCATTCGGCCAATTCTTCGATCGCCATCAACGCACGTCGTGTTAGATGAGCCTTCGGTTCATCTTCCCGGCCATAGGACGCAAGAACCTGACGCAAACTGCGTGCGAGATCACGATCCAGATCCGCGTCATGTTGCAGCAAGCACGGCGAGTCAGCGACGACTTCACCGATCTGGCAATGGAACTGAGTGACTTTGTTAAGTTGTCGTTTCATTTGCTTGGCCGCTTCTTGGGTCACACTTGCTTTCCGGTTCGGTCGCTGAACATCCATCGACGATCCGCGAAATCAAAATTGCCTTCGTTTCGGAACAGCATGACGCTGACGTGGTCGGGAACATTGAACAGCATCTCGGGTTGATCATCGACGTACATCGTCACGCCATACTCGGCGATGACGGCAGCCTTGCCGTCCATCCGATCGACCAGAACCAGTTCGTCATAGCGAATCTGATGATGGTCAAGATCAGCAATCGTTTTCTCGCGATCATTCCGGTACGTGATGATGATCACCCGCCCCGGCCAAGACTGAGTCCACGCCGCAAAGAACTTGGGAGCTTCAGTGATCGTGCCGTCGAGGTCCAGTCCGAGGGTGGGCTTCACTATTTCCGGTGGATGTCGTTTCATCGCTCTACAGCCTTCGCTTCACTGTGTTGATCCAGTAATCCGACCGCCAGTTTTCGCCAGGGTTCCTTTTTTGCAATTGATCACAGCGTTCTGTGAGTCCAGCCTTCAACTTGTCGTTTGCTTTTGTGACAATGTATCCCGTGGCAAAATCACCAACCACCAAGAACTCGCTGGAAAGATGCCATTCGATTGCCTGAACAAGGCAAATCGCCGCATCCAACTTATCTTGTAGCACCTTATTTGGTTTTTCAGCACGCTCGGCTTCTCTTAGCCATTCTGATAGTTCCGCAATCTGAAAACGCTCAGATTGTTCTGTCAAATGGCGACATAGAAAACACCAGTCTTCAGCCACGAACGTTTTACGCCGCGCGGGATTGTATTTTGGTAGACGGCCCGTACTCCTTTTGTCGCTCAACACCCAGTCGTTCGCGATCAAATAGAGAACAGGATATGTTTCCAACAGTATCACAGACGAATCGAGTGCGTTGAACGGATCTGAAGGTCCACCGAAATGACGGCAAAATTCCCAAATCGGTGCTTCCGGTCCAAACATTGGAAGCCGCACAGCAGGCTCATGGGTAGCAGACCGTTGCATGCCACCGTATCTTCGACCCACGAGTGACGAAACAATATCTTCGACAGGACGAGACCCGCTTTCATTTACTACAATATGAGGCTGATCAACGAAGATAATCGCTTGCCGTGCATCGGCACGAAGCGAATCAATTAACTGTTTTGCATGAGGGAAATCGGCTGTCGTTGGACTGAGAATAAGCTCGCACTTTTGATCGCCATCGACCGAAGCACCAGCAATCGCACCTTTGTTTGTTGACGACCACGCCGAGTCAAAACCAAAAAGAACCGTTTTCATACAAATATCCTTTATTAATCCCCTGCTAATTCTCAACAATCTGCTTGATTGTCGTGCGTGCCACACGCCATGTTCGCTGGCGTGCGCGG
Organism: Aporhodopirellula aestuarii; assembly: GCF_023701485.1. Classification (GTDB taxonomy): domain Bacteria; phylum Planctomycetota; class Planctomycetia; order Pirellulales; family Pirellulaceae; genus Rhodopirellula; species Rhodopirellula aestuarii. The sequence continues at coordinate 31,102 of NZ_JAMQBK010000096.1, forward strand.
CTTGGCATTCCGAGCCAAATCATAAGCGATCCGAGGCCGGCTTGCGGGATCAGGCCTGCGGACAACAAGAACAGGCGGAAGTCGATGCCCGACTCTTTCCCAAGAGCTCCGAAGGCGTCGGGGTCTAGGTAGCAATACAACGCCATTCCTAAACTGGCCAACAAGATTTGCGTGCCGTAAAACAGCGAGATGAGCTTGGCGATCTTTCGCAACCTTGGTTTCCGATGAGAACGGGAGAATGTCGGGATGGTACGGAGTGAACTCGGGACGCTTGCTCAAAGTCCCATTTGCGACTTCGCTTTGACTTTGTCGTGTGAGAACGTGATCGAGATGATCTTGTCATCGTTCTGCCAAACCATGTTTCTCATGTCGATTGAGATGCCGCCGAAGCTGGCATCGCTGCTGGCTTGTTCGGTGCCGGTGCCGAGGATCGCTTCAACCTCGTCGAGCGTCATGCCGGTTTCAATTTGCGAGTAGTTGTCTTTGGTGATCGGGTTGCCGCCGCAACCGCTGAAGATGAAACACAGCGAAAGTGCGAGCAAGAGTTTGAGGGAGTTCATGAAGTAACCTTTGGGTAAGACTGGGGTGTGAAGTGGACGGTGATGCAACGATAGCGGCATACCGGGCGTTGTCACGACTTGGAAGATTCTTTGACAAGTTCGCGGGCCGCCGCCGAAACGACGGCCCGAAATATGGCAACGCCCGAAAACCAGAGGACATCGGGCGCGCATCAACTTTGCGAACGCAGCTCTTGCCGCAACTCCATCCACAAACGGCCGAGCCAATTTCGGCCTTCCCACGCATAGCCCATCGGCAAATCGGAATCTGGCACGCGGACGGCACCCCAGAACAAATTATTGACGCGGCGGCCTCGCGAACTGCAATCTTCCACAATCGGCCTCTCGCCGCTGGCGATCAACTTGCGACCCAAATCAGAATGCCGCGAAACCTTCAACCGCAGGCACAGACGCATATTGGCGACATCAGCATCACTAAGCGGCGCGACCACATGCCGATCGCGGAACCTTTTGGCGACCATCTTCGCTCGCATCGGCGACTTCCAACGGCGAATCTCATCGCGAGCCTCGGCATCATTGGCCGCATATCGCAACGCCTGAAACATCGCCTCGCAATGCCACCATTTCTGGCCTTCATACTCGACCGGATGCGGACTCATATTGCTGAGCCATCCACCTGGCTCGGCAACTTTTCGGATGAGGATTTGATCTTCGGCGGCGGGAAAGATCGGGGTGGGGACTTTGGCAGGACTTGAAACATGGGCAGCGGCAATCGGCATAGGCATTCCTCACGGGAAGTTGCAGGATGAAAACGTCTGCCTACGTGAGTCCGAAATCGGTGCCCGCGTTAACTCCGCGTGTTTTGGTTTCGTCGGAACGGTAATTCGCTGCGATTTTGCTTTGCGCTTGTAAATTCGCTCTCCTCGATTGGCCGCTGTTTCCGGGAGCGAATTTACAAGCCGAACGTCCGGCCCCCGAACTTGTCAGAAATCCTGTCACGCGAGTCCATCGCTTCAGATTCTTGGTTCAAGAAATGGAGGCCATTGGTTCGCGTCTCTTTTCCACCCTTTCTGGAGTCAGCCATTTGAAAGTCATCATTGCCGGATCTCGCAGCATCGCGCGTCTTAGCTCACGACGCTGGGACTACGAAAAACTGACAAGCATCGTCGACAACGCCATTGCCGATTCGGGTTTTGAAATCACCGAAGTGATCAGTGGCGGTGCGGGTGGACCGGATCGCGCCGGCGAGCAATGGGCCGCCCGCAACAGCGTTCCGGTCACGATCATCAAACCCAATTGGAAACTCGGCCGCGGCGCGGGTTTGATTGCCAATCGCCAACTCGCCGAAGCTGGCGACGCATTGATCGCTCTTCACGACGGCGAAAGCACCGGCACCCAGGACATGATCGGCCACATGAAAGCGGCCGGACTGCCGGTGCATGTGGTCGTGATCGTTTCCTAGCCCCCTCCATTGCGGATTTTTTCCACTCGGAAGCCCTCGCAGGGTTAACGCGAAGCCGTTTCCTGCAACAGGTAGATATTCAAACGCGCGCACGCGCGAAGCTCTTTTTTGCCCCTCGACAGTCCCATCCCAGGAGTCCGATTTGACAGCAGTTCAAACTCCCCCAACCCATCGCCCGTCACCGAACGAACGAACGCAAGTAGACCATCGCTCGCCAATCCCCAGCCTCAAGCCGAAGCCAAAACTTAAGACGAAGCGATCCCAAGCCGACAAACGGATCGATTACCTACTCAAAACCAAGTTCGACGACGATCCCGAATTTCGGCCTTTGCTTGTCGAGCTTGCCGAACTCGACCCGACGCCCAAGAAAAAGTATCTCGCCTGGCTGGCCAAACACTGGTTGGACGATTGGAAAGCCACCCCGGACGATCAACAACGCGTCGCCGAGTGCCTCGCAACCCATCACAAAGGAGCCAAATACTTTTCGCCGTTGTCCTGGACCGGACTGCGATTAGAAGACGCCGGATACCACGCCGACATCTTTCGCTACACACCACAAACGATCAGCAGAATCTCGGGAAGGATCGCCGAGATCATCCGCATTGACGAGGGAGACAAGCAGATTCGCAAAGGGAACCCAGTCGCGTTGGCTGGAGCCGAGATCGTTCACCGCGATGATCAATTCACCATCATTCGCATTCGCACAGGAGAGGCACTCAAACGATTTGGCCAGAACACATCCTGGTGTGTTCGGCATGGCAACCCGCTGGGCTATCCGTTTCCGTTCGACTTCATTTTGGATCACGAAGGTGAGCGGTATCTGGCCAACCGAAAGGAGGTTCGCGACCGATGGGATAGGATTCCGCCCCGGAGCGTCGTCGAGCCGATCAACGAGATTCGCGGTCGAGTTTTCGATAGCCACGAAAAGGAGCTCGCACAAGTTCGGCGAGCCATCGCGTGTCAACGGAGGCTCGCTCGAGAAGACGAAGTTCAGATTTTGAAGATTCCCGATCTAGCGATCGAATACGCCGCCTACATGTTCGCCGGACCCTGGAAAGAGTTCGAGGAATCGGTCCGAGTCGCAGATTTGACGGCCACGCAGGCGGTTCGGTACGCGGTTGAAGTTCGCAAATCGCGATGGCGGCGTTTTGAGAACAAGATCAAGCGATCACGAGGCCCGCTGAACGCTTATCGACGAGAATTCCCAGGTTCGATTCCCAAGAGTGACGAGGAGATTTTCAGGGAGCAGATTCAAGATTGGCGATGCCGCATGCCGCGCGCCAATGCTTACTGTCTAAAAAGAAGTTCGCAAGGCCGAGCCGAGTTGCTACAGCGGGATCGTCGCTACGACGCTAGCATCGCCAGCCGACCCTACTCACTCGACCGCTACACTCGCTTTTTGGCATCATTGGCAACATCCCCGATGGCGAGTCGGTATCGGGACAAGGTGAGATCCTATTTTGCTGATTTTGAAAGTGATGACGGAAGGTCCATTAGCCTTCCGATCGCCAGAAAGTTGTGCTTGCGGTTTTCACAGCGGATGAAGTCTCTGGAATCAGAAATTGCGAAGGACTCTGTTTGTTCGTTTAACTACGCCATTGCGATGAAGGAAAGATTCTTGGAAGGCGAGGTGGCAATCTTTGCTGATCCAATAGTTGCACCGAAATATCGCCGGCGTTTCATTCAGCGGACTCCCAAAGAATCGAACGCAAGCTCATCACGAAGTGAATTTGGTCGCTTGATTTTGCCGGCAAACTTCAAAGTTGCTTGGCAGTAGACTGACGACGTTTCATTTCTCCGCCGCTCGCGAATGATTCGCAGGCGGCGTTTTCTCTTACCGCTAACCTTCATGACCAGACATCATTACCAAGTCGGTAAACCCTACGCGGCCAAATTGATTCGCGTCGCAATCCGCCCGATCGAGAACGACCTAAGTCTGTCGGTTCATCTATTGCGGTTGGAATTCGCGGTGTACCGGATGGCCCATCATCACGAAGCCAGCCAAACGGGCGATCGTGTGGTTTTGTTGCTGCTTGGTTGACTTTGTGTTGCAGTTCCTTGTCCGACCAAGGAGGGTTGCAGATTGGGTTGTAGTGCTCAGTCAGTATGGCGAGAGAAGTGGCTGGATCGAGACCAAAGCCGTGAACCAGTGCAGTTGCCGCAGCATAAGTCTGCGAGTGACCGCCACTGCCGGCGATCGCGGGCGGCATCGCGTTGATATAGGCGATTGCCCGCGATTCCACGTCGTTGCCTACACGCAGCGACTGTGGCGGCAACACAGCGGTTTGTTGCGGCGGTTTCGCCGTTCCACGTTGACAGATGACTGCATCCGCCAACGCTTTGACGCATGCGGCCAGCATGAGCGAGGGAACGGCGGACGGTTCGCCGTCGAGCGTTTCGTACGTTTCGCCGTCGGGATGAACACTTGGACCAACGACGGTTTGCGTTCCGGTTGAACGCAATTCGACGATCATCGAGCCATCGCTCGGATCGGTATGCTTTTCAGTGGTCGCACCGATCGCGATGTACCAGCGATGGGATCGTGGGGCTGACCTTCGTCCGGTGATCGCTGGCGTTGGTGGCAGATAACTGTCAGCCAATTCGATAGCTTCGGGACAATCGAGATCAACGTCGACGAGCCAACCAGACGGCTCGCCAAGGATGATTCCGATATTGCCTTGATCGGGAAAGACCTCCGGGTTCAATCGAAGATTCGTCCAGTCACGTCGTGCCGGTGACTTCGATCGCGGGCGCAGCGGCACGCAGTACCAGCCACGCTGGCGATAGTTTGTGACTTGCTCCCGCACATCGGCCATCAAAAGGGTGCCTCTTCCAATGCTGCGTTTGGAATCTCGCCGATCGACTGTTTGATGATGCGGTCGTATTTCTGGCCGGCGATCGAGCGGACCGTCAGTGTTTCGGTCGCCGCGAGTAAACCTGATTCGGCGATATCAATCGCTTCTTCGGCGTTCGTTGGACAAGGATCTTGCTGCACACGAACAGGATGTTGAGTCGGCTCATGGCTAGCTGTTCTGTTTTTCGGACCACGACAGAACAAAGTTCTCCTGCGTTTCATTTTCCGGAGCTTTCCAACTCGCTCGTTCCACGTCTGCTTGTCGCAATTGGGTCAGCAAGCCCAGTACGATCTCGGGCGACGCGAGACCATGTCTTTGGAGCCAGCAACAAATTGTCGAACCCGTTCGCCCCATGCCGCCGAAGCAGTGAACATAGACGGGACGATTGGCGGCCATCGAAAGGTCGATCGCATCCAGAATGCTTCGCATCCGATCGACCGAGGTTGTGCCGCCGTCGGGAATCGGAAAACGAAGATGGGCGATTCGATCGTTTTGCTGGTCCGCGAGTCGGCGGAGTTCGTCGTCATAGCGAACGAAGGGGATGCCGCAATTATTCGTCTCGTTTTCTTCTTGCAAATTGATGAACGTCCGCATGCCAGCGTCATACAGCGACTTGATCCGCTGGCGATGATCGGTTGGATCCGCGCGACCTGGGTAAGCGCCTGCAAGCAACAGTTCGTCAACAACCCAATACGTCCGGTTACACGGCGTCGGCTTGGATGGGTGGGTGAACATGAGGGGGATACTCAATCGAAGTCTCCAATGGAGCGAGGTAGACTGACAAGCCTTCACGCGGCCAGATAGAAAAGGAAAACGTCATGACTTGGTTCACAAAGCTTACCGGAATCGAGGAAGAATCGCCTGAGCAGGTTCGCCGAGAATTATCCATCGAAGGCGACCAGATCGTTTGCCCCAACGGAAAACGGTTTGCGTTTGGACGTTTGGAAACACCGAAGCTGTCGGAACTTCGCCAAACCGTTTCGCAACTTGACGTTCCGGCGAATCCATCGACGATTCGCGAACACGTTGGCGACGTTCGCCAGTTGCACGCGGACTCGGCCAATGTGGGCGATCTGTTTCAAGTCGCGTCACAATTCAACCTGTTGGAAATGACCGGTCCATCGGTCACGCCCGAACGAGGCGTCGGCATCTATGAAAACGACCCAACGCAAGGCCCGGCATGCGCAATCGCGTGCGGAGCCGGCACGATCTATCGCAACTACTTTGCACCGGTCGGCGATCGCATCGGCCAATCCGCTGACCACCAAATCGACTGCTCCGCCGACCTCGGACAAAAACTCGGCAACCAAGACGGCCAGCTTTGGCAGATGCAAAACGGCTATCTCTTCCCGTCCGATGATGGCCTTCGCCGCATCACGGACCATCTGCAATCGGCAAGCGAACCAGAACGCGACGAACTTCGCGGCGAGTTGCGGATCGGCCTGCAATGGCAAGCCGACGTGACGCTACCACATTCCGAACATCGCGTCAGCCAAGCATACTGTTCAGCGTTGCCGGTCGCCTACGGTCGCCAGCGAGTCGAACTGTGGACGGACTTTGCGAAGCTAATCCTCGACGCCGCTTACGAAGCGACGCTATTGGCTGCCGTCATCAACGCGTCACGCGCCGGCGTCAACACCGTTCACCTCACACTGCTCGGCGGCGGCGTGTTTGGCAACGATGACGCTTGGATTTTGGGCGCAATCGAAAGAGCGTTCTTGAAGACGAAGTCGCATGGACTGGATGTAAGAATCGTCTCATACCGACAACCAAAGGCTGTCGTTGCTGGTCTCATCCAACGGATAAACGAAACTTGATTAAAGCCGCCGGGATGCGTCATTCGCTGCGACGGGCTCGATCCCAAACGCTACCCACGTCGGGGGCTTCTTCGGTTGGGGCGTTCTTGCCCTTCCGCTCATCGAAGCTGATCGAGTCCAGGTACAACCGCTCAACCTTCGCCCGCGCCAAGTCTGTCGTACGAAGGAATTTCAGGCTGCTGTTGATGGTCGGTTCGTAGTTGAAGCAATGGATGTTGATCCGTTCCCCCAACCGCTCCCAGCCGTACTCCGTGATTAGGTATTCCAGAATCGCCTTGAGCGTGACGCCATGCAGCGGATTGTTGGGCTGGGGTTGATTCATGGCTATCTCGGGGACTCTCGAACTCTCTATCTGACGGCCGATTTTCGTTAACTGGGCTGCCCATGTTAACCCAGAGACTTCGAGAGTTTCGGTCGTCCTGTCCGGGCCAGACGGCGGGAAAAGAATGGTTAGGCACGGTGGCCTGACCGTCCAAGACGCAGGCGAAAAACGACCCCGCTGGCCAAAGTCTCGCAAAATACGGGGGCAAACGCAAAAAGGCCGATGCGTGTGCATCGGCCTTTGGCGTTAAATGGTGGGCAGCAGCATTTCGCTACTGTCCACGAAGGCTCCCCGAGACGTACGTCGTTCGAACAGCGGGCATTGTCGAGCTAGGTGCTTGGCAGCGTAAGAACTTACGTCAATCTGCGGACATCCAATTTTTCCCGTGGTCAGACGTTTCAGACCTCCCAATCATCCCACCATCACGACGTCGCAGACGGAAGTCAGAAATCTCGCAGCAGGAACAGGGGATCGCAACAGCACGTCGATATCAGGCCCTTCTTGATGAAGGTACCGTCCAGACGCGTGCGGAGCTTGCCCGCTATCTGGGTGTCAGTCGGGCACGTGTTACTCAGGTTCTGCGACGACTGAAAAGCGATGACGATCCGGATGAAGCGCAGCGCTCGTCGGCATAGGGTGAACGACAATGTCGGGACCGCATTTGGAGATGTGGCCAACTGGAGAAACCACAAATTATGGCGTAGTCTGATCACATGGCGAAAAAGCGTTCTTCACCACCGAAATCCCCCGCGGCACTGCCTGCCGGTTTCCCGCAGCTACTCAGTGATGTCAAGCTGCGTATCCGGACGTCCCAGACGCGAGCGATGCTCTCAGTCAATGCGGAAGTTCTCAAGCTGTATTGGGACATCGGCCAGATGATTGACCGGCGACAGCAAAAGGAGGGCTGGGGCACTTCAGTGATTCCACGGCTTTCGGCGGAACTTCGCAACGAATTGCCCGAGCTGAAGGGCTTTTCCGAACGAAATATTAAGCGAATGCTGGCCTTTCATCGTGCCTACACTGTTCCGGATGCATTTGTGCCACAGGCTGTGGCACAAATGCCCGATGCCGAAAAAAGGCCACAAACCGTGGCACAATCTGGAGCGGATTCGCTGCTGTGGCAAATCCCGTGGGGACACCACGTCTGGCTGCTTGAGAAAGTCAAAGACATTGAAGCCCGCCGTTGGTACATGGAGCAAACGCTCGTCAACGGCTGGAGCCGCAATGTACTGACGACGATGATCGAGTCACAGGCTCACACAAGGGCCGGCAAAGCGGTCACAAACTTCCAAGATCAGCTGCCGTCTCCGCAATCAGACCTGGCGCGCGAGATTCTCAAAGATCCGTACGTGTTCGACTTCCTGACGCTCGAAGAACCGTTCCACGAGCGGGAGTTGGAAACGGAACTCGTCCGTCATTTGGAAAAGTTCCTGCTCGAATTGGGACAAGGCTTTGCCTTCGTCGGACGGCAATACCGTATCGACGTCGCCGACGAAGACTACTACATCGATCTGCTGTTCTATCATCTGCGATTGCGAGCGTTTGTTGTCATTGACCTGAAGATCGGACCCTTCAAGCCCGAATATGCCGGGAAGATCAACTTCTATTGCAATGTCGTCAATGACACACTGCGCCATGCTGACGACCAACCAACAATCGGCCTGATCCTGTGTCAGACGAAAGACAACGTACTCGCCGAATATGCACTGACGGGAATCGACAAGCCGATTGGCGTATCGGGCTACGAATTGACTCGTTCGCTTCCCGATAGCCTGCAATCCGCGTTACCAACAGTTGAGCAGATTGAAGCAGAGCTTGCTTCAAGCCAGATTGCCAAGACGGCAAAGCCGCGCATGGCCGGAAAAAAGTCTTCGAAACGAAAAGACTCCTGATCGACATTCTCATCCGGTGATGATGATCGAGCATCGGGGAAGCGCAGCGCTTTTCACTATAGAGTGAGGGCCGTGTTCATTTTGAAGTTGCTCAGTTTCGTGAGAATATCTCGTTATGCCTGACGAATTTCCCCGTAAACGATCACTTGATCAGTCTGATATTGACTCGCTTCGCCAGCACATGCACGCCATCGAACGGCTCCATGCCGAGGCAGATTTTATTCGGCTGAAATTGGCTGAGTATCGCCAGTCGGATTACGCAAGCACAGCAATTCACAACGGCGTGGCCTCGTTGCAAGACACTGCTGAATTCATACGAGAGGTAATCCAAGAATTGACTGAACGCGAGCGTCCGACCACCTAATGTGCAAGCACACGACTCAACACAAGGAATAACCCATGACAGTTTCACAATCTCTTGATTCGCTTACCTTGGACACCGAAACCCCCGACGAGTTTTACCTTGGCCTTGTCCGCTTTGACGTACGTGAAGCAAAGCGAATACTGGCTGCAAAGAAACGAAAACCAACTCTCTACAAGTGCGAGTTGGAACCACTGAAAAAAGAAGTTCAGCGGCCCGATCCGCCAAAGCTCGAAAATGGCAAGATCGTAGTCACCGCGGGTAGAATGGCACTCGACTGGGATTTGATACATGCACCAGATATTGACCTAAGAGTTCCGATTTTACTCGCGAGACTTCCCGATCCACTCCGTGGAATCTGGCCGATCGACGGTTGGTATCGCATCGCAAATGCCATCGATGCGGGACTTGACTGCCTTCCGTGTTACATCCTGTCCAAGCAGGATACCGCCCGCATCATTGAGTGGCCGGAGTAGCGGTATATCTTGACGGTGATGGCCTCACGGAAGATGCCTCCCGTGTAGTGGTGAGTGGTGAGTGGTGAGTGCTCGTAGCGTTGGCAAGTCTAGCGTGACGGTCCCTATTGCGGTGCAAGGGCTGCGGGCTTCCGGCGTCGCCATCGGTTTTCATCGGCTTCGCTCTCGAAAACCGGGGACCCCGGGCCAGACTCCCACCCACTTTCGGCACGCCCGTCACCCTTGACCGCGGGCTGCGTCACGCTGTGATTCCCACGCTCACTCGCCACGCCGAGAAAGCATTTTATCCACTTCCCCATCCACCCATGCCACGGGCACCACCATAGAGAAAAAGAACCGGCTTTTTACTTCCGATTCCCTTTTTCAACATGTCACCAATCATTACATATCCGATCAATTGCCTCAAGAAAATTGACGATTCGCTGCTTTCGCATAGCGATTGTTGCGGAGCAAGGCTCATCCGTGGCAAAGACGACTGCTTCGTCTGTACAGCCTGTCAACAACTGTGCTGTGAAGACCATTGGGACCGGTAGCGGTTTCATTCTTTTTGTCTACTTTCCTTTCTTTTTCCATGACAGCATTCCTCCCTTCAATCATCGTCAACGGCTCCGCCTATCTCATCGATGAGGAAAACTCTCGCCTGATCGAAGCCCGCAAGCAAGAACGCATCGTGAAGCTTCCACGTCTGAAGATGCAGGAGATTCCCTACGATGCTTCGGACTCCAGCTACAGTTTCCAACCGTCGGACGACAAGCCCTTTGTCATTACCAACGGTGCGGGTGTTACCTACGGACCTCATGTCGTGCGGGCATGCCTTGCCATACTGCAACAGCTTGCCGACGAACACGACGGACTCGACTACCTGCAGGTCTTCGAAGATCCAACAAACAGAAAACGAGATCCACTCTGGTTCATTGAGGATGGTGATGGCGGGGCAATTTCAGCCTTGCTTCCATCCGACTACTGAGTGCTTTGCCACTCTTCCGTCCGTGGTCGATTCCTTGGCCACGGACGCTTTTTAATTTCCTTTCCCCTATTTGCAATGGGTCAATACTTCAAAGCCGTTAACACAGACAAACAAGAATACATCTGCCCGTGGTGCATCAGTGGCGGTGCAAAGCTCTGGGAATGGGCAGCGAACCCACAAGGCTCCATCTTCACGCTTCTCCTTCGTAAGAGCGATGAAGGCGGTGGTGGAGATTTCTACGGCTACCACAAAGGCTGCGATGAAGGCGGGCCAATTACGGCCCCTGTTTCGCATATCGCCGGACGTTGGGCCGGCGATCGAGTATGCCTCCTCGGTGACTACGATTCGTCAGGGCTGTATCAGGAGCTTACCTCATTTCGCAACATCAGTCGCGAGCTTGTCGATGAGTGGAACACATTCATTGAGCTGCCCAATCGGAAGTTGAGATTCAACGCGAAGTGCAGTTGTTGGCAGCGTGAGTAACGCAGAGTCTTCGGCCCGTTCGGAATTTTTCCTGGGCGGGCTTTTCCCATTTCTTCCTCCCCCACCTCATGTCCATCGATCTCACGAAATACCTCGAAATCACACGATTCGAATATGATCCTGAACGTCTTCAAATTCTCGACGACGAACTGATGTTTGTTGCGGAGCTAGGACGTCCGAGTCTGATCCTTCCGAACGATTCACTAATCCATGCTCAAGGCCGCCTGATGGCGGCGGCTCCCGAACTACGTCGCCGACTCGCAAGTCTGCAGATTCTGTACGAAAAGGAGTGCCCGGCGAACCGACGCAAAAAATTCGTCCTCGACCATACTTGGGAGTTCATCGACGGCATTCTCGACGAGTCATTGAAGAACGCCGCCGATCCTGACACGGCTCGTACGGCGTAGAGATTCTCGTTGGCGGCTCACGAAGTTCCTTTCCGTGGGCCGCCTCTTCTATTTGCGTAACTTCAATTACAGAAGTGTAGGAACATCAGTCGCCCGCTTGCCGACGAATGGAACGCCTTAATCGAGCTTCCTGAGAAGCAGCTCATATTCGATTCAGTATGCACTTGTTGGCAACGAGAGTAACAGCGGCGTTGCTCATCGCCCGCTCAGGTCATCCTGGGCGGGCGTATCTTTTATAGGTTTTCGAACACCGCGGAGTGCATCGCCTTCGCTTCTGGCCCATCTCCAACTCGGGCCATTTTGCTTCAGCGATCCGCTCCGACGGGCGCGGCCCTAATTCTTCTCGCTCGAATCTATCTTTTTCAATTTATCGGCTGGCAAACTGTATTTCTTCGCAAGGGACGCCATCGCACCTTTCACATCGTTCTCGGTCGGAAGATCGCCGGTTCCAGAATGGACTATTGCCGTAACATTTTCACCGTTTAATTCCGAAAGCCCGGTCACAATAAAGTGCAACTCAGTACCAACTCGATTTCCGTCTTTATCAATCGGGAAGAAGCAACGAATTTGCACTCCTGCATTGGTTTCAAAGCCGTCTATTCCGCTGATAAAGTGCATTGATTTACCCGTAAATGCGAGTCTTTCTGGCTCAAAATCACGAGGGAATCTTTTGGTTCCAGCTGTTAATTTTTTCCATGCTTCTTCATCTCCTTCTTGATACGCACGTGCCAGTGCAGCCATTTGTCTTTCATATGCAGGCATATCTGCTGGTTTTACAATTCCAACCCACTCATTCTTCATATCATCCACCAAAGCCTGGTTCACCTCGGGCAACGCCTTCTGCGCCTCGGCACGTGCTTTAAGCCTGTCTCTGATACTGAGACGAGTCGTAGTAATACGAGGATCAAGCCCATTTGAATTTGTCGTAGCCGGCCGCTCCGAAGCATTGCTTTGCTTCTGGTTTTCTGTCGACGAGTCGGACGCCTCGCCAAACGCCAGCGATGTCTGAAACAAGATTCCGAGAGCCGCTTCCTTTTCGATTTGCTCCCACAGCAGGTGACTCTTATCCCACCGTTCAACTTGATTGCGTATCTGCGGGGCGCTATTGCGAAAGAAAGCTTCAACTTTCTTCTCATCACGAGATTCCAGAACCGCCGTAAACGCATCTCCGTCAACTTCAAAGGCAGTTATCATCGCAGTGCTGTGCAATATCTCTCGATAATCTTCACTCGAGGCAAATTGTTTTAAACGCCTATACGCTCCGTTCGCAACCTCCGCCGTTTCATTGGTAAGCGCCCTAAATCGCTTCTTTAGATCTTCCTGCCTTGACCGACGTTCTTCTGGGTTACGAAGCAGCTCAATGTCGGTAACTTCGTTTGCAAAAAATTCAAGCCACGTACGACCTTCGGAGTCATTAGGTTTCTTGACCTTCATTAACTTCGTCACTCTTTCGGAATCTTTCGGCCATTCAAGCGCAGTCTCGATTCTGTCAAGGCTGGCCTTGAGATTCAGAATCACCTTGGCAATGTCAGATCTGGAAGTGGCTGGAGTCCAATGGCATGCGACTAGCCCGAGTGGGTTTGAGTTTGAGACAAATTCCGGCGCAGTGACGATATAGTTGAGACTTCCCACAGGAAGCTCGCGATCGTTTGGATCTACAGCTATATGTGTGAATGCCGTTGCAGCTGCCTTTGGCAAAGATTTCCAACCGTCTTCACCGTATAGGAACCGGTTGCTTTTCCCGTAGATCGCTGCGTGAAGAGAGCTGAATTTAATCTCTGCTGAATTCAAGCCCGTTAGCTTTTCGCATTGGGCGTAATCCTTTTTTTGTAGAGCATCAAGCAGCGAGCGTAGTGACACTTCTAATTCGTCTTTCCTGCTCGTGCTCAGCTCCAAGACCGCCCAGGAACTTTTCAGGTGATCAAGTAGAGCCTGGTTTACCTCAGGCAAAGCCTTTTGAGCCTTGGCTTCGGAATTTCTCTTTCGGAGCAATTCCGCAAGATTGACTTTTACTTTACCGATGTCGGATTGGACTCCGTCGGAGTCATATGTACGAGCAGCCACAGCCGGACGGAGGCCGTAAAGAACCGTGTCCGTTTTGTCGGCAACGGCAGCTCCGACCTTTGATGCGGGAATGATCTGCACGTCATCGCCCGTAAAGCGTTTCGTTCCGCTGGGTTTGCTGACGACAAACTCTTTGATCTTCGAGTTGTCCTTGCCGTCCATGATCGGAACGACGTCCATCGCCTTCAGCACCTGGCCATCTTTCAGATACAACGTCACAGGTGAAGCCGTGTACTGTCGATTCAGCTTCTCCTGCGAAGTTTCAGAAGCTTGCCCGAACACCGGCGACGTGCTGCAGCCTAGCAACAGAACGCACAACGAATACGTGATACGAGCAAGGAACATTCATCTCTCCGACAGAAACACTTCGACGTGACCGAGCGTCTTCCATCATAGCAAACGAAATCCCCGAGTTCATCCGCGGTTCGACGCCGATGGCAAAGTCCAGCTTGCGAACGAACGTGCCTTGAGATAGTCAGAGAAGTTGTTGACATCGGCTGGTATGGTGGCATTCTGCGTGACATGCCTAAACGGCCAGTGCCCTACACAGAGCAAAGCGTTGAAGACCTTCTCGCGGTGTTGTTGCGTTCTGAGAGAATGGTTTCACAAGTCGCGAATCAGCGGATCGATTCCTTGATCCACGCGACACGGCACGAATTGGGAATTACGAAAGTCGCATACGCTCGCCTGATGGCGGGGATTGAACTCGGGAGACGAGTCGAAGAAGCAAGGTCTCAGTACGATAAGCCTAGTTGTTTGAATTCGAGTGCGGCGGCGATCGACTTCTGTCGAGTTCATTTTGCCCGCACTATTTGTGACGCGTTACAGGAAGAATTTCACATCGTCACACTGAACACCAAGCTGCATTTCATCGACTCTCACCTGATCACGATTGGCACGTTGGACGCATCACTGGTTCACCCGCGTGAAGTGTTTCGTCCTGCCATCAAAGACGCTGCAAGCTCTGTTGTCCTCGCACATAATCATCCGTCCGGTGACGCTACACCCAGTCGGGAAGACTACGCCGTCACTGATCGGCTTCAGCAAGTTGGTGAAACACTCGGGATAACGGTCGTTGATCATATTGTCATGGCCAGAGGCGGCTGTATCAGCATTAACGAGCAACGCAATCGCTAGCCGCGATAGCTTCCCTCGACTGCCTCGCTATTTCGCGCTACGCTGACCGTGTGGAGCCTGCCAGCCAGCATCGAGCCGAGATCATCACGGTACTTAACCTCAAAGGTGGAGTCGGCAAAACGCATACATCCTGGCTGCTTGCTGGGGTTTGCGAAGAGCGCGGACTCAAGTGCTTGTGCATCGATCTGGACGCCCAACGCAATCTGACGCGAAATCTGATTGAAGGCGCGTCGCCCGTGCCTGGTATTGAGATGCTTTTTCATCCAGGAAGCGACAGTGACGCCGAACAACTCATCCGACGTTCGCGATTCGAGCACATCGACTTAATTCCTGCCAGCTACGCGGTCGCACCGTTCGACTTGTCGAATCAAGATCAATGGGAGTCCGTAGATTCTCAGCGATCACTGCACGACGCATTGGACCCACTCCGGGACCGCTACGATTTCATCCTATGTGATTGCCCACCGCGTTTGTCGTTGGTCAGCTTTGCGTCCCTCGTCGCGTCCGATCACTGTTTGATTCCATTGGAGGCCGCCGACTGGGGAGCACAAGGCGTGACGCAAGTCACCGAAGCGGTGCATTACGTGCAGAAACGAGAGAACGCTCGCCTTCATCTGCTTGGTTATCTGATCTCACGATTCAAGACTGCTCGTTCCTACCAGCACAGCTATCTCACTGAGCTTCGCAAGCACTTTGGCGAATTCGCCTTTGACATAGTCGTGTCAGATCTGGCAGGCTTTGAGAAGAGTGTCACCCACGCCCACCCCGTCAACCTCCGGAAGCCCCACAGCCGCGAAGCCAAAATCGCCCGGCGGCTCTTCGACGAAGTCTGTGAGCGGATCGGAAAAAACGCTGACAGCCGCTCAGGCAATCGCCAGTCAAACGTTTCAGAAATCGTCAGCACTGCCGTTTGACCAGCCCGCATCTTCACATCAGGGACCCATGGAAGGCCGACGCAGGCTACATGGAGCGTTTGCGATTGACATAACTCTCATTGAACCCGATCCCAACCAGCCGCGAAAACGCATTGACCCAAACCACCTCACCGAACTGACCCAGTCGCTCAAACGCCACGGCGTACTTCAACCGATCAGCGTACGGTTGATTAAAGAAACCGGACGCTACCGCATCGTCGCGGGCGAGTGTCGCTACACAGCGGCAAGAGAAGCGGGACTTTCAGACCTACCGTGCTGGCTCAAGAGCCCGAAAGAAAACGAGGTACTTGTCGAGCAAATTGTCGAGAACTGGGTACGCAGCGATCTGAATCCATTTGAGCTAGCAGATTCATTGGCGATTCTCCGTGACGCCAATGGCTATACGCAGAAGATGCTCGCCGAAGAGACCGGCAAATCACCAGGAGAAATCTCCAAACTGTTGTCGATTCTTGGCCTCAATCCCGATGTGCAAAGCCTTGCCCGCCGTGACGAAACAGGGCGGATTTCCAAACGGCATCTGTATTCGATTTCACGGCTCCCAGCCCCAATGCAGTCCGTCGTGTTGGAAAAAGTTCAGACTCAGAATCTCACCGCTGTCGATGTTGAGCGAATTGCCGAACGGTTGAGCCGTCAACAAGAAACCGGCGACCGACGCGGGCAGCCGAAGTTTCGTCGAGCATTCAAAGTATCCCAAGGAACCGTTACGTTCTCGTTCCATTCAGATTCGGTTTCTGACAAAGACCTGCTGCATGCGTTACATCAAGTCCGACAGCAGCTGGGCGAAGACTGAAACAGTCTGTTTTACGCTTAAGCAAACGACTCTTTCTCAAAGTTTCCCGGGGAAACTGAGTGTTGAATCTCGATGATCGTCGTCGAGGCTGATCGGCGTGAATACATCACGCGACCTATTACCCCCTTCCGTCAATTCCGATTGTCGATCTGTTACAGACAAAACGTCGATGTGCTGCGGACATTTTCACCGATGAGTTACGGACATCAGCGTCCGAACCATTTCCATAGACACGCCTTGCACAAGCCGAAATCACCTGTTCGTCCGCAACTGCTGACAACATACGGACGTTTTTGGTGGTGCTGTTCACTCAATTCCATGAGGCTCGTTGCCGCATTCGGCTTTGGTTGGCCGTAAACACGCTCGTTTGCTTCCGCTTCGACAAGGAGCGGACACTCGTCGATGATTTACGGACCGTCCCAGATATCTTACGGACGCAACTTCGACGTGTTACGGACCGTTGTTCGCTGCGTTGTGGACAGATTCATTGCCAGCACATCCACAGGATTCGCTTCATTAAGAGCACCATCCGCATCCGTCCGTAAGTCATCGCCCTGTAGTGTTGTGTGTTAATAATAAACAAAAATAAACTCCCACCCAACGCGAGGGCGCGAGGAGTGACAATTGCAGCTTGGCCCGGCCCGTCACTTGTGGCAGGATTCCGGGTGTTGTCCGACATTCGCATCGCCCATCGGCAAATACCAGTGAAGTCTCGCGGACGTGATCAGCTAAATCTGATCGACTTTCCGATCGCAGGCCTTCAGTACCAGCAGCCCAAAGACAGCGAAGGAAAACGACCTGATGAACTGGTCTGCGTGATCGACTCATACGACCGAGAGCTCGACAAGGTCGTACCGCGAAAGCTGACTCGCCGGACCGCATCCAGACATGGCTTTCCGACGCCACTCGAAGACGAAGTGCTTGTCGGCTTGCTCACACTTACGCGATTGAAAAACAATTTCACATTGCCACGCATCGAATTTCGTAATGCTGAATTGTTCGACCTCATGGGTTGGCCACACAATGGATCCAGTACAACACGTCTTGGCATCGCACTTGATCGCCTGACCGGTTTGACCCTGAAGTATGAAAACTCGTGGACCACTGAAGACGGAAGCTTTGAGAAGGAATTCACGACGGGTATTCTCGAGTCATACAACTTCGCCAAACAAGTGCAGGGACGACGTTCGGGTTCGAGCGTATTCAGTTGGGTTCAGTGGGCTTCCGAAGTCTTTGCCGACATCCAGCGTGGAAACGTGAAAGAACTGAATACCGACGAGTATTTCAGCCTGCAGCTGCCTATCTCCCGCCGCATCTATCGCTTTCTCGACAAACAACTCGTACAGAATGCTCACTTCGAGATGGAGCTTACGACATTCGCCGGTCACATCGGACTGTCTGAAACCAAGCACATCGGAAAGATTAAGGAACGCTTGGCATCGGCTTTCGCTGAGCTTGAACAAATACCCTCGTTCTGCCTTCCCGCGACAGTTGAGCAGCGATTTATAAAGCGTGGCCCCGGAGATTGGTTGCTCATTGCCCATCGCTCTGCCGCTACAGAATCGCAAGCTGTTGGAACGTCCCCGACCGTTCGTACCGCTGTCGGTACCGAGGGTGCCGCGAGCCTCGTGTGTGATTTCTACACGGCGTGGAATGGCGCCACGTACCATAGGCCGACTTCACGAGAACTGGATCAGGCTCAGTCAATCATTGATACTTTCGGAATCGATGCCGCAAGTGCGGTGTTGCCGCTGGTAGTCAAGGAAATGAAACACCTTTTTCCCGAAGCGAAGGCCTTTGGTGCCACGATGCGCTATTGGGGTGACGCTCACAAGACCTATCGAAAACGACAAGAACAAGCGAAACAGCGTGCTTGTGAACACGAGGAAAATCTACAAGCATCGAAAAAGAACGAATATGAAGTACGACGCCGCGAAACGTTACGCCAGCGTTGGGAGTCGTTGTCGGAATCACGACGCGAGCAGATTCGAGTTCGTGTGCGAAGCAATTGCAGCGGAACCGTCCGTCAGTTTCTGGACCAGAAAAAATACAAAGACCCACTCGTGATGCTCGCCTGCCTTGAGTGTCTTAATGCCGACGACGCTGATCTGGCGAGTCTGTAGGCACGTCGCACGCCTCGCCGCAAAGCTGATCGCGACTGCGATCAGGCAGACGATCACCTCGGCGATCAGCAGAGCTGACTCGCTTTTGGCTTGGCGGAGCCAAGACCGCCCTCTCGACGAGGGCAAGCACTCGCGGGACTATCGCCCGCGACGCCCCCGCTTTCGACAACGCCGCGACTCGTTCCTCGTCGACAGGCTGCTACAGCGGGGGCGTCGCGGCCTCCTTCGTCGGCCCGCTCCTGCTTGCCGCACACCACTCTCCCGCCCAAGGCGGCGCCGCTGTCAGCCGACTGGCTGACGTTCAACTCGCTCCACTCACCTCGCACCTCTGTCCGCTCAATGAGTTCGAGGACGTCGAAAGCGAAATACGTCAGCGTTGCGATTCCTTCGATTGCCTCAGACTTGTCCACCGAAAATGACTGCCGCCGAGAGGCGGCAGCAGCGGACCGCACATCTCCTCACCAGCACTTTTGCTTGCGCCCTCGACCGATCAGTGGCATTGTTGCGTTTCCAGCAACTGTGCTGGAAACGTAAGTCCCGCTCCTTAACGTGAAAGGGTTTAGTGATGGCGAAGAAACCGCCCGAGAAGGTCTTCCGAATCGGCCATGTGTCGGCCAGCGTCTTTCTGAATGACGCCGCAACGGACAGCGGTTCACGCAGCTTTCGCAGTGTGAACATTCAGCGCTCGTACCGGGATGGCGATGAAACAAAGTTCGTTTCATCATTCACAATGGCCGACCTTCCGCAGGCCATCCGAGTTCTGCAACTTGCTCAGCAGTACGTTGAGCAGGCCGAAGCCGAGTTCGGTGGATGACACAACCACACGCAATGGACTTGCAACGCGACGGGCCGAATTATCGGTCCGTCGCATTCCTTACGCTTCGTCTGAGGCAGCTTCACTTTGCGTGCCACCTAGACATCGTAGTGTCTTGGGTTCTTCTTCCGTCGGAGGCTCGTTTGCACAGACTCGCAGAATACTTGCATAGTCGAACGGGTACGGCCATGGCAGCGAATCCAAGGCTTCCGGCTCACCAAACTCGATTTCTTCTGCGAACCTCACACAGTGTTCATAGATTTCTCGTGTGATGACGAATTCTTCGCCGGGTTCAAGACCTTGCTTACTCACGCGTCGTTTCTCCGATGGCTTGGCATCACTTCTTGCCGCCTTTTTTCTGCGACTAACCTTTGCTCATAATTTTATCATCTAGTCGCCTTCGTAGCACCTTCCACTCCTCAAAAGAAAGGGATTCTGGTTGACGCGAGGCAAAACGCCCGCAGTCAGTTTGAGAGGACCACCCAAGTTTGATTGACAGGCCTTCCAGCTGATGCAGCTTCCAAAGCAGGCTCCTAACGCCGTCTTCACCTTCGGGATCTGTGTCAGGCATCAGGACCACGTTTCCGCCGGCAACCTGCCGAGCGAATCGAGCAATTTTATTGACTTGTACGTCAGTCGCTTTATTGGAACACAGGCCGACGGCCGCCACATCGAAACAGTCCAGACGAATGACGTCGTTCGGCCCCTCTACGACCACCAGGCCAATGGTACTCAGTGCCTCGTCCAGCCGCCCGTCTACTAATCGCTCGCGACCCTGCTGCCCGTAAAGCTCCAAACCTCGATGAAAGCCCTTTACGAAGCGATGTTTCATCGGCTTTCCCTTTTCGGGTCGCCCCTTGCGTTCCCACTCAAAACAATGCTGTTCAAACGCAGGATCTCGACCGAAATACGAAAGAATTTCAGCCTTCTCGTTTTCATAGGCATACACAATGCGTCCCCGGAGCAATCCCTTCGCGGAATTCGGCAGATAGCCAAGCTTCCAGCGGCGCGCCACCTCGGGCGTCAGCCACGGTCGCTTGCGGAAATATGTTGCCGCCGCGGGGTTCATCTGATCGACATCAACAAGCAATTGTTGGTGAAGTGTTACCAATTCGCGGGCCCGAATATTTGCTGAGTCTTTCAGTGGAACATTGTGCTCCGGCTTTGACGGATTCACCACAGCCGACGACGTCAGCGGTCTTGCTTTGGTCTCTTCGGATAAAGCTTTGGGCGGTTCGCCGGTCAGCACGCGAAGCAATTGAACGGCTTCTCTGAATTCGGACCCTCGGAGCTTACCACCTTGAGGCGGCTTTCGTTTTTCCAGCCCCCAAAGCAACGTCAATAGGTTCCCTCGTACGCCGCACGAATGACAGTAGATCCGCTTCGCGACGTCTGAAACGTTGACCGTGAGCGTCCCGTACGAACTGTCAGCGCAGGATTCATTGAACACACAGGGCATGCGATGTTCGCCCAGGTTGTTCTGAGGAAGTGATTGACCGTATTGCAAAAGCACACGTTCAACCGGGGTCTCCGCAATGAGTTCGTCGACGTCTTTCATGTAGGGTGCATTTTGAAAAGCCATCAAGTCGAAACGGAAGGAAATAGTTCAAATTGATGCTACGCTGGTCCGCATCTGATGACAACGACTTCCCCCCAGCTTCACATCACCGATCGAGACCTCGAACTGCTCGGTGCTATCGAACTTCACCCGTTAACGGCGGAACAGCTTCTTCGTCTCAGCAACACTTTCCGTCAGCCATTTACCCAACTTCGCCTGCTTCAAAGACGCCTTAAGCGCCTTGCGGATTCGGGCATCATTCGTAGTTGGCCCTATTCGACGACAACCGGAGCTTCTCCACATTACTTCAAGCTAAACCGAACCGGCTTTCGGCTGCTGCATGGCGAATACGAGCCCTTGCCGAAGCGGCGGTACTTTGAGGCGATCGCTGCCGGGCATCATCATCATACTCGGTGTTTGGGTGACGTCCTTGTTCACGTTCTCAACAACATCATCAGCAGCGGTGCAGTGCTCCAGAATTTCACGCGTGAGAACAGTTGTCGTATAGACGCTGATGGGTTCATTTTATTTCCGGACTGCACTTTTCAACTGTCACTGCAGTCTGGCCACAAGTTTCGTTACTTTGTTGAGCTGGATAACGGGACCGAACGAATTCGATCCGCGATTCACACCGAGTCGATCGAACGAAAGATTCGCGGCTACGACGCATACCAATCTCAATTTGATGCTCTCGACCCGCTGCGTCCGGTCGTGCTGTTCATCACGACTCGCAGTAGCGAACGAACACGTCACATTCTGGCCGCAGCTCGCAAGACGATGCGAAATCCGAAGCGGACCGTATTTCTGGTGACTGACTTACGAACGTTTCTCTCTGCCGCCGATCCGATCAGTGACGTCTGTCTGACGGATAATCGTGGCCGACAACGAGGATTGGTACCTGCGCAAAGCAAGATTTCGTCACCGTCAAAGTCAATCGCGCTGGCACCGGCGTTGTGCTAATCTCTGGTACCCTGTCGGGAGGCTATTCCCGAGCCGGCATTGTTCGCCGACGAGCGGACACTGTTTTCTTCCCACGCCAGACGCGTTTCGACTGGTGTCGTCGGTGTGGCGCACCGTCGACCCATCGATCCTTGCGGGCCATATGTGCCCCGTGTTCCGGGAAGCGGTCGCCGAGTGATGGAAGCACGGCCACGGCAGGCCCCGCCCCAACGGCACAAGGCAGATGTCCGAGGGGCGGGTTCCCAAATTCAACTCTGTGCGTATCCGCATTCAACCGCCGGCACTGTGTGATCGCGGCCCTCGCAGTGTCGAAGCCATGCTCGACGCATTGCATCAAGCCAATCCTCATCGTCGCCCGTTAACTCTGGAGATTGGATCTGCAGCTGGCGAGATCGCATTTTTTGCAGATGTGCCAGCCGAGTTAAAAGCCACCTTCCTCGAAGAACTACAGGATGCCTTTCCGGGCGTCAGTGTCGAGATTATTCCTTCGACGGAAAAGAAAGATGGTCGCAAGTCTTCGTCTGTCTGCCTGGTACTTGCACCTGATGTCTTTCCAATTCGCATGTTTCACGAATTTG
The DNA here is from genome assembly GCF_023701485.1 of Aporhodopirellula aestuarii. Lineage (GTDB taxonomy): Bacteria > Planctomycetota > Planctomycetia > Pirellulales > Pirellulaceae > Rhodopirellula > Rhodopirellula aestuarii. Next base: position 53,621 of record NZ_JAMQBK010000096.1, read on the forward strand.
ATGATTTGCGGGAACGTGCTCGGCACGATCCTCTGGCAGGCATTCTCGCGCAGCTTCGACCAACTGCCACGTCAAGCGCAAGGCTTCGTATTACGGTTCGTCCCGCAACAGTTAGGCAACGCATGCGAGCGGCCTGTCGCGTTGAACAATTGGGACGGTTTTTCGCGTGGGATCGCATAAGACGATTGCATTACGCCCTTTGCACAAGCCCGCTACTTAGCGAACGAGCAGTGGCTCGGCTGTGCCGTACTCTTTCCCGCCGGCGTCGCGTGGCATTTCCCGGAGTCACTGACAAACTCAGCCGTCACTTATTTGACACGACGATTGTTGTGTCGGTTTCTGCATCCAACCTGGTGACAGATCGAGTCGCTGAGCGAACTGCTGAAGTGATCGGAGCATTTGGGCGATTCACCTCGGCGAACGCATGGTTTCGAACGCTACAAGCAAAAACCAATCGACCATTGAGAAGATTGCCGTCTTGTCTGATGAATGCATCCGAGTTGGCGACGCTCTGGCATATTCCGACCGCAAGTAGCGAAGTCGCCAAACTGAGTCGTGCCGGAGTACGAGAGCTGGAACCGCCGCGACTGCTTCCGTCGAAACAAACAAATAACAGCGACATGACCGAACTTGGCCGCGTGCGATTTCGGGGCGAGAGACGGCGATTTGGAATTCTCACAGACGATCTCCGCAGGCATCTTTTCGTCTGTGGACGCACTGGAACCGGCAAGAGCACGCTCATCCGATCGATGGTCGGTGACGCGATGCGATCAGGTAAAAGCGTTTGCGTAATCGATCCACACGGCGATCTGGTTGATGCCATCCTCGATGATGTGCCGCGGCATCGCACCAACGATGTTATCCTTTTCTCTGCCGCCGACCGCGACTGTCCCGTCGCGTTCAATCCGCTTTATTGTGAGTCAGTCGAGCAGCGCCCGCTCATTGCCGACAGCATCGTGGTTTCGTTGAAGAAACTATATGGCGATTCCTGGGGGCCGCGACTTGAACAGATCTTGCGTAACAGTGTCCTGGCACTGCTGGAACAGGACGATGCGACGCTGCTTTCGGTGCAGCGACTACTGACGAGCAAAGCCTGGCGAAAGTCATGCGTTTCCCGGATCAGCGATCCGGTCATTCGGGGATTCTGGGTCGACATCTTTGGGACGTGGAATGATCGGTTTCGCGAAGAAGCCGTATCACCCGTGCTCAACAAGCTCGACGCATTCCTGGCCAGCCCGATCGCCCGAGCCATCACCTGTCAGCCGAAGTCAACGATTCGGATTCGATCAATCCTCGACAACCCAAAGTCGATCTTTCTCTGTAATCTTTCCAAGGGGCTCATTGGTGAGCAAACCAGCAATGTCCTCGGCGGCTTTCTTGTGGCCGCGATTCAGACAGCGGCGTTAAGTCGCGCCGATGTGCCTGAGGATCAACGCACCGACGTTCAAGTCTACATCGACGAGTTTCATTCGTTTGTTTCCGCCGGAAATAGCAGTTTCGCAACAATTCTTTCTGAGAGCCGAAAATACCGAGTCAGCTTTGCCGCACTGGCGACACAGTTTCTGGAACAGATCGATGAGGAGACACTATCGGCCGTTTTGGGCAACTGTGGCTCAACCGTAGCCTTTCGCAGCGGGATTCGAGACGCGGAGACGCTCGCAATGCATTTGGGAGGATGCGTTACACCTGATGACATCGTGAATCTGCCAAACTTCACCGCTTACGCCAAACTGCTGATGCGCGGTGAACCGAGCCGGTCGCCATTTCTTATGAACACAATCCGCACCAAATCAACGCCCGCAGGTAGACGGCAGATCGTCGAACGTGTTTCGCGGCAGAAGTACGGTGTCGCACGGCCCCATTCCTTAGGCGAATCGCACCCTCTTCGGCTTTCTTCGGCTTGAAAACGATTGCGGACAGAAGGTGCGCGGGGTAGGGTGGCCATTACAAAACATTTACCTGGTTGGTCCGATGACTAGACTCGCAGGAGTGACAATGCTTGTTACCACATCGCATCTTAATTTTCGGTTTATTTCCGTGGCACGTATGTCATTATTCTGCGTGAGCTTGACCGCGACCCTTTTTGCTTCGAATGCTGCCAATGCACAGGACCAACCGTTGCTGAGGACGGTTGTTCAGAGCGACGCCGATGTCTCACCGGTGGGCAACTTCCCAGGACCAGAGGATATCGACATCGATGACGATGCCAATATCGACAGGGGCACGTGGACTCACCCGGATGCAATTGACAATAGTGTACAGTCACTGATTCTTTTCCACCCGGACGTCAACTCCCACGACATTCTTCTCCAGAACTTTGGGGGCGGCGAATTGACCTTTGACGCCAAGTGGACTGGCGCGCAATGGTTAACGCTGAAGCTACAAGGCAATGAAGAAGGAAGCCCGTCCGCTTCGGGTTCCCTTCAGAACACTCCGACGACTCTAACTTTGGTCGCTAATCGAAAAGGGCTCCCCGGTGGAACTCGCCAAACTGGCGATCTTAAGATCACCGCAAAGGCAGGCGATCAAAATGTGGGCGAGAGAACGTTCAGAATTGCCGTTGACGTCCCGGACTTTGAAGGCGATTTCCGAGGATTTGGGCGAGTTACCCATGTCAACGGGCAGTTGGCGGATTTACCAGCCGTCGACATTCACATGAGCGTCTTCAGAGCTGCGGACGGCACGATTCGCGGAAAAATCAATTCAGACGAGTCACTTACTTTTCCAGCGGACGTTCCGGTTTCCGGGGCTATCATTTTTTCAGGAACGAATCGCTTTAAACTTGCCGGCTCTTATCGACTCGACGGAGCGTCTCCAACGTTGGAGTACGACAAGACCGAGCTGAATCCGTTCCTCTCCGAACTTAGACGCGAAATTACGCTTGTCGGGGAAACCGATGCCAATAATCCACAACGAGTGATTGGACAATACACTGAGATCATTTCTGGAATTTCGTCTGAGCCACTGCGTCTGACGGGCACATTCGCCCTCGACAGAATCAGATCAGCTCCTGGCAAGAGAGAGCGTGCAATCGGTACGTGGACACCTTCAAATTTGGTCGAGGGGCTGATCCGAGACGGCGAAACAACATCGGCGGCAATTGACATTGACGAGCGGGTGCTCATTGACGACGTCCGTGTTCATGTCGACATCGCTCATCCGCGAACAAAGGATTTGGTCATCAATCTCGTTGGTCCGGATCCAGACGGTGAAGGTCCAATTGAGCCGAAACGTGTAACGCTATGCAAAGATGTTAGCGGCGAAGATCTCAACGGCACGTACCCAACCGACTTCTACCCAAAGGACGGGAAAGAAGCACTGAGTGTTTTTCGGGGCAGGTTTTCGGATGATCACGGATTCTGGCAGCTGTCAGCGGGTAGATGGACGCTAGAGATCCAGGACGTCGCCGACGGCCCTGGCGCCACACAGCGACTTAAAGAATGGCGATTGGAAGTTGACGGCCCGCAAGTTTATTCCGTGTCGGGAAAAGTAACCGATGCTTCCGCCGGAAATGCACCTCTTGCAGATGCGCAAGTCACAATTTCCGGAGGTGCCTTTAACCCTTCTCCGGTGACAGGTGACGATGGCACCTTCAAGGTTGATCTGTTGAGCCCTCATTTTTATCAAGTTACGTCTGGCAAATCTGGCTACAAATCGAAGTCCGAAACCATTTTCATTTCCAAAAACCATGCGATCAACTTCTCACTCGCGAAAACAGAAATCGTAGGATTCGTTCCTCAAGACGACGAAGCGTTTGCTGCCACTACTGACGATCTTCAACCGGCACAGGAGGGTTCGACGCAGTTCGTAACGACGTCCATCATGCTCGCTTCCGCGTTGGTTAATTTTCAGCCACCGGAACCTAAGCCGGGGCGATTACTTGGAGGATACAACCTGTTCACTTCTGGTGGCGTGCTGCCGAGTACTGCAGTTCCCAGCCTTTCACTGAAGGGCTACATGCTCGATGCAACCACTTTCGACAATGACAGGCACCCGAAGACTTCAGTGGCTCGGCCGTTTCCTCAAGTGGAGGATACGGACGTCAGCCTCGTACCACTGCCGCCACAGAATCCCCTTGCTCTACTGCCTGGTGACGGCGCATATGTGAGTCCGTTCGAACCTGACCCAGATGGCCTTGATCGCAAGAATTATCGCATGCGCTGTAGTCTCGGCGGACAGTGGTTTAACCCTAACCTGGCGGGCATCGTTGACGTAGGAAGTCGCGCAGGCAACTTACATCTGGTCGTCGGATCGCGTGTGTTCGGCACGAACTGGACACCAACCGGCGACGCCGACAGTGGGTCATCGGATTTTGCTGGTGGCTTCGGCTTAATCGATGGAAGCTTCAGGCTGCTGGATGCCGACTCACCCCCTGCATTGCAATTGCTCGCCTTTACGTTCGACGATCTGGCCAGCGTGCCGACGGGCCAGCAGTTCATTGAATCGTTGAAGGAAGGAGCGGAGCACCTAGCGAACGGAAGGCGTTATCGAAGTACGGTGAAATTCGTTAACGGTAACCGTAGCGTAACGCTCGACCAATTGAGAGCTTTGTACGACGCGAAAGTGGGTGCAACAGACATGGTGTCGGCAGATCATCTAGTACATGCCGTTGCGACGTTTCGTGACTTGTTGGAAGGTTACGACATGGCGAAACCTGCCGTCCAGGAGGAATTCGACGAAATTCTCCTGTCGCACTTGCCATCGTCGGTGGTCAGCACAACACCCAGAGAACGACTAAGTGAGCTTCTTTCGCAAAGCGTGAATGATTTGCTACGTGGTCAGTCGCTGCTGGGCAACCATTTTTTCCGCGAGGCGATTCAAATCGTCCTACCGCTGAATCTCGACAGTGATTCGGATGTCGACAAGCCGAAGTTTCGGGTAAAGAACCCAGCCTTGAAAGAGCAACCCAAGTATGAGGAAGCCATCGCAGCCTACGAACACGGATTGAAGGTAGCGATGTTGATCTACCAACGCTCAGCGGTTCGGGATGCCATTCGTAGTTCCGGGACGGCATTGCCGGACTTCCCGCAGTTCGTTCGGATTAAGTATCCTACTGCGGCACCTTATCCGTCCCCGGAACAATGGGGCATTAATCCGGAAAACGTACTTGCTGAAGGCGCGCAAATGACACGAGCGCTCCGTCAATGGTCTTTGGCACATATTGGCGTGGCGAGTCGCCTTTACTTGCTGTCAGCCGGCGACATCACACCTGACGGTGAACTACCGCCCAAGGCACAGGATGCTGTACTTCTGCTCAAACGAGTTGGGCATGGTGCATACCTGCAGGCAGCTCTCCTGGCATCTCGTCAGGATCGCGAGTCCTATCAACGGAATCTCGGCCTGGAAATCAATAGTAACGTCCTGTTGGCGCGAGACACATTCGATTCATTGAATCGGCGACTTCCGCCAATGGGGCGGTCAAGGGATTTCATTTCATCTGCTGACGTTCGAACGTTTCTGCGTCGAGCGCAAAAAGCTGTTGTCGAAGCGATTCACTTCGAAAAGGAGGCGCGGTTGAAAACAAATTTCGTGGATATCAACAAGCGCGATGCATTTGTCAATGAACTGAAAGAGCAGCAGGCCCGATTCAAAGCGCCACTCGAAGAACTGGCTGGCATTGATGTCGAGAACGACCATGTCACAGTGAACGGCGCTGAAGTCACATTAAGCAACCTTCGTTCGCCAACTGACATTAAGTACTTCAACAACGAAGTGTTGCGGCGAATGCAACGCCTCTTGGGTAATCCAAAGGGCTACGATCCCAGCGACAACGCAAACGATTTAGGAACGATTGGAGCTGCCATTCTCCGATTAGACAACGCACAGATCGGTGTTAGAAAAGCGAAAGACGATCTCGGTCTCATCCCTCGTTTCGTTGCGATCGAAGAAAAACGGGCTGGAGTAATAAAGGTTGCGGTAAACAAACAAGGCGACACTGTAAGAGCTTTGGAATTGGCTGTCGCGGCATTCAACAGTGTGAAGGTTTCCGCGTCCAAAACGGCAGGCATTGGTTCGCAAGGCCCATTTGTTCAGGGGTCGGTAACAGTTGCCGTTGATGTGGGAGTCTTGCCGACAGCATTGCTAAGGAACGAACAAAACCGAGCTGTGCAGATGCGTGAGATAGCTACGCTTGACGCAAATCGAGATGCGACAGTATCAAAACTATTGTTGCAAATGTCGGGTGCGACACTCAATGTCGAAAAAGCGGCAAATGAAGCACTGGCGGCGAACGCCGCCCTGCAGGATGAGATTGGCCGCATGTATCGATTAACCGATGACCTGCATCGAGCCCAGTTGACCGCCGATACCGCTTGGTACAACGATCCAACCTACACCATTGAAATGACAGTCGCTCAGTCTTACGCGCGCGACAAACTTCAGGCGGCAGTGATCCGGGTGTATGATCTCGCGCGTGCCATGGGGTACGCATGGGGAGAAGATTATTTGAGTCCAGTCAAAGACAAGGGCACGCCTCCAAGAATCGGAAACGTGGTCCATGCAGGATTGGAGTTCTGGGAACTTACCAGTGTTGATGACCTGTTCACTATCACCAACGCACAGCAGTGCGCTGACGCACTCGAAGCGTTAGAAAACTGGGATTTCCTCCTTCGACACGGTGAAGCCGGAGGAGACCTCACTCCGTTTCGGCAGTCAAATGGCTCAAACGAAGTAGCTCGAGTCTTGTCGCTGCGTAAAGATCTCTTGAATCTTAAGAATCATCCGATCGCGAGACAGAAGGAATTGCTACGCGAATATATTCGGAAGAATACATTTGGAACCAATAATAGCTTCTTGTTGCGGTTTCCGATTAGCCTCGAAGTGTACGAATACTTTGATCCGGATCCCGGTGACGAGATCCCTGGTTTGCATGTCAATCCCCACTTCGACCCAAACAATTGGAACCAGACAATCGATGCAATTGCAGTGCGAGTCGTGCCCGATCAGCTAGGCCAGTTCTATCGGGATCCGACACAGGCGAAGGACGTTCCGCAGTTTTGGCTGGCCATGACAGGCGAAACGACGAAGAGAACTTACTTCGCGCAGCCCGAGACCAACGCGGCTGTTGGTGGAGGCGATGCCCTGAAGCGGATAACGATTCCGGAATTTCAGCGGCTCAATCTCCTTACGAGCTCTGGACAGATTGACCACTCAAACAAATTTGTCGATAGCTTTCTCGCGTCGGTCGAAAGCGTGGAACCAATCGGCGGATGGCCGACAACATACCTGAAATCTGGCACCAGCACGTACTACCATCTTAAATCCAAGATCAGGAACCTTCCGGTCGGAGCAACAGACTGGTATTTGGTGTTTAACGGCAGTGATACACGCAACCACAACATTGACATTACTAAGATTAATGATGTTGAAATCTACATCCGGTACAACCATGGGCCGCCCCCGGAAATTTTCGGAATCGATAATTAGTCCAGCGTTCCCGAAAGCAACCTGAACATTTACCGTGGCACATCAACGTATTGGAGCTGTCGAATGAAAACTCAGATCGTACTCATGCTTGTCAGCGTCTGCTTTTGCACGATGGCGACCGCCCAGGAATCTGCGAGATTGCTTCCATTCCAGGGCCATCTGACACAACCAAAGATGGGTAGCCCCGGCAAATATGAACCAGTTGCTAACGGCAAGTACTCCATCCTGATGTCACTGTACACGGAACCGACTGGTGGAACGCGTATCTGGGATGAAAGCCACAAAGATGTCCCGGTCGTGAACGGGTTAGTGAATCTAATAGCAGGCTCGATTAAGCCGCTGCCAGCCGGTGAGGTCTTTGGGAATGTCATTTTTGTGGGAATCACAATTGACGAGGACGGCGATCCAACGACGCCTGATCTGGAAATGGTGCCGCGTCAACAGTTGATCCCGGCGCTTTTTGCCCATTCTGCATTCAAAGCAAAGGAGGCGAAGCGCGCGGATATTGCGAAAGAATCAGGCCATGCTACGACAGCTGATTTCGCGAAAGAAGCCCAGCACGCGGCAGTTGCTGATAAGGCATCGAAAGCGGACACCGCGACTAAGGCCACCTCTGCGACCTCTGCGACGAAGGCCGCAAATGCAGACAAATTGGAAGGACATGCGTGGAGTGAAGTGTTTCCAAAATCCGGGGGGCAACTGGGCGGTCAGTTGATACTCCATGGGAAGGGTATGCGTTTGGGTAAAGCGTCAATTCACTTTTCTCAAAAGGCTTTTAATTTTCCGGATCGAACAGTCATCGATCCAGGTGAACGCCTTGACGTATCGGGCGGTGTCCTCGTTAGCGGAAATACCACAGTCAAAAAAATTCTGGATGTAGAAGGGCCCTTCATAAGGGCCAACAAAGCGAAGATCTTGTGCAAAAGCCTGGTAGAAGTGTCTAGCCGCGATATTAAGGAGGACGTCTCCCTTCTAACGCCTGATTGCGCAGCGGCAATACTCGAGCAATTGGAACCGGTTTCGTTTCGATACAAAGGAAGCGACAACGAGAAACATCTCGGCTTCATTGCGGAAGACACTCCAAGACCAGTGAGCGATGTGGACGGTAAGGCCATTCAGATCACAGAAGTGGTAACCGTGCTCACTAAGGTTGTTCAGACACAGCAGAAACAAATTGACCAACTTATGGCTGAGATTGCTCACCTGAAACATACCAGAACCACGTCCAACTGATCGAATCTAATATGCCCGAATCGATTAAATCACAAGCTTGCCTGCAAGCGACTTACTCTCAACAACTTTGGAGTTTCCAATGAACGTCAGATGGTTGGTTTTGTGTTTCAGCATCTGTGCTTCAACGATTGCCACTGCTCAGGAACCAGCTCGCTTGCTTCCATTTCAAGGGCACCTGACCAAGCCAAAAGAAGGCGCTGTGAACAAATACGAACCCGTCGCCACCGGGTCGTACACAATCCTCGTTTCCCTCTATTCATCGCCGGAAGGTGGACAAGGTTTGGTGTGGGGCCCCGAGCGTCAAGAGAACATCCCGGTCGTCAACGGTTTGGTAAATTTGCTGATTGGTTCCAACAAAGCGTTCCCAGCCGATCCGAAGTTCTTCGCTCAGACACTGTTTGTCGGGGTGACCGTTGATAAGGACAATGATCCACTGACGCCTGATCTCGAAATGGTGCCGCGGCAGCAATTGTTACCGGCACTGTTCGCTCATGGAGCGAAACATGCCCTGCGTGCCGACATTGCGACAAACTCCGAAAATTCACAATTGGCGGCTTCGGCCACTAATGCGATCAATTCCGATAAGCTTGGCGGGCAAACGCTAAACCAGATTAAGGAACTCGTCAATACGGCCGCAGGTTCAGCTGTGCCAATATCGGGAGGTTCAATTGCTGGATCGCTCGACGTGAAAAAGGGAATCACCTCAACTCGCCTCGATCTTGGGAATCAAGCTGCACTTTCTCTCTTTGAAAAAACTAACGTCGAAGAAGTTGAACGCTATCTTGTGATTCGTGGGGCAGAGGGAAACTACGCGATTGGAGGGGGTGAGTTTGAAAAACGAATAGGTATAAGGATTCAAGGGGTCACCGTCTTTGAGAATAATGTTAGAGCTCCGGATCTGAGTGCACGTAATATTAACTGTTCTGTTGTAGTCGGAGCTAGGGTAGCAGCGTCAGAATATGTTCAGACACGCCGACTCGAAACCCCAACCATCTCTACTACCTTGGCTAGAGGTGTTCCCCTAGTGATCAAACATTACGTGCAAATTGACGGAGCCTGTAAAGCCAGCAGCTTTACGGAAACATCATCTCGGGAACTCAAACGTGATGTCAAGCCACTATCAACCCATGAAGCGGCGAAAACGCTAAGAGAACTTAATCCAGTGTCATTCGAGTATATATCTGATGAGAAGGGTGATAGGCAATTTGGATTCATCGCCGAGGAAGTTCCAGCAGCATGCTCTACCAGCGACCGCAAGTCAGTTCAGTTGATGGAGATGATCGCGGTGTTGACTAAAGTGGTTCAGCAACAGGCTGAATCGGTTGACGAACTCAACGGACGAGTCAAGAAACTTGAATTATTATTGCAGGCCAACAAACCACGCATCAAATAGTGCCTGGGTTGTCCGCTGATTGAATATCTATTTGGGTTTGAGTAGTGCGGAATGAATCACGAAAATACTAGTAAGCCCGTCTGCCTGTTATGCAGGACTGTTGCCCTCCTTCTTACCACGATCACATGCCTTGCTGCAACTGCTTTACACGCTGCTGACGACAAATCTGGCGTCTCACCGAACGTGATTTCGCTTCCGAGCGGCGCGGGCTCAATCGAGGGCCTTGGCGAGTCGTTCGAGCCACAATTGAACACGGGAACGGCTGCCTACTCAATACCGATTCAGGTGCAGCCTGGTGTCGCTGGTCATGAGCCAAGTCTTTCATTGCGATACGACAGCGGCGGCGGCAATGGGATCTTAGGAATTGGCTGGAGCTTGAGTATCCCGATGATCGTTCGCCAGACGGATAAAGGCATCCCCGTCTACTCAGCTGACGGCCCGGACACTTTTCTTTTCCAGGGTGAAGAACTCGTACCGTTGTCCGACGGTACGTTCCGTTGCGAGAATGAAGAACTATTCATCCGTCTGCGCGTCATCGATAAGGAAGAAAAGCCAGTTGCGATAGACAGCCCTGCCGCCGTCGCATGGGAAGCGACGGAACGAAACGGAAAGCGAATGGTTTTCGGATTGTCGATTGCCGCGAGAGTCGTCAATCCACATGCGGTCGGAAACGACTTTCACACTGCATATTGCTGGAAGCTCCAAAAGTATATCGATACCAACGGCAATACTATCGAGTACGACTACCAGCGGCTCGATGACTCGCCGGGGACGCTTTATCCGAATCGGATTACGTTTGCCAAGTTTGGTGACCGCAAACATGAAATCGCATTTGAATACAGCCCTCCATCCGGCCAACCGGCCAGCCGCTCGGATGTTCTTGGCGATTTTCGCCCGGGATTCGAGACTCGAATTGCAAGAAGGCTGATTGCCATAAGGATACTCACGGACGGAAAACAAGTTCGCGAATACCGACTGGGATACGAACCAGATCCGATAATCGACGCTCAAGACAACGGCGACATTTCGGTCGGTGTTTCTCTGCTTCATAAGGTGACCCAGTACGACCGAGCCGGGCTCAACTTTCTGCCTCCTACACGATTCACTTATACGCAATTTCACGTGAGCGCGAAGGGACTGGCACGGACCGACGAGCATCTTGGAATCCAGCGGACAAAGGACGATACCGAGGCGAGCCTGCCACGGTTTCAGGTGATCGAACCGGGCGGGATGGCAAGAGGATGGGGCCTGGGCCTTACCGAGGTCTGTGACATCAACGCGGACGGACTACCGGAGTTTATAAGCACAGGTGTAGATAAGCAGTTTACTTATCTCAACACTGGCAAGAATCGACTAACGGCCGAAATAAGAAGCAGCGAGTTTCCCGGTCTCAGTCTGATTAGCCCGACGGTTCTCCTCTGTGATCTGGATGGCAACGGCCTTGTCGATCTGGTGAAACGTGATGCCTCACGGATCCTGTGGTTTCGCAACACTAATGGTTTCCAACACGTTACACCGCTTACGCCCGAGGCGTCGATCAAATGGGGGGCACAAGAAGTTTTCAGCGATGAGTTGAACAACCCGCCGTTCCAGTCGTTTGTTCGGCCTAACACCCGCGTTGTTGACATCAATTTCGATAAGCGCCCCGACGTCATGATAACAGTGCCTGAGGGCGCCAACTTCTTCATCAACACACCCAACGGATGGAAAGAAAAACTCGCACGACACGACAACGGTCTCCTGCCAGATGACTGGAATCACGCGGAAGGAAGATTCGATCAAATCAACCCGAAAGCCCGCCGATGTGAACTTGCCGACATGAATGGCGATCGATTGCTCGACTGGGTTTCCATATCGCGTCGTGACGGGACCATGATTCGAGTGGAGTACTGGACGAACGCTGGAGGCGGACGTTGGGAGGAGCGGCAAACGCTGACGCTCCCAAACGGAGAGCTTCCACAACTGCCCGATGTCGCTTCTGTTGAACAAGTCCGATTGATCGACGTCAATAACGATGGACTCTCCGATCTTGTTATTCCAGGTCGCGAAAGCGTCACGTTCTGGATTAACGTTTCCGGGAATCAGTGGAGCCAGCCGGTCAACCGTGATTCTCCCCCAAACCATGCTGGAAACACTGTCGTTCGCGCACTCGATTTCAATGGCAACGGAACCACCGATCTGCTTTGGGACAATAGCCGCAACCTCGATAACATCATCGACCGTAATGGAGACAGCGTTGTCGATATCCGTGACGCATTCGTCTACTTTGATTTTGTTGGCGACACGAAACCCAACCTCTTGCGCGTGATAGACAACGGTATCGGGTGTCGCACGATGATCGAATACAAGAGCAGCACGGAAGACTACGTTGCGGCCTTAGAGGCTGGCTTTCCATGGTCGTCCAAGTTGCCATTCCCCGTTCATGTGGTCAAGCGAGTTACCACCAACATTGGACTGGATCTGAATAAGGATGGTCAATCCGACGAGTACATAAGCGATTTTACTTATCGTGATGGTTACTTTGACGCTTACGAAAAGGAGTTTCGCGGTTTTGCTTTCGTGCAAAAGAATGATCGCGGCGATGAATACGATCCCGCAACCGGTAAAACGGGTACGGGCACCGGGCGCGTCAGTGGACCTTCACTTGTAACTCGATACCGATTCCATACCGGCGCACCGGATGGCGAAGACAACGATGAATATGCTGAAGCGGCCTCAGAATCTTCCGTAGCAACCGACGAAGGCACCGGAACGGGACAGCCACTTAACGCGACGTTTGTGGATGCAGGCGGTAATGAAGAGGAAGCATTGAAGGGCAAGATAATCTTTAATGAACGCATTGATCCAGCAGCGTTGAACGCTCCCGATGCCGACAACGCTTCATTTCACGCGTCGGCATACCGGGCGGCGAAATTCAGACCCTCCCAGCCTGAAGGCCAACGTTGCACACCAGACAAGTACGTATACTCTCGCGTTCGCAATAACTGGAAGGTCCGCCGCCTTTATCGTCCGGGGCCGGTGTCAAACCCTCCCGGCCGCTTCGAGGGCGTGACGGCAAAGGTCAAAAAGTCGGTATCGTTTCCTTTCGAAGCTCGAACTGAAACGGATCTTATCGAAGCGAACGAGCTTCTCCGAAAACAGATACCGGAAGCTCTCGTTCCTGAACTCTTTGGCTACAAAGTTGAATTCCCGTTTCGCGCGCCGCTAACGACAAGGATCAACCGGAACTACGACAATTACGGAAATATCGTACGTGAGTCCAACTTTGGCGTTGTTCAGAAGGAACTCGATGACGAACGAATCCTGATTACAGTTTTCGCCCACGAAGGCGATTCGCTATCAAAATGGTTGATTGATCGTCCGGCAGTTCAGCGAGTTGTGGATGAGAATAGAGCTTTTGTTTCCGAGACACGTTACTTTTACGACGGCGGCGAATTGCAGGGCTTGCCGCTGCATCATTTAGGCAGTCGTGGCCTTGTGAAGCGAATCGATAAAGTCGTCACGAAGGACCCGGCGATTCTCTTGCCGCTTGGCAAGCACGACTCTGTGAAAATTGCGCACCCGGGTGATCCCAGAAGGGATGCCGGAGCGACGGTCACTCACAGCCGCACCGCTCATGACAGGTTCGGAAACAAGATCGTAGAGCTTGACCCACTTGGTGATCCGGGCGACGTCACGTTACTTCCGGCTGTGGCGCCGATTTCGGCGACGGTCAAATCCGAAGGTGGGGGCCACGCTCGAGTATTCAACTACGACAAACTCCGACACACCTATCCTGTTGAAGAACGCATTGTCTTGGGCGAGGACAAACCCGATCTTGTCGTATCCGCCGACTGGAATCACGGCTTTGGCATGATCAATTCATTCAACAATTTCAATAAACACAATCAGGTTTTCAAATACGACTCATTCGCTCGTTTAGTGAAAATCATCAAACCTGGCGACACTGTTGATCGCCCTACTGTTCGTTTTGTTTACCAGCCAGCCGACAGCATCCGCAACGAAGTCTACGTTTATGACGAAGCTGGTAATCTGTTTGGGGGCCGGCCGCAGGTCGTTCCGGGCCCTGTCGCGAATTCCGTCGAAACACGTCACCGCGAAAACATGTCCGCCGATCCCGGATACACCACTTTTGACAGCATCGTCTATACCAGCGGGACGGGCCAGGCGATTATGAGGCTGGAGGAGGGTGAATCAGAGAACCACTGGATCGTGAATAATGCAACCGTTTTCGACCTCCGCGGCAACGGGGCAGCGGTCTACCAGCCATATTGTCGTCCCAACCGCGATTTTCATCTACCCGGTGAAGGCTGTGTCACCGTGGTAGAAGGTGAAGCCTGCCAGGTTGACGACCAGCTTCGAACTGAGAAGAAGCACGATCCGCTCGGGCGTGAACTGATCGTGAGCAACCCACCCGAGAAGTTGGGCGGTAAGCGGACGCTTCGATTGACCGAACTCTTCCCTCTTGAAGAACGTATCTACGACGAAGAGGATCTGAATTCAGCGGGAAAACACACGGGAACTCCGACGACTCGGATTCTGGACGGACTGAACCGATTGCGTCAAGTGCACGAAGTCGTTCGACTCAACGACGATGGAACCCCTGCCGACCAACTCTCCACGTGGATCACCAGGTACGAGTACAACCTTCAAGACAATCTGGTGTCCATAACGGACTCTCAAAACAACGTGCGTTGGTCTCGGTACGACGGCTTGGGTCGCAAAATATTCACGAACGATCTGAACCGGGGAGCGACGTCTTACGAATACGATGACGCCTCCAACGTGATCCAGTCCGTTGACGCAAAAATGCAACGGATTACCTACACTCACGATGGTGTGAATCGTCGCTTGACCGAAGACTATCACGATGAAGGGCGACCATTTTCGTTCAATCGGCGCTATGACTCAGGTAAGCCGATAGCGGACGACAATAAGCCGGATGTTCTCTATATCTACGATACGCCGACGAATGTTGATGACAATCTTCAGACGCGAAATACAAAAGGTCTGCTTACACATGTAATTGACTTATCCGGCGAATCCTATTTCTCCTACGATGAACGCAAACGCATCGCCTTTACCGTAAAGAAGATCCGTGATCCTCGTACTGACAAGCTTGTGAGCTACAAGTCGGAACAGCAGTACGATGCAATGGGACGCCGATTGAAGCTGCGTTATCCCGATGGGGACGAAACCCTTTTCGCGTTCAATTCTCGCAGTCTTTTAAAATCCATCACGGCGAAGGATGGACCTGCGATCGTTTCTGACTTGGAGTACACCCCCTCTGGTCGAGTTAGGTCTTGTTCGTATGGCAACGGTGTCCGCTCATCATATACGTACGACCCTCGGTTGCGTCTATCTTCACTGCAAGCAAGAAAACTGAACGAGCCGCATTTGCTTGACTACCGGTATCGATTTGACGCTGTGTCCAACATCGTCCAGATAGAAGACCAGCGACAAAAGGAGGTGATTCAAAATGGCGACCAACGCAGAAATACACAGCGTTTTGCTTACGACAATCTCTACCGACTTGGGTCGGTCGGCTATTCATTCGTACTTCCGAATCTGCCAGCTATCCCTCCGGAAATTGATTACCGATACGACCGAATCGGCAATCTGGTTTTGAAGACGGCGAACTTTGACAAGCCACTCAATGGACAGACTGCCACGAACATAGGCAAGCTCACATACGGTGGTGATGGTGGTGTCAGTGAGCGGATCGGTGCACAGATCCCGGCACCCGGACCTCACGCGTTGAATAAAGCAGAGTCTGCTGGCGTCTTCGCTTACGACCGCAACGGGAATCTTCAGAACGCTCCGGGAATCGAATGCGATTGGGATTTCAACGACCGTTTGGTAGCGATCAAACGTGAGGGCTTGCGGGCAACCTACATTTATGACTACGAAGGCCGACGAATTGTAAAAACGATTGTTCAAACGGATGGGCCGGGAAACCTAATGGCTGCAGTTGACTTCTACGTTGACGCCACGTTTGAAATTCGCCGAGATGCGGAACCAATAAAATATGTGCTAAACGGCAGCAGTAAAATCGTCCGGAAAAGTGGTGCGTTGGACGCTGGTTCGGACGTCTTCTTCCACCAAGACCATCTAGGGTCGACGACAGCATTGTCTGACGCAAACGGCAAATTAGTGCAGGAGATAAGCTACTTCCCTTTTGGCCACGTACGCAACTCTTTCATGAACGCTGGCACCGCAGGACCAGCCCGATACGGATTCATCCAAAAGGAACACGATGTCGAGTCAGGACTGGACTACTTTGAGTCGCGTTTTCTCGCTTCGCACCTGGGACGATTTGTCTCGGTCGATCCTCTCGTCAGCGATCTACCCAATGATGCTCTGCTCCGTCCTCAGACATTAAACCCATATTCTTACTCCGTAAACCGGCCAATAAGTTACCGCGATTCAAACGGAGAGTGGATTGAAACAGCTTGGGACGTAATGAGCCTGGGCATGAGTATCCGAGAGTTTGGCGTAGACCCAGGAGTACTAACGGGTATCGCAGTCGTCGCCGACACCGCGGCTGTGGTCTTGCCAGGAATTCCTGGCGGAGCAGGAGCTGCAGTGAAGTCAGTCCGCTTGGCAGAGGACGCCGCTGATCTGGCTAAAGCCAGTGACATGGTGACTTTGTACAGAGCAGTGGACAACGTGGAACTTAAGAGTATCGAAAAGCTCCACAAGTACGCTCATTCACCAAGTGGTAACCCTAAGTACTTCACTTTCACTTCCGATGAGGCCGCCGCGTACGGGAAGGCGGCGTATTACGGATTTGGAGACAGCGCATACACGATTACAAAATCGCAGATCAGGAAATCCGAAATCGATGCTTCCTGGTTCGGCAAACCAGACCTGAACAGATTCATTGAAGGCGGGGTTTCGCAAATAGCAATTCCCCCCAGCAAGAATCTTGATGCACTGTCTGTTCCGCAGATTCTAAACAAATCACCGATTGAAAACTTGCATAACTGAACCGCCATGGTGATACAAGCAGAATCGTAGACAGGGAATCAAATGTGGAGGATCGTTGTAAAAATGTTTGGGGCCATCAATGCCAGCTTCAACTTGTCGGTAAGCTTCCTCAGAGAAAATACGGGCATTTCATTCTATCCGAAATGAACACTGGAACATCACGATGAAGTATTCGAATGAGATTGTGCTTTTTCTGCTGGTTGTGATTTTGCCAGCAACACCTGGTGTTGGGGAAGAGCCCGAACACATCCTTCCGTTTCAAGGCCATTTAACTCAGCCAAAGCAGGGTAACCAAGACCGATACGAACCAGTTCCGAATGGTACATATACGGTGCTGGTCAGTTTGTATACGACGCCCGAAGGTGGCCAAGGTAAGATGTGGGGCCCAGAGCGTCACGAGGACGTACCAGTGATAAACGGGTTGGTCAATCTTCTCATTGGTTCGAAGACTCCGTTTCCTGAAGAGGCCGACTTCTTCGGTCGTATACTCTTTGTGGGAATCTCCATCGATGAAGACAACGATGCCAATACGCCTGATTTAGAATTGGTACCGAGGCAACAGTATATTCCAGCTCTTTTTGCCCAACGTGCTAAGCACGCCGGGTTGGCAGACCGCGCCACCAACGCGGATCACGCAATGCTTGCGGACAAAGCAACCCAAGCTACGAAAGCTGATAGCGCCTCCAAGGCAGACGTCGCAACACGGGCAGAAAACGCAACAACAGCTAACAATGCGACGAACGCTGACACCGCAGCTTCAGCAAAGAGGGCGGAAATAGCCGACTCCGCAGATGCTATAGCGGGCGTGAAGCTCGCGTTGGTTGATGAGCTAAGAAATCGCAAGCGATTAGTGATCAACGGTTATCCGAATGATGACAGGCCTTTGCTTCGTCTTGCGGCTTATAACACGTCAGTGACAGGCTCACTTTCTGTAAATGGAACTGTAACGGCCAAAGCAGTGTATGGTGTTTCAGAGTTGTTTGGGCCGCCGTCGGGCTTTGCTGCTGGAAGAACCTTGCACGACAGGATCGATGTCACAGGAGGTATGAATATTAAGAACGGCGGTCTAACAGTGGGTGGAAGAGGAGTTCAGTTGTCTTCTTCTCGCAAGCTCAAACGCAATATACAGAGACTCAGTTATGACGAGGCCCGCGACTCCTTGGCAGAGCTCCTCCCATCCACATTTGTACTTCTCGAATCGCAAGAACGGGAGATCGGCTTCATTGCGGAAGAGGTGCCAGCTAATTGTGGAACTCACGAGAAAGATGCCGTCAAGCTTGTGAATGTAGTGGCAGTGCTCACGCGGGTAATAAAGGAACAGCAATCACAGATCGAGACGCTAAAGCAGAAGATGCAACGGATCGAAAACGCTCGCTCTGATCGACGATAATCAGTTTGAAACGGTGAGTCGGAAGGGCAGCAAACACTTCAGGTATAGGCAGGCGTTTAGCAGTTAGTGCAAGGAAGTGTGCAACATGGGCGACATTAAGGCGATTGGCTCGTGGGAAAACCCAACTGAGGAAACTGTTGTCTGACCGAATCGGCGTGTTCTGAATCCAAGAGTGTTTGCCAAATTCACGCCACAAAAAATCTGACGTAAGGTGAAATAATGCGGGGCGGCCGCCAGAAACGTTTTTCCCGTGCAGACTTCCCGTGATAAGCTGAAAAACCAACGACACTGTCCAATTGTTGAAACAATGGAGCCTTTCCGTATGTCCTTCTTCCGTCCGACGATATTGTTTTTGTTATCGTTGACTTACTTTGCTACAGCCGTTGGTGCTGACGGGCCAAAACGACTCCTTCCGTTTCAAGGCCATTTGACTCGGCCCAAGCAGGGTAACCAAGACCGCTACGAACCCGTTCCGAATGGTACATATACTGTGTTGGTCAGTCTGTATACGACACCCGAAGGCGGCCAAGGCAAGGTGTGGGGACCAGAACGTCACGCAGACATTCCAGTGATAAATGGGCTGGCAAATCTTCTCATTGGTTCCAAGGACGCGTTTCCAAGCAACCCTGACTTCTTCGCAAAAACGGTTTTCGTTGGCGTGACCATCGATACAGACAATGACCCTGCGACCGCGGATCTAGAGCTGGTCCCGAGGCAGCAATACGTTCCCGCGTTGTATGCGCATCACGCAGGTACAGCCAATGATGCGAAAGCGATCGATGGAAATTCCTGGATCACAATAGAAGAACGATTCGAGAAACTGGAGGGTTCCGTTACGGAACTCAAGTCGAGCTTGGCAAAAATGACCACAGAACGCGATGCCGCCTTGAAGGCTGTCGCAGAGTTAAAGCGAGATCGTGAGGAGTTGCTATACCATACGGCGTCAGTGCTCATTCATCCGGTGGACCGACATGGAATTTTAGGAAACCGATATGCGTACGCAAAGTATCTTGAATTTGTTGACGACTATCCTACCGTGCCGTTCGGTGCACAAGGAAAACGAGCCGTCGCCCACCCCAAAGAGTTCTTCGAGAAGGCGAAGATTGGTCGGAGGTTCGATGAACACTTGAGTGGCTATGCCTCCCGTCCGGTGGATGACGTTAAGCGAGATAAGGGAGCATTCGGCCCCGGCTGGTCTGATTTAAGAGGACGCCTTAGCTTCGCCTACCTACTTCCACGGATCAAACCTGTCGTCCTGCAGAACCAAAATGCAAAGGGATGGAGCGATATCCTCGACTTCACGAAGAACGCAGAAGCGATAAGGCGCTGGAAGGCCGGTATTAGCAGCGATGGCCCATGATGAGTCATTCGTGCGATGTCACGACCAATAACGCTGCATCGCACACCATCTATAGTCGCCGTTTGAACTGCTGGCAATCGATCTCGACTCTCAACTCACAATGTTCAATGTACTAACACTGATTGGGCACACGCTGAAAAATCCCAACTCGAATCGAGCTGGGATTGGGAGTCCTTTCCGCAAATAGCTTCATTGCATCGTCTTGCTGGAACGAAAATTGGCTTCGTAAGCCATTCGTCGTTCGTCATGCGGCGAGAAGTGCCTGGAATTGCATCACTTCCCAAGCAGCCTTGCTGGGATAACGACGCTGGCGATCTTTCGCAACGTGAGTGTAGGCAGCCAACATCGACCATGCCGTACGATCCTCGAAGTCTTCGTAGGTTGGTTTACGCCACTCATCCAGTAAAGGACGAAGCAGTCGCGAGCCAACCAATCCCTGCTCCCAGGCACGCAGCACGATTGATTCTGCCGTTCGGTCAGGAAGTTCCCGCGTTTGCAGTTGCTCAATCCGTTGAGCTTCGAGTGTGCGGTAGTCCGTCAATTGTCCGACCGCGGTGGCAATGCCTTCACGAAACCGATCCGTGCCGAACCGAGTGTGTCGCTTGCTGATGACGATCTCGGACGCGAATGCCAGATTGTCACAAACAAACGTTCGGTTGCCGACGCAAAAGCCGATTGGAAAGCTCTTGTCATTCGAGTTTCGAATTCCGACTGAAAGGGTGACCCCGTCAGCCAGCGGCGTTGCGATGTCCAGAACACCGAAGAATCGCTGTTTTCCGTGAGATACGGAAAGCTGGTAGTTCCGGATTTCGAATCCGGCATTACCCAACGTGTCCTCGACGCCGTCCAGTACATCCTGATGGCGGACTGGAAACCACGTTTCAGTGTAACCGTCCACCAGC
>NZ_JAMQBK010000097.1:0-41472 GCF_023701485.1 Aporhodopirellula aestuarii
GTGGAAAAAGTCGAGCTAAGAGCTAGCGCTGTCGGCTCACTCATTTTTGCGAAGCAACTAAATCGACAGCCCGCTCGCGCCGTTCCGCTAAAATGAGCACTAAAACAATCGACGTCCCAACTTAGTCAAACAGCCTAAAGAGATTCACATGAAGTTCATGCACATCGCACTTGTTCGAAACCAAGGCGGGCACGCAGCGATCAACTGGTTTGGCGTGTTCACGTCTTCACTGATTGTCGCTGGCCTTGCGATTAGTGGCGCTGCTGCATTCATGGTTGCTGTCAACTGGTTCTCTTGGTCCGCCCTCTTGGTTTCAGCTGCGCTTAGCCTCACGATTGTCGTTGGCGGAGGTGTTCGTCGAGGATTGCAGCTTCCAATTGAGCAACTCCCGCCCATCCCGTGATTCTGCGCTACTCGACTTGCAGGCTGTCCTTGTTCCTTGGCCAGGGACTCACTACCGTTCGTCCCTTGTACGTGGTGTCGTGTTCTTGGATTCACAACTGCAGATGACCGTCGCAATCACCGGAGCAGGGCTTGCGAGCGTTTTGACAAGGATTGACGTTACTCTCTCGGCTCGGGGACGGCTGTCGTTCCACCATTGAATTGATTGCGGTCGGAATTTGACAACCACAAAGGACACCAAGAGCACGAAGGATGGAATTCGATGGTGCTTCCCATCGCGTGATCAGATGTGCGATTGAGGTCCAGCGCATGACGAAAAGATTTATTCACACGAAGGCAACAAGACACGAGATGGAGGAGGCAACTCCCAACTCCCACCCCCCAACTCTGCGTAAGCAAATCCATTCGGTCCACCGAAGGCTTCCCAAACACCTTATCACGCGTTTGCCGGTCACTTCGTCCTCGGCGACCGTATCCGTTACCTGACCGAAAAAAGAACCGCGATGGACTACGGTGGTCTCATCCTGACGACTTGCCTCGTTGTCGCACTGGCCGCGTTTCTCGGCTGGATCGGCGACTGGAGCGGTTCGCGTCGAAACACAGAAAACTCGCGGTACTGGCGTTCTCATGACATTCACTGTCCTGACTGCAACCGTCTATTCACACCTACTGGGATGGAATCTGGCAATCGCACCATCACACCCAACCAACACTAAGATATTTCGCTGATCTGCCCTCACTGCGGCGAGTCATTCGAGTACGCCCGTGCAGATGGCCCGCCAACGCTTCGTTACCGATCGCCAACGACCCGACGTTGCATTGATTGCGATACCTTTTACATTGGCAATGAGAGCCAGGAGTGTTTAGCCTGCGGCTCAGCTCAAACGCGACGCAACGCACATCCCCGGCCTGCCCAAGAACCCAGCTAACGATCCCGTGCACCGGATCCGGGCCCGCGAGGTTTTACGAATAGGCAACCAACTTTCTCATCCCGGTGACGGGTAACATGATCCAACTGAAGTGCGACAAGAAGACTCGATCGTGAATCCTTACGAATCACCTGCTGACGCTCACCCAAACTTGCGTGCACAACCGACAAGGGTGCCGTTTCCGTACGCAAGTGTCGGCCCCATGACTGGTGCCTCGGTTGGTCTCACGCATGGTGTCGCAAGCCTGCTCGCTTGGACCCAATTCGATCGGCCTGACTTCCTTATTCGATCCGCCGAATCCACTTTGGCCGTTACCGCTCTGCTCTCACTCGGTGGGGCAGTGTTCGGAATTTTCTATGCTTTGTTGCTGTCGCTAGTCTGCCACCACTTGAATCGCAATGTTCGACGACGACTTCATTTTGTATCGGCAACGATTACTTCCTTTTTGATCGCATACGGGGCCGCGTACTACTCGCTGGTGAACCGCAGTGTAGTCAACCCGTTCTTGGTGCTTGCTGGGACAGTCGCGATGGCGTTTGCGATCGCCTTGTTGACGTCATTCCGAAACGACGAATTTCCGGGGCTAGAAACGATCGGGTAACCATGCGATGGTGACGCAGCGGCGATGGCTGCCGCCTTGGCGTTGGTTGAGTCGTTCGCCGCCGCTCCCATTTCGCTGCCGTAATCCGACACAACAACACTGTTCTCGAAACGCTCGCATGTCGCACGAAATAAATCCTTATGATCCACCGGGCGGATCGGCGTCACCACGCACGGTCGTGGGGCAAACCGACGATGAACATGCCCGTCGTCGTTTCGGGGGCGTTCTCGGAGTCGCATCATTGGCCGCGGCCCTCGGTTTCGTTTCCTGGATGCTCTTGCTTTCGAGCAGCGTTTCGGTTTTTGTCCTCGTGGTCGGTGGCTTAGTCGCGGTGCCCTACTTGCTGATCTGGCTAGCTTGCCGCAGCCTTCGTTTCTGGTTCGCTCGCGTCATGATCGCAATCGCGTTGGTCGGCTGCTGCTTGCTTGGCGGCGTTGCTTTCAACGCGGTTAACAAAGACGCACAAGGTGGACTCAACTTGATCTTTGCTCCGATCTATCAACTGGTCGGCACCCTTGTTTTGCTCGTGCTCGCTGTGGTCGTGGATCGGGTTTGGCATTGGTATTCGCGGCGTTCAGCGGCGACGCAGAACGACGGATAGCAATTAAGTCTTTGACATCGCGGAGCGTGGGACGAGCAGCACCGAGAAATTCAATGCGGAATTGCAATGGGTACACCTCACGCAGAGTGGATAGCGTTCGTTGAACATCGCAACCGTGGCTTGAGTCAAACGGCCGCTATACCGAAAGACTCCTGCTTACCTGCTTACCTGCTTCACGAGAGTGGACACCGCCGCGCCCACTTCGTCTAATAGAAAGCGTCTGCGGATGGCGTTCGGCCTGATATCGCTGGGCATCCGGCGATAACATCCCGAATTCAAGTCATTTCCGCCCCCAACCGGTGAGAAGCACTTGGTTATTCGGGCAAGCAATCGTAGGCGTCACTCAATTTGGTGCCTTTGTTTTGCCACCACAACTAAATCCGTGAGAGAAACACTATGTCAAAATACGCTTTTCTAATCCTTTCCGTTGCCATGCTCGCAGTCGGAATGTCTACGTTTGCGCCAGGTCAAAGCCAAAAACACGCGGCCGAGAGCAGCGGGCATTACGACATTAAGATGATGGGGCTCACCATGTGCATCGTAGACTATGAATCCAACAAAGCTCATCTTTACAAGGAATCGAAGGACGACAAATCGCTCGAGCTTTTCAAGAGCATCGACATCTCTAAGGCCGGCAGCAATAAGATCGAATACATCGAACCAGCGAACGTCGCTTCGAATGAGTGACAACGCTGAAGTTGCTGGCACGGCTATAGGTGGTCCAATTACTTATCGTCGTGCAGACTTAGGATAACAATACGCTGCACCCGAGCGGCGAAGTCGGGCGTTTTCAAAATGGACCATCACTCGTCGCCGCCGGGTGATTTTAGACGTTCTGCGATGACTACCACCTGACCCTCAATGTTGTTCTATACCGTAAACGGACCGAAACTCTGGGGTGACTACGGGCGTATTCTTACGGGCGGAATCGTACGACGACCCGAAATCGACTTACAACCCAATCTGTTGCTCAGGACTGGACCATTTATTCCGCCAATTTCTTTTCCTTTTCGACACGTGGTAGTGACCGAGGCAGTTCGGGCTGAACTCGCTAGATCAGATCTCGGCAAGATCACGTTTCGTGACATTCAGAAATTTCGAATACGAAAGCTCCACTGGGAATGCTGGGATCGTAAAGCCGATGT
The DNA here is from genome assembly GCF_023701485.1 of Aporhodopirellula aestuarii. GTDB lineage: Bacteria > Planctomycetota > Planctomycetia > Pirellulales > Pirellulaceae > Rhodopirellula > Rhodopirellula aestuarii. Next base: position 3,679 of record NZ_JAMQBK010000097.1, read on the forward strand.
TCCCGCCAAATATCCGCGTGGCGGGGAACCGGAGGGATATATTTATGGTGGCTGGCACTCACGCGCGGCCGCAAACGAGATGGGAGAGATCTGGGAACTTGTATTGCCCGCGAGCGCTCATACCGCCGGGGTACGCATTGCTCGAACGGCACGGCGAAAGCCAGGTCAGGGAAGATGGAACGTGATGGTTGACGGCGATACTTGGATAGGTGACCATTTTTTCCGGTCGATCAACAAGGGGCACATCATCGTTAGTGAGGTCGGAGCGGACTGGTTGTCGTCACGCTATGACGAATGGCTCACTTTGGTAAAATGCATTCCCTGGGATCCTGGTAAACTAAACGCAGAACAATGAAATGCACCGAAGGACGCGAACCGAGCGACTTGGCAATGGTGAGTCTTTCGCGCGTTCTCGGTGATTGCCGACGTTATCCGACTTAAACCGTTCACACCAACTCCAAGCGTACTCCATAAGCATGCTCCAGAAAACCAATCCAAAAACGACAATCGCAGAACGACGAATGGATTTGCGTTATCCTGATTTGGGCGCTGCTTGCGCCGACATTATTCGATTGCGTGAAGGCGGCTACGAACTGGTTGGCACTTGGAGCCTCGCCCAAATACTCGATCACCTGAACATGTCCATGCAAATGACGATCGACGGCGCGGAATTCACATTTCCTGCCCTGTTGCGACCAGTGATGAAACTGATGTTCATGCCTACGATGCGGAAGGGAAAACCTTCCAAGCTTCGTGGCAAAGCCCCGAAGCAACTTCAGCCCGCTTTCGATCTCGATGAAGACGCCTGTGCGAACCGATTTTACGCGTTGGCGGAAACCTTAATGGATCCCTCTACTCCATTCGTCACGCACTATCCGATGCTGGGTCGACTCAATCGTGAACAATGGCTTTTGATGCAACAATGGCACGCCGCCCATCACTTAAGCTTCGTCGTACCCCACGCCTGACAGGCATTTTATACCCACCCATTACTACGGATAACTAAGGAATTGCAAGGGAGTGGCGGTGGCTGTGCGGATCGAAGTGGATGATCAACTCCCGCCACCGCGTGAATTCCAGCGTTGTCCGACTGAACCACGATCTTGCCTCCACGAGGGAAGGTGCAGCCCTTGCGTCAATTCTCTATTCTCGACCTTCTTGCGATCACCGCAGTGGTTGCACTGCACCTTGCTGCGTTACCTGCCGAAGCCGCAACCGGCGGCTCCGATTTAGCAGCGCTTCTCTATTTTACTCCCACTGCGTTTACATGCCTGCTGCATCTTCGCCTCCGGCTAACGATTACGTCAGCCATCGTCGTTCATTACGTCGCAAGTGCGGCATGGACATTTCTGCACGCGGTTGGCCTGAACTTTGCCATCAATGCTCACAATCTTCAAGATCCTGACCCTCGCCGTGACTACCAGATTGAAATCTACTCCAACGCATGGAATGACACCGTCGCTATGCTCGGCTGGGGGATCGCGTTTGCTGCTGTGTACGGCGTGATCTGCTACACTGCTGTCACCGCATCGGCCGGCCGGGATACAACCCCCGATGTCTTGGAATCCCAAGGAGAAGGATAACCATTCCGATGCACGGGAGCGGCGAAGTCGCGTTTTTAACAATTGAGAGTTTCTCGTCGCCGCCCCGTGATCGGTGACTTTCGCCGACAACCGTGGCAGACACATAGGATTTAGCATATGAGCGGCGAGACTAACACGTCACAAACTCCAGTGCCCCGGAGATTTCAATTTTCAATCGGCACGTTGTTGCTCTGGATTGCGATCGGCGTGCTCACAACTTATACCATAATCATGAGCCGCCAGATCACGCAGTTGAAGCAAGAGCTAACATCGCAACAGCCCTTATCTCCCAAGGAAGTTGCCCGTCAATTCGAGAAGAGGGCAACGCTCGGACCGATTACTACCACAGTGAAAGACGTTCGCTACTCGCTCGAAGCAGATGCATACAAAGTCAACTTCTCATGGGTTGACTCGACAAGTGGCAAAACTTGGTACTCGGATCTTCGGCTTAACCATGACGGATTCGGTAAATACTACGGTCAAATCCGGAATGGGCCGTTCATTCAACCGCTAGGATACAAGGAGGCATTCGCGATTACCGTTGAGACTCCGTCGTCTTTTGATGACTAGCGGACCAGGAGCCGCCGAGCCATGCCTTGAACCGGAGCGGCGAAGTCGAGCGGCTTTACAATGGACAACGTTTCGTCGCCGCCCGGTTACGGCCAACATTCGACGATGGACCAATCATTCATGAATACAATGCCTCTTGCGGTGTGCCTGTCGGTCGCCTGCGTGTTACTCATCACAATGGCAGGGTGCCAGCGGGACAAAGCCGCAGGTCAGAGCGTCTCGAATGGCATCTCCGCGTGCGACCGCGCAACCAAGGATGCCGCTGCCTCAATCGCTGCTGGATATATAACGCTTAAAGAGTACCCACCGCTGCCTGCGCCGCCCGGACACGATGAATACATCCAACTCCTTCGTGAACGATGCAACGTGACGTACGAAGTGGTTAGTGATGTGCCGCAAGGTGTCAGCAAAAACGATTTCATCCAAGAGGTAAGATGTTGGAACGAAGTTATGGAAGCGGAGATTAGAATGAAACACGGAGAAGCTGTCTTTACCAAGTTGCATGATCTAGCAACGGAACGTTGGCAAACGACGGTGAACACACGTGGAAAGCAATAGCGTCGAACCATCGGATTCAACGGAGGTCCGGTGGTCAGCTTTCACAAATGGATGCTCAACTCCCGGTACCCGCTGATCCGGGGCGTTCCCTGATTTAAGTTGCATGAAATTCGTCCGCCCCCTGACCGTCGCAGCTTTGCTGCTTTTGTTCGGCTGGTTTGCGTTTGTTGCAACGCAATACACTCGATACCGAAACCGCATGCGAGTTATCGCACGCGAACTTCACATGGAATACCGAACGTTCTATGTAGTAGCTGAGCCGCTGGAACCGACGACATCAGTTGACGGCGAAGAGCGGTTGTTAGTCGTCGGTGAATCTAGCGAAAATTACCTTTTGTGTAGTATCGTCCGGAATCCGCAGTACACGGACATTCGTGGCCGATGGAAGGTGGATGAAGTCTTTCGGCCGGACCGTCAGCCTGAAAATCCCCGTTTACCCATATGGGAACCGCTCGACCACTTCCCGACCGAGCTTGACTTGGAGCGATTTCGATCGCTCGCATTGAAAGAACCATGGGTCACTTGGGATCGCCCCGAGGGGACAGACCCCCAGCCCGGCGGATAACAGGAAAACTCGCTCCAGCCGCGAAGTCGGGTGTTTTAATAAAGGAGAATCTCTCGTCGCGACCGGGTAATTGCAGACGCTCCACAACGGAATGGATTGCGGTCGGGATTTGACAACCACGCAGGACGCGAAGAGCACGCAAGATGGAATTTGATCACCTTTCGCACCGCGTGATTGGATGTGCAATTGAGGTTCACCCCACAACGGAAATAGTCGTTCTCACGAATGCCCCCAGACACGGAGTGGAGAAGCAAGTCCCAACTGCCAACCACAGATCACTTCCGCCCCGTTTCCATGTCGTCACGAGCGTGACTGGCCGATTCGCGAAGCACCGGATTTGAGTAAACGTAAAACGAATCGCGAAACCGCCGCCGCACTACCGCCAAAGCAGGATGACTTTATCTCGCTGCGGGGATCACATCGGCCAGCGGGAAGCTGACACCGACATCCTTTAACGTCAGAGGATGCGACGTGGCCGTGCCAGACGCGCCGGAAACTTCGTCGGCTCCAATGTCCATTCCCCGCGTCGGTCGTCGTTTACCTTCCACATCCCACTGAACCGACATCCCAATGGCTACCGCACGGTCGGCTGCTGGACCGAATTCGCTCGGTCGATAACGCCCCTCGACCAGCTCCAATTCGGGATCGTTTGTCAAGGATGCAAAGTGCGGACGCGCAAGATCGCCGAACATCAGATTTCCGGTCCAGTGGAGGTTATCCGGCGGCAGGTCCACTTTGACCAAGGCGTCGACTGAGCTGACGACGAGATTATTGGCAAAGATTCCTCGCGGAGCTCGGTTGCCTTTTTCGCTGCTTAATAAAATGCTGCGACGACAGTTCACGAACGTGTTGTGGGCCACGATGATCCCATCGACTGCCTGATATCCGTTTCCCGAACCGCCCGTTGGTTCCTTGCCTCCCAAAATCGATAATGCCGCATTCCAGGTGGTGCCCGTGAGATCTTGAAAGTAGTTATTGACGATCACATGATGACTGTCACTGATGCGGACTCCGCCACTATCAGTCGCTCCGTCGCCAAAGAAGTAGTTTCCCTCCACGTGAGCGTGATGGCCGTGCCGCAACACTAACGCGCCGTTGCATTGGCAAAACGTATTGGCCTCGAACCGGTTGTGACTGGATTTGCAACTGATGATTTCGTTTTCGCCATCACAGCGAACAAACAGATTCTTCTTCACCACGCAGCGAGCCGACTTATTCTGATCTCCGCTGAAGCCGATCCGAATCGTCTCGTTGTCGGTTCCCGGTTGAAACGCGATATCGGAAAAATAGTTGTGCTGAATCAGGTGTTCAGCCGATTGATCCGCCGCCAGCTCGCCCAATTCGACCGTCAGCAACGCGCCCCGCTTTTTCTTTCCCAAAAACGTACAACGCTCAATCGTGTTGAATCGCCCGTACATCAAGACCCACTTGGACGTGTCATCTTCACCGCGCAAATTCGTTAGTGCACAATCCCGCAAAGTGACGTACTCAGCCGCCTGACCTGAGTTGCCGCGAAATTGAATCGTGTTGTACGCGTTGGTGACGTCTTCTGGTCCGCCAGCAAAATGAAACCCCTGGATCGTCCACCACCGGGTTCCAATCCGAATTTGGCTTTCGCCCCGAAACACAACCTGACCGGGATGGGCGGCGGCGAGCACGATGGGAGACGACTCGGTTCCATCCGCCCCTTCGATGTTCAATTCCACGTCTTTGTACTCACCGTCAGCCCAGACAATGGTATCTCCCGGCTTGACGCGATTCGATTCGATCAGCGATTCCAACTCGTCGGCTGAATCAACGCGGTGTTCGTTGCCGACTGCCGATAGGATCGCGGTCAGAAACAAGAAGATCGCGACAACTGCCGAGGCAGCGGTACTCGTCAGGAGTTTTGATGGGTTCGGCAGCTTCGATCTGTTAGGTGATGAACCAAAGTCTTGACCAATTCTGCTGCTTGATACTTTCATGCTGTGGCTGATCGTTGCGAGGGTAGACCGGAGGTATGAATGCGATCGGGAGCGGTGACCGCTGATGTTTTAGACGAGCAGGACACCGTCGATTTTAATGACTCCGACGATGTCCGCGTCTTTTGTGGAGATCGCAAACGTCGATCGCAGATTACTGGCCGGTCAAACATCAGCAAGCTCGTTGACGAGTGGCACATCCGAAAGTCAGGGGAGGAAATCCGAAACCGATCGTTGTCGCCGACGATCGGAGCTACCTGAAACGCAAAACTTCGATGCCCTTTTCTTGTTTGTCCCTTCTTTACAAGCCGCCGCAATAAATACTACAATATGACGTATCGCGGTTCAGCGATAGAGCGTGGGCGCGGCAGGTGATTATCGAATCGATGCTCCGATGCCGTTCGCTGGGTCCTTATGCGGCCGGGGCCAAGTTCGCTTTCATTTCGGTGCAATTCAATTCTTTTGGAGAATGCGGTGGTGATGTCACTCAATCGTGTGAATTTTCTGTCGCTTGTGATCGGGCTGGCGTGGTTGACGATCGCTTCCGCCGACGAATCGTCTCCCAACGTATATCCTGCGTCGGATCCCTCCAATCAAGGTGGTTGGGTTTTGAACCCTCACGTCAGTGACGAGTTCGAGACGGCGCCGTTGGATGCGGACAAGTGGTTGATTCAAGGCACCGACGGAGTGCTGAAGTCGAACTGGATCGGGCGTGCGCCGTCTCAGTTTTCGACTGATAACGTGCGGATCGAAGACGGGATGCTGAAGTTGCAAGCGCGATGGGAACCGGATTTCGAGTTTTCGAAAAAGCGAGATTTCTCGTGGAAGGAAAAGAAGGAGGGACTCGCGTACGAAAACATCACCACCGCCGCTGTGATCTGCAAAAACGAGTTTCTCTATGGCTACATGGAGATCCGATGCAAAGCTGCGGACGCTTCCGTCACGAGCGCGTTTTGGGCGACGGGCAGCAAGACGGAGTTGGACGTGTTCGAGTTTTCGGGACGCCCCAAACAGAGACACAAATCGCATCTGGAGTCGGAATTGTGGTCGTCGATTCACGACTGGTCGAAGAAGGGCGGACCGACAACATGGACCGACCGACTGCAGTTGGATTTCAAAGTGGCGGAGGGATTTCATGTCTACGGACTCGACTGGGATCCGGAATACTTGAAGTTCTACGCCGACGGCAAACTGGTCCGCACGGTGCTGCGTCAAGAGATGGGTGATGATGCGTGGGTGATCACCGGACCGATTGCCATCTGGGTCGACTCCGAGACGTTCCCGTGGCACGGCATCCCAGACGAAGAAGATTTGCCAGTCGACTACGAGATCGACTACATCCGAGTCTGGCAAAAGCCGAACTACCAGGTCAGACCTCGCGAGGTCGAGTCAGAAGAGCCAGCTGTCTCCGATCATGCCTCCTTACCGAATGAAGTTTCGTTCGACTTTGAGGGCCCGATCCGTGTGGGCGAGCAACAGCACGATTGGTGGATTGCCGAAGACTCGCGTCCTTACTTTCGAATCAGCAATGAGCAGCCATTGACCGGAGTTCGGTCGCTCAAGTTTTCCCACACCAGCCAACTAAACGAGAAAGCGGTGGCGTTCGCACCCAACGGTTGCTTGACATTACCTGCGGGCGAACACGTTCTCTCCCTGAAAGTTTGGCTCGAACCGAACTGTACGACCAAACGAATTCACGTCATCCTGGACGATCCCTGGCTGGAGCTCAAACCGTTCGATCTCACCGGTCTCGCGACTGGAAAGTGGATCACGTTGTCGCAAACCTTCCAACGTCAGGGTGCGTCCGGGAGCCAAGACCGACCTCGAATTGTCGTGACCGCGGACGACGCTGGTGAGGAAGGCAGCACTCTCTTTATCGACGCGTTTTCGATCCGTTGATACGAATGAAAACATTTCCGGGAGAGACAAACGGATTTGGGCGGACTTAAGAAAACGCCGTCGTATTAAAGATGGTTTTCGCGGATGGGCGAGCGTAAATCATGGACGGACGGTTTCGCCGGCCCGCGATCACAGCCTGTTAAGGCCCCAAAGGGTTCAGATCTCTCTTACGCCCACGGCCCGCCAGTTGGTGCCATGCCGAACCGTGCGTACCCGAAAGAGAGTAGACACGGTCACGCTCACGTCCTCTAATAGTGGGCGTGAGCGTGACGGCAACCGAGTTGATATCGTCGGTCACCCTGCGCCCCCCGGACTCAATTCATCACCGCCAGCCGGTGAGAAGTAATTGGTTCTGCTGTCAATTCCCAAACCTAAGGTGGCTACGTCAATCATGTCGACACACGTTCGCCTGGGTTGCATCTCGTTATGTCTCGCGCTGTTCCCGATATCGGTCACCAGTGGATCGGATTCGGAATGGGACTACACGCATCATGGCTCCATGGGTATCTCGGAAGCCCACGCAGGACGCGCAGGAAAGTTCCGCACTTACGAATGCACGACGACTGACTCTCCGGAGAAAGTCGTATTATGGTACGCAAAGCGACTGGGGCTACCGAGTGATCACAGTCTTGTGACGACCGCAGAGAAGGGTTTCTCGAACCTTGAAAGTCAAAGACTAATCAAGAATGCGTACGGCCATGACACGGACGACCGCAAGGACCACACGACGATGGTCGCTTTCCTTGCTGCGAAACATGTTCACATAACATTTTTGCATCGCCCCAGTTTTGACGGCAAGAAGGACGTTACCATCTCGATAGCCAAAGTGCCGGATGGGAGAACGAGCATTGCCGTCATTCAGCCGGTCGTCGGGCAGTTTCGTTCGTCCGATAGCGATCCCGAGTGATCAGAACCATCACATGCACCGAAGCCGGGATTGCGGTCAATCGCTGATGGGACATCAACTGCCCCGACTCGGTGACGTGTGAAGTGATTCGACCGCACACGGGCATGGCTGCTGACGACAACATACGACCAATCCACACCAAACGAAACTTTTGACGGACGCTGACCACTATTGAGGGACAGGCAACGACCAGTGCAAATATCGATTCGCATACTGCTTGCCATCGTTGCCATGCTCGCGATTTGCGTTGCGGGTGCTCTCAACGGTCCGCCGATTGCCTGGGTTGCCGCGACGCTTCTCGGCGTCGCCTTTGTAATGCAGGCTATCAATGCCGCCATCGGAAGTGGCAACCGGCGCAGTTTCGCGATCGGATTGCTCATCCCATCGGCCGCATACCTACTGCTGACTTTCGTCGTCAGCGAACATGAATATGCGACCTCAAACGGACGCTTGCCAACGACCCAACTGTTTCAGTCAATGGCGAGGTCCAAATACAGTGACCAGACCATGAAGCTGAAAGATTTCTCCAACGAACTTCGTGGCGTTCGCGATACGATGCCGCTTGGTCACCTCTGTGTTGCGATGACGCTCGGGATTGCCGGCGGTTACTACGCGTTGTGGATTCGCCGCCGAGACATCCCAGACGCCGGCTAGCAATCGCGTGTATGCGAGTTGGGCGTCCGGCGGTTAGGAAATAGAAAATCCTTCGCCCATACCGGGTGAAGCGCACCGTTCCACACGTGGATTTTGCGTTCGGAATCGACAACCACGCTGAACTTGAAGAGCACGAAGGTTGCAATACGACATTCTCTCGAATCGCGTGATCGGATGTGTGATCGAAGTTCATCACACGTTGGTAATAATGGTTCTCACGGAGGCACCAAAACACGGAGTAGAGGGATCAACTCCCAACTCCCAACTCCCAACTCCCCATCTCTGCGTCTCGCGAAGCGGGTTACGTCCGCAACTCTCGGTCTCGGGGGGGCGTCGATTTCATTACTGCGTGATTTCAAATGTAGCGGAACGGACAAAGCCGTCCGGTAACGCTGGACCGGACGGCTTGCGCCGTTCCGCTAAGAAAAGCACTAAAACAATCGATGTCCCGAGAGACCGAGCTACGTGAGAAGGTGGTGCACTCTTTGCCGCGGCCGAGTAAGGACGACGGGGAGCGGAGCCAATTCGTATGCGCCTGCCCCCTTTCTACTATGCATGAAAGCGTCTCGCAAACTTTGGTATCGTTGGCCCCGACTTGCGGGCGGCAGGGAAGTGGGCTCGGCCCATGGTTTGACAGCCCTCGGCCCACTCTTGGATCTCGTATTTTCATGATACCCATAGTCCGGTAAAGCCAAATCAGCCATCTTCTCAATGCCCCCTGCAAACCTGCTTATAATGGAACTCTGGGTGGGCACAAACGTGATCAAATTCGTTCATTGTTGGTGGGGACGTGTGATTCCTTGATCCGGTTCCCACCCCAGTCCTGCGTCATCCCTTTGCTCATCGTTCTCTTGAGTGACTGACCTTCATGGCTACCAAAAGTCTTCACGACAGCATCGCGTTATTGATTGATGCGGACAACGCACCCGCGACCAAGATCGACTTTATCATCTCCGAACTGGCCACCTACGGTATCGTGAATATTCGCAAAGCCTACGGGAACTGGACCAAGCGTCCGCTCGATGGTTGGGTCAAGGTGCTGCATGAATATGCGATCACACCCAAACAGTGTTTTGATTTGGTGAAAGGAAAAAACGCCACCGACATGGCGTTGCTGATCGACGCGATGGACATCCTCTACACCAAACAGGTCAGCACCTTCGGCCTCGTTTCTTCCGATTGTGACTTCACCCCGTTGGTTCTGCGGATCCGCGAAGACGGCAAGCAGGTGATCGGGTTCGGTCGCCAAAACTCGCCCGAACCCTTCGTACTGGCGTGCAGCCATTTCATTTATCTCGATGAAGAGGACACCAGCAAAACGCCACAGAACAAAAAAGAGAACTCAGTCTCCTCGCTCAAACAGAACACCAAGTTGATGAACACGCTTCGCACGGCGGTCAAAGAAGCCAGCGACGAAGACGGCTGGGCATCGCTCGCTCCTGTCGGGTCACACATTTCCAATCAAGGACCGTTCAATCACCGCACCTACGGTTTTCGCAAACTCAGCGACCTGTTCGAAGCGATCGATCTCTTCGAGGTCAAAAAGACCAAACACGCTGGTCGATCGTCGATCCGTGTCCGGTTGCGGAGATGAGGGGTTGTGTGGGTAGGTGGGTTTCTTTTGTAGCTGTGGCTTCTAGCCGCAGACCAGAGATTGCTGCGGCTGGAAGCAACGGGTAATCCGACTACCGTCGGATGAGTCTTGGAGGGCCCCCGTCTCGGAGAGACGGGGCTACGTGGGTTGGCTGCGTGGGCTAGTTACGTGAATGAAGAACGGCGAGGGGGCGAATGATGGCGACGTTGGCTGTTCGACGCTGATTTCCCAATTTCCGGGTGCCGCGAAAACTTGACAGGCTCAGTTTGATTTTTCACGGAAGATAAAAGGCGTCCTTCCGCTCGGCCTCAATGCGTCTGTTTTCTGCCGCACACCAGCGGAAGGGGGCTCATTCACACAAACGCTCCGTTCCCGTGTGCCCCAGCGTGATTCTCACCGCACCAGTCTGCTTCAACTTGCCGCCCGTTGAAAAATTCCGCAAACAAAACGACAATGCCGACCTGGAAATTTGGTTTTCCAGAAGTCGCAACTTTTCTTTGCAAAATTTTTGTAGCCATCTACCAGAACTTAATCTCATGAGCGATTCAGAAATCAAGCCGGGTGTTGTGTCCGGGAAAGCCCTCGATCGTTTGCTGCGTCATGCAAACGAGAACAACTACGCCTTGCCTGCCGTGAACGTCGTCGGGACCGATTCGGTCAACGCCGTCCTGGAAACGGCAGCGGCAGTGAACTCGCCCGTGATGGTGCAGTTTTCCAATGGTGGCGGTGTCTTTTACGCTGGCAAAAGCCTATCCAACGAGAACCAAAAAGCTGCGATCGCGGGCTGCGTCTCGGGCGCTCAACACGTCCACGTGATGGCCGAACACTACGGCGTGCCCGTTGTTCTGCACACCGACCACTGTGCCAAGAAATTGTTGCCTTGGATCGACGGACTTCTCGACGCCGGCGAAAAACACTACGCCGCGACCGGCAAGCCACTCTACAGCTCGCACATGCTGGACCTCTCCGAAGAGCCGCTCGAAGAGAACGTTGAGACCAGCAAGAAGTACTTCGAACGCATGAACAAGCTGGACATGCTGATCGAAGTCGAATTGGGCATCACCGGTGGTGAAGAAGACGGCGTGGATAACTCGGACGTCGACAGCAGCAAGCTGTACACACAACCTTCGGAAGTTGCCTACGTGTACGAAGAGCTGAGCAAGGTTTCGCCTCGTTTCACGATCGCCGCCGCGTTTGGAAACGTCCACGGCGTTTACAAACCAGGTAACGTGAGCCTGCAGCCGATCATCCTGAAGAACTCGCAAGACTTCATCATCGAGAAGTTCGGTACCGGCGAATTGCCAGTCAACTTCGTCTTCCACGGCGGATCGGGCTCGTCACGCGAAGAAATCCGCGAAGCGATCCAGTACGGTGCCATCAAGATGAACTTGGACACCGACATGCAGTGGGCAACTTGGAAGGGCGTCTTGGACTACTACAAGAAGAACGAAGGCTACCTGCAAACCCAACTCGGCAACCCAGACGGCGACGACAAGCCGAACAAGAAGTACTACGACCCACGCGTTTGGTTGCGTGCCGGCCAAGTCTCGTTTGTCGACCGTCTCAAGGTCGCTTTCGAAGACCTCAACTGCGTCAACCGCTGCGAAGGTTTACTCTAAACCGCGTCGCACTCAATCGACACCCAAGCCAAACGGCCAATGTCCCCAAGACGTTGGCCGTTTTTTTGTGGTGACGCCGGATCGAGATCGCAGAAATTGGGAACGGGTTGTTGATTGATGAAGTCCAGGGAGACGCGATTGGAATACGGTGCCGATCGTGGCAGGACGACACATGTCATGCCTTCGGCACTTGGGGTGGTCCGTGTTGCCGTTGACCATGGACTGACGTCCATGGCTAGCTCGTGTCGTGCCGTTGGCACTGGTCGTGGTCAGGGGCGTTCTTGGCAGTCACGAAGTGACGATAGACATAAGCCCCAGATGCAAGTCCGGGGGATACGCGAGGGCAATACGGCACCAAGTCCTGTAGGGACGACACATGCCATGCCTTCGGCACTGGGGATGGTCCGTGTTGCCGTTGACCATGGACTGACGTACATGGCTAGCTCATGTCGTGCCTTCGGCACTGGTCGTGGTCAGGGGTTACTCCTTGGACTAGCGTCCATGGCTAACTCTTGTCGTGCCTTGGGACGTCGATTGTATTACTGAAGGATTTCAAATGTAGCGGAACGGCGCGAGCCGTCCGGTGACTCGGGACCGGACGGCCTGCGAGCTGTTGATTTAGTGAGCCGTCGGCGCTAGCCGCGGGCCTTACGGCTACGATGCGCGCATTGGACGCCCGCAGCTAGCGCTGTCGGCTCACTCATATTTTCGAAACGACTAACTCAACAGTCCGCTTGCGCCGTTCCGCTAATAAAGGCACTAAAACAATCAACGTCCTTCGGCACTGGAATCGCAGCGATAGGCAGGGTGTTTGCTAGGCCGCTTGTGGACGCTTTGGGCTGGGTGGGTGCTTCCGCGGGATACCTGGACGCCTAATCGTTGCCGAGCAATTCGGTGATGGCGGCGATCGTGGCTGGATCGGGTTTGAAGGAACCGGGGCGGTAACCTTTGGCGATGTCGAGCGGGGTCCAGCCGAATTTGTTTTTGTGGTTCCATGTCTCGGGCTTCGCTCCTAGCTGGGCAACGAGCCGCACCGTCTCGGGGAAACAGCGGTACGCGGCGCCATGCATCGCAGTCTCGTTGGTTCTCGAGACCGCGTTGATGTCCAAGCCTTGGGCGACCAACATTCTCACCGCTTGCTCAACTTCCTCGGGCGTGCCTTCGTGTTCTCCGACGTGGTCGGTTCCCACTCCCGCAGCGGCCATCAAAGCGTTGACGCCGTCGACGTTGGTGAGGTGCGGGTCGGCGCCGAGTTCCAACAGCAATTCCATGAACGGCAAGTCGACTCGCTGGGCGGCGAGCAAAAACGGTGTCGCTCCGCGGGGAACGATCAACCCTTTCGCGGCTTTGCCTCGCCTGAGTTGCAAGTTGACATCGGCCCCGGCATCCACAATCGCACGAACAAAGTCGAGCGACGTCAAATTGCCACTGCCGCGTGGCGCCGGGTCACCTGCCGGGTTGTCGCCTTTTTGGGGACGCCGAACCCAACACAGAACATGCAAAGGCGCGTACTCGCTGGACTCGTCGTTGGGATCGGCACCGCGTTCGACGAACTTCATCGCGAGTTCATAGTGGGCACTCTCAACGGCGAGCATCAGCGGCGTCATGCCTTTGCGGGCATTGCGGCCGCTCGTGTTCTTGGGGTCCATCATCTCGTTGACGCTGGCACCGCGGTCGAGCAGCGTCATCGACGCGGCGATGTGGCCTTGGCGAGCGGCGAAACATAACGGTGAGAAGCCCGAACGCAGTGTGCGGTTTAGATCGGCGCCGGCATCGAGCAGCGCGTTAATGACATCCACGTGCCCTTCGGCGGCCGCAAACATCAGCGGCGTCTGGCCCGCCCGTTCGGTCGCTTCGACTTCAGCCCCATGCTCAATCAACAAGCGACACAATTCAGCTTCACCGGTACGAGCAGCCAACATGAGCGGTGTCGTTTTCCCGGGGCCGCGCATGTCAACTTTTGCGCCGTGCTGCAGCAGCGAGGTGGCGGTTTCGAGGTTGCCAATGCGGCATGCGATCGATAGCGGTGTGATTTCGAAGTACGTGACCGCATTGGGATCGGCGCCTTCGTCGAGCAGACGCTGCACCCACTCGTCGTTGTCGTGGTGGACGGCCCAGTGCAATGGGGTCATCCCATCGCCTCGGGCTTGATTGACCAAACTTTCGTGGGCCCGCTCATCGCTTTCGGCTCGCGTTTTGAGCAGCGACTCGGACGTCGCCCAATCTTCGCGTTCAACCGCCTCGACCAGACTCAGGTTCGGTGCTGCGGCCTCGCAAACAGGCGCGACGATCCAACCAACAACACCGACGCAACTCAAGACGCTGGCAATCCGAACGACGCCGGCCATGCCCAAACGCGTCCGAGCGGGCTGCGTTGCAACGGCTCGCGTGATAGCAGAATGATCTCGTTCAAACATCGAATAGCGCGTCCACTTGTCCGGTGCTGTCGGCGAATTTGTCCAGCGGCACGCCGACTTTGTTGAGCAACGTCAGGTGCAGGTTCGACAACGGTTCGGCTTTGTCGTAACGCAGATGCCGTCCGCCCCGCATGTAGCCGGCAGCGCCACCGGCGACGAGGATCGGCAGATTCTTGTGATCGTGTGCGTCGGGATCCCCCATCCCGCTGCCGTACATGTACAGGGAGTGGTCGAGCAGCGTGCCATTGCCTTCGGGGATGGCGGCCATCTTTTCGAGGAATTCGGCGAACAGTGAAACGTGGAATTGGTTGATCTTGGCAACCTTCGCGAGCTTTTCCGGATTGCCGCCGTGGTGAGTGACTGGGTGATGGGGATCGGGGACGCCGATTTCGGGATACGTCCGCGTGCTGGCTTCGCGGGCGAGTTGGAAGGTGACAATCCGGGTGATGTCACCCTGAAACGCGAGCAGTTGCAGATCGAACATTAGCCGCGCGTGATCGGCATAAGCGACGGGCACGCCCACGGGTCGATCGAGATCGGGTAGCGGGTTGTCTTTGGCGGTGGCGAGCGAACGATCGATCCGACGTTCGACTTCACGGATGCTCTCGACGTACTGATCGATCTTGTTGCGATCGCCCCCACCGAGCCGTTGTTTGAGACGTTTGATTTCCGTCGTGACGCTGTCGAGCAGGCTGGCTCGACGACGCATCGCTTCGCTGCGTTGTTCGGGAGTGCCGCCTTCGCCAAAGAGTTGTTCAAAGACGATCCGCGGGTGAGCTTCCGAAGGCAAAGGCGTCGTTGGCGAGGACCACGAGAGATTGTTTTGATAGACGCAAGCGTAACCGTTGTCACACTGGCCGACGGTCGACAACAGATCCATCGCAAGTTCAAGCGAAGGGAGTTGTGTTTCGTGACCGAAATGTTTGGCGGCGATTTGGTCGACGGTGGTGCCGAGGTAATAGTCGCTGCTCTCGGTCAGTTTGGCTTGCGCGGCGCTAAGGAACGCGGCATTGGACGTGGCGTGAGACCCGGGATAGGCGTTCTGCAGATCCATTCCCGTGATCACGCACAGTTGTTGCTTGACCGATTCGAGCGACGCGAGGCTGGACGGCAACTGATCGAGTGTGTCGTCTTTGGGCGTCCATTCCGCGGGGTTGTAACCCATCGGCGTGTAGATGTATCCGATCCGGCGAAGATTCGTATCGGCCGCGGGCGTCAGTTCCTCTGCGGTCAGCGAAGGGACCATCGCGTCGAGCAGCGGAAGTGCGATGGCGGTGCCCATGCCTCGTAATACGGTGCGACGCGGCAATGATTTCTTTTGCAGAAACATGGAAAAGCCTTGGGCTGAGTGGTGGGGATTAAAGGCGGGATCGGTTTTGGAACTGGGGACTCGCGACGATGCCCTGGATGATGTTCGAAACTCGGTAATCATCTTCCGCGGCTTGCCGAACGATGCCGCGGATCGCGGCGGCGTCGTGGTGCGTGACGACCCGGCCGAGTGCGAAGGTCATCAGTTTCTCAGCGAAACAGCTGACGAACATTTCGGGATGTTCGAGCAGGCTCGCTTCGAGGTCTTCGACACCATCCACTTCCGTTCCGTCAGGCAGTGTCCCAGACGCATCGATCGGGTATTCGCCATCATACGTTCTCCATCGGCCGACCGCATCATAATGGTCGAGAGAAAAACCTACCGGATCGATCAGGGCGTGACAGGACGCACAAGCGTCGTTCTGGCGATGCAGGGCGAGACGCTCGCGGAACGTCGTCGGCGTCAGGGCCGATTTTTCCTTCAGCGTGGGAACGTCCGGGGGCGGAGGCGGCGGGGGCGTGCCGACAATGTTTTCCAAGATCCAGTTGCCGCGAATCGTGGGCGAGGTTCGCGTGGCATACGAGGTCACCGACAGGATGCTGCCGTGACGCAGGATCCCGCCGCGATGCGAGTCCGCCGGCAAAGCGACTTGGCGGAATTCGTCACCCAGGACGCCGGGGATGTCGTAGTGTCGGGCGAGTCGTTCGTTGAGGAACGTGAAGTCGCTGTCGATCATCGCCAAGATGCTGGCGTCGGTTTGCAAAACGTGAGCGAACACCGATGCCGTTTCGCCACGGAAGGCTCGCCGGAGGTTCTCGTCAAAGTCGGGGAACAACCGCAGGTCGGGCGTGATCGCGTCGAGGTTTCGCAAGTACAACCACTGGGCGGCGAAGTGATCGACGAGACTTTGAGAACGTTGATCCGCCAACATCCGTGCGACTTGATCATGAATCACCGCGGGATCCGACAGCGATCCGGAGGCGGCGAGATCGAGGAGATCTTCGTCCGGCAAACTGCTCCACAGGAACGCCGCCATCCGCGAGGCGAGTTCGAATTCACTGATCCGAACGATCGGCTCGGAGGAACCGGGATCCACGGGCCGTTCGACGTGGAAGAGGAAGTTGGGGTTAACGAGAATCGACGCCACGCCGCGTTCGATGCCCAGTTCGAATCGGTCATTCGGGTCGAGATCGTTGTCCTCACGGATCGCTTCTTCGAAAAAGTTCATCGCAGTGGCGATGTCGGCATCGGTCACGTCCCGGCGAAAAGCGATCCGTGAAAGTCGACGGAAAATGGAATCCGCGGCCGCGAGTTGGGATTCGATGTCCGACGACTGTGGACGTTCGGCGAAAATGATACGCCGACTCGGAGTGTCGGCGGCGCCGGCGGGCAACTCCGTATCGTTTTCAGGCAGCGAGAGCGGTCCGACGATGGCGACTTCGAACAGGGCCGGTTGTTGTCGCGGGTGTCGGTGTCGGTTGTAGGCGGAATCGAACGGTTGACGTTTGATTTCGAGCAGCGAATCACCTTGGCTAACAAAGGTGACCGCGATGTCGTGCGGCCCCGCGGTGATCGGGACTCGCACGTTGAGGTTCGCGTCGATCAACGTGTCGTCGCGGTTGCCCTTGGGCGGCTCGAGCGTCCAGCGATGCGTGGGTTTGCGATCGATGAGCACGTCGAGGTCATGGGGACGGAATAGCCCTTCAATCATTTCATCCCGGTCGCGGGTTAATCGAACGGCGATTTCATAAACGCCGGACTCCGCAAACGTGTGCCGGATGTTCGTGCCGCCACGCGTGCCCAACGGCAATCCTGCGATGTGTTGCTCTTGGGTGAGGTCGGCGGGCAAACGAACGTTGATGCCCATCGGCGTGCCGACTTGCCGTCCGATCGCGATACGGCTGATTTGTTCCGCCGCCGTCAAGTATCGACTCATTAAGGATGGCGACAGATCACCGACGGTGATGTTATCGAATCCGCCGCTGGATTCATCCTTGGGTAACCACGCGGTGATGTCGACTTCGATGCCCAACAGATCGCGGACGCTGTTTTGATATTCGGTGCGGGTGAGCCGGCGGAGCGAATCGACGTTGGGAATTCGCGGCGTGTCGGCGGCGACGGAATCGAGCACACGACCGAGCGATTCGATGGCGGCGTGATATTCGTCATCGGTGGGTCGATCAGCGTCGGCCGGCGGCATCTGTCGCGAAGCGATCCGTTTGAACGCGGTCTCCCAATCGGCGAGCGGATCGGAGGCTACGGTTGCCGTTCGTTGAGGCGACCAATCGACTTGCGAGAGCGGGACCGATTCGACGTCAAAGTCCGCGATCGCGTCGGCTTGGTTATGACAATCCATACAATATTGATCAACGAACGACTCGACCGCCGATTGGTCGGCGATGAGACCGTTTGAGACTGTATGGTCTGCCGCAATAACCGACGTGGGCGAGAACGCGGTGAGCGTCTCGAGCAGCAGAAAGCCCAGTAGAAGACGACTGTACGGGCTCCGCGGAAACGTGCCCCAAAACTTTTGAATCATACAAAACCGCCAAAAAACCGATAAAATCTGATATCGAGTTTACTATTGTTTAGGTTCGAGATCTTTCGGCGAGCTACGTTTTTGCGTCAAACGACGCACTGGATCACGCCTCTTGCTCTGAAAACGCCCCTCAATTTCAGGCTGGGTTGGCAATTTTCTTATCGCCGTTGCTCGCATCAATCGAGCCGTTTCAACCAACTCACCGCATGAACGCGGGAGAGATTCCATGTCCACAGCCCAAGCCACTCAAGCCGCCACCCCGGTTCGATCGCCCCGATTGTTCCCATTATATCTGACGCCATTCGAAGAATATATGTTATGGGACGACCGGGTGGACTATCCAATGACATTTATTGTCAAAATGGAGTTCGACGGTGAAATCGATCGCCATGCGATCACCCGCGCCTTGCCGTTGGCCTTGGATCGCCACCCGTTGTTACAAGCGATCGTGCAACCGGCCAAAGGCAATCGCGATTGTTGGGTCGCGGCGCCGAATCCTCATGTAGAGATCTCATGGGGCGAGATTGGCGAGCCATTGGAACTCCCCAAAGGCGAAGCGATCGACTTGCGCAGCGAAGTCGGATTGCGAGTTTGGATTCGAACGGGTGAGGGCCGCTGCGTGATCACGACGCAGTTTCACCATGCCACCTGTGATGGCATCGGTGCCTACCAACTGCTCGGTGATTGGTTGTGGTTCTATGCCGATTTGGTTGGTGAACCCGTCGATGCACCGTTACCGGACTTCGATCCGCTGCAATTACGGATGCGAGTCAAAGCGTCGTACAACGTTGAGCGTTATCGCGACGCCAATGGCAAGATCACGTTTGATCGCCCAGAGGCTTACAGACTCGCCATTCAAACAATGCATTCGCTGTCGACCAAACGTGGCAAGCGAGAAACTCCCGCGGGAGACAAACCTGAGCCGTTGTTCCCCGGTCTATGCGACTTCGAATTTGATAAGCTTCGCTATAAAAAACTCAGACATGTTGCCGAAGCGAGAGGCCAAGCAACCAACGAGTTATTGATCCAACAACTGCTGGTTTCCTTGAACACGTGGAGCGATCTTCAAGGCGATCGACATCGCGGCAAGTACTGCATCATGATGCCGATGGACTTGCGGGAAGCCGACACGCGATTGTCGACGGCTGCGAACTTGGTCACATACGCATTGATTCGTCGCCGGCGGAGCGAATGTGTTGACACACCTCAGTTGATCGATTCACTCGCTCAAGAACTACTCAAACTCAAACACACGCGACACACCACCCCGTTCATGAACGTGATGGCGTTCTTAACCCGCGTGCCGACGTGGCTCAAACGGGGCTTCGCCGGACGCCGCCGATTGGCAACGGCGATCGTTTCGAACACGGGTGATCCGACGAAGCGGTTCAGCGTCTCGTTCCCGAGCGTGAAAGGTTTGCTGAAGGCTGGCAACCTGTTGATGACCGACATCAACGGTGTGCCTCCGATGCGTAACGGCACACGTCTGACGATTTCGGTGTTTACCTATCGTCGTGTGCTTAAGATCTGCTTGCGCTGCGATCCGCAGCGGTTCTCTGTCGAAGACAGCCGTGATTTCTTGAACCACTACGTGGCATCGATTGAAAATCTACTCGCGGATGCTTAAACGGACAGCGTCACCAATCACTTAGCTCGGGCTCTCCGAGACCGAGTATTGCGCGCGTTACCCACTTTCTGAGCCTCGGGGGACGTTGATTGTTTTAGTGCCTTTTTTAGCGGAACGGCGCGAGCCGTCCGGTCCCGAGTCACCAGACGGCTCGCGCCGTTCCGCTACATTTGAAATCTTTCAGTAATACAATCGACGTCCCGAGAGGCTCAGCTACGTGAGAGACAAACGCCAATACGTGTGCCAGAAAGTTGCGGTGTCCAGTAAGAGCATCTGCATTTTCGATGTCGTGGTGGCTTCTAGCCGCCAATGCAGGACCGACGGCGGCTGGAAGCCACCACTACTGGTTCGCACACCTGTCCTAATGACTTGCGTCCACGGTTATCGCGAGGCGTACAGCTGGCATTTTTAGATGCCCACAAATGGCACCGGGACGAGGAGGGCGTGTTGGCGGATCCAGGTGTCGACCCCGTCCCAACTCGTGTACTGGCTCGCTAACAGCACGACGAGATAGACGATCACGATTGCGGGGGCAACGAGGAAACGCACTGCGAATCGTGAAAACGCGTTCCATCGGCGACGAAAGTTTCCGGGAATGGGTGCGTCATCGGCAGACGCATCGGCGATGGCGTGTAACCGGCGGCATCGCCGCATCGCCAGCCCGGTTGCGATGTGGGCGGGCAACATGAAGGCGACGAAAACGAGGCACGGCAGCCACGCGATCTCTTGCGGCGTCGCTTCGATCTTGAGCAGGTACAGCGGAATGGGTAACAAGACCAGTGCGACGAGCATCGCGGCAGCGTAACTCCAGGGCGCGTAGCGGAGATCTTGCCTGACACGTCGCCAATGGAACATCGCTCGAAACTGGTTTTCAGCAGCGAAATGGGCCTGCAGCATCGGCAGCGTCAACATCACGTACCCGAGAGCGAGAAACGCGATCGCCCCGAGCAGTCCCGCGGCCGCTGCGGCGCCTTCCCGCGTCACATTCATGATCACCATCGCGGGGAACAACCAGATCAGCGTGCCGACGGCCCCACGAACTCCGAGCCAAAACAACATCGGCAGTTTGAGTGAAACGAGGAACCGCCACAGCCGGTCAGAAATGTCCGACCACGTCGAGGGTCGCCACGATTCACGGAGGAACCGGATCGGTTCAGGCCATAGAAAATGCCGCACTCGCCCGCCTCTGGCCCATGCCCACCACAGATACACCGTGGCGGCGATTGAAAACGCGATCGAGACCGACCACAGAATGCTGGCCCGGGCCGAGTCCGGCTCAATAATCGCAGCCACCGACTCCCAGTGAACGAACAAGCGGATCGGCAACGATGCGAGGCCGAGCGACCCGAACACGATCCCCATTTGCCCCGCGGCACCCAGCCCCGGAACGCTCTGCCGGATCGTCATGCCACGGGTCAATCGCCCTGCGACCAGCAACAGGTAACCGAGCACGGTCAGCTGTAGCAGCGGGATCGCGGTAACGATCGCGAGCAATACGATCAAACTCGCGAGGCACCACAGGTTCCATACCGAGGCGGACGCGAACGCCCACGTCCGTTTCATCCAATGGTTTGAGCCGATCGACTCCGCAGCCTCCGCGGTCCGAAATTCAGGAAAAAACTCCGTGCGAGGGGCACTCTCGTGCTCCACTGCGGTGCTGGCCCAACTCATCGTGCTATTTGGGGTGGAGAGGATTGGATGGCGATTGCCTGGTTCGTTCGCGTACCTCGGGCGGAATCATTCCGACCGGATCCTTTTGACGCTCTCGGCCGGCAGTGGGCGTTTCACACCGGAGCGGCAAAGGATGGAGCATTTATTCTACCGAGGTGACATTCGTCGACCTGTCGCGGATCTTGGCAATCGTTCAACTTTTCCGTCGAAAACGACGATACAAGCGTTGATGGTCACGCGAGTTTAGTGATTGCGTGGTTTCTCGATATTACCCAAGTTTGTCGGGATATCCGGGCAAAGCCGGGCTACCGGGTAAAAAAACCGGAGCATTCGTTCCAATCCGATCATCGATGGGATTCGGAACGAACGAAAGTAACCCTAGAATACGCACCATCGAGACCTCAAACCTCCCCTTCCACGTTTTTGCAAAACGCCATGACGCCGCACGTTCATCTCTGCTTGGTTCTGCACAATCACCAACCGATCGGCAACTTCGACGGCGTCTTTGAGCAGTCCTATCAAGATAGCTACCTGCCGTTTCTCGAGGTATTTGAACCTTACGAAGCGTTACAGATCTCCTTGCACACGTCCGGGCCGCTGATGATGTGGCTGGCCGATCGTCACCCCGAGTATCTCGACCGCATTCGATTGCTCGTCGAAGCCGGACGGATCGAGATCATCGGCGGGCCGCAGTACGAGCCGATTTTGACGATGCTGCCGAGCCGTGACCGGATCGGGCAAATCCAATCGTATAGTCGCTGGCTGCAACGCACCGTCGGTGTCACGCCTGGCGGAATGTGGACACCGGAGCGGGTGTGGGAATCGAGCTTGACTGCGGACGTGGTCGACGCCGGCATGCACTACACCGTCTTGGACGATTACCACTTCAAAGCCGCCGGCCTCAAAAACGAAGACCTGACGAGCTACTACCTCGTCGAAGACCAAGGCCGGTTGCTGCGAATATTCCCCGGCAGTGAACACTTGCGTTACACGATCCCGTTCCGTCCGGTGGACGAAACGATTTCTTACTTGCACGACGTCGCCAATCGTCACCCCGGTGCGGTCATGACGTTCGGTGACGACGGCGAAAAATTCGGCACTTGGCCCGACACCAAAGCCCACGTCTACGATCAAGGTTGGTTGCGTTCGTTTTTTGACGCACTGACCGAAAACCAAGAATGGCTGCACACGGTATCGCTTGCCGAAGCGATCCACCGGGTTCCCGCAGCCGGCAAAGCGTATCTGCCCGACTGCAGCTACCGCGAGATGACCGAATGGTCGCTTCCGGTCGAAGCCCAAGAAACTCTCGAAGACGTCACGCACTCGCTCGAGAAGAGCCCCGAGTGGTCTCGTTTGGAAACTTTCGTGCGGGGCGGTTTCTGGCGTAACTTCAAAACGAAGTACGAAGAGACCAACGAAATGTACGCACGGATGATGTATGTCAGCGATCGATTGGCGAAGGCAGAAGAGGCGGGTCTCGACGCCGGCGTGATCGCCGAAGCCCGCGATCATCTGTACCGCGGCCAGTGCAACTGCCCGTATTGGCACGGCGCGTTCGGCGGCATTTATCTGCCACACCTTCGCAACGCCGTTTTCGAACACTTGATCGCCGCCGACACGATCCTCGAACAACTCGAAGGAACCGCCAGCAGCGCGATCGCCACAGCCGCGGATTATGACTTCGACGGCCACCAAGAAGTCCGATTGTCGAACGAAGATATGGTGCTGTGGTTCGACCCGGCCTGCGGCGGACGGATGTACGAGTGGGACCTTCGCAATCTCAATCACAACTTACTCGCCACGTTGCAACGACGCCCCGAAGCTTATCACCGCAAAGTGTTGGCGGGTCCCGGCGCCGGCGATGGAGACGTGGCCAGCATCCACGACCGCGTGGTCTTCAAACAAGAGGGCCTCGACGAATGCGTGCAATACGATCGTTACCCTCGCAAGAGCATGATGGATCACTTCTTTGACAACGAAGCGACTCTTGAGTCGGTGATGTCGGGTGATTCGCTCGAGCGAGGTGATTTCGTCGAACTGCCGTTCGAAGCAAAACTGCGTCGCGGCGGTGATCGCGTGCAGGTGCAAATGCGACGCGACGGCAACGCCTGGGGTGTTCCGATCACGATCACCAAAGCGGTGACGATTTGCCAAGACAGCGACACGATGTCGGTCGCGTATCTGCTCGAAAATCTCCCACCAGGACGACCGCTGCACTTCGCAATTGAATGGAACTTTGCCGGTTTGCCATCGGGCGCCGATGACCGTTACTTCAGCGACGCCGACGGCAACCAACTCGGCCAACTCGGCGAAACCATTGACTTGCCCAACACCCGTGGCTTGTCACTTTCGGACCGATGGCTCGACGTGGACGTGGATTTGAAGTGTGATCGCGACAGCGGCATCTGGGCGTTCCCCATCCAAACGGTCAGCCAGAGCGAAGCAGGTTTCGAACTTGTCCACCAAAGCGTCTGCGTAATGCCACACTGGATCGTGCAAGCGGACGCCGAAGGCCGATGGGCTGTTCGGATCGATGTGTCCACGCGTTGCGGCAAGTCAGAAGAGCTGGCAACGCATCGGATGTTTGCCGAGCAAACCAACAATTAACTCCGCGTTCCGACGACGCGTAGGCGGTACCTCGCCAAGCCCGCTCGGAACGACATAAGAGCCTCGCCATGGATTGCGGAATGCAACATTTCCGGGAACATGGACCACCGTCAGGATGACGATGGCTGCCCGCGCGACGAGGATCGTCCCTGAACTCTTGACAGAGAACCTGCGAGTGACCGCAAAGCTTCGATTGGTGATGCCTGACAACGAGCCTTCACGCCGTTTGCGTGCGGGTACGCGATTGGACAAATATCGTTTGGTGCGTCGACTCGGTGAGGGCGGATTTGCCGTCGTCTTTCAGGCTCACGATACGATCGAAGACCGATCGGTGGCATTGAAATTGCCTGACCTCACTAATGACGCGTTGTCACAATCGTTCGACGATGTGCAGCGTGAGGTGCGTATCATGGCGGGACTCTCACACCCGAACGTCCTGCCACTGAAGGACGCTCGCTATATCGACGGCCAATTCGTGATGGTCTTCCCGCTCGGCGAAGAAAGCCTACACGATCGCCTCTGCCGCCGGCTGTCCCGAGTGACCGCAGTCGATTACATCCGGCAGATGACCGCCTCGCTGGCTCACGCACACGAGAACAATGTGCTGCACCGGGACCTCAAGCCCGAAAACTTTATCCTGTTCCCAGGTAACCGGATCTGTTTGACAGATTTCGGATTGGCCCGCAATCAAACGCGGCGACACGCCGTATCCGCGTCGGGAACGCTCGGATACATCGCACCCGAACAAGCGATGGGGAAACCGACGTTTCGCAGCGACGTATTCGCGCTCGGTTTGATCGTCTACCGCATGTTGGCAGGCGCTTTGCCCGAGTACCCGTTCGAACCACCGCTTCCGTCGTACGCAAAGTTCCGCAAGGGACTCAATCAAGATTTCGTCGATTGGGTTCGCAAAGCGATTCACCCGACGCCGAGCAAACGGTTCCGTGATGGCGTCGCGATGCACAACGCGCTCGAGCGAATCCGCAGCGTGATCACGGACAAATCGACCGCGTCCAAATCAGCCCGCCGATCCACGCGGCGCGCTGCCTAGCTCAAACGCAATCGTTTAAGAGGCGGTCTCGCCTTTTCGAAGCGTCAGGGGCACGGTGACACGAACCGTGGTTCCGGTACCGATCGCGGAGACCACGTCGATCTTCATTGCGTTGTGCAATCGCCCCACGGCGTTCGCTTGCAAAACATCGGGATCGAATCCAGCACCGTCGTCCGCGACCTCGACCGTGAGACTGCCGGCGTCTTGATAACCGCACAGCGACACAGTACCGACTGCGGGTTTGCCGATCGCCTGACGTGTTGCGGAGGACTCCACGCCGTGGACGCACGCGTTTCGCACGAGATGCGTTAGCGGATCGGCTAGCGTTTGCAGAATCGCATTGTCGACCTCGACTTCGCCGCCCTGGGTTTTCAGTTCGATGGTCTTGCCCAGAGCAACGCCCAGATCACGGACCTCGTTCTTCAATCGCGCAAATAGGTTTTCAATCGGTTGCATGCGAACCTGCGCGATCGTGTCATGCAGTTCGTCCGCCACGCGATTAAGCTGGCCGGCAATCGCTGGCAGACTGCCGCGAGCATCGGCGGAACACGAATCGATGGCGTTTGGCAACGTCCCATCGGAGAGCAAGGCCATCCATTGATCGCGGTTGGTCGCGAGTTCGCCAGCCAAGAGCGTCAGACGATCGAGCATCGCCGCGTTGACACAAACCTTGGAGCCGATTCGCCCGGTCGAGCCCTGGTGATCCGGAGCGACACCGGACGGTATTGGAGCAGGCGGCACGTCACAGCCCATCAGAACGTCGCCCACGTGCGAATCAACTCGATCGAGCGAATCGATGACTCGATCGGTCACGAAATCGATTTTTCTCGGCGAAGGCTTTCGCTGGACCGGCGGCTTTCGCTCAATCGTGCTTCGGCCCTTCGGCGCCGGCGTCTTGGGCTGGGCGGCCGATCCCCGACGACTGGTCGGGGTAAGCTGGTCGGCAGACGACTGCAACAAGATCGCATCGAGACGCCGACAAACGACGGAACCGTCGATGTCGTCACCCGTTTCGACGCAATCGATCACCTCTTTCAAATGATCGCCCGCGGCCAGCATCACGTTGACCGAGAGCGAATCGGGCAGCAGCGTTTTGTCGCGGTAGCGGGTGAGGATTTTTTCGAGACGGCACGCGACTTCGCTGATTTGCCTGAGCCCGAGCGAACTGGCAACGTCTTGCAGCGAACCGATGACACGCAAACCGGCCTGCACCGACACGTCCGCGTCGTGCGAGTGAGGTGATTTGATTTCGAGCAACCGCGTTTCGAGGTCGCTGAGATGTTCACGCGCCTCTTCGATCAAGACCGCATGCAATTCCGAATCGTCCATCGATCAAGTTCTTCGTTGTTATCAGAGTAACCAACCCGAGAGCGGGCCGCCCGCGGTTCTCAGACGATGGCGAGGAAGGCGCCTCCTGAGTAGCGTTACGCGGAGAGCTGACGCTTGACCGCGACGCGAGACTGCCCGAGCGACGGCGTTCTGTCGTGCACACGCCCCGTTTTTCCGCGACGTGAATCCCATCCGCGATGAAATCAGTAGGGTTACTTAACCCACAAAACGCACGAGGACGCCTGAACAGGCCCCTGAGGCGACGATCGGTCGGTCGATAATCACCCCGCGATCGGATTATCTGGAAGATCCGCTATTTTCGGAGCACAGACGGCTACTTCTTTTTCTTCCAACCGCCTTGCGGGACGATCTTGCCCGCGTCCTTCGGGATTTCGGCAACCTCGTCCGGCGGCGTCGTGGGCGTCAGTCGCGTCAAGTAAAAATTGCGATAGCGGACCTCCATCGCCGGCCCAACGTGGACCTGAACTCCGATTTTGCCCGACAGCCTGCGACCTTTCGGGTCGAGGTCGAGATGATCCGCGGTCAAAACATTGTCGATCCAATGTTGATGGTGATTTCCACGAACAATCACGTGATAGCGATGCCACTGCTCGGCGGGAAAAACCGGCGGCGGCGAGGTCGCGTCGGGCAACACCCAGCCTTGCCCCGACGCGTCGGTGATCACACTCTCGCCGGTGTGACACAAAATCCGGCGGCCCCGCTCTTCGTAGAGCATCCCGTTGTACTTCGGCACCGCGGCGACGACGTCGCATTGGTAGCCGGTCATGACGTCGGGACCGATCTCGTCGAGCACTTCGCTGCGATATTGCAGCCCGCTGTTTCCCGCCGCGCTGACCCAAACGTCGACGCTGAGCTCGAAATCTTCGACGGGCGGAGTTTTGGAAACGATAAATCGGTTTTGCTTGAGCGAACCGTCCGCGGTCCCGATCAGGACACCGTCCTCGACCCGCCAATCGGAGAGCGATCCGGTCCATCCGTCGGCGAGGACCGGGGTTATCAACGATTCACTGCCTGAGGGGACACCAGCATTCGGAGGGGAGTCACTCACGGTGACCTCGTCGCCCGGGCGGGCCGAGTCGGCGGGCGATTGCGTTTGGGCGTTCACCCCACCGCACTGACCGGCGAACAAAACAAGGATCGGCAACGTCAGCAAGGCAGTCAGTTTCATCAGCGGATCAGCGGGTTGAAATGGTAGTGTGGCGAGAATTTGCAGCAAAATAGCACATCCCTGATGCTCCCGCCGCGTCGCCCCCTTTCGCAACTCGCCCATCGCGCGATAATCCTCACCGAGATCGCACCATTGCGACCTCCCCCATCATTCCTTTCCACCGATCTAAAGACTATGCCTGGAACAGAACGACGTCGAGAAATCAGCCGCCTGCGTGCCCGCCGCAAAAAGACCACCAAGTTGCTCAACCGCGTGAAAGCAGGGACGATCGACAAGGCCGAAGCCGCCCGCAAATTCCGCCGGATGACCCCAGGTGCGGACGTCATCATCAAGCGAGAAGGCCTCGCCTAATCCGTTTTGAACGAGCTGTCACCGGTGAATCCACCGGTGACAATTCATCCGGGCTCTTTCGCCCGTGTGGCGTTTTCGTTGAACCATCGGCGCGTGTCTGGCGTAGGCACGAGCCAAAAAACCTTTACGGACATTCTCCGCTGATTTCCCATTTCCCCATGAATTCCGGATTTTGACTCGATGGCAGAACCTGCAAGCCAAACCGATTCGGCCGCAATCGAGCTTTCCAAGAACACGTCGTCGGCCAAACGAGATGCCCAAACGACGATGATCGAAGCCGTCGGGCTGAGCAAATTCTACGGTCCGTTCGCCGCCGCACGTGACGTCACGTTTTCGGTCAAGAAAGGCGAACTGGTTGCATTCCTGGGCCCCAACGGTGCCGGCAAAAGCACCACGATGAAGATGCTCACGGGATACATCGCCCCCAGCGAAGGCTATGCGAAAATCGCCGGGCACAACATGATGGACGACCGCATCGCCGGCAGCCATCGGTTGGGATATTTGCCCGAGAACGGACCTCTTTATCCCGAGATGACGCCCCTGGGCATGCTCGAATTCTTTGCCGACGCGCGGGGCCTTTCGAGTGCGAAGAAGAAAGACCAGATCGACAAAGTCATCGACATCTGCGACCTCAGTTCGGTGATCTACAAACCGATCAGCAAACTATCCAAAGGTTTCAAACAGCGTGTCGGGATGAGCCAAGCGTTGTTGCACGAACCGGATGTTTTGATCCTCGACGAACCGACCGCCGGTTTGGATCCCAACCAGATCCGAGGCGTTCGCCGCACGATGCGTAAACTCAGCGAAACGAAAACGATTTTGCTGTCGACGCACATCCTTCAAGAAGTCGAAGCGATGGCGGACCGCGTCATCCTGATCAATGAAGGACGCAAGGTCTACGATGGCGATGTCGAAGGCTTGCGTACGACCGGCCACGGTGACTTGAACGAAGCGTTCCACGAACTCACCGGCCAAAAAGAAGGCTGAGCCGTGAGGGCGGCGACGGCATCATCGCCGTTTCATGTTCGCCCTCGACGTTCACTCAGGCATCTGCCCTTCTCCCCAATCCTTATTCCTCTGCCCTCACTCAGCTCTTAGTCCATGGCTCTTAACTACGTTTCGATGGCCCTTCTCAGTGTACTGGTCTATGACGCAGTATTCCTGTTGTTGTTGCTCGGCATCGTCCTGCTGCTCGCGGGAACCAAACGGGCCGCTTTCGCGGTGATGAAACGAAACTTCATCGGCTATTTCAGCAACCCGACGGGCTATGTGTTCTTGTGCATCTTCGTCTTCTTGACGTCGGTGGCTGCGTTTTGGCCGTATGAGTTTTTCAACGCCAACCTCGCGACGCTCGACCAACTCAACTATTGGTTCCCGATGATCATGCTGGTATTCATCCCGGCGATCACGATGAGCATTTGGGCGGAGGAAAAACGGCAGGGCACCGACGAATTGCTGCTGACGCTGCCGGCGAGCGATTTCGACATCGTGATCGGTAAGTACATGGCGGCGGCATCGATTTTCACCGCCTCGCTGCTCTTTAGCCAACTGAGCACCTTCACGACGCTGGCGATTTTGACCGAAGGGTCGCTCGACATCGGGCTGATCTTCACGACTTACTTGGGATACTGGTTCGTCGGTTTGGCGATGATCGCGATCGGCATGATCGCGTCGTTTTTGACCGGCAACCTGACCGTCGGCTTTATCCTCGGGGCGCTGTTCAACGCACCACTCGCGTTCGCATCGCTAGCCGAAGCGGTCAGCCCGAGCAAGAAGTTCGCCGAATGGGTTCAAGGCAGCGGAATCGCTCGCCCGTTCGATGACTTCGGCCGCGGTGTGATCAGCTCCTCGTCGGTGATCTACTTCATCCTCGTCGCTTCGGTTGCTCTGTACGTTTGCATGGTCTTAATCGGACGCCGTCACTGGACCGGTGGTAAAGACGGCAACCAAATGGCGTGGCACTACGTCGTCCGAGTACTCGCGATGGTCATGTTCACCGTTGGCGGCGTGATGTTGTTCCGCAACCACGAAATCGGCCGCCGTGACATGACCGAAGGAAAGGTCAGCTCGCTCGCCGACGCAACGAAGAACTTGATCCGCAATTTGGACGACGATCGTCCGATCGTGATTGACGCGTTTATCAGCAACGAAGTCCCGGAACTCTACGCCCAAACTCGTTATGAGCTGATCAACCTGCTCAAGGAATTCCGCGCCGAGGCGGCCAAACGCAACCGGACGATCGAAGTCAATCTGTACGACGGCATCGATCTGTTCAGCGAAGACGCGGCGCTCGCGGCCGAGCGATTCGGGATCGAACCGGTCACGCGTACCTTCCGCGAGAAAGGTGCCTATACCCAGAAACAATTGATCCTCGGGGCCGCATTCCGATCCGGTTTGGAGAAGGTCACCGTGCCGATTTTCGAGTACGGGATCCCGGTTGAGTACGAACTCGTCCGCTCGATCAATACCGTGGCCAGCGGCAATCGCAAACGTCTCGGCATCGTCAAGTCGGACGCGAACCTGATGGGTGGCGTTTCGATGTCGGGTATGCAGATGCAGCGGATTGAGAAGCACCCGCTGATCGACGAACTTGCGAAACAATACGAAGTCGAAGAGGTGGATCTGACCGCTCCGATCTCGCCCGACATGTTCGACGCGTTGCTCGCCGTGCAGCCTTCGTCGCTCGATCCGCAACAATTCGATCGGCTGGTCACCGCGATCCAAGCCGGCGTGCCGACCGCGATCTTCGAAGATCCACGTCCCGTGGGTGCTTCGTACATCACCGCGACCGGCGATCCCAAACAATCCGCAGGCGGATTCATGGGCATGGGCGGTGGCGGGCCACAACCCAAGGGTGACATCCGAACGCTGTGGAGTGTCCTGGAACTGAACGTGCCCGGTTCGGCTGCCGCTCAAGGCATGTATGCTCCCGACCTCGTTTGGCAACAGCACAACCCATACCCGGCTCTCGAATCGGCAAACGAACTGTGGTTGTTCATCGACGAAGCACTCGCCACGGAACCCGGCGAATCACTGAGCGATGCCAACCCGATCACCGCCGGACTCAGCCAAGTGCTCGCGATCTTCGCCGGTGGCGTCGAAGCGAAAGAGGGCGGCAAACTCAAACACACCCCGCTGCTGCAAACCGGCCCCGTTTCGGGAACGCTCGATGCCAACTCGGTACGGCAAATCCTGAGCGGTTCCGCGACGCTGGCTCAAGAGATCCAAGGCATCAACCCGCGGATGCCGATCGCGATGGCGATCGAGGGCCAATCAGCGGCCTCCGAAGAAGGCGATTCGGAAGAAAGCTCCAACGCCAACAACGGCATCAAAGTCGTTTATGTCTCTGACACGGACGTGATCCTGCCTGAGTTCTTGATCATCCGGGCTGACCCGAAACAGATGGAATTGCGACTGCAGTTGCAAAACGTCACATTCGCACTCAACGCGATCGATTGGTTGACCGGCGACACGAGCTTCATCGACGTGCGGAATCACGAGCTGAACTTTGCCAGCTTGAAGATGATCGACGCACGGAAAGAGCAGGCCAACAGCCAAGTCCGAAGCCGCAGCCGTGCCTTCCAAACGGAATTCGACCAAACGATCCGAGAGGCTCAAGAAAAGATCGACACCGAGCTGCAATCGCTACGTGAGGAAGTCGAAAAACTCCAAGAAGAACGCGAAGACGGCGAAGTCCCACAGAGCGTTCTGCAAGAGAAGCTGACGGCCTTCCAGATCAAACAAGAAAACCAACAGCGGATGCTCGCCGTGCGGCGCGAGCGGATGGAACGTGAACGCGATCAAAAGATCCGTGACGTTCGTCGGGAAGCCGACCAAGACGTCACGGCGATTCAAAACCAAGTCAAAACCTTGGCCGTCGCGTTGCCTTGTTTCCCACCGTTGATTGTCGGAATCATGGTGTTCGCCTCACGCCGTTTGCGTGAACGCGAAAACATCAGCAAGAGCCGATTGAAGTAATGGAACCCCAAGCGTCGCCACGGTCACCTCGATCGTGGCGACCGCTCCTAGCCGGCTGTCGCTCCGCGGAAGGGCGACGGCCAATCGCAATGTTGGCGACCTCCCTCATCTGAACTCCCTCAATAAAGACGATCAAAAGTGAACGAAGGACAAAAAACCGGACTGTTCTGTGTGATCGGCGTGGTCATGCTATCCGTCGGTCTATTCGTTTCATGGCCCGCTTCGGAGCGTGAAGAAACGTCCTTCCAGCCCGGCAAGGAGCTATTCGAGAACTTCAAAGATCCGCTAGCCGCGGCCAGTTTGAAGATGGTTTCGTTCGACGAAGTCCAAGGGCAAGTCGAAACGTTCGAGGTACGGCGTGACCGCGAAACCGGTGCGTGGACGATCCCGTCCCGCAAAGGCTATCCCGCCGACGCGGTCGAACAGATGAAGAACGCAGCCAACGCGTTGGTCGGCTTGCAAATTCTCGACGTCCAAACCCGTAACGCCGAAGACCACGAAGCCCTCGGCGTGATCGAGCCCAAGCTCGAAATCCTTGAAGTTGGCGATGTCGGCGTTGGTCGTCTCGTGACGTTCCGCGATGAATCACAAAAAGACCTCGCGTCGTTGATCATCGGCAACCCGGTCAAAGGCGAAGAGGGTCGTCGTTATGTCCGCAAACCAGGCCAGGACCCGGTGTACGTGGTCGAACTCGACGAGTCCGCACTCTCGACCAAATTCCAAGACTGGATCGAAGACGACCTGTTGCAACTCAGCAGCATTGATATCAAGTCGATGCGGATCGAAGACTATGCCGCCTCGATGTCGACGCGTGGTTTCTCGGTCGACCGAAACTACACCGCCGTTGTCGCCGCCGATGGCAGCGATTGGAAGCTCGAACAACTGCTCGAATACCCTTCGGACAACCCGCTCGCCGATCCTGTGGAAGTCAAAGTTGATCCGACTCAAGTCGTCAACAAAGACAAACTCAACGACATCAAGAACGCCCTCGACGACCTCAAGATTGTCGACGTCGTCCGCAAGCCCGACGGAATGAGTGCCAACCTCCGCGCCGACAAAGACCTCGTTTCGGATAACGAAGCGGTGCAGTCTCTCGTCGATCGAGGCTTCCTTCCTGTTCAAGCCGGCCCCGATGCTCCCGTCGAAGTCCTGTCGGCCAACGGTGAGCTCGACGTGACGCTCAACGACGGTGTCGAGTACGTCCTCCGCTTCGGCAACGTTTCGGGCCTGACGGACGAGGAGGATGAAGACGATTCAGATGACTCGAGCTCGTCGACCGCCGTGAACCGCTATCTACTCGTGACCGCACGGGTGGACGAATCGCAGTTCCCCGCACCGGAACTGAGAGTCGTTCCACAGACGATCGAAGAACTCGCCGCAATGCTCGGCGTGGAAGCGACCAACGAACCAAAAGTCGAAGAGCCTGAAACCCCGGCGACGGAAGAACCGGCTTCAGAAGAACCCGCCGAGGAAATGAAAACGGAAGAGACCTCCGCCGAAGATTCCCCGTCAGAAGAAAATGCAGCGGAAGAAGGCGAACCGGAGTCCGGTGAACCTGAAATGACCGAAGAAACGCCAACCGAGGAGACGGAACCCGCCTCCGAAGAAACTTCCGACAACACCGAATCTCCTGAGTCGACAGAGACTCCTGCGACCTCCGAAAGCGAAGTCGGCGAAGTCGAAGTGGAAGGCAGCGGCGAGGCGACCGGTACCGGCCAAGGCGCCCAAGCAGACGAAACGGCTGAGGCTGACGCTGACGCAACAGAAAACGCCGACAGCGAAGGCGCTGAAATGGAATCTGACGAAGAAGAAGTTGTTGAAGAAGAAGAGTCCGACGAGATCGCCTTTGCCGACCTCAGCGACGAAGAAAAGCAAGAGCGACTCGAAGCCGAGCAAGAGAAGATTCTCAAACAGAACACTCGCATGCTCGACGCGAGGAAGGATCGTTTGAACAAAGCGAAGCGCCGTGTCAGTGACCTCAACGCTCGGTTCGCCGATTGGTACTACGTGATTCCCGAAACCACCTATCGCGAACTCCGCATCGACCGCGCCGAACTGCTGACCGAAGCCGAATCGGATAACGCCACCCCGGCTCCAAACGCGGGCTTTGGTGCCGGCGGCCCGATGCAGATCCCTGGTCTCAACGCTCCTCGCTGAGCCCAATCGAGGAGGCCGACTGGATTTTGATCAGCCGGCCTCCACGCCACGGCGGGCGCGGGAGCCTGCCGATTGATTGCTTGGCCCCCTTTTCCGGACGGACCCCACGTGGCACGCAACGAACAGCTCATCCGCCAGCACAAATTGCTGCAACTGCTCGAAGACTCACGTTTCGGACGGACGATCGATGAGCTGAAGTACGACCTCGTGGCGGACCTCGGTTTGACGACGCTGCACGGCCGGACGGTTCGCCGAGACATCGAAGCGTTGCAGGCCGCAGGGTACGACATCCAAAACGAGATGGTCGATCGCGGCAAGGTTTATCGGCTCGGTCGCAACCATACCGCGGTCCACGAAATCGCGTTCTCGGCGACGGAGTTGATCGCCCTCGCGATCGGACGCGAGCTGCTCACGCCGCTGATGGGCACCCAGTACTGGCAAGGGATCGAGACGTTCTGGAACAAAGTCCAAGAGGCGATTCCCGAAGGCGTCTACGAACACTACCAACGATACCGCAAGGTGCTGTACGTGTCCGGGACACCGGCCAAAACGTACGCCGCCCAGGCCGGGATGCTCAAGACGATCACGCGCAGCATTCTGGAACACCGCGTCGTCGAGATCGAATACAAATCGGTCGGGCGGCCATCGACTCGCCGCCAGATCGAACCCTACGCCCTCGCCGTCCACCAGAGCAGCATCTACGTCGTCGCGGCGGCACCGGAAGTTACCGACGCATCGGAACGATTGCGGAACTGGAAGTTGGACCGGTTCAAATTGGCTCGCGTCACGGACGAGTATTTCAAGCCGGATCCGAAGGTCGATTTGGCAAAATTTCTGAGCAAAAGCATCGGAATTTTTTCAGGCGAAACCTCCACGCAGGTGCAAATTCGGCTCGGCCCACGGTCGGCGTCGTACGTCAAGGAAGACCCTTGGCACCCTGATCAAGTCCTCGAACCGGTGACTCCATCGGGTGACAACGCCGCC
Organism: Aporhodopirellula aestuarii; assembly: GCF_023701485.1. GTDB lineage: Bacteria > Planctomycetota > Planctomycetia > Pirellulales > Pirellulaceae > Rhodopirellula > Rhodopirellula aestuarii. Next base: position 38,798 of record NZ_JAMQBK010000097.1, read on the forward strand.
GGATCGGTGGAGGACGCCGACGAAATGGATACCGATTTCATTTTGACCGTCCCGGCTTCGCATCCCCGCGAACTGCTACCCAAGGTGCTGGCCCTCGGTGCTGACGCGGAAGTCTTGTCGCCCGCCGAATACCGAGACGCGGTAGCGGCGGTCGTCAGCACACTAGCGAGCCGTTACGGCGAAGGCTAGTTCTTTGCCAGCGTTACAGCTCGATGCGTTACCGGATGGCTCGCGCCGTTCCGCTACTTTTGAAATCCCGCTGTAATTAAATCGATGTCTCTCCGAGACCGAGAATTGCGGGCGTCATCCGCTTCCGGAGCCTTGGAAAGGCTCAGCTACGTGAGACGCGATCACTCCCATACGCCTGCCAGAAAGCGGCGCTGGCTAGCTCGCGAGCTCTCAGTCGAGGCCCCGCCCGCCCCATCTCCATAGAGTTCGCTGCGGACTCGCACACGCGAACGGGAGGGTGATGAATGCCTCTCACCTTCTCGGGCCGTCCCTTTGCATTTAGAATCTCAATTCTTATTCAGAAGGTACACATTTAGACAACCTACTTGGTGGAATTGAACAATGAGCGGTGACTGTGATTTCGGGCTGATTGGTTTGGCCGTGATGGGAGAAAACCTGGCTCTCAACGTAGAAAGCCGCGGCTACAAGGTCGCCGTTTACAACCGTACGACGAGCAAGGTCGACGAACTGCTCGCCGGCCGTGCCAAAGGCAAGAACTTTGTCGGCACCCACACCCTCGAAGAATTCGTCGCCGCCGTCGCCCGTCCTCGCAAATTGATGATGCTCGTCAAAGCCGGCCCGGCGGTCGACGCACTGATCGACTCGCTCATTCCGCTGTGCGACGAAGGTGACATCCTCATCGACGGTGGCAATACCTATTACGTCGATACCGAAGAACGAACCAAACGCGTCGAAGCCGCCGGACTGTTGTACGTGGGTGCCGGTGTTTCGGGCGGTGAAGAGGGAGCCCTCAAGGGTCCAAGTCTGATGCCCGGCGGGACCGAAGCCGCTTGGCCCCACATCAAAGACATGTTCCAAGCCATCGCGGCCAAGGTTGGTCCCAACGACGACATCCCTTGTTGCGAATGGGTCGGCCCTCGCGGTGCAGGCCACTACGTCAAAATGGTTCACAACGGCATTGAGTACGGCGACATGCAGTTGATCTGCGAAGCCTACCAATTGCTGCACGAACTCGGCGGGTTGTCCAACGAAGAACTCTACGACGTGTTCGCGAAGTGGAACGAAGGCGTTCTGCAAAGCTATCTGATCGAAATCACCCGGGACATCTTTAGCGCCAAGGACGACCAAGGCGGCGACGGCTATCTCGTCGACAAGATCCTCGACGTCGCCGGTGCGAAGGGTACCGGCAAGTGGATGAGCCAACTCGCCCTCGACCTCGGTGTGCCAAGCACGCTGGTCACTACGGCAGTTTTCGCCCGTGGCCTATCGGCACAAAAAGAAGCCCGCACCCGAGCGAGCAAAACGCTCAACGGACCTTCGGATTCGCTCAACCCTGAAATGTCGGCACTTGCCAAGAAACTCACTGGCGACAAACAAGCGTTCATCGATGCCGTTCATGACGCATTGTATGCGTCCAAAATCGTCAGCTACGCCCAAGGCTTTGTGCAACTCCAAGCCGCTTCGGCAGAACACGATTGGAAACTCGACTACGGGCAAGCCGCTTTGTTGTGGCGGGGCGGATGTATCATCCGTGCTCAGTTCCTCGATCGCATCAAAGAAGCGTTCGGCGAACAGCCCGATCTCGAAAACTTGCTGCTCTATCCGTACTTCGAAGAAGCCGTCGAAAACGCTCAAGCCGGATGGCGTGCCGTTGTGTCGGCGGCGTCGTTGCTCGGCATCCCGGTTCCCGCCTTCAGTGCGGCGTTGAACTACTTCGACGGGTACCGCCTCGAACGTTTGCCCGCAAACCTGTTGCAAGCCCAACGAGATTACTTTGGCGCCCACACGTACCAGCGTGTCGACCGCGAGGGTACCTTCCACAGCGAGTGGCTCGACTTGCGTAAGCAACCCTAATTCAACGGTTGCCTTGGCAACCGGGACGAAAAAACGCGGTGGATCGTCGCACGGCGATGTCAAAACCACCGCGTTTCGCACCATAAGACCGACTGCGTCAATTTGGCTCAGCTTGGCGTGGCCGAGTGTTTCGTTTTAATGGTGAACTTGCTCGCTGGCGCGTTAATTGGGCACCCCGCCCCACGTGCCAGCATTTCATCACTCACTCGAAGCCAGAGACCGTCGCATGAAAGGGACTCCCCAACTGTCACAGATCGACCTGTGGATTTCCGGAGTCGCCCTGCTGTTGTCACTGGTGCTGCTGATCGCCTCCACGCTCGTCTGTTCCCACTGGCGGAGCAGCAAAGCACAAATCGAGAAACCTCAAATCACGGCGCACATGGTGCGTTGAAGACGGGACCGCGGGTCGACACGCCGTGAGAGCATTTCGACAGTGATGATGGGCAGGAGCCTCGGACGCAGGTCCGGGGTGACACATGTCATGCGTTGGGGCATCGATTTAATTACTGCCGGGATTTCAAATGTAGCGGAACGGCGCAAGCCGTCCGGTAACGCGGAACCGGACGGCTCGCGCCGTTCCGCTAAGAACTGTAGGCCGGACCGAGGCGTTGCGAGTTCCGGCATTCACTTGC
>NZ_JAMQBK010000097.1:41506-81649 GCF_023701485.1 Aporhodopirellula aestuarii
ATTGTCGTTATACCGAATCACTTCTGTGTACGTGATTAGGCCCCCTTCGTTCGATCTCAATCGAATCGCATCACGGGAATGTGATCAGCACGGGATTGGATAACAGTCCGGTCGTGCAGGTTTTGTTTTTGGAAATCTCTCCGGTGCAAAACACCATGACCAATCCGAAGACTCGTATGACAGCGACGTTGCCGAGAGAGCGAACCGCGTACTTTCGGTGGATGTACATCGACGCTTTGTTCCATGGCTGGATCATCACCCGCAACTGATCATGACCACGCGATCGAAGATCACGCGCGGCAAATGACAGGACACGCGTGTAGATACCGCCACCACGCGCTTGCTTGGAAACATAAGCACAATAAATGAGTGCCTGATCCTTTTCCAACTGGATTTGGAATCCCAGATCGGCTTCGTTAAACCGCTCGATGCCCCCCCAAACACCACCGAGGGTGAGCCCGGGATCGTCGTTTCGGGAGATGGAATAACCCAAATGATTCCGAGTCGTTTCCACAGGAACGGAGTTCCAGGTCGTCTCGCGGAGTTCAGCAACCGCGACCGGATCATCGACACAGCGGAGCACAAAGTCTTCCGGCGGCAGCTTGTCGAGAACTTCGCAAAGCTTGGGCAGATCCAGCTCGAGCACCGTGCCAACGGAAAAGCGAAAGATCCATGCGGGAACGATCCGATTGAAAATGATTTCAGCCGAATGAATGATTCCGTGGCTCTTTATTTTCCGAAGAACCGACATATTCCGAAGCCATTTATCGCGAGAGAGTACACGGTGCCAAAGAAATACCGGGACAGGACACCGCCAAAGAATAGGTGACGAATTGACGCCTGTCTAACTCGACAGAGGGAGATTTCGGCCGCAACTGCCGACGTCGTCTCCTTATAACGGATCCCATTTCCAAGGCCTCCACGCCTTGCGACATCCTTCCTGCGTCCGGTCCAAAGTACAGTACATCCCGCGTTTCCGGATGGGCTGCGCCGGTTCGCTGCTAATGAAATCCCGCAGTAATTCAATCGACGCTCCGAGCGACCCACGATCGCTCATGAGCCGTCTATTGAACCAGCGTTACAGTTTTCCCGGTTGCCGGTTTGAGTTCGATGGACTTGATCAACGTCGTTCCAGTTGGGACTTGGATACGCACATGAATGATCTTCGCTTCAACGGGAAGCTTGGCTTGGATCGTTTGCCATTGATCCGATTTTTCCACGGCGACATTCACGCGGTTGGCCGCCGCGAAATCCTTGTCCGCTGAACTGCGCCAGGAGAGGCCGATCTGACCGGACGCTTCAGTCTTCAAAACCATGCTGATTGAAACAGGGCCGACCAGACTCAAACCATTTCTGGCAATGAATGGAGTTTGCTTGCCACCAGGCTTTGGCGGTGCTATCTGCAAGCCCTCGCTGGTGTCTTTCATTGTGCCGCCGCGAATGATCCATCGAGACGCGATGTTCTTTGGTTTTGATTCAGATTTCGGCTGATACTTCTCACGCAAAGGGGGCGCCGGTTTGCCCTCGAGATAAAAGTCGAAGTAGTCGTTCGCCGGCGCAGACATGGCACCGTAAGCCAGCCCCGGTGGATCAAGCTGACTTGCCCACCGTGACAATCTTTCCCGCAGCCGATCAGCGATCTCGGGATGCTGGTCCAACAGATTGTTCTGCTCTTCGAGGTCACTCTTCAGGTTGTACAGATACTCACGCTCACCGCCCCGCAATAGCTTCCAGTCGCCTTCCCGGATCGCAGATTGGGCAACCCAACGCCACGCGAGAAACTCATGGGGAGCACCTTCCTTTCTACCGCTGAGAAACGGAATCAAATTGACGCCGTCGAGGTCGCCGGGTTTCGATTCGACCTTCGCGAGTTCGGCAACCGTTGCTGCCACGTCGAGCGCGCTTATCGGGTGATCGAACACTTGACCTGCCGAAATCGTCCCAGGCCAAGAGATCACGAATGGAACATGCATCCCACCTTCGGACAGCATTCCTTTTTCACCGTTAAGTGGGTCGTTCAAAGAACCGTCCCAACCGGGGCCGCCACCCGGCGCGTCGAGCTTGTGAATCTTTAGCGGCGCGCCATTGTCGCCGATATAAAAGATCAGCGTCTTTTCGGTCAGATTGTGCTTCGCCAGCGTTTCAGTGATCAATCCTACTCCATCATCTACCGCGGAGAGCATGGCCAACGCTTGCCGACGTCGCTCAGGCATTTTGCTCGGAAATCGGTCGAGATACTTCCGCGGAGCGTCCAATGGGACGTGTGGAGCTCGATAGGCGACGTATAAAAAGAATGGGTCGTCTTGATAACGATCGATGATGGCCGCTGCTGCTTGGCTACAAGCATCGATGTGATAGGCCTTGGGTGGAACAATCCCCATTTCGCGATCTTTCCCATTCAACTCAATGTTGGCCGCGAATTTCCCGCCGTTATTCTGATTAAAGACATGCTTGAACCCATGTTCGGTGATTTCTTCTCCTCTGCCCAAGTGCCATTTGCCAAACTGGGCCGTGACGTATCCCGCTGACTGAAGTCGCTCAGCGATCGTTGTTTCGTTGTCAAAGCCTACGAGCGAAGAGCCATTCGCTTCGACACCGAATTTGGATTGGAACTTTCCGACCAGCAATCCGGCGCGGGAGGGGATGCACTGTGGCGCGGTGCTGTAGCCATGCCGGGCGAGCACACCGTTTTTAGCCAATGCGTCCACATTGGGCGTTTTGATGTCGTCGAGCACACCCTGGCACGACAGATCAGCGTGACCATGGTCGTCGGTATAAAAAACGATGATGTTAGGCCGATCGTCGCTCGCTCCGACAGCTGAATGCGACAGCGTGATGAGCGAGATGAGTAAAGATCGGAAAACAATCGATTTTGCTGTGACCGCAGCCGAAGATGACTTCATGTTGACTTTCGCTTGAGAGTGGTTCATTACTTGACAGCGTTTTGTGCGAAATACACGATCTCGTTCGGCAGGAAAATGCCAAGCAAATCAATTTCAATTGGCGGTTTCGCGAATGTAGATTTCATGGATCGGGATTTGATCCGTACCGACGGCCTCAAATGTTGCGTATTGAGTTGCCGTTGTTTGACCCGCCGAAGTCACCGTGACGTCCTGCGGAGTATGCCAGTTGGTGGTACTGAACGTGACCGACTGCCGATTCAACGTCAGACCAACTGATCCACTGCGTTGAGGAAAATTGATAACGACCGGGCGTTTGGGAGCTGTTGCCAGCCGAATTGAGAACGATGATGTCTCGCCTTTCGGCACTTCAACGTAACGCCCAGGATGCCCCACCAAAATTCGTTGATCGGACGCGTTCTCGAGGCCCGGTCTGTCTTCGTTGATAGTCACATTAATTGAGTCCAGTTGTTGCTTCAGCTCAGCAGTAAGTTCGGGACGGGTGTCACTGACATCCCGCTGTTCACTGAAGTCAGTGCGGACATCAACCAGACGGTCGGTGAATTGCTTGTCGCCGCGATTGCTGATCGCAGTAATCGACTTGCCGCGATCGTGCAGCACAAAGGGTCGAGGTGATGTCGCACCGGGAAGCCCTGTCAGGAACGGCCACACGTCGTAACCGTCCATACTGCGATCGCTTGGTACCGAAGCGCCCGCGAGTCCGGCGAAAGTTTTCCACCAGTCCAAACCGGTGACGGGCTCATTGGAAACCGTGCCGGCGGCCAGCACGCCCGGGTAGCGAATGATGGCAGGGACGCGGGTACTGCCTTCAAAATCCTGGAACTTCGACCCGCGAAAAGGGTATCCCGTTCCTGAGATTCCTGGAATGCCGTCTCTCGCTTTCGGATGATTCGACCAGGGACCATTGTCGGACGTGAAAATCACGAGGGTGTCATCGGTGATTCCAGCTTGATCAAGTGTTCGAAGTAACTGCTCGACACGAAAGTCCAGCTCGTGCACGACGTCGTGATACGCGCTGGATATCTCGATCGTGTCCGTCGTTCCGTCACCCTTGAGATAAGTGCGTTTCCCCAGCAGCTTATCGACGCTGCCCACGAAATCAGGATGAGCCACATTGGGATAGTGTGGCTGGTGACATGCAAAATACACGAAGAACGGATCATCGCGATCGCGTGACATGAACTCCGACGCATCCTGAACCAATCGTAATAGTTCGGTGGCGCGATCTCCTGTCGCGGGTTGATAGTGGTCAAAGCCGTGGTTGGTGGGGGCATGCTGATCGCCATGCCCCAAATGCCATTTTCCAAACACGGCGGTTTCGTAACCGACGCTTTTGAGCATCTCAGGGATGGTGATCTCGCGAGACGGCAATCCCGCTGAGTTGTGTTTGCTGATGATGCCGCCCAGCATGAATCGAGCCGGCGTCCGTCCGGTCAGCAGTCCCAAGCGGGAGGGTGAACAAACCGACGACGGGGAGTGATAGCAAGTTAGTTTGATGCCCTGCTTCGCAAATCTATCCAGACATGGCGTGATCGAAACCCACTTGCCATCTACGATCCCTAATGCTTGGTTCGGACCCGCGTAAGCACTCACTTCAGGAAAGGGCATCGGAGCTTCACCGTCGGCGATGTCACCCGGATACGAGTAGCCACCGATGTCGTTGTAAGCGAGATCATCCACGTAGATCAATAGAATATTGGGCCGCGTTTCGGCGGCATCAACCGCCGATGACGACAGCCAAAGCGACGCAAGACAGAGAGTGAGGAGCTTGTTCAATTGGATACTCGAGATAAAGTGGATTTGCGAGGTCGTTTGAGGTTGTACTTCGATTCTTTGGGGACACCCCGGGATGGCGCCACTCGCTTCGGAAACCCTTCGGCGAGTCGAGCTTTCGTATTTGCCATGTTTGGATCGCTAGCCAGATTGGTGAACTCGTTGGGATCGTTTTTCAAATCGTATAGTTCCTCAAAGCCATCGTGATATCGGATGAATCGATAGCGATGATCCGACACGGCATGCGAAGGTTCCGCGGCGAAGATATACGAGGTCAACGAGAGTCGGCCGTGTTTCGTTGATGGATTCTTGATCTGCGGAACAAGCGAATGACCATCGCACTGTGGCGGTATCGGCAATCCAGCCAGTTCACATAGAGTCGGATAGACGTCGGTCAGCGTCGCCGGTTGTCGCGTGCTTTGGCCATCGGCACTTTGACCGGGAACATGGATGAACAACGGAACGCGTGTGGTCTGATCCCAGAGACAGAATTTTTCCCAATTCTCTTTTTCACCAATGTGAAAACCGTGGTCGCTCCACAACACGACGATCGTGTTATCTTTCAGCGGTGAAGCGTCAAGTGCGTCGAGCAAACGCCCAAGTTGGTGGTCGGTATAGCTGATGCTGGCTAGGTAGCCTTGCATCATCTTTTCCCATTGCCTGTTCTTCACGACCCAGCGGTGCCACGGTTGACGCTGGGGCGGCCGCGAATCATCAAGGTCGTTCTCGGCGACTTCGGGAAGATTGATCGATTCCAGTGGATGCATATCGAAGTACTTCTGCGGCACCTCAAACGGGATGTGTGGTCGAAACAGACCGACGGCCAAGAACAAAGGCTTGTCGTGTGGCTTGGCAAGTTGCTCGCTCGCCCAGTCGACCACCATGTGATCCCCGGTTTCCTCATCGGGAACTAATAGCGGTTGGGCTCCGAAAAGGTGCCGGGGGCCGAGCGGGCGGCCCGGTGTCAAACCGGCTTCGGCATCGGGAACCAACTGGGGCCGCGGCCAGTCTTGGGAAATCGGGTCCAACGGATCACCACGATATTCATCCCACGCATCCGGATCGTTTTGCGAATCGCCCGGCGACCATTGCAACGTATGGAAAACTTTCCCACCCCCGGCAGCGTGATAACCGTGATCACGAAAATGCTGCGATAAGACAACGGCATCTTTCAGCGCAGGTGATTCGTCCCGCCAGCGTGGTCCATGAGCTCCGAACAGATTCTTGTAGATGCCCGAGGTCACCGGGTGCACCCCCGTCATCATCGCGACGCGAGACGCGTGGCAAACCGGCGCGGCGCAATGAGCGTTGGCAAAACTCACGCTTCGTCTAGCCAGCCGATCAAAGTTCGGAGTCTTGACTCCGGGAAGATTGTCTAGCGGAGTAATGTAGTCGTTCAGATCATCGACAGCGATGAACAAGATATTGGGCTTCGTTTGGCTGGACGACTGCCCATCGGCCAACGCCAAGATTGGCGCTGCCGACATGAACAACACGGCGACGAAAATTCGCGACATATGGTATCTTTCGTTTGTTAATCTTCGATTGAAAAGTCGATCACGCTGACCACCGTACCGTTCTGGCCGATCACCGAGATCGTTTGACCGTGTTGCCAACGGGAGCGATCGACGACGAAGCGACTGTCTTTGCACCAACTTTCGATGGGCCCATCAAGCCTGGTGAGCGTTCCATGTCCAGCATTGCTCGCACGGTACAATCCGCTTTCGGCGACGACCAGCAATTGCCGAGGGACTGCGACCAACTCTCCGAGAGTCAACCCTTCACCACGATTCCAATCTCCCGTCTGGATATTGCGTTGGGCGGTCAGGGCACGTCCGTTTGGGCCGCGCATTAAAATGTGAATACCACCGGTATCATCCACCGTCATCGACCCACCATTGGTGTACGTCGAACCGGGTGGTATTTCCAACACCACAATTCCGGGTGAATCGGCAGTGATATGTTTGGAACCGCGTTCCGCGATCGTCTCGCCCGCGTTGTTTTTCCACATTCGACCGTGGTCGTCACTGTACGCGTAACAGAGGTCATGACACGTGCGGGCATCGGGTGTGTCCCTCCAGCACCATGTGAGATGCCGGCGACCTTCGTGGACAACCATCGTGTGCGGGTAGGCATTGACCGTTCCGTTGCCACCGGACCAGTGTTTGTCGATCAGCTTGCTGGAGCCTGCATCATTGACGACCCAGCGTCCGGCTTGATACTCAAAGAAATGCGAATCCGCGTTGCCTGAACCTCCATTGAGTCGCAAATACAGCGACATTCGATCGCCGTCTCGAACGAAATTCGGGTACGTGACGGATGCGATGCTGGGGCCACCCAAGTTGTCTTGGACGGCACCAAACATGTCGTCTGACCAAGTGAACCCTGCGGGTTTGTTCGCGAGGCCCCGTCGACTGCACCGATAGTGCAACGTGGACACGTGATGATCGAATGCCAGATGAATGACGCCGTCACTTGAAATGCCCATTGCCACCTTTTCATGTCCGTCTCCAAATCCGCGAGCGATCGGTCCTCCTTTGCCGCGATTGGTGTCAGAAGTGCGTTGGTAGCCGCTTAGTGAGACGCATTGCCAATCGCCCTGCGGTAGTTCGCGACGGGCGACCGACACTTGCCTATTCGCGTCCCAAAAGGCGGCGTACTGCCACCCCAGATACGTCTGCAACGCTCCAGGTCCAAAATTCCAACTGGCACCTCGTTTGACGATCGTCTTGGGCATTCCTGTTTCAGTAACAGTCGACACACGGTATCGAGTGCCTGCCGGTGAAGCCTGCGAAGGGGAGTCGCCAAAAACATCGCTGCGTGACATCGAGGGGCAAGCCAGGACGATCAGGCCGAGGAAGATAGACAAACAGTGATTCATTCCGTGTCAAGCTCCGGTTCTAAGGGATGTCTGTATCTCAATGATGGTTCGATCAGCTTTGTGAACTTTTTTGGTTTCGAATGATCTGCGTCAGGGACTAACGATTTCAAGTAGCCGCTGATCGAGTTGCTTCACCGTGTCAGCGTTTCCTGGAAGTTCGGCAATGTTCTCAGTCGCGACGTCAGACCGAGAATGATCATATAACTCTCTCGCAATCACCTCGCCGTTTTTCCGTTGCCATCTCGTGTATCGCCAGTTGCCGCTGCGGATCGAATAACCCATGACGCCGCCGCGAGGATACTGGCTTAGTGCCGCTTGCTTGCCGGGCAGTGACGGATCAGCGAACAGCGGCAACAGGCTCTCGCCTTGGCATGCTTTCGGAATCATCAGTCCGCACCACTGAGCCAGCGTCGGGTAGATGTCGATGTATTCCACCAATGCCCGTGATCGCGTTCCGCTCGGAATACCCGAACCGCTGAAAATCAGGGGGACGCGAGTATCCAATTCAAAGTTGGTGTGCTTGCACCAGTCGCCGTATTCACCGAGTTTCCATCCGTGGTCGCTCCAGAACACGATGATTGTGTTTTCACGAAGGCCCTGCCGGTCAACTTCCTCGAGCACTCGGCCAACTTGGGCGTCGATGTAGGACACACACGCACGATACGCGTGGATCAACGTACGAGTCTGTTCGTCGGACAGATCCTCTTTGGCGGGAATGCCGGCATAAGCTCGCAGTTCACCCCAACTGGTGGTGGCTTGGTCTGCGGCACCGCGGGGCGGTGTTCGCGCGGGGATCTCAATCTCAGCCGGATCATACATGTTCCAATACTTCCTGGGAGCGACGAAAGGCAGGTGAGGCTTTTTGAAACCAACCGCCAAGAAGAACGGGCGATCGTCTTTCTGACGAAGTTGCTCAATTGCGTTGTCAGCGATCACACCATCCGAATAGGTACTGTCCGTGACATCCGCGTTCTCGAACGCTGGCCCTTTGATGAACTGTCGAAGTTCCTTGCCTTTTAACTTTCGCTTCTTCGCTTCCTTGGTTTTTTCGGCGATCACGGCAGACGTCTTCGGCCCCGCGTACGGGGGCGTCGAGCAAGGATCGACCACATCCCAAAACGCCTTGTCGTCCTGGCCGTGGTGGTAGATTTTCCCGAGAGAGACGGTTCGATAGCCGTTTTCTTTGAAAAACCGTGGCATCGACATCGCGTCGGGAAGAGCCTCGTTCAAAGGATGGTCGAGGTCGAAGACTCCGGTCGAATCAGGACGCATACCGGTCATCAGGCTAATGCGTGAAGGCGCACAAACAGCCTGCTGGCAGTATGCCTGTTCAAACAGAAGTCCCTGCCGAGCGAAGGAATCCAGATTTGGCGTGTTCATGTACTCGGCGCCGTAACAACCAAGCTCGACTCGTAAATCATCGACGCCGATGAAGAGAATGTTTTTCCGTGGCGATTGAGCAGTCGCAACCGAGGCGAAAAGAAGAAGGGCGGTCGCAACAAGGAAAGAGGGTTTCATGATGGTTTCGCAAGAAGGAAGTGGGATAGTCGTGGATCGCTGCGTCGATCCTACGCATAAAAAACGTGGGATGGCGGGCCGATCCCTCGAGTGACCAAACGATGCTATTCCAATGTGCCGATTTCTTCGGCTGTTAGACGTTTGTTGAATACGAGAACGTCGTCGATGACGCCTTTTAGAAACGCGGGTCCTTCGGAAAGACCGGTGTAGTATCGCAGGGGTCCGTCGGTGTAACCGAGCGTTGTTGTGCCTCGGTTTGCAGCGAGCCCGTGAAATGGTCTGGCCCCGACCTTCTTGCCGTTGACAAATGCGGTCAAGGTCTTGTTGCTACTTTCGACGGCGGCCGCGACAACAAAATACTCAGCGGGTCGCTTGCGCTTCGCATCCGCCTGCGGTTCGACTGGGCTACTCACAATGCTGCGTTCGACTTCGTTATCGACGGTGTTCCAGTTAGCAACATGGATCTTGCCGGATGACACGTAGATCGAGAGCCCGCTGTCGGCTCCGCCTTCCTTGTAGATGACTTGACGCCGCTTCACGTCATCAAGTGTGAAACGGGCCATGACTGTCCGTGAACTCACCGCCTCACTGTTCTCGACCTTCGTATCAAAGCCTTTCGTTCCATCGAACTCACATTTGCTGATCGGTCGATCGAGGAACCTCCACTCATGGACAAATTCCTCCTGTGGAAACCCCTTTGGTTGGACGTCGACATGGAACTGCTTGACCGTCGTCGAACCACCCCCTTTAAAAATCTCATTTCCAAGCTCAAATCCACCGAGAAACGTTGCGTCGCTGATATGCCCTTTCTCTTTGACGATATTCAGTGGAACCAAGAAGTCGATCGTGCCTTCGTGGACCGGACGCTGAGCAATGAATGAATTGACCACCGTGGCGCCCTTGGGGAATTCACCAATGAACAAGTCCCATTTCACGCCGCCGAATTCGTAAGTCCCCTGATGGTTCTTGGCACCAATTGGAGTTTGGTTCGCGTGATCGAACCATAGCATTATTTCCGTTCGCATTGAGTGATCGTTGTTTGTTGGTTGATCTCCTAACCAAACGTCAACAGTCAGATTGCCTTTGGCTTTTCGGAATGCTGCTTCGTCGATCTTTAACTTGTAGTGAATGTCACAGGCTCGCAAATCCCTAACGCGAATCGGCAATTTGGTTGTCGTGGATTCTCGCTTCTCTTTCCACATTCGATCTCCATAACCATAGTACGGAAAGATGGGGAGCGAAAACTCCTCAGAGATGGACCAGTCGTACGCAATTGGCACCAGCGGCTTGGACTTCGAATACCGCAGATTGAACGTGAACTCAGGAACTGCATCCTTCATCGCACGGGCACCCCACAAATTTGTGTGCACGATGTACTCATCGCTGAAATAGGAGTAGTCGCGGATGCCGTTCTGCGTGATTGTGTGAGACTCAAGTCTCGCTGAGTCTGCCTCGGTCTTCTTCGTCGCTAGCTCCGCGAAGCCACCCGGTAGATCGTTAACATAGTTGACGAGTTCTAATCGCAACTTGCGAAGTGTTTCCGCATGAGCAGGATCGCCTGCCAAGTTGTGAAGCTCGCCCGGATCGTTTGCGAGATCGTACAACTGGTCGCGATCAAAGTAGCCGGGGTAGGCCCCGGTCGATGTGGCCTCGGCATGGCCGCCACCCGGAATCGCCGTTAAGTGGCTGAAGGGTTTCGAAGGGTCTTCTGTCACGATCGGTAAATGCATGCGGCGACGCTCGGCGTTCCAATCCGCGAGTACTTTTGCACGCTCGTCCAGGGTCATGGTTTCCACATGCTCGGGATAGCGGATTGCCATGTATTTCCAGTTGTCTTTGCGGATTGCGCGGGCATAACCCAGTTCAAAGTAGAGCACGCGTCCCGGTTCCTGCGGTGTGCCGTTTAGATAGGGAAGAAAACTTTCGCCGTCGAATTTGACATGGGAATCATCCGCACGGGCGATATCCAAAATCGTCGGAGCAAAGTCAACGATCGACACCAGCGCATCGCTTTGGGGACCGACCGGAAAGCCGCCCTTTTTCCAGACGATACTCGGATTATGCACACCACCTTGATACAGCGTGCCCTTAGCGCCTTGTCCATGGTCGCTGCAGAAGAAGAACACCGTATCGTTTAGTTGGCCTGTTGCCTCCAGTTTGTCAAACAGCGAGCCAACGGCATCGTCAAGCCACAGCATATTGGCCGTGTCGTCGTTGACAGGGAAACCGGCCTGGATCAATCGATCCGGAATCGTATCGCGAGCGGGCAGCGTGTCGGGTGCCTTGTCCAAATAGCCAATCGCCGTGACTCTCGGATCGGCGTTCCAGGACCTCTTCGCCGTAGTCGGTCCATGGGGAACGGTCGTGGCAAAGTAGAGGAAGAACGGCTTGTCACGGGGCTGGCCGATGAAATCGACCCCGCCCTCGGTGATCCAATCCATGTTTTGCACGGCCACGTCGTGCAGCCCCAGGAAGTCGGGATTGTTGTGGTAAACACGGTCAACGTAATCAAAACCGGTTTCGCCAATCGCCTGACACACGCGATCATGATTCGCCTTTAACTGCGATTCATTTGCCGGGTCTTTGGCGCTCGCATCGAAGTCGGGAAACCTTTTCAGCCCGGCCACTTCGACCACGTGGTTCTTCCCGACCATGCCCGTGGTGTATCCGGCTCTTTTCAACAAACCCGGCAGCGTCGTGTCACTCTTAATGATGTGTGTGTTGAACCCAACAACCGACTGCCCTTCCTTTTTGGTAATCGATTTGAACCACGCGTTATTGGCGCGGCTGGCATAGTTTCCCGTCAGCACGTTGTAGCGACTCGGTGTGCAGACGGGTGAACAGACATGCTGTTCGGTCATCACCGTTCCTTCGCGGGTCAGGCGGTCGATGTTCGGCGTCAGGTTCTTGCCTTTGCCCTCAGGCAGGCAGTTGAAGTGTCTCGGCAGCATGTCGTCGGCGATGAAGAAAACAATGTTCGGCCGTCGCCCGTCGTCTGCCATCAGCATGCCTGCCTGCAGAAAAGCCATGCAGAGCACGATAAAAACACGTCGCTCGATTTTCATGTTAGTTTTCCTGCGCGATGCCGCGTTCCTGGAAGATACGTTCAAAGTTGGCGACGACGTCTTTGTGTTCTGGATTGCTGGCGAGGTTGACAGTTTCAAGCGGATTGTTTTCATAGTCGTAAGCTCATTGGCAACCATCGGGCCGGATCGTTCGCCGCCGTAGTAGTCCATTTCGATCCATTTGATATAGCGGTAGCGTTTGTCGCGGAGCGTGTAGCCCATCTTGTTAGGATTGCGGGGATACTGTTCCAACGCTGCTTCGTGCACCATCGCGTCAGGATCGTCAAGGATTGGCTGCAGCGAAAGGCCCTCGACACTTTCGGGGACGGGAAGTCCGACCAGTTCGCAGAGCGTTGGGAAAATATCAACAAACTCGGATGGTGAATCCGTTTTGACTCCCGTCGCCTTCTGTCTCGGCGCGGCAATGATTAGCGGCGAACGGACGGCCTGCTCGTAGTTGGTGTGTTTGCAGAACATGCCGTGATCGCCCAGATGCCAACCGTGATCGCCCCACAGCACAACGATCGTATTGTCAGCCAGTCCCAGTTCATCAAGCTGGTCGAGTACCTTGCCGATTTGTGCATCGATATAGCTCACACAGGCACGGTAACCATGTATTAACTCTCTCTGCATCTCCTGCGGGATTGGGGTTGGGCTGGCCGGAACCCCGGAATAGTGGCGCAGTTCCCACGAGGGCTGACCAGCGAAATCCGGTGCGTTCGCAGGTGCGTGCTGGAAAGGTGCCAGTTCAATCTTCGATCGATCATACAGGTCCCAATATTTCTTTGGCGCCACGAACGGGAGATGCGGCTTGGCCATGCCCACCGCAAGAAAGAAAGGCTTGTCGCCCTCGGCCAGCTTCTTCATCTGGTCCATCGCGCAGATGGCAAAAATCCCATCGTCGTAAGCCTCATCCGGAAGATCCAGGCACTCGACCGTCGGCTTGGACAGCGGAAACTTTTCCCGAGCGGCGGCATAAGCTTCCTTGTCCTGCTCGGTGATACCGTTCACTTTCAACCAAGCATTGAACGCCTTGACTTGCCTTTGCACCTCCGGATCCTGATATCCGGATACAGGTCTCTTGATTCCTTTGGGAGAATACTCACGGGGCGCATGTTGCAGGAACGGCTGCGTCCACGACGGGGCGTCGAAGGATTTGTCGACGCTGCGCGGATCGTAAATCTTCCCCGTCCCTGTGGTTTCGTAACCGTGCCGACGGAGATATTCAGGCAGCGTGAGCGTGTGGGGGTTCGCCTTGCGCATTTGCGTCTTGAGATCGTAGACCTTCGTGGTATCGGCGTAGGTGCCCGTCATCAGACTGGCCCGCGAGGGTGCGCAGACCGATTGCTGGCAGGAAGCGTTCAGAAACACCGTACCGCGCTGGGCCAGCGAATCGATGTTGGGCGTCAGAACATCCGTGTCGCCGTAGCACCCGAGCATCGGTTTCAGGTCATCAACTGCGATGAACAAGACGTTAGGTTTTTCGCCAGCACTGGCTTGTACCGTCGAGAGCATCAGCAGTAATGCAATCGCTGCGTATCTGTTTTTCATCATTAGGTAACTAGAGGGTGAGTGAAAGATCATCTCTTGAACCATTGTTTGCGTAACACACGCCAAAATTTCAACTTCAGGATTTTCTTGCGATATCGCTGGGCGTGCCGATAGTAAAACCATTTGCATTCGGTCAACTCTCCGGCCATCGCGACTACTTCTTTGGTTTGCCTGTGGCTGACGTGCCGACAATCGCAGCCTGATGCTGCTTGAAACCCGTCGCATCACGTTTGGCGATCAGTTGCGCCCGCATCATCGTCACCACCGAGGCATACTCTGGATTTCCTGCCTGATTGGTGAATTCACCCGGATCTTTTTGCAGGTCGTACAGTTCCAACCCTTTCTCGCCAAAACCCCACTGCGTAAACCGCCATTGTGGTGTGCGAATCGATTCCCCGCCGCTGCGGCTGATAGTAAATGCTTGGTCCTTCTTCCAGGAAGACGATTCGGTATCAACCAGAAGTGGTTTCAAGCTGGTTCCCTGAAGCGTGTCCGGAGCGGTAAGGCTGGCCAGTTCGGCCAGAGTCGGATAAAGGTCGACGAGTTCCGTGATTTTTGTGGTGCCACGGCCGTGCTGATCATTAAGCCACGGCACGCTGATGATAAACGGCACTCGTGTGGCCTCCTCGAACAAGTGCTGCTTCTGAAATTTGTGGTGATGGCCCAAAAGGTAGCCGTGATCACTGGTGAATACGACAATCGTATTATCCGCCAACCCCCTTTCTTCCAAAGCATCCAAGACGCGTCCGACCTGTGCGTCCATAAAGGAAATGCTGGCGTAGTAGGCCTGTAACAGTCCTTTGTGCAGCTCTGGCGTGATGCCGTACGTCGTGCTGTTTCGTTTGTAATTGCGGATGATCCCCGGCACGTCGTCCAGGTCATTCTCCGGCACCAACGGTGTTTCCATTTCCTCTCGACTGTATAGGTCGAAATACTTTTTCGGAGCGACGAGCGGCACGTGTGGTCTCACGAATCCCACGGCTAGAAAAAACGGTTTGTGTTTTACTCGGTCGAGTATCTCGATGGCTCGATCCGCTGCCATCCCGTCGGCGTGATCGCTGTCGCCGCCGGATGCAACAACACCAACAAAGGCCTGTGACCCTTTGTCTTTTGGCGACCAGTTTGTCAGTTCTCCAGCAGCGTTATGCTCCGGAGCTTTGATGTTGATCGCTTCGTCCCATGAGAAGGGATCATCGCTTTCCGCTGTTCCGTCAATGATCTCAAATGGAATCCGCATGTGATAAATCTTGCTGACTCGTCCCGCGTAGTAGCCGTTATTGCGAAAAGTCTGCGACAACGTGACCACATTCGGCATATTGCCTCGCAAGGTGCCCTCATTGCCCAGCGTCAAATTTGAATACGGATAAAGGCCGGACATGATCGAAGCACGCGACGCACCACAAACCGGATACTGACAGTGCATATTCTCAAACTTGACGCCGCGTTCCGCCAGGCGATCGAGATTCGGTGTTTTGCATTGTTTGTGCCCGAAACCACTCAGAGCGGTATTCAGGTCATCGGCAATCAGGAACAAAACGTTCGGCATTTCAGCATCTGCCGGTGATTGCGGAATCACCGCTGATGCGACCATGGCAAGCGCAATCAGACAGGTCGTTTTCATCGTTCGATTCTCATATAGTGAGTTGCAGGCATATCAAGTTCATTATGACAGGTCAATCATCCTACGGTTGAGGCTTCGATCGTGTGGTGTGGTTCCGCATTATCTCTGGCAATGAAAAATCTTTTAGCAGTTGCGGCGGTCCGCTGAGTGACTGGTCGTCATTGACTTCTTTCATCCGTTTGACCACCAGATTACGAAGTTCTTCCAGTTTGCCACGATGCCCAGGCGACGTGGCCAAGTTGGTTTTCTCAAACGGATCGCTTTCCAGGTCGTAGAGTTCTTCTGCGGGATTGCTGTGATAGTCGCGCAAGAATGCTGCCGCCTTCGGGTCGGTTTTTGCTGCGTCGATGTACGATTGCCAGTGGTGGCCAGCGTGTGCCCAGTGACCGTCGATACGCGGAACTTCCTTGGCCCAAACGTCCGTGTGGGTGGTGTAAGCGAACTCGGGGTGCAGGTTGCGGATGTATTTCCATTTGCCCACGCGGACGCTGCGAATCGGGTAGACGTTCTTGTCATTATCGCCTTTATGCGTTGCGTAGATCACGTCGCGATGCTGGTCGGTTTTGCCAAACAGCACATTGGCGAACGAACGACCGTCGATGTCTGAGGGCGACGCTCCGCCAGCCAGGTCGACCAGCGTCGGCATCAGGTCAATCCAGCTGACCATCGCATCGGTCGATGAATTCGGCGTAATCTTGCCCGGCCAAACAGCAATCAACGGTGTGCGGATTCCTGTTTCGTACAGTGACCATTTCGCAAACGGCCACGGCATCCCATGATCGGACGTGTAAACGACCAAAGTGTTGTTCACATCCAGGTGTTTGGCGATCAATCCTCGAGTTTGCCCAACGCGGCGATCGATGTCCTCGGCTCCTTCGACGTATCGCGTCATTTCCACTCGCGCTTCGTACGTGTCGAAAATCTTCGGAGGAATGACGACGTCTTCGGGAGCGATTCTCGCCTCTTCCTTCGGCGGCCATGCGGTGTGCGTGTCGGTCCAGCCAAGAAACAGTGCCAGCGGTGGCGCGTCTTTGGGGCGTCGCTTGAGAAATGATTCCACCTGATCCAGCGTCATGGTTTCTTGCAAACCGCCACCGCCGAGTATTTTGACACCGTCGGGCACGTACTGGCCGAAGTGTTTCCGCCCGGCGTGGCCAACTTTGCCGTGGAAGACAACTTCGTAGCCTTGTTGCAGTAGCGTTGGCAGCAGCGAACGGACACCGGGCTTGAGTTCAAATTCGTGGTTGCCGACGATGCCGTTGCTGTAAGGCATTCGCCCCGTAAACAGTGCCGCACGACTGGGCGCGCAAGCCGGCGAGGCGACATATGCATTGTCGAATCGAATTCCATCATTAGCCATTTGCTGCAAGTTGTGCGTTTGAAACTCACTCGCTCCATAAACGGATGAGTGGTAGACACCATGATCGTCCGCAATGGTGATCACGAAGTTGGGTGGTTTCGCGACGCAGATGGTCGCATGGATGATCAAGCTGAAGAGCATCAGCGGAATTAGAGATCGTCGTTGGGAAATCAGATTCATGGAATTCAGTTTGGTTGTGGTTGGTTGAGTGTTCCAGCGGGACGTGCGTTGGTCGAAATTTCGGCATCGCGTTTCGCAGCTTCCGCCTTTAGTCGTGCTGCGATTTCGGGATGTTTTTCCCGGACGTCGGTCGTTTCGTAGGGATCCGCGTCGAGGTCATAGAGCGCGGTTTCGAATTCGCCGACCGGACGGGTTCGATGGTTCGTTGGACGATTGTCGTATCGCTTGGGCGGTTGGTCGCCGGACCCCAAGAACAGTTTCCATTTGCCCTGCCGGATAGCATCTAGTCGCACAGTTTGGCTCCATCCGTAATACAGGTGGGTGTCGCGTACCGGAGCGGGATTGGGGGCAAACAACAAACTTGAAATGTCCGATCCATCTATCGGTCGTGCCGGATCGAGGTTCGCCGATGCCAAGCTCGCGACCGTTGGCAAAATATCGATGGTGCCTGTGATCTGACCACAGGTGGTTCCTGGCGGGATTCTTCCCGGCCAGCTCATCACCGTGGGGACGCGAACACCGCCCTCGTGAGTGCTTCCTTTGACGCCTCGCAACTTTCCAGCGGGATGATGGGCGGGGCCGTTGTCGGATGTGAAAATGACCAGTGTGTTTTCGGCAAGTCCCAGACGGTCGATCGCGTCGTTGATCTGCCCCACCGACCAATCAATCTCTTCGATCGCGTCGCCCAAGATTCCCATCGTGCTTTTGCCTTTGAAATCCTCAGACGCAAACAAAGGCGTGTGAATCATTGGATGCGGCAAGTAGACGAAGAATGGTTCGTCTTGATGATCGGTGATGAAACGGATGGCCCGCTCGGTAAATCGCTTGGTGAATTGCGATTGGTCGGGTTCGGTTTCGGCAATCTTTTCGTTCTCATAAAGGGGCAGCGGTGGAGCTTTTCCCTGCATGTAGTCGTCCGTCATGTTGTTGCTGTACGGAATGCCGAAGTACGTGTCGAATCCTTGCTGATTGGGGAGGAATTCGGTTTGATGTCCGAGGTGCCACTTTCCAATGCAGGCCGTTGCATAACCTTTGGTTTTCAATAAATTGGCGAGGTTTGTCTCGTCTGGGTTCAGCCCGGTATCAGAAGTGGGCTGCAATACCGACGGCATGGAAAGGCGTGCGTGATAGCATCCCGTTAGCAGGCTTGCCCGCGACATCGTGCAAACGGGGCTGGCATAGAACTGCGTGAACTTTCGTCCTCGCTGGGCCATCGATTCGAGGTGCGGCGTGCGAAGCACTTCGTTGCCAAACGGAGCGATGTCGCCGTACCCCATGTCATCGATGAAAATCAAGACGATGTTCGGCGGTTCGCTGGCCTGGACAGACGGAGTGCCGACTAACAACACCCCTAGTAACAAGAGGTAAAGGATTCTTAGCTTGTCGTGGACCGCTCCGCGATCCTGCGTTGGATCGGCGGAGCGATCCACGACACTTATTCGTCGCCGGTTGCTTGGGATCGCAGTTCGCATGGTCGGATCAACGGGAGAAGTCATTCCCATGGATGGTTCTCAATATGGTTGGAATAGTGAACTAAGTGAACGATTCTATCGCTCTGGGATCTTCGACGAGATTCAATGCGGCCAATCGCCGATCTAGCCAACAGACAAACCACGCAGGACATGACCATGCCGCCAGCGAATAGCGATCGGATCTCCGGCGGCGAGATAGGCATTGTCGAATCGAATTCCGTCATGAGCCATTTGCTGCAAGTTGTGCGTTTGAAACTCACTCGCTCCATAAACGGAGGAGTGGTACACACCGTGATCGTCCGCAATGGTGATCACGAAGTTGGGTGGTTTCGCCACGCTGATCGTTGCCTGGATTATCAAGCTGGAAATCGTCAGCAGAAGCGACAAGTTTCGTCGAACGGTTAAATTCATCAGGTTCACTTTTTAAAATCACGCCTGTCGCCGTTGATGTTTACGTTCAAACACTGCGATCAGCGCGTTCGACGTGGCACTGTAAGTTTCTCGTGGAGTAAGATTATTCCGCGGGCTGTTTCGCGTGAAGCGTTACCGGACCGAGCAAGCCTGAGGGAAGCAAATGATCGCTCTGTTTCCAGTGCAAGTGAACGACAAAGGTTTTCCGCGGCGTGTCCACTGGCATGGGCTTTCCGCCAATCAACCACGGTGGCCACGGATATTCCCAACGCGGAAATCGTTCATCCCCGATCAGGCGGTTCACCCAAAGATTGGTGACTTCGATTTCAAGAGTGTTGCTCCCCGCTTTGGCATCCTGGGTCACATCAATTTGAAACGGTGGTTTCCACAGCATTCCAATCGCTTTCCCATTGAGAGTGACGTTAGCGATGACCTCTACCTGACCGAGGTCCAAGACGATATCAGATTCGATGGACGCCAATTCGAACGAAGTCCGATAGGTTGCTGCCCCAGAGTAGTATTTGACGTACGCGTTACCGCTCTCATGCCAAGACTGCAATGAATCAACGGAGATCGGATCTTTCGGACCCCACTTAAGATCAAAGCTGATCATCCAATCATTCAGGGTTTGCAGCGTTTTGATTTTCGCTTTGGGTGTCGACCGTTTCTTTT
This sequence comes from Aporhodopirellula aestuarii, assembly GCF_023701485.1. Classification (GTDB taxonomy): domain Bacteria; phylum Planctomycetota; class Planctomycetia; order Pirellulales; family Pirellulaceae; genus Rhodopirellula; species Rhodopirellula aestuarii. The sequence continues at coordinate 60,932 of NZ_JAMQBK010000097.1, forward strand.
CCGTCGTCGGCTTCCGGAATACGACAAACAACGATTCAAGTGGCGAAAGCGTCAGACGGACCTCGGTCCGGCCATCATTTGTCAACCTCCAGTTGGGTGCTTCGGCGACGTCTCCCGTCATTGGATCCCAAAGTTCTGGTCGCTTGCCGGTGACGCGAAAGGTTGCGACGATCTCCGCTGTTTTGTCTTGTTGATTGGCGATGAAGTAGAAATCGTCCGCGTCGATTCGGTGCCGATTAAAGATGACCGACTCAGGAAGCTCGCAATCGGCTACCACTGCCGCTGCTGCAGCGGCGAATTCACTCGGTGCTTTAATCAAGCCCGTGTTCCAGTATCGCTTTGTCAGCGTTTGAATTTCCTGATCCGCCCGAGCATGGTCCTGCAACGACGGGGAGCGTTGCGGTTTGGGAGCAAAAATGATAGCGCCCTGATCGGCGAGCGTTCCTAAAGTCGTAACGTGCTTAACCGTCATTAGATCAGCTCGTTTGAGGAGCAACATTTTATAACGCGTGTCCAGCAGTTCGCCGTCATACGTCACTCGGATGTCACCCACGTCATCGACAGACAGGTGGTCGAGTGAATTCATGCCACCCAGATCGAATTTCAATCCCGGCAGCTCTTTCATGTCCGATCTTTCCGTTCGGCCCAAAAAGTTATTAAACCCTCGCTCATCGCCATAGAGAGCCAGCACATCGGCCTGGTAGGTTCCCGTTTGCATCAGGAATTGACAACGTGCAATCGAATCCATCCACGCACGCGATTTCATGAACCAAGTGTTGTTGCGATGGAAATTGCCACCAAAACGCCCCATCGACATGCCTGGCAACACGTCGTCGTGAAACGGTTGATGGGCAAAGGTGTGGAAGTAGTAACGGTTGACCCCTTGAGCCATGGCCCAGTCACCATCTTTCTTCAGCGTGTAGGGGTGAGCCGTCCAATCGCCTTCCATGCTGGTGAAAGACTCGGCACCGACGACGTGCCGACCTGTAAGATGAGCAGCCGAGGGAACGACTTGGTTGGTCCATTGCCACAAATTGCGAACGGGGCCTTGCCAGAATTCAGTCATCGGCAAATCGGCGATCTGCGCCGTGATGGTGGCGTCGAACGATCCGCTTCCATACGGCTCGATTGCCAATTTCATTCCATGGTCATGACATTTTTCGGCGAAGTAGCCGAAGTAGTTTTCGTGCATCAACTCGGCCACCGTCTTGCGTAAATCCCACAAGACCCGTTCGGTGGTGGCAGAATCTTCGAGGACGCGACCCGAAAGACAGACGAGGTAGGGAGTGATGTTGTAACCGCGGCGGGCCGCGAATTCATCGGCCATCGCGTCCGTCCAGTTCTGCATGCCGACCTCATAACTATCGATCAAAATCGTGGTGAAGGCTGACGCTCCTTCGGTATCGGCAATAACATTCTCAAGCAATGCATCCCAATGAGCGTCTGCGGCTGCTCGACTAAGTTTGTCGATTTCCAAACCGATGCCGCCTCGCGACGCCGGCTTGGTCATTGCTCGAGTCGACGTATAACCCACTCGCATGATGATCCAATCGTCGTCGGGCGGACTCCAGTTGAGCTGGCCCGATTGATTCATTTTGCTGGTCAGATCGACGATGGAATCAAGCCGGATGGTCGCTCCAGCGGGGGCGTCGCGACGATCAAACGCGAAGTCTTCCGCCTTGGCATCCGAGACCAGGAGTGCTTTATCTTCCCAGTTCTTGATTTGATACGTCGCGTTCGCCGGTGCGGGATACGCCAACACCGCGATGTCGCGATAGAAACCGTTCGCCTTTCCCTTGGCACCTGTCTGTTGCGATGCGCGAAGATCGGGAAGCGCCAATTGAATGGTACGTTTGTGTTGATCGATCGGCGCAGCAACTGTCGTTTCGCTCCACACAAGCGTCTTCATCGAGTGCTCTGGCGTAACCCAAGGCCCGCCACTGCTGGACCATCCCGACGCATTGTTGAAACCGGCGTCCAGTCCCAATCGTTTGGCTTCTGAAAACGCAAACTTCACCAGCTCGTGATACTTCGGCGAGTTGTAAACAATCGGACCGGCGGGCATGCCGACCCCAACATCAAATTGCTGGTAGCCGCCGAGACCGACGGCTTTCATCGCTTCGAGATCCTTCGTGATGCCCGCCTTGGATACATGCCCATTCATCCAGTGCCACCACGTGTAGGGCCGTGCTGAGTTGGGAGGATTCCGGAACGATACTTCGATGGGGGTCTGCGCGTTGGCGGAGGAACTCGCGACCAAGTGAATCACAAAGATCGTCGCGAGCAGAAAAATTCTTTTAAGCATGAAACGATCTAAGGTTGTTGGTTCGGTTTGGAAACGGCATTCAATAACAAGGCCCAGTCTTGCTCGGGCTCGGCCGGTGGTTGACCGATTTCAATTGATTGTCCGCCTACGACTTCAATCGGGTTTCCTTCAAATTGGCCACTGCGTGGGCTAAACCAACGAGCATGAAAACGACCGGTCGCCTCGCTCAAGTCGGTCCGCCCTGTCTCGGTGGCGACTGGAAAGTAGATCGCGTAAATCTCACCTGGTTTCCGAAACACCTGAGCGCCTAGTTGAAACGACCTGCCCGATCCCAGGCCCACTTCAAGCATCGCTTCGTCATCGACGAGTTCGTCTGCCGGTTGCATTTCCCAGAACGGGAGGTGATCTTCCATGAACGTCCGAGCGATCCGCAGGGACTTCCATAGCTCGGTCTGCTGAGGTGTCTTGAAGGATTCGGTGCCCAGCAAGTCTTCGAGGATGAATTCGATCTGCCCGCCCGACATCAGCGTCGGCCAAATCTTCTGTTTGCGATGGAGTACCGGGCGATCGAATGGCTTCCAAGACTCTTTCTGCCCAACATCCAGCACAAATTCGTCCATCGAAATTGGCAGCGGCCGGCCCGCGTTGGTTGTCGCTTCGCGAAAGTCTTCGGCCAGGGTGTCAATCCTTCGCTGGTTCAATTGAACCGACGTCAAACTGAATCTCGGATCACCAAATGTGAACTTCAGGGCCGCCAGCGGGTCGTGCGCCGAGTGAACGGAGATAGGGTGGTCGTAGGGATCGACCGCCTGCACATAGTCGGCAAACGATCGAATTCGGTCGGCTCCGAAATCGAAGCCGACATTGTATTCCTCGCAAAGATTCCAGCTTAGAGCATTGTGGTGACCAAATCGAGCGATCATTTCTCGATAGTACAGTTTCCGCTCAATACCCAACTCACCGTCATCGAGTTCCTTCTTATTGGCGACTTCCGCTTCGTTGAAGACAAAGTGCAAGTTGATCCCTTGTCGCTGAGCGTGCGCGAAGACGGTTCCCCACTGACGCAGTTTGCTTAGATCGAAGTGCCGGTTGTCATCCTGCTGGCTGCCCTTGCGTGCTGGTTTTCCCGACCACGGCCACACATCATCGCCGTCACCACCAACGTTCATCGTCAGGAAGTAAATGCTGTTGACATGTTGTTCGGCGAGACTGTTCAAAACGCCGATGATGGCTTTGCCACTGCCGTCATTCCAGTCGGGATCCCCCTCACGCCAATCGGAAACATGATCGGTGTAGCTGTGACTCGCGGGCGTGTTATCGAAGCCTTCATAGGCAAGGAAGTTCTCGGGACTGTCGGCTCCGCCGCGAATCCAATACGGACCATCGCGGAATTTTAAGTAGTGACCGCCAACGTATTCCAAACGACCCCACTTGAGGAATCCAAACGCACTCGGATCGCGCAGAGCGACCACAAACGAACCCTTGTCGCCATCGAATGCGACAGCCGTGCCGGCATCCGCTTCCAATGACACTGCTACACTTTTTCCGGATCGAAACGAGGCTTGATAAGTCCACTCGCCGCCTTCATCGGGCGCGAACATTACTTGCCAAACATTGCCGTTGGCACCACCTTGGCCGTCGCCGTCGAAGTAACCGGCAACGTCGTAGGTTTGTCCCGAAGGACCTTTGAACTCGACTTGCAACCGGTAGTCGAGAAATGGATTAGGCTCACTGTCGGTTTCTGAAGCGGTCGGTCCATCGAAGCAAATCGACATCGGGTGCCACGTGATCGGATCTCCCTGGATGGAATCGTCTCCAAAGAGCGGGTTTACCGAAGGGGAAATGGCGAGAAAAGCCGTAAGGATGGCGAAACATTTCCATACCTGCATGATGATTGTTCTGGTTTGGGTTGTGACTTGTGTCCACGTTGGGCGTGCGGATGTCGTCGACAACGCCCTAGCAGGAAAGATCCACATGACCGTGGTCGTCGCCAAGATACTTCCGACGTAAATCGACAAACGGTCGTTGTCTCGCATCCTTGGTAACGTCGTAATCTATAACTAAAGTTTTAAGCCGTACGTTCAGCACTCGCGCTATACCGTTGTCGCTTCTTATCAATTCAAAGCTGCGGTGGGAGCGTACCGCAGGCAAACCCTACGCAGGGTACTAACCATAAATTTGCCGCGAATAGGCGATTCTCACACCCCCGGGGACATTTTCCTCCAGCTTGTATGAGAATGGACTCCCACCCCGCTAGACTACTGATTTTGAAAGGCCAATTCTCGTTGCTTGATGGCCCAGTGCATCGCAGCGGTAAAACTTGCCGGTGCTGGGAGTGATGAATCACGCTGGTTTACCATCGGCCGCTTGTCCAAGTACTCAATTTCGCCTGCCGTAAACTTTCTTGATAGGAGCATCCCAATAGATCCGCGATCCTTTGGTCGTGGCTTCGGCGAATCGACTTGGCGCAGATTGATCCGTCATGTCGGCTTCCAAATTGATCGCATCGAGGCTACGGTGTTTACTTCACGCGGTTATCGGTACCATTGAGCTCATTCAGTGCTCGATTCATCACGCGCACCCGGTACTTCCCTTCGGCCGTGAAGCCCTTTTGATACACAAGGCCATCCTTCATCTGCTTGATAACCGGTCTTGCCATTTCATCCATCTCATCAAGCGCAATCGCTGCATGAAGTCGTTCCCACTGAGCTCCTGTCGTCAGTTCGTTGATAAGAACCGGAATCGCTTTCTCCGGTTGGCTGAGGCGGCAAAGCCCACGGGCCGCAGCCGTTCTGACCGTGGATGTAGGGTCATTCAAGAGAACATTTAAAACCTCAATCACCTGTGCGTTATCTTGCAGGTCCTCACCGATATTGCCCAACCCGGTCGCTCCCCAGTAACGGACCGAGCTGTCACGGTCTTTGGCTGCTTGAAGAAGTGCCGGTGCAGCGTTGATTCCTTCCGAGGCATCGACGGCTGCGGAAGCGATCCGCTGCATAACGGATTCAGATCCCGGCTGTCGCAAGACGTCATATTCGCTGCCGAACTTTTTGGCTTTATCTCTGAGAATCGGCTCGGGAATTAGTCCGGTGTCCTTGCTTCGCTTCACCCAGTCGATGTGTTCTGCACGAAGTTCATCGAGCACCTCTTTAAACCGAGGCTGCCCCGCCAGATTGGTGATATTGTGCGGGTCTGCCACGTAATCATACAGCTCTTCGACCGGCTTGGTCGGGCTGAAGTAGTACTCCGCAGCGGGAGGGAGTTTCCCCGCCTGGTGAAGCGATCTCAGCTCCTTCATGGTTGCGCCGTTTTCAGGCGAATTCATGTACTGGTAAAAGGTTTTTAGAGGCTCGTAGTTGCGGATATACAGGAAGCGGTCATTGCGCACCGAACGAATGATGTCGTATCGCTCGTCCATGCGGTCTCTGGCGCCGTGAACGTATTTTCGCGGGGCCGTAACCTGTTCTCCGAGAAACGCCCGGCCCTGGATGTGTTCAGGAATTTCCACTCCAGCTAGGTTCAGTACGGTCGGCGCGAAATCGATGGAACTAACCAGTTCGTCATTTCTAGACCCGGGTTTCAGATCAGATACGTTGCTGAATTTTTGCGGAATACGAATCACGAGCGGAATGTGCGTGCCCGAATCGTAGAGCCAGCGTTTGGAACGCGGCAGCCCCACGCCGTGATCGGACCAAATCATGATGATCGTATCTTCATAAAGGCCAGCGTCCTTGATCTCCTGTATCTTCGCAGCACACCAGTCATCGAAAGCGGAAATCAGTTCATAGTTGCGTTTCCAGTCTTCGCGTACTGTGGGCGTGTCCGGAAAATAGGGCGGGATCTCCAGGCGATCGGCATCCTGTCTTTTTTCGGCAGAGAGTCCCGCAGTCGTACTCAAATATTTGTCTGTGTTGGCGATGCCGGATTCATGACAGCCTGTGTAATTGAACACGGCAAAGAAGGGTTTGTTTTTGTCTGTTCTGTTTCGCCAATGGGCTTTCCCTGAACTAACATCCCAAGTCTCTGCCGGCGTTTTGAATTGGTAGTCTTCCTTACTACAATTCGTGCAATAGTAGCCTGCTGTTCTCAAATAGGTCGGGAAGGGACGAACGCTGTCCGGAAGCGTTGCCGTGCAACGCATATGCTGTGTTCCCAACGTCGTCTGGTACATGCCCGTAATGATGCCGCTGCGACAGGGTGCACAAACCCCGGCGGTTGTGAAAACCTTCGTGTAGACAATCCCTTCCCGGGCGATTTTATCGATCGCTGGAGTTCTGGCATGTCGGTCACCATAGCATCCAAAGTGAGCACTGATGTCTTCGGCAGATAGCCAAAGAATATTGGGTCTTCGCTCCTGGGCTGTGGCTGAAGAACAGACCACAAGAAGAAGTACAGCGATCGCTACATATTTATGTTTCATGCTTCAACTTTTTTTCTAAGAACGTGTTCTAAGTTACCCGACCGACGGGACGAGTGTTCTTCGTGAGTTCGGCGGCCCGTTTCTTAAGTTTTTTCGTCAGACGCTCAACGACTTCCGGGTGCTCTTCGGCCACGTTGGATGCTTCCGCAACATCCTCTTTCAAATTGAACAGCCAGGGACCATCGTCGGGAATTTGTTTGGTGCGTTCCGGATTTGAACTTAAATGTTGTTGAGGCCATTGGCGTTTGATTATGAGAACGCTTCGTAAAGTTTATCGAGCGAGGTGCATCCAATGCCACCACGTGTACGGACGAGCGGCGTCTGGCGAATTCCGAAACGACGCTTCGATCGGGAACTGTGCAATTGCAGATGCATCCTCGGAGAAGTGAATCGCAAATATCGCAGCGAGAATGCTAAAAATTTCATCATGGAATGGTCTACGATAGTTCAATGGGTTCGGAGTCTGCCGTCTCCAGCAATCCCTCGTTTTGTTCGGGCTCGCTTGAACGATTCGGCGTCAGGTGGGAGCGGAAAATCTCTCAGCAGACGTGGCGGTCCGCTAAGTGATTGGTCATCGCCAACTTGTTCCATTCGCTTGGTGACCAATACTCGCAGCTCCGCCAACTTCTCGGTGTACTCGGGCAACTCCGCAAGGTTATTCTGCTCGAACGGATCTTCGTCGATTTTATAAAGCTCTTCAGCCGGGCTGCTGTGATAGTCACGCAAGAACGCGGTGGCGGCTGGATCGGTCTTGCCTGCTTCGAGGTAGGATTTCCAGTGCATCCCACCGTGCGTCGGAGCACCTGGCTTGTGTGGTCCGGACGTCCCGAGGACATCGGTGTGAGTTGTGAACGCGAATTCGGGATGCAGATTCAAGATGTATTTGAAATTTCCAACGCGAACCGAGCGGATCGGATAGACGTTCATCCCCTTATCGCCCTTGTGTGTGGCGAAGATCCTGTCGCGATGATGATCGGATTTTCCCACGAGGACGTCCGCAAATGATTTGCCATCGATATCCGGGGGCGGATCGCCACCGGCGAGATCGATCATCGTGGGAAGCAAATCGATCCAACTGACCATCGCGTTGGTGGTCGTGCCGGGTTTGATTTTCCCCGGCCAGGCGACGATCATCGGCGTCCGAATACCGGTTTCGTACAGCGACCATTTCGCGAACGGCCAGGCGAATCCATGGTCGGACGTGTACATGACCAGCGTGTTGTCTGGATTCAAGTACTTCGTGATCAGTTTCCTGGTTTCGCCAACCCGACGGTCGATCCGTTCGGCCGCTTCGACGTAGCGTGACATTTCCGCCCGTGCTTCCGGCGTGTCGTAGATGCGAGGCGGAATCACGACGTCGGCCGGTTTGATGCGAGCTTCTTCCAGAGGTGGCCATACGGTGTGTGTGTCCGTCCAACCCAGGAACAGCGCCAGTGGCGGAGCATCTTTCGGGCGGTCACGTAAAAACGCTTCGACGCTCGTCAATGTGCGTATCGGTCGACGTTCGGCTTGGTCGAGTCGCTTCACTTCATCGGGAACATAGGCCCCGTGATGCAATAGCCGACCATGCCCGACTTTGCCATGAAACGCGATTTCATAGCCCTGGTCGATCAGCGTCGGCAACAACGATTCAACGCCAGCTTTGAGTTCAAATTCGTGATTACCGACGATGCCGTTGTTGTAGGGCATCCGTCCTGTAAACAAAGCTGCACGACTGGGCGCACACGCGGGCGATGCCACATAGGCGTTGTCGAACCGCATGCCGTCGGCGGAGAGTTGCTGTAGGTTAGGCGTCTGGAACTCGGGCGTCCCATAAACCGACGAATGATAGACGCCATGATCATCCGCGATCGTGATCACGAAGTCTGGCGGTTTCGCGACGCAGAGGGTCGCCTGGATCATCAATCCGAAGATCGACAGAGTTCGGAACGATCGTCGATGATTAGTTGAATTCATAGTGCTCAGTTGATGTCGATTGCAGATTCTGGATTGTGAGTCGTTACAGGACGTTCACGAGAGCATTTTAAAAAAATGATTGGTGGTGCGAGCCAGTAGTGGTGGCTTCTAACCGCCATCGGTCGTGGATTGGCGTCTAGAAGCCACCACTACATGCAATTGCTCTAAGTGAATTTGGCGGGCATCATGGTTGCCGCGACGCGGCTGGCGTTGATTGAAAGTAGTGGTCGTACCAACCGAGCTCCTCGTTGTTCAGAGGCTTCGTAGGCAATCCAACGGGTTGCAGTTGGTGGGTCCATTGCAGTAGTTCCGATTTCAGCTGCGCAGCGTGCTGAGGATGCTGGACCGCGAGGTTGCGTTGCTCTTCTTTGTCGTCGCGAATGTTAAACAGCAGCTCCCGACCGTCTCCGGTGACAATCAACTTCCAGTCACCGTTACGCACGGCACTCTGACTCCAAAACCTCCAAAACAGACTGCGGTCGGGGGCAGCTGTCTGGTTGCCGGAAAGCCAAGGAATCAAATTCACTCCGTCGAGCTTCTCGGTCGATTCGACTTCGACACCAGCTGCCGCAACTGCGGAGACGGTCATGTCCAGGCTGATCACAGGTTCATTGATTGTTTTTCCTTTAAGCAACCGAGCGGGCCATGACCAGATCATTGGAACTCGAATGCCGCCCTCGGCGACCATTCCCTTTTCGCCCGTCAGCGGATCGTTGAGTGAACCATCCCAACCAGGGCCTCCACCGGGCGCGTCCAGCTTGTGAATCTTGAGTGGAGCACCATTGTCACTGGTGAAAATCACGAGCGTGTTGTCGGCAATTCCTTTCTCACGCAACAGCTGCATGATGCGTCCAACGCCTTCATCGACGGCGTTGATCATCGCCAGCCCCGTTCGTCGTCGCTCTGGCATTTCGCCAGGAAATCGGCTCAGGTACTTTTCGGTCGCTTCCAACGGGACGTGCGGGGCATAGTGCGCCAGGTAGAGAAAAAACGGTTTGTCGGCGTTTCTTTCAATGAACGCCAACCCAGCTTCCGTCTGAACATCAACGCGGAAACGCGGGTCATCAACCCACTCGCCTTCACGATTCAAATCGCTGCTGTCGAGCGCGTAGTTGCACCAATACCGATTCATTTCGCCCTTGAAGAACTCGTCAAATCCTCGTGCCTGCGGCCAGTAAGGTCGGGACAGGTCTTGCCGCACCGCGACTCGATTCTTTTTGATTCCATCTGGCTGATGCTTTCTCGCCCATTCCACGCAGACGGGGTTCGGCTCAAGGTGCCATTTGCCAACCATTCCAGTTTTGTATCCTGCGCTGCTTAAACGCTGAGCAATCGTTGTTTCATTCAACGGAAGTGGACCATCTGGAATGTGATCGAAACCGAAACGCTGCTGATATCGTCCGGTGACCAATCCGGCGCGTGACGGAGAACATTGCGGTGCCGTAATGTAGGCATCGGTGAACAACACACCTTGCTGTGACAAAGCATCGAGATGCGGTGTCTTGACGTCAGTCAGATGCTCGTGTGCTCCTAAGTCACCATATCCCCAGTCGTCGGCGAAGATAAAAATGACATTGGTTTTGCTATGCTTGTCCGCCATCAGGGAGGCGGGCGAAAGTAGCGAGAGAGCTAGTACCAAGATTCGCGTTGTTGTCATGTGTCGTTATCGCGGGCAGATGTTCGTTGACGCCGGTGTGGGCTCCGCATTCTCAATAGAGTTTTGAGTGGGGGAGTCTGAATCAGATCTAAGGACGGAAGGGAAATCGGTGATCCTAATTCGCCGTGTTAATGTGAGGCTTGATGTTGTCGGGAATCAGGTCAAACCTGGGATCATCATTGATAGTTCGAATTGCGCGATTCACGCCCAGGTATTTGCGACGCAAATCAACAAACGGACGTCTCCGCGACTCTTTGGTCGGTTCGTAAGCTGGATTGATTGCCGGCGTGTATTTGACGTCGACGTTTGCGTCGATCCAATCGTTCAGTTCGATGAACAATTCGCGGGCCTTGTCGGGCATTACCGCTGACAGTTCCTTTTTCTCGTGTGGATCGTCAACAATGTTGTAGAGGCGAATCGCACCCGACCAATCGAAGATCAATTTCCAATCTCCACTTCGGATGGCGGAGGAAGGAGCTGACGGCAATCCGTCTTCGGGATTCTTGACGATCACATTCAGCGGGTAGTGCTGAAAGAAGGTGTCGCGAGGATATTCGCCGTTGGCGTTGGACGGATCGTCAAGCAATGGTGCAATACTGCGTCCGTCGATGCCGTCCGGCGTGGTGTATTGGGAAGCATCGTAGCCGGCCAATTCCAAGACCGTCGGAAAGATATCGTTGCAGTCGACTGGCACGTTGCTCCAACGATCTCCGTCGATACGGCCTTTCCAACGAATCACCAACGGCACTCGGATACCACCTTCGAAATGGGTCCCCTTGCCTCCTTTGAAGGGAGCGTTGTTGGTCGCGAGCGGATCGGTGTACATCACGCCTCCGTTGTCACTCATAAAGACAATCAGCGTGTTTTCATCGAGACCGGTTTCTTCGAGCGTATCGAGAATTCGGCCGACCGAAACATCCAAACGTTTCAGCATCGCCGCGTACACAGCATTGTCATGTCCATTCCAACCACGCGTCGATTTCTGTTCAAAGTACGCAACATCGTCGGCTCTTCCTTGAAACGGCGTGTGCACGGCGAAGTGACAAAAGTGCAGGAAGAACGGCTTGTTGTCGGTTCCCTTCACGCCAGCCTTGCGTTGCAAGTACTGAATCGCATGCTCGGTCAATTCATCAGTCAAATATTCCTGCCCCAAGTCACCGCCTGATTTTCCGCGCAGCAGCTTTTCTTGAGGAGTCTTTGGGTGCAGTTTGTTCCCACTGTCCCAGATTCCACGCCAATTGAAGTACGGTGATCCGCCTTCATCGAGATACGAGATTTCTTCAAAGCCCTGGTCGGACGGTTGCCAGCCCTCCGATCCATGTCCGCCCAGGTGCCACTTGCCAATGAAGGCAGAATCGTGGTCGGGCATCGCTTCGGCGAGAGTTGTTTCGTTCTGTCCATCGTCAGCAGGGTGCCCCGACGCCAGGGCATCACGAGTGGTGCCGTTGAGCAATGCTTGTTCGATGTCAATCTTGTCCTGCCACACCAGCGCGTCTTGAGCAACATATCCTGAGGGTGGCACAATTGCCTGGTTGTAGAACGTTTTGACGTTTCCGCCGACCGCGGTTGTGAATCCCGTCCGTGCGGCGTACTTGCCCGTCAACAGACTCGCCCGCGCCGGTGAACACAGGTGGCAGGCGTAGGCTTGTGAGAACGCGAGACCTTCTTTTGTCAGTCGGTCCAAGTTGGGTGTTTCGTAGTACATCTGCGAAGCTTTCGCATCCGTGAACTTCGACGCGTAGACGTTGATGTCAACGATGCCAAGATCGTCCGCGAGAATCACGATCACGTTCGGTTTCCGGGGTTCCTCTGCGTTCGACGAGTCCACATAAACGGATACAAGAACGAAAGATAACAGCAGTGTCGTAAAAAGTGGTTTCATGTTTCAGGTGATGAGGGAGGAATGTGCAGTCTCTTCTAAACTTGACGCACAAGTTTCGTGGTTACGTTGTTCGCGGTGCCGGCCGTGACTGAAAGCGAAACCTCAACCCGCGTAAGCGTGGTTTTTGATAACGTTCATTTCCTCGCTTAGACTTCGGGCATACTAAACACTCCATCGAGAGCCGAAGGCTGCTGGACAAACGGGGAAAGAAGGTCGGCTCCCATCGTACATGGATAGTGGACCGTCATCATGCTCGCTCGCGGTGGATTGCAAACGGGCAGCTAACAATGCCTCCGGTAAAAATTGTCTCCCTGTCAGCACGGCGATCAGTATTGGGAGTCTTGGCTTGACGATATTCACCGAGACAACCACTCCGATCATTGAGGTCGTCAATGGGAATTGACAACACGTTTGGAGTCTCGGCGTTGACCGTGCCTCCAGAGCCGAGGCAGAGACAAAACAGCGAAGCGAATAATCGGTTCAACGTGACAACCATGGCAGGAGTTTTGTCTTGAGGGCAGGAACTGGTGATGAAGCACGCTTCATAGCGAGAGTTTGACAAGCTGAGACTGCTCGGTCGAGTATTTCGCCCAGAGCGCATCCAACCGCTGCGCAATCTCAGCCTTGTCACCGACGACTAGCCAGTAGCGATACCGAAAGGTTGAATCACGCCCCAATTTGACGCGGTCGATCGGTGCGACGTGCATGCAAGGGCCGCCCATAGGATCGTTACTGAGGCCGCCGCCGTGGGGACCAAAATTCCAACTCGCACCGGAAGTCGGAGAAAAAACCGCGACTCCCTGGCCGGAGCGTTCGAACATTGCCATGGACTTGCGTGGCGGAGTTGTTTGGCCCCATGGTGGACCGGGCCGCTGGTGCTCCGCCCGCCACTTGCCTCCACCTAGATAGCTTTGCACCGCGTCGAAGTTGCGAGTGAAGTAGCAAGCAGGGATTTCTTGAGGGCTGTTCGTTGCCTCGCCCCACGGATCGCCATCGCGGCGCATCGATTGAATTTCGCATCGAACACAGACGACGCCGGGCATGTTTGCCTCAAACGTCGTCCACTGACGCATCACGGCCTCCGCCTCTTCGTCGGGCATGTCCCAAAGCTTCGGAACTGTTTCCGAGTACAGAGTGTTTTCTGTCTTTTTAAACACAGTCACACGTGCCCATGTTCCTGTGCTGCCATCCACCCCCACACCGCCGCCCTGGATTGGATTCCATGACCAAGGACTCCAAGACTCATTCTGCCCTTCGGACGATCGGTCAAGTCGTCGACCGCCGTAATAGGATTGCTGGATCAATCGTCCTGGGTCAGCGATGTTAACCAAATTCTGCGGATAGGCATCCGATGACAACCACGTGATCGCGCCGCCTTTGTCGCGATCAATGCCAACCTTGACCGACCCATTGTCGATCGTCAGCAAGTCAGCAGCAGGCAGTGCACTCGCGCTCAACATCCAGCCAATGATCGCAAACATCACCAGGCGCATCTTAAAACTCATTCGATTCATCGTCATAAAAGTCCTTGTTATTTCTGCTGGATTTCGATTCTTTACATTTCGATTTTTGGGGCACGCCGTACGGGTTGAGCGACGATCAATCATTTGATGGCTGCGATTTCGAGGACCGACTTGTTGTTGCGACGTTCCAACGCCGTTCGTTCTGCCAAGCGGCGAAGGCGAACAGAGGCGACAGAACAGATGCCAAAGGCAACTCGCATATTTGTCGCTGCGTTCACCAGCGTCTTCTGTCTGATCATCGTGATGCGGTTACTCACTTGTTTTTGTTTTTCGTTTCTCGCTTCGACTTTGATCGCCACACAAGTTCCCTCTCGTCACCGTTGCCGGTTCTGCGGAGGTAGGACTCTTCGGGATCGTCAAGCCGCCGGTACTGTGGATCACCGGTGGCATCCGTAAAACGTTTTTCGGGCACCTCGGCATACCAGTCTTCCCACTGTTTTCGCAGCCGAGCAGCAATCTCGGGATGCTGAGAACTCACATCGGTAAGCTCCGTTCGGTCGTTGGAGAGATTGAAGAGCTGCCAAGGATGATCCCAGTCCGTGGTCAGCTTCCATTGGCCACTGACGATTGCTCGGTTGTGAAAGAGATGGAAATACAACGCTTCGTGCGATTCACGCCGATCACCCGTCAACAAGGGTCGCAGACTCTTACCTGGCAATGCCGAAAGTTTCTTGCCTTTAAACGTCGTCGGGAGCTCTAAATCCCCGACATCAACAAGCGTCGCCATCAGGTCGATGATGTGGGACGGTTCATCGGTGATGCTGCCGGGATGCTTCACGGCGGCCGGCCACGAGGCGATGCAGGATGTCACAACGCCGCCATTACCCATCTCGACCTTGTGACTATGAAACGGCGTGTTGCTCGCGTTCGCCCAACCGAGCCCCACCCAATAGCCATCTTTGCCGGCGCCGGATGGACCGAGAAGCGCGTCCGGTGTTTGTTCGGCGATCGTGACGTCGGAAGCGCTGCCTCCATTGTCACTAAGAAAAACGACCAGCGTGTTTTCTTCGTCGCCAGTTTCGCGAATCTTGGCGACCACGCGCCCAATGGCCTGGTCCATCCGATCGACCATGGCCGCGTAAATCGCCATGCGAGTCGCTTCGTACTCGCGCTCGTCCTCACGCATTGAGTCCCACGCGGGGACGCTGGCTTCACGTGGAGAAAGTTTCCATTGTTCTTGCGTGACGCCTGACGCGATCTGTTTTTGATAACGCGCTTCGCGGATTTTGTCCCATCCGACACCGTACTTGTCGCGGTACTTTTCGATGTCCTCGGTCAAGGCATGCAGCGGCGAATGCGGTGCATTGAACGCCAAATACATAAAGAACGGTGTGTCAGGGTTTTGTTTGTGGTGTTCGTCGATGAAACGAATCGCATAGTCCGCATTCGCGTCGGTCATGTAGAACTTTTCGTTCGGCTTTTCCTTGAAGGGCTTATCATCGAGTCGCTTAGAAGCGTTGCATTGGAAGTAATGGCTCCCGCCGCTTAGGTGACCGAAATAGCGATCGAAGCCGCGATCAACGGGGTTTCCGTCAAGGTGCCACTTGCCGACCGCGAACGTTGCGTAACCTGCGGACTTCATCACCTCGCCCATCGTGGGTCCGCGCCGGACGCCGAAGCCAGCGTCTTGCCAATATTGCCCACTCATTAGGCTGGCCCGCGTCGGTTCACACTTGGCCGCGTTGTTGAACTGAGTAAACCGAACTCCTTTCTCGGCGAGCTGATCCAGATTCGGCGTTTCAATTTCACTGCCGTAACAGCCGAGGTCAGAATACCCCATGTCGTCGGCAAGAATATATACAACATTTGGGCCGTCTGTCGCATCGGCGAGCGATGTCATCGCCAAGATAGAAAGCGCAATGAGGAGCGTTCGATTTCGCATGTCAGTTCAATGGTCCGGTTGGAATTGTCGTTGCTGTGGTGAGTGTCAGGAAAATCAGTCTCTCAGGAACTCGTAGCCGTACTTCGCACCCAGATCTACCAGGAAGTGTCTGAGGATCTGAAACTAGGTTGCAGCTTTCTAGCTTGGGTAGTCTCAAGGATTATTCGGTCTTAGAAAAATGATGTCCTTCCGTCTTAACTTCATGGCATCGACACTGGTTTGAAGGCTATTGTGCATTGTTGCCAGTCTCATAAATCGCAGCGATCTCCCGTTCGGTGAGGGCGCGTTTGGCGATCAAGACTTCATCAATGACTCCATAGAACCGATAATCAACATTGCTATGAGGTCGTTCAGTTGGCACGCTCAAATTGCCAAGCTCCATGCACTGGAGCAGCAAAGGTTCAGGGCGTGCGAGGGGCGTCGTGTGAATCGGAAGTCCATTATGATAGTGGACGACCATTTTGTTGATCGTGTCGTAAGTCACAGCCAAACACGACCATCGTCCCCAATCACTTTTTTTTGCAACTGAAGGAGGCGCAATGTACGAATCCCACTGATGCGACTCCGCAATTCGCCCTTCGAAGGCGAGGTTAAGAGTGGGTCGACCATGAGTTTCGAGAGTCCACCGGCACATTTTAGCCGGGGCATCCGCATGACGAGCGATCGCTTCATGAAGCTCATGGCCTGGCATTGATCCGTTGAGAATCCAACGGCCCGGATGTTCCGACAGCAGCAAGGCTGTACGTTGCCCCATCAGCGCATCCACTCTCGCCCAGATCAAAAACGTAATGCTGTCATGCTTCCCTGGGACCTTGAATAGCATGCGATCGTTGCGATCTCGATAGTGAAGGCCTGTTTTGCTAGGCCAGCGTCCTTCGCCCCATGTCGCGCCCATGATCGCCCCGGACGATCCAACGGACTTCGACTTAGCTCGATTCAGTACTTCGATGTCACCGTCCTGTTGATCCTCGAACGTGTAGTGAACCAATACCGACGGATCGAGCGAAAGCTTTGCTGCGTTTAACTTCCAGGTGTCATACCGCTGCTGCGATTTCGACGCACGTTCGTTTTGAAGGTCCTGATATCCGGGAAACTGCTTCTTCGCATATTCGACCGGGCTCAACTTCTTCGAATCAAGCCGAACAGCCAATTCTTCGGTCAGTTCAACTGGATCGGATTGCGGGTTTTGCCGAATCGCGATCTTGCCCTCAAACACGTGTACCTCGGGTCTCTGGTTTGGTACGACGCGCATCCCAAACGAGGTACCGAGATCGACGACTTCACTTTCGCCGGTGAGCAAGCGAAAGCCGCGTCCCAATTCCCCGACAAAGCAGGTCGCTTCGCCAGATCGAAGCAAGGCCTCGGACGAAGACCGTAGTTGAATTTCCGCAGGCCCACGTACAATCAGTCGAGCACCACCAAAAAAATCGACTTGGATCATCCCGGAATCAAAGCGGAGCCAACCTGGTCGTAGCGGCGTCCCCACCGCACGCGTCGCTTCGGCCTTCCATGCCACATTGGCTGTGTTACTGAGCACACCTACGAAATTTGCTCTCGCTGGCGAATCGATCTGCAAACCCGGTTCGTTAATTCGGGCATCCGAATTTGCCGCCACCGCAGAGAGGCGTCCGTCATTCGCCGGCCGTTGGGTATGCAGTGCGGTCGCGATCATGATCGACGCAGCAACCGAAGCTACCACGGCGAGTAGGACAATTTGCTTCCTGTCTCGCCGGCGGCCTGTCGTCTCACCGGAGTTTACCCGCGTGACTGAACCAGTGATGGACCATCGTCGCGGCCATGCAAGACTCGCATGCATTCTAATTGCATCACAATACAGTCGCTGAAACTCGGCATTTTCGTCCATGGCCGACTCCATCGCAGAGCCTTCTTCGGCACTCAACGTGTTATCGAGTAGAGACCCTAGCTGGACAGCGCCACTTTCGAGCAAAAGGTAACCCGAAGCGTCAGCGAGGGAAGGAGTTACGAAGAATCCCTCGCTTACGCTTCGGGTTACCAATGCATTGTTCGCAAACAACGCGCCCACAACACTTTAGATGCCTATTGAACGATTGAAGTGGCGCTGTCCTGCTAGTAGCCGACGAAATTGTTCTTCATTCATATTCATGGGCTCCCAAAGTGCGACCGATGCATTCTTCGAGAATCCGTCGAATTCGATTCAGCGATGTCGAAATGGAAGCAGCGGGACGGCCGAGCTGCATGGCCATTTTCGCGACGGACCCCTGAGGCCCATAACGCAGATCCACCAACATCCGTTGGCGATCCGTCAATCTCTCATAACACACGCGGAGCGCGCTTCGAGTAAGTTCGTCTTCATGGTGGGATTGAGCGTACTCAGCAATGCGGGAGATAAACTCGATACTAAACACATGCCTGTCTCGTGAATGATCGCGATAACGTGCCAACACTTCATTGCGAATCACACCGCATGCCCACGGCAAGAATTCGCGGTTCGCCTCAAACTTATCTGCATTCTCAAGCAATTTGCAATTGGCTTCTTGAAGCACTTCATACGCCGCATCCAAACTGGGGAGCAGTGTCAGTGCGTATGCAAACAGACGAGGCTGAGCAAGTACCAGATGCTTAACAACCGGCGATCGGCTGCTATCATCTTCCGGCAACTGCTCAGACACTCGTCGTGACAATTCCTCGCTCATATGTGGATCAATCGTACAAATCCACTAGGTTTGCTGAGAACGCAATCGCTACAGCCCCTCTTTAATAACTTCTTTGCTAGCCCGAGTCCCTAACGACCCCCAAAGGCCATAGGGGCTTTGGGAACCCGGAGGTGGATTGCCGCCGAGTTGAACCGTAGCGCTTGCCTGATTTCCGGCTTCGATCGAATCCGTAACAAACTTTACTGCGCCATCGGACATCAGCACGTGGCACCCGCCTTGGTGACGGCTGCTTGGTGGCAAGTTACCCACATTGATGTGATTGACCTGCAGGCAAATTTCATCGTTCGGTGGCGAGATGGTGGTGATTCCCGTGAAGTACGGTCGCCCCAAGGCCCACTGATAGCCGCGTCGTTGTTCGGCAGTGCCGTAGAACGCAATATTTGTGGGTAAAGTCGCCTGCCAGAAACTCGGCCGTGCTGGGTCTCGCCCTGGATCGCACTTCTGAACATCATTCCATATGGAAGGCCCGCTACTCCGGTTGACTGCCCTCGTACGGACGTCATTATCGCCGAGATCTGTCAGGATCTCACCGGCACAGATCGTGTTGGCCAGGCCGTCAAGAATATCGCGAAATCCCATTTTCTGGCGAGCGACAAAGACGCCGCGACATGAAGCTCGGACATCCTCTTCGTTACCGTTGCTTTTGCCCGCACTATTCAGCGGCCCGTCGTGGGTATTCTTCACCGCATCGCCGATACAGCATGCGTAATTCGTTCGCCCTTGAGATGGAATTCCCACCCCTGGGTCCGAAGGGCATCGCAGCGAAGGGATGTTTGTCAACCAAGGCTCATAACGGGCAGTTCCATGGGCGGTCAGGGTTCGCCGGGGATTGGGTCCCATCGCCGGAAAGGTATTTCCGCTGATCGGATCGACAAGCGGGTTACTAATCTGTTCCCACAACGCCTGTGCTTCAAAGAAGGGGGTCAGGCCGACGAGCCAACTCAGTTCCAGCTCATTGCTCGCCTTGGGTACGTCCGATGCATTGTTGTTTGCTTGCGATACACCATGAAAGTCATAGGTGCCTCCGGCTTGCATCGGCAATTGATTATAGGCGGCATGATAGTTGTGAATGGAAAGACCAATTTGCTTGAAATTGTTACTGCAGCTCATCCGCCGAGCGGCTTCACGAGCCGCTTGAACGGCCGGCAACAGCAAGCCGACCAACACGCCAATAATGGCAATCACCACCAGCAGTTCTACCAATGTAAAACCGCGAACGCACTTGGGATTCTTCATATCCAATCACTCCAAAGAAAAATAGAAAACAGCGAGCATCGACAACGAGCTCGCACAATCGGACACACCAATGCTAAGCCGTTTCAGCACAGCGTTTGAAAATATGATGTCGAGTCTCGGGAGCGGCTATTCGCCAGTCCCATCATCAGATTCGTCGATTTCATCAAGCCCAGCATCCACATTGGGATTTGCTTCGATGTAGGCTGCGATGTCATCCTGCGCAGTGCCTTCTGTACCCGGCTGAGAATTACCGCAACCGCTGCAGGCAACCAATAAACAAACACACAAAATAGTTCTCATTGAGTCATCCTTTTAAAAAACGTGTAAATCATTGCCACATGCATTAAGCACCCATTCCAAACACACTAGCAACGCACATCTCGGGGTTGGTTTAATAGCGCTTTCGCGTGGATCCGGTCGTTAATCAAGACTTAACGGTCCGCATATCGAGTATCCGGTCGATTAATAAATCTAAACACTCTATCTCTGAAGAAACTTGAATCATTCTCCAACCCGTTAACAACACATGTTTGAATCAAACGCAACGCAACGGCGTTAGTTGCATCAGGGTCCTCATGCGAACACTTCGGATCGCTGAGCTTCCATGAAGATTGAATCACACCAATTTCGTTCGTCGTTGGTACGCTCACACAATGCGTAATAGGCACTCCCGTTTCGAGGGCAGTGAGGAGCATCCGAAATCGAACTTATTCGCTCGCCGTTGACTTCCGGCGAGTCGAATTTCGTCGATTCTTTCGCGGGGGCGTTGAATCGATACCAAGAGAAAGCTCGTCTCGCGTTTGAGCGGGCTCCAATCCTTCCAAATAGAAGTCGTAGTAGTTCATCCAGGTCGGTGCCATTGGAGCGGTCGC
Organism: Aporhodopirellula aestuarii; assembly: GCF_023701485.1. GTDB lineage: Bacteria > Planctomycetota > Planctomycetia > Pirellulales > Pirellulaceae > Rhodopirellula > Rhodopirellula aestuarii. The sequence continues at coordinate 81,322 of NZ_JAMQBK010000097.1, forward strand.
CAATCCCGGTGGGTCGAGCGTTTGAGACCACTGTGTGAGATTGCGCCGCAATCGATCAGCAACCTCTGGGTATTCTTTTAAAAGATTATGCTTCTCTTCGATGTCCGTCTTGAGGTTATAGAGATATTCGCGTTCTCCCCCACGCAGTAATTTCCAATCACCTTCGCGAATCGCGGCTTGAGCGATCCACCGCCACGTCAATGTGTCGTGAGGTGCGGCCTTATTGTCACCGCTCAAAAATGGAATCAAGTTGACGCCGTCTAGATCGCCGGGCTTGGTGTCAAGATTTGCCAATGACGCCGCGGTCGCTGCGTAACCGTCCACCAGC
>NZ_JAMQBK010000098.1 GCF_023701485.1 Aporhodopirellula aestuarii
TAGAGCATTTTGATTTTTATTGTGCGACATAACCTGAGTGGCGAAAGCAGTTCAGGCAATCAGTCGGCGTCACTGATTTGATGGCTTTACCAATTGCGTTGTAAAGCTTGCGTTCGGTTCGAACTGCTAGGCGACGTAAGTGAGCTTTGATCTTCGAGAAGATTTGCTCAATCGGATTTAGGTCCGGTGAATAAGGCGGCAGGAATCGGACTTCCGCGCCGGTCACGCGAATCTTTTCCAGCACGACAGCGTTTTTGTGACTCGACAAGTTGTCCATGATCAGAATGTCGCCGGGACGCAGTGCGGGAGCCAACAACCAATCGACATAGGCTTCAAAGACCTGTGCATTGGTTGGGCCGTTAGTGATCATCGATGCGCGACTGCCGTGACAATCAATCGCATGGATCAGCGTTGTTGTTTTCCAGTGTCCGTGCGGAACCAGGTCAGTGACTCGCTCATCACTTGGGCCCCAGCCATAGCGACGCGTCATGTTCGTCTTAGCACCCGTTTCGTCTAGAAATATCAGCTTGCTAATATCCAACCTGCGTTGTTGGTGTTTCCAGCTTATCCTTCGTTCTTTAACGTCACTTCGCTCTTGCTCGCTGGCATGTAGCGACTTTTTTTATGCGTATGTCCCTGACGATGCAGTTCCATCCAGATCGTCTTCAGACAGCAACTTACGCGCAATTTCGAACGAAGTTGCTCGAGCGTGAGACTGGAATCCTCGCGTACAAGCTGATCGAGCCGCTTGCACTGTTTGTCGCTCAACAGGCGTTTTCGCCCCACTTTGTGCGTCTGGGGCTCAAGCGTTCCCAGGTCACGCCATTGATATTTCAGCTTTTGCACCATCTTATGACTGACCGAAAACCGGGCAGCGATTTTCGGCATGCTCTCATTGCCTTCTAGAACGGCAGCCAAGATCCGTTCTCGCAAATCCATACTCAACGCTCTCATCTGTGCACCTCCTTGAGTGAGAAGCACCCAGTTTATCGCCGAGGATTGATTCGACCTATATCAATAAGGAAAATGCTCTAG
>NZ_JAMQBK010000099.1 GCF_023701485.1 Aporhodopirellula aestuarii
TCACCGTGCAATCGCCCTGCGGCGCGAGCCGTCTGGTGACTCGGGACCGGACGGCTCGCGCCGTTCCGCTAAAAAAGGCACTTAAACAACCGACGTTCCCCGCAAACGAGCGTTCCCGTAAGCTTCGTTTGCAGAGCAAACGGCCACATTGCTTCGCCTCCGGCGAATAGATTCACAGCCTCGAAGTTACGACCCGCACAAGTCACGGACGCAAGTCCTTCGGTACGAGCACCTCAAGCTGAAGGTCGTCAAATCAGGGCTTGTTATATGCGTCTTACAACTTGTTGTGACACCGGACGGCTCGCGCCGTTCCGCTAAGATTTTTTGCGGCAGGGCGTGGCCCTCCGGTTCAAACAACACACAAATTGAGGCTAGACAACGCGACGGGAATTCGACTCATCCAATTCCAGAACGCCACAGAAGATCAGCATCTACGCGTTCTCGAGCTATCGCTTTCTTTATTACTACTCTTCGACTCCGGCTTTAGCCGCTTCGGCATTGCGTTCAACTTGCGCCTGGAGTGCCTCGGGCGACATGTCCGGCTTGAGCACAACGTTTTTCTCTTCGCCACATCCACTGGCGGTGACCATCGCGAATGCAACTAATACCAACGCGAAAAGTCGGGACTGTAATTTGACCACGGTTTCTACCTCGTCATAGAAGGTTTGAGTTTTTAGGCAACACGTTTGTCGCGATGCAAATCACCAACACTACTTGGCACCCTCTACACGGCACGTCAATTTGCATTGGATGACCTACTGTAAGACGCGAATAAACGAGTGTCCATCCACGATTATGGCCACTTTACTAGATAAGTTTTAAAGGAAAACTTTCCTGCGATATCAGCAACATTATCAACATATTATTTGCCTGAACTCTTATAGGTTTCAGTAGCGTACCGTCCTTCAATAGCAGCGACTCAGCCAACCGACGACCGGTGAAAACCTGTGAGGGACGTCGAGTGTATTACTGAAGGATTTCAAAAGTAGCGGAACAGCGCGAGCCGTCCGGTAACTCGGGACCGGACGGCTCGCGCCGTTCCGCTAAATCAACCGGCAAAGCTGAGCGAAGACGAAATCAACGGATAGGATCGCGATCCCCGCGGGGCACATTGGCCGTTGCGTGCACTGCAACAGCGGTGCCGTGTTGATTTCGATGGCGTTCAATCAAGAGCCGGGTGAAAGTGGCTTGACTCGAGCGCGGAGCGATTGGTTGGAGATGGCGGTTGCGACTCTCAACCGCCTTGATCTGCCACAAGGCATGGACTTCTTGGTCCACACGATCCGCCGGTCGTCATTGACGACCGGGCTTACGCCACCATCAATGGACGACAATCAGGAAGTAACCTGGTGACTTACCGATTTATTGAGGTGCGGCTCGGGACGCGACAGGGGCTCGGCCTGGTGAATGGCGTTCGACGAACCGCGACTGCTTGAAGAAACTTCCCAAACAACAGGGCCGATCGCATCAACGATTGGAGTGATGCCCAAACCGGGAGCTTCACTCGCTTTCATGAACCCGTTTTCGCGGCGAGGTGCCCCGGTCGCGTTGCACACTGTGTTGTAGCTGTTGAAGTCGGTACTGGTGAACCGCAACTCTTCTGGAGTGCTGTGCGCGAGATGCGAGATCGCTGCCGTTGTGATGTCACCACCCCAGCTGTCTTCGATCGTCATTCCGATGCCCAGCGAAACACACAGGTCGCGAGCTTGTTTGGCTTTCGTCAATCCACCAAACTTGCTGATCTTGATGTTCACGATATCCATCGCGAGATCACGGTTGGCTCGCATAAGCATCGCAAGACTATCGATATTTTCATCGAGTGCGAACGGAAGTGTCGTGTTACGGCGAACTGCCAAGCATTCTTGGTAGGTCAAGCAAGGTTGTTCAATGTAAACGTCTAAGTCTCGGACCGCGTTGACGACACGCATGGCTTCGTGTTGTGACCACCCGGTATTCGCGTCGGCAACCAGACGATCACTCGGGTCGAGGACTTCACGGGCACCACGGATACGGGCGATGTCGGTGTCTGCATCTCCGCCCACTTTCAATTGGAAGCGGGTGTAGCCTTGGCTGCGGTACTTCGCAACGTTGCTGGCCATCTCATCCGGAGGCAGTTGCGTGATGGCACGGTACAGTCTTACTTTTTCACCGTAGCGGCCGCCCATCAGCGAGCACACTGGCAACCCGGTCGCTTTTCCGAGGATGTCCCAACATGCGATGTCGACCGCAGTCTTGACGTAAGGGTGTCCGTTGAGAACGGAATCCATCAGTTGGTTGATCTTTCCCAACTCACGAGGATCGGCTCCGAGGAGATGCGGCGCCATTTCTCGGAGGCCGCTACGGACACCTTCCGCGTAGGCGGGAAGGTAACAGGGGCCAAGAGGACAAACCTCGCCATATCCGATCAACCCTTTGTCGGTCTCGACACCGACGACTGTGCTGTCAAATACGGAAACTGAATTGCCGTTGTTCCAGCGGTAAGTCCCTTCTACCAGCGGAAGTTCGACACGGTGAGCAAAGATCCGTTCTATTTTCATCAGAATTTGTCGCCTAAATGCGTTCCTTGGGGTGCCATTCGAGAAAACATTCTACTCCCCCCGCTACGTGCCCGCCTTGGACCAAAAGGCTACAGATTCAGAAAAATGCGCATACTATCCATTTGGGCCGTCGATCTGCTTGGCCTGCCGTCGAAATTCGGATGGTGTTACGCCCGTCGCAACGCGAAAAGCTCGCGTAAAGGCACTCTGATCATAGAATCCGCTGGTCAGAGCGATCTCCGATATTGGCTGGTCAGTCTCGTATAGCAGACGCGACGCGAGCGCAATCCGCGTCTTACTAATGAACTGGCTAGGCGTGAGGCCGAATAGACGCTTCGTCAAACGTGACAAGCGTTGCAACGACATGTTCGAGCGTTCCGCTAATGCCGACGGGGTGTAAAACTCAGTCAGGTTCTGCTCGAAATACCGTAGAGCGGATGCGAACTCTTCGGGGATTTCATGATTTTCAACCGGAGCCCGCACATCGCGTGAGAAACCAACGATACCGACGACTTTTCCATCCTCGTCCATAATCGGCAGCTTCGTCGTCAAGCACCAAACCGGCTCATGAGGCAGGTGCCAATGCATCTCGAGGAGGTCAACGAGCGGTCGACCGCTCCGCAACAACTTGGCGTCCTGGTCGGTCGGAACGAGCCCAAACCTGCCGACGCAAATGTCAACGGGTCGTTTCCCGATCGCGTCTTCGCAATTCTTTAAACCATGTCGATCGGCGAGTGAACGGTTCACAGCGAGGTAGCGTCCTTCCGCATCTTTCACAAAGAACGCGACGTCCGGCGCCTGTTCAAAGAGTTGCACGAGAAGGCGGATATCGATCGATCGAACTTCGTTGGGAACATTCTCAAACGTAGAAGCGACTGAGCTATTCATGTTAGATAACATTGGCAAGGCGAGCTCCAATACAAACGCAATGACGGCGACGATCGGAAATCGAAAAATCTGGATAAGTGATGAGTTAGGAATATTTGCCCCTCTTAACCGACACCCTGGTCCCCAATCGATTCGAGGGCATTCGGTTCTCATTTTGTATCATGAGATCAAGGCGCGTGCCTATCAATTAAGACAAATCGCGTCGTAAAAGTGCAAGATCCCTGCGATGATTCCGTACGAGAGTGACGACTGGGTCACTACGCCATCGCTCTCGCGAAATCGAGCAATTCTCGTGATCCACGGCACCGAGCTGACGCGACACCGCGAGATCAACACCCCTTCGATCGCTGCGTCGGTAACTTTCTTAGCCAACATCGTCGAATACATGCCACGAGCCGTCGCAATACTGAGGTCATTTAAGTCGCCGCATTCCCCCTGTCATTTTTCCAACGCGGTTTGTGCCTTCGTGACACTGCGTCGCGGACATGCCGATTGGGACCTCACCGGTTGCACTCATCAGCGGCGTCTTGGCAGCCAACGCTAACGGATAACGCGCAATGAGCCGCGGTTGGGTTTGTTCAGTACCAAACAACAACCACCCGCCGGTGGGCTACGCCGTTTCGATTACCAACGCCTCCAGTCATCGCAAGGTAGCGGATCCATGGGGCGGGTACAAAAATCTTAGATTTCCTTTCTGAGTTCACAGCGATATCGAGAAGTTGCGCCATTAAACTGCACGTCGAGAGCGCCAAGGCCAGTTGGCGAACGTGTGCTTCCTGCACCACCGATACCGAAACTTACGCCGTGTTCTGGGGTTGAGACCAACTTGGCGACGCATCGACGTTGAATCGTTGCCGCCCATGTCTAGCCTTTAATACGCAACGATTTCCCTGCCGAGACATTGTCCATCGTCGACCATGTGCTGATCCTTCCGCCCGTTTGGATCGCCTTCCGTTGAACATCCGTCGATTACTCCCGCCCGCTTTTCCTCCTGGCGAATTCTGATTGCCGCATGACTGAGACAACTGAAACTGATCCGCCACACCAACCGTCGCCTCCTTCGCGAAGTATCCCTCACATCGTCGTGAACGTCGTCGTTTCGGTAGCGGTGTTGGGCGCGTGCTTCTTCGGCTACACGTTTTTAGGTGAACGCAAGAAACCGGAAAGAAAGAAACCTCCAAAGTCGCCGGTGACCGTTGTCACGACGGAATCATTGATCCCGCATCACGGACCGGTTCAGATCAAGGCCAATGGCGTCGTCGTGCCACTTCGAGAAATTCGATTGGCAACCGAAGTTGCGGGCCGCGTTATCGAGCAATCTGAAAACTTGCGAGCCGGACACATCGTCGAAGCCGGGGAAGTTTTGATAAGACTCGATCCGATTGAATACGAACTCGAAGTCCAGCGACTCGAAGCTCAAGCGGCGCAGGAGACATCAGAAATCGCTGCGGCCGACGTGGGGATCGAAAACACCGACCAATTGATGTCGCTCGCCGAACAGCAACTACGAATCGCGACGGAAGAACGTACACGGTTGGCATCTTTGATCCAACGACAAGCGGCTTCGGCGGCGGAGTTCGATGTTGCGAAACGATCCGAGTTGACGTCACGAGCGGCGTTAGTCGAACTTCAGAATCGACGCCGGGAGCTGTTGGCGGGACGCCAGCTGATCGTTGATAAGCAAGCCCTCACGGCGGTCCAACTCAAACGAGCGCAACTCGATCTCGAACGTTGCGTCGTCAAGTCGCCGATTCGTGGACTGGTGGTCACGTCGAATGTCGAGGAGCAATCGTTCGTCGCCACCGGAACCACTTTCGTCACAATTGAAGACATCGCGGCGGTGGAAGTGCGAGCCAACCTCACATCCGATCAAATGATTTGGATTTGGAGTAGCCGAGCGGAGACATCCACCGCGCATGACAATGACAATCAGGTTCCGCGTGTCCCGGCAACCATTGAATGTGAATTCGGAGCCGAGAGTTACTGTTGGCCTGCCGTGCTAGCCCGAATCGATGGATCAGGTATTGATTCGGCGACACGAACTTATCCCTGTCTGTTTCGTGTTGAGTTCCCCGACACATTGCATTCGGTAACGGCTACTCGCCGGCTCGCCCGTGGACTGTTCGTTGCAGTATCAATTGCGGCGAATCCTAACCGAACACTGTATCAAGTTTCTGAAAACGCGATTCGCCCGGGCAACCGAGTGTGGCTGAACGTTGACAACAAGCTGCGAATCGTTCCGGTCACGTTGGTAAGTCGTGTTAACGAAATGATGGTCGTTGAGTTGATGAACCCGGCCCACACCACGGCCACATTCGAAACAGTGGACGTGATTGTTTCTCCGATTAGCGATCCGACCGAGGGAATGCCGGTGGGTTCACCCGGACGCAAAGAACCGCTCAGCTCGGCGATGGCCGAGGAACCTTTCGAAGTAAGAACGCTGACTTTCGAACAGGCGGAATCTGATCAAGACGAGGCCGACACGGCGAAGGTGGACGGATGAAAAGCCTAATCGCTTGGTCGGTAAAAAATTGGCAGGCGATGAATGTCGTCATGCTCGGCGTCCTGCTGCTCGGCATTCATAGCCTGACGCAGTTGCGTCGTGACTTCTGGCCCGATTTCGAACTCTACGTGCTGAACGTCTCGGTGGTCTATCCCGGTGCCAGCCCTGACGAAATCGAAGAGGGCATCCTCGAAAAGATCGAAGAGTCGATCCGTACCGTCGACGGTATTGAGGAAATGACATCGTCGGCTCGTGAAGGCGTCGGCAACGTCACCTTAGAACTCGATCCTGACGCCACGCAGGACGATGCACAGCGTGTACTGACCGAGGTCACCACACTGATCGGGCAGATCCCGAGTTTCCCGGAATTGGCAGAAAAACCCGACATCCGGATGGACACCAACTTTGTCACCGCGATACGCGTCGCGGTGTTGGGGCCGAAAACACCGCAACGGTCCAACAAGGATAGTGACGTGTCGCTGGTGAAGTTGTCGTCCGAGCAACGCTTTGAAACCGAGGAAGCCGCCGCGGAAGCCGCGTTGGCTCTGCGCCGCGTTGCCGAGCGGGTGCGTAGCGAAGTGTTAGCGTTGCCATCAGTCTCGGTCGCGGATCTCGTCGGCACGCCCGATTACCAAATCGACATTGAAATCCCCGAGCAAACGCTCCGTGAATACAACTTGTCGCTGCAAAGCGTCGCGGCGATTGTGCGTGCCAACAACGTCGAGTTGCCAGGCGGGACGCTGCGTGGTCGATCGCAAGAAATTCTATTGCGTGGTAGCGACAAGAGCACCGTCGGCGTGGGCATCGAATCGATACCATTGGTCAGCGAACCGGGCGGCGCCGTGTTGACTGTCGGCGATCTGGGGCGCGTCCGCGATGAGTTTTCCGTGGACGGGAGCGTTAACGAAGTCAACGGCCGGCCCGCAGTCTTGGTATCGGTTGAAACGACGAGCGCGGATGACTTGATCAAAGTCTCCGAGGATGTTCAGGAGTATGTCGAACGAGAGAAAGGTAACCTCCCTCCGGGTTACACGATGCTCACAATGCGTGACCGATCGACGAGTGTGAAGAGCCGCCTCAGCCTGCTGAGCAAGAACGCGTGGATGGGACTCGTGCTCGTTTTTATCGTTCTCGCCTTGTTTCTCGAGATGCGGTTGGCGTGGTGGGTGATGCTTGGAATCCCCGTGTCGCTGCTCGGTGCGTGCATCTACATGTACTATGGCGGCCAAACGCTAAACATGACTTCGATGTTCGCGTTTCTGATCGCGTTGGGAATCGTAGTCGACGACGCAATCGTGGTCGGTGAAAACGTTTACGCGCACCGCGAACAAGGCAAGAGTTACCGGCAAGCCGCGATCGACGGCGCTTATGAAGTCATGCCCTCCGTCATTACCGCGATTTTGACGACCGTGATCGCGTTCGCGCCGATCATGTATATGGAAGGACGCATTAAACGATTGACTGTGGTACTGCCAATGTGCGTCAGTGCGATGTTGATCATTTCCATGATCGAGAGTTTAACGATTTTGCCGTCGCACCTCTCGCACCGACGCAGCACTTTTCTCGACGCGCTGACGTATTTGCTTTATCCACTTCGGCCGCTGGGCTGGTTGATGGAGAAGGCGAACAAAACGATGTCGAGGTTTCTTGCCTGGGTGATCGACGTCTTGTACACACCGACGTTGCGATGGTCGCTTCGCAATCCTGCGATCGTGTTGTCGACTCTCGCCGGGATGCTGATCCTCAGCGTCGGTGTGGTTCGATCAGGCATGGTCCCATTCTTGTTGTTACCCAAAATCGACTTTGGGTTCATCACGGTGCAAGTCACTTATCCCGACGGGACCCCGGTCGATGTGACAAACCGTGCGACCGAGCGTCTCGAAGATGCCATTTGGCGAGTCAACCAACGTTCGATCGACGAAAAATTGACGGCCGATCCCGATGGATTTGTCAAAGCGGTCCAGCGAACGGTGGGTTCCTCAGGTGACGAGGTGGGAACGTCAATTGCCAGCCATGTGGGAGGTCTGTTCATTCAGTTAAACGACATCGGTGAACGAACCGTTTCGAGCGACGACATCGTCAGGATGTGGCGTGAGGAGTCGGGTCAGTTTCCGGGGGCAGAGGCGGTCGCCTTTGGTGCGACACCGCGCGGACCAGCCTCCTTGCCGATTGAAATGCGTTTGATGGCAACGGGCGACAATCTCGAGCTACTCGACGAAGCGATCGAACGATGCAAAGCCAAGCTCGCCGAGTACCCTTACGTTTCGGACATCGCCACCGACACGCGGCAGGGCAAGTGGGAGTATCGGATCAAAGTTCGCGACGATGCCAAAGCGATGGGCATTTCACTCGCCGATGTCGCCGGGACGGTTCGAGCGTCGTATTACGGTGAAGAGGTGATGCGATTGCAACGGGGACGCCACGAAGTCCCGCTCCGCGTCCGTTACCCTCGTGAAGAACGCAACACCCTGGTCAGCTTCAACGACATTCGCATTCGAGGCGCCGACCGCACGGAACGGCCGCTCAGCGAGGTCGCTGAGGTCGATGTGCAGCGAGGCTATTCTGAAATCCGCCGCGTGAATCAGATGCGGAGTGTGGGGATCGTCGCCGACGTGGACGAGACGCGAGGAAACGCGTTCAACGTGGTCGCTGACATGAAAGCCAATTTCGTGCCCCAATTCAGCCAAGATTTCCCGGGCGTGCAACTCGAATGGGCCGGCCAACAGGAACAGACTGAGGAGACCGTCAACAGCTTGACGCTCGGTTTCTTTTTTGTGCTCGGCGCGATGTTTCTGTTGTTGACGGTGCAGTTCAACTCATCGTGGCAGGCGATCTTGATCCTTTCGATCATCCCCTTCGGCTTCATCGGAGCGATTGTCGGTCACATCGTAATGAACATCGACCTGACACTGTTTAGCATCTTCGGGATTGTGGCATTGGCGGGTGTGGTCGTGAACGATTCGATCGTATTGGTCGACTTCATCAATCGACGCGTTGCCGACGGATTGCCGTTGGTCGATGCGATCATCGACGGATCGCGTCGCCGTTTTCGCGCCGTGCTGCTGACCTCGGTCACGACTTGCGCGGGAATGATGCCGATCCTTTTGGAGAGATCCAAAGAAGCTCAGGTGGTTTCGCCGATGGCGACGAGCCTTACATTCGGACTCGCACTCAGCACCGTCGTTGTGTTGATACTCGCTCCCGTAATGTATCTCGTGATCGCGAAAATCTCACCACGAAGTGAAGAGGCGTGACGTTGGGAAACCCGAACTTGCGTCTGCCACTCAAAGTCTCTGCGTAAGGGTACAAGCCGTTTGATAACACGGCACCGGACGGCTTGCGGACTGTTGAGTTAGTCGTTTCGCAAACATGAGTGAGCCGACAGCG